>CAVYUK010000004.1:0-133197 GCA_963771665.1 uncultured Gammaproteobacteria bacterium | reverse complement strand
CGGTGGTCGTCGATAAAGTCTCTTCGGTAACCCAGGCCTGCGCACTGGGCCAGGAACTGCGGCTCTCGTCCGAGATTCCGGCCGAGGAAGGCGTGGTCATCGTCGCCGAGGTGCTCAACAACAAGTCCAGCTACAACACGCTCGAGCTCGCCAGCGGCCGCATGGCCAAGGTCGTCAAGGGCGACATCGTGGTCGGTGCGCTGGGGCCGCGGCGCGCGCTGTTCGGTTACTCCGGTCACGTGCCGGCGTCCGTCCAGCCCGGCGATGTGATCCAGCTGCTCAACATCGGCGGCGTCATGGGCATCTGCGACTCGGCGACGGCCGACAAGGGCAAGCCGTTCGACTGCCGCGTGCTGGGCGTGGTGCTGCAGTTTCCCTATCTTGGTGAGCGCATCGGCATCCCGGCGCGCGTCGGCTACCGCGCGCTGGATTTCAACGCCCCGCTCGACACCCACGGTGTGCCCGTGGTCGCGCTGGCCGGCACCTGCATGGAAGCCGGCAAGACCGCGGCGGCCGCGGCGATCGTTGCGCGCATGCGGCACCGGGGACTGGTGGTGGATGCGTTCAAGGCCACGGGCGTGTCACTGCGCCGCGATATCCTGGCGTTCGAAGACGCCGGCGCACGCCGCACGATGATCTTCACCGACCTCGGCGTCGTGACCACCACGGGCCGCACGGGCCCGGCGCTCACGCGCACCATGCTCACCGAGCTCTCGGCCGGCAAGCCCGATGCGATCGTGTTCGAGCTCGGCGATGGCCTGCTCGGCACCTATGGCGTCGATGCCATTCTCGATTGCGCCGATATTCGCCGCGCGCTGACGGGCGTGGTGCTGTCGGCCAACGATCCGGTGGCGGCCTGGGGCGGCGTCAAGCTGCTGCGCGAGCGCTTCTTCGTTGAACCCTGCGTGGTCACGGGCCCATCCACCGACAACCAGGTCGGCATCGAAATCATCCAGCAGCAGATGGGCGTCACCGCCGTCAATGCGATGACCGATGCGGCCGGACTCGGCGATGCCGTGATCGCGGCCATCGGTTTGCCCGATCGCTCGCTGCGTGCCGCGGCGGCCGGCGAATAATGCGGCGCATTCCGACCGTCGTGCTCGGCGGCACCGGCTATGTGGCCGGCGAGCTGCTACGCCTGATCGCCGGACATCCGCGGTTCGCGCTCGCCGGCGTCATGTCCGAGAGCCAGCCCGGCGAGCCAGTGGCGGCGGCGTTCCGTCATCTGGCGCCGGCGTATCCAAAGGAGCGCTTCAAATCCGAGGCTGAGATCACGGCCCTGGTGGCGCGCGAGCCCACCACGGCCATCTTCTCGGCGGCACCGCACGGCGCCGCCGCCGCATTGATCGACCGGCTGCTGACCGCCGCCGAATCGGCCGGCCGCGACCCGCACGTGGTCGACATATCGGCCGACTACCGCTACGCCAGCGCTGCAGCCTACGAAGCGGTCTATCGTCATCCGCATGGCGCGCCCGCGCGCCTGGCACAATTCACCTGCGCCGTGCCCGAGCACCTGGCGCGCTCGCCGACGCCGCACGTGGCGCATCCGGGCTGCTTTGCCACCGCGGCGCTGCTGGCTTCGGTGCCATTGATCAAACTCAGGCTTACTGACGGGCCGCTCTTTATATCGGGCGTCACCGGCAGCACCGGCTCCGGCCGCAAGCCGGTCGAGGGCACGCATCATCCCGCGCGTCACAGCGACCTCTACGCCTACGGCACGCTCTCGCACCGTCACGCCCCCGAGATCCGCGCTGGCGTGGCCGCGGCCACCGGCACCGAAGCACAGATCGCCTTCGCGCCGCACTCGGGTCCGTTTGCCCGCGGCATCCATGTCACCGTACAGGCCAGCCTTCGCGCTCCCTGCGATACCGCGTTCGTCCTCTCCTCACTGCGCGAGTTCTACGCCGCCGCACCGTTCGTGCGCGTGACCGAAACCCCACCGCGCCTCAAGGATGTCGCCGCCAGCAATTACGCCGCGCTCAGCGCCGTCAGCGACGGCCGGACGCTGGCCGTCTTCAGCGTGCTCGACAATCTCGATAAGGGCGCCGCCGGCGGCGCCGTGCAATGGATGAATCGTCTCTTCAACCTGCCCGAGACCACTGGACTGACGGCGCCGGCCGCGGGGTGGACATGAACGCCGAGTCTCACGCTGCGTTGCCGGCAGCACCGCCGGATTTCCTGGCGCCGGTGTTTGCGCAGTACGCGCTGCCGGTGGTTTCCGCGCAGGGCGTCTGGCTCAACACCAGCGATGGCCGCCGCGTGCTCGATTTCTACGGCGGTCACGCGGTGGCCGCACTCGGCTATGGACATGAGGCCTGGACGCAGGCCTTGAGCGATCAGGCGCGGCAGCTCAACTTCCAGAGCAACGCGGTGCCGCTCGAGGTTCGCGCGCGCGCCGCACGACGGCTGATCGCGTTCTCGAATCTGGATTTCAACAGCGTGTTCTTCGTCAACAGCGGCGCCGAGGCCAACGAGAACGCATTGAAGATGGCCTTTGCGATCACGCGCCGCGGCCACGTGGCCGCCGTGCAGCACTCCTTCCACGGCCGCACGGCCGCCACCGGTGCGCTGACCTGGGGCGCGGCGGCCAAGTGGTTCGGCTACCCGCGCACTCCCTTTGATGTGAGCTTCATCGCGCGAGATGATCTCGACGACATTGCGCGCCAGGTCACCAAGGACACTGCCGCGGTCATTGTCGAACCCGTGCAGGGCGTCGGCGGCGCCTATGATCTGAGCGCAGGATTCCTGGGCGCGCTGCAGGCGCGCTGCCGCGAAGTCGGCGCGCTGCTGATATTTGATGAGGTCCAGTGCGGCATGGGGCGGGTCGGCGAACCTTTCGCGGCCAACCTGTATGGAATTCAGCCCGACATGCTCACCACCGCCAAGGCGCTGGGCAACGGCTTCCCCGTGGCGGCATTGCTGATGACCCCGCGCGTCGCGGCGGCCGTGAAGCTCGATGCACTGGGCACCACCTTCGGCGGTGGCCCCATGGCCTGCGCCGCTGTCGAAGCGGTCATCGAGGCCATCGAATCCGAGGCTCTGCTGGAGCGCGTGCGGCGTGTATCGGGCCTGATCCGCGCGCGCTGCATGGTCGGCCCGGTGACCGGCGCGCAGGGCGCCGGATTTCTGCTCGGCCTGCGCACCGCGCGGCCCGCAAAGGAAATCCACGCCGCGCTGCTCGAACGCAACATCCTGGCGGGCACCAGCGCCGATCCTGCGATCCTGCGCCTGCTGCCACCCTTCATCCTCGATGACGAGCACGTGGAACTGCTGCGCAGCGCACTGCTCGACATCGGCGGCTCAGGCTCTTAGGTGCATCATGCGTCGTTTTCTCGACCTGGCGGATTTTTCGCGCGAACAAATTGAAGAGCTGCTGGTAATCGCGCGCCGGCTCGAACGCGTGCCCGAACCCGACGCGCTGCGCGGCAAGGTGCTGGGACTGCTGTTCATGAATCCCTCGCTGCGCACGCTCTCCTCCTTCCAGTCCGGCATGGCGCGCCTGGGCGGCTCGAGTTTTGTGATCACACCGGGCAACGGCACCTGGCAGCTCGAGACGCGTCTCGGTGCGGTCATGGACGGTGCCGCGGCCGAGCACATCCGCGAGGGACTGCCGGTGCTGGCTTCCTATTGCGATGTGCTCGGCATCCGCGCCTTCGCCGATGGCAAGGATCTCGCCGCCGAAGTCGCCGACACCAAGTTCGCCGCCATGGCCGCGCTGATCGAGCAGCCGCTGATCAACATGGAATCGGCCATCAACCATCCCTGCCAGTCGCTGGCCGACTGGAAGACGCTCGATGAATTCAACGTGCCGCAGCACGCCAAGTTCGTGCTCAGCTGGGCCTGGCACCCGCGCGCCTTGCCGCTGGCGGTGCCGGCAGCCACGGTGCACATGGCTGCCATGCGCGGCATGGAAGTCGTGGTGCTGCGGCCGGAAGGATTCGGGCTGCCGGCAGCGGTGATGGACAAGGCGCGGGCGGCCGCGGCGAAGTACGGCGGCTCGGTGCGAGAAAGCACCGATCGCGGTGAAGCGCTGGCCGATGCGCACGTGGTCTATGCCAAGGAGTGGGGCTACACCGCAGCTTACGGTGACGAAGCCCAGGATGCGCGCGCCCGCGCCTCGCTGCGCGACTGGTGCCTCACCGAGGACTGGTTCGCGCCTGCGAACAACAACTGCCGCCTGATGCATTGCCTGCCGGTGCGGCGTAATGTTGCGCTCGCCGACGCGTTGCTCGACGGGCCGCGCGCCATCGTCAAGCGGCAGGCATTCAACCGCATGCCGGCCCAGATGGCCGTGCTTCACCAGCTGCTCGCCTCCTGAGGAGTCACCCGCCGACATGATCCTGCATCGCTCCGAACACACCGCGACCATTCACGCCCTGCGCAATGCCTCGCCCTACATCCGCCTCTACAAAGGCAAGGTGTTCGTGGTCAAGGCCGGCGGCGCCGTGTTCGGCGATCCCGCGCTCATGCGCGCGCTCATCGAGCAGATCGCGATCCTGCACTACCTCGGCGTACGCGTGGTCATGGTTCACGGCGGCGGCCCGCAACTCACCGAGCTCACCGAAGCGCTCGGCCACAGCACGCGCATGGTGCAGGGCAGGCGCGTGACCGATGAGAAGTCTATTGATGCAACGTCCATGGTGCTCAACGGCCTCATCAACACGCGCATCCTGGCGATTTGCCGCGATCTGGACATCGCGGCAGTGGGGCTCTCTGGTGTAGCAGCCGGCCTGGTCCGCGCGCATCGCCGGCCGCCCATGAATGTGCCAGGCGAAGCCGCACCGGTGGATTTCGGCTTCGTCGGCGACATCGACACTATTGATGCCGGCGTCATCTCCAAGCATCTCGACAACGGGCTCATGCCCGTGATCAGCCCGCTGTCGGCCGACAACCGCGGCACCCTGCTCAACATCAATGCCGACACCGTGGCGGCCGCGATCGGCGCCGCGCTCTCGGCCGAGAAACTCATTCTCTGCACCGGCGCTCCCGGCATCCTCGAGCGCGTCTCGGACCCGACCTCCGTGATTTCGTACACCGACCTGGCGGGTCTCGCGAAACTGCGCGACTCCGGCGCGATCACCGACGGCATGCTGCCCAAAGCCCGCGCCATCGAAGACGCGTTGCGCGGCGGCGTGCGGCGCGTGCACGTGATCTCCTATAGCGCCCAGGACAGCATTCTCGCCGAGGTGTTCACCAACGAAGGCACCGGCACGCTGATCGTGCAGGACATCAAGGCCCTGACTCCGGCCGAGCAGCAGGGCGGCGCGACGCTCGCATGACACGCCTCTGGGACAAAGGCGCACCGCTCGATGAGCGCGTGCTGCGCTACACGGCCGGCGAGGACTACGCCCTCGATGAGCGCCTGGTGCGCTACGACGTGCGCGCCTCGATCGCGCATGCGCAGATGCTTAAGCAGCAGGGCCTGCTGTCGGCTGCCGACCTGGAACAGATTCGCGCCGGGCTCACAGCGCTCGGCGATGAACACGAGCGCGGCCTCTGGCACATCACGCTCGCCGAAGAGGACGGGCAGAGCGCGCTCGAGCACCGCCTCACCGAGCGCATCGGTGCGGCCGGCGGCCGCATTCATCTCGGCCGCTCGCGCAACGACCAGGTGCTGACCGCGCTGCGACTCTATCTGCGCGACGCGGTCGGCGCGCTGCAGGAATCCACACGCTTGCTTGTCGGCGCCATCGAGAGACTGGCTCAGCGCGAATCGCAGACGCCGTTGCCCGGCTACACCCACATGCAGCAGGCCATGCCCAGTTCGGTGGTGTTGTGGGCCAGCGGCTATGCCTCGGAACTGGCCGATGACATCGCGGGGCTCGAAGGCGTGCGCCGGCGCATTGGGAAAAGCCCGCTGGGCTCGGCGGCTGGCTACGGTACGCCGGGGCTGCCGCTGGATCGCGCCGCCACTGCCAGTGCGCTGGGTTTCGAGAGCGTCCAGGAACCCGTGACCGCCGTGCAGCTCTCACGCGGCAAGGCGGAATCCCACCTGCTCTTCGAGCTCTCTCTCCTCATGGGCGACTTGAGCCGCATGGCGGCGGACCTGCTGCTCTTCTATACACAGGAGTTCGCCTTCATCGAACTGGCCGATGCCTTCACCACCGGCTCCTCGATCATGCCGCAGAAGCGCAACCCCGACGTGTTCGAGCTGGTGCGCGGCCGCAGCGCCACAGCACTGGCTTCGTTGACCGAAGCGCTGGCGATCTGCGCCAAGCTGCCCTCCGGCTACCAGCGTGACCTGCAATTGCTCAAATTCCCGCTGTTCCGCGGCATCGATACGGCCCAGCAGACACTGGATATCGTGGCCGCGGCGCTCGATGCGCTAAAATTCCGGCCCGAGCGCATCCGCCTCGACCCGGCAGTTCATGCCGCCGAAGAGGCCTATGCACTCGTGGTCGAACAGGGCATACCATTTCGCGAGGCCTACGGGCGGGTCGCGGCGCGCTACACGCGCAAGGATTAGGCACATGGACTCGGAACCGGTCGCGGCAGCTGGCAGCAACGGCGGAGCGATCAGTAAAGGTCTCCTCGAGTACACGCACTGGATCTACGGCCTGCATGCACTGTCCGTGCTCATCGGGCTGCTGTCCGCACGCAGCGTGGCCACGCGCTTCGCGTTTGGGCTGCCTTCGATCATCGCGGTCATCATGAATTACGCCCGGCGTTCCGAGACACACGGCACCTGGCTGGAGAGTCACTTCCGCTGGCAGATCCGCACCTTCTGGTTTTCCTGGCTCTGGATTCTCGTGGTCTCGGTGGTCGCGGCGGCGCTGTTGATTCTGCTGGTCGGCTTCGTGATCGCGATCGTCGGCTATGCCCTGATCGGCGCCTGGATCATCTATCGCGTCGCGCGCGGCTGGCTGGCGCTGCGCGAGGGCCGTCCGATGCCGCTGGCACCGGTATGAGCCGCTGCAGGAGCGGCGTGATTGCAGTCGGCGCGCTGGCGCTTTGCATCGCCCTGGGCGGCTGCGGTCTGAAGGGACCGCTCTACCTGCCGCAGCAGAAGAAAAGCCGCGTGCCTGCGACGCCCTCGAACCCGACGCCCGACACTTCCCCACCGACCAGCGACACCACACCGCCCGCGTAAGCGTTGCGGCCGCACCATGCCCCTGCCCGAACGTCCAGACCTGGTGCTGATCGATGGCTCGTCCTATCTATACAGGGCCTTCTTCGCGCTGCCGCCGCTGACCAACTCCAGGGGCGTGCCCACGGGCGCCATCTACGGCGTGCTCAACATGCTGTCGAAGTTCCTGCGTGAATTCACGCCACCGCACATCGGCGTGGTGTTCGATGCGCCCGGCAAGACCTTCCGCGATGAGCTGTTTGCCGAATACAAGGCGCAACGGCCGCCCATGCCCGACGATCTGCGCTCGCAGACCGAGCCGCTGCTGGCGGCAGTCGAGGCGCTGGGCATGCCAGTGCTGCGCGTCGATGGTGTCGAGGCCGACGATGTGATCGGCACGCTGGCCTGCCGCGCCGCCGCCGCCGGCCAGACGGTTCTGATCTCGACCGGCGACAAGGACATGGCACAGCTGGTCAACGAGCACATCACGCTGATCAACACCATGAGCGGCACGGTGCTCGACCGCGCCGGCGTCAAGACAAAGTTCGAGGTCTTCCCCGAGCAGATCATCGATTACCTCGCTCTCGTCGGCGACAGCTCCGACAACATCCCCGGCATCGACAAGGTGGGTCCCAAGACCGCCGCCAAGTGGCTCAATGCCTACGGCACCATCGACGGGCTGCTCGAACACGCCGCCGAGATCACCGGCAAGGTGGGGGAGAACCTGCGCGCGGGCCTGACCATGCTGGCGCTGTCGCGCCAGCTCGCCACCATCCGCACCGACCTGGAACTGCCGCTGGACACTGCCGGCCTCATTCGCCGCGCACCCGATACCGCGCAATTGCGCGCCCTTTATGCCTCACTCGAGCTGCGCACACTGCTGGCGCAGCTCGAAGCCGCGAGCTCCGCCACCAGCATCACGACCACGGTGTCGGAAGGCACCGCGGGCGGCGATGCCGCCACAGTCGCGGTGGCGGTGGAAGTGACCCTGGCGGTGCCGGAGGATCCGGAGGCCGCAGCCCTTGCGGCCATCCCACGGCAATACGAAACCATCCTCGATCAGGAAAGCCTCGACCGCTGGTGCCAGGCACTGAGCAATGCGGAAGTTTTCGCGTTCGACACCGAGACCAGCAGTCTCGACTACATGAACACGCAGATCGTCGGCCTGTCCTTCTGCATCGAGCCTGGCGTTGCCGCCTACGTGCCGCTGGGACACGACTATGCCGGCGCGCCGCCGCAGCTCGATCGTGCGCGCGTGCTCGAACAGCTCAAGCCGCTGCTCGAGGATCCTGATCGCGCCAAGCTCGGCCAGCACCTGAAATTCGATATCCACGTGCTCGAGAACTACGGCATCACGCTGCGCGGCCAGCGCTACGACACCATGCTCGAGTCGTACGTTCTCAACAGCACCGCCACGCGCCATGACATGGACTCGATGGCAAAGCACTACCTTGGCATCAACACCATTCATTTCGAGGATGTGGCCGGCAAGGGCGCCAAGCAGATCGGTTTCAACCAGGTCAGCATCGAGCGCGCCGCCGAATATTCCGCCGAGGACGCCGATGTAACATTGCGGCTGCACCGTACGCTGTGGCCGCGGCTCGAGCGCCATCCTAAGCTCGCGGCGCTCTACACCGACATCGAACAGCCGCTGGTTCCCATCCTGCAGCACATGGAACGCCGCGGCGTGCGCATCGATCGCGAGATGCTGCGCATCCAGAGCGGCGAACTCGCTGCCCGCATGGAAGAGATCAAGGCGCTGGTGCATGCGGAAGCCGGCACCGTATTCAATCTCGAATCGCCCAAGCAGCTGCAGCAGATCCTGTTCGAGAAACTGCAGCTGCCGGTATTGCGCAAGAGCCCGTCGGGTACGCCCTCGACCGCGGAAGATGTGCTCGAGGAGCTGGCCGAGAATCATCCGCTGCCGCGAATGATCCTCGAATACCGCGGCCTCGCCAAACTGCGCTCCACCTACACCGAGAAGCTGCCCGGCAGCATCGATGAGAACACCGGCCGTGTGCACACGAGCTATCACCAGGCCGTCGCGGCCACCGGCCGCCTGTCCTCGAACGACCCCAATCTGCAGAACATCCCGATCCGCAGTCCCGAGGGCCGGCGCATCCGCCAGGCCTTCATCGCTGACCCGGGCTTCGTGCTGCTGGCGGCCGACTACTCGCAGATCGAGCTGCGGATCATGGCGCACCTCTCCGGTGATGAAGGACTGCTGCGTGCCTTTGCCGAGGATCGCGACATTCACCAGGCCACGGCAGCCGAGGTTTTCGGCGTGGCACTCGATGCGGTCTCAGGCGATCAGCGCCGCTCCGCCAAGGCCATCAACTTCGGACTCATCTACGGCATGTCGGCCTTCGGCCTGGCGCGCCAGCTCGGCATCGCGCGCGGCGCCGCGCAGACCTACGTCGATCTTTATTTCGCGCGCTATCCCGGCGTGCGCCGCTACATGGAGGCCACCCGCGAGCAGGCGCGCCGCGAAGGCTACGTCGAGACCGTGTTCGGCCGCCGTCTTTATCTGCCCGAGATCAACTCGCGCAATCGCAACATGCAGCAATATGCGGAGCGCAGCGCGATCAATGCGCCGATGCAAGGCACCGCTGCCGACATCATCAAACGCGCCATGATCAGTGTCGATGCCTGGTGCCAGAACTCAGCAGTGCCGGCGCGGCTGATCATGCAGGTGCACGATGAGCTCGTTCTCGAGGTACGCGAAGACGGCGTCGAGCAGGCCAGCGCCGCGCTGCGCTCGCACATGAGCGAAGCCGCCGAGCTTGCCGTGCCGCTCAAGGTCGAGGTCGGCAGCGGCCTGAACTGGGACGAGGCGCACTGAGCGACGCACTGAGCCGGCGGGAACCCTTGCCCGTCCACGCGAGTCATTAGTGCACCGCCAGCCCCGCGCGCTGGCACTCACTCGCGGAAGGTCCCATGGATTCATCCCGTCCTGCCGTTGTACGTTTTGCCGTGGTAGTCGCCGGCGGGTTGCTCGGCAGCGCCGCGGTTGCACCCCTCTGGGCGGACGACGACGGCTTCTATCTGAGCGGCGCGTTGGGCGCCGCGCAGCAGAATTACGATTCGCAGACCTTCGATGCCCATGGCGACCAGACCGGCTACAAATTCGCACTCGGCTTCCGCCCCATCGATCTGCTGGCGGCCGAGGTCAGCTACATCGATTTTGGCCGTGCATTCAATGGCATCAACTACGCCGACACCAATGCGGTGGGTGCCTTCGCGCTGGCATTTCTGCCGATCCCGCTGCTGGACGTCTACGGCAAGGTCGGACTGGCCGAATGGCGCACCGACGCGCAATCGCCGGGCTTTGGTTTCCACCGCACCGGCGCCAATGTGGCCTACGGCGCCGGTGTCGGAACCAACTGGGGCCACCTCGGCGCCCGCGTGGAATACGAGCGCTACGAGGTTTCGCACTCCAACGACATGGGGATGGCCTCGGTCGGCGTGGTCTGGACGTTTCTGTAGCGCCGGGGCGACAGCTCAAGGCCACGGTCCGGCTTCCAAGCCTTTGAATCAGCTAGTCTAAATTAACGATAATTCACAAAACGCCTGTGAACTAAAGCCGCCCAGGCGCGCTCTTACTTAACGAGTGCGATGCACTCCCCGCTTCCCTCCCTAGGCGGGTTGAGCCCGGTGCGTAGAGACCCGCGCCGTGCTTGGACTAGGCCCCGGTAGCTACTCCCCAGTACTGCCGGGGCTTTCTTTTTGTTCGTTCTGTCAATCAATTACCCGCGGGCTCAACGTTACATAACGAAGCGCCGGCCTCGGCTGGCATTTTCGCGGTGGTTGTGATGCGACAGGAAAGCCGATTAAATGGTGGGGATCCCTGCTTCCGAACACATCCAAGTGACCAAGGGTTCGCGCAGTCGCAAGAATACATAAGGGAGTTTCGTTGGCAGATTATATCGTCGTGGGTGGCGGCTCAGCCGGCTGTGTGCTGGCGGCGCGGTTGTCTGCAAGTCCCGAGTGTTCAGTGTTGCTGCTGGAAGCGGGGCCGCGCGATATCAATCCGCTGATCCACATGCCCGCGGGCTTCACCGGCCTCAACGGCGCCCTGACGTGGCACTACCGCACGGCAGGCATGAAGTCAGCCAACCAGCGCTCGATCGATCTGCCCGTCGCACGCGTACTCGGTGGCGGATCATCAATCAATGCCATGATCTTCTGTCGCGGCACCGCGGGCGATTACGACGGCTGGGCAAACGAACACGGCTGCACCGGCTGGTCATATAAGGAAGTGTTGCCGTATTTTCGCCGGTGCGAGGACAACAAGACTTTTGCCAACGAGTTTCATGGCAATGACGGGCCCATCGGGGTCTCCGACGTCACGCCGCATCCGCTCTCGATGGCATTTGTGCGTGCCGCGCAGCAGGCTGGACTGCCTTTCAATCCGGATTTCAACGGCGCTGTGCAACAGGGCTGCGGCATTTATCAGGCGACGATTCGCAACCATCGCCGCTCGAGCACCGCGGTGGCGTATCTGCGCATGGCCAAGGGCCGCAAGAATCTGCAGATCCTCACTGGCATCGATGTACAGAAGATCGTCATCGAGAATGGACGCGCGATCGGCGTCGACTATCTGCACAAAGGACGCGTGGTTCGCGCCCATGCCGATCGCGAAGTCATCCTCGCGGCGGGCGCCGTCGGTTCGCCAAAGTTGCTGATGCTCTCAGGCATTGGCAACGCCGAGCACCTGCGGCAGTTCAACATTCCCGTAACACTCGATTCGCCGGGAGTCGGCGCGAATCTCCAGGATCACGCCCGCGTCGATGCGCTCTACGAGCTCAACGGTGTGCACTCGCTCGACAAGTACAAACGCCCTCACTGGGCGATGATGGCGGCCGCCGAATATGTGCTGTTTCGCAAGGGCCCCCTGATTCACAACTTCGCCGACGGCGGCGCGTTCTGGTGGTCGGACCGGGTTGAAGGTCAGCCGGACCTGCAGCTGCATTTCATCCCCGCGGGCGCTTCGGTGCCGTATCGCAGCGGCTGCTCTGTGAACACCTATCACCTGCGACCGCGTTCGCGCGGCAGCATCAAGCTGCAAAGCGCGGATCCGGGCGTTGCACCCATCATCGATGCCAACTATTTTGCCGAGCCCTACGACATGGACCGCACCATCGAGGGCCTGCAACTGTGCCAATCGATCATGTCCAAGGCGGCCCTTGCCCCTTACCTGTCACGTGAGTTCGCGCCGGGCAAGGCAGTTGAAACCAAAGAGCAGTATCGCGAGTACATCCGCAACACCGTGCAAACCGGTTTTCACCCGGTGGGCACCTGCCGCATGGGCAGTGACGACGACGCGGTGGTCGATCCGCAGTTGCGATTGCGCGGCATTGAACGCCTGCGGGTCTGCGATGCGTCGGTGATGCCGAGCCTCGTCTCCTCGAACACCAACGCGCCGACCATCATGATCGGCGAAAAGGCTGCCGATCTGATTCGCGGCATCGCCGGGAATGCCAGGGTTGCCGGGAAGATCGTGGAAGGCGCGCGCAGCACCCCGGTACCCGCCTAGCCTAATTCTGGCCTAGGCTCCAGCCGCCGGCGCCGACGCCAGCCAGCCATCCAGCCGCGCCCGGGCCTCATCCAGTCCCACCTTCTTGTGCGCCGAGAACAGTTGCGCCGTGCCCCGGCCCGATAGCACCGGCGCCGACTCTTTCAGCAGTTTCGCGCTCGCGGATCGCGACAGCTGATCGGATTTGGAGAACAGCACGTGCACGGGGCGATCGATCGCCTGGGCCCAGCTCAAAAGCTGCTCATCGCCTTCGAGTATGCCGCGACGCGCGTCGACCACCACCAGCAATCCCCGCAATGACTGCCGCGGCGCGAGCGCTTCGATCAGGGGCTTCCAACCGGCCCGCTCCTCCCGCGCGCCGCTGGCGTAGCCGTAACCCGGCAGATCGATCAGTCGCGCCTGCGGGAACAGCTCGAAGAAATTCAGCAGCCGCGTACGGCCCGGGGTCTTGCTGGTGCGTGCCAGGCTATTCCGCTGCAACATCGCATTGATGGCGCTCGACTTGCCGGCGTTCGAACGCCCGGCGATGGCCACTTCAGCGCCGGTATCGGCGGGGAACTGGGCCGGTGCCGCCGCACTGATCATGAAATGGGCGTTGGGGTAGAGGCTCACGCGGGAAATTCTCGAAACGGGTCCTAGTGTACAATTCTCGGATCCCTTTGCTCTGCAAAGAAATTTCGTCAATCAATCGGAGTTGATTGCCCATGATCTCGATGACGCGCTGGGTTTGGCTGCTGCTGGCAGTTGGCACCGCACCATTAGCTCAGGTAGCCCAAGTAGCTCAGGCTGCCGAACCGGCGGCCACTGCATCCGCCGCCGATACCGGCGCCGCCGCCGGCGCCGCCAAGGCCGCCACCTGTATCGCCTGTCACGGACCGGCCGGCAACAGCGCCAACCCTCTCTGGCCGAACCTTGCCAGCCAGAACGCGGCCTACATCGTCGGCCAGCTCAAGCAGTTCAAGGCCAACACGCGCATCAACAGCGGCGGCGTCATGATGGGCATGGCCCAGACCCTGGACGATCAGGGCATGCAGGATGTCGCCGCGTACTTCTCGACCCAGACATTGACCGGGCTCGAGGCCGATCCCTCGTACTGGCAGGCGGGCCAGAAGCTTTACCGCGGCGGCGACCCCGCGCGCGGCATTCCTGCCTGCATGGCCTGTCACGGCCCCTCGGGTCATGGCAACCCGGCCGCCGCCTACCCCGCACTGCGCGCGCAGCACTCACAGTACGTGGTCAAGGAACTGACCGACTACGCCGGCGGCAAGCGCTATTCGCTCAACGACAAGGGCGAAACTGCCGGTGGCGCCAACTCCGCGATCATGACGACGATCGCGCAACGCCTGACGCCCGAAGACATGCGCAACCTGGGATCCTATGTTCAGGGCCTGCGTTGAAAGCTTCGCTGGCGTGATCAAACACTCCCTAGCGCTGTTATTCCTCATCGCAAGCCTCTCGGCCTGCGCTCGTGAGACGCCGGTGGCACCGGCGGCTGCGCCCAGTGCCAAACCGGGCGCCGCGGCCTCTGCGACGCCAGCCCCAGCCTCGGCAGCGGCCTCGACCACGCCCAAAGGCGATGGCGATCTGGCTGCCGCGGCCGCCACGCAGCAGGAAGGCGCGGACGTTGCCGCTACTGCCGATAGCGGCGAAACGCAGCTCGAGCGCATCGCCGCGCTGCCCGCGGAAGGGCAGCTCCCGGGTGGCAAATGGACCGCGGGCACCAACTACAAGGTGGTCTCGCCCTCGCAGCCCACCAGCGTGGCGCCCGGCAAAGTCGAAGTCATCGAATTCTTCTGGTACGGCTGCCCACACTGCTTTGCGCTCGAGCCCCGCATCGGCGCCTGGCTCAAGAACAAACCGGCCTCTATCGAATTCGGCCGCGTCCCGGTGACCTGGTCCGAGGTGCATCGCGCGCACGCGCGGCTGTTCTATACCCTCAAAGGGCTCGGCAAAGGCGATGAACTGCACGACAAGGTGTTCACCGAAATCCACGTCAACCATCAACCGTTGTATGCGCCCGGCGATCCGTTGCAGACTCAGCGCGAGCAGCTGCAGTTCGCCAAGGACAATGGCATCAGCGAAGCGGATTTCACCAAGGCCTACACCGATTTCGGCGTGCAGACCGCACTCGCCCGCGCCGACGACCTCGTGCGGCGATATCGTATCGATGCGGTGCCCACCTTCGTGATTGCAGGCAAGTACGAAACCGACATGCAGATGGCCGGTGGCGAAGCGAATTTATTTCAATTGATCAACGACCTGGCTGCCAACGAAAAGCACCACTAACCGCGCGCCCGTAGCTCAGCTGGATAGAGTACTGCCCTCCGAAGGCAGGGGTCACTGGTTCGAATCCAGTCGGGCGCGCCATTTCTTTTGAGGTCCTAACCGGGCACATGGTACCCATTTCATTCCGGAGACATGGGTAACAGTTTGGCGCCGAACGGGTTAGGGGCACACTCGACGCGACCTACCTCGTGATCAAAGAACCCCAGGTCGTAGTGCATAAAGCTGACCAGCCAGATCTTTTCAGCCACTTCTTTGATGCCGACATTCTGTCCGGCGAAGACCTGGCTTAGATTGATCTTACGCCGTCCGAAACAGATGCGCCCACAGGTGGTCACCGTGATGGTGCGATCGTGGAAGGGATATTCCAGATCACTCAAGCCGGTGTAGGGTCGCCGGGACGGTCGATACAGCTGAGCGGGGCAGCGACCCTCCAGGGCCTGGTGCGGGCGTTCTCGGTTGTAGTACTCGATGAAGTGATCGAACTTGGCTTGCTGCTGCAACAGATTGTTGGCCGCCGGCTTGGTAGCTTCCTTCTTGAGGGTCAGATGCATGCGCTCGTGGCGGCCGTTCTGTTGCGGATTGCCGGGCTTGATGCGCTCGATGCCGATCCCGAGGCGCAACCACCACACTGAGAGCTTGGAGAGGCCGAAGAAGGCACTGCGGCTGGCGAAGGGGATGCCGTTGTCGGTACGGATAGCCAGAGGCAGTCCGAAGTCCTTAAAAGCCCGCTCAAACACGGTAAAAGCGAACATCTCCTGGGTGCTGCCCAGGGCGTCACAGCAGAGCAGGTAGCGACTGGCGAAGTCGGTGATGGTCAGCGGGTAGCAATACCGTTTATCGGCGAGCATGAACTCGCCCTTGTAATCGGCGCACCACAGATCGTTGGGTCGGTTAGCCTGGGATAGGGTCGTGCCCTGAGCCTTGTAGCGCGGACGACCCTCATCGCCCACCAGGCCGTTGCGGTACAGGACCGCATGCACGGTGCTGATGGCGGGAAGGTGGATCTTGGTGTGGAGCAGCTTGATCTTGTCCCGGATCTTCTGCGCTCCCCAGCTCGAGCGCTTCTCCTTGATCTGCAAGATCAGCTGCTCAATCTGAAAGGGCAGCCGGTTGGCGTGTCGGTACGGGCGGCGGCTGCGGTCGGTGAGCCCTTCGATCCCCGCGTGCTTGTAGCGGTTGAAGATCTTGTAGCCGGTTTTGCGGGAGATATCGAACTCACGGCACAACACCGCCATCTTCTCTCCCTCCATCAACCGAGCCACGAAACGCATCCTCTCGTCCATCTTGGATAACTCCTTCCAAGGCATGTTGCGTCTCCCGCAAATGCCGAAAAGTGTTACCCATGTGCTCGGAAGAAGTGTTACCTATGTGCCCGGTAGGACATTGGCCAGGTCAATCGGGCACTGAAAAAACCTGTTGCCTGGATCTCGCCCAACACTCGATCGAGCGGCGAGTTTCTCCTCTCCAGCCTTCGGTTTTTGCTGGCTCCTTATTCGTGACGAAGCGATCCTTCGCAGCTGCCGCCGTGCAACTTGACTAAAGCCCGCCCAGAGAAACTAAAGAGGCAATATATGCTGGAAATTCGCCCAACCTGCGAAAGCTGTGGCGCTCAATTGCTGCCCAATTCCCTCGAGGCGATGATTTGTTCCTTCGAGTGCACGTTCTGTCGAACATGCGTGAAAGAATTGCTCGACAACGTATGTCCTAATTGTGGCGGCGGATTTACGGCACGACCCATTCGTCCGGCACGCCGATGGAGGGGCGAGAATTGTTTAACCGCAGCTCCTGCCTCGGCTGTAGTAATCTCAAAACCAGTCGACCACGCCGCACACAAAACGTTTGCCGCTTCCATTAGGACCATTCCGCCTGATCAGCGATAACAGCAAAACCAGCTCTGACAGAAGGCTCATTTCATGCCCTGAACCGAGCGCGATAATCCTGTGGGGTTACTGCCAGCAGTCGTAGGAAGCTGCGCCGCATGGTTTCCTCCGATCCGAACCCGCAACGCTGACATATCCTCTTCACCGGCAGGCCGGATTCGGATAACAACCGCCGCGCCGCTTCGACTCGCAATCGCTCAATGGCGCGGGCTGGGGTAAAGCCTGTTGCCGCAACATAGTGACGGCTGAAACTGCGCTCACTCATTCCTGCCCGGTCTGCCAATGCGGGAAGCGGTAGCTCATCGGCCAGGTGATTGTTGATCCATTCGTGCAGCGGCCCGAACTCATCATCTGCGCCCTGGAGCGACAGTGCGGTGCTGAACTGCGCCTGCCCTCCTGGACGCTTCACGAAAACAACCAGGTATCTCGCCACGGCCAGCGCCAGCGCACGCCCCAAGTCCTCTTCCACGAGCGCCAGGGCAAGATCGATGCCGGCGGTCACCCCTGCCGAGCTCCAGACCGGGCCGTCGTGCACGAAGATTGGATCGGATTCAACGCGTACCTTGGGAAAGCGGCGGGCGAGTTCGGCACAGAACGACCAATGAGTGACGGCTCGGCGCCCGTCGAGCAGACCTGAGGCAGCCAGTAGAAATGCCCCGGTGCAGACGGAGGCGACGCGGCGTGCTCGCTTTGCTCGTGCCTCCACCCATTCGATTATCACCGGATCCGCCGCGGCCGCCTCCACGCCCTGGCCGCCGGCCACCATCAGAGTGTCCACTGCAGCAGAGGCGATCGGAAGCGGACGGGTCGACAGTTTGAGTCCGGCTGAAGCCGTCACTTGCACGCCGCTTCGCGCCACAACCTGTAGGTCGTAGGGCGGGCGCCCTCCCGCTTCGAGAACGAGATCGTTGGCGGAGGCAAATACCTGAAACGGACCTGTGACGTCCAGCAACTGCACCAGGGGAAAAGCGAGCAATTCGACTACACGAACGGGATGTGGCACGGACCGAGGGTGCATTGGCATTATCGCCAAAGCCTGCCTGGGTAGATTGATCCCGTCTACCCCTATTGTTCAATCAGAGATTTACGTGATTCCAAACGACTCCAACGGCACGGGATCGCAGCTCGACTAAAACTCTACGGCCTCATCTTACCGTGTGGCGGGAATCGAGGGGTTATTGGCAATACGGCCATCAATCGTGGTCGTACATTTTCGCCACCTGATCCAGCCGCTGCCATGCCAGACACACGAACACCATCATCAAGGAAAACTGCCATGAGCACGAGCTTTCCCCGTTCGACTGTTTTCGCAATCACAATGCGGAGCAGCATTGAATTATTCCGAGGAGCGCGGCGTGCGCTGGCGATATTGACAGGCGCCGCGATCGCGCTGAATGCCGCGCATGCTGCGGCCCCGCAGGTCAAGACTCAAGTCCCCGGGTACTACCGCCTGATGCTCGGGGACTTCGAGGTCACGGTGCTAAGAGACGGCTCGCTGTCGTTGCCGGCATCGATTCTGACCAACACCACCGAGGCCGAGACCGAGAAGGCGCTTGCGCGGAATTTTCAGAAGTCACCCTTCGAGGCCTCGGACAACGCATTCCTCATCAACACCGGCGCCAAGCTGGTGCTGATCGATACGGGGAGTGGCAGCCTGATGGGTCCCACCGCGGGCAATCTGCTGACGAACCTGAAAGCGTCAGGTTACCGGCCCGAACAGATCGATGAAGTCTACCTTACCCATATGCATCCCGACCATGCCGGCGGACTGATGGCAGCCGGTAAGCTCGCGTTCCCGAATGCTGTGCTCCGAGCCGACAAGCATGAAGCCGATTTTTGGCTCAGCGAGGCGAATCTCGACAAAGCGCCTGCGGGGATGAAGGACTTTTTCAGGGACGCGATGGCGTCGGTGAACCCGTACATCGCCGCCGGTAAGTTCAAACCTTTCGAGGGAGACACTCAACTGGTTCCGGGAATCGAGGCGATCGCTGCGCCCGGACACACCCCAGGACACAGCATTTATTCGATCGAGAGCCAAGGTCAAAAGATGGTGCTATGGGGCGACCTGGTGCATGTCGCCGCCGTGCAGTTCGGTGAACCCTTCGTGACCGTTCAATTCGATGTCGACAGTAAAGGCGCGGCGGCGCAACGCCTGCACGCCTACGCAGACGCGGCGAAGGCGGGATATCTCGTGGGCACGGCACACCTGGCGTTTCCCGGCATCGGTCATATACGTACCGAAGGTAAGGGCTATGCCTGGGTGCCGGTCAATTACAGTGACCTGAAGTGAGCCGTGGCCGTAGCAACTTATTCACATCAACATCAACCTGAGAGAATTCACATGACAAACTTCGCGGTTCACACCATCGATTCGGCTCCAGAAGGCTCGCGGCAGGCACTGCATAGTTTGCAGGCGGCGTTCGGAATGATCCCGAATATTGCCGGTGCGATGGCGACCTCTCCAGTGCTCATCAGAAGCCTCGTCGCTCTATTCGGGAATGTGCACGGCGGAAGCTTTACGGAGCCACAGATCCAGACCGTGCTGCTCACCGATGCGGTAGTCAACGCGTGCACTTGGGCCGTCGCATTCCACACGGCTTTGGCACTCAAGGCAGGGCTCAATCCGGCGGATGTGCATGCCATTCGAGAGGGTCGTCTGCCTAAAGACGGGAAGCTCGCCGCCTTGTCAGCGCTGGCGAGAAAGATGATCGAAACGCGCGGGCGAGTACCTGATGCGGACATTGACATCTTCATTGCGGCCGGCTTCGGTAAAGAGCTTGCTCTGGAGGTCATCGCCATCGTTGCCGCGTCAACAATCACGAATTACACCGGAAGCGTCACCAAAACGCCTCTTGAGACAGCCTTTCAGGAGCACGCTTGGGCCCACTGAACACGCTGCTATGAATATGTGTTTTGAGCTGCTTGTCATATCTAGCTGCGCCCTCTTCTCCGGTGACTACTTGGGCGGTCGCGCCGCCCGCCGATTTGCCGGCGCACCTCTCCGATGCCTAGTCACGGGGTTCTTTCTGTCGGCTGCCTCGAACAATTGCCGAAACCCGTTTGCCAACAGTTCGACGGCCTTCCCCAAAGCGCCGAGTTGCTCAACCCGGACCAACGCGACGGATCGGTGCAGGTCAAACGATGGCGGACGCAATACCTTCACGGGCTCGACAGAACGATTCCTGGCAATAAAGCGAGCGGGTAGCAGCCCGAGACCATAACCGGCCTGAACGAACGCCAGCTGCATATGCATGTTGTGGATTTCGGCCGCAATCATGGGGGTGAAGCCGGCACGCTCCATCCGATCGATGAGGCTCGCCCGAAGAACGCACCCGGGCGGATTGAGCACCCAGGGTGCTCGGCCCAAACTCTTCCAATCATGGTCAAGGTTGCCCGCGGCGCCTTGAACAATCTCCATGCGGTCGCGAGCGATGATATTCGTCAGAAGAGGTGCAGGGGCAGCTCTACCTTCGGCCAACAGCACGGCAGCAACGTCGAGTTCACCCGCGAGCAGCCGGCTAATTAATTCACCGGTCAGAGCGCTCGACAGCCGCAGTCGGACGTTGGGATATTTGTCAGTCAGCGCCTGAATAGGTTCGATAAGCGTCCCCTCGGCCAGGGCATGCGACAGCCCGATGCGCAACAGGCCGTGAGGCTCGGCGTCGCTCGACGTAAGAGATTTCAGCACCTGGGTCCGCCGTAGCAAATCTCGCGCTTGTTCGAGCACCCTGGAACCAAGCGAGTTCAGACGCGGCGGCTTAACCGAGCGGTCGAGCAACTGGGCACCCAACGCAGCCTCCAGTCTTTGCACTTGCCGGGTAATCGCAGAGGGCGTCCGGAATAGACGCTCGGCTGCACCGGCGATGGACCCGGCCTGGGCGAACTCTACCAGGGCGCGTAAATCTTCGAGCATGGGCGGTCTCCCAGGATCGTGCGTCACTGGCATTATAATCGTGACAATAATGAAGTTGTGGAATTACCTGTCTCGCATCAGAGTATATGCAGAGCGCAGGGAAGGATGGTAGTGCAGCGGGGCAGGTTCACTATGGGGGCACCGGCGGGGGAAGAAGCGCGCGAGAATCTACCCAATCAACTTCGCGGACGCTCGATACGGCGGCATCTGATCACGATCAAACACAAGCTCGCAATTGCCAAATTTGACGTGATGCGTGATGAATACGCTCAGTTTGTGGCGGAGACAAAGCGGCCAGACACGTCTACCGCTTGCCAACGGAGCCCGAGTGGGAATACGCGGCGCGCGCGGGGACGACGACGGCGCGTTACCACAGCGATAATCCGGCGGAGTTCTGCCGCTACAGCAATGTTGGTGATCTGGATTATAGCGAGCAGCATCGTGGCGATAGCGGGGTGAATCGAGCGTGCCGCGACGGGTATGCATTCACGTCGCCAGTTGGAAGTTTTCCGCCGAACCAATTCGGCCTCTACGATATGCTCGGAAACGTCATGGATTGGAATCAAGATTGCTGGAACACCAACTATAGCGGCGCGCCTACTGATGGCACGGCGTGGCAGTCTGGAGACTGTGGCCGGCGCGTTGTGCGTGGCGGCTCCTGGGACGCTGATCTCAGCGTCGTCCGCTCGGCTAACCGCCGCGGGATCCCCGCGTCCTATCGGACCACCACCTTCGGATTCCGCGTGGCCAGGACACTCTATCGCGCATCAGAGTATTGCGTAACTCAGGTCAGTTTAATCCGGGTGTTAGCCGAGTAGAGAGACATCACAACAGGTGAACCGAAAATGCTTAAGACAATTACCTTATCCGCGTGTCTCGCGGCTTCCTCACTTTCGCTTAATGCACGTGCTCAGGACCAGCGCCAGTTCACTGAGGGTCCAGTCACTGAGGTGGCCTACATACACGTTGAGTACGGACATTTTGAAGAGTACATCGATTGGCTAAATTCGACGTGGAAGCCCACCATGGAAGCCACGAAGAAAGCTGGGCTAATCATCGATTACAAGGTCTTCAGGCTCAATCCAAAATCCCCGGATCAGCCCAATATATATCTCTGGATCACTTATAAAAACATGGCGGCTTTGGATAAAGGGGTCGAAGAAGAAGAAGTGGCGAAGAAAGTAATCGGGAGCACCGAGGTTCAGAACAAGGCCAGGGTGGCCCGGACTGAATACAGAAAAGTTCTAGGCACTGAATATATCCGTGAACTCATTTTAAAGTGAAATTGTTATAGGTGTGCAACGAGCGTGCGCCCAGCGCGCGACTCACGGATCACCTGCTCCCGCCCAGGGCCTCGTCCCAATAAATCTCAGGCGTCTATCAAGGTCCAGTCGGCAGATGCTATGGCTGTGCGCCTGGTTTCAAATCCCAGCCAATTCGAAGGAGCAACCACGAGCTTGCTGTTGCTTGGATTCAGCCAGGCGCCCCACCAGGAAAACGAGCTGTTGGCAATGATGTGATGCCGGCACAGCGACATGAGCCAAAGGTCCTCGTGGGCGGAGTCCGCGTCGTTGTGATCGACGACCACCATACGCGCCTTGCCTCGCGTCCATTCTTTGGCGAAGGCAACCTCGTCCGAAAAGACAAAGCAGGCTGCATCGCCCAGGCGATTCATCATGAAGCGTGCGGCCCGGTCGTAGTAGGCAATCGGTAGCACGGCATTTTCGCCAAATTCCTCCCGATAATCACCGCGTCGCACGTGCACGGATACCGGGTTTGATGCTGCGCGGATAGCCGCAGCAATTTCCAGCGTTCTCTTGCTCGGTGGCTCCACCAGGCTGAATTCACCCCGAAGCTCGGCCTCGACCTCCTGCACCATCAAGTACGACTGCCAATATCCCACCAGGTAGATCGCCCGGGCGTCCGGCGCGATCTTGAATTCATAATTCGGCGGGAAACTCTCGTTCAGGTGACCGGTCGGGTAGTAGTCCAGATACTGCACGGGCGCGACGCCTTGCACGATGTGTTGCCTTATCACTTGAATTTTACGGAGCGCTCGAATGAGTCGCCCCGGTAGAGCGAATGGCGCTTTGTTGGACGTGACCAGTCGGTCAAGCACAGTTGCAGTACCGGCTTTCGCAGCGATCGCGAATTTATTGATCAGGTTGGGCCTGCGAGTTCCGCGCACAGTTGTATAACGCGGCGGCTGGAAGGCGATCCGTAAATCCGCGTTGTATCGATTCGCCAGGTAACGCCCCGCCGCGTATTGAAAAAGCTGATTTCCGAGACCGTCGCTCTGCCGGACAATAATCTGCACCAAGTCTCCATGTTCCGAAGACATCGAGAATAGCAAATTGGCTGCGCTTGCTATAATCGCGGTGTGTCAGAGCTTTCCCCCGCCGATGCAGAGACGATTTCCGGCGGGGATGACGGCGGAGCAGACGGTTCGCCAACGCAGCATTACGCGCGGTATTTGCTTCCGCTGATTCTGCTTCCTCTGCTGCTTCCCGTCGCCGCGGTTTTGATTGTTCCAACAGCGTGGTTCGCCCGGCATTCCGGCATCAGCTACCTGGTCACGGTGGCTTACGGCGCCACCCTTAGCGACACGAATTGCCAGGTGGTGATTTACGGCGACTCGACCGCCATGCTGGGAATCGATCCGGACCGGGTCCGGCAACTCACTGGCCTGAGCACCTGCAATATCGCCGAATACATGGGCATCACGATGCTGGAAGGCACCATGCTTGTAGATCAGTACCTGGAACGCAATCGGCGACCCCGGTACCTGATTTTCAACTACGCCCCGGAGGATTTGAATCCGGACCAGCAATACGGCAACACCAACATCCATTTATTCGAAGCCATTACTTACACTCTGCGTCAGCCCGGCCGCGCGGCCAAGCTGTTGCTGCGGCATCCGGGCGAGTTCCTCGACTGGAGCTGTCGCGGTCTACGCATTGCAGCTGAGAAGGCGGTAACGAAGCCGTCGGAGAGCGCGGTGGCCAAGCCGTTGTCGCCCGAGATGCAATACCTGCGAAACAGGACCGAGAGCCGGATGGTGCCCGACGACACGCGTGCTCTGTCCAGCTGTTCCTACGTGAGTAACGCCAGCGCTCCCGATAAGAACTGGATTGAATTGCTGCGCTCGAAGTATGGCCGGGATGGAACCACGGTTCTTGTAGACGCCACGCCGATCCCCGCCTGCGATCCGAACCTTGCCTTTTTCCTCGGGAAACTGTCAGGCGTCATCGACAACCGCGTCGACACGTTGCCGGTGAACGACTTTCTTGAGGGTGGGCGGCACACCACGACGGCGGGCTCCGTGCTGTTGTCCGAGCGGATCGCCAGCCAGATTCGTACGCTAGAGAACAGTCCAGATTAAGACGAGCCTCAGCATTGCTCTTCTCCTCGACCATCTTCATTTTCTTATTCCTGCCGTGCGCATTGGGCGGCTACCATCTGCTAAGCCGTTTCGGCCGCACCGCGATGCTGGGATGGCTCGCTGCCGTTTCGCTGGTGTTCTATGCGTACTGGAACCCAGTCTATTTGGGCCTGCTGGCGGCATCCATACTGATGAACTTCTGCTTTGCCTACGGACTCGGGGAAGGTAAGCCGGAAGTTTGGCAAAACCGATGTTTGTTTGCCGCGATTACAGCCAATCTTGCGCTGCTGGTGTACTACAAATACCTGTTTCCGTTCCTCAACTTTCTGTACGGCCGCGGCCTGCTTCAGCACGGCTTCGCGGAGGTGATCCTTCCGCTGGGGATTTCTTTCTTCACCTTTACCCAGATTGCCTACCTGGTTGATCTGCGCCAGCAGGTCGCCAAACGGGAGGGCCTGCTGCCCTATTCGGTTTTCGTCACGTTCTTCCCTCATCTCATCGCCGGTCCATTAATCCACCCGCGCGATCTCCTGCCGCAACTCGAAGCCGGCCGGATTCACGGTCCGCGCGCCCACGACGTGGCCATCGGACTGTCGTGGTTCATCCTGGGCCTCGCCAAGAAAGTGCTGATTGCAGACCGCATCGCACCGCTCGCGGACTTTCTCTACCAGCATCCGTATAGCGCCGGTTTATTCACCGCTTGGCTCGGAGCTCTCGCCTACGCGATGCAGCTCTACTTCGACTTCTCCGGATATTCGGACATGGCAGTGGCGCTGGCTCGCATGTTCTCTATCGACCTCCCCGTCAATTTCAACTCCCCCTACAAGGCCCGGTCGTATATAGAGTTGTGGCAGCGATGGCACATGACCCTCTCGCGCTACCTGAACGAGTACCTGTACACGCCCGCCGTCAACTGGGTATGCGCGTCACGGCTCGCCCGCGGGAAAAAAATCAGCCGCAAGGCGGCCGCGACTCCAGGGGGATTTCTCAGCATGGTCTTCTTTCCGCTAATGTGGACCATGACTATCGCCGGCGTGTGGCACGGCGCCGGCTTCCAGTTCCTGATTTTCGGCGTATTGCAGGGGATCTTTCTGACACTCAATCACGCGTGGCGCTACCTCACGCCCCAGGGCTCGCGTTTCCACGATGTCATACCGGCGCCGCTGTCGGTGGTGGTCACCTTCCTCGGATTTCTGGTCGGCCTGGTATTCTTCCGGTCCGCGGATGTCCACGACGCCATGTACATTCTGGGCAGCATGGTGGGCCTGCATGGCACGGCTTCCTGGTTCTCAATGAGCGAATATGTGGATGCGATTCCGCACTATTCGTTCTTCCTAAGAAGCGGAGCTGGCTGCGTGCTCAGCCTGGCATTGCTCTTCTTCGCCGTCTGGTCGTTCCCCAACACCCAGGAAATCTTCTCGCGTGCTTCGGCGGATCGTGCCCGCTGGCCCAGCCTGGTCCTGCCGAACCTGACCTGGCGTCCGGTGATGGCATGGAGCCTGGGCTTGACGGCGGTTTTCTGCCTTGCGATCCTGATGCTGGATGCGGGAAGCCGCTTTCTCTATTTCCAGTTTTAGGCCCTAGCTTGCGTTCAACTTCAGCTTCGACTCGAGCTCCCGCACCAAATCGCCGACGTTCCTCAGCCTCTTCATCTCGCCCGGCGCAAATTTCACTTTGTAGCGGCGGGTGATCGCGACGGCCAGCACTACGTGTATCAAGGAATCCCAGCCCTCTACGGTTTCGTCATTCGACTCAGCCGTAATGACCAGATCTGGCCGATCCAGGACGTCGCGGAAGATCTCCTGCATCTGGGCCAGCAGGATCGGATTCAGAGCTACTGCCATGTGAGCGCCGCCGCGCACCAGGAATAGCCAACACCGAACCCCACCACCATGACGCGGTCCCCCGCACTCAAGCGGCCCTCGCTTGCCGCATTGTGAAGTGCGATCGGAATCGTCGAGGAGACGGTGTTGCCACAACGTTCCATGCCGATATAAAAGCGCTCTTCCGGAATTCCGACGATTTTGCGCAGATGGTTCAGCATGTGGCGATTCGCCTGGTGAAAAATGAACAGGTCGTAGTCAGCCAGCGTGGTGTTCGTGCGACGCAGCAGCGCCTCCGTCGAAGCCGGCACTTCGTTCAGGGTGAAATTGAACACCTCGGGACCGTTCATGTACAGATTATCGGCTCCCCGCCAGTAGCCCTGGTCATCTTCCACCGCGTCGCAGCCTGAGGCTCGCGCGCGCATGCCGCCGCCGGGCACGATTAGATCCTTCGCTCCGCGTCCGTCGGTGCCGAATACGAAGGGTCCCAAAGGTTCATCGTCGCGGGCTTCGGCACGCAGCAGGACCGCGGCCGCTCCATCGCCGAAAATCGTCCGCACGCTGCCGTCGCGAGGATGGATGAACTTGCTGTAGGTCTCGGCCGTGATGAGCAGCACATTCGCCGCCTGCGCGGTTTCGATCAACCCCTTCGCCAGGCTCAGTCCGTACACAAACCCTGAGCAGCCGAGATTGAAGTCGAGCGCTCCGGCATGAGTGGGGATATCAAGCGCCGTCTGCACCAGGCACGCCGTGGTGGGCAGGAAATAGTCGGGACTTTGTGTACAGAAGAGCAGGAAATCGATCTCTGCCGCCGCAGCCGCTCCTGACGCGAAGAGCTTCTTCGCTGCGGCGATCCCCAGGTCCGACGAGCATTCACCGGCCGCTGCGATATGACGCTGCGAAATCCCGGTCTTGCTTTCGATTTTGGCGACCGGCCAGTCTGGGAATTCGCGAGCCAGATCCTGGCTTTGAAGCACGGCTTCCGGAAGGTGGTATTCGATGGCCCGGATGACTGCTTTCATGGAATCGGGACTATAGCGTTACTCGAGCTTTACTCGCGCCCTACTCGGCTTGCCGCCCCGAACTCTGCACCTGCATCGCAATCTCCTCCAGGCTGTCTCGCAACAGAATCTGGATATCGAGTTTGACGGCCAGTTTTCGCTCGATGGTCAGCAAAAACCGCAGCGCCAGCAGTGAATGCCCGCCCATTTCAAAGAACCGGTCAGTGCGACCGATGGGTCGAAGAGGCTGAAGCAGTTCCGTCCAGACCTCGGCAATCGCTGATTCCACGGGGCCTATCGGGGCGACGAATGCGCCAATGCCGGCTTCTGCGGCCGCCGGCGTTGGCAGCCGGCGGCGGTCGACCTTGCCGTTCGGCGTCAGCGGAATGTCGTTTATCAGCAGGAAATGTTGCGGAATCATGTAGGCAGGGAGACGTTCGCGCAGATGCTTGCGCAGTTTCACCGTGCCCAATGAGCCGGCCTTCTCCGGCACACAGCACGCGACGATGCGTACATCATGGGCACTGGCCGTCCACAGGTGCACTGCGGCGCGTCGGACCTCGGGATGCTCGGCGAGCAACGTCTCGATCTCGCCCAGCTCGACGCGATAGCCGCGCACTTTGACCTGATCGTCGAGCCGTCCCATGTGCTCGAGCACCCCCTTGCTCCAGCGCGCGCGGTCGCCGGTGCCGTAGAGCATCGCTCCTGGCGTGGAACTGAAGGGATCTGCGCGGAAGCGCGCGGCCGTGAGTTCGGGACGCCGCCAGTAGCCCGAGGCCACTCCTTCCCCACCAATGTGGAGTTCGCCCGATACCCCGACCGGGCAAAGATTCTGGTGCTCATCGAGAACATAGGCCACGGTATTGGCTATCGGCTTGCCAATCATGATGCCGTCGGCCGTGTCGGTAATGCGAGCGCAGGTAGACCACACTGTTGTCTCGGTGGGCCCATACATATTCCACAGCTCCGTACCACGCGCCAGCAGTTCATCAGCCAGATCCTTAGGTAATGCTTCGCCGCCCACGAGGGCTTTGAACGGCGAATTGCTGATCCAGCCCGCTTCCAGAAGCAAGCGCCACGTAACGGGCGTAGCCTGCATCACGGTGGCACGGTTCTGTTCCAGCAGGACCTTGAGGGCCTCTCCATCCGTGGCCTCATCACGACTTGCAACCACGACGGTGCCACCGACGGAAAGCGGCAGCTGCAATTCCAGCACGGCGATGTCGAATGAAAGCGTTGTGACCGCGAGCAGCACATCGTCGGCGGCAAGGCCGGGCTCGCGAGCCATGCTCGAGAGCAGATTCACGACCGCACGATGCGGAACAACTACTCCCTTTGGCTTCCCGGTGGAGCCCGAGGTGTAGATGACATAGGCGGGCTCTTCAGCAAGCGCCCCAGTGGCATCGACCGGAAGGCGTGCCGGCGATGCCGCAGCAATGCTGCCGGCATCCGCATCGAGCAGCAGTTGCATGTCCCGTGGCAAGTCGAAGGACGCGGCCAGTTTGGTCGTGGACACCAACAGCGTGAGCTCCGCATCCTGCACCATGAAGCGCAACCGCTCCTGCGGAAAGGACGGGTCCAACGGCACGTATGCAGCCCCGGCCTTGAGAATCCCCAGCAACGCCTCGAGCATTTCCGTGCTGCGTTCAACGCACAGTCCAACGCGTTTGCCACGGCCTACGCCGCGCGCCCGCAACGCCTGCGCCATGCGGTTGGCGCGAGCATCGAGCTCGGCATAGGAGAGCTGGCTCGCGCCGAATCGGACCGCGGTGCGTTCGGGCGCACGCGCAGCCTGGGCTTCGAATAGCCCCTGCATCAGCGACTCGCGTGGAAACTCGGCCTGCATATGGCTCGACGTATTCAAGAGTTCGGCGCGCTCGGCAGCCGGCATCACTCCCAGGCTGCGCATCGGCGCTGCCGGCGAGCTTTCCAGTGCAGCAACGACCTGCTCCAGCGCCGTTTGCATGTAACTGCAGATGCGCTGCGCTCCTACCGGTGACTGCACCTGTGCCACCAGCCGGAACCCTTCGCCAAAATCATCCACGGAAAGCGTGAGCGGATAGTTGGTGCGCTCCACGAAGCTGACGAATTGCCTTCCCTCGATCCTCTCGAAAAACCATTCGGTGGCCGTCAGCTTATGGTCCTGATGGAAAAGGCTGCGCTGGTCCCTTCCGGCTCCGCGACTTGGCCGTCGATAGTTCAGTATCGAATTGAACAGCGGCGCCTCTCGGCCCACCGCGCTACAACGCTGGATCAATCCGAGCGGCGCGTGTTCGTGCCGCAACAGCCTGGCAAGCAGCGCATGGGCTTGCCGGACGCTCTCGCCGACACCGATTTCCCCCACGGAAAGCCTGATCGGCAAGGTGTTGATACACGGACCCAGCACCCGGTCCGCGCCTTTCCCGCCCTGCATGCGCCCCAGCAGCAAGGTGCCAAACACCACATCGTCTTTGCCGGAGCATGCCGACAGCACCTTTGCCCAGGCGACATGGAACAGACTGGCCGTACTCACGCCGATCCGCTGCGCCGCTTCCCGCAGCCGGCTTGCCACACCGAAATCTACCAGGGCGCGGGCTTCCTCAATTCTGGAGCCATTGCCAAGAACATCGTTGAATCCAAACGGCGTGGTGGGTTCGGCCACATCGGCGAGCAGGTTGCGAAAGAAGGTCTCGTGCTCCTTGAGCGGCATTCCAAGTCTTGCCTGCGCCACGTAGTCACGGTAACGCTGTGGTAGTGGCAGCTCGCTGGTTCGCCCCTGCAGGTAGGCCTGGAGCTCTTCCTCGTGCACGTTGGCCGATGCCTGGTCATCCATCAGGTGATGATTCAATTGGTGATAGATCCAACGATCATTGGCCGCATCGTGGGCGATGAAGACGAGGATCAGCGGTGGTACCGCCAGGTTCAGTCGGTAGTTCAACAGATTTATACGTGCCGACAACTGCTCGGCGATATCGCCATTGGCTGGATCGAGGCTCAGTTCCTCCACGATCAGGGGTGCCTGACGGCACACCACCTGAACCGCCTCCCTGAGGCCATCCCAAAGAACTGCGGTTCGCAGTATGTCGTGGCGATTGATCACCCACTGCAGAGCCTCAAGGTAGCGATCCAGTCGATCGCGGCCGTCAAATGCAAACTGCGTTTGCATGATGTAGAGATCGCCTTCGGATGTGAGGAGGTGATGAAATAGAAATCCCTCCTGCAGCGGCGCCAGCGGATAGATGTCCTGGATGTTGGCCATCCCGCCAGGCACCCCGGCCGCTACCAGCGCGATCTCCTCGGCGCTCATCCGCACCATCGTCAGCATGTCGGGCGTGATGGCCTCGCAGCCTTCAGGAATCAGATTGGGCGGCACCTGAAATTCATGACCGTCCGCTACCGCAACCGCTATTGCGAGCTCGGCGATTGTGGGTGTCAGAAACATGCTGCGCACGTCCGTTTGCAGTCCCGCCCGACGCATCCGCTCAACGACGGTCACGGCCAGTAACGAATGGCCGCCCAGCTCAAAGAAATTGTCGTGGATACCGACGCGCTCCAGCTTGAGGATTCTGGCCCAGATCTCGGCCATGACTTCCTCAGTACGCGTGCGCGGCGCCACATAGGACGCCTGCTGCCCGTTGGATTGACTCGGCGCTGGCAGCCGCTTGCGGTCGACTTTGCCACTCGGTGTCAGTGGCAGTCCATGCAGCAGCACAAAGGCGCCGGGCACCATGTACGAGGGCAGTTGCGCCAGCAGGTGTTCTTTCAACGCGGTGATGGCCAGATCGGCCTGTCGCGCGACGACATAGGCCACGAGTCGCTGATCCCCGGGGGTGTCTTCCCGCATCACCACCACGCTCTGGGCAACATCGGCATGCCGATCGAGCGTCGCTTCGATCTCTCCGAGTTCGATCCGTTGGCCCCGGATCTTCACCTGGTGATCGAGTCGGCCAAGATATTCGATGGCGCCGTCCGCAAGGTATCGCACCAGATCACCGGTCCTGTACAGGCGCGCTTCAGGGGCGTGTGGGTCAAGCGCGTGTGAGAAGGGGTCCGGCACGAACCGCTCCGCGGTCAGGTCAGCCCGGCCCGCGTAGCCGCGACCTACCTGCACCCCGCCGATGTAAAGCTCTCCTGCCACTCCAACTGGCACGGGATCCATCCGGGTATCCAGCACATAAATCTGGGTGTTAGCCACTGGCCGCCCAATGGGTACAGTGAGCCGTGCGTCGCCGCGCTGGCATGCCCAGTAAGTCACGTCCACGGCCGCCTCGGTGGGCCCGTAGAGGTTGTGCAACTCGGCAGCAGGTAATCGCGAAAAGAAGCGTTCCTGCACTTCGTGGGGCAACGCCTCGCCGCTGCAGATCACGCGCTTAAGCGACGCGCCGCATGCCTCGACCTCCGCCGCCTCGAGGAATACCCGCAGCATGGAGGGCACGAAGTGCAGTGTCGTCACTTCCCGGCGTCGAATCAGATCGACCAGGTAGGCGCTGTCGCGGTGACCCTCGGGCCGCGCAATGACCAGTCGCGCGCCAGTCATCAACGGCCAGAAAAACTCCCACACGGAGACGTCAAAGCTGAATGGTGTTTTCTGCAGCACTCGATCAGTGGTGCACAGGCCGTACTGCTCCTGCATCCAGAGCAGCCGGTTGCAGATACCTCGATGAGCGTTCATGGCGCCTTTGGGTCTGCCGGTGGAGCCCGAGGTAAAGATGACATAGGCCAAGTCGTCGGCTGTCCCGATGTCATCCAGGTCCTGGGCCGATTCGCCGCGATAGCTTTGCCATGTGGCGTCGAGCAGATAGCTGGTAGCCGCCATGGCGGGCAGTTGGTTCGCCAGCTGAGACTGCGTCAGCACCAGAGTCGGCTGGGCATCCTCGAGAATGTGGGACAGGCGATCCGCCGGATAGGAAGGATCGAGTGGTACATATGCGCCGCCCGCTTTCAAAATCGCCAGCAGTGCCAGCACGAGCTCAAGGGAACGATCGGCGAATACGCCGACCAGAACATTCGGTCCGACGCCCGCATGGCGAAGGAAGCGGGCCAACTGATTGGCCCTGTGGTTCAGTTGCGCAAAAGTGAGTTCCTGCCCCTCAAACTCGAGCGCCACGGCATCGGGTGTCTGTGCCGCCTGCTTTTCGATCAGGCGATGGAGCCGCGATACCTCACCAAAATCTCGGCGGGTGTCATTCCATGCGACCAGTAGCTGCTGACGCTCCGCGTCGGGCAGTATGTTCAGGCTGCATAACGTGCTTGCCGGCGCGGTTTCGAGTGCGACCACCAGCTGTTTCACCGCAGTGAACACGTAGTCGCAGATGCGCCGTGGATCAATCGGCGATTGGGCCTGTGCTTCCAGCATGAAGCCGTCGCCCAGATCGTCCACGGAGAGCTCGAGCGGGAAATTGGTGCGTTCCTCGAACTTCAGCAACTGAAGTCCCATGCGGCTTACCGCTGCTGCCATGGCATGATTTGAAGTCCCGGAGAGCTGGCCCCTGATCTGCAGATGACGGAAATTGATGAGCGCGCTGAACAGTTGCCCGCTCGCCTCCACCGCGCTGCAGCTCTGAGCCACGGCAAGCGATGCATGCTCGTGGCCAAGCAGCTGCGCCAGGCGGCTATGGGTCTGGCGGATGCCATCCTCGACGCTGAGTTCGCCCAGCTGCAGGCGCAGCGGCAAAGTATTGATGAACGGCCCCAGCACGCGCTCGGATCCCTGTCCCGCGTGCATGCGCCCGATCAGCACGGTACCGAACACCACATCGTCCCGACCGGAGCACTGTGAGAGGACCTTCGCCCATGCGAGATGGAAGAGACTCGCGGCGCTCGCCCCGCACTTACGGGCTGCATTTCGTACCCGGGTGGCCAAGGCGACATTCACCAAAGCCCGCGCTTCTTTTATCTCCGACGCATTGGTCCGTGATTCAGTGAGGCCAAATGGCAAAGTGGGCTCATCCACGTCGCTGAGCATGTTGCGGAAAAATGTCCGCTGCTCATCTGAACGGGCTGCGAGCTTCGTCCGGGCGACGAAGTTGCGGAACGGCAAAGGCGCGGGCAATTGATCCGACCGGCCGTCCAGGCATTGCTGGATTTCCTCGCTCATCAATTCGTCGGTGGTGTGGTCCTCCAACAAGTGATGGTGTATCCGCAGCATCACCCACCGCGCGTTCGGTGCATCCTGGGCAATGAACACACGGATGATCGGCGCGTGCCCCAGATCAAGCCGGTAATGGCGCGGATCAAAGCGCCGTTCCAACTGTTTTGCGATATCGCCTTCGGCCGGGTCGAGGCTGAGTGTTTCAACGATGAGTGACGCATGGCGGCACACCACCTGAACCGGCTCGGGTAAGCCCTCCCACAGAAACACGGTGCGCAGAATGTCGTGACGATCAATGACCAGGTGCAGCGCCCACAGGTAGCGGTCGAGAAGTTCGCGGTTGCTGGAGCCGAAAACAGTCGTCACCAGGTAGGTATCCCCGAGGCTGGCCATTCGATGATGGAACAGCATCCCTTCCTGCAGTGGCGTCAGCGGATAGATGTCCTGGATGTTGGCTGCGCCGCCCGGTACGGCGGCCACCACGCATTCGATTTCCTCCGTGCTCAACTGAACCAGGGGCAGCATGTCAGGAGTCAAGGCCTGACAATCCGGCGGAATCAGGTTAGCCGGCACTTCGATCTCGCGACTGCCGCCAGCTGCCGCACCTGCCGCCGCAGCCGCTGACGCCGTGATCGTGGACGCAAGATAAAAGCTGCTTACATCGGCATCAAACCCTGCGTGGCGCATGCGCTGGATCACGCTCATTACCAGCAGCGAGTGACCACCCAGCTCGAAGAAGTTGTCCTCGACACCAACACGTTTGAGTCCGAGGACTTCGGCCCAGATGACGGCCAGGGCGCTCTCGGTAGGCGTACGAGGCGCGACGTAGGCTGCCTCAGGAGACGCATCGTCAGGCACCGGCAATGCCTGGCGATCAATCTTTCCATTTTCGGTCAGCGGCAACCTATCCAGGCTGACAAAATGGGCAGGGACCATGTATTCCGGCAACGCGGCACGGAGTCGGTGACGAAGCTGCTCGATGAGATCGCCCGGCGAACCGGTGGCCGCTACGTAGGCCACCAGGCGCTGATCGCCAGGAACGTCCTCCCGCGCCAGGACTGCGACCTCGTTGATGGCCGAGTGCGATGCGATGACCGATTCGATCTCGCCCAACTCGATGCGAAAGCCTCGAATCTTTACCTGGCGATCGATACGCCCAAGGTACTCGATGTCACCATTGTCGAGGCGCCGCGCCAGGTCACCGGTTCGGTAAAGCCGCGCCCCGGTTCCGTGAGAGAACGGATCGGAAATGAAGCGCTCCGCGGTCAATTCGTCGCGATTCAGATAACCGAGCGCCACCCCGGCACCCCCGACGTATATCTCGCCAGGGGTTCCGTCCGGCGAGAGTTCGCCGGCCGGGTCGAGTATATGGAGCTGCAGATCCGGTATCGGCACTCCGATGACGCTGCCTTGGCCAGAATTCAAATCGGCCAGGCCGATCGGTCTAAAAGTGACATGTACCGTGGTCTCGGTAATGCCATACATGTTCACGAGCAGCGGCTGTTGGTCACCGTAGCGCTCAAACCACGGTCGCAGGCTTTGTAATTCGAGCGCCTCGCCGCCGAAGATGACGTAGCGCAGCGATAATTTGCCGCTGGATTGGGCCAGTTCCGCCTGCATCAATTGGCGGAACGCCGACGGGGTCTGATTGAGTACCGTAACCCGCTCGTGCTCCAACAACTCCCTGAAATCCTCGGGAGAGCGACTGATCCGCTGCGGCACCACGACAACGCGCCCTCCGTAGAGCAGCGCTCCCCATATTTCCCAAACCGAAAAATCAAATGCATAGGAATGAAACAGCGTCCAGACGTCGCGCTGGCTAAAGTGATACCAGTGCTCAGTGGCGTCGAACAGCCGAGTGACATTGTGATGAGTGACCAGGGTGCCTTTGGGCTTACCGGTCGACCCAGAGGTATAGATCACATAGGCCAGACCATCGGCCGTCGTTACTGCAGTCGGATTGGTGTCTGACTCCGATTGAGTTTCGCCCAACAGAACCCGCTCCACCGGGTTACCGTCGAGGTTCGCAACAAGGCTCTCTTGAGTGACCACCAGCCCCACGCCCGTGTCCTCGAGCATGAACGCGATCCGATCCCGTGGGTATACGGGATCCAGCGGCAGGTAGGCGGCGCCGGCCTTGAGGATGCCGATGATCCCCACAACCATATCCATGCCACGCTCGACGTGAAGGCCGATCAGCCGGTCGGGGGCCGCGCCGCGATCACGCAGGTAATAGGCAAGACGATTGGCCCGTTGGTTGAGCTGCGCGTAGCTCAGCGACTCGCCTTCGCAGGTCAGCGCTAAGGCTTCAGGCGTGCGCTCAACCTGCTGTTCGAAGCGCTCATGCAGGCAAGATCGGAGTTCCGGTTGTTCCGCTTGCGCACTTTCAATGCGTTCGAGTCTGTTCGCGGATGTGCGCACTACAGTGGTCAAGGAATGTTATGCCTTCTTTTTGATCTGTTCGACTCGGTACCGGCTCAGGCCGAAGGGTCGGCAAAAGTCGAGTAGCGCCGTCAATGCCACTACGCGATTTCTGTCGGCTGTAGGAATCCAGCTGACCACAGCTTCACTTCGTCCAGGAGCCGGCGCCGATGGTGCTCCAGGTCGAATGTGTGCCCTGCGGCCGAAAAGAATCTCTCCATACAGAATTGCTCGTACCCGGGCACAGAGATCGTCTGGGCCAGTTGTCCCAAATGGGTGTAGCCCTGCTTCAACGCCGCACTTGTGAATACTGTCAGCGCTCGCCCTTGGCGTCCGCAGATAGCCTGAAACGCTGCCCGAATTCGCTCCCGCGTAGGAGGATCTCCGATCATCAGCGGCGGTTCTATCAGCAGCTCCGCCTTTAGTCTTCGCCAGGAAATGTAGCTCAGGGGATCCAGATATCGCGCGGGGTTCCTCAATCTTTGGAAGAACCTGCGTACTCTGAAACCATCCGCTGGATGGAATGTCGGGTCCATCAGGAGTAACCCGATGATTCGCTGATCGGCGTGCGCAAGCATCAGGGCATTATCGGCACCGGAGCAAAGCCCACATAACACGAATTGCGACTGTCCAAGGCGTGCTTGCAGAATGCTCACTATCTCTTTGTAATCCTCCAGCAGCGATTGCTCGTTTCTCAATTCGGGTTTTCCCGAACTATCGCCTCTACCGCTCAAGTCGACGCGCAATGAGCTGAATCCCATTGGCGCCAAGGTCCTGGCCAGTCGGACATACAATCGTTGCGGACCGACTCGATGCAGCGCTCCGCAACTCAAAAATACAAACACAGGCAGCTTTGCGGTTTGGCGCAACGGCAGGCTCGGCAAGGTCAAAATCCCGAACAGCCGTGCATTGTCTCCAAACTGGAGTATTTCTTCTGTCAGGATTTCGTCAGACACGCGAACAGACGCTCCAAAACCGGCTGGGGATTAATCACATTCTCTCTAACGTGCTCCCAGTTACATGGATACGGCAGCACCTCGGAGGCCACTCCTCGCGGCGAAAAGCCGTCTTCTGCAGCGGTGCTCACGACTTGCAGCTTATTTTCTGGAATACGCAAATACGCGCTGGAGTCGAGCGCTCGAAACTCTTCCAGCATCCCCTCGGATACACGCCAACCTCCGATATCCCGTATCCCCTCTCCACGCTCAACCCGACTCATCGACCTGAACTCACTCTTGAGATTTTCCACTTGGGCGCGCCGGATTGCCTCGATGTACGCGGCGCCATCAGCGATGGGGTCCCACAACACCAGCCTCTGAATATCGCTGGCGGCTCCCACCGAATTGCACGCCAGTAACGCGCCAGCCCGAACACCAAGGATTTGCACTTCGCTGCAATCGGAGACCTCGCGGCCTTCCTCGACGGCCAGTGCAACGTCCTCGATCCAATCAGAGACGTTGTAGTCCTCGAGGTCGCCAAATGAATCTCCGGTGCCTCGATAATCGAATCTGAGTACGTGCCTACCGGTTTCCGCAATGGAAATCGCCAATTTGCGAAGCGCACTCTGCGTACGCGCGGACTCTGAAAAGAGAGGCGGGCAGATGACGGTCAGTACTTCACCATCGCCGCTAAGCGGCGGATGATAGGTACCGAAAAGCTGCTCTTTACTTGGCCCGAAGAAAAACGCTTCCATGGTGATCGCTAATTTATATTTGCCCGCGAAACTTCCCGGGGCGAGGGAACCACCCGAAGCGAAGTTCCGGTTCTTTGAGTTCGTAATTGTCTCACAAGAATCATTGCCGGACCGGTGTGGAGATCCCTGGACTGTCGGACTCATGATGCGAATGCCGCGGCATCTGCGTAACCGACTGCGGCGTGGACAAGCTCGCTCTGGTTCCAATCACTCGGTGCTCCGCCGCGGTTTACATAATGAGTCTCGTCGTCATACTCCCGACCTGGCTGACATCGTTTTTGTCTTGTGAGGTCAGCCGTTGAACATAACGAGGCAAGGCACGGTCGGCAGCGCATCTTGATGCCCGCCTTCGGCAAACTACAATGACTTGCAAGAGGCGACTCAAATGCTAAGGCGACTGAGCGAATGGCTAATCTTCAATGCGCAGCGGCAGCTGATCAGCTTGCAGTTCATGAGGGGCCTCGGCTACGCAGGTGATTTCGAGAATCCAAAGACGTACCAGGAGAAGGTGCAATTCAGGAAGCTGTACGGCAATCACGCCTTCTACGCCCTGGTCGCAGACAAGTATCGAGTCAGGAACTACGTCGCCGCCAAGGTCGGCGACAAACACCTCATTCCGCTGCTTGGCGTTTACGACCGATTGGACAGATCAACATTCGATAACCTGCCTGATCAATTTATTATCAAAGCCAATCATGGCTGCAAGTGGCACCAGATCGTCTACGACAAGCGCACGCTCGATATCGATAAGACAATTCGGCGATTCAACAAGCTCTGCAAACGGCGTTTCGGTTGGATCTCCGGAGAAAGGCACTACAGTTTCATCCCTCCGAAAATCGTGATCGAAAAGCTGTTGAGCGGGCCGCACGGTGATGTGCCTTGGGATTACAGCTTCTTTTGCTATAACGCGCGCGGCGGGTTTGACTACAATTTCTCGATTATGACGCCGGCTGGGAAGAGCGCCGCCTTCCGGAAGGACTGGACAGTTCTCGAATGCGATATTCCTGAGCAGGAGCTGGCGCCACATCTGAAGCCGGCGAATTTTGAAGTCATGGTGCAGGTGGCCAGAGACCTCTCCGCGGATTTTGATTTCGTCCGGGTCGACCTTTATACGGTCGAGGGCGAGGTTTACTTCGGCGAACTCACATGCACTCCGCACAGAGGCTTCGGCGCCATCCCGAACGCAGAGCGCCAACGAATGCGTGATGAGATGTGGCATCTCGACGCCGGGAACCCGCTGTTATATCGCCCGGCCAACTCCTATCGATTCGGACGCCAGACGTAATCAGTTGCCTTTGTCAGCGGTCTTCGTTTCGAAATCGCTGGCATCGTGCCGCTCATGTAATTGGCTCGAAAGCTCGCCCGAGGTGCGATTGACCATGCGTCCACGACGCACAGCTGGCCTCTCCAGCAGGGCGTCCGCCCAACGCTGCACGTTTTTGTACTCCTGCACGCTCAGGAACTCTGCCGCGCCGTAGGCCCATCCCTTGACCAGCCCGCCATACCAGGGAAACACGGCAATGTCAGCGATGGTGTAAGCGTCGCCTGCCAGGTACTCGTGATCGGCCAGGCGGCGATCGAGCACATCGAGCTGACGTTTCACCTCCATGGCGAAGCGGTCGATCGCGTATTCGATCTTGATGGGAGCATAGGTGTAGAAGTGGCCGAAACCGCCGCCTAGATATGGCGCGCTGCCCATCTGCCAAAACAACCACGACAGGCACTCGGCCCGCGTGGCCGCGTCCGTCGGCAGCAAGGCCCCGAACTTCTCCGCGAGGTACACCAGGATCGAGCCGGATTCGAATACGCGGATTGGCGTAGCGCCACTGCGGTCCAGCAGTGCTGGAATCTTGGAATTCGGATTCACCGCGACGAAGCCGGAGCCGAATTGATCTCCCTCGCTGATCCGGATCAGCCAGGCATCGTATTCGGCGCCCTTGAATCCCAGCGCCAGCAACTCCTCGAGCATCACCGTGACTTTCACGCCGTTGGGCGTTCCCATCGAATAGAGCTGCAAAGGGTGCCGGCCCACCGGCAGATCCTTATCGTGTGTCGACCCCGCGATCGGGCGATTGATGCTCGCGAAGGTCCCGCCGCTCGGCTTATTCCACGTCCAGACCTTGGGCGGAACGTACTCAGTTGAATTCGTCATTCTCATCACTCCTGCTGCGTTGCAGTTTAGGCGTCCGGTTCGCGACGGACGACCGCTATACCCGCGAATAAATGCTGCTCCGACTCCGATTTGTTGCCTAGGCAACTACTTATGGCTTTGCCGCCGAATTGATGCCTAGGCAACTACTTCTGGCTTCCCGGACCGATTTGTTGCCTAGGCAACAAAAAAGCCAACGCCAGGCGCAATTATTCGGGCCCGGCCATATGCATCGGAGTTCATGACTTTCTCCGGCCTCATCTGCCGACCATCATCCAACTGATTGGAATCACTTGCGATTCCGTCTGCGGCAGCGCCGCAGTATTGCAGCGTTCCGGCAGCGATCAAAACCTATAAAATGCGCGCCTCCCAGACATCGGAAACGCATCTGTAAGACACCCTGAGCAGCTTGAATTCAACCGCAACAGCTGGAGTGCGCGCCAGGCGCCGCTCGCCGAATCTGCGCCCCAGACGCAGCGCGGCTGCCCAGGAGTCCACCATGAACCACCCGACCACCGATGATGATCGCTGGAACGCCATCCAGCAGCGCAGCCCCAGCGCCGATGGGGAATTCTTTTACGCCGTCCGCACCACCGGCGTGTATTGCCGTCCCTCGTGCGCGGCACGCATGCCTCGGCGTGAGAACGTACGCTTCTTCTCCGAGCCTTCGGCCGCGGAGCGGGCCGGCTTTCGCGCCTGCAAACGCTGCCACCCCGATTCGACCGCGCCGTCACAGCGCCAGGCCGAGCTGATTGCCGCAGCGTGCCGCCGCATCGCGCAGGCCGAGCAGATGCCCAATCTTGCCGAACTCGCGCAGGGCGCGCGCTTAAGCCGGTTTTATTTCCACCGGCTGTTCAAGCGCGTCACCGGACTTACTCCCAAAGGATACGCCGCGGGACTGCGCGCACAGCGCGTGCGCGACAAGCTGCCTGAGAGTGGCAGCGTGACGGCCGCCATGTACGACGCGGGCTTCAACTCCAACGCGCGTTTCTATGCGCAGAGCGATGCCGCGCTCGGCATGGTGCCCAGTGCCTATCGCAGCGGCGGCAATGGCGAGCAGATCCGGTTTGCGGTCGCGCAATGCTCGCTCGGCTCCATCCTGGTGGCCGCCACCGATCGAGGCGTCTGCGCAATCACGCTGGGTGATGAACCCGAGGCGCTGCTGCGCGACCTGCAGGATCGCTTTCCGCGCGCGCAACTGCGCGGCGGCGACGGCGACTTCGAGCGCACGGTGGCCACCGTCATTGGCTTCGTCGAAGCGCCGGCCGCCGGTCTTGATCTGCCGCTGGATCTGCGCGGCACGAGCTTTCAGCTGCGGGTCTGGCAGGCACTGCGAACCGTTCCTGCGGGCACCACTGTCAGCTATGCCGAGATCGCACGCCGGCTGGGGATTCCCAAGGCCAGCCGCGCGGTGGGTGCCGCGATCGCCGCCAACCCGGTTGCCGTGGCAGTGCCCTGCCATCGTGTGATTCGCAGCGACGGCGCGATCTCCGGCTATCACTGGGGAGTCGCACGCAAGCGCGCGCTGCTCGAGCGCGAGGGCCGCGCCTCGTGAATGCCGTGCTCGCCGAATCGGTCACCGCGCCGTTGGCATCTGCGCCAGAGGCGGAGTTCGCTGCGGAGCTCGACGCGCGCGGCGCCGCCGTGATCCCGGCACTACTGAACGATGAACAATGCGCGCAACTCATCGATGGCTACGCCAGCGCAGAGGCGTTTCGCAGTCGCGTGATCATGCAGCGTCACGGCTTCGGTCGCGGGGAGTACCAGTACTTCCGCTACCCTCTGCCGGCACCGGTTCAGGCGCTGCGCACGCGGCTCTATGAGTCGCTGGCGCCGATCGCCAATCGCTGGAGCGGCTTGCTCAAATCCACGGCGCGTTACCCCGCGACGCTGGCGGAGTATCTCGACGAGTGCCACGCGGCAGGCCAGAGCAAGCCGACTCCGCTGCTGCTGCGTTACGCAGCCGGCGACTACAACTGCCTGCATCAGGACCTCTACGGCGAGCATGTGTTTCCACTGCAGGCGACCGTGCTTCTGTCTGATCCTGGAAAGGATTTCGAGGGCGGCGAGTTCGTGCTGACCGAGCAGCGGCCGCGCGCGCAGTCGCGCGCCGAGGTCGTGCCGCTGCGCCGGGGGGACGCGGTGATCTTCGCCGTGAATCACCGGCCGATGCAGGGCACGCGCGGAATTTATCGAGTCGCTATGCGCCATGGGGTGAGTCGTCTCCGGCTGGGCATGCGATATACGCTGGGAGTGATTTTTCACGATGCAACGTAATGCTTATGAGCGGTTCTAGTGCCACCCGGGCGCCGGCCCACGATCTGGCAACGCGCGACCTGCTGCCGCGCGAAGCCTTCGAGCGCATCGGGCCGGAGGCTGTCGTGCTGCCGGGGTTTGCAACTGCCGACGCGGCCATGCTGTGCGCGGACGTCCAGGCACTGATCGCCACCAATCCCTGGCGCCACATGCAGACCCCGGGCGGCCAGCGCATGTCCGTCGCCATGACCAACTGCGGGCGTGCAGGCTGGGTGTCCGATCGCGGCGGCTATCGCTACCAGAGCCTCGATCCCTGCAGCGGCCGGCCGTGGCCCTCGATGCCGGCGCGCTGGAGTGAGCTGGCCGCAAGGGCCGCGGCTCGAGCGGGCTTTGCGCATTTCGCTCCCGATGCCTGCCTGGTGAATCGCTACGAGCCCGGCGCACGCTTATCGCTGCACCAGGATCGCAACGAGCGCGATATGTCCTGCCCCGTGGTATCCGTCTCGCTCGGATTACCGGCCGTGTTCCTGTTCGGCGGCATGCTGCGCGACGACCCCGTGCAGCGCGTGCCGCTGTTCCACGCCGATGTCGTGGTCTGGGGCGGTGCGCAGCGCCTGGCGTTCCATGGTGTGCAGCCACTGGCCGAGGGCCAGCATCCCGCGCTGGGACGCTGCCGAATCAACCTGACCTTTCGCCACGCGCTCTAGCACCTTTATCGCCGGCCCGTTTATCATGCGCACCTGCCGCCCCCAATAACCGGTCTCGGTGCCCGTGAACAAAAACGACTCGCAGTTTGTCAACGTCTTCAGTCTCGTCATCGGCATCCTGGTGGCAGTGGCCCTCGGACTGCTGTTCCTTGCCCGGACGGTAGCCGCGCGCACAGAATCCCGAGACGTCTACGCCGACCCGGCCTACGTCAACAGCGTGCTCGAGCGGGTCGCGCCCGCGGGCCAGGAAGCCGTTGCCGGCCAGGACAACTCGGCGCTCGCCATCAAGGCCCCTGCCGGGGCGGCGGCCACGACCGCGATGGCTGTGCCCAAGGACGGCAAGTCGCTGTTCGAGGCGGTTTGCAGCGTCTGCCACGGCGCCGGTATCGCGGGTGCTCCCAAGGCCGGTGACAAGGCTGCGTGGGGACCGCGCATCGCGCAGGGCAAGCCGACGCTCTACCAACATGCGCTGCAGGGATACAACGGCAAGACCGGCGCCATGCCCGCCAAGGGCGGCCGCACCGATCTGCCGGACGATCTGGTCAAGCAGGGCGTCGACTACATGGTATCGCTGGCCCAGTAAGTCTCCGGCAAGCGGCCTGATGGCCGACGCAGCGCACTGAAGGGTTCCAGGCCCGGTTAGGATGCTGCCGATGCTGCTTCTGTGACTGCCACGAATATAGTTGGCGCTGCCTCGATTGAGGCCATTCCCGGATATCGTGTGCTGCAACTGATCGAGCGTGGCGGCATGGGCGCCGTCTACCTTGCGGAAGACCTGACGCTGCAGCGACAGGTTGCCATCAAGGTCATTCATCCCGAATTCACCGACGATCCCGACTACCAGAAGCGTTTCACGCGGGAGGCGCTGACCGTCGCCGCTTTCCAGCATCCGAACATCGTAACGGTGCACACCAGCGGCTGGGTCGATGGCAAGCAGTACATCGTCATGGAATACGTGGCCGGCGGTGCACTGTTCGATCTGATGACCTCGACCAGGTTGGCCCCAGCGACCTCGGTCGCGCTTGCCTCAAAGCTGGCTGACGCCCTGGCGTACGCGCATGCACGTGACGTGATTCATCGCGACTTCAAACCCCGCAACGTTCTGTTGCGCGAAAACGGCGCCCCGGTACTTTCCGACTTCGGCGTCGCCAAATCACAGGCGACACAGGGATCGCAGACCGCCGTCGGACTGGTGGTAGGCAACGTGCGCTATATGGCCCCTGAACAGGCCCTGGGCGAAGCCATCACCGATCGAATCGACATCTATAGCTTCGGTCTGGTTTTGCACGAGATGCTGACTGGAGAACTTCCGAGGATTCACCCCATTCGGAACCACAGCGATGCACGCCCCATCGTGCGCGTTCTCGGCAGGGACCTGGGGGAATTGGTGGCTCGCTGCCTGGCTTCCGAGCCTGCAGCTCGTCCTTCCGCGGCGGAGTGTCGCGACCTACTACAGGCCCACGAACGTCGCGCAACGGCTGGCGGGCACATGCGCCCGGGAGTGGTCGCCGTGATTGCCTCCGCCGCCGCGATTGCGGTCGTGCTGGGGGCGGTGGCGTGGCGTAACGGGCTGCTGCGGCATTCCCCGGCAGCATCCGCTCCCGCGACCGCAACAGTCGCCGTCCCCATTGCGCGCCTGCCATCCGGCGCAACAATTTTCGTCGATGCCAGACCGTTCTCCGGGCAGGCGGTTGAGCTGGGCGCCGGCGGTCACGATGTCGTGGCCGTGGCAGGCGGCTATTACGGCGAAGTCCGGCACCTGACCGTGGGGTCCGGCACCGATCCGGAGCCGGTCAGTTTCGTGCTCGAGGCCACGCGTCTGCCCAGCTTTGATGAGGAACAGCGATTTCTGAAACTGGCCGATGCGGCGGCGCTCACTCCGCAGGATCTGTCCAGCGTCACCGAGCCGACGCTTGCCACGGTATTGCAGGCAAAGCGGCTGCAGCAGACCGGTCAGGCCGCGGCATTCGAGGCGCTTTCGAAGAACACCGAAATGCTCCGCCGCTTCGGCGATGCGAGGGCGGCAGTGGCGTCGCTGCTGATCGGCAGCGTCCAGTCGGGACACATCAGCCGCTCGCAGGTGACGCAATCACTGCTCACCGCATCCAAGTCGGGCGACGCGATGGCAAGCTTCGTCCTGGCTGCATCGTTTCGCGAATCGATCAATGCTGCCGGTCGGGCTGTATCAACCGCGGATCCGCTTTACCAGGACTACTGTCGCAGCCTGGCACTCGCCGCCAGGCAGGGCTGGGCCGAGGTCGCCGGCGAATACGCGCGCCGGGACGGATGCCCCCATTGAACGACTGCGCCATCGGATTATTTGAGCAGCACCTGCAGCCTACGATTGGCGCGATAAGCATTCTCGTCGTGGCCCTGATCAATCGGCTCGGAGGAGCCACGTCCAATGGCCTCGATGCGTCCCTGTAGCGAAGGTTGCAGCAGCACCACGGCTTGACTGAGAGCTTCGGCGCGACGCTTCGACAGCGTGACATTGTTCGGTTCGACCCCGCGGACATCCGCGTGCCCCACAAAGATGAAATGTTGCTGGGCATTGGCGGGATCCGAGAGCGCGCCGGCGAGTATCGCGATATTGGCGCGGGTTCGCTCGTCCACGGTGGTGGTACCGACTTCGAAGTTGATCGGGATATTGACCGACGGCGCGTCATTGTGGACCGCCTCGACCTGGGATGCTCCGCTTGCAGGGTGCTGCGGCTTTGCCGAAGCCACCCGTAATGGCTTGTACATGGAATCCCACAGGCCCCGCACGATCTGTTCCTTGGTGGGATTATTGATGCGCTGCTCGATCTTGCCCGATAAGGCGGTGATGTCGGCGTTGTCGGGCTCGAGCGCCCTGGCATCCTTGATGAGCGGGTACGCATTCTGTGGATCACCATCCAGGTTCAGCAGTCGCGCATATTCATACAGTGTGCGGGCACGTTCCGGGTCGGTCGAGGCAAGTTCGTGGGCCGACACGAACGCGTCGACGGCGTGCGCATGATCGGCACGGTTCAGGGACTGCGCCTGAGCTTCACCCAGTGATTCATAGCCCTCATAACTCGGACAGGCCTCCACCGCGCGCTGCGCCAGGTCAGCTGCGTCGCTGAACTCCGAGGCCGAGGCCTTCTCGTGTGCCGCGGCAAGATAGCGCTCACCGGATGCACAATCCGGCTGCGTAGCCGCCAGCGCATTGAGTACCGGGCCCAGAAGCGCCACTGCGACAAAAATCTTCATTACCGTTCTCCCCCGTTAAATCAGAGCACCGTCTGAATCTGCGCATGAATCCCATGGTCCTGCCAGCTGCCATGCTCCTGCTCGGTAAAGCCCGGATGAATCAGCCGCAACCCGTAGGCAAAATCCACCTGGAGATGCGGCCAGCGCAGTCTCGTCGTCAGGCCGACCGACGAAAGCGTATCGGTAGGCTGTCCGACATCGTGGCCCTCCGCCCAGTCAAAAAAGGTCCCCAGCGTCAGACCCGGAACCGCGCCGCGGGCGGCCGGCGAGGCCAGCCACCGGAAGTCGAAATTCAGATTGTCGACATTGGAAGCCAGCAACTCATTTTCCCGGAATCCGCGTACCGAGCCGATGCCGCCGAGTGCCAGCGTGTGCAGATCGGAAATGCGCGCACTGGTGCGCTGCAAAGTCGCGCGCGATTCCAATTCGAACGGCACGCCTGGAATCTCCCAGAGATTGTGTACCTGGCCGGTCCAGAGGAAATACTGCTGATTGGGAAGAGCATACGACACCGGGCCCGATGGATAATCGAGCAGGTACGCGTGTAACAGCGTTACGCGGACGCCCCAGTACTGTTGCGGCGAGCGGAAGCTGTAGTCCGGAATCACCCGCTCGGTGATCGCCCGGGTAACGCCGTTGTTGGAGCCGGGAAGGAATGAGAACGGTGTGCCATCCAGCACGGTCGAATTCTCTTCGTGCGCAATGCTGGCGCCAAGGGTGAACTGCTGGCTCAGTGAGGTCCACAGCGGTTGGGTCAGTTTCAGTTCCTGGCGCTCGATGGTGCTGCGAATGTCCAGCACTGACAGCGGCTCCTCGGTCACAACAGTCTCCGCTCGCTGCGCCGAAATCGCCACAGCCGTGCCATAGCGATTGAGCGAAAGCTGCCAGCCGAAGCTGTAGCCAACCCCGCCTGTGAAGTTCAGCGGCCCGGTGAAATCCGCATTCACCACATCGCCGAAGCCGGTCAGATTCCGTACTTCCCCGCTCAGGTCATATGCTTTCTCGCCGATGGAAGGCGGACGATAGTTGTTGAGCGCAAACGCCAATGTATAGGGACGCGCGCGGACGACATCGACATCGAGAATGGCCTCGCCGAGGTCCGGGCCGGGTTCGATACGCGAATTCACGCGCACGAACAGCGGATCATCCAGCAGACGCTGGAAGCGTTCGCGCAGCAGGTTGACATCCAGCGTCTCCTCCTCGCTCTGTCGCATCCGATTCGCTATGTAGGCCGCGCGCAGGCGCTTCTGGCCGTGAACGCGCACCTGGTGGATTCGACCTTCGATAACCAGAAAACTCAGCAGGCCGTCGTGATAGGGAGACTCCGGGTCGAGCACCACGCCCGAGTTGATATAGCCATGATCGGTATAACGGTGCGTCAGCGCCGTCCGCAGCGTCTCCACATCGGCGACGCTGAGCTCTCGACCCAGAAAGGGCGCGGCCACTGCCGCCAGTGCATCGGTGTGGATCACACGATTACCGCGAAACGCAATGCGATCAACTTGTACCTGCCCACTGATCGAATCCGTACCTTGCCTGGTCTCTGGCACCGGTGGCAGCTCAAATGGCGCGCTGCCCGCAGGGCGCTCAGCCTGTGCGCTAAAAGCGGCCGCACAGGCGAGATTGCAGATGAATAGCGCTGACAGCCAGCCACGGCGCCCGGTCGTGCGCGCACCGATCATTCAGGCGATCATCGGCAGGGGGCAGACCTTGCCGCCTCGATGCCGCTGCCGGGCATGGCCGACACCTTGCGGTCAGAGCTGCGGGCCGGGCGGACTGGGCTGATCGGGTCAATCCACATTGGATCGTATGCCGTAGCAGCGACGCCGCCACGACCTGTCACCACCAGAGCACTGCCGCGGTCGAACCCGCAGGCGCTTCGCCCCAGCGCGGCGGGCGTCGAGGGCCGGCCCGTCAGCCCCAGCAGTGCATTGCCCAGATCCAATGTGGGCACCGTCACGCTGAGTGTCCCGCTCAAGCCATCCGGAGCGGCCGCCTGCACGACGTTGAGCCCCTGCGCGGCCGAGTCGAAGGACAGCGCGTTGCCGCCCAGGATGAAGGATTGCTCGCTGGGCACCAGGGCCTGCGCGTCGATCCGGATGGTGCCACCCGAGGCGACCGGCGCAAACGTATTGGCCTGTATGAAGCCGGTGTCCAGCGCGATCACGGGGACATCGATGCTGATGTCGCCACCGTTGCCGTTGGTGGCGCCGAGTACGGAGGTCGTGATGCTCGAATGTCCCATCAGCAGCGGACCCTGGCCGGTGATGGTAATGGGACCGCCGTTGCCATCCTGCGATGAAGTCGAGATGGTGCTCGGATCCATGCGCAGTGCCGAGGAGTAACTGATGTCGATGGCGCTGGCCGCCACATTGCCGGTGGAGGCGGCCGTGATCAGACCATCGTTCAGATCAATCTGTCCGGCCGTAATGCTGATCTGCGTCGGTTTGACGCTGCCCGGGTTGGCGATCGTCGCGTTGTCGGCAATGTTGATGGATCCATTGGACAGCACCTCGAGCGTGCCGGCATCGATCGAAACGTTTCCGGGTTGACCACCGGAGCCCGCACGCGCACCGCTGGAGATGATGGATCGAACGCTGCCGCCGCCCAGCAGCAGCGTCCCGGCGCTGATGCTCACGTCACCGGCAGGTCCGGAACCGTAGGAAGTCGTCGATATCTTCGAACCGTTCTGCAGAATGGCGCTGCCGGCAACGTCGACGATGATGGAACCGGCCGCGCCGCCCACACCGCCAGTCCCTTCCGGAAACACCTCGCTGTCGATGGCCGCTGCGGTACCGCCCTCAATCAACAGCGAGCCCACGTGCACCTGAATCGATCCGGAGTTGCCGGTGCCGTAGGATTCGGTGCTGATGCCCGTGAGGCCCGTGCTGGTTCCTTCAATATTGAGTGCCGATGCCGCGACACTGATGTCGCCGGCATTGCCGGTGGCCGCATTGGCGATCGATGAGATGTACGCGCCGTCGAGCAACGAAATGCTGCCGGCCGCGTTGACGTTTACCCTGCCCGCATTGCCGGATGAATACGAATTGGAGCTCACCGAGGAGTTGCCGGTGAAAAGCATATCGCCATCGACAAAGATATTGACGGCGCCGGCATTGCCGGTGGATCCCGCGAGGGCGTCGCTGGAAATGACAATCGGCAGAAGGCTGCCCGAATAGCTGCTGACAGTCAGCGATCCGGAGCTGATCTGAATCGATCCGGCATTGCCGGGGCCATAGGTATCGGCTGAAATGCCAGTGGCGTAGTTGCTGCCATTGGGATGCGCGTCTATCGTGAGGTTACCGGCACTCAGAGTGATGCTGCCCGCATTCCCCTGCGCGTAGGCGTTGGTATAGATCAGGCCGCCGTCGGCGATGGTGGCGTTGCGCGCCACCATGATCTGAATCTGGCCGCCCGCCCCGCTGCCATTGGTAAACGCCTCGATGTCGGCCTCGCCTGTACCGCTACCACCATCGATCGACAGCGTGCCGACGTGAACAGTGACGTCACCGGCGCTGCCCGTGCCGCTGGTATCGGCAGCCACGCCGGTTTCGAAGGCAGAGCCGCGCCCTTCTATATCCAGCGCCGCGGCATTCAGCGTGACGCTGCCGGCATTGCCTGCGCCGGCGGCGAAGGACTCGGAGCTGATCAGGCCACCACCGAGCAGGGACACTGCCCCCTGTGCATCGATTGAGACCTGCCCGGCAGCCCCCGTGGAATAGGTGGACGTGGAGATCACCGTGGGACCGTTGAGCGATACCGGGCCGGCGATATCGACTGTGACATTGCCGCCATTGCCGCTCGAGCCTGACTCGGGGCTGCTGGAAATACCCACCGGAGTGGCGAGCGGATTGGTGCCCGCCGGTGCACTCAGCATCAGCGCACCGCTGTTGATCTGCACCGACCCGGACGCGCCTGCGCCGAAGGTATTGCTGGCGATGCCAGTGTTGATATTGCCGTTGCCGACATCCTGCAACAGCAGATTACCGGCGGACACCGCGATGTTGCCCGCGTTGCCCTGACCACTGGTCCCGCTGTAGATAAACCCGCCATTGGAGATCGTGGCCTGGCCGACTACCTCGAGCCGGAGCGCTCCGCCGCTGCCCGCACCGTCGGCCACGGTCTCGATGCCCGTGAATCCAAGATTGCTGTTCGCCCCCTCAATCGACAGCGAACCGACGCGCACAGTGACGGACCCGCCGCTGCCGGCTGTCTCGGTGGTGGTGCAGATGCAGGTCGTGCCACTGCTGGCCTGCGCGTCGATGGTCAATGCCGAGCCAGTCACGAGGACATCGCCGCCATTGCCGGAGCCGGAGTAATTATTGGAAAAAATCTGGGAACCTCCGCCCATCGACAGCGTGCCGAGCGCCTGTACACTGACCGCTCCCGCATTGCCCGATGCCTCCGTATAGGAAAGGATTCCCGCGCTCCCGGTCAACGAGACGTTGCCCGAAACATCGACCGTTATGGCGCCGGCATTGCCGGTACCGGTGGTAAAGGACTGGAGTCCCGGGTTCTGAGTAGGCTCCGTGGCATTGATCGATAACGCCCCGGCTGACAGCACCATATCGCCCGCATTGCCCTGGCCTGCGGTGGTCGTAAAGATGCCGCCAGTGCCCATGATCGTGGCTTGACCCTTCACGCTGACCTGCACATCGGCGCCGGCGCCATTTCCCAATGCGTCTGATTCGATGCCTGTGGTACCCGCAGCATTGGCGCCATCGATGGTCAGTGTGCCAGCGCTCAGCGAGACCTTGGCCGCCGCCCCGGCAAAGGAATTGGCCGAGTAAATCAGCCCGCCGTTCACGATCTGCGCGTCGTTGGCAATCGTCACGTCGATCGGTCCCGGCGCGCCAAGATCCCCGGCAACTACCCCGGTGAAGTTGGGTGCTCCCGCGCCATCGATAAGCAGGCTGCCGGCGCTGATCGATACGCCTGCGCCGGGCGTGGCACCGACCCCTTCGGACCACAGCAGCCCGCCATTGCGGATGGTGACGCTGCCATCGCTCGCGGAATATGGCCCCGACAGCGGTACCTCGGCGGCTGCATTACCCACCGCCGCGATACGTATCTCGCCGCTCGATTCGTAGATCCCATTCTGTGCACCGCCGCCATCGATGGTCACATCGCCGGCTGTGATGTCGAAATCCCCGACTCCGTTACTGCCGCCGGTGAGGCGGCCGCCCAGCACAGCGACCGGCGCACGCGCGCCGCCGAGGAAGCCGAAGGCTTCCGGCGCCGCCGCCGACAGGGTGCTCACCTTGCCGGGATCGACATAGAAATTGCCGTCGGGAAACTTCAGGTAATCGGCCGTGCTGACATAGAAGGCCGCCGGTACGTCGACCACCGCGTTGCTGGTGAAGGTCACTCCGCTGGGATTGATCAGAAAGAAGTCCGGCCTCCCCGATGCCGCCTGCAGCCTGATGGTGCCATCGATGCTCGAGGCGTAGCCGCCCGTGACCCGACTGATGACATTGGCGATACCGGCGCTCGAAGTCGTAAACAGAGCGGTCTCGCCGGTTGCGACATTGAAGTACTGGAAACTGAAGAAGAGATTCCCGCCCGAGAGCCGGCCGAGACTCTGCGTGATGTTGTAGTTCGGTCCAGTCAATGCGGCGGCCGTACCGCCAAGTGTTCCATCGAGCTTGATACCCGCGGGGCCCGCGGAATTTGCAGCGGCCGATACCAACGTGAGGCAGAGCCCCGCGCCGCCGGCCGCCCAGGCCCTCTTGTTATTCTCAGCCACCGTCACGCATCAATTCCAGTCACCGGTCAGAACGAACGGCGCCCAGTAGTAAGGGTGCGAAAACGTTGTCGAACCCATCAACACCCGCTGTGCCTCGGTGAAAGCCTCGGCCTTGCCGTGCTGGGGAAGGCCTTTATAGAAGACCTCCATGAATTGTTGTGTGGCGGTGTCGCTGACGGCCCAGAGGGAACCCAGCACGCTGCGCGCATGCGCCTTGATGGCGGCGCCGGCAAATCCGAGCGGTGCCCGATCATCGCCGGTCGCAGTGTCGCAGGCCGAAAGAGTCAGCAGATCGATGCCGGCCTGCCGCACCTCATTGCTGGCGAGCAGCTGCTGCAATTGATCGATACGGATCACATTGTCGTAAGCCAGCAGAAAGGAGTCGCCGGCATTGCTGCCGAAGAAGCTGTGCGAGGCGATGTGCACGACGCTATACCGGCCGCTCTGCACCTCCTGCGCAAAGTGGCTGACGGTGAACTGATCGTTCAGCATCCAGACGCTGCGCGACAGCGGCACCAGATCCTGGATCTCGCTCTGAACTCCAGGCAGCGCCAGCTGGCTGCGCAGATTCAATGCGCGTGTCGCGGATACCGCGCCGGCCTCAGGGGCCGCGCGGCCGGCAAATCCCATGGCTGCGAGTCGGTCCACGACCGGCCCGGGCGTCGAAAGACCCGCGAACAGCGAGACCGGCCGTGCACGCCGCTCGGTCCGCTGTTCCGTCATCGTCAGCCCGGTCACGCTGGAAACCCAGTAGCGCTGCGCGAGAAACTCATTGCCGTCGTGCAGGGCCGCGAACGGAATCAGTCGCAGATATCCGTCCGGCACGATGATGAGTTGCTGCACATGGGCCTGTTCCAGCATGGAGGCAAACGGCGCTATCAGCCATTCGTCCAGGCGGCTGGACGCCGACACGTAATCGGACGAACCTGGGTCGAGAAGAGCCGAGCGAAAATTCTGAATCTCTTTTGCCAGCGTCGCCGCCGACACCGGCGCTGTGTGATGCCGCAGACCCTGGCTGGTCCGCACCACCACTTCCAGCCGCTCCTTCAGCACCAGCGGATAAATGATCGCGATGCCGGGTGCCACAGTTTCGCCCGCTGCGGCCCCAGTGGGTTTCCCGACCGAATCCACCGAGCAGCGATCGCCCAGATAATCCTGCAGCTCGGCCTGGTGCGCCTGCTCGATCAGATTCAACGCTGCCAGCAACCGTTGTTGCTTGAGCTCGGGGCGCAGCGTATCCACGTCCTGCAGCAACTCATCGGCGAGACCCAGGAAAATCGGTCGCTGCAATGACTGGTAAGTCGACTTGCCCTGCGCATCCTCGATGGGCAGGTCGGGCGCGATGGCCCGCAGATAATCGGCCGCGTGCAGATAGCCTGCGAGTGCCGCTGCTGCGTCACCGCGCTGCCGTGCCAGGCGCGCCGCACGCCAATCCAATCGCGCCAGCGGCAGCTCCGCTTGGCCGTGCTTCAGGCCCGTGGCCGCGCGGATGGCATTGAGGTTGATCTGCGCAGCCTCCGCATAACGCCCTTGCGACTCGTACAGCTGCGCGAGTGCATCGGCCGCATCGACCGCCAGCGGCAGATCCTCATTTTCATCGGCCCATTGCTTCGAAGCGGCCAGTCCGCGATAGCTCAGGCGCAGCGCCAGATCGGACTCCGGCGAATGCGTGAGCCGCGCCAGCACCAGCGCCTCGCTGGCCTGCCGGCCCAAACCAAACAAAGCTCTGGCGCGATAGGACGGCCTGTCCATGGCCTCGATCCGCGGCAGCAGCGCATCCAGCTTCGCAAGCCGCTCAATGGGCTGCAGCAGGCCGGTAAGCGCAAGCTCTGCGATCGCGCGGGTGTCGTTGCCGGTGGCATCCGCCGGCGCCGATTCGGCCGCCTGCTGGTAATAACGGCTTGCGCGCGGATAGTCGTGGGATCGAACCGCCAGATTGCCGATCGCCAGCGCGACCGTGTAGCGACTGTCCTCGTCCGCGTCCCGATAGGCGGACTGGAGCGCAGCATCGGCCTGCGCGAGTCGGCCTGTCTGCAATAGGCTGACACCGAGTTGCGTCTGGGATAGCACCCGGCTGGGCGTATCGGGTGCATCCCGCACCGCAAGCTCGAGTGCGGCGATGGAATCGTCCAGAGCACCGAGTTGCCGGTCCTGCGATCCCTCGGTGAGGCTTTGTCGCCACTTCTCTGGAGCGGCCCCGGACGCGAGCGCCGTTGTGGCAAGCAAAGCCCAGAGGCACGGAACCAGCGAGCGTGCGCTGGGCACAGCTTCACGGCCCTCTGTCGATGACTCCCTCATGGATACGGGGACGGCGTCCCGGCCTCCCACATCTTTGGGCAACGCGCTTTGGCTGCCCCTATTTGCCCCCTGTATACGCCGCCGCCAATGCCCAATCAAGCATCAGGACGGCGCTTCTCCGAGCGGCCGTCGCAATTGCACGGCCTCCTCCAGATGCGGCACCTCGATGCTCTCGCTGCCCGCAAGATCCGCAATCGTGCGGCTGATCGTCAGCAAGCGGTGAATCCCTCGCCCCGATAGAGCCAGTTGCTGCGCGCATTTCTTGAGCATCGCCTGGGCCGATCGCGGCAGGGCGCAGCAGCTTTGCAGCGCCGCTGAATCCAGCCGCGCGCTCAGGCAACCCGAGCGATACAATCGCCACTCGCGCGCACGCGCAACCTGCGCCACGGTTTCCCCGATCGGCACCTTTGCATCCGCGATCGCAGGCGCCTCCGCGTATGCCTGTAGCGCCCCATCGACAAATTCCCCGGCCTCGATCCTCGGCACCTCGATGCGCAGATCGATGCGATCGAGCAGCGGCCCGGAAATGCGCTGGCGATAGCGCGCGACGCGCGTGGCGCCGCAGCGGCATTCGCGCGCGCTGTCGTCAAAATAGCCGCAGGGACAGGGGTTCATCGCGGCGATGAGCTGAAATCGCGCCGGCAGCTCCAGTCGCGCCGCCGCGCGCGCGATCGTGATGGCGCCCGTCTCGAGCGGCTCGCGCAATGACTCGAGTACGCGCCGGTCGAACTCCGGCAGCTCATCGAGAAAGAGCACCCCGTGGTGTGCCAGCGTCACTTCGCCGGGGCGAATCTGGGGACCACCGCCAACGATGGCCTGCGCCGACGCCGAATGATGCGGAGAGCGAAATGGACGCCGGTCCCACTGGCCGGCCTCGAGTCGCAGCCCCGCCGTCGACGCGATGCTCGCGACTTCCAGCGCCTCGCTCGAAGACAGCGGCGGCAGCAATTCGGGCAGTCGCGCAGCCAGCATGCTCTTGCCGCTGCCGGGCGGCCCGATCAGCAATACGCTGTGTCCACCCGCGGCAGCGATGATCAGCGCGCGCTTGGCGTGCCAGTGCCCGACCACCTCGTCGAGTGAAGGCGGCGCCAGCAGGCCTGTGACATTAGCGCGGTCTCTGGCGGCCGGCGCAGGCAGCATACCCGCCGCTGTCGGCCCCACCAGCAGCTGCGCCGCCGCGCGTAAGTTGGCAGCGACGTAGGCAATCGGGTGGGCGCTCAGTGCCACCTCCTCGCCATTGCCGGCGGGCACGATCAGCGCGTGTTGCGCTGCCCGCGCATGCAGCGCCGCCAGGAACAGACCGGCGACGGGTTTGAGCTCACCGGCCAGTCCCAGCTCGCCGTAGCACTCGAACGGAAGTGCCGGCACCGGCACTTGCCCGCTGGCAATCAGCAGCGCCAGCGCCACGGGCAAATCGAAGCGCCCGCCCTGCTTGGACAGCTCCGCCGGCGCCAGGTTGACGGTGATGCGGCCCGGCGGAAACGTGTAGCCGGAGCTCAGCAGCGCCGCCCGCACGCGCTCCCGGCTTTCGCGCACCACGGGGGCAGGCAGGCCGACGATCGTAAAATTGGGCAGCCCGGGGCCGATGTGGGCCTCAGCCTGGACCAGCGGTGCCTCGAGCCCCAGTTGCGCGCGGCTCAGGGCCCGGGCAAAGCTCACTTCTCCGCCAGGCGCTTCTCGAGCACGGCGATGCGCTCCTCGAGTTGCGCCAGCGCCGCTCGCGTACGCTCGAGCACGCGAGTCTGCACTTCGAACTCCTGCCGCGTGGTCAGGTCGAGCTTCCCCAGCGATGCCTGCAGCACCGCGCGGAAGTTGCTCTCTATATCGCGCCGTAGCGTCCGGGCCGACTCGGGCAGCCCCTCAAAAAGTCGGCGTGCGATATCATCGAGCCGTGGGTCGAAACGTGGGTTTTCCATGTCTGTTCTCCTGGGGGAATGCACCGAAATCGGGCAGCGATAAAGTCCCGCGCATCCAAATGGAATCATTCACTCCGGCGTTCATCGGGCAAGCGGGCAGTATTATGCGATTTGTTGCGTGGCATGCTTTCTGCACCGTTGCCTCAACGCGATTTGCGGCTAGACCTAAGATTACGCGCGCCAGCAAGTCCACGGGCTTCCATGTTCAGGGTCCGATCATCGCGAAATGCAAATCATGAAAATGATCACCGCGGTCGTGCGGCCTTTCAAGCTGGACGAACTGCGGCAGGCGATTGCACAACTGGGCGTCCAGGGTGTCACGGTCACCGAAGTCTACGAGGCACAGTTTGGCCCGCGGGCCAAGGTCGAAATCGCCGTGGATGACTCGATCGTCGAGCCGGTGCTCGAGGCGATCGCCAATGTGTCCCGAACCGGCCGCAGCGGCGACGGCCGCATCCTGGTCGGCGAGCTGGAACAGGCCATCCGTATCCGCACCGGGGAAACCGGCCCCTCGGCCACATGAAGACAGGAGTTGCACGGATGAGCAGGCAGTCGCGTTCACTGGCGGTGGTGCTGGCAGCGATGCTGGCGCTGGCGGCTACCTCCCTGCTGCCGATGAACTCCCAGGCCGAAGAGGCCGGCATGGCGACAGCGGCCACGCCCCTCGTCGCCGCATCCGTACCCACCGAACCGACCGTCGTTACCTTCGACAAGATCAGCGCCGGCGATACGGCGTGGATGCTGACCTCCTCCGCGCTGGTGCTGATGATGACCGTGCCGGGCCTCGCGCTCTTCTACGCAGGTATGGTGCGAAAGAAAAACGTCCTCGCCACCCTCGTTCAATCTTTCGCCATCACCTGCCTGGTGACCATACTGTGGTGGCTGGTGGGCTACTCACTGGCCTTCACGCCAGGCACCCCCGGCACCACGCGCTTCATCGGCGGGCTTGGCCACACGCTCCTCAATGGAGTGGTGTATCTGCACGACGCGGGCAAACTCAGTGTGTCGCACCTGGGGACTACCATCCCCGAGAGCGTGTATGCGGTGTTCCAGATGACCTTTGCCATCATCACCCCGGCGCTCATCTGCGGCTCCTTTGCCGAGCGCATGAAATTCTCGGCCATGCTCTGGTTCATGGGGCTATGGCTCATCCTGGTGTACTGCCCCATCGCGCACTGGGTCTGGGAGCCGTCGGGCTGGCTCGCACAGAAGGGCGTGCTCGATTTCGCCGGCGGCACCGTGGTGCATATCAACGCCGGCATCGCGGGCCTCGCTAGCGCGATCATGCTCGGCAAGCGCCAGGGCCTCGGCCGCGAATCGATGGCGCCGCACAATCTCACCTACACGGTGATCGGCGCCTCGCTGCTCTGGGTGGGCTGGTTCGGCTTCAACGCCGGATCCGCCGTCGCCGCGGACGGGCGCGCCGGCATGGCCTTTCTGGCGACGCAGATGGCCACCGCCGCGGCGGCATTGGCCTGGATGTTCACTGAATGGGCCACCCACGGTAAACCCAGCGTGCTCGGCATCGCCTCCGGTGCGGTCGCGGGCCTGGTCGCCGTCACGCCGGCTTCCGGCTATGTAGGCCCTTCGGCGGCGGTGCTCATCGGGCTGGTGGCCGGGGTGGTGTGCTACTTCAGCGCCACATCGGTCAAAAAACTTCTTGGGTACGATGATTCCCTCGATGCCTTCGGTGTGCACTGCGTCGGCGGCATCGTCGGGGCCCTGCTCACCGGCGCGCTGGTCAGCAAGGAAATCAGCGGCATGGAGGGCTCGGTGGTCACGCAGCTCTGGGGCGTCATGACCACCCTGATCTATGGCTTCATCATGAGCATGGCGATCCTGTGGGTGGTGAACCTGCTGGTCGGCCTGCGCGTGACGCCCGATGAGGAGCGCGAGGGCCTGGACATCACGCAGCACGGCGAGAGCATCGAATAGCCCCCGAATGTGACGCGGGTCACCCCACGGAGCTAAAGTATGGCCGGATACTAGGACTCCCTGGAGGCCCCTTCGATGCGCCGAGTCGCCGCTGCTACCCTGCTTATGTCGCTGGCCATCACTGCGGCGCAGGCCGACGTCTACCGTTCGGTCGACGCGCAAGGCCAGGTGCATTACAGCGACACACCGACGCCCGGCGCAGAACTCGTGCACGTACAGCGCGGCGGCGGCGGCATCGCCTTCAACAGCACCGCTGCTGCCGCCAAATCCAGCAGCGCGGCAACCGCTTCCCCGACGGCCGCCAAGGCCCCGCCACAGGACCCGCTGGCGAAAGAGGCCGCGGAAAAGGCCGTGCAGCAGGATGTCGAACAGACTCGTGCCGACCAGTGCACCAAGGCCAAATCCGATTACGAGGCGGCCATCGCGGCGCGCCGGATCTATAAATCCGGCACCGACGGCGAACGCCAATACCTCACCGACGAGGAAGCCGAGCAACAGCGGGTGAATCTGCATCAGGCGATGGACACAGCCTGCGGCAGCTAAGCGATCGGGTATGCTCTGCGCATGCGGATCGAGTTCACCAAGATGCACGGCCTTGGCAACGACTTCATCATCTTCGATCTGCCCGCCGATGCGCCCATGCCAAGCGGCGACCAATGGCGCGCGCTTTCCAACCGTCACACCGGCATCGGCTTCGACCAGGCGCTGGTACTGCAGCCGCCGAAGAGGCAAGGCACTGACGCGTTCTATCGCGTCTTCAACGCCGACGGTGTCGAAGTCGAGCAATGCGGCAACGGCGCCCGCTGCGTAGCAGCGCTGGTGCATCGACGGAACGGACGCAACGGCCACGGCGGCGACACGGTCTCGATCGACTGCACGGCGGGCCCCATGCGCGCCCGCGTGCTGGCCGGCGATCTGGTATCGGTCGATCTCGGCGTGCCGAATTTCGATCCCCGAAGCCTGCCGTTCGATGTGCCGGCGCAGAACGCCAGCTATCGGCTGACCGCCGGCGGCGAGATCATCGAGATCGGCGCGGTCTCGATCGGCAATCCGCACGCGGTGCTGAATGTCGACTCCGTCGAGACGGCCCCGGTCGAGCGCATCGGCCGCGCGCTGCAATCCAATGTACATTTCCCGCGGCAGGTGAACGTGGGTTTCATGGAAGTGATCGACACTTCGCACATTCGACTGCGGGTCTATGAGCGCGGAGTCGGCGAAACTCTGGCCTGCGGCACCGGCGCGTGCGCCGCGGCCGTGGTGGGGCACCACCTCGGATTGCTCGGCACCGACGTCAATGTGCATGCGACGGGCGGCACGTTGAGCGTACACTGGGGCGGGCCCGGACAGTCGGTCTGGCTCACCGGTCCGGCGCAACGATCCTTCGAGGGGCACGTCGAGATCTGATCAGTCGAGGTCTGACATAGGGGATGACAGGATGACGAGCAATCAGGTGCGTGGTCTGGCAGTCGATTCGACCGAGGAGCAGACGGTTGCGCAATTCCTGCAGCAGAACCCCGACTTCTTCGAACGTCATCCGCAACTGCTGGTCCGCATGCGCCTGCAGCATCCGCGCAATGCCTCCACCATCTCGCTGATCGAACGCCAGGTCGAAGTCCTGAGGGAAAAATTCGAGTCACAGGAAGAGAAGCTGGCCGACTTCGTGCGCGTCGCGCGCGCCAATAATGTGCTGGCCGAAAAGATTCACCGCTTCACGCGCCGCCTGCTCTCGACCGCCAATCGCGGCGATGCCATCACCGAGATCGAAGCCAGCCTGCGCGAAGACTTCGACACCTTTCACGCCGTGCTGGTGCTCGCCGCCAGCCACGAACCGCTGGTCCCGGACGCGGATCGCTTCGTCCGCACGGTCGCCGCCGATGACGTCAACTACCGCAGCTTCGAGAGCCTGTTCACCGCCGCCAAACCACGCTGCGGCCAGATCCGCGACAGCCAGCGCGAATTCCTGTTCGGCGGTGCCGGCGTCGAGATCGGTTCGGTGGCGCTCATTCCGCTGTCCGGCATTCCCGCGCCCGGCCTGCTGGCCCTGGCCAGCGTCGACCGCGACCGCTTCCATCCGGGCATGAGCATCGAGTTTCTCTCGCGCATGGGCGAGCTGATCAGCGATGCGCTCGCGAGACCTTTGCCGGCCGCCAAAACCGTCAGTTAGGGCGTGAGCCCCAAGGCTCTGCAGTGGCTCGAGCGCTTCGAGCGCTACCTGGCTACTGAACGACGGCTATCGCCCCACACCCTCTTAGCATACCGCCACGACCTTCTCTCCTTAAGGGATTGGTGCGATGGGAACAGCATCGCGGATTGGACTCAGCTCGATCATCAGCATGTGCGCACCTTCGCGGCGCGAAGCCACGCGCGCGGGCTCAAGGGCCGCAGCATCCAGCGACGCCTGGCGGCGCTGCGGACGTTTTTTTCCTTCCTGCAGCGCGAAGAGGCGATCCGCCGCAATCCGGGCGTCGATGTGCCGGCGCCCAAAGCCCGCAAGCGCCTGCCCAACACGCTCGATGTCGATCAGATGGCGCGGCTGCTGGCGTTCGAACCGGCCAACGCGCTCGAGGTGCGGGATCTCGCGCTCATGGAACTGTTCTATTCAGGCGGCCTGCGGCTGACCGAACTCACCAGCCTCAAGCTTCGCGATCTCGACCTGGGCCAGGGCGGCGCGCGCGTACTCGGCAAGGGCAACAAGGAGCGCATCGCCCCGGTTGGGTCGAAGGCGGTCAAGGCGCTCGAGCGCTGGATCAGCGAGCGCCCGTCCATCGCGCGCCCGGACTGCCAGGCGCTGTTCGTGGGCCGCAATGGCGGTCCCTTGAGCGCTCGCGCGGTACAGCTGCGCGTGGCCGCGCGAGCCCGCGCGCAGGGGTTGCCCCAGCGCGTCCACCCACACCTTTTCCGCCACTCATTCGCGACCCATCTGCTTGAATCCAGTCGCGATTTGCGCGGTGTCCAGGAACTTCTGGGCCACGCCAACATCAGTACCACGCAGATCTACACTCATCTTGATTTCCAGCATCTGGCCCGCACATACGAGAAAGCTCATCCGCGCGCCAAACGCCGCGGTTGAGTCCATTACATGAGCGAAAAATTCGATCCCCATTCCACTACTATCCTGGCCGTGCGACGCGGCGGCGCCATCGCGCTCGGCGGTGACGGCCAGGTCACTCTCGGCAACACGGTCATGAAGGGCAATGCCCGCAAGGTGCGGCGCCTTTCCAATGGCAAGGTGCTGGCAGGCTTCGCCGGCGGCACCGCCGATGCGTTCACGCTGTTCGAGCGCTTCGAAGGCAAGCTCGAGAAATACGGCAACCTCACGCGCGCGGCCATCGAACTGGCCAAGGACTGGCGCTCCGACCGCTACCTGCGCCGGCTCGAGGCCCTGCTGCTGGTGGGCGACCCGCAGAACCTGTTCGTCATCTCGGGCAACGGCGATGTCATCGAGCCGGAATTCGAGGCCGTGGCCATCGGTTCGGGCGGCCCGTTCGCCCAGGCCGCCGCGCGCGCGCTCACCGAGAACACCGAGCTGGATGCGCGCACGATTGTCGAGCGCTCGCTCGGCATCGCTGCCGATATCTGCATCTATACCAACCGCAACCTCGTGATCGAGGAACTGCGTCCGTGACCCCGCAGGACATCGTTGCCGAGCTCGACAAGCACATCGTCGGGCAGGGCGCCGCCAAGCGCGCGGTAGCCATCGCGCTGCGCAACCGTTGGCGCCGCATGCAGGTGGGCGATTCCCTGCGCCATGAGATCACGCCCAAGAACATCCTCATGATCGGCCCGACCGGTGTCGGCAAGACCGAGATTGCGCGCCGCCTCGCCCGCCTCGCACAGGCACCGTTCGTGAAAGTGGAGGCCACCAAATTCACGGAAGTCGGCTATGTGGGGCGCGAGGTCGATTCAATCATCAAGGACCTGGCCGACGTGGCGGTCAAGATGATGCGTGAAGTCGAACTCGCGCGCGTGCGCGACGGCGCACGCGCAGCGGCGGTCGAGCGGGTGCTGGATGCACTGCTGCCGCGGCCGCACCGCATGGGCTTCTCCACCGATGAGCCCGTTCAGCCGCGCGATGCCGACACCCGCAACAAACTGCGCGAGATGCTCGTCGCCGGTCAGATCGATGAGCGGGAGGTCGAGATCGAAGTGCGTTCCCAGGGCGCCGGCGTCGACATCATGGCGCCCCCGGGCATGGAGGAGATGCAGCAGCAGCTGCAGTCCGTGCTGTCCAATCTCGGCGGCAATCGCACCCGCACGCGGCGCGTCAAGGTGAGCGAGGCGCTCAAGCTCATGATCGAGGAAGAGGCCGGCAAGCTCATCAACGAGGAAGAACTCAAGGCGCGCGCGCTCAACAACGCCGAGCAGAACGGCATCGTCTTCATCGATGAGATCGACAAGATCGCGCGCCGCCAGGAAACCGTCGGCGCCGATGTCTCACGCGAAGGCGTGCAGCGCGACCTGCTGCCGCTGGTGGAAGGCAGCAGCGTCAACACCAAGTACGGCTCGATCAAGACCGATCACATACTGTTCATTGCTTCGGGCGCGTTCCACATGTCCAAGCCCTCGGACCTGATCCCGGAGCTGCAGGGCCGTTTTCCGATCCGCGTCGAACTGGAATCGCTGACCGTCGAGGACTTCGTGCGCATCCTGACCGAGCCGGATGCCTCGCTGACGGCGCAGTACCGTGCCCTGCTCGCGACCGAGCGCGTAACGCTCGAATTCACCACCGATGGGGTGCGGCGCATCGCCGAGATCGCGCACCAGGTCAACTCGCGCACCGAGAACATCGGCGCGCGCCGCCTGCATACGGTGATGGAGCGGTTACTCGAGACGATCTCGTTCGATGCCAGCGAGCGTGCCGATTCCGCGCTGCGCGTGGATGCGGCTTACGTCGATGACCATCTGGGCGCGCTGGCGAAGGACGAGGACCTCAGCCGTTACATTCTCTAGGGCTCTAGTGCTCTAGGGCTCAGGGCGTTCCCGTCTTCACCCAGCCGCTGCACCAACCGGCAGCAGCGACGCTCTTTCCCGTGAAGAGCGTGCAGGAACCCATCCCGCCGCCCGTGTCCTTATAGAGTCCGCAATTGGCGCAGCGCGCCTCGGGCTTGGCCGATTTTGTAACGTAGTCGCGCCCCCTGGCGGCCGGATCATTCGGATCCAGCGGCGGCAGGTCGGCACGAGCGGTACCACTCACAAAGAGGCCCGCAACCGGGGCCAGCGCGCCTGCAAGCAGGCCGCCCTTCACCAGGGCACGTCGTGTAATGACTCTATTCATGGTCATACCCCTCTTGGCGATGATGTCGCTTCAGGGCACGTGCGGCGATAGTCGCCGGGGGCTATTTCCGCGTGGCAGTCTTGGCAGCCGCTTTCTTCTTGGCGGCCGGATCCTTCGGCCGGGTCTTGCCGAATGAACCCCGATAGATCTTGCCACGCCGCGTTTTTCGATCGCCTTTGCCCACTTCACGCTCCTTGAATACGGTTATCCGCAGTGCCCCGTTGAACCCGGGCCCCGCTCAAATGCGCGCGAAGTCTAACGCCTGGCGCTGCTGCCGAACAGCAGCAGGGCCGCACCCACGACAATGGCGCCCACGGCGGCCCATTCCGGCACGTCCACGGACTCCTTTTTGGCAACTGACAGCTCCACCGAGCCGATCTTCGCCTCGTGGGTATTCTGCGTGTAGCTGAAGTGGTGATAGACCAGCCCGAGTATCCCGCCGACGATCAACACCGCCGCCAGCACTTTCATTCCGCTCATAGATATCCCCCTGGATGATGTTCCCTAGGCCAATTGCGCCGGAGTCTAACAGCGGCGTTCCGGGGCAGCGCGTCAGCCCTGTCTGATTCGAACATCGGAGCGGCATCGGCAGTGTCGCTGCCCGGCAGGGTCCACTATTGCCCTGACTTCCCAATATCAGGCTGCATCAGCCAGGAGCTTAAGGTTATGGCAGGCGAGCAACTCAGCGGTCTCAGGGTGGCGGTGCTGGCCACCGATGGCTTCGAACAGAGCGAGCTGATGGAGCCGCGCCGCGCGCTCGAAGCGGCCGGCGCCGACACCGAGGTGATTTCCCCCAAGCCGGGCAAGGTACGCGGCTGGAATAAGAAGCAATGGGGCGATGAAGTCGGGGTCGACCAGACGCTCGATGACGCCGACCCCAAGGACTACGACGCGCTGGTACTGCCGGGCGGTGTCATCAATGCGGACGCGCTGCGCATGCAGCCCAAGGCCGTCGCCTTCGTCAAAGCCTTCGTCGACGCGGGCAAGCCCATGGGCGTGATCTGCCACGGCGCCTGGGCACTGATCGAAGCCGGCGGCACGCGCGGGCACAAGCTCACGTCCTGGCCCTCTCTCAAGACCGATCTAGAGAATGCAGGCGCCAAATGGGTAGACGAGGAGGTCGTGGTCGACGGCCAGCTCGTCACCAGCCGCAAGCCGGATGACCTGCCGGCGTTCAATCGCGAGATCACCAGGCTTTTCGGCAAGGCACACTCGCCGCTGGCGCACGCCAACGGCAGGCGGCGGTAGACACAAACCAAGGCGGCCATAGAGACGTCCAATCCCCGGCATTGGGCTTCAGCCTGATAAGGCATCCCTGCGTCCTGTAGGTTAGGCTTGCGCGCTCCCTCCTGGAGGTCTCAGCGCCCATGCTCTCAGATGCGGCGATTCCGTGAAGCCCTCACATCGAACGCGAACCAAACGCCGGCTGCGACGCCTCCGTCGGGCGGAGCTCCCAGTGGATACCGTGGAGCTGGCGCGCTATTTGATTGGCAAAGTCGTGATCCACGACACCGACTCCGGCAGGCTAAGCGGGCGCATTGTCGAGACCGAGGCTTATCCGGTCGGCGATGCAGCCGGACATGCATTCCGCGGGAAGACGCAGCGCAATCGGTCGCTCTTCCTGGAGCGGGGACACGCCTATGTGTATCTCAATTATGGAATATCGTTCCTGCTGAATGTAACCAGCGAGTTAGCCGGAGTCGGCGCCGGTGTGCTGTTGCGCGCCATCGAGCCGCTGGAGGGCATCGAAATGATGGCCCGCTCGAGCGGCGCGACGCGCCCGGCCGCCATCGGCAGGGGCCCCGGCCGACTGACCAGGGCGTTGCAGGTCAATCTCGCGCAGGATGGATTGGACCTGTGCGCCGCCGGCCCACTTTGGCTGGCCGCGATCGCGCAACAGATCGGCGCGCGCAGCACCGGCACCATTGGCAAAAGCATTCGTATCGGCATCACACGTGATGCCGATAGGGTGTTGCGCTTTTACGAACCCGGCAATGCCCATGTGAGCGGCGTCAAGAAGCTGCGCCTGTAACCGCGACCACTCTGCTCTCGCTGCAAAGATCATTGGTGCGAGTCAGCGCCTCTGTTTCGCCAGCGACTCACGTGCTTCCCTGATCTCGGATCTTCCGGGCTTGTCGGAGCGCGCACAAACCGTCAGCAGTTCGCCAAAATACTTTTGACTCAAATTTCTGTTGCCGCTGAGCTGCGCAGCGTGAGCCGCTCCATACAATGACCGGAAGCGCCGCGGTTCCTTCTGAAGCGTCGCTTCAAATTGCACCAATGCCTTAGCAGGCTCATTCAGCTTCAATAACATATCGGCGAGTAATTCGCGCGCCGGGGACAGTGGCCCCGGTGTCACCGCACTTTTCTCTGTCCCATCTTCCATATTCGCTGCCAATTCCATCTGCCGCAGAGCAGCCTCTTTGTTGCCCGCCGCTAGCGCAGACCATGCCGAAACTGCAGTGGCCTGAATTTCAACCTGGCGCGCCCAGTAGCGCTCGTTGACCTTCGAGAGGCCCTCCTTGATCTGCCTCAGTGCTGCCGCCGCCTCGTTTGCCGCCGCCGCGCGTCGCAATCGCGCCGCGCCCAATCCTCGGGCGAACCACGTTATCGCCTCTGTGTAGGGAAACGGCGTCTCCGACAGCACCAGACTCTCAGCTAGCTGCCAGTCCCGACGCTCCAAGGCATATCGTGCTGGGATTGCAGCGAGCGCAAAATAGCCAGCCGCAGGTGGGCCGGCGCCGATCAGCAATGCCTTCGGATCGAAGCGTGAGGCCATTTCCGGCAGCGCAGTCACAATCCCAGCTGCCGCCTCGTCCTGCCCGGTTTGCAAGTAGGCGTAAGTCTCGTAGTCGCTGGCATGCAACTCTTCGGCCGTCTGACCCTGTCGCCGCGCGGCGTCCGCGGCAGCAACGTTGCTGTCAATCGACTGCTGCCAGTACCCAAGGCGGGTAAATGTATGCGACGGCATGTGCAACGCGTGAGGCGCATCGGGGGCAATTTCCGCGTACTGTTGTGCCGCCACCAGGGCCCTGTCCGCCAGCGCTGGCACGTCGTAGGCGTGGATAATGTAGTGCGCCAAACCCGGATGTGTCGGCTCCTCCGCGAACAATTTCTCCAGAATTGCGCCCGCCTTGAGCTGGTCTGTGTAGGTCTTGTCGTCCCGATCAGCCGCTACGGCGAGCGCCAACGCGTAGAAGATCTGTGCTTCGTGGTCTTCCGGATACTTCGCGGCAAGGTTTCCCATGGCATCGCGATAGGCGAGCAAGCGAGCTTGCTGCGGCGTGCTTTCAAAGTCGCCGTATAGCTTGCCGACTGCCTCGAGATAGGCGCTTTCACGATCTGTTTTCGCGCCTAGCTCCTTGCCTCGTTCCGCGCTCTGCTGCCCGAGTTGCAGCTGGCCCCTGGCTTTTTGTCCCGGTGCGAAAGGATTGCTCCAATCGCTGAGTGCAATTCCCCAGTACGCGATCGAGCAGGTGGGGTCTTCCTGCAGAACAGCGTTAAATCCTTCGATCGCACGGCTGAATTGGAAGGAATGAAGCAGAGCCACCGCGCGATTAAAATCGTTCTGCGCCGGTTCGTTACACGATGTGGCGAAGTGAACCTCTCCCAACGTTTCACCACTTCCATGCTCATGCTCTTGCGTCACTCCAGCAGCCGCAGCGAACATAAACAGGACAGCCACGAGGTCTTTTGTTCCTTGCATTAGACGCCTCCGGGCCAAATCACCCCGACTCAGCCCCAATACAAGTGAACGCAGCCAATACCGATAGGCCGCGAAATAGGTGCGAAATTCTTCTGTCGAGTGCATAGCCTAACGCAACTTAGCTGACACTCGCTGCATGCGGTAATCTAACCGCTTCAAGCGAAGAAATCAGTGCGTGGCAGTTAGCACCAAACCCGAAATTACCGCGGCGACCTGCGGTTGCCTCGCAGAATACGGTTTCCCCTACGGAGATCTCAGCGCCTATGCTCGACGTGCACCCATCTCACGAACCGATTAACACCTGGAAGGGTTTCTTCCTTCATATTTCAACCATCGTCATTGGACTGTTGATTGCCGTGGGGTTGGAACAGACAGTTGAGTACTTCCACCATCGACACGAGGTCCGGGAAGCCCGCGAAGCGCTCGCGGCCGAGCATGTAGAGAACATTCGCCGCTACCACGACAACGTCCGTGGCCACCTGCTGCGTCTTGCCAATCAGAGCAATGACCAGCGCGTGCTGCGCTATCTGCTCGCCCACCCTGGTTCGCCCGAAGACAAGCTTCCCGGCGTCATGACCTTCGGAGAGATCACGCTCGCGGAGCCCGTAGAAGCGGCATGGTCCACCGTCGAACGCTCCGAGGTCGCATCGCTCCTGCCGCCGGCCGAACTGCGTAGTCTCGCCACCGAGTACAAGGAGCTCGACCGTGAATCACAGGTCTTTCACGAACTTCTAAAGCCCTACCTCACGGACTGCGCCGGATATCTAACCCACACCGCCGACATCACGTCCACTGCGGTTCAGGAGCAGCAGCAGACGCTCAGCTGCTTCATCATTATGCAGAGCCGCGAATCCGTCTTCGGCGATCAGCTTTCCGTCATCGGCAACCTCACGGGATACGGACCGCCCCTCGGTTGGTGGCAAATGATCCCGTACTTCCACATGGCCGAGCAGCATGACTTCGCAAAGGCACACCCCGAAACAAACGCGCCCACGCTTCACGACCAGCAACAGGCGATCTCTGTGCTTCCAGGTTCCCAGGGAAGCGATGTCTCGCTGGATGGGGACGCTCACCGCGAGCGCAAACAATAGCGAAGATTCAATTGCCTGGTCTCGGTGTCTCGTCAGTGTCTCGTCAGTGACTGCCATTGACGTATGAGGAACTCGCGCTCCTTCTTGTTCTCACAATGGTCCAGCGCGCGACGATAGGCAGACGCGGCATCGGCTGTGCGACCGATTCGCCGCAACAGATCAGCTCTAACCGCATGTTGCAAGTGATACTGCGGCAGATCAATCGCATCGACCAGTTGCAGCGCACGTTCAGGGCCCTCTACTTCCCCGACAGCCACAGCTCGGTTGAGTGCAACAACCGCGCTCGGAGCAATGACCATGAGCTGATCGTACAGTTCCAGGATTTGCCGCCAATCAGTCAGCGCAGCAGATGAGGCATCAGCATGCACCGCGTTAATGGCGGCCTGCAGCTGATAGAAGCCCGGGCAATTTCGTGCAAGGCAAATTCTCAATAACGCGCGGCCTTCCTCGATCGTGGAGTCATCCCACAGGGCGCGATCCTGGTCTGAAAGCAGGACCATGCTTCCGTCCCCGACCCGGGAGTCGCGACGAGCATCGATCAGCAACATCAACGCAAGCAGGCCGAGTACTTCGGATACCTGAGGCATCAGTGCCGCCAGTGTTCGACCGAGCCGAATGGCCTCATCGCACAGCTCGGTACGAAGCACGTCATCGCCGGAGTACGCGCTGTAGCCTTCGTTGAATATCAGGTAGACCACGGCCAGAACCGCACTCACGCGGGCCGGCAGCTCGTTCGCCTCCGGGACGCGATAGGGTATTTTGGCGTCGCGTATTTTCGCCTTGGCGCGGTATATGCGCTGTGCCAGCGTGGTTGGTTGTAGCAGGAATGCGTGAGCGATCTCTTCGGTGCTGAGTCCTCCTATCAATCGCAGCGTCAACGCGACCTGTGCGTCAGGGGCCAGGGCCGGGTGGCAACAGGTGAAGATCAATCGCAAGTGGTCATCGTGCACGTCATGCTCCTCGGCCTCTTCCGGCGCGATCAGCAAATGGGCGGCATGCTCGCGCTCAGTTCGAGTGGCTTCCCTGCGCAGTCGATCCAGAGCTTTGTTGCGCGCGGTCGTGATTAGCCAACCTACCGGCGAGCCTGGAACGCCGGTTTCCGGCCATCTGGAGAGCGCCACAGCGAATGCTTCTTGTACAGCTTCCTCGGCCAGTGAAATGTCGCCGAGGAAGCGCGTGAGCACGGCGACGGCGCGTCCGTATTCACGCCTGAAAATCGCTGTCATTTCTGCGTTCAAATCTATCTTTCCATAAACGGTCGAACTTCAATCGGTGTGGTGGTGGCGCGCGCCGTCTTTCGAGCCCAAAAGAGCGCCGCATCCAGGTCGGGTACCTGCACTATCGTGATACCGCCGATTTGCTCCTTGCTCTCCACAAACGGCCCATCGGTCAGTACGATGTCACCATTGCTGTGGCGCAGAACGGTGGCTGAATCGGGAGCGCAGAGTCCGCCACTGAACACCCATACACCGGCGGCCTGCATTTCCTTTCGCAGCGAAATTACGTCGCTCATGATTTTGTTCAGTGCCTCCGGCGCCGGTTGGCTGCTACCGGCGGGATAACAGACGCTCAGTAAATACTGCTTCATGATCAACTCCTGGCTGGCCAGCGACATGCTGGTTGTCTGCCCCTATACGAACGACGCCTCGCTATTTCGACGGGATTCGAGCGAACCTTGAGCCTCACCCGGTGTAAGCCGTTGAAAACGATGCCTGGCATGCCGGCCTGGCGAGAGTTGTCGCCGAATGGCGACCCCGGCGCCGGAGGAGACACTTTGTGCGCGGGCCCCTTCTGGCATCAACTGGCCCCACTGAGCCAAAGGCTTCAAGGGCTCTACCTGTTAGCGAGGCGATCTATCATGAAAATTACACAAAATCGGGGAATTGCGCGCCACGGACTGGCCGTGCTGGCTTTCACCTTGGCTTTGGCCGGCACCCGCGTCGCAGGTGCGGCGGCTGTTAGCCCTTTGGCAGCTGACACGCCCATTCCGGAAGCTACTCAGACCGTCTCCGCTCTCGAGGCTTCCATGAAATGGCGTTCAAATTCAGTCAACGTCGCCGGTTCGCGCAACTGGTCAAAGCTCATCGTATTTACCAGCACCAGCATCAACGTGCGCCTGCCCATCAATTAGCGTGATGGCTCAGCGCTGCCGCTCGAGTTCCTCCACTGTCCGCGGCCAATCATCCTTGAGCAGACGGGACAGCGCGCGGTCAGCCAGCACGCGGTCTTCGGTCTGGCAACGCGGACAGTAGTTGGTTTCGTTCTCGGCATAGCGGATGCGCTGGACTGGCGTGCCGCAGACCGGGCACGGCTGCCTGAAGCGGCCGTGCACGGCCATCTCGGGCCGAAACGCAGTGACGCCTTGCGGAAACTTGCTGCCGGCCTCCTGCCGCAGTCGCACGGTCCATTCCTCGAGTACCGCCCGAGTGGCATTGAACAGCCGAACAATCTGCGCTGGCTCGAGTTTCCGCGTCAGCGCCAGCGGGGAGAGCCGCGCGCGATGCAGGATCTCATCCGAATAGGCATTGCCGATGCCGCTGAAGAGATGTGGATCAGTGAGCGCGCGCTTGAGCGTGTGATTCTCCAAGGCCAGCCGCTGCGCAAAAGCCTCGAGCGTCGCCGGCAGCACTTCCAGGCCGCCGGGGTCGGTAGCGGCAAGCGCATCGCGGCCCTGCAGCAGATGCAGCGAGGCACGACGACGCGTGCCCGCCTCCGTTAACGTCAGCGTTCCACGGTCGAATTCAAACCGCGCCAGGGGCGCCCGGCCGCGCGTCTTGCTGCCGCGGTCGAACCAGTGCAGACGTCCGGCAATCATCAGGTGCAGCACCAGCCACAGGTCGCCACTCAGTCCGATGGCGATGCGTTTGCCGACGCGGCGCAGCTCCAGCACCTCGCGTCCGAATGCGCTGGCCAGCGGCGGCACGGCCGTTCGCAGCAGGAACGGGTTATTCAGTGTGATGGACTCGAGGCGCGAGCCGACAATGCGCTGCTGCAAAGCCTCGAGGTAGACGGTCAGATCGGGGAGTTCGGGCACCGCCCCATTCTACTGGGCCAGCTCAAATTCAACGTCAGGGTTTGGACGCCGATACCACTACCACGTTGAAATTAATCTTTCCTAGTCGTTGGGCTGCATCCGCCGCTCTACGCGGGCACGATGCACCAGTCCGCGCACCGTGGCGCGCTGCGTGCTCTCGGTCTCGAGCACCACCAGGTGATGCACGTTGGCGCCCTCGAAGATCTCCAGCAGATCGCGGACCTTCGCCTCGCGCAGGGTCAGCCAGTCGATGGCGGGCATATCGGCGGCCGAGGTCATGACCTCGGCTACGCGAGAGGCACTGCTCCGGCGCGATTGCCGGATATCGTCGGCTGTGATCAGGCCCACCACGGCGAGGTCGCGTACCACGAGGAACGCCCTGACGCCGAGCCGAAACATATCGTCCATGGCCGCGTCGAGATCGCAGTCCTCGACTGTGGTCAGCGGCGGATCGCGAAGAAAATCCGTCATCGCGCGCACCGCGGGATCGGTGCTGCGCAGACGTCGCGATTTGGATCGATGACGCGATGACGGTACGGGCATAAGGTCGCTGCCGGGGACGAGCAGATGGGTGTGGTACACGGGGACCTCCAGATATCGCGTTGCCTTTGCACAGACGATACCCCGGAGGTGAAGTTCCACGCTGTCATCGATTATTCACGGAACTTAATGATTTTTCGCACATAGGGGCTCTCTTCGCCCAATCGCGGCGCCCCAAAAAAAATATTCGTTGCCATGGCAACTAATTTGGATTTTTTCTTCCGCAGATCGGGCATATGCTCATTCAGGAATTCGCGACCCCGCGATTTATCTAGGGCCGATCGAGAAAGTCGCTGACGATGGGATTGATCCACTCGGGCCGGCCGGAGAAAGTGCCGTGATCAGTGCCCGGCAGAATGCACAGTTCCGCCTGCGGCAGCGCGCGATAGATTTCCAGCGTGTGCTCGAGCCGGATGGCGTCGCGATCTCCCGACACCACGAGTACCGGTTTCTCAATCTTGGCGAGCAGGTCGGGATTGAGCTCCGAGATGGTCGGGGAGGTCAGCCAGAGCTGCGTCAACTTCTCATCGATGTTGCTGGGCTTCGGGCTCTGCGCCGCGATCAGGCCCTCGCGATGCTCATCGGTCAGCCCCTCGGGGGAGATATTCACCCCGCTGATCACGAGGCGGCGCACGAGATCCGGATGCCGCGCGGCCAGCATCAGCGCGAGGATGCCGCCGTCGCTGAAGCCGACGACGTCGATGCGGTGGATCTTCATGCCGTGCAGCAGCTCGGCGGTGTCCTGCATCATGCTGCTGTAGCTCAGGGGCCCGGCCACATCCGGCGTGCGGCCCTGCCCCACCTGGTCGGGCGCGATGATGCGGTGATGTTTCGAGAACAGTTCGATCTGTTGCTCGAAGGAGTGCTCGCCGGAATCGCCGCCGCCGTGCAGCAGTACCAGGGTGCGGCCGGTGCCCTGGACGGCGTAATAAATGCGGTGGCCGTGAATCCTGGCCCAGTGCCAGTTTTCGGGGGGTATGCCTGCGGGGGATTGCACCGGCAGCGATATTAGCATCGCCAGCGCGGCCCACAGCCGCACCCGCGGGGGCAGGCGCAGATGCAGGTGCTGCACGGGCGGGTGCCGCGCATGCCGGGCGGCTGCCTCAGTTTCCGGATTCGGCAATGATGCTGTCGGCCAGTTCGTCGTAATTGTGGTCAAAATGGTGTCCGCCGGGTTTGCGTATGAGTTCGAAGCCAGCGGCCGAGGGCAGCGTACACAGACTGTCCTGCGCTTCATCTTCTCCATAAACGCACTGCAGCCGAATGGTTGACAGCGATTTGAGTTCCGGTTCGATTGGAATCGTCGCATCGCTCGCCTTGCCCACCCAGCCGGCGGGCGAAACCTCGAAGGCGGTGGTGCGCTCGGGCGACAGCAGCGTGATGAGCCGGATGTCGGAGCGCACGTCGGGCGGCAGGCGGTTGACGATGAACGGAATGACGTTGGCGCCGAACGAGAAGCCGATCAGCACCACCTTTTCGACGCCCCAGCGGCGCTTGTAGCTGTGCACGATGCGCGCCAGGTCGCGGGCGGCGGAGTCCGGCTGGCGAGTGCGCCAGTAATAGCGCAGCACATCGACCCCGACCACGCTCATGCCCTTGGCGCTAAGCACCCCGGCGAGGCTGCGGTCCAGATCGCGCCAGCCCCCGTCTCCCGAATAGAGAACAGCGATCACCTTCGACCGTCGCTCGTGCGCAGGCACCTCCACCAGCGGCAGATCGGACACGCCGCTGCGCTGCTGTTCAGCCGCGATATCGGCCAGCGCCGCCGCATAGGTCCCGCGCAGCGTGAACGCCGGCGGCGCGGCCTCGGCTTTCGGCTCGCCCGACAGGCCGGTGGCAAAAGCGCGCGATTCAGCGCTCGCATTGGCGTCGAGCCAGAGGCGCGCCGGCACATTCGGTCCGAGCGCATCGCCGCGCAGCTGCTGCACACCATCGCCGATCGGCGCGGCGCGGTTCTCGCACACGGGCGGCGTGAAGTGGAAACGCGGCTCGGGATCGAGCATTACGGCGGCGCCGATCGCGAGCACCGGTGCGCCTACCTGCCCCAGGTAGGCGAGCGTCGCGCCCACGCCGCGCCCCAGCACGATCGGTTCGTAGTCGTGCGGCGTGCCGACCGTGCGCTCCTGCACGCGGCTGAAATCCTCAAACAGGCCCGGAAAGAAAACGCAGCCCTTGGCGTGCTGGTTCAGCCAGTCGAGCACTCGCGGTGTGTCGATCGCGACCACGTAGTTGTCCCGCGCGGCGTAGCTCCACGCGGTCCATTGATCGGCACGAGTCCAGCCTTCGGCACCTGACAGCACGTAAACCACGCCGCGCTCGCGCAGCCACGGTGGAAACGCGGTCACAGGCCCGAACTGATTGGTCAGCACCGTGAGTGGGCGGCGCAGATACGAGGCGTAGCTCAGCGCGGCCGCCAGCACCGCAATCAGCAGCCAGGGCAGGAGCTTCTTGAGTCTCAACGCGCGGCCGCGGCCTTGGCGCGCAGGACTTCCCGACGGGCGAGGCTCTCAGCGGGCCAGTACTGGCGGCGGTCGTAGTACTCAGGAACCGATGGCACGCCCTGGGGCAGCACCACCCAGGGCTGTTTGGAGTCCGTGAAAATATGGATATCCGGCGGAAAACGATCCGGCTCATCGAGCGTGCCGACGCGCACGAAACTCACCGCCGGGCCCGCACCGGAATAGTGGCTCCAGAGCGCGAGCCGACAGATGGGACAACGCGCGATGGACTGTCCTTTCCCGCTCGCAGACGGCGTCGGCACCATCTCCGGCTCTCCGGTCAGCAGGGTCAGGCGCTCAGTCTCGATCATGGCATTGAGCGCAAACGCCGCGCCGGTCTCGCGCTGGCACCAGCGGCAGTGGCAGCAGTGCACGATCATCGGCGCGCTCTGCAGCCGATAGCGCACGGTGCGGCAATCGCAGCCGCCTTCCACCGGGAAATTCATCGATAGCGCGACAGGATCTTGTCGAGTGCGGCCGCCGGCGGCCGCAGCCGCTCGTAGGACAACTGGTTCAGCGGTCCATCGGGAGTCGCATTCTGCGCGTGGAATTCCGGCTGGCCCTTGGCGATGTAGAGCAGTCCAGTCAGGTATTCATTGTGCTTGATGCGCTCCTGGATCGTCTCGAGAGCGACACCGCGGTCGGTCGGGTCATAGGCCTGGTCGAGCTTCCGCAGCAGGATCTGGCTGCCATCGTGCATGGTCACCGGCTGCAGTTCGCCCTCGGCGTAGCTGACCGCGATCTCCGGCGCATGCGGCACGAAATCCGCGTGCACCACTTCCTCGTAGTGCTCGCGCGTGTAGGCGTAACTGCGCGTCGAGCCCTCGTGATCGTTGAAGGTCACACAGGGCGAAAGCACATCGATGAGCGCGAAACCATCGTGATGCATGGCCGCCTGGATCAGCGGCACCAGCTGCGCCTTGTCGCCCGAGAAGCTGCGCGCCACGAAGGTGGCGCCAAGCGTGATCGCCAGCTGCACCGGATCGATCGGCGGCTGCGTGTTCGCTTCGCCCTTCTTGGCCGTGGAGCCAAGATCGGCCGAAGCGGAGAACTGGCCCTTGGTGAGCCCGTACACGCCGTTGTTCTCGATGATGTAGACCATGCGCAGGTTGCGGCGGATGGCGTGACAGAACTGGCCGAGACCAATCGACAGCGTATCGCCGTCACCCGAAACACCAATGTAGTAGAGCTTGCGGTTCGCGGCATTGGCGCCGGTGGCGATCGAAGGCATGCGGCCGTGCACGGAGTTGAAGCCGTGCGAGCCGCTGACGAAGTACGCGGTGGTCTTGGAAGAGCAGCCGATGCCGGAGAGCTTGACCAGGTTGTGCGGCTCGACCGCGTTGGCCCAGCAGGCTTCGACCAGCGCGCCGGTGACCGAGTCGTGTCCGCAACCCGCGCACAGCGTCGAGTTAGCGCCCTCGTAGTCGCGCCGCGTGAGGCCGAGTGCGTTACGCGGCAGTTCCGGATGCGCGACCTTGGGCTTTGCCATGAATGTCATGTGTTGACTCCTGCGGTTCGCGCTGCGCGCTAGACCACGCGCTGCGCGACCGGCCGCTGCGGCACGACGACGGCCATCACGCCGTCAAATACGTAACTTGCCGGGATCGGCATGCCGTTGTAATGCAGAATGGATCGCAACCTGGTCTTTTCCACGCCCGTTTCCATGATCAGCATGGAGCGCAGTTGCGCGTCGCGATTCTGTTCGACGACGAAATTGATACGGTGCGACTGCAGGAACTGCTCGACTTCATCGTTGAACGGAAAAGAGCGGATGCGCATGTAGTCGGCATGAATGCCATTGGCGCGCAGTCGCTGCTGCGCCTCGTGCACGGCGCCATCGCCGCTGCCGAGCGAGACGATGGCGATGTCGGTGGGCTGCTGCGCGCGCTGGATGATGGGCTTCGGCACCAGCCGCGCCGCCGTCAGCCACTTCTTGCGCAGGCGATCCACCACGAACTGATATTCCTTGGAGTCCTCGGTGTAGGCGCCGTACTGATTGTGCCCCGAGCCGCGCGTGAAGTAGGCGCCCTTGCGGTTGATGCCCGGCAGCGTGCGCAGCGGAATGCCGTCCTGATCAATGTCATAGTAGCGCCAGAACTTGTCGAGCTTGGAGATCTGTTCGGCATCCAGCATCTTGCCGCGGTCGGGGCGATAATTTTCGTCCCACTTGAACTCCGGGCACATCCAGTCGTTCATGCCGATGTCGAGGTCCGACAGCACCAGCACCGGGGTTTGCAGCCGGTCGGCCATGTCGAAGGCGGTGGCGGCGAATTCGAAGCATTCCTCGGGGTTGGCCGGGTACAGGCACACCTGCCGCGTATCGCCATGCGAGGCGTAAGCCGCCGATTTCAGATCCGACTGCTGCGTGCGTGTCGGCATGCCAGTGGACGGTCCCACGCGCTGCACATCGAAAATGACGGCTGGCACTTCAGCGTAGTAGGCCAACCCTAGAAATTCCTGCATCAGCGAGATGCCCGGCCCCGAGGTCGCCGTAAAGGCACGCGCGCCGTTCCAGTTGGCGCCGATCACCATGCCGATCGAGGCGAGCTCGTCCTCGGCCTGGATCATGATGTAGTTCTTGCGGCCGGTATCCTTATCGACGCGCAGACGGTCGCAGAAGCCCTTGAACGCGTCCATCAACGAGGTCGAGGGCGTGATCGGATACCACGCGCCCACCGTGGCGCCGGCATAGACGCAGCCGAGCGCGGCCGCGGTGTTGCCGTCGATGACGATGTGGCCCTTCGTGGCATCCATCTTCTCGATGCGCAACGGCAGCGGGCAGGCAAAGTTCGCGCGCGCATAGTCGTAACCTAGCTGGATGGCCTTCATGTTGGCCTCGACCAGTTGCGGCTTTTTGGCGTAGGTCTCCGAAAGCAAGGCGCGGATGATGTCCAGGTCCAGCTCGCAGAGCGCCGCCAGCACGCCCGCGTAGCAGATGTTCTTCATCAGGATGCGGGTGCGCACGCCCTGGAAGTTCTCATTGCACAGTTGCGCCAGCGGCACGCCGATGACCGTGACATCGTCGCGCTTGAACAGCGCCGGCCGCGGCCAGGTCGAGTCGTAGACGAGGTAGCCGCCCGAGGCGAGTTCCTGCAGATCGCGCGCATAGGTCTCAACGTTGAGCGCGAACATCAGGTCGATGCGTCCCTCGCGCGCGCGGTGGCCGTCGCGCGTGACGCGGATCTCGTACCAGGTGGGCAGGCCCTGGATGTTCGAGGGAAAGTAATTCTTTCCGACCACGGGTACGCCGCTGCGGAAAATGGCCTTCATCAGCAAGCCGTTGGCGCTCGCGGAACCGGTCCCGTTGACGGTCCCGATCTTGATGACGAAATCGTTTACGCGGTCTTGCGCTTTACGCTCGGGCATACCGGGCTCCCATCGGCGGCGTGCGGCCAGTGAATCGTCGACTTCTGCATGTCCCACGCGGCCGTGGGGCAGCGTTCGGCGCAGAGGCCACAGTGCACACAGAGATTTTCATCTTTGACCATGACGCGGCCGGTCTGTTTCAGCGGCAGCGATACGAACAGCGGCTGCGTGGTCTCGAGCGCCGGTGCGCGCAACCGCGTGCGCAGGTCGGCCTCGTCCCCGACATGAGTCATCGTCAGGCAATCGGTCGGGCAGATGTCGATACAGGCGTCACATTCTATGCAGAGGCGCGCCTCGAACACGGTCTGCACATCGCAGTTGAGGCAGCGTGCGGCCTCCTGCGCGGCCTGCTCGGGCGTGAAGCCGAGCTCGACTTCGATATTGAGCTTCTTGAAACGCTCTTTGAGCGAGACATGCGGCATGAGCCGGCGCTCGAGCGGCGCGTAATCGTTTTTATAGGACCATTCGTGCATGCCCATCTTGCGACTCGAGAGCTTGAGCGTGCTGGCGGGACGCTTGTCCAGCGCTTCCCCATGGCAGAACAAATGGATTGAGATGGCGGCCTGGTGCGCCTGCTCCACGGCCCAGATGATGTTCTTCGGCCCCTGCGCCGCATCCCCCGCAAAGAACACCTGCGGCAGCGTCGACTGAAAGGTCTTCGCATCGACCAGCGGCTGGTTGCCGCGCTCGAAGTTCAGCCCGAGGTCGCGCTCGATCCAGGGGAAGGCGTTCTCCTGGCCGATGGCAAGGATCACATCGTCGCAGGGAATCGTGATCTCGCCGGTGACGCGTTCGCTCTTGATGACCCCATCGACCAGCTCGTACTCCATTTGCTGGAAGAGCATGCCGGTGAGCTTGCCGCCTTCGATGACGAAGGCCTTGGGGGCGTGGTTGACGATGATCTCCACGCTCTCCTCTTCCGCATCCTCGAGCTCCCACACGGAGGCCTTGAAAAAGCCGCGCGGTTTGCGGGCCATGACCTTGACGTTCTTGGCGCCCAGGCGCAGCGAGGTGCGGCAGCAATCCATCGCGGTGTTGCCGACGCCGATGATCAGTACGCGCTCGCCGATCGAGCCGATGTGGGCGAACGCCACCGACTCCAGCCAGGCGATGCCGATGTGGATCCGGTCCGTGTCGTGCCGGCCCGGCAGCTCGAGCTCTTTGCCATGGGGCGCGCCGGAACCGATGAACACCGCGTCGTAGCCACCCTCCTGCAGCAGCGACCGCAGGCTCGACACCGGGGTGTTGAGCACCAGCTCGACGCCCATGTCCAGGATCATCCCAATCTCTTCATCGAGGACCGACTGCGGCAGCCGGAACGAAGGGATGTTGCTGCGCATCAGCCCGCCCGGCGCACTGTTCTGCTCGAACACGGTGACCTCGTAGCCCAGCGGCGCCAGGTCATTGGCAACGGTCAGCGAAGCCGGGCCCGCGCCGATGCAGGCAATGCGCTTGCCATTGAGCTCCGCCGGCGCGCGCGGCAGCCGACCCGTCAGCTCGCCTTTGAGATCCGCGGCCACGCGCTTGAGACGGCAGATCGCAACCGGCTTGTCCTCGACGCGGCTGCGGCGGCAGGCAGGTTCGCAGGGCCGGTCGCAGACGCGGCCGAGAATGCCCGGAAAGACGTTGGAATCGCGATTCAGCAGGTAGGCGTCGGTGTAACGTCCCTGCGCGATCAGGCGGATGTACTCGGGTACGTCGGTGTGCGCGGGACAGGCCCACTGACAGTCGACGACGCGGTGGTAATAATCCGGCTGGGATGTGTCAGTCGCTGGGGTCGCGGACGCTGGGGTCGCGGAGGTCGCTGGGGCTGAATCGCCGGTCATCTGAGCGTCCTGTATAACAAATCAACCGCGGCTATGCGAGCCGCGACGCGAGCACTGCCCATGACAGAGAATCCGCCCATCACCTGCACCGAGATCAAGCTGCGCAACCGCTCGCGCGTGCTCGAGGTGTCGTTTACCGATGGCGCCCGCTTCGAACTGCCGTTCGAATACCTGCGCGTGTTCTCGCCGTCCGCGGAGGTCATGGGTCACGGGGAAGGCGAGCCGATACTGGTGCTCGGCAAGGAGAAGGTCGGCATAACGGCCGTCGAACCGATCGGTCACTACGCCGTGCGGCTGGTGTTCGACGACGGCCACGGTACCGGGCTGTACACGTGGAAGTACCTGCACGAACTGGGTTCGAAGCACGCGGCCAACTGGGCGCAGTTTGAGGCGCGGCGAGCACGCAGCGGCGGGGCCGCAGGTAGCGCGGCTGCAAGTGGCGCGGGAAAACCCTGAATCCGCGCGCGAAGTCTTAAGGGATTTCGTCATTCGCAAAAAAGAAAGGCCGGGCGTTTTCACCCGGCCAAATCTTCACAAGACCCCCACTCGGTTGCGCCTTTTGGGCCACAACCGGGGCGGGATTCTGTGCGAAACGATGGCGAAATGCCAGCATTTTCGATTGGATGAGGATGAAACCAGTTGTAGTCAACTGCGCAACAGTTTAGATCATAGTGGACAAATTCGGTCCATTCCGCGCGTAATTGTCGCAAGTACGCGCGATCTGGCAAGACCCGTGCCGTTTGCAGGCGATGCAGGCCGCGCGCGCCGCAAGCTACATAATAGAATCCACGATTAGGTCAAGCAGAGGCCCTGGATGACCCGCGATCGCCGCGACACCGCCGATTTTGGTTTTGAGAACATTCCGCTCAAGGACAAGGTGCGCCGTGTCCGGGGTGTGTTCGACAGCGTCGCCGACCGCTACGACCTCATGAACGATCTGATGTCGGGCGGTGCTCATCGTCTGTGGAAGCAATTCACGCTGTCCCTGACCGGACTGCGATCCGGCGGCCGCGCGCTCGATATCGCCGGCGGCACCGGCGATCTGGCGGCAGGACTCGCGCGCCAGGTCGGCCGCACCGGCCTCGTGGTACTGGCCGACATCAACGCGCGCATGCTCGAGCACGGCCGCGATCGGCTCATCGATCGTGCCCTGACCGCCGCGCCCGTGTACGCGCAGGCCGATGCGGAACGGCTGCCGTTTGCCGACAGCACCTTTGATTGCGTCACGATCGGCTTCGGGCTGCGCAATGTCACCGACAAGGCCGCGGCTTTAGCCTCGATGCGGCGGGTTCTGAAGCCCGGCGGCCAGCTCATGGTGCTGGAATTCTCGACCCCGGTAATCCCGATGCTGAGCCGCCTGTATGACGCCTACTCTTTCAATGTGCTGCCCTGGCTCGGCCGCGTGGTCGCGGGCGATGCCGACAGTTATCGCTATCTGGCCGAATCCATCCGCCGCCACCCCGACCAGCAGACGCTGCTCGAGATGATGCGCACTGCGGGACTCGAAGAGTGCCGCTACCACAACCTCATGGGCGGCGTGGTGGCGCTTCATCGCGGCTACCGGATCTGACGATGCCATCGATCGTCGACGGGGTCATCGATCGCGCCCTGCGGGCCGCCGTCTCCCGCGCGCGCACGGATTCGCCGCGGGCGCGTGAGCTGCTGGCCGCATTGGCGGGCCGCAGCATCACGGTCGAAGCACGCGGCACGCCCTTCCTGGTCACGATCGCATCCGACGGCACCGTGCTGCACGTGGCAACACCCGGGGCAGGAACCGCCGCGGATGCCCGCATCACCGGCACACCGCTGTCGCTGCTGGCCCTGACGCGAGCGGATCCGGAAGCCGTACTTCAGCGCGGCGATGTTCGAATCGATGGGGATGCGGAGGTCGCGCAGCAGTTCAGCAGTCTCGCCCTGCTGCTTCGTCCCGACCTCGAAAATGCACTGTCGCAGGTGCTGGGCCGCAGCGGGGCTCACCTTCTCATGCGCGGCTTGCGCGGCGCGGCAGCCTGGACGCGCGCGGCCGCCTGGACCCAGGTGCAGAATCTCTCCGAATATCTTGCCCACGAGCGCGGGGACCTGGTGTCACGCAACGAGTCCGCGCATTTCCTGCGGGAAGTCGACGATGCGCGCGACCAGCTCGACCGGCTCGAAGCGCGCCTGTCGCATCTCGAGCGGGATCGGCCGGCCTGATGCAACTGCGGGTGCTGCGACGGCTGATCGCGATTCAGCGCGTGCTGGTGCGGCATCGCCTGGATGATTTCGTAGCCGCGACGCACCTGTACCGGCCGCTGCGTTTCGTCTATTTGATATCGCCCTGGACCTGGTTCCAGCGCCGCTCGGGGCTCACGCGTGCGCAACGGCTGCGACTGGCGCTCGAAGAACTCGGACCGATCTTCGTCAAGTTCGGCCAGACGCTGTCCACGCGCCGCGACCTGCTCCCCGACGACATCGCCGATGAGCTCGCCAAGCTCCAGGACCGCGTGCCGCCCTTTCCGGGAGCGGTCGCGCGGGCCATCATCGAGGAGGCCTACGGCGGACCGCTCGACGGCCGGCTGCAGAACTTCGATGAGACGCCGCTCGCGGCCGCGTCTATCGCACAGGTGCACACCGCCGAACTACCCGATGGCCGCGAGGTCATCGTCAAGGTGCTGCGCCCCGGCATGAAGGCCATGATCGCGCTCGACATCGAGGTCATGTACACCATCGCCGGCATGGCCGAGCGCTGGTGGGCCGAGAGTCGCCGGCTCAAGCCGCGCGAGATCGTGCGTGAATATGAGCGCACCGTGCTCGACGAGCTCGACCTGCTGCGCGAAGCGGCCAACGCCTCGCAGCTCAAGCGCAATTTCGCCGGCTCCGCGCTGCTGCATGTGCCCGAGGTCCATTGGGACCATTGCCGCGCGTCCGTGCTCGTCATGGAGCGCATTCATGGTGTGCCCATCGGGGATCTGGCGCGGCTGCGCGAACTGGGCACGGACTTCAAGGTGCTGGCGGAAAACGGCGTCGAGATCTTTTTCACGCAGGTGTTCCGCCACAATTTCTTCCACGCCGACATGCACCCCGGCAACATCTTCGTACTGGTCGACAACCCGAAGCAGCCGCGCTACGCGGCGGTGGATTTCGGCATCGTCGGCACGCTGGATGAGCGCGACCAGACTTATCTCGCCGAGAATTTCCTGGCCGTGTTCAACCGCGACTACCGTCGCGTCGCCACGCTGCACATTCAGTCCGGCTGGGTGCCGGCCAATACCCGCGTCGATCAGATGGAATCGGCCGTGCGCACCATCTGCGAACCGATCTTTGATCGCCCACTCAAGGAAATCTCGTTCGGTACGGTGTTGCTGCGATTGTTCGAGGCGCTGCGGCGTTTCGATGGCCAGATCCAGCCGCAACTGCTGCTGCTGCAGAAGACGCTGCTCAACATCGAGGGTCTCGGCCGCCAGCTCTATCCGGAACTCGACATCTGGCACACCGCCAGTCCGGTGCTGCGACGCTGGATGCGCGACCGCATCAGTCCGCGCAATCTGCTGCGGGAGCTGCGTCGCGGCTGGCCGGATGCGCTCGAGATCCTCAAGGCACTACCGCCCGTGACCAAGCGGCTGGTCGAGCGCGTGCAGGACGGCACTTTCCAGGTCCCGATCGACGCGCGCGAGATCCAGCAGTGGCGCGATGAGTCCGCGGCGCAGGCTCGCCGCGGCGATCGCATCGTCATCGGCGCCTCGCTGCTGCTCGGCGGCGTGCTCTGGCTCGGCACGCGGCTGCAGCCGCACTGGCTCGGGATGGTCTCGGGCGCGGCGGGGTTGCTGGTCTGGATCAGCGTGTGGCTGCGTCGGGCGAACTGACCGGTCGGTTCGCGCGCAATTCGATCCACACCCCGCGCGCACGCGCGCACAGCTCGCCACCCTGGTCGAACAGCGCGGTACCTACCTCGAACTTGCGCCCCTTGGCTGAAATCCGCCAACCGAGGATCACGCAGGGCTCATCGACATGCACGCGCCGATCGATGCGCGCCGTGAATTCGCCGAGCAGCATCTGCCCCATCTCATCGCGCGCGGCAAAGGCGCCGGGACAATCGAGCGCCGCGCTGATGAATTCCGGCCGCACCTTGCCATCCTCGTCCGCGAGCGCCGCATCGGCCACCCAGGGGGCGGCCACCTGGTTGTCCGCGCCCCACTTGCCGGGGAACAGGCGCAGTCCATCGCCGCGCGCCCGCGCGGTGCCGCAGACGAAGCAGCCCGGATACGGATGATGGGTAAAGCCCTCGAAGTGCCGCGAAGCCTCGAGCGCCGCCAGGTAGCTCGGCGCTTCGGGAACCTCCAGCGTGAAATCGGTTGCCGGCAACGCGCGTGCGAGCACGGTGCCCTCATGAGTAAGTGCGAGCTCGCCGCCTTCGCCGGGGTCGAGTTCCAGGGGCACCTGCAATGGAATCGGCCGCTCGAGCCGGATGCGCACCCGCCCCGGCGCATGGTTGGCCATCAGGCCGGCAAGGTAGCCGCCGTTGGCGCAGCCTGGCGGGCCGCAGAAGCGCGCATCAACCGTGAAGCTGGACATGGGCCGCACGGTAACGCTGCGCCAGCCACCACATCAACCCCGCGGCACCCGCCGCCATCAGCGATACGACTGCGATGCGTCGCATCGAAGGCGCCAGCAAGGGTGCGATCAGCCCCATCATGATGGTGGCAATGGAGAGGCTGAAGAAGGATTGCATGGAGGCGGCGGCGCCGCGCGCATCGGGGAACAGGTCCAGCACCCGCAGCGTCACGATCGGATACATCAGCTGCAGCCCGAATCCGACCGCCGCCAGCAACAGCTGCTGCGGGTAGATCGGCGGCGAGGCAAGGCTCGACTGCAGCAGCAGCATCAGCGCCGTCACGATCAGCAGCAGCTGGAATCCGAAACGCGCCTGGCGCTGCGGCGACAGCCGGCCCGCGAGACGGCCCGAGGCCACAGCTCCAATGGTGTAGCCGCCGATGATGGGCAGATTCAAGGCCGCGAACATGGTTTCATTCAGGTGCCAGTGATCCAGCACGATGGCGGGCGCGGCGCCCACATAGACATGCAGTGCCACGAAGGCCAGCCCGCTGGCCAGCGCCAGCAGCAGGAACTCGGGATGGCGCAGCACCGCAAAATTGTGTTTGAGCAGCGGCCTGACCTGCAGCGGTGTGCGCCGCTCGCGCGGGTGCGTCTCCGACAATCGCTGCGCGGTGTAGATCAGCAGCGTGAAGCCGAGCACCGCCATGGTGCCGAACACGGCGCGCCAGCCCAGCAGCGCATGCACCCAGCCGCCGATGATGGGTGCCGCCGCCGGCCCGAGGCCGAAGATCATCGTGATCATGCTCATGAGGCGCTGCGCCTCGGGTCCATGGAAGCTGTCGCGCACGATGGCGCGGCCGATGATCTGCCCGCCGCCCGCCACCAGGCCCTGCACCGCGCGAAACGCCAGCAGCGCGGCGAAATTCGGTGCCGCCGCGCAGCCGATCGAAGCCAGCGTGTAGATGCCGAGACTGGCAAGGATGGGACGGCGGCGCCCGAGCGCATCGGACAGCGAGCCATGAAACAGCGCGGCGAACGCATAGGTGAACATGTAGACGGTCAGCGTCTGCTGCACCTGCCAGGCCGTGAGATGAAACTCCTGCGCAATGGCGCGCATCGAGGGAAAGTAGGCATCGATCGTGAACGCGCCGACGGTGGACAGCAGCCCCAGCAGCAGCGACAGCGGCGCCCGGTGAGAAACCTCGGCCCGTGGCGCGCCTGCGCCTGGCTTCATCGACGCGGCGGTCTGAGGCCCGCCAGGAATTCCTGCGGCGACTCCCCGCGCTCGAGCACTTCCACCAGCGCCGAGCCGACGATCACGCCATCGACCTGGCCGCGTAGTTTTTCCACCTGCTCGCGGGTGCGGATGCCAAAGCCCGCGCACACCGGCACCGTGGCGGCCGCGCGCACGCGTTCGAGATAGGCCGAGATATCATCGGTGGCGCCGGCTGCCTTGCCGGTGGTGCCGGTGATCGTCACCGCATAGACGAAGCCCTGGCTCGCGGTCGCCAGCTTGGCCAGGCGTTCGCTGGGTGTCACCGGCGTCACCATCTGCACCAGCGCGATGTTGTGGGGCGCCAGCACACTCCACAATTCCTCGCTTTCATCGAACGGCAGGTCGGGCACGATGAAACCGCACACGCCGGCGCCCGCGGCGCGCCGGGCCAGCCGATCGAGGCCGAAGGCCAGCAGCGGATTCATATAACTCATGAGCAGCAGCGGCGCCTTCACGCGCTCCATGAGCTGCAGCTCCTCCAGGATCCAGGTGAGCGTGACCCCGGCGCGCAGCGCACCTTCGCTGGAACGCTGGATCGTCACCCCATCGGCCATTGGGTCGGAGAACGGCACACCGATTTCTACCAGGTCGGCTTCCTGCGCCACGGCCGCCAGGTGTTCACGAAATTTGGCGCGATCGGGATAGCCGGCGGTCAGGAATGCCACCAGCGCCGGCTGACCATGCTTGGCCGCCGCACGCAGCGCCGTGACGATGCGTTCGATCGGTGTCCTGGCCGCCTGCTCGCTCATTTGGATTTCCCGTTGGCCTCGGCGGCCGCCGGCGCAGGTGCCAGCAGAGTGCGCGACAGGGTGGGCATATCCTTGTCACCGCGCCCCGACAGCCCGATGAGGATTTTCGCCGCCGGATGCTCGGCCGCCCAGCGCCGCGCCGCCGCCAATGCATGAGCGCTTTCCAGAGCCGGCAGGATGCCCTCGCATTCGCAGCATTCACGCACCGATTCGAGCGCCTCCTCGTCGCTGGCTGAAACATAGCGTACGCGGCCCACCGCCTGCAGTAACGAATGCTCAGGTCCCACGCCGGGATAATCGAGCCCCGCCGAGATCGAATGCGTTTCCTGGATCTGGCCGTCCGCATCCTGCAGCAGGTAAGAGAAACTGCCGTGCAGCACGCCGGGCTTGCCGGTTCCGAGGCTGGCGGCGTTATCGCCGAGCCCCGCACCGCGGCCACCGGCTTCGACGCCCAGGATCTCGACTTTTTCATCGCCGAGAAAGGGATGAAACAGGCCGATCGAATTGGAGCCGCCGCCGACGCACGCCACCACGACATCGGGCAGCGAGCCGGCGCGCTCGAGCATCTGCGCACGCGCTTCGCGGCCGATGATCGACTGCAGCTCGCGCACCAGGTAAGGATAGGGATGACCGCCGACGGCGGAGCCCAGCAGGTAATAGGTTCCGTTCGGATCGCTGACCCAATCGCGCAGGGCTTCATCGATGGCGGCGCGCAGCGTGCGATCACCGCTGGTGACCGGCACGACCTTGGCGCCGAGCAGCTTCATGCGCCCGACGTTGGGTGCCTGGCGTTCCATGTCGAGCTCGCCCATGTAGACCGTGCACGGCAACCCCACGCGTGCGCACGCGGCCGCGCTGGCGACGCCGTGCTGTCCCGCTCCGGTCTCGGCCACGATGCGGCGCGCACCCAGTCGCCGCGCGAGCAGCGCCTGGCCGATGGCGTTGTTGATCTTGTGCGCACCGGTGTGCGCAAGATCCTCGCGCTTGAGCCACACGCGTGCTCCCCAGCGCTTGGACAGGTGCGGCGCCGGGCTCAGCGCCGTGGGACGGCCCACCCAGTCACGCAGCTCGCGTTCGAGTTCGGCGCGAAACTCTTTATCCGCGAGCCAGCGGCGCACGCCACGCTCGAGGCGCTCATGCGCCGGGATCAGCGTTTCGGGAACGTAACGGCCGCCGAAGGGGCCGTAGCGGCCGCGTTCGTCGGGGTAGTTTCCGGCGAGCAGCGCCGCCAGCGCATCGCTGCGTTCAGCCTCGGTTTCAATTGGATTCATGTGTGATACCTGCGAAGGCCGCGCGCGCGGCCAGAATGAACTCGATGATTTTGCGAGGATCCTTCTGCCCCGGCACGGCCTCGACGCCGCTGGAGACATCGACGCCAAAAGGCTGCACCGCCGCGATGGCGGCGGCGACGTTGTGCGGCGTGAGTCCCCCGGCCAGGATCAATTGCGTTCGGCGCGCCAGTGAGCCGGCCTGGCTCCAGTCCGTCGCCACGCCGGTTCCGCTGCGCGGCCCCTCGAACAGCAACCGCGGCGGCACGGTATCCGGCAACGGCGTGCCTGCACGCAGCACCGGCAGCAGCGCCAGCTGCGAGGGCAGTTGCAGCTGCGCGATGTCCGCAACATCGGTCTGCAGCACATCGGGATTGAAGTCGCGCAGGATCTGATCGATCGCGGCCTGCGAGGGATGCAGCGTCACCGCCACGCAGAGCATTCGGCCCCGCGCCGGCAATGCCAGCTGCGCGGCGCGCGTGGGATCGAGCTGCCGCGCGGACGGTGCGAACACGAATCCGATCGCATCCGCACGCTGCTGCAGGGCGGTCTCGACCGCCTGCTCGCTGGTCATGCCGCAGATTTTTATCCACATTGGCGTCCCGCTGCGAGCAGATCACGCGCCAGTCCAATGCGATCGCCCGTGCGCATCAGCGCGCTGCCGACCAGTGCCATCTGGTAGCCGGCACGGGCAAGTCGCGCCGCATCGGCGCCGCTCTCGACACCGCTCTCCGCCACACACGGTACGCCGCGCGGCAGACTGGGAGCCAGCGTCTCGAGCCGACCCGGCACTACCTGTAGCGTGCTCAGGTCCCGGCAGTTGACGCCGACCAGCAGCTTGACGCGTGCGCCGTAGTCGCGCACCAGCGTCGCGGCGAATTTGAGATCGGTTTCATCGAACGCCTCGAGCAGCACGAAAAGCTGCAATTCAGCGGCCGCCTCGAGCAATGCCGCCACCTGCTCAAGGTCGAGCATGCGCAGGATCACCAGCACGCCGCCGGCGCCGGCGGCGCGCGCTTCATACACCTGGTAGGGATCGACCAGGAAGTCCTTGCGCATGGCCGGGATGCGCCCTTTGAGCGCTGCCACGACCTCGCGCAGGTGCGAGAGTTCGCCGTCGAACCGCGTCGGCTCGGTCAGCACCGAGATCGCCGCCGCTCCGGCGAGCGCATAGTCCTGCGCGCGCGCACCCACATCCTCGCCGCGACTGTCGAGCTGGCCGACCGCCGGCGAACGGCGCTTGACCTCTGCGATCAGGTCGAACCCGGCGGGCGATAGCTCGAGCAGCGGCGCGGCGGCGGCCGCATGCGCCAACGCCTTGAGCGCATCGTCCGGCTGGGCAGCGCGCGCGCGCGCCACGCGTTCGCGGCTGGACTGCGCCATCGCCTGCAGGAAATCAGCGCTCGCGGCCTGGGCGCTCATGCGGCGGGCGCCCGTCGCATTTCTTCCGCGCCGAAATGCGTCAGCTTTGCCAGCAGCGCCGCGCCGCGGCCCGACTCGATGGCCAGCGCGGCCCGCGCCATCGCCGCGCGCGGCGAGGACTCCCGGCCGCTGACTTCGAGCGCGAGTGCCGCCCCCAGTAACAGGGTGTCGCGGTGCGGATCCCGGCCCGCATCGTGCCCCGCGATGCGCTCGCCGCAGAGCACGCGCCGCAACTCGCGCGCATTGTGGGACGCATCGGCGCCGGCCAGCTCGCTCGAGGCACAGCAGGAGAGGCCGTAATCGGCTGGCGATCGTTGCTCGCGCCGCACACCATCAGGTGAGACGTCGAACAGCGTGAACTCACCCACGGGCGTCGGCTCATCCCAGCCTTCCGCACCGTGAATCACGAAGGCGCGCTGGACATGCGTGGTGCCGTGCAGGGCCTGCGCCATCAGCTCGGCCGTCGGCGCATCGAAGGCGCCGATGACGAGGAACGGCGGCTCGGCCGGATTGCTCAAGGGACCCAGGATATTGAACACCGTGCGCACGCCCAGCGCGGCACGCACTGGCGCGATGCTCTTGGTCGCCGCGTGGTAGTAGGGCGCAAACAGGAAGGTGAAATTCAGCGCCTCGAAGCAGCGGCCCGCGGCCTGCTCATCCAGCGGCAGCGGCAGCCCCAGTGCCTCGAGCACATCGGCGCTCCCCGCGCGGCTCGATATGGAACGATTGCCGTGTTTGAACACCGGCACACCGCAGGCCGCGGTCAGCAGCGCCGCGCCTGTGGACAGATTGAGACTGCCCGAACGATCGCCGCCGGTGCCGACGATATCGACCGCGTTGTGCAATCGCGGCAACTCGGGTCGCCGCGCGAGTGCGCGCATGCGTTGCGCGAAGCCGCGCAGCTCGGCCGCGGTGATGCGCTTGGCGCGCAGGGCGGCCAGCAGCGCGCCGGCCAGCGCCGGGGCGAGATCCGGATCGGTCAGCGCGGTCAGCAATTGCGCCGCCTCGCTCTCGCTCATGTCGATGCCATCGAGCAGGCGATCGAGCCGCGCACGCGCGTTCGGCGACTCACTCATCGCGCACACCGGTCTGCCAGCGCAGGAAGTTGCGCATCATCATCGGGCCGTCCGGGGTCAGCACGCTCTCGGGATGAAACTGCACGCCTTCCACCATCAGCTCGCTGTGCCGCACGCCCATGATTTCGCCCTCGGGCGTGCGGGCCGTCACCGACAGCTCGTAGGGCAGCGTCGCGGGCTCTGCAATCAGCGAGTGATAACGCCCCACCTCGATGCCCTGGCCCACTTCATCGAACACGCCGAGGCCGTCGTGCTCTATCGGCGAGGTCTTGCCATGCATGAGGCGCTGCGCGCGCACCACCTGGCCGCCGAAGACTTCGACGATGGACTGATGGCCCAGGCACACGCCGAACACCGGGATGTGTCCGGCGAAGGCACGGATCATGGCCATCGACACGCCCGCCTGCGCGGGTGTCCCCGGTCCCGGTGAAATGCACAGGTGCGTCGGCTCCAGTTCCTGCGCCTGCTCGATCGTGATGGCGTCGTTGCGATAGACGCGCACGTCCGCGCCCAGCACCAGGAAGGCCTGCACCAGGTTGTAGGTGAAGGAGTCGTAGTTATCGATCAGCAATAGCTTGGCGCTCACAGTCCCGCCTCCGCGAGCTTGAGCGCACGCAGCATCGCTGCGCTCTTGGCTAGCACCTCGTCATGCTCCGCGGATGGCTGGCTGTCGGCGACGATGCCGGCGCCGGCCTGGTAGCTGTACTCCTGTCCGTGAAACACCAGGGTGCGAATCGTGATCGCCTGGTCCATGGCGCCGTGCGCGCCGAAATAGCCCACCGTACCGCCGTAGAGTCCGCGCCGTACGGGCTCGAGCTCTTCGATGATCTCCATCGCGCGTACCTTGGGCGCGCCGACCAGTGTGCCGGCGGGAAAGGTGGCCGCGAACAGGTCGAACGCGTCGCGCTGCGGCGCAAGCTCGCCGCACACGCCGCTGACGATGTGCATGACGTGACTGTAGCGTTCGATCGAACGATAAGGATTCACCCGCACGGTGCCGGCGCGCGCGACCCGCCCCAGATCATTGCGCGCCAGGTCCACCAGCATCACATGCTCGGCGTTCTCCTTCGCATCCGCGCGCAGCTCGGTCTCGAGCTTCAGATCGAGCGCGCTGTCGTCATTGCGCGGGCGCGTGCCGGCGATCGGGCGCAGCTGCGCCTCGCGGCCGTTGAGCTTCACCAGCGCCTCGGGCGAGGAGCCGACCACCGTCATGTCACCCAGGCGGCAGAAGTACATATAAGGAGAAGGATTGATCAGGCGCAGCGCGCGATACACCTGGAAGGGATCCAGATCATGCCGGCCTGAAAATCGCGCCGACAGCACCAGCTGGTAGACATCGCCCGCGGCGATGTACTCCTGCGCGCGCCGCACGCCGGACATATAGTCCTCGCGCGTCAGCGCTGGCTGCGGCACCGAGAATCCGCCGGCCGTGACAATGCGAGGCACCGCGCCGCGCAGCGCCGCGATGACTTCGCGTCGCAGCGAGTCCCGTTCCGAGTCGCTGCCCGCATGCAGCAGTGCGATGCCGCGGCTGACATGGTCGAACACCAGCAGCGAGCGCGGCGCCACGTAGTGCAGTAGCGGTACGCCGGTCAGTGCAGGTAAGCGCGTGGGCAGCCGCTCGAAATAGCGCACCACATCGTAGGCGGTGAAACCCACCAGTCCGCCCGACAGCGGCGCAACACCCACGCGCGAGGTCGGCACCGGCACCAGCTGCAGCGCCGAGCGCAGCCCATCCAGCAATGCATCGCGACCAGCAGGGATCGGGCGCAGCTCCTTGCCGATATGAAAACCGGTGCCGTCGAGCCGCACTTCCAGCGCGTCGCCGAAGCCGATGAAGGAATAGCGGCCGAGCCGCTCGCCGCCCTCAACGCTCTCGAGCAGAAAGCGCGGTTCGAACGGCTTCAGCTTGGCGAAAGCCGATACGGGAGTATCGAGGTCTCCTGCAATATCGAACGACAGTTTCATAACAAAAAACCCATCCCGGAGTGTTCCGGAGATGGGTTCTGGTGTGATCCTAACCTTTGGGTTGTGATTACAGCGTGCAGCAACGCCCAGCACCCACTCCGTTGGAGGGGCGCCACCACCAGCGCTTTGCGCCGGCGAAACAGGGGACATTGACAGCCATGGCTCAGGAGTATGGCGAGCCGCGCCGCGCGGCGTCAAGATAGGGTATGGACAAACGCACTCTGGGCCGAGAGGGACTGCAAGTTTCGGCGCTGGGACTGGGCTGCATGGGCATGAGCCACTCCTACGGCACGCCCGATGATGTGGAGTCGCTCGCCACCCTGCACCGGGCCATCGAGCTGGGTGTGACCTTCTTCGACACGGCCGAGGTCTACGGCCCGTTCGTCAACGAGGAGTTGCTCGGGCGCGGGTTGCGCGGCCGGCGCAGTGAGGTGGTCATCGCCACCAAATTCGGTTTCAACATCGTCGATGGCAAGGTCAACGGCACCGATAGCCGCCCCAGCCACGTGCGTGAGGCTGTGGAAGGCTCATTGAAGCGGCTCGGCACCGACCACATCGATCTGCTCTACCAGCATCGGGTTGATAAGCAGGTGCCTATCGAAGACGTCGTCGGCGCCATGGCGGCGCTGGTGCGCGAGGGCAAGGTCAAATATCTGGGCCTCTCCGAAGCCGGCGCGGCGACCATCCGGCGCGCGCACGCCGTGCACCCGATCGCGGCGCTGCAGAGCGAGTACTCGCTGTGGGAGCGCAATCTCGAGCCGGAGATCCTGCCGCTGCTGCGCGAGCTCGGCATCGGGCTGGTCCCGTTCAGCCCGCTGGGCCGCGGATTTTTGACCGGCGCCGCCCAGCGCGCCGAGAGCTATCCTGAAACCGACTTCCGTCGCAAAGACCCGCGGCTGCAGGGCGCCAACTTCGACGCCAACATGGCGCTGGCGGCAAAGGTACGCGAGGTAGCGGACGCCAGGGGAGCCACGCCGGGACAGGTCGCGCTGGCCTGGCTGCTGCAGCAGGGCCCGGACATCGTGCCGATCCCGGGCACCAAGCGTCGTCCTTACCTGGAGGAAAATGTGGCAGCCATCTCGGTGTCGCTGTCAGCGCAGGAATTACGTCAGCTTCGCGATGCGCTGGCTCCGGGCAACATCGCAGGCGCGCGCTACAGCGCGGAAATGATGGCGATGGTCGATCGCTGAAAGTCGCGCTCAGCCGGCGCGCATTCAGCGCCGCAGCGCCTCGCACAGCGCCTCTGCGGCGTCGACCATGCTGGGCCCCAGCCGCGACAGCCGTTGATCGGTCCATGGAATCAGCCGCCCGTTGCGCACGGCCTTGAGCGTGGGATACGCCCGCCAGCCCCGCAGCCATTCATCGGCCGCCGCGCGATCCGGCCCGACCGCCAGGATGATGTCCGGGTTGCGCTCAAGCACGGACTCGAGCGATACCGCCGGCCCCGCTTCAGGAAGGTCCGCGTAGATGTTGCGATAGCCGCAGAGGGTCACCACGTCCGTCATGAGCTCGGACTGCCCCACGGTATAGATCGGGTGATCCCACACCTGGACCAGCATCGTGCCGCCGCTGGCGTTTTTGTAACGCTGCTTGAGCGCTTCGATACGGGATCTCAGTGCGTCGGCGGCCGGGATCGCGATCGCACCCGTGCCCGCCAGGGCGCCGAAGCGGCGCACGCTTTCCGGGATATCAGCCAGCCGGCGGATGTGATGGCGATAGACCGGCAGGCCGACACGCTCGAGTCGCGCGATCTGCGCCGCCGAATTGCCGCTGCTCCAGACCACGACCACATCCGGATGCAGGGCCAGGATCCGCTCGATGTCCATGCCCTGGCTGTCGCCCACACGCTCAATGCGCTGGGCGGCCTCCGGTTCGTTGGAGTAATCGCTGGTGCCGACGATGTGCGCGCCGGCGCCGGCGGCAAACAGCATCGCGGTAGCACCGGGCGCCAGGCTGACGATGCGCGCGGCCGGCACGCTGAGCGCGATCGCCTGCCCCTCATCATCGCGGATGGGCGGCGTATCGCCCGCGGCAGGTACCACTGTGCCGCAGGCAACGACGGCAAAGAAAAAGACCAGGCGCGCAATGGCGCGCCTGGTCTCAATGGTGATGACTCTCAGCCAGTCTCCTCTCGGGCGGTCAGGCGGCCGCGGCGTTCGTCACCTCGCCTGCCTGTCCCGCGCCGTACTCGAGCACAACCGCCACGGCGTGCACGACCGCGGCGATGCGCACCGCGCTCTGGATCATCTCACGCGACACGCCGTCGGCGCGCAGCTTCTTCTCGTGCGAGGTGATGCAAAGTCCGCAGGCATTGATCGCCGACACCGCCAGCGAGAGCAGCTCGAAATCGAGCTTCGGTATGCCGGGGTTGCCGATCACGTTCATGCGCAGCCGCGCCGGCAGGGTCGAATACTCCGTGTCCTCCACCAGGTGCAGGAAGCGGTAGTAGACGTTGTTCATGCCCATGATGGCCGCCGCCGCGCGCGCCGCCTGCAGATAGGCGGCGTCGAGCTTGGTAGCGGCCGCCGCCTCGATGGCGCGTGTGAACTCCGTATTGCGACTTGCGATCGCCGATGCCACGGCCACCGACCAGATCTGCTGCTCGCTGAGCCCCGGCGCACCCGCGGTCGTCAGCACGCTGCCGAGGTTGAGCTTGAGATCACGGGCATAGTCCGGGATCGAATCGCGAATGGCATCCAGTTTGGTGGTGTCCATGTCAGGCTGCCTTGAGGGTGTCCTGACCCGGCTGCCAGTTGCACGGGCACAGCTCGTCGGTCTGCAGCGCATCGAGCACGCGCAGCACTTCCGCCGGGTTGCGTCCCACCGACAGGTCGGTGACGTAGACGAAGCGGATCACGCCCTGCGGATCGACCACGTAGGTCGCACGCTGCGCGACGCCGGCTTCCTTGTCCAGGATGCCAAGGGCGCTGCTGAGCTCGCGCTTGATATCCGACAGCATCGGGAACGGCAGGTTACGCAGCTCTTCCTTATCCTTGCGCCAGGCCAGGTGCACGAATTCGCTGTCGATGCTGACGCCGAACAGCTGGGCGCCGCGATCGCTGAATTCGCGATTCAGCTTGCCAAACGCCGCAATCTCCGTCGGGCACACAAACGTGAAGTCCTTGGGCCAGAAGAACACGACCTGCCATTTGCCGGCCTGATCGGTGCTCTTGAAGTCCTGGAACGCCTTGGCGGCATCGTTCGAAACGACACCGGTCAGCGCGTAAGCGGGAAATTTATCGCCAATACCTAACATGCTCTATCTCCTGAATTGTCAGCCAGTCATATCGAGTGGGTGCGCCCACCTTAAGCGTGGGGCCACTGGCGGTCCAATCAATTGATCCTATAATGTCCATAGACACCATATATCGGTCCAAATCCATGGAATTAAAGCTCAAGGACCTGCGTTACCTCGTGGCGGTGGCCGATGAGCGCCATTTCGGCCGCGCGGCCGCCAAGTGCTTCGTCAGCCAGCCGACGTTGTCGGCGCAGTTGCGCAAGCTGGAGGACAGCCTCGGCGTGCAGCTGATCGAGCGCCGTCCGCGCCACGTGACGCTGACGCAAGCGGGTGAAGAGGTCGCGCAGCGCGCGCGCACCATGCTCGCGACCGGCGATGCCATCATCGCGGTGGCCCAGACACGCAGCGATCCGCTGGCCGGTCAGCTGCGCCTGGCGCTGCTGCCGACCATTGGGCCCTACCTGCTGCCGCACGTCGCACTCAAGCTGCGCAAGGCACTGCCGCGTCTTGAACTCATGCTATATGAGTACCGGACCGAAACGATGCTGGAGCGGCTGCACAATGGCGACATCGACGTCGGCATCCTCGCCCTGCCCGTGCACGATGACATGCTGGTTTCGCGCGAACTGTATGCGGAGCCCTTCGTGCTGGCGGTACCCGAGTCGCACCGGCTCGCTGCGCGTGCGCAGGTCCGCACCGCCGACCTGGACGAGGAAACCCTGTTGCTGCTCGAGGACGGCCACTGCCTGCGCGACCAGGCGCTGGCCGTCTGCGCTCGCAGCGGGGTGCGCGAAAAGCAGGATTTCCGCGCCACGAGCATCGAGACGCTGCGGCAGATGGTCGCCGCGGGCGTCGGCATCACGCTGCTGCCGCTGCTCGCCAGTCGCGGCGCCTATGGCTCGGCGCGCGGCATGACCACGGTGCCATTCGCCAAGCCCGTGCCCAGCCGGCGCATCGGTGCGGTCTGGCGTAAGAGCAGCGCGCGCATCGCGGCCATTAGCGCGGTCTGCGATCAGATCGCGCGGCACAGCGGACTTGCCTGAGCAGGCGCCAGTGAGCATCTCGGTCTACGACCGCATGTGCTGGCCCGCCGGCGCGCTCGAGAAGGCGCTGCGCGACGGCTCGCATCGGCGGGAGCTCGCGGCCTACCTGGGCCCCGCGGAATATTCGTTGCTGCAATCGCTGGCCATTGCGGGCGCACGCGGCGTCAAGCGCCGCGTCGCGTCTCGGGCCAGGGCCAGGGCCACGCTGCCGAAGGTCTACCTGCTGCCGGGCATCATGGGCTCGCAGCTCGGCACCGTGCGTGGCGACGGCGAGCCGCCGGATCTTCTCTGGCTGGACCCCGGCGACATCATGCATGGCCGCCTGGCCGAGTTACGCCGCGGCGCCAACCTTGCGATACGGCCGCTCGGCGGCATCGAATTCAGCTACCTGCCGCTGAAGCTGCGGCTGCAGGCGGCCGGCTTCGAGGTGGTGCTGTACGACTACGATTGGCGCGAGGACCTGCGGATCGTCGGCGCGGCACTCGCCTCGCGGCTGCGCGCCGAGCGCGACCGGCGCATTGCGCTGATCGGTCACAGCATGGGGGGACTGCTCGCCCGCATCACGCTGTCCCAGCTGGCGGGTGATCCCACCGCCGCGCGTATCACGCACATCATTGGGCTCGGCACCCCCCACGGCGGGGCGATCGGCGCCGTGCAGGCCGTGCGCGCCACCTACCCGGTCGTCTTTCGCCTCGCCGCGGTCGACCCGCTGCACAGTGCCGTGGAACTGAGCCGGAATGTTTTCAGTACCTTTCCGAGCATCTATCAACTGCTGCCGGGCGACACCGGCGCACTCGACTTGTTCGATGCTGCCGAGTGGCCGCGCCGCGGGGCGCAGCCGCACGCGGCACCGCTCGCGGCCGCGCGGGTCTTCAACTCGCAGCTGGCGCCGGCCGATGCACGCTTCGTCTCGATCATTGGTACCGGCCAGCGTACCGCCACCGCCATCGAACGCCGTGGCGGCCAATTCCACTATCAGATCAGCGCCGCGGGCGACGGCACTGTGGCGGTGCTGCGTGCCACGCTGCCCGGTGCGCACAACTACTATCTGCGCTGCGAGCACAGCGAGTTGCCGCGCAGCGAGTTGGTGGCCAACGCGGTGATCGACTTGATCCGCACCGGCCGCACGCGGCGACTGCCGCGGCGGATGATCGTGGCGCGAGCGCGGCACACGCAGGTCAGCGATGCGGACCTGCGCCGCGCGTTCAAGGTAAAGGTTCACTGGTCGCGGCTTTCCACGGCCGAGCGGCGCCGATATTTCATACGCCTGAATGCCCCTCCGGCCATCTACTGGCCAGCGCGCCGATCGGTGCGCTGAACCGGGTACTGCGGTGCAGAAAATGTAAGGAGGCTGTGCAACACTGCGCGACCCATGAGCGACACCCCCGCCGCCCGCAACGACCCGTTTGCCTTCGTGCGCGACCTGGCTTCGCGCTGGGATCTGATTGCGATCATCGTCGTCATCGGGGTGCTGACCTTCTTCGCCGAGGCCAGCCGCGGCCTGCTGGCGCCGGTATCGAAAGTCACCGGGGATGCGCTTTCCCTCGATCCGATTCACCTGCCCGTCTATGCGGCGCGTACCACGCTGCGCATGTTCACCGCGCTCTTCTTCTCACTGCTGTTCACTTTCACCTACGGCACCTGGGCCGCCAAGAGCCCGCGGGCCGAGAAGCTGCTGGTGCCGCTGCTCGACATCCTGCAGTCCGTGCCGATCTTCGGCTTCCTCTCGGTCACGCTGGTGTTCTTCATGTCGCTGGTGCCGGGACGCGTGCTGGGCGCGGAATTCGCGGCCGTGTTTGTCATTTTTACCAGCCAGGCCTGGAACATGGCCTTCAGCTTCTATCAATCGCTGCGCACCCTGCCCGATGAACTCTGCGAGGCCTGCGGCTCCTTCCGGCTCACGCCATGGATGCGGTTCTGGCAGCTCGAGGTGCCGTTCGCCATGCCGGCGCTGCTCTGGAACACCATGATGTCGATGTCCGGCAGCTGGTTCTTCGTCGTGGCTTCCGAAGCCTTCAGCGTGGGCAAGACCAATGTGCAATTGCCGGGCATCGGCTCGTACATCGCGATCGCCAACGCCGAGGGCAATGTGCGCGCGATCGGCTGGGCCATCCTCACCATGCTGATCGTCATCCTGATCTACGATCAGCTGATCTTCCGCCCGCTGGTGGTCTGGGGTGAACGCTTCCGGATCGACCAGGAGCAGGGCGGCCGCATGCAGCGCTCCTGGGCGCTGACCATGATGCAGCACTCCCGCATCATCGCCCGCATGCGCGAACTGTTCTTCGCCTTCGTGCGCTGGACCGGGCGCCGCACGCCGCGGCCCCCGGGACTGGCCACCCTGGCACGTGTCGGCAGCGACCGGCGCGCCGGGGTCATCTGGTTCAGCGTGCTGGTGGTAGTGCTCGCGCTGGCGCTGTGGCGGATCGCCGCCATGCTGATCGGGGCCACCACCGGGTCCGAAGCCCTCGAGGTCATCGGACTCGCCGCCATCACGATGCTGCGCGTCGTGATCCTGATCGCGCTGGCCAGCCTGCTGTGGGTGCCCATCGGCATCTGGGTGGGCCTGCGCCCGCGCGCCACGCAGATCGTGCAGCCCATCGCGCAATTTCTCGCAGCCTTCCCCGCCAATCTGCTGTTTCCGCTCGCGGTGCTCGGCATCGTCACCTGGAAACTCAACCCCGACATCTGGCTGAGCCCGCTGATGATCCTCGGCACCCAGTGGTACATCCTGTTCAACGTTATCGCCGGTGCGTCGGCGATGCCGCAGGAATTGCGCTACGCCTCGGAGAACTTCGGCATCAGGGGCTGGCTCTGGTGGCGTCGCGTGGCGCTGCCCGGCGTGCTGCCCTTCTATGTAACCGGCGCCATCACCGCATCGGGCGGCTCATGGAACGCGGCGGTCGTCGCCGAGATCGCCAGCTGGCACAACGTCGATGTCAAAGCGCGCGGCATCGGCGCCTACATCGCCGAGGCCAGCACAGCTGGGGACTTCCACAAAATCATTCTCGGGATCACGGCGATGAGCCTTTTCGTGGTGTGCATCAACCGAGTGTTCTGGCGCCCGCTGTACTATTACGCCGAGCGCAAATTCCGACTGACCTAGGGCCTGTGCCACGCAGGAGGCGCCGATGAACTCTGTACTGAGTCAAGCTACCGAAGCGCTGCCGCTGCTTACGGTCGAAAATGTCCGCAAGGCTTTCCAGAAGCCCGACGGCAGCGACCTGCTGGTGCTCGAAGGCGTCAATCTCACTTTGCAGCCGGGGCAGATCGTGGGGCTGCTCGGGCGTTCCGGGTCCGGTAAATCTACGTTACTGCGATTGATTGCTGGACTCGCCGAGCCCAGCGCCGGTTCGCTGTCTTTTCATGGTCACCCGATCGCGGGACCCGCGGCCGGCATTGCCATGGTGTTCCAGAGCTTCGCGCTGTTCCCGTGGCTCACCGTGTTCGAGAACGTCGCGCTCGGACTCGAGGCGCAGCGCATGCCCAAGGCCGACATCCGCAAACGCTCGCTGGCGGCCATCGACCTGATCGGTCTCGACGGCTTCGAATCCGCCTACCCGCGCGAACTCTCGGGCGGCATGCGCCAGCGTGTCGGCTTCGCCCGCGCGCTGGTCGTGCATCCCGACATCCTGCTGATGGACGAACCCTTCTCCGCGCTCGATGTGCTGACGGCCGAGACGCTGCGCACCGACTTCCTCGACCTGTGGTCCGAAGGCCGCGCGCCGATCAAGGGCGTGATCCTGGTGACGCACAACATCGAGGAAGCCGTGCTGATGTGCGACCGCATCCTGGTCTTCGGCAGCAACCCCGGGCGCATCCTCAGCGAGATCAACGTCACCCTGCCCCAGCCACGCAAGCGCCTCGATCCGAGCTTCCGCGAACTGGTCGAGCGCATCTACGTCGAGATGACCTCGCGCCGCAAACCGGTCGATACGGCCTCGTCGGCCAGTCCCACCGGCGGTCGCAACGAGCGCTTCCCGGGTCTGGGCATCGGCAGCGTGCTGCCCCGCGTGTCCTCCAACCTGCTCTCCGGCCTGATGGAGACCGTGGCCGCGCCGCCCTACAACGGCACCGCCGACCTGCCCAAGATCGCATCCGAGCTGCAGCTGGAGATCGATGAACTGTTCCCGGTCGCCGAAACACTGCAGCTCATGCGCTTCGCTGAGGTCGAGGGCGGCGACATCAAGCTCACCGACGAGGCCATGAAGTTCGCCAATGCCGGCCTCGACGAACGCAAACGCATCTTCGCCCGCCACCTGCTCACTTACGTGCCGCTGGCCGCGCACATCCGCCGCGTGCTCGACGAACGCGCCTCCCACGTCGCCCGCAAGAGCCGCTTCATCGACGAGCTCGAGGACTTCATGGGCGAAGAAGACGCCGAACAGACCCTGCGCGCCATCGTCAGCCTGGCCCGCTATGGCGAGGTTTTCGCGTACAGCGATGAGACCGGTGCGTTCAGTCTCGAAAACCCGGTCTGACCCGCCGACTGTCCTGGCGACGCCCATCCGACATTGATTCGTGCGTGTTACAATGACTGCGTAAAGCGGCGATAAGCTGCTATTGCGGAAACAGTATGTGGCTCGCCTCGGAAATGGCGGCTTTCGCGCATGTGGCCGAACTGGGCTCTTTCACGGCCGCGGCACGCGCGCTGGGCGTGCCCAAGGTAGCGGTCAGCCGCGCCATTGCCAGCCTCGAGCGACGGCTCGGCAGCAGCCTGCTGACACGCACCACCCGCCGGGTGGCCCTTACGCCCGCCGGGGCCCTGCTGCAACCCCACTGCCGACGCCTGCTGCAGGAAGTCGAAACCGTGCGCTCCCGTTTCACGCCGGCGAGCAGCGCGCAGCCCGTGCGCGTACTGGTGGATGCCGGCTATGGACGGCTGCTGATCACGCCGCTGGTGCCGCGCTTCCTCGAGCACTTTCCGAACATTGAATTGCAGGTGTCGCTGACCGACACCCATCCGATCGGACCCGACGATGAATGGGATGTGTTCATCTGCAACAACCCGGAGCCGCTGCCGCGCCTGGTGCACACCCTGCTCGGCAGTCCGCCGCTGCTGCTCTGTGCCACCCCGGCCTACCTGAGCAAACACGGTCGTCCGCGCTCACCGGGCGATCTCAACGCCCACACAGTCCTGCGCGCCGTCGACCTGACTCAGCCGACCTCAGCCGGCACGCCGGAATCGCCGGCCCTGCAGCTGCGCCGCGGCTACGAAGATCATCTGATCCGTCTGCGCCCCGTACTCCAGGTCAGCGATCCCGCCCTCGTTCACTCGAGCATGGCAGCCGGGCTCGGTATCGGCGTGCTACCTGAATTCCTCTGCCGGCAGGGCCTGGCTGCGGGCAAGATCGAACGCATCCTGCCCGACTGGTCGGTCACCCCGCCGCTCGAGCTTGCGGCCGTCTATGCCGAGTCGAATGCAGGCTCGGCCGCCATCCGCCAGTTCATTCAGTTCCTGCTGGCCAACATGGTTCCCATCCTTGCCGCGAGCGACTGGCGGCCGCGACTGGAACCCGACGACGTGCGTTCTGACCGCTTCGGGCAACGGCCACAGCCGCGCCGGCCCGGGTCGCGCTCCGATCCTGGCGACTAGGGGGCGTACTTTCTCAGTCGTTCGGCAAAGTAGTCGACGAACGCGCTGGCGGCGAGCAGGCGCCGATTCGGCGCCAGCCGCCGCGCCACCAGGCGGGAATCGCCCAGTGAACCCACGCGGAACGCCACGTCGTACTGCTCTTCGACCAGTCGACGTAACGATTCGACAGATTCAGATCGATCGACAGTCGCGGATGCCGCGCCAGGAACTCCGGTACCGCCGGCACCAGGTGCGTCATGCCAAGACCGGTGGCGGCACTGACGCGCAGCCGCCCTTGCAGCTCCTCGCCGAGCGCGCTGGCCTCCGCCTCCGCGGACTCCAGTTCCGACAGCAGCGTCTCGCAGCGGCGAAAATACGCGCTCCCTGCTTCCGTCAAACCGACGCTGCGCGTAGTCCGCTGCAGCAGCCGCACGCCCAGGCGCGCCTCGAGCGCCGACACGGAGCGGCTGACGGCGGAAACGCTGGCGCCGAGTTGCTCGGACGCGCGAATGAAGCTGCGCCTGCGCGCCACCTCGATGAAAACCGCGATCTCGTTTAGCCGTGCCGCCATAAAAAAGTAGTTGCCTAGCAGCCTGTCGGACTGAGCGACGGGCGCGAACTGGTGTGATGCGAGATAATCATATGCAGTTTCCTGTGGATATCGGGGCGCCATGAGCAACTTTCGGCCGATCAACCGCGACACCCCATTTCTGTTCCCGCCGTCGGTGGATGAGTGGCTGCCGCAGCGACACCTGGCGCGCTTTGTGGTGGAAGTGATCGACGGTCTGGATCTGTCGGAGCTGGAGAAGGCGTATCGCGGATCGGGCTCGGCCTCTTACCACCCGGCAATGCTGCTGGGTCTGCTGGTGTATGGGTATGCCACCAAGGTGTTCTCCAGCAGGTCTATTGAGCGGGCGACCTACGACTCGGTGGCGTTTCGCTATATTGCCGGCAACGAGCACCCCGATCACGACACGATTGCCGCGTTCCGCAAGCGCTTTTTGGCGCAGATTGAGGCTTTGTTTATCGAGGTGCTGAGGCTGGCGCGGCAGATGGGGATGCTCAAGCTGGGGACCCTTGCCATCGATGGCACCAAGGTACACGCCAACGCGAGCCGGCACAGCGCCCTCTCGTATGGGCATGCGAAGAAGATCGAGAAGCAGCTGAAGAAGGAAGTCCGCCAGCTGCTGCACCTGGCAGATCGGGCTGATGAGGCCGATATCCCGGACGGTATGTCGATCCCGGAGGAGCTGGAGCGGCGCGAGCTGCGCCTGGCGGCGATTGCCGAGGCGAAGGCAAAGATCGAAGCGCGGAGTGAGGAGCGCCTGGAGCGCGAGCAAGCCGAGCATCAGGCAAAGCTTGCGGCGCGCGCTGAGCAGGAGAAGCGCACCGGCAAGAAGCCCACTGGCCGTCCACCCGAGCCCCCCACCGGTGGGGTGAGCGAGCAGGATCAGATCAACCTGACCGATGAGGACTCGCGCATCATGAAGCTCCCCGGCGGCCGGTTCGATCAGTGCTACAACGCCCAGGCGGTGGTGGCGATCGGCAGCATGCTGGTCGTGGCCAGTGCGGTGACGCAAGCCGGTAACGACAAACAACAGCTGGCCCCGATGCTCGAGAAGCTCAAGGCGCTGCCAAAGCCACTGGGCCGCCCCCGACGGATGCTGGCCGACAACGGCTATTTCAGTGAGGCGAACCTCGAGCGGTGCGAGGCGGCCAAGATCGAACCGCTGATTGCCCTGGGGCGCACTGCTCATCATGTGAGTTGGAAGCAGCGCTTTGCCGCGCCACCCAAGTCCCCGCCGGCCTCGGCAACAGCGCTGCAGCGGATGGCACATCGACTCAAGACCCCGGCGGGCAGAAAGCTCTACGGGCTGCGCAAGCAAACCCCGGAACCGGTGTTCGGCATCATCAAATCGGTGATGGGCTATCGCCAATGCCTGCTGCGAGGACTCGAGAACGTCCAAGGCGAGTGGAACCTGGTGACGATGAGCTGGAACATCAAGCGCATGTTTGCCCTGCAGACCTGCTGAAAGGGCCGTGTGCCGGCCGCACTGACCATTTCCAATGGGTATCAGCATGAATCTCTACGCGATAAGAGCCATTGGCCCATTAACTGAAATCCTCAGTCCGACAGGCTGCTAGGGCATCAAATTCTCTTTTTTCGAGCCCCCGTCTGGCCGGCCGGGGCTTTATTGCGCCGCACGCAATAAACATTTCCTTTTTATCGCGTTTATCCCGAAATGGTAAGCCCCTAAGCTGTTGCCGATGATGAACGCGAGCACTATTGCAGCACCCGGCCCCGTGGCCGCCGCCCCAACGGCACCTGTCCCCGTGACACCTGCGCGCTTGCGATGGTTCGATATCCCCGCACTGAAGGACCGCCTGCCGGCCGCGCTGTTCGTGTTCCTCTGGAGCACGGGTTACATCGCGGGAAAGGTCGCGGTCACACACGCCGCGCCGTTCACGACTCTTACCTTGCGCTTCGGCGGCGCGACGTTGCTCTTCGGCGCCATCGTCCTGGCGCGGCGGCCGCAATGGCCGCGCATCGGCCCGTTATTTCACAGTGCCGTGGTGGGCTTGACGCTGGCGGTTCAATTCGGCGCCATCTACGCCGCCTTCGCGCTCGGCACCAGCCCCGGATTTTCCGCGCTGGTCATTGGTTGCATGCCGCTGACCACGGCGCTTGCCATGACCGCCATGGGCGAAAAGCAGGGCATGAGCCAATGGCTGGGGCTGCTGCTTGGACTGGCCGGCGTGCTGCTGGTGCTGCAGGACCGCTTGGGCTCGGGCCTGGGTTCAGGTCTCGCGGGGCTGGCGCTGCTGCTGGCGCTGTGCGGCATCACCTTCGGCACCATCTATCAGAAGCGGCACGCGCTGGAACTGGATCTCAACATCGGCCTGATGATTCAGAACCTGGTCGCGACCCTGGTGCTGGCTCCGTTTGCATTGCTGCATGAGCATTTCCGCTTCGATACCAGCGCCGCCTTCACCGGTTCTTTGCTGTGGATGATCTTCCTGAATTCCGGCGCCAGCTTCGCGCTGTTCTTCATGCTGCTGCGCCGCGGCCTGGCGACGCGCGTCTCGACGCTGTTTTATCTGGTGACGCCGATCACGGCGATCATGGGCTGGCTGCTCATGCACGAGCCCATGTCGGCGATCAAGGTGACCGGCTTTGCGCTCGCCGCGGGCGGTGTCTACCTCGCCACGCGCAACGCTTAGATCAGATCGGTGTCCGACTCCACCACGCTGGCGCCGCCTGATTTGACGGTGCGCGCAAGGCTCAGGCTCTCGGGCAGCAGGTGCTCGGCATAGAAGCGCGCGCTCTGGAGTTTGCCGCGATAGAACTTCGCATCCGGCGACCCCTCAGCCAGCCTCCTGGCGGCGATTGCGGCACTGCGCGCCATCAGCGCACCACCAAGCACGCGGCCGCACAGGTGCAGATACGGCACCGACACCGCGTAGGCGCGCGCCGGCTCCACGCCGAATTCATACAGCAGCGACACCGTGGCATCGCGCAGCACTGTCAGTGCCTCGATGCTGGCATTGCGCACGCTGCGCAGCGCCGGCTCGCTGCCGCGAATGTCGTTGAGCTCGCGCATCAGGTCCGACAGCAGCGCCGATAATGTCTGGCCGCGGTCGCGCACCACCTTGCGGCCGAGCAGATCATTGGCCTGGATACCGGTGGTGCCTTCGTAGATGGATGTGATGCGCACGTCGCGCAGCGTCTGCGAGACACCGGTCTCCTCGATGAATCCCATGCCGCCATGAATCTGCATGGCCAGCGAGGCCATCAGCGTGCCCTGGTCGGTCGACCAGCCTTTGACGATCGGAATCAGCAACTCGCCGCGCGCCAGCGCCGCGGCCCGCTTCGACTCGTCAGTTTCCGCGCGCGCACGATCGAAAGTGATGGCGGTGTAGAGCGCCAGCGCGCGCATGGCCTCTACGTTCGCGCGAATGGTCAGCAGCATCCGCGCGACGTCGGGGTGCCGCACGATGACCGATGCGCCGCTGGAGGAGGCGCCGCCCGCCGCGGCCTCGGTTGCCGCCGCGGCTGCATTGCCGCGCGCGACGATCGCGCGCCCCTGCACGCGGCTGTGGGCCCAGGCCTGTGCCTGCTGCAACGCGAGTTCGGCGAGGCCGATGCCCTGCACGCCCACCGAGAGGCGCGCTGAGTTCATCATGATGAACATGTATTCGAGTCCGCGATGCGGCTCGCCGATGATGTAGCCGAGCGCGCCGCCGTTGTCGCCGTAGGACATCACGCAGGTCGGGCTGGCATGGATGCCCAGCTTGTGCTCGATCGACACGCAGCGCAGATCGTTGGCAGCGCCGAGGCTGCCGTCGGCATTGATGAGACGCTTCGGGATCGCAAACATCGAGATGCCCTTGACGCCGGGCGGCGCGCCATCGATGCGCGCGAGCAGCAGGTGGACGATGTTCTCGGCCATGTCGTGATCGCCGTAGGTGATGAAGATCTTCTGCCCGCTGATGCGGTAGTGATCGCCATCGGCCCGTGCACGCGTGCGTATCAAAGCCAGGTCCGAGCCCGCCTGCGGCTCGGTCAGATTCATCGTGCCGGTCCACTCGCCGCTGACCAGCTTCGGCAGCAGCATGTTCTGCAGCGCCGGAGTCGCCACCGCCTCGAGCGCATCCACACCGCCGCGCGAGAGCTGCGGGCACAGCATGAAGGCAAGGTTGGCGCCGAACCAGATCTCCTCGCAGGCCACCGCCAGCACCAGCGGCGCACCCTGGCCCCCGCGATCGGCGGGCGCGGACAACTGCGGCCATCCGGCCGCGATAAATTTCGCATAAGCATCGCGAAATTCCTCGGGCATATGCACGCCGCCGTCGCGGTACTGGGCGCCGCGCGTGTCCCCGAGCGAATTGATCGGCGCCAGCACCTGCTCGCCAAAGCGGGCGGCCTCCTCGAGCACCGAATCGGACAGCTCCGCCGAGAACTCGGCGTAGCGCGGCAGCTCGGCGAGCTGCGGCGCGCGCAGCAGCTCGTTGAGGACGAATCGCAGATCGGTCAGGGGCGCCTGGTACATGAATATGACAAGTCTAAATGAGCTTGCCCCCTAGCGTACCGGAACGGGAGGGCTGTCACGCCGACAGGTTCGGTTAACTGGCACCATCCGGCCGATGACCGATGCCTTGACGTCTTCCGCCATGCCCGAAAGGAAAGCTGCCTCGCCCGATGAGCGCAAGGCCACGGCCGCGCAGCTGGGCCAGCGGCTCGTGCGGATGCTGGCACCCTCGCGCGTCAAGAACCTGTCCGTGCACGATGCGGCCGGCGAGCTGCTCTGGCTCAACGAAGGGGAGTTCGGGCTGCGCGAGCGCCGCCTGTTGCAGGATGCGCTGGACGCCTTCTCGCTGGATGCCACGCTGCAGCACCTGGAGCGGGACCTCGAAAACGCCCGGGCGCTCGTCTTCTGTTCCCGCACGCCGCGCGGCGATCGCGAAGGCGTGGTCCTCGCTGTCGTCGGCAGTCGCCGGCGGCCTGACATCAACCCCGATACGCTGCGCGAGCGCGTGCTGACAACCATGCGCCGCTTTGGCGCCCTGGCGCCGCCGCCCGAAGCTGCGGTACCCGCGTCGGCGGATCTCCCCACTTTCCGTGTGCGCGGCAGCGATCGCCCGGAGGAAGCTCCGCTGGAATTGGCCGACGCGTCCTCGACCCCGGACGCCGCCCAGGCGGCCGAAACCCCGTCACTGCGCTCGCGATCCTACGCGCGGCTGCGCAATGGCGGCCACACGCGCCGCTATGAGATCGCCGACGACCCCACCTCTTCGCTGGAACAGGATCTGGAGCGCGCGCGGCGCTTGATCTCGCTGGTCAAACGCCGCGGCACGCTCGATGCGCCCGCACCGGCCAGCTTTGCATTGCCCCTGTGTGCGGCATCGGTACGGTCCGGGGATTTCCTTGATCGGTTGACCCCTGCGCTCGACGAAGCGGCCCTGGCCGAGGACGCGGTCGGTTTCAGCCTGCCGGCGGTCGCCTGGCAGCACGATCTGAATGCGGCGGAGAGTTTCATTGAACGCTGCGGCCCACTCAGATGCTTCGTGGCGCTCGATGACTTCAGCCTCACGAGCAGCGGCTTTGCGTTGCTGCGCGGTGCCGCTCTGCGTTGCCTGAAGATCGATGCCGCCGTGATCGTCAGTGCGATGGATGACAAGTTCGCGCATGCCAACGTCGCCGGCATCGCCAAGGCGGCGCGCGTACTCGGACTTTATTGCGTAGCCAAGGGCGTCAAGACACCGGAGCAGGCGCGCTGGCTGGCGCAGGCCGGAGTCGAATTCGCCGACCGGATGATCAGCCGCGCCGGAAAAGGCGCTGCCACCACGAGGAGCGCCCGCGCGCTGAAGGCTTCGAAGTAGGCTTCGAATTTGCCCTGGCGCCGTAGCCCGCAGCTGCGCGAGCTGCCTGCTCAGCACCAGCACCCTTGATGACCGTCGAGCTCTTCGGAGCATGTCGCGATTGCGGCATCGGTCGACTCTCGTAAGGATTCACACCGCCGCCCGGCATTTGATTGCTGCGCGCCGAAGACTTGCCGCGCGGCGCATTGGTGTCTTCGAGCGAGAGACCGCGATGATCGAGCTTTCGCAGCACCTGCGAAGCCGACAGCGCGATGTGGCGGGCCGTCTCGGCCGCCCAGTTGAGCACGCCCCTGCCCTGCGCATCGTGCTGCACGGCGCCCGGAGGCAATTTGACGCCCAGCGGGGGCTTGGATTTTGGAGGGGGTGGATTCACTGGCTTCTCGTTTGACACTGTAGCGGTGCCCCGGGTTCCAGCCTGCTGCAGCCACAGCGAAATGTGATGCAGTTCCCGTCGCAGCCGTCCGCAGCGATAGAACTGTGAGCTGCCGCGTTACGTTCAGCGACCTCGCCACGGCACGATACACCCATGCAAGCGGCGCGTATAAGCCCCTCGGACCCGCATGGCGCCGGTATACAGTCCGTCGAGGGCTCGGCCCTGCCTATGCCCCCGATGCCGCCACAGAACGTCATGAATCGCGAATTCATCGCGCGTAACCAGATCGTGGAGCGCTACCTGAGCGGGCGATTGCCGCTGAAGGGCAGGCAGGACTTCGAGCGCTACTGCCACGAACATCCCGAGCTGCTCGATGAGATCGGACTGCTCGAGCGCATCAATGCGGCACTGCGATTGCTCGAAGCCGGTGGCCGCGCGCCACCCTGGGAAGGCCGCTCGAAACCGTGGTGGGAACGCCTGCCCGTATTACTCGGCATCGCAGGCGTTGGCCTGGCGCTGGGCATCATCGCGCTGGTGCTGCTCGGCAAGCTCTCCAACAGCGAACGCTCGATCACCTCGCTGCGACGCCAGGTCGCCGTGCGCGCGCTGGATCCCGCGCTGGCAACGCACTCTTATGTGATCGCACCGAATCGCGAATCGCCATCCACGCGCAGCCTGCTCACGATCGGCGGCTCGCAGACGGAAATGGCGGACCTGAAGATCGACCTGTCATGGACCAAGATGACGGTATTCCGCGTCACCGTGGACCGTGTCGATCAGGGCCGCGTCGCGGTGTTCTACAACGTGCTCAAGGATTCCAACGGCGTGCTGCACCTCGGGCTCAACAGCTCGGCGCTCGGCCCCGGCAACTATCTCTTCTCGATCGATGGTCTGAACTGGCGTGGCGAAGCTTCGCCAATAGCCTGGGCAACCATCAGCATTGCTCATTAAGTGCTGATGGTGCTGATGATTGCCCGGGCTAGTACAACACCGCGCGTGGCGCCACTCTGACCATCGATCGCGTCGAGATCGCTCCGGCGATGCCGAGCAGCAGCGTCGAGGCAATGACGCCGAACACCCACAGCAACGCATTGAAGCGATAGTTCAGATCGAGCGCGTGCGCCAGCCAGGCGCCGCCGATCGAGGCGCCGGTAGCGGCCAGGAATCCCGCCAGCGCGCCCATGAGCGAAAATTCCGACAGCACGCTGGCGAAAATCATCGATCGCCCCGCGCCCAGCACGCGCAGGATCGCTATCTCGTAGCCGCGTTCATCGCGGCTGGCCTGCACTGCCGCGAACAGCACCGTAAGACCTGCCAGCAGCGTGAACAGGAACACGCTCTGCACGGCCGTGACCGCTTTGTCGATCACGGCCCGCACCTGCGCCAGCAGGTCGCCGATATTGAAAATCGATACCGATGGGAAGCGATGCACGAGGCGCGACATGGCGCCGCTGGTCGGCTCGAGGTACGCGCTGGTCATATAGGTGCCCGCCGCCGAGTCGAGCAGGCCGGGCGGAAACTCGACGAAGAAATTCGGCTTGAAGCTGTCCCAGCGCACCTTGCGAAAACTGCTGACGGTCGCATCGATGGTCTCGCCGGCGACATCGAAGCGCAGCCGGTCGCCGAGCTTCAATCCCATCGAATCCTGGTACTCCACCGCGACCGACACCAGCGGTTTGCCGAACTGCGCCGGAGTCCACCACTCCCCCTCGACCAGGCGATTGTCATCGCCGAGGTCCGCGGCCCAGGTGAGATTCTGTTCGCGATCGGCGAAGCCGCGGCCACGCCCGCCCGGAAAATGCATGGTCGCCGTTGGTTTGTCGTTGATGGCGGTGAGCCGGCCACGGATCATCGGCAGCATGCGTTCGAGCCGCGCGCCCTGGTCAGCGAGTTCGTGCTGAAAATCATCGCGCTGCTCGGGCGGGATGTTCAGAAAGAAATAGTTCGGCACATCGGCCGGCAGGCTCGCTTTCCAGTCGGTGATCAGATCACCGCGCAGTATGGCCAGCGCCAGCAGCAGCATGATGCCCAAGCCAAACGCCACGATCTGCGTGATGCCCTCGGCGCGCCGCCGCGCCAGATTGGCGACGCCGTAGCGCCACGCGGCGCCAGCATTGCCGCGCACGCGCGCGGCGAGACTGACCAGGCCAGCGCCGCCCAGCGCAAGCACCAACACGGCAGCGCCCAGGCCCAGCACGAACCAGAGGCTTAAGGTGACGTTGCCCAGTGCCACGTAGACGACGCCGGCCACCGCCAGCACCACCGGCGCGGCCGCAGCCCAGGCTGCGACCGAAGGCGGCCCCGCATCGCGCCGCAGGACCCGCAGCGCCGGCACCCGCATCAGCTGCAGCAGGGGCGGCAGGGCGAAGCCGGCCAGCATGGCTATCGCGATCACGAAGCCCACCAGCGCGGGCCACAGGCTCGCGGGCGGCAGGTCGCTGCGCAACAGGCCGCGCAGCACGCGCACCAGCCACAGCTGCGTGACCCAGCCCGCCGCGGCGCCAATGATGCTCGAGACGATGGCCAGCACCAGCAGCTGCCACAGATGCACGCCGAGCACCGTGCTGCGCTGCGCCCCCAGCGTCTTCATCAGCGCCACCACATCGAGGTGCCGCTGTACGTAGCTGCGCGCGCTCATGGCAATCGCCACCGCGCACAGCAGCACCGCCACCAGGCTCGCGAGCGCCAGGAAGCGCGCCGCGCGGCGACTGGCCTCGCCGATCTGCGGACTGGCCTCCGCCACATCGACCAGCCGCTCCTTGCCGAAATCCCCCTCGGCGTGCCAATGCCGGAAGGCTTCGAGCTGCGGCGCCGTGCCTGCCAGCAGCAACGCGTATTTGACGCGGCTGCCGGGCTGGATCAGTTTCGTCGCGGCGAGATCCGCATCGTTGATCAGCAGTGCCGAGGCGAATTCGACGAAGGTCGAGTTCTGGTCGGGCCGCGAGATCAGGATCCGCGTCACGCGCAATGTGCGCGAGCCCACATTCAGATCGGTGCCGATGGTCGCGCCGAGCGCGGCCGCCAGCCGCGAGTCCGGCCACGCCTCCCCGGGTGCAGGTATCTCGCGCGTGGGCACCCCGGCGGCGAACGCGCGATCCGCCGCCGTCAACGTTCCGCGCAGCGGATAGCCGCTGCTGACCGCGCGCACATCGGCCAGCTGATTGGCATCGCCGTTGAAGATCGCCGACAGCGTCATCGTCAGGCGCGCCGTCGCGAGCCCTGAGGATTGGGCATGCGCCTGCTCCGCGGGATCTATCGCGGCATCCGATTCGACGCGCAGATCCGCCGCCAGTACTTCACTGGCCTGCGCCGTCACGGCGCGTCCAATGCGATCCACCAGGAAGCCAACCCCGCACAGCGCCGCGACCGCCACGCACAGCGACAGCCACAGCACCGCCAGCTCCCCCGAGCGCCATTCGCGCCGCAGCTGGCGCAGGGCGAGCGTAAAGCTACGCATACTTAAGGCTACGCATGGCCCGCATCGGGTGTGTTGCTCGACTCCTCGTGCATGGAGCCCGCCTCCATGACGACGATACGGCCGCAGCGTGCTGCGAGTGCGCGATCATGGGTGACCAGTACCAGCGTGGTCTGCGAGCCGGTGTTCAGCTCGAACAGCAGCTGCGCGATTTTCGCGCCGGTGGCGGTATCGAGATTGCCCGTGGGCTCATCGGCAAACAGCACCGCGGGTGTGCCGACCGAGGCTCGGGCCAGCGCGACGCGCTGTTGTTCGCCGCCGGACAGCTGCCGCGGGTAGTGGCGCAGCCGCGTACTCAAGCCCACGCGCGCCAGCATCTCGCTCGCCGCGCTGTCCGCATCGCGCCTTCCGGCCAGCTCCAGCGGCAACATGACATTTTCGATTGCCGTCAGCGACGGCACCAGGTGGAACGACTGGAACACGAAGCCGACGCGCTGCGCGCGGATGCGCGCGCGCGCGTCCTCGTCGAGTCCCGTGAGATTGGTGCCCGCGAGCCACACTTCCCCGGACGTGGGCTGGTCGAGTCCGGCCAGCAGGGCAAGCAGGGTCGATTTGCCGGCTCCGGAGGGGCCCACGATGGCGATCGATTCGCGTGCGTCCACGGCCAGCGAGACTTCGTGAACGATGGTCAGCGGACCTTCCGGACTGCTAACCTGCTTGCTCAACTTTCGGGCTTCGAGAACGATGTCGCGCGTCATTGTCATCCTGATGGCCTGGCTCATCGCGCTGCCGGCAGTGGGCGCTGAGGCGGTGCCGGTGGTGCTGGTATTCGGCGACAGCCTGAGCGCCGGCTATGGAATACGCGTCGAGCAGGGGTGGGTCAGCCTGCTGGCGCAGAAGATCGAACACGAAGGGTACGGATTCCATGTCGTGAATGCCAGCGTCAGCGGCGAAACCAGCGCCGGTGGGCTGGCGCGGCTGCCGCGCGCATTGAGCGTGCAACAGCCGCGCATCGTGCTGCTCGAACTGGGGGCCAATGATGGCCTGCGCGGGCTGCCGATTCAGCAGACGCAGGACAATCTCGGCAAGATGATCGCATTGCTGCAGCAGCAGCACATCCCAGTGCTGCTGCTGGGCCTGAAGCTGCCGCCGAATTACGGCGAGCGCTATACCAGCGGGTTTGCGGCCATGTACCAGTCGCTTAAAGAGCAGTACCACGTCCCGCTGCTGCCCTTCCTGCTGGAAAATGTCGCCCTGAAGCCCGATCTGATGCAGGCCGACGGGCTGCATCCCAACGAGCAGGGACAGCCATTGTTGCTGGACAATGTCTGGCCCACACTGGTGCCACTGCTGCGCGCACAAAAAACCGGTCGCAGCGGCGGGGGGTGAAGTCATGGAAAGGTTCTGGTTACCGCAGTATCCGCCGGGCGTGGTCGCCGACGTCGACGTCAACCAGCTTGGCTCCCTGAAGGAGCTCATCGAACAATCCTGCGAGCGCTTCGCCGATCGCGTGGCCTACATCAGCATGGGCACCTCGATCAGCTTTCGCGACCTGGAGCAGCGCTCACGCGCCTTCGGCGCCTGGCTGCAGCACAGCGCCGGGCTCAAGCGCGGCGATCGCGTCGCCATCATGCTGCCAAACCTGCTGCAGTACCCGATCGCGATGTTCGGCGCGCTGCGCGCCGGGTTCGTGGTCGTCAACACCAATCCGCTCTACACAGTCTCCGAACTCAGGCATCAGCTCGCCGATTCGGGCGCCACCGCGGTACTGGTGCTGGAGAACTTCGCCGCCACGCTGGCGCAGGCACTGCCCGGCACCAGTGTACGCACCGTCATCGTCACCTCGGTGGGCGAGCAGCTGCATTTCCCCAAAGGCCTGATCGTCGATGCGGTAGTCCGCCACGTGCAGAAGAAAGTGCCGAAGTGGCACATCGAGGGCGCGCGCCGGCTCAAGGATGTGCTCAGCGAGGGCCGCGCGCTCGAACTGAAGCCCGTGAATCTGACGCACGATGACCTTGCCTACCTGCAGTACACCGGCGGCACCACGGGAGTTGCCAAGGGCGCCATGCTCAGTCACGGCAACATGGTCGCGAATGTGCTGCAGTCGCGCGCCTGGTTCGTCCAGGTCGAGCTCGAGGACATCACTTATATCTGCGCGCTGCCGCTCTATCACATCTTTTCGTTGACAGCGAACTGCCTGCTATTCGCGTTGGTGGGCGGTTCCGGTCTGCTGATCGTCAATCCGCGCGACTTCCCCGCTTTCGTCAAGGATCTGCAGGCGCACAGGCCCATGTTCTTCATGGGCGTCAACACGTTGTTCAATGCGCTCATGCACACGCCCGGATTCGAGCGCATCGATTTCTCGCGCCTCAAGGCCACCGTCGCCGGCGGCATGGCGCTGCAGAGCGCGGTCGCCGAGCGCTGGCAGCAGATCACAGGCTGCGTGGTTTCGCAGGGCTGGGGCCTGACCGAGGCATCCCCGGTGGGCTGCGTCACCACGCTTGTTGGGCCGTACGCCAAATTCAACGGCTCGGTTGGGCTGCCGGTACCGTCCACCGAACTGACGATCCGCGACGATGAAGGTGGTGAACTTCCGATCGGCGCCGTCGGTGAGATCTGCCTGCGCGGGCCGCAGATCATGCGCGGCTACTGGAATCGCCCCGATGAGACCGCCAACGTGATGCTGCCCGACGGCTGGCTGCGCACCGGCGACATCGGCCGCTTCGATGAGCTCGGCTTCGTCTACATCGAGGATCGCAAGAAAGACATGATCATCGTCTCGGGCTTCAAGGTGTACCCGAACGAAATCGAGGATGTGCTCGCGCGCTGCCCGGGCGTGCTCGAGGTCGCGGCCGTCTCGAAAGCCGACGAGCATTCGGGCGAAGTGGTGGCGCTGTTCGTGGTGCGCAAGGACCCGTCGCTGACCGAGCAGGCCATCAAGGACTATGCCCACCTGTATCTGACCGGCTACAAGCGCCCCGCCGCCATCTACTTCCGCAACGAATTACCCAAGACCAACGTCGGCAAGATCCTGCGCCGCTCGCTGCGCGACGAGCTCGCGAAGCAGTAGTTGTCGTACGGTATTTGAGACTCGAGTACCCTTAGTCTGCCGCGAGCTGCCAAAGAGAGGTGATCTCAGCCGCGCGAGCCATATGGAGCGAGTCCGTTTTATCAGCGGCTCGCGGATGCCGCGGCGGCACATCGTTTCGGCCCACGACACGCAATCCCGCAACCTCGAACTCTTGCAACAACTGCGCGCGAGTCCGCAAACCCAGGTGCTCCGCCAGGTCGGATAGGATCAACCATCCCTCACCACCCGGCTCCAGATGCTCCGCCAGCGCCCCGAGAAATCCGCGCAGCATCCGGCTTTCAGGGTCGTAGATTCCGCTTTCCATGGGCGAGCTCGGCCGCGCGGGTATCCATGGCGGGTTGCAGATGACCAGCGCCGCGCGACCTTCCGGAAAAAGATCCGCCTGCACGACATTGACGCGCTCTGAAAGACCAAGCTGTCGAATGTTCTCACGCGCACAGGCCAACGCGCGTGGATTGAGATCGGTAGCGACCACGCGTCCGATGCCGCGGCGTGCAAGTACCGCGGCGAGCACACCAGTGCCCGTGCCAATATCGAAAGCCACGCTGGATGAAGCGCACCCAGCCGGCAGAAGCGTCGTGCTGACGAGGTCGATGTACTCACGGCGGATCGGCGCGAAGACGCCGAAGTGCGGATGAATTCTGCCTCCTGCCTCTGGAATCTCGATGCCCTTCTTGCGCCACTCGTGTGCACCGATGACACCCAGCAACGCTCGCAGCGATGTGATTGATGCGGATTTCGCAGGACCGTAGGCTTCCGCGCACGCTTGCCGGATATCGGGCGCTCGTCGCAACGGGATCGTGTAGTCGTCGTTGAGCGGGATCAACAAGGCGTTAAGCGTGCGGGCTCGCTGCGACCTGGCCTGGCGGTAGAGATGGAATGCTTCGGCCGGGCCGGCGATCGAAGTTGCTGACTGAAGCTCGCGATCTGCGCTGCGGTCGATCTGCGCGATTCCCTAACGCAGTCAACATCTGGCGCGCCGCCTGAAAGTCGCCGCGCCAGAGAAGCGCGGTCCCTTGACACGCGAGACCAAAGGCCTCGTCCGCCGTCATTTTTCCGTCGGCGACAACGACGCGCGCGGCAGGTGCCGTACCGTCATGGGAGCGCCACTGCGCCTCAAATGCCCTGCCGTCTTCGAGCCAATGAATGATCGGGACAGAGTCTCCATCAGCGGCAAAGTTATTTCCCAAAATCTATGTTCTCGCCCGGAGTAATCGCACAGTGGCAACATTTTGACAAAGTCGTTTATTATTGGGTTGGGCGCACACGCTTCGGTAGCCGGTGCGTGCCGACAACTAACCCACAGCAACTAAAAGGAGGTGATCCAATGGCACATTCACGCGTTGGTTCAGTCGCAATTCTAGTCATCCTGCCTCGCCGCGAGGCGTATGCCTAGATGCGCGCAGGCTAATTGTCACGCGCGCGACCGTGTCCAACGGAAGGACGCTTCCAAGCAGTTGCGATGCGGATGACCTTGTTCCGCATGTAAAAGCGCTTGAGCAGGAACGGCGAAGTCCGCAAGGGCTTCGCCGTTTTCTTTTCAGCGGCGTTAGTCTCTGCGGTGCTCCTGCCGCTGCTAGCGACGCTTGATCACCGCCGCGATCTCTCGCTGAATCGTCTCCGCGGCAGCGCGCGGATCCGCGGCATCGCGGATCGGACGACCGACGACGATGTAGTCGGCGCCCCATTCGAAAGCCTGCGTCACCGTGGCCACGCGCTTCTGATCATCGGACGGCCGGTTGTCCACCGGGCGCACGCCAGGCGTGATCACGAGCAGCCGCCGATCGAGCAGTTCACGCAGCCGCGGCACTTCGAGTGCCGATGAAATGACGCCATCGCAACCTGCTTCGAGCGCGCGCCGCGCACGTGACAGCACCAGCTCGCCGATGGAGCACTCGAAACCGAGATCGTCCAGGTCACCGCGATCCAGGCTGGTGAGCACGGTGACCGCGAGGATCTTCACATCGCCTTTGGCGGCGCCGGCCGCTTCCATGATCGACTGATTGCCATGTACGGTCGCAAAGCTGACGCCGCGATTGCGCAGTGCCCGCACGGCAGCGGCCACCGTGGCCGGGATGTCGAAGAACTTCAGATCGACGAAGATCCTGCGATCGCGCGCCGCCAGCCAGTCCAGCAGCTCGAAATATTGCCCGCTCATGAAGAGCTCGAGCCCGATCTTGTAGAACTGCACCGAATCGCCAAGCTTCTCCACCAGCGCGCGCGCGGCCGCGGCATCCGGCACGTCGAGCGCGAAGATCAGCCGCTCGCGCGTGGGAATCGTTGGCGTGGGAATCGTTGACGTGGAAACCGGCGGCGCGGCGTGGGTGTCGTTCATGTGCGTTCCGCGGGATCAAACAGTCGTTGATGCTCGAGAATGGCGTAGCGATCGGTCATGCCCGCGATGTAATCCGCCACGATGCGTGCGCGCCCGGCGTAGCCGTCGCGCGCTTCCGCGCGGCTGGCGGCTTCCTGGTATTCGTCCGGCAGCAGCCTGATCTCGGCCGCGAAAGTGTCGAACAGTTCCTTCACGACCCGGCGCGCCTTGAGCGTCATGCGCAGCACGCGCTGATGGCGGTAGACGTGTTCATTGAGGTACTGCTTGAGCTCGACGTGGTGGGCCCGCATCGCATCGGTCATGCCGATGATGGCGTGCGGGTGCAGGCGAACCGCATCGATATTGGCCGGGGCCGCCGCCAGCAGGTGATCGCCACTGCAGCGGATCACATCGCTGACCAGCGCATTGACCATGCGGCGCACGGTCTCGTGCACCCGGCGCCGGCCCTGCAGCTGCGGGTAGAGGCGCTGCACTTCGTGGAAATGCCGCCCGACCAGCGGCACCTCCGCCACCGCCTCGAGCGTGATCAATCCCGCCCGGATGCCGTCATCGACATCGTGATTGTTGTAGGCCACCTCATCGGCCAGATTCGCAAGCTGCGCCTCCAGGCCGGGCTGCTGCCGCTTGAGGAAACGTTCCCCGACATCACCCAGCTCACGCGCTTTCGCGACCGAGCAGTGCTTGAGGATGCCCTCGCGGGTCTCGAAGGTGAGGTTCAACCCGGAGAACTGCGCATAGCGTTCCTCCAGCTCGTCGACCGTGCGCAGCGACTGCAGGTTGTGCTCGAAGCCGCCGTATTCGCGCATGCACTCGTTGAGCGCCTCCTGGCCCGCATGGCCGAAAGGCGTGTGGCCCAGGTCATGCGCCAGCGAAATCGCCTCGGCCAGCGTCTCATTCAGATCCAGCGCGCGCGCCACCGTGCGGGCGATCTGCGACACCTCGATCGAGTGGGTCACGCGCGTGCGATACAGATCGCCTTCGTGATTGACGAACACCTGGGTCTTGTAAGCCAGGCGCCGAAAAGCATTGGAATGAATGATGCGGTCGCGGTCGCGCTGGAATTCACCGCGGTACTCCGGCGGCGGCTCGGCAAAGCGGCGCCCGCGCGAGCTGGCATCCAGCGCCGCGTAGCGCGCCAGCGTCTCGCCGCTCATGGCGCACGCCTCATGGCGCGACGGCACTCGCGCGGCCGAATTGCGCGGCCAGCGTGCTCTGCAGCGCCGAGTCCGGATAGTCGGCGGTCATGACTGCATCGCCTATGCCTCGCAGCAGGATCAGCCGCACGCGTCCGGATTTGACCTTCTTGTCGACGCGCATGTAGTCGAAGGCGCGCTCGGCGCCGATCTTCGGTGACTCGACCGGGAGCCCCGCCCGAGCGAGCAGCGAGATCAATCGCCGCAGCTGTCCGCCCTCGAGCTGACCGACACGCTGCGACAGGTCGGCGGCCGCAATCAGACCCAGTCCGACCGCCTCGCCATGCAGCCACTCGACATAGCCGGTAGCGGCCTCGATGGCGTGGCCGAATGTGTGGCCGAGATTCAGTAACGCCCGATCGCCCTGTTCGCGCTCGTCGCGGCTGACGATCTCGGCCTTGATCTCGCAGGACCGGCGGATGGCGTAGGCCAGCGCACCCGGCTCGCGCGCGATCACCGCTTCGATGTTGGCCTCGAGCCAGTCGAAAAAAACCGCATCGCGGATCAGGCCGTACTTGATCACCTCGGCCAGTCCCGCGCTGAACTCACGCGCGGGCAGGCTCGCGAGCAGATCGGTATCGATGATGACCGCGCGCGGCTGGTGAAACGCGCCGATCATGTTCTTGCCGCCGGGATGGTTGACCGCGGTCTTGCCGCCCACGGCCGAATCGACATCGGCCAGCAGCGTCGTGGGCAGCTGCACGAAGCTGACGCCGCGCTGGTAACAGGCCGCCACGAAACCGGACAGGTCTCCGACCACCCCGCCGCCCAGCGCCGCGACGATGACATCCCTGCCTAAGCGATTGGCGATCATGACGTCGAAGATCCGGCTGGCGGTGGCCAGAGTCTTGTGCGCCTCGCCGTCGGGCAGTATCACCTCGACCAGGCGCCGCCCCGGCAACGCCTGCCTGACGCGATCGGCGTACAGCGGCGCCACAACGGTATTGCTGATCAGCAGCACATCGCCGGCCGGAATATGCGCGGCGAGCACGGTCTGCGATTGCAGCAGGTTCGATCCGATCAGGATCGGATACGAGCGATCGTTCAGATGGACCGTCAGGGTCTGCATGCGTCCAGCGCCGATTCCCGGAACTTCTGTGCGATGAAATCGGACACCACCGGCACGCGGCGCTGGTCGGTGGAAACTGTCAGGTCGGCGATCTCCCGGTACAGGGGCTCGCGGACACGCAGCAGCTCGTCCAGGCGCTGTACCGGATCCACGCCGTGCAGCAGCGGCCGATGGCGCGTGCGCGCGGCGCGCTCGGCCTGCTGTGCCACCGACGTTTCCAGGTACACCACCCAGCCCCGTGTCTTCAGATCCGTGCGAGTGCCCGCGTCGAGCACCGCGCCACCGCCCGTGGCCAGCACGATGCATTCCCGGGCACTGAGTTCGGCGATGACCTCGCGTTCGCGATGCCGGAAACCCGCTTCACCCTCGCGCTCGAAGATAAGCGGAATGTCGGCGCCGGTGCGCAGCTCGATTTCGTGGTCACTGTCCAGAAATGGATAGTCCAGCAATCGCGAGAGGCATTTGCCGACCGCGGTCTTGCCCGAGCCCATGGGCCCGATCAGGAAGATGTTGTGCTTGCCGGTCATCGCATGAGCCGCTGTTGCGGCCCATGCGCAGGTTACACCAAACGCGGCGCCCTCGCCGGGCGCTACTGCCAGCAGCTCGTCGCATCGGGCGCGGAGGTCTGCTGGCCCGTGCTGTAGAGCGTGAACAATCGTGCAGTGCGTATCCTTGGCCTGGTCGCTGCCGGCGACCGGGTTCGCCGTGAGCGTATAGCCCAGGGGCGGCCCAGCCGTCAGCACGACGCCTGACCGTGTAGTAACCGCTGCCGACAGTCATCGGAAATGCGGCGGCGGTTGCCGCCGTAACCCAGGTCCGAGGGCAGCACGCTGTACTGGTTATTGGTATTGAAGAAACGCTCCTCGCGTCCAGCCAGGTCGAGCAGTACGGTCTTGGCTTCGGTGCGCCGCGACTTGCGCACCTTGTCAATGTAGGAAGGTATGGCGATAGCCACGAGGACCGAGATGATGAGCACTGTGACCATCAGCTCGATCAGCGAGAAGCCGGTCGTTCGTGAAGGTCGTTGTGCGGTTCGCTGAAACATGTCTTGGTTTCTCCTGATCAGGCTGCGCCGTTAGCGCAGCTGGATCCACGTCAGACGATTCACGGTGGTATCGGACAGCGCGATCTGCTGTGCGCCGCCGGGCGCGTTGCCGGCCGTCGGAATCGAAATGTCCTGGCCGATCAGGTAGGTCGAACCTTCCCGGGTATTGACCACGGTCAGCGCGCCGGTCTCGTTGGTCTGGATGCCCGCCGTGGCGGTATCGCGATAGTTGACGAAGGCACTGTTGAAGCTCGTCGTTCCCGAGCCGGGTGATGCGCCGCCGCTCGCGAACGTGCCGCCCGTGGTGAGGGCGACGACGTAGGTGACACCCTGGTCAGTCGTCGGGCTATTGCAGTTCAGCGGCTGATTGTTGGCCGGAATCGTCGAATTGACGAGAATCCCGTCCTCGAACAGCGCCGGGTTCGAGATGATCTGCTCCACGATGGTGGCGCCCGCACTGGTCGTGCCATTGGTCTGCGGCAGGTTGGCATACCAGCCAAAGTTGCCCGAGTTGCAGGTCGACGCGGCCGCACCCGTGCACTGCGCCCAGGTAATCATATTGTTGGTGGTGGTGATAGTGGTGACTCCGCCGGTATTGACCGTGTAGGTCTGGGCAGTCAGAAGCGACTGCCTGACCGGCGTGGTTGCGGTTATCCCCCATGCGGTCGCGTTGGCCTGCGTGGCCGTCAGGCTCGCATACTGCGCGGCCGTGGACTTGGCATTCCAGGCAGCGAAGTTCCAGTCCCAGACACCATAGAGGCTCTGCGTGGTGTTGGTCGCATAGCTGACCGCCGAGGTGAGCGTGAACTGATTGCGCTGCCCGGTGCCGAACGAGACGATGACCGAGGGCAGTGCGCCGCTGACCACCGCCGAAGCCAGCACGAGCTGGGTCGTGATTGGCTGTCCTGTGGGTGTCTTGAACACCGGCTGCGCTACCCCGGAAACGTTCTTTGTAACTGCCCAGCTGGCGGGGTTGGTGCTGGTCAGGTCGAAGCGCCACACGTTGCCCTTGAGGTCGCCGGCATAGACGTAGTCGGTGATGTGATCGCCATCGAGATCCGCCGGCGAGACATAGGCGATACCGTTGCTGCCCGTTGCGCCCGTGCTCAGGTAGTAGAAGCTGAACGTGACCGGCGAAGTCCCCGTGATCGTCATCACGTAGATGCCGGCATCGCCGCTGCTGCTGCCGTAGCCGTTGCCAAAGACCGCGCCCCAGGTGCCGTTGTGGAAGCGGCGGATCTGCGGCGTCCCATAGGTGTTCCCCAGGTTGGTGCCGCAGCCCGAGTTGCCGACGCACTGAATGCTCGCCGAGCTCCAGTCACCGAGCACCGTGGTCGCCGCGCTGTTCTGGTTGAACGTTGACGGATTGGTGATATCGAGTGCGTAGATGCCCGCGCCGCCAGGCCCAAGGCCACCGACCAGAATGGTGTGCCATGCGCTGGCGTAGTAGACATCGCCGGTGCCCGGCGTCGCATCCACGTAGAAGGCATGCGAGTACTGCGGGTTCGAATAGTCGATATTCGGTGTCGTCGAGCTGTGAATCACGTTGAGGACTGTACCGGGCATGTAGGCAATAACTTCCGCGCCATCATTCAACGCGGGGTTGACATTGCCGTTGATGTCCTCTGTGCCGGTCCGGAAGCCGTGCAGGAATCCATCATTGGCGCCGGCGTAGATGACGTTCAGGCGCGACTGATTGGCAGTCAGGAATTGCTGATAGGTCTGACCGGAATTTTCGATAATGGTGTCGCCCGTGGTGTCGTAGCGATCAGCCCAGTTGACCGCGTAGGGCGAGGCAGGCGGGCCGACCCAGGTCGGGCTGGCATCGATAATATCCGCCAGCACCCCATCGCGCGCCCGGTAGAGGCCGGCGCCGGCGCTGTTGATTTCATTGCTGCGATCGCCGCGCAGGTACGCCACCCGGGTCGTGCCGCTGCTCGAGCCGCCGATAGCGGTCTGCTCCGCCGAAGTCATGTTGGTATAGACGAATGGAATGCCCGTGGCACCGGCTGTCACCGAGGTGTCCAGGCTGCTCCAGGTCATCATCTGCCGCGCGGCTCCGGGAGAGCCCGATATGGGCTCCGCGGTCGCCGGACCGGAAGAGCCGGTGTAGAGGCAGGTCTGGCCCGAAGGCACACCCGTGAGCACGCATTCCGAGTCCCAGGTAGCCAGGCCCTGGATGGTCACCACACCGTTGGTATCGACCAGGCCGAAGGCTGTCACGCGACCGGTCCAATCATTGGGATTGTAGAAGGCGAAATACGCCTGCGAGGTGGTCTGAACCTGCGAGGTCTGCTTCTCGTTGACCGTCGCGGAACTGGCCGAGACGGTGCTTGGCGCCGCTTTGAAGCAAAGAATCTCGTGAATGTTGGTGTCACCGCCGGTGGAACCCGCGAAGCCGAACCGCAGCGTCGCAGGCAGCGCGCCATTGGAGGCTGTAATGCTCTGGCTCGTGATCACGGGCGTGTAGGTGCCGCCGTTCATGCTGTAGGAAAAGCTCAGCAGTCCGTTCTGCGTGATCTGCAGGTTGTAGAGGAACACGTTCTGCACGGCCACGCCGTCGGGGCGCGCGTTCGCTCCTTCGTTGGCGATCTCCGTGGTAGACGGCAATTCGTAGTACGCATTCACGATCGGCGCGTAGTCGGCGATCGCAGTGGCCGTCGACACCGGGGTGCCGGAGGAGGCGTTTTGAATTAGACCGGTCTTGCAGGTCGCCTGCACCGCGGCCTGCCGTTGCGCCGTCGTCAGACTGGTCGGATAAAAGCTCTGGTAGTTGGCATTGAGGTAGGCCCACGAGATATTGCCGTTGCCGCGCAATCCGATGCGATTGGGCTTGTAGCCGTATCCCAGGGCGGTATTGTCACCGGTCGCGGAATTGCCGCCGGTGTATCCCGACACCAGTGTTTTGCCATTGAGGAAGTTGCCGAATTCGTCGATGCCCAACCCCAGGTAGGCGGCAACCAATCCGTCGTAGGGGGGGTTCGAATTCGAACAGGTGTAGCCCAGGCTTCCACCCCAGGAGCCGATGCCGTTCCACAGCCCGCTGCTCGGACTGACGCTGCCATCCATCAGATAGAAGCTCATGCCGTCGGCGCCGTCCCCACCGGCACCGCCGCTGTCGCCGCGATAGGTGACGGTCTTGAAAGTGATCTGGATGCCTTGCCCGGCATTGAACGCCGTGGCCGACACGATGGCGCCGTTTTCGCCATGTCCGTATGGATAGCCGTTGGTGAATCGCAACGCGCCATGCGTCAGCGGATCGGGTAGCGTCTGCGAGTTGCCCGAGACACCGGCATAGCCGCCCACCAGCGCAGGATCGCCGTCCTCCGCCGCGGAATAGTAGGAGCTTTTGATGCTCATGCACGACGGCACAACGCCGGGGCTGGCGGTACTGCTGCTGCTGCCCGCGGTCAGGCAGGCGCCGTTGAAGAAGTACCAGTTATTGGTGGTGACAGCACCGGTGAAATCTTCCGAAAATGTCGTCTGCGCCCAGGCGCCGCCGGACACAGTCAGCGCCATCGCGGCCAGCGCGATCGCGACATGATGCTTAACGTTCATCAGAAACCTCCGATGTTGCATACGATGCAGACGACTGCCACCGTACTTTCGACGACCGCGATCGCCGTGTTGCTGAGGCCGTAGCCATAGGCATCGACCTGGTAAGTCTCGCCGCGCCCGGTCGCCAGAGCGCCGACGTCGGTAATGTAGAAATGAGGCCGGTTCGCGTAGTAGTTGGGCGACGCGGAAGCCGCGTAGTTCATGCCCGGCGGTGCGTAGGCCACACCGACAGCCTGCGAGTTGACCGGCCACACCGCGGCCGTTGCGGTGCTGACGCCGGTGATGGCTGCCAGGCTGGTGCCCAGGGTGCAGATCTGCGGCGTACCGCCCGTATTGGCATCGATGGTCGCGGCGCTGCAGGCGGCGTCGGCATAGGCGGCGCTGCCCTGGCTGACCGCGTAGATGGCACCGCTCTGATTGGCGAGCCACCATTCCGCGTATTGCTGGGCGCTCTCGGCGGCCTGCAGCGCACGCTGCTTCTCGCGCGTGTTGCCCGCGATCCGCTCCTGCATGCCGAAACTGCGAAACATGCTCAGCGCCATGATCGTGACGACCAGCAGCAGCAGCAGGCTGGAGATCAGCACCACCCCGCGCTGTGACGAACGTGAATTCTCTCGCGAGTGCTTCATCGTCAGATCCCCGCTTGACTCATGACGGTGATGACACGCTGGAAGGTCAGGTATTGCGGCACCGTGGTCCCTTGTGCTGCCGCCAGCGTCGACCACATGGGATTGTTGAACTTCAGCGTTACCTGCACGGAAATGACGTTGCTCCAGTTCGGTACGCTGGTCGCCGTGTAGTAGGTATCGACGTTGTTGGGGCTGCTGCCCGTCGTGACGCCGTAAAGGATGCTCATATTGTTGACGACGACGCCGCTGAAATTTCCGCTGGCCAGCGGCTGGGTACCGACGATGTTGTAGGCCGTGCCGTTCATGGTGCAGACGAGCTGGCCGTTTACGACACTGAAGGTATTGTTATAGACAGCAACCGCGCCGGTCGCATTGGACTGGCCGATGCAGTTGGTGATGGTGTCGCCCGGATTGGTGGCATAGCGCACCGAAATGGTGTCGCCGGGCGCGGTGGCGCTGTACGTGCCCACGATCGCCTGGCCCGCCGCCGCGAACGTTCCGGTAGCAGGCAGCACCAGCGTAGCCGAATTGGTCGTCGGGTCCGGGTAGTAGCCGGCCGACTGAATGACGTCGGTAATGATCGTCATCGCCATGCGCTCGGCGTCCTGTAGCTGTGAGAGCTGATTCTGGCTGGCGAAGCTGCGGCGATTGTCCTGCACCAGTGTCAGCAGTCCTCCCAGCAGGAACAGGCCGATCAGTAAAGCCACCATCAGCTCGACGACCGTGAAGCCGCCCTGAATCCGACGCTTGCCCGCTTGCATCTCAGGGCTCCACATAGAGGGTGTAGCAAGGCCCAATGGCACCGCAGGCATTGTTGGCCGTACCGACCGTCGTGCCCTGCGACTGCGCGTTGAGTCCGATGTTGCGCTCGGTCCAGTTGACCGTGACGATGCAGCCCACCGGGTAGTTGGTCGCCGTCGGCGGCTGGCAGGTAATCGTTGCGACACTGCCCGGCAGCGCGCCGCTCAGCGCGGTCGCCCACTGGTGCAGGTCGTATGCAGCCAGCGCCTGGGGAATGCAGGACGTGTTGAGGCAAGAGGCGGTCCCGGTCAGCGCGCCATCCGTCGGCCCCGGTGTAAAGGCGCCATTCGTGATGGTGACGAGCTGCTGGACGGTCCCCGCCTGCACCGCCCAGTAGGCGCGGTTGGCGCGCATGGCCGACGACATGCTCGAGGCGAGTATCGCGGCGATCGAGCGTTGTGCCGCCGTGCCGGTGCTGGCGTAGGAGAGCGCCTGGATCTTGGCGATGCCGAGCATCCCGACGCCGATGATGACAAGCGCCACCAGCACTTCAATCAGGCTGAATCCGCGTTGACGATTTGTTGGCATAATCATGAGCAGGTCAGAGTGTTGTTGGTCTGGCCGTAAGTCTGCACGGTCAGCAATCCCGCAAAAGTGATGTTCAGGCAGCGTGTCGAGGCGCTGTTCGCGCTGACCGCGTGCAGCGCTATCAGCCAGGCGGCCGCGGCGGTATTCGCGGTGGCGAAGCCTTCCCGATTGAAGCTCACATAGCCCGAGACCGGATTGGCCACAAAAGTGTCGGTGCTGGTGAAGGTGGGCTGCATCCTATAGATCACATCGCCGGCATTGACGACGTGATTGGCATTGACGTCCGAGAAAATGATCCAGCCGTTTTGCCAGGTTGAAACGGCGGCGCCGTCGCAGCTGGTGCCATTGGTCGAGACGCAGACCGTTACGGTCTGTCCTTCCTTCAGGGCCTCTGCGCGCGCGAACTGCATATCGCCAAGCAGGCCATTGATCTCGGCGGCGATGCGGTTGGCGTTGGTGATGTACCGATACGACGGCACAGCCACCGCCATGAGGATGGCAACGATCGCCATGACGACTATTGCCTCGAGGAGGGTAAAGCCGCCGTCGCGCCGCCTGGAAGATCGATACATCATGTCTACCACCCTACGCACCGGAGCTTGCACGAGGCTGGCTCGGTAGAGCCGATGCCCGAAATTGCGACACAGTTCACAGCCCGCTACTTCACGATGCCGAACCAAAGCGTACCCGCATACGCGCGCCCCGGCCGTGAGGTCCGGCACCAATCGTGAAAACCGCCCCATGCACCCGCGCAATCTCATCGACGATGGCGAGGCCCAGGCCGCAACCGATGCCGGTCGAGCCGGGCAGGCGGTAGAAGCGCTCACGGACTCGCAGGCGCTCGGATTCGGGGATGCCGGGGCCGTCGTCCTCGACCTCCAGGTACGCCGCCGCCCCTTCCACGCCGCTGCGGACGGTCACATGGCCGCCTCGGGGCGCGTACTTGAGCGCATTGTCGATCAGGTTCTCCAGCTGATCTTCGAGCAGGCCCGCGTCCCCGGCCACCGTGGCGGCCAGCGCCTCGGCGCCGAGGTCGATGCCCGCCCTGTCGGCCCGGTCGATATAGCGTTCGACGAGCGCTTCCACCAGCGCTTTCAACGCCACGGGTTGTAGATTCTCGTGCAGCGCCGCCACCGGTTCGGCACGCGCAAGCGCCAGCAGTTGATTGGCGGATCTCGCCAGCTGCTGAATGCCGCGCTGCAGGTTGCCGAGCTGAGTTGACAGCGCAGCCGCGCCGGGCTCCTGCTGCAGCAGCTCGAGCTGTGCCAGCAGCCCGGCGACCGGCGTGCGCATCTGGTGGGCGGCATCGGCCACGAAGCGTTGCTGCGCCTGCGCGGCATCGTGCAGCAATTCCAGCACGCGATTGAATGCCACGATCAGCGCCCGCAGTTCACCGGGAACCTGGGCCTCGTCGAAACTCTGCAGCCGGCGCGACGATTGCCGCTCCGCCTGGTCCGTGAGCCGGTCCAGCGGTCGCAGCCCGTAATACACGGCGATCCATACCAGCAGCAATGTCAGGTCCAGCTCGGCGAAGTCGACCAGCAATTTGCCGATCAGCATCACCTGCTGCGTGTGCGCGCGTCGCTCGAGCGTCTCCGCCACGATGATATGCACGGGGCCCGCATTGGTGCGCGTGACTATGCTCGCCGCGCGCCAGGGCTGCCCTTGCAGCTGCGCATTCCAATAGTTGGTACGTCCCGGCGGCCGCCCGGTTGCCGCTTCGCTGTCGGCCAGTTGCTGCGTGCCTGAAATCAGCTCATGGGCAGGCCCGACGATGGCGTAGATCGCGCCGCTCTCGAGCGCGCCCCCGGCGCCGGCGGGCATGAACCGCAACTGTCCGTCCTCGATCCGCATATTGGCCGCGAATGCGGCTGCCGTGTTGGCAAGCGCCTGGTCGTAGGCATTGCGCGTGGTCAGTATGGCCACGCGATAGTCGACCACCCCGCCGATGAGCATCAGCAGCGCCAGTGCCGGCAGCAGCAGCGAGAGCAGCCGGCGGCGAATCGTCATCACTCGCGCATCTCTCCGGCTTCGTCCAGCCGATAGCCGAGCCCGCGAATGGCGCGAATGACCGCGGCGGAGCCAAGCTTCGAGCGCAGGCGCGAGACGTGAGTTTCGACCGCGTTGGGCGTCAGGTCCTGCTCCCAGCCGGCGAGCGCCTGCATCAGGCGATCCTTGGTGACGATTCGACCGAGATTGTGCGCGAGGCTTTCCAGCACCAGCCATTCGCGACGCGTGAGTTCGACCACCGCGCCATTGACCTGCAGCTGGTGACCATTCAGATCGATCGTGAGCCCGCCCAGCCGCACCACGCCGCTGGGGGTCAGGCCCGCACGGCGAATCAGCGCCCGGCAGCGCGCCGCGAGCTCCGCCTGCTCGAAAGGCTTCATGAGGAAGTCATCCGCGCCGAGTTCGAAGGCGCGGATCTTGTCGGCCAGGGTGTCGCGTGCCGTCAGCATGAGCACCGGCATTGCGGTGCCTTCGTTGCGCAGCGCGCCGAGCAGGCTCAGGCCATCGGCATCCGGCAGGCCAATGTCGACCACTGCCAGGTCGAAATGCTCGCTGCGCAGCGCAGCGCGTCCAGTCTCGGCGGAGGCCGCATGATCAACGGTGAATCCGGCAATCGAGAGGCCGCGGACGACCGCGTCCGCGACCAGCTCGTCGTCTTCGATCAGCAGGATGCGCATGCGCCTAGGCGCATGCGGCGCTAATTGACGCTGACGCCTTCGTGAATGATCTTCGGCGTGACGAAGACCAGCAGCTCATCCTTGTCATCGGTCTTGGTCGTATTCTTGAAGAGATTGCCCAGCACCGGGATATCGCCGAACCAGGGAACCTTGGTCTCAGCGTCGGTGTGATTGGTTTCGAGAATACCGCCCAGCACCACGGTCTGCCCGTCGGTGAGCACGACCTGCGTGTTGATGGCGCGGGTATTGATCGAAGGCACGTTGACACCACCCGATGCCACCACCACCTGGCCCACCGTGTCATCGGACACGGTCAGATCCAGGATGATGCGGTTGTCCGGCGTGATCAGCGGCTTGACCTTGAGTTCCAGCACCGCGTCCTTGAAGGCGATGGTGGTCGCACCGCTAGAGGCCGATTGCTGGTACGGAATCTCGATACCCTGCTTGATGCTCGCCTCACGCTGATTGGCCGTGATGACTTTGGGCGATGAGATGACGGTGCCGCGATTTTCGGTCTGCGCGGCATCAAGCTCCAGGTCGACCAGGAAGTCCGATCCCAGAATGCCCAGCGCGATGCTGCCCGCCGGACTTGCGACCGGCAGATTGACGTTATATCGGTTCGCGGCCGTGGAGCCGGTGGGCAGCGACACGGGATACACCGTGCCATTGCCGGGCGTGCCGAGATTGGTGATGGCTGAGCTGACACCCTGATCGACGCCTGCGGCCGTGCCGGTGGTTTCGAACAGGCCGTTACTGCCGTTGTGGCGAGTCGCCGTCAGTCCCATGACCGCGCCGAGATCGCGTTCGTAATCGTTGGTGACCACGACGATGCGCGCTTCGATGAGTACCTGGCGAACCGGGATGTCCAGCGTCGCCACCAGGCGGCGCACGTCGGCGATGCGGTCGGCGGTGTCCTGCAACAACAGCGTGTTGGTACGGTCATCGACCGAGACATGCCCGCGTGCCGAGAGCACGGCGTTCTGGCCGCCACCCGAAGCACCGGCCGTCCCGCTGCCGCCCGTGCCGCGCAGCAGACCGGCGATGTCCGAGGCCTTGGCGTAATTGACCTGCAGGTATTCGGCATGCAGCGGCTCGAGTTCCTGCAGCTCCTTCCGGGCGGCAAGGTCGGCTTTTTCGCGCGAGGCAAGTTCGGCGGACGGAGCAACGATGATGACGTTGCCGTCCTGGCGCTTGTCGAGGCCCTTGGTGCGCAGCACGATATCCAGCGCCTGGTCCCAGGGAACGTTCTGCAGCCGCAACGTGACGCTGCCGCTGACCGTGTCGCTGACGACGATGTTCTGGCCGCTGGCGTCAGCCAGCAGCTGCAGCACCGCGCGCGTTTCGATGTCCTGGAAATTCAGCGTCAGACGCTCGCCCTTGTATTCTTTCTTCGCCTCGGTCGCCTGGTTCTGGTTGGCCTTCTTGGCGGCAGAGATTTCGACTACATATTCATCGTCCGACTGGTAGGCCAGCGGCTCTACCTCGCCGCGCGCATCCAGCACGATCTGGGTATCGCCATTGAGCTTCGCGGCATCAAAGCCGCTGACAGGGGTGCCGAAATCCATCGTGTCATAGCGGCGCTGCAGGTTCCGCGGCAGATCGGCGCCGCTGAACTCGATCATGATCTGCGAGCCCTGCTGCTTGAGGTTGATCGGCGTGCGCGGATCGCTCAGGCGCACGATCAGACGACCGGCACCGGTTTCGCTGCGGCGGAAATCGATGCTGCGAATCGCACGGCCGCCGGCGGCCACAGCGGCCGCGCTCGCGTGGGCCGCGGAGGTGTTGGCCTTGGCCGAAGCAGCTCCTCGCGATTCCACCGCGGTTCCGAGCATCACGACCACGTCATTGCCGCTGACATGAGTCTGGTAGGGCATCTGCTGATCGAGATTGAGAACCACGCGGGTGCGGCCATTGGCTTCGGCCGCGATGACCGTGTCCACGCCGTTGGTGCCGACGTCAATGCGGCGCGAAGTCAGCGCCACGCTCGTGTTGGGAAGGTCCAGCGAGATGCGGGCGGGCTTGTCGACCGTGAAGGCGAGCGGCTCGGGCGCCGGCCCGGACATATGCAAAGTCAGCTGCAGCTGGTTGGCATTGAGTTTCTGGACGTCGATCGACTGCAGCTGGTTGGGCGCAGCCGCGGCATCGGCGCTGGCATCGGCAGCGTGCGCGCTGATTCCTGCAAGCAGGCCGGTAGCCCACAACAGGGCAACCCAGCGGATGGGTCCGCGCAGCATTTGGGGGATGAACCGTTTCATTCGATGTATCTCCGTGCCGATCATTCGTTCAGGCCCAATGCAGCGGGCCGTTCGATGTAGCCGCCCAGTCCGTCCGGAATGATCTCTACCAGTGCGATTTTTGACGGCGAAATATTGGTGATCTTGCCGTCGTTGGTGCCTGCGTGCTCTCCGACCACCACACGGTGCACCCGGCCATCCTTGGTCTGGACCAGGCCGTAGTTGTTACCGTTGAGGTTGAGCGTACCGACCATCTTCAGCGTGTCGAGAGAATACTGTTCGAGGTAATCGCGATTGCGATGACTGTCCGGCCGCACGCCGCCAGGTCCGCCGGCGCCACCGGGGACGAACGGCGAGCGCTTGTCCTGGTCGGCATAGTTGAAAGCCTCATAGGGCTTGATCTCCGGCAGCGGCTCGACGCGGCCGCCGGGTTCTTTCTTGGTGGCATCGATGAACCGATCCAGATCCGAATCGCGTCCACCGCACCCGGCCAGCAGTCCGCTGAACAGCGCCGCGGCGGCCGCCCATTTAACGATTGACAGGTATCGCGTGCGCATCACTTCAGCTTCCATGACGTTTCGCATCTTCGGCCTTGCGCCTGTCGGATTCCGCCGCGGCGAGTTCATCGTCATCCAGATAGCGATAGGTCTTGGCGGTCACATCGAGTTGCAGCTGATCAAAGCTGCCGCTCTTGTCGATTGGCGTGATCGTGATGTCGTGCAGCGTGACGATGCGCGGCAGCGCCGCGATGCCGCTCACGAAGGCGCCGAAGTCGTGATAGCTGCCGGTCAGGGTGATCTTGATGGGCAGCTCGGCGTAGAAATCCTTCTTGGCTTCCGTTCCGGGCTGGAACAGCTTCTCCTGCAGTGCCGAGGCCAGGCCGGTCTGGGAGATATCCACCAGCAGGTTCGGCACCTCGGTCTTGCTCGGCAGCTGCCGCAGCAGGGCGCCGAATGATTTCTCGATATCCGCCAGCTGCTGTTTGTAGACCGCGAGGTTGACGGCCTTCGCATGCTTGGTATGGAACTCGTTGCGCAGCGCCTGTTCCTGGTCTTCACGCTTCTGCAGTTCGGGCATCCGATCCTGCCAGACGAAGAAGTAGATCAGCGCCAGTGCCACGACCAGAAAGCAGACCGCGGCCGCCAGGGCCCGCACCGCGAGCGGCCAGCGACCCGGATCGCGCGGATCGATGCCGCGCAGTTCCTGGATCAGGTTCATTTGTTGCTCCCTGAAGAGGCACGGACCGGCCGCTTGGGGGCGTTGCTCTCATCGTCGGCGGCGACGCTGACCTGCGTCGGCATCGAGCACGAAGTGGCTGCCGCCGGTGTTGTCCTTGGCCGTCTCGACCACCTCGAGTTCCGGATTGCGCAGCCACTGCGAGGCGGAGATGTTGCGCATCAGCGTCGACACGCGCGTCGAGGACTGCGCGACACCTTCGAACTTGAGCTTGGTGCCGGTCTCCTTGATCGAAGTCAGGTAGGTGCCATCCGGCATTGCCTTGACCAGCTCGTCGAACAGGTGGACCACTTCCGGACGCGAGCGCTGCAGCTTCTCGATGATCTGCATGCGGGCGATGAAGCGCTGCTTCTGCGCTTCCAGGTCGTTGATCTCCTCGATCTGTTTGTCGAGGACCTTGATTTCGCCCTTCAGGCGCTCGTTGCGCTGATCCTGGGCGTCGATCATGGCGCCGAGCATCAGGTAGGCCACAAACGCCACCAGCGCGGCGGCACCGGCTGCCACACCGAGCGCGACGAAGAAGGCGAGTTTGCGTTCGCGGCGCTGTTGCTCGCGCCAGGGGAGCAGGTTTATACGAGGCATTAGTCAAAGCTCCGCAGGGCGAGGCCACAGGCCGTCAGGAGTGCCGTGGCATCGCGCTGCACGGCCTGGGCACGGGCACGCGAGGAGAGTTTCATCTGCCCGAGCGGATCACCGCGCTCGGCATTGATGCCGACACGGCTTTGCACCACGTCGGCGACCCCGGGGATGTTGGCGCAGCCGCCGCAGATCAGAATCTTGTCGGGTTGCTCGCGGCCGGAACCGGAGGCCAGGTAGAACTGCATCGAGCGGCTGACCTGCTGGGTCATATCGTCGATGAAGGGATCGAGCACCTCGGCCTGGTAGTTGCCGGGCAGTCCGCCTTCTTTCTTGGCGCGTCCGGCTTCTTCCATCGACAGACCGTAGGTGCGCATGATTTCTTCGGTCAGCTGCTGGCCGCCGAAGGCGAAGTCCCGCGTATAGACGACCTTGAGGTTCCGCAGCACGCTGAAGGTGGTGCTGCTGGCACCGAAGTCCACCACCGCGACGCTGTGATCGATGCCGCCATCGGGCATCTGGTGCGTCATCAGCCGGCAGGCGTTCTCGAGCGCGAAGGCCTCGACGTCCACGATGCGCGTGGTAAGGCCCGCCGCAACTACCGCCGAGCGGCGCTGCGCCACGTTATCGGTGCGCGAGGCCACCAGCAGCACATCGATCGATTCCGCGTCCTTCTCGGACGGGCCGATGCACCTCGTAGTCGTAGCTGACTTCGTCCATCGGGAACGGGATGTACTGGTCGGCCTGCATCTCGACCTGGGCTTCCAGGTCTGAATCGCGCAGCCCGCGCGGCATCTGTATGACCTTGGTGATGGCGGCGTCACCGCTGATCGCGATCGCCGCCTCGTGGCTCTTGGCCCCGGAGCGCTTGACGGCGCGCCGGATTGCCTCGCCGACCGCTTCCGGATCGACCAGGGTTTTCTCGTTCATGGAATTAGGCGGGGTGGGCTCGGCGGCGTAGGACTCCACCCGATATTCCCCACCGACCATCGCTAATTCGATCAGCTTGATGGACGACGTGGTTATATCCAGGCCGAGCAGCTGCCGGTACTTACGCGAAAATAGCAACACTTTTTCCCTGACCTTTCAGTAGGCTGCGCGACTTTTCTAGGAGACCCTGTCGAGCTTTGTCGCAATATATAACAGACATAAGTTAAATACGACTAAGGCCCGGCCGACCACCTTCCTGGTCCAGACTCACCTTAAACTGCGAATGGAATCAGTAGCCGTGAAGTACATCTAAGTTCTTAGGA
>CAVYUK010000003.1:0-418688 GCA_963771665.1 uncultured Gammaproteobacteria bacterium | reverse complement strand
CGGGTGCAGGTGAACTTCGAGCGCCAGGGATCGAAATGGCTCATGCTTCAATATGCCAACCTTGAAGTGATGTAGTTGGGAGTCCAGGGTTCATGAAGATCCTGATACTGGGCGCCGGCCAGGTCGGGCGCACCGCCGCCTACCACCTCTCGCGCGAACCGGCGAACGAAGTCACGGTGGTCGATACCAACGAGGACGTACTGCGCGATCTGCAGGATCGGCTGGACGTGCGCGCCGTGGCGGGCAACGGCTCTTATCCAACGGTGCTGGAAACCGCCGGCATCGCCGACACCGACATCCTCGTGGCGCTCACCAACAGCGATGAGATCAATATCGTCGCCTGCGAGATCGCGCACGTGCTCTATCGCACGCCCACCAAGATCGCGCGCATCCGTGCGCCCGAATACACCTCGCGCGAACAGCTGTTCACCGAGGGCGCACTGGCGGTCGATGTCTGGATCAGCCCCGAACAGCTGGTCACCGAGTACATCGCGCGGCTGCTGTCCTATCCCGGGGCGCTGCAGGTCGTGGACTTCGCCGATGGCCGCGTGCAGCTGGTCGGTGTGCGCGCCCGCCGCGAGGGCCTGCTGGTCGGGCGTGAGCTGCGCGCGCTGCGCGAACACCTGCCCGACACCGAGGCCCGCGTCGCCGCCATCTATCGCAACGATCGCCTGATCGACCCGCGCGGCGACACCATCATCGAAGAACACGATGAGATCTTCTTCGTGGCCGCGCAGGACGACCTGCGGCGAGTGCTCGCGGAGCTGCGCCGTAGCGAAGACCCAGTTCGTCGCCTGGTGATCGCGGGCGGCGGCAACATCGGGCTGCGACTGGCGCGCAAACTCGAGAAGAGCAACCAGGTGAAGCTCATCGAGCGCGATCCGCGCCGCGCGCGCCGCATCTCGGAGATTCTCGAGAACACCATCGTGCTCAGCGGCGATGCCGCCGACGAGGAACTGCTGGTCGAGGAGAACATCGACAGCGCCGATGTGTTCGCCGCGCTGACCAACTCGGAAGAGGCCAACGTGCTCTCGGCCATGCTGGCCAAGCGGCTGGGTGCGAAGCGCGTCATGGCGCTCATCAACCGGCCCTCCTATGGGCAGCTCATGGAGAACCATGCCATCGATATCGTGATCTCGCCGCAGACGATCACGATCGGCACGCTGCTGGCGCATGTGCGGCGCGGCGATGTGGTGCGCGTGCACTCCCTGCGTCGCGGCGCCGCCGAAGCCATCGAGGCCGTGGTGCACGGCACCCAGGCACGCTCGCGCGTCATCGGCCGTCCGCTGGAGAAGATCGATCTGCCGCCGGGCGCCAGCATCGTCGCCATCGTGCGCGGCGAGCGCGTCATCATGGGACATCACGACACCACGATCGAAGCGGAGGATCACGTCATCATCTTCCTCTCGGACCGCCGCCATATCGACGCGGTCTCGCGGCTGTTCCAGAGCGATGCCTGAGACGACACAATGCGTTCGCTGCTCGGCGTACTGAATATCTTTGGATCGCTGCTGACCTGGTTCGCGCTCTATTTCCTGCTGCCGGTCCTGACCGGCCTGATCTACGGCGAAATCGGGGCCCTGCGCGGCTTCGTGGTGGGCGCGGCGGTCAGCATCATCGGCGGAGTGCTGCTGCGCCTGGCGACCAAGCGCTACCGCTACGATCTGAAGCCTCGCGATGCGTATCTGCTGGTGACGGTCAGCTGGCTCACGATCGCGCTGGTGGCGGCCATTCCGCTGCTGGTTGATCTGCCCGACGTCAGCTTCACGCAGGCCTACTTCGAATCCATGTCGGGCGTGTCGACCACGGGCGCGACCGTGATCGGCCATCTGGATTCATTGCCGCACGCGATCAATCTATGGCGTCATGCCTTGAGCTGGCTGGGCGGAATGGGAATCATCGTGCTGGCTGTGGCCATCCTGCCGCTGCTCGGGGTCGGTGGCATGCAGCTCTACCGCGCCGGCGCACCGGGTACGGTCAAGGATGCGAAGCTGGCGCCGCGCATCACCGAAACCGCACGCGCACTCGGCGCGGTCTACGTGGGCCTGACCGCGGCCTGCGCGCTCGCGCTCTGGGTTGCGGGCATGTCGCCCTTCGATGCCATCTGCCACGCGCTGTCGACGCTGGGGCTCGGCGGCTTCTCCACGCACGATGCGAACATCGGCTACTTCCACTCGCCGATGATCGAACTGGTGATCATGATCTTCATGCTGATCGCCGCCATGAACTTCACCACGCACTTCATGGCGCTGCGCAAAGGCGACCTGAAACATTATCGCCGTGACCCCGAAGTGCGCTGGATGCTGCTGCTGATCCTCGGCAGCTGCGTTGCCATCGGCGCCTTCCTCGACATCAAGCAGATCTATCCGAACTTCTTCGTCGCGATGCGATACGCCGCCTTCAATGTCATCTCGATGGCCACCGACAGCGGTTTCGTCAGCACCGACTTCGGTTCATGGCCGATCTTCGCGCCGCTGTGGATGCTGTTCCTGAGCTGCCTGTGCGCCAGCACCGGCTCCCCCGGCGGCGGCATCAAGATGTTCCGCTCGCTGATCCTGATCAAGCAGTCGCTGCGCGAGATGTTCACGCTGGTGCATCCGCAGGCAGTGACGCCGCTGCGCATCGCGGGGCAGACGGTGCCGAAAGGCGTGGTCTACTCGGTGCTGGCCTTCATCTCGCTGTATTTCATGACCATCGCGGTGCTCACCTTCGCACTGCTGATATCCGGCCTGGATTTCCTGTCGTCTTTGTCCGCCATCGTCGCCTGCGTCAACAACGCCGGACCCGGATTGAACCTGGTCGGACCCTCGACCAACTACGGCACACTGAACGATTTCCAGAGCTGGGTCTGCATTGCGGGAATGTTCCTCGGGCGCGTCGAGATCATCACCTTTGCGGTGCTGTTGACGCCGACGTTCTGGCGCAAGTAGACGGCGCTACGCTCGCTCAGGGCCGCAGCCGCGCGACCCAGCGATACATGCCGGCCAGCGTCAGCGTGAACATGAGAGTGCCCAGGATCTCGGCACCGTTCGAGGCGAAGCTGTCGCTGACCAGCGAGAGTGGGAAGTCCTTGCCCGAGAACGCCACCAGCGCCGCGATCAACACCCCGATGAGGCCCTCGCCAACGAGCATCCCCGAAGCCAGCAGCACGCCGAGCTGTTTGATACCGGCGGGATTGGCGCGGCGGTCGGCGCGCCGGTCGTAGTACCAGCCGGCGATGGCCCCGACCACCACCATCAGTGTGCTGGAGGTCGGCAGATAGATGCCCAGCCCCACGGCCAGCGGCGCCAGATGCACGCTGCGGGTGGTTTTTCGCAGCAGCTCGTCGATGACGATGAGCGCAATGCCGATGCCGACCCCGATTTCGATCAGGCTCCAGTCGACTTTGTTCTGCAGCACGCCTTGCGCCAGTGCCGAGATCAGGCCGGCCTGTGGAGCGGGCAACGCATGAGCACGAGGCGGGCCGGGCGCACCGACGAAACCGTAGGCATGGTTGAGCAGATCGAGAATGGGCGGAATGATCAGGGCTCCGGCGATCACGCCGATCACCAGCGCCACCTGCTGTTTCCACGGCGTGGCATTCACCAGCTGGCCGGTCTTCAGATCCTGCAGATTGTTGTTGGCGATCGTGGCGACCGAGAACACCACGGCCGTGACGAACAGCGCGAACGCCACCAGGGCCTGCTGCGCGCTTTCGGGCAGCGTCGAGCGCACCGAGAACACCAGCAGCAGCGCGGCGCCGATCACCGCCAGGATGCCGATGCCGGACAGCGGGCTGTTGGAGGAGCCGATGAGTCCGGCCATGTAGCCGCACACCGCGGAGACGAAGAAGCTCATCACCGCGATGTAGACGATGCCGCCGATCGCCAGCAGCGCCATGTGGCCGGCGAGCGCGCCATGCGAATCGAAATTCGCCAGCAGCAGCGCGATCGGCAACAGGCAGATCAGCGTGATCAGTCCCACCAGGCCGATCGGGATATCGCGCTCGGTCTGCGGCAGCGCAGCCTCGTTCCCCGCGCGGCGCGCGCGCGAGGCCGCCATGGCCGAGAGCAGGCCGGCGTAGACCGGTTTCACGAGCTTGGCCAGGGTCCAGAGCGCGGCGACGAGGATGGTGCCGGCGCCGACGAAACGGACCTGGTGACTCCAGGTTTCCTGCGCCAGCTGCGCGACGCCCGCGGTGCCGGCGCTGGCGGCGTGAATTGCCGCGTAATACGGCACGCCCCAACCCCAGCCGATCAGCGCGCCGACCAGCATCGCGATCCCGACCCACAATCCCACCAGGTGACCGACCGCGAACAGCGCGAACGAGAACAGGAAATCAAAACCGCTCACGGCCCCGCGCGAACCCACCCTGAAGTAGCGCTCGAGGTCGCTGGCGAAAATGCGCGTCGCCACCACGAGCGCATACACCGCCGAGAGCACCGATCCCCAGACCACGGCCCGCAGGCCGGCGCGCGAATCCTCGATGGCGCCCGCGTGCGCCTCGGCGCCGCCGCCCACCTTCAGCACTTCGGCGCAGGCGATGCCTTCCGGGTAAGGCAGGTCCGATTGCGTCACCAGCGCCCGCCGCAGCGGAATCGAATACATCACGCCGAGGATCCCGCCCAGCGCGCAGATCAGCATCGACACGACGTAGGGAAAGCCGCTCCACCAGCCGATGATCACCAGGCCCGGCAGCACGAAGATGATCGAGGACAAGGTGCCGGCCGCCGAGGCGACCGTCTGCACGATGTTGTTCTCCTGGATCGTCATGCCGCGGAAACCGCGCAGCACAGCCATCGATATCACCGCGGCAGGGATCGAGGTCGCAAACGTCAGCCCGGCCTTCAGACCGAAGAAGACATTGGCGGCGGTGAAGAGGAATGTGATCAGTACCCCGAGAATCAATCCGCGGGCGGTCAGTTCCCTCATGAACGATATCTCGCTAACTGCGGATGTAGCGTTCCAGCTCTTCGATCGTTTGCTGCTGCTCCTCGAGCACCGAACGCACCAGGTCGCCGATCGAGAGCACGCCGAGCACGTGGCCGCCATCGACCACCGGCAGATGCCGGAAGCGCTTCTCGCTCATGATGCGCATGCAGTCGCGCACCGACTTGTCGGGAGTTACCGTAGTCACCGGCGAAGTCATGATCTGACTCACGGGCGTCTCGCTGGACGCAAAACCCTTGAGGATGACTTTGCGCGCATAGTCGCGCTCCGAGACGACGCCCAGCAGCTGCTGGTCGCGCATCACCAGCAGCGCACCCACGGAATGCTCGGCCATCTTTTTGATGGCATCGAGCACCGGTGCGTCCGGATCGACGCTGTAGATGCTCCCCTTGTTCTTGATGAGCTGCGCCGCCGTTTGCATGAAGACCCGCTCCTTTGTTCTTGGGCGCGATGTTAGCGCCCTGCCGCTGCGATGCAATCGCGCGGAGTCAGGCGACGCGTGTGCTGTACCGCCGCAGATGCACCAGCAGGATGGACACGGCCGCGGGCGTCACGCCGGGGATCCGGGCCGCCTGGCCGATCGTGCGCGGCCGGCCCTCGCTCAGGGCCTGCCGCACTTCCGTGGAGAGGCCGGCCAGCCCGGCATAGTTCAGATCGGCGGGCAGCAGGGCATCTTCGTGCGACCGGGCGCGCTCGATCTCATCCTCGGCGCGTTCGATGTAGCCGGCATAGGCCGCCCGCACTTCGATGGTCCGCTCGATCTGTGGCGGCAGGCGGTCGTCCAGCGCCGCGCCCGTCATCGGGTCGGTCGCGATGGCCGGGCCGGTCAGCTCCAGCAATGCCCCGTAGCCCACCTCGGGCCGCCGCAGCAGCTCGAACGCCCCCACATCACGTAGTGGGGCGGGTCCGCCGAGCACCCGGCCCGCCCACTCCGGGGCGATCTGCGAGGGCTTGAGGCGGATGCCTTCCAGCCGCGACATCTCGGCAGCCACGCACCGGCGCTTGGACTCGAACAAGCGCCAGCGATCGTCATCGACCAGCCCCAGCTCCCGGCCGATCGTCGTGAGGCGCTCGTCGGCATTGTCCTCTCGCAGCAGCAGCCGATGCTCGGCACGGCTGGTGAACATGCGGTAGGGCTCCGCGGTGCCGCGCGTCACCAGGTCATCGACCAGCACCCCCAGGTACGCCTGGGATCGCTGCGGCACCCAGGGAGCGCTGCTACGGTGCCGTTGCGCTGCGTTAATCCCCGCAAGCAGCCCCTGCGCGGCCGCCTCCTCGTAACCCGTGGTGCCGTTGATCTGGCCGGCGAAGAACAATCCCGCCACGGCGCGAGTCTCCAGCGAGGCGTTGAGATCCCGCGGATCGAAGAAATCGTATTCGATGGCGTAGCCCGGGCGCGTCAGGTGCGCCTGCTCGAAGCCGCGGATCGTGCGCACGAAGCGCCACTGCACGTCGAAGGGCAGGCTGGTGGAGATGCCGTTGGGGTATATCTCGGGGGTATCGAGTCCTTCCGGCTCAATGAAGATCTGGTGCGATATTTTGTCGGCGAAGCGATGAACCTTATCTTCCACCGAGGGGCAGTAGCGAGGGCCGACACCCTCGATTTTTCCCGTGAACATCGGCGAGCGGTCGAAGGCCTCGCGAATGATCTCGTGGGTGCGCTCGTTGGTGGCCGTGATGTGGCAGGGGAGCTGGCGCGGGTGCTCGCTCGCCCGACCCAGGAAGGAGAACACCGGCATCGGCTCATCGCTGTGCTGCTCGCGCAGCTGGCTGTAGTCGATGGTGCGGCCATCGATGCGCGGCGGCGTGCCGGTCTTCAGCCGCGCCGTGCGCGGCGCGATCTCGCGCAGCTGCATCGCCAGATCGGTCGACGGCGGCTCACCGGCCCGGCCGCCACGATACTGCTCCAGTCCCACGTGAATGCGGCCGGCGAGGAAGGTACCCACCGTCAGGATCACGTTCGGGGCCGCGATCTCGATACCGCTGATGGTGCGCACGCCGGCCACGCGCTCGCCCTCGAGCAGCAGCCCCGCCACCTCCTGCTGGAAAATGGACAGGCCCGGCTGGTGCTCCAGGAAGTGGCGGATGGCGCGCCGGTAGAGCTGCCGATCAGCCTGCGCACGCGTGGCACGCACCGCGGGTCCCTTGCTGGCGTTGAGGGTCCGGAACTGGATGCCGGCGCGGTCGGCCGCGCGGGCCATGGCGCCACCGAGGGCGTCGATCTCACGCACCAGGTGACCCTTGCCGATGCCGCCGATGGCCGGGTTGCAGCTCATGGCGCCCAGCGTCTCGATGTTCTGCGTCAGCAGCAACGTGCGGCAACCCATGCGCGCGGAGGCCAGCGCAGCCTCGGTGCCGGCATGGCCGCCGCCTACGACGATGACATCGAAACTTTCAGAAAATCGCATGGCGCGCGAGTCTGCGAGCGGCGCGGGTTACAAGCAAATGCTGCTGCGACGGGTTTGGATTGTATCGTTTTCAGCGTACATGGGCCTGCACGGGCCTTGATTGTATCTACCGAGGATCAATCCTGGCCTCAGCGAGGCTCGATCGATTGCGCTGCCGCGATCGCCCGCTGCAGCAGGTCGATCAGCGCCGAGGCCTGATCGGCGCCAAGCGCTGCTACCACGACCTCTTCATGGCGCTGGTGGGCGCGGCGCATCAACGCCAGTTGCTGGACGCCTGCCGGCGTCAGATACAGTCCGAACCGGCGGCCACCGCTCGGCCCCGCGCGACGCGCCAGCCAGTGACGCTGCTGCAGGCTGCGCACCAGCGCGGCGGTATTGGATTTGTCCTTGACCAGGGCGCGCGACAGGTCCGACTGGCTGAGGCCGGGATAGACACCCAGCAGCAGCAGGATGTCGAACGCGGCCCGGTGGCGGACTTGTTCGTGCTCGCCTTGCCGCTGCCACGCGTGTGCCAGTTCTGACTGCAACCGCCAAAGCAGGTAGCTGATCGTGTCGACCAGCGGAGTCGTCTGGATCGCTACCGGGTTGGTTTTTTTAGATACCAGATCGAATTGCCGTGACCGACCGCAACGGGCCGCCGACGCTTAGTGTAATTTGTAAACAGCACATATCACACTGTCATTAGTTACAGCGCTTCCACGCGAACCGCCGTTCCATAGGCCAGCACCTCGGTGACCCCCGCGCCGATCTCATTGGCGTCATATCGAACCCCGATGACCGCATTGGCACCGGCCTCGCGCGCATGCGCCAGCATCAGCTGGTAGGCATCCTCCCGCGCCCGTTCGCACAGCTCGGTGTAGAGGGAGATGTTGCCGCCGAACAGCGTCTGCAGCCCGGCGCCGATCGAGCCGACGATGCTGCGTGACCTGACGATGATGCCGCGAACGATGCCGCAGTTCTGAACCACGCGCTGTCCGGGCAGCTCAAATGCAGTAGTGACCTTGTCATCGAAAATGGCCATGAGTTCTCCATTGTTGGCTGGCTATACAGCCAAGCATAACTATCGACAATGCGGCAGCGAGCGTCGACCATAGCTCGGCCACAGGAGGTATGAACGTGCGCCGATCGATCGCCATTCTCGCGTTGACCGCCCTGCTGCTCGTTGCCTGCGCCGGCGGCGGCAGCGGCCAGACCCGCGGGTCCCGCAATGCCACCAACAAGGAAGCCAGCGCCCACGACCAGGTGGTCGCCACCGAGCGCGCCTTCGCCAAGACCATGGCCGACCGGAACTTCAAGAGCTTCCAGCAGTTCCTCTCCAGCGAAGCCATATTCTTCAGCGGCAGCACCGTGGAACACGGGCCGGAGGAAATCGAAGCGGTCTGGAAGCCCTACTTCAAGGGCGCGGCAGCGCCTTTTTCCTGGGTGCCCGACAACGTGCAGGTGGTGCCGTCGGGCAAGCTGGCCCTGAGCACGGGCCCGGTTTACGTCGATGGCAAAGAAGTCGGCCGCTTCAACTCGATCTGGCGCCTCGAGGGTACCAATACCTGGCGCATCGTGTTCGACAAGGGCGAGGCCGTCTGCAGCGCGAAACCCTGAGACACTAAACCCTAAGCGCTATTTGCCGATGCAGAACGACGCGAATATCCGGCCCAGCAGTTCATCGGGCGACTCCGCGCCGATGATTTCTCCCAGGGCCACGCTGGCGCCGCGCAGCTCCTCGGCAATGAGCTCGCGTCCGCTGCGATCCTCGAGCAGTGCCCGCACCCGTTCCAGATGGCCCGCACAGCGCGCCAGCGCTTCCAGGTGACGCGCGCGCGCCGAGATCACTCCCTCGCCGCCCTGCATGAACCCCGCGACCGACTTCAGATGTTCGCGCAGCGCCTCCACACCCTCGCCGGTGCGCGCGCTCAGCGCCACGCCCGGAAGATCCATGCCCACCGCACGCAGGTCGATCTTGTTGAACACCAGCGTCACGGGCACCTGCGCCGGCAACCGGGCGCGTTCTGCCTGGTAGGCCTGGGCATCCGGATCCGCGGCCGCATCGATCACGAACAGGATGCGATCCGCCTGCGCCATCGCAACCTCGGCGCGCCGCATGCCCTCCGCTTCGATCGCATCGCCCGCCTGCGCGCGCAAGCCCGCGGTGTCGAGCACCTGCAGCGGCATGCCATCGATCTGCATGCGCTCGCGCAGCACATCCCGTGTCGTGCCCGGAAGCGGCGTCACGATCGCGGCCTCGTGTCCGACCAGGCGATTCAACAGCGTCGACTTGCCGGCATTCGGTGCCCCCGCGATGACGATGGTCATGCCCTCGGTCAGCAGCCGGCCCTGCACGCCGACCGACTGCAATGCCGCCAGCTGCTGCGCAATCGGCTCGAGCTGGCGACGCAGTGCCGTATCGGACAGCGCCTCGAAGTCCTCGTCGCTGAAATCTATCGCGGCTTCAACCTGCACGCGCAGCGCCGACAACGCCTCTGCGAGCGAGCGCACTCGCTGTGAGAACTCTCCCTGCAGCGAGCGCAGCGCCGCGGTGGCCGCCGCCTGCGAGGCCGCGTCGATCAGGTCAGCCACGGCTTCCGCCTGCACCAGGTCGATCTTGCCGTTGAGGTAGGCGCGCTGCGTGAACTCACCAGCCTGTGCCCGGCGCGCACCGAGCGAAACTGCGCGCGCGATCAGGGCTTCGACGATCACCGGGCCGCCATGGCCGTGCAACTCGAGCACATGCTCGCCGGTGTACGAATTAGGCGCGGGAAAGAACAGCGCGATGCCGTCGTCGAGATTTGAAAAGCTGGCACGCGTCGCCCGGCGCGGCGAGGGGATGGCGCCCAGCAGCGTCTCCGCGATGGCAGGAACTGCCGGCCCTGAAAGCCGCACGATGGCGATACCGCCGCGGCCCGGCGGCGTCGCCGCGGCGACGATGGTCTGCGCCGGCGGCCTGTCGCGGCGGCGCGCGGACGCGCCGGCGTTCACCGCTTCGCGCGCGCCGTCGCGGCTTCGATGCGGCGGTTGATGTTCCACTGCTGCAGGATCGAGAGCGCGGTGTTGGTGACCCAGTACAGCACCAGGCCCGCCGGGAAGAACGCAAAGGTCACCGACATGGCCAGCGGCATGAACATGAAGACTTTCTGCTGCACCGGATCGCCGACCTGCGGATTGAGCTTGTACTGCACGAACATCGCGCCGGCCATGATGGCGGGCAGCACGAAGAACGGATCGCGCGAGGACAGATCATTGATCCAGAAAATGAAGGGCGCCTGGCGGATCTCGACGCTGTCGCGCAGCACCCAGTAGAAGGCCAGGAACACCGGGATCTGGATCACCATCGGCAGGCAGCCGGCCAGCGGATTCACTTTCTCGCGCTGGTAGAGCTCCATCATCGCGCGATTGAGCTTCTCGCGTTCGTCCTTGTAGGTCTCGCGCAGCGCATTCAGGCGCGGCGACAGCGCCTTCATCTTGGCCATCGAACGGCCGCTCGCCTCGGACAGCGGATAGAACAGCAGCTTCAGCAGCAGCGTCACGATGATGATGGTGAAGCCCCAATTGCCCACGATCCCGTGCACGCGATCCAGCAGCCAGAACAGCGGCCGCGACAGCACGCTCAGCCGGCCGTAGTCCGTGACGAGGCTCAGCTTCGGACCTACCAGGTCGAGCTGCGTCTGCAGTTTCGGCCCCACCCACATGCTCGCGCGTGCGCTGGCATCAGCGCCGGCCGCAACGGTCTGGCTCGGCCCGGTGGCGGTCAGCAGGAACTCGTTGCCCTGCGTCTTGAGCAGGAAGTGATAGGGCGCGTCACTGGGCGGTACCACGGCGACCACGAAGTGCTGCTGCAACGCTGCGATCCAGCCCGCGGTCACGCTCTGATCGAGCTTGGCATCCTTGGTGATGTCGAGCTTCTCGAACTTGGTGCCGTCGGAAATCGCCGGGCCCTTGAAGGCATAACTGTCGACGCGAAAGTAGGAGCGCTCGATCGGCGTGTTGTAACGCAGGATCTGCTCGTACGGAGCAAAGCTCCATGGCGTGCTGCCGCCGTTATGCACCAGGTAATCCAGGCCCATCTGGTATTCGCCGCGATGGAAATGCAGCGTCTTGGTGACAGTGACGCCCTGGCCATTGCTCCAGTGCAGCGGCAGGCTGAGCTCCGACTCTCCGGGCGCCAGCAGCAGTTCCTTGGTGTCCGCCGTGTAGATCGCCTGGTGCGTCGGCGCGGATTCTCCATTGGCACCGGCAAGGCCGCTCTGCAGTACGAACAGGGAATCTGCGCTATCGCGATTCAGAATCCGCACCGGCACATCCGGCGTGTTCTTGGCGGCCGGATACGCGGGCAGATCAACGCGCTGCAGTTCCCCGCCGGCGAGCGACACCTCGACATCGAGCACGTCCGTGCGCACATGCACCAGGCCCGCGCCCGGATTGGCTGCCGCGCTGTCACTCAACGTCGGTGCGCTCGCCGCGGCCGGCGACGTTGCGCTTGCAGTTGCGCCCGCCGGGGCCGCACCCGCCGTTGCGCCAGAGGTTGCCGATGCCGTCGGCGTGGTGCTGTCCAATGACGGGGCTGTCACGCCCGGGATGCTCGTCACCGGCGGAATTGCTGGGTAGTCGCGAACCCAGGTCTGGTAGTTCACGAACAGCGCCATGCCGAGCAGGACCCAGAGGAAAATTCGAAGATTAGCGGTCATGGACGTGGCAGCCCTGTTCGATGGCGCAGGTGGAGTCTCGTTCCGGGACTGGATCGTAGCCGCCGGCGTGGAACGGATGACAGCGTAACAGTCGGCGCAGGGCCAGGGCGCTGCCGCGCAGCGAACCGTGGGCGCGTACCGCCTCGAGTGCGTACTGCGAGCAGGAAGGATAGAAACGGCAACGCGGTCCGAGCATCGGACTCAATGCCAGCTGGTAGGCGCGGATGAGCCACTGCAGGGCGAGACTCATGACAGCGCGATGCTCATGGTGAGGATCTCTGCAGCCGGCCCCACAACCGCTCCAGGCTCGCACGCAGTTCCGCCGCCACGGCGCCGCGCGCCGTGGGGCGCACGCCGATCACGATGTCGAGTGCGGGCACCAGTGCCTGGTGCAGGCGAAAACTCTCGCGGATCAGCCGGCGTATGCGGTTGCGCTCGACGGCACCGCCCATGGCCCGCACGGCGACCGCCATGCCCAGTCGCGCGCGCTCGAGTTCGTTCGGCTGTGCGGTCACCGAAAAGAAATCGTGACCAATGCGCCGGCCGGCCGCATAGACACGTTTGAAATCGCCCGGCGTTCGCAGGCGACGCGCAGGCGGGAAGCTCAGGGGACGCGCGGCCGCGGACCGCGCACGCGCGCTCACCGCTACGGCGACAGACGCTTGCGGCCCTTGGCGCGGCGGCGAGCCAGGACGGCGCGGCCGTTCTTCGTGGCCATGCGGGCCCGAAATCCATGAGTGCGTGCACGGCGCACTTTGCTGGGCTGATAAGTTCGTTTCATGATGATTTCAAGGCTCTGAAAACTGAACGAAAAATGGGCCGGCAGGGTACGCAGCGCCCGTCCGGGTGTCAATATCGATGCTTCCGGGGCATCAGGCGCCGGTATAGACTCTCGCCCCTTTTTCCCGGAGCACTGCCTTGGAAGCGTCGTTGTGGTCGCGCTGCGTTAGCGCGCTCGAGGACGAGCTGCCCGAGCAGCAGTTCAACACGTGGGTTCGGCCGCTGCAATCGGTCGAAGCCGCCGGTGCCCTGCGCCTGCTGGCGCCGAACCGGTTCGTGGTGGACTGGGTTCGCACTAACCTGTTGTCCCGTATCGGAACAGTGCTGCGGCAGCTCGGCATCACCGAGCCCACCAGCATCACCGTCGAGGTCGGTTCCAGGCCCGCCAGCGACGACCCGCCGCCCGGCGCGCCGGCCCGCACCTTCAGGCAACAGTCTCACGCGGTCGGGGTCGCCCTCAATGACAACTTTACCTTCGACAGCTTCGTCGAGGGCAAAAGCAATCACTTTGCCAAGGCTGCGGCGCTGCAGGTCGCCGGCAACCCCGGCCGGGCCTACAACCCGTTGTTCATCTACGGCGGTGTTGGCCTCGGCAAGACCCACCTCATGCACGCGATCGGCCACCTGATCACGGCGCGAGACAGCGAGGCGCGTGTCGCCTACGTCCACTCAGAGCGCTTTGTGAGCGACATGGTGCGGGCCCTGCAGCACAACCGCATCAACGACTTCAAGACCTCCTACCGCTCGCTGCACGCCCTTCTGATCGACGATATCCAGTTCTTCGCCGGCAAGGAGCATTCGCAGGAGGAGTTCTTCCACACCTTCAACGCCCTGCTCGAGGGCCAGCACCAGGTCATCCTGACCTGTGATCGCTACCCTCGCGAGGTCGATGGCCTCGAGGAGCGCCTCAAATCGCGCTTCGGCTGGGGATTGACGGTGGCGATCGAGCCGCCGGAACTCGAAACCAGCGTCGCCATCCTGATCGGCAAGGCCCAGGCGGTCGGCATCGAACTGGCCGAGGAAGTGGCGTTCTTCATCGCCAAGCGCATCCGCTCGAACGTGCGTGAGCTCGAAGGCGCGCTGCGACGCGTAATCGCCAACTCGCGTTTTACCGGCCAGCCCATCACGCTGGAGTTTGCCAAAGAGGCGCTCAAGGATCTGCTGTCGCTGCAGGCCCGGCTGATCACCGTGGAGAATATCCAGAAGACGGTCGCGGACTACTACAAAGTGCGCGTTGCGGATCTGCTCTCCAAGCGTCGCAGCCGCTCGGTGGCGCGCCCGCGGCAAGTCGCCATGGCGCTCGCCAAGGAACTCACCAGCCACAGCCTGCCGGAGATTGGCGATGCTTTCGGCGGCCGCGATCATACGACCGTGATGCATGCCTGCAAGCGCGTCAAGGAGCTGCGCGATCTGGAGCAGCGCATCCAGGAAGACTATTCAAACCTGTTGAGAACCCTGACGGGGTGATGTGGATTTGCTGTGCAGAAAACTGGGGATAAGGTTACCCACACTTCGCGCACAGGCATTGTGCGCGGTTGTCAGCCGGAGCACCGGCGCGCAAACGCTGGCGGCAGGCCGAAAAAAAAGCAGGATCGCGGTTATGCGCGCTATTCACCGGACTAACATTTATCATTGATCTTTCCTAAGAAAGAACTCTAAGAGAGAGAGGACCTGCCGCCACCATGAAAGTCTCCGCATCCCGCGAACATCTGCTCGAAGCGCTGCAGAGCGTGATCGGTGTGGTCGAACGGCGGCAGACGATGCCGATACTGTCGAACATACTGCTGAGCGCGCGCGACAATCGGCTGCGCGCCACCGGCACCGACCTGGAAGTCGAACTGGTAGCAGCGGCGGAAGTCACCGTGCAGCAACCGGGCGATATCACAGTGCCCGGACGCAAGCTGCTCGACATCGTGCGAAATCTTCCCGAGAAGAGCCAGGTGACGCTCACGCGTGAAGGCGAGCGCATCGTGCTGCGTGGCGGGCGCAGTCGCTTCACGCTATCGAGTCTTCCGGCCGCCGAGTTTCCGGTCATCGATGAGATCCACGCCACGCAGACCGTGACGATCCGTGCTCAGGACTGCCGGCGGCTGATCGACAAGACGCACTTTGCGATGGCTCAGCAGGATGTCCGCTACTACCTCAACGGCACCCTGCTCGAGACCAATGGCCAGGTCCTGCGCGCGGTAGCCACCGACGGTCACCGGCTGTCCTGGTGCGAAGTGGCACTCAATGGCCCGGCCCGCGAGATGCAGCAGATCATCCTGCCGCGCAAGGGCGTGCTCGAGCTGCAGCGCCTGCTCGATGGCGAGGGCGAAATCGAGATCGCGATTGGAACTAACCATGTTCGCGTCCAGATCGGCGAAGTTCGCTTCACTTCGAAGCTAATTGACGGCAAATTTCCAGAATATGGGCGTGTCATCCCGGCCGATCCGCCCCGCATTATGTCCGCTAGCAGGGACGCCCTGCGCGCGGCCCTCCAGCGCACAGCCATTCTCTCGAATGAAAAGTACCGCGGCGTCCGGCTGACCTTTGCCGCGGGATTGCTGACCGTCCAGGCACACAATCCCGAGCAGGAGGAAGCCGAGGACCAGCTCGAGGTCAATTTCACCGGCGATGAGATCGAGATCGGCTTCAACGTCAGCTACCTGCTCGATGCCCTGGCCGCGGTCGAGACCGAAATGGTCGAGGTCGGGCTGACGGACGCGAACAGCAGCTGCCTGATCCGGGCGCCCGGCAACGTCAACGTGAAATACGTCGTGATGCCGATGCGGCTCTGAGCCGCGCGATCGTCTTCGATGAGCCCATGAGAGCCCATGAGCCCCGTGAGCACATGAGTCTCGTTGAGCTTCGCCTGGAGAATCTGCGTTGCCTTGGGCAGGTACAGCTCGAGCTCGATCCCCGGCTCAATCTGATCAGCGGCGATAACGGCTCGGGCAAGACCTCGCTGCTGGAAGCCATCTACCTGCTCGGCCGCGGCCGATCCTTCCGTACCCGATATACGGCCCAGCTGATCCGGCATTCGACCCCGCGGCTCTGGGTGCACGGCCGCACGGCCCCTGAACCCGGCCATAGCCTCGGTGTCGAGTGCACCCGGGACGCCGGCCTGACGATACGGATCGACCGTGCGCCAGCCGAGTCGCGCGTTCAGCTCTCTGAGATCTTCCCTGTCCAGGTGATCGATCCGGGGATCCATCGCCTGGTTGAGGAAGGCCCGGCGCAACGTCGCCGCTGGCTCGACTGGGCAGTGTTCCACGTGGAACCAGATTTCATCCGGCACTGGCAAGGTTATATGCGGGCGCTCAAGCAGAGGAATGCAGCCCTTCAGGCCGGCATGGAAACCGCGCCCTGGGATGGCGAGCTTATTCGGCTGGGAGAACTGCTCACGGCTGCGCGGGGCCGCCTCGTCGAATCGCTGCAGGGAATCTGGATTGAAGCGCTCCGGCGGTTGGGAGCCGTGGAGGCCACCCTGGGGTTCTTCCAGGGCTGGAGCCGCGAGCTCAGTCTCGAGGCGTCCCTGCGATCCCATCTGGACCGCGACGTCGAGCGCGGCCTCACGGGCGTCGGCCCACACCGGTTCGATGTGCAGCTGCGCATCGAAGGTCGTTCAGCCCGCGAGGTGGTGTCCCGGGGACAGCAGAAACTCCTCGGCGTCGCCATGGCGGTGACCATGGCGCGGTACCTGGCCGAGAGCGTCGGGCGCCAGTCCACCTTGCTGCTGGACGATCCGGCAGCCGAGCTGGATGCCGAGCGCACCGAAGCCTTGCTGCAAACCGTCAGGGACCTCGGAGCGCAGCTGGTGGTGACTTCGCTGCAGGCACACGACACGCGGCTGGGTATGCCTGACGCGGTGTTTCACGTGGAACATGGAACTGTCAAAAGACTATAATGGGCGGATGAAAATCCGAGCCCGCGCATGAGCGCCGAAGACGTCTACGATTCCAGTAAAATCAAGGTCTTAAAGGGCCTTGATGCAGTGCGCAAAAGACCAGGAATGTACATCGGTGACACCGATGACGGCAGCGGTCTGCACCACATGGTTTTTGAGGTCGTCGACAACGCCGTCGACGAGTCGCTGGCGGGCTTCTGCGACCGCGTGGTGGTGACTGTGCACGCCGATGAATCGGTGACCGTGTCCGACAACGGGCGCGGCATCCCGGTGGACATGCACGTGGAAGAGGGTCGCTCGGCGGCGGAGGTCATCATGACCGTGCTGCACGCCGGCGGGAAATTCGATGACACCTCGTACAAGGTCTCGGGCGGCCTGCATGGGGTGGGCGTATCGGTGGTCAATGCCCTGTCCGATTACCTGCTGCTGACGGTCTCCCGCGATGGTCATATCCACCGTCAGGAGTACCACCTGGGGGAGCCCGCCGCGCCGCTGGCGGTCGTCGGTACGACATCGGAGCGTGGCACTACCATCCGCTTCAAGCCCTCATCGCAGATCTTCACGCACATCCAGTTCAACTACGACACGCTGGCCAAGCGGCTGCGCGAATTGTCGTTCCTGAACTCCGGCGTTCGCATCGAGCTCATCGATGAGCGCGAAAATAAATCCGATGTCTTCCAGCATGAGGGCGGACTGAAGGCGTTCGTCGCACACCTGAACCGCTCGCGCACGCCTGTGCATGACACAGTTTTCTGGTTCCGCACGCAGGAAGGCGCCGTGACGGTCGAGGTGGCGCTGCAGTGGAATGACTCCTACCAGGAGAGCATGTACTGCTACACCAACAATATTCCGCAGAAGGACGGTGGCACGCATCTGTCGGGATTTCGCGCGGCACTGACGCGCACGCTCAACGACTACATCGAGAAGGAATCGAGCGCCAAGAAAGAGAAGGTTTCGACCACTGGCGATGATGCGCGCGAAGGCCTCACCGCCATCCTGTCGATCAAGCTGCCCGATCCGAAGTTCTCATCGCAGACCAAGGACAAACTGGTGTCCTCGGAAGTGAAGGGCATCGTCGAGACCGCGGTGTCGCAGAAGCTCGGCGAGTTCCTGCTCGAGCGCCCGCTGGATGCGCGTGCCATCGTGGCGAAGATCATCGAAGCCGCACGGGCGCGTGAAGCCGCGCGCAAAGCGCGCGAGATGACGCGACGGAAAAGCGCGCTCGACATCGCAGGCCTTCCCGGCAAGCTCGCCGATTGCCAGGAAAAGGATCCCGCGCTGTCGGAAATCTTCATCGTCGAGGGCGACTCGGCCGGCGGCTCCGCCAAGCAGGGCCGCGATCGACGCACCCAGGCCATCCTGCCGCTCAAAGGCAAGATCCTCAACGTCGAGAAGGCGCGCTTCGACAAGATGCTGTCATCGGTTGAGGTCGGCACGCTGATCACCGCGCTCGGCTGCGGCATCGGTCGGGAAGAATTCGACATCAATAAGCTGCGCTATCACCGTGTGATCATCATGACAGATGCTGATGTTGACGGCAGTCACATCCGCACACTGCTGCTGACCTTTTTCTATCGCCAGATCCCACTGCTGATCGAGCGTGGTCACATCTATATAGCGCAGCCGCCCCTGTACAAGGTCAAACGCGGCAAACAGGAAACCTACGTCAAGGACGACGACGAACTCAACGCGATGTTGCTCAACAGCGCCATCGAGAACGCAGTGCTGCACGTCAATGCGCAGGCCACGCCTATGACTGGATCAGCGCTGGAGATGCTGGCGCGTCATTACATGGAAGTGCAGGCCATCATGCGGCGCTGGGCGCGGCGTTATGACGAGCGGCTGCTCGAGCAGCTGATCTATGTGCCCGCCGTGCGTTCCAGCGATCTGGATCAGCCGGAATTCATGCGCGCCTGGATCCGCACCCTTGAAACTCAGCTCAACGCGCGCACCGATGGCCGGCCACGCTTCCATGTCGAGCAACGCTCGGGCTCAGACGGTCATTCCCCGCGCATCGTCGTGCGCAAGACCGAGCACGGACGGGTCACCGAAAAACTGCTGCATCGGGAATTCTTCGAGTCTGCCGAATATCAGCGCATCGCCGAGTTGGCCCGTATTCTGGACGGACTGATTGGCGAGGGTGCCTATATCGCACGCGGCAACGAGCGCGAGGACATCAGTACTTTCAAACAGGCGATGGCGTGGCTGTTTGACCAGGCACGCAAAGGCCAGTCCATCCAGCGCTACAAGGGACTGGGTGAGATGAACCCGGAGCAGCTCTGGGAAACCACCATCGATCCGAAGTCGCGCCGGCTGCTGCAGGTGCGTATCGAGGATGCGGTGGCCTCCGATGAGATTTTCACGACGCTCATGGGCGATCAGGTCGAGCCGCGGCGCGAGTTCATCGAAAAGAACGCGCTGGAAGTGGCCAACCTCGACGTGTAGTAGCCGTTAGTCTACAAACACCCGACGGGCTGCTTGAATAGCGGCATCAATGTGGCCGATTGCACGACCCCGCAAGCCGTTCGCGAAACCGTTGTCCTCTTCGCCCGCAACGTCGGCGCGCGCCTTCTTCAGGTAATCCACTGCCTCGTGGATCCGGCCCCGATGATCAGGTCGTTCGTCTACCGGGGGATGATCAGCCAGATTCTTGCCGTCGTTGAGGGCCGCCTGCTTGATCTCGCCGATGCTGGCATCTATCTGACGCACGGCCTCCTGCTCATCAGCGCTTTGGGTCCAGTCTCCGGGGCGATGCTCAATGAGCCAACGCGCAGCTCTTAGATCGGAAAGCGCGTGCAGATAGGCAGGGTGATGCGGCGGCGCTACCGGCGTGGTGACGCACGCCGCGAGCGATCCAATCCCCAGGAGTGCAACCAGGGCGAGGCTGAATTTAGCGCGATCCATATTCATTCCTAAGTTCATAGCCGCTGCGGCATCATTGGCGGGACCCTACCAGCCCCCATCGGGGCAAAGTGTGCATCGTTTCACAGGCGCAAGGAAATGCGCATTTATCCGAGCACGCGTGCCGCCGCCGGCGGGGCATTGATCCTGATCCAGGTCGTCTTAAGATCGGAATATTTTTCAATTGCATGAATCGACTTATCGCGACCGAAGCCGGATTGCTTGAACCCGCCGAACGGAACCGTGATGTTTCCTTCGTCAAAGCAATTGACCCATACAGAGCCTGCCCGCAGTCGACGTGAAGCGGACAGGGCGGTGTCGATATTGGAGGTCCAGATCGCCGCCGCCAGACCGTAGATGGTGTCATTTGCGACCTTTACGGCTTCCTCGGCCGAAGCACAGCTCACCACTGATAGGACCGGCCCAAATATTTCTTCGCGCGCTATCTTCATGTCATTTCTGACGCGGTCAAATACTGTCGGTTCGACGAAGTAGCCGCCCGATTCCATGCGCACGCGATTGCCGCCTCGGACGAGCGCGGCTCCTTCACTCTTCCCTGAATCGATATATTCAAGTACCCGGTCCATCTGCGGCTTACTGACGATTGCGCCCATGGTGGTTGCGGGATCGAGCGGATCGCCGGGCATGTAACCTGCGCTGATCGCAATGACCTTCTCCAGCAGCGCCTCCCTGATCGGCTCCTCTACCAGTAAGCGGGAGCCCGCGTTGCAGACCTCCCCTTGATTAAAGAAGATGCCGCTGGCCACGGCCTGGGCGGCCGCGTCGAGGTTCGGGCAATCACGCAAAATGATGTGCGGCGTCTTGCCTCCACACTCGAGCGAGACACGCTTCATATTCGACCTACCCGAATAGCCCATGAAAAGTTTGCCGACCTCCGTGGATCCGGTAAACGCCAGCGCATCGACATCCATGTGGAGTCCGAGCGATTGGCCGGCTGTCTCTCCCAATCCAGGCAGCACGTTCAGCACGCCGTCCGGCAGCCCTGCTTCGGTGGCCAACTCAGCCAGGCGCAAAGCCGACAGGGGCGATTGCTCCGCCGGTTTTAGAATCACGGAATTGCCCGCGGCCAAGGCCGGGCCGAGCTTCCAGCAAGCCATCAGCAGCGGAAAGTTCCAGGGAACTACGGCCGCGATCACACCGAGTGGCTCGCGCGTGATCAGCGCAAGCGCGTTGGCTTCGGTGGGCGCGATCTCACCATACAGCTTGTCGATGGCCTCTGCATTCCACGCTATGCAGTTCGCCGACAAGGGCACGTCGATATTTCGACTGTCGGCGATCGGCTTTCCCATGTTCAGCGATTCCAGCAGTGCCAGCTCGTCGGCGTGAGTCATCATCAGTTCCGCAAATCGCAGCAATACTTTCTTTCTGGCGCCAGCAGACATACCGGACCAGAGGCCCCTATCAAAGGCAGCGCGAGCGGACTTCACCGCCACGTCGACATCGGCCCGATCACAAGCCGCCACATTTACCAGGGTCGCGCCATTGGCAGGGTTGAGGGCCGGGAAGGTCAATCCGGACAACGCATTGACTGTTTTGCCATCGATAAACGCCTGTCGTCGAAAATTCAGTTGAGCCGCATCGCGGCGCCAGTCAGAGGCAGTCTTGATAGTCATGTTGTCCTCGTCGTTCGTCAATTGAGCAGCCTGCTGCAAAACACCTTCAATGGTCCACTGTTGACAAAGCCCGTTCAAATGCCCGGATCACTTCGTCGATGTCTGCATCGCTCATGGGCGTCGAAAGCGCGAGCAGTCCGTTGGGTGCGATCAGCACCCCCTCATTCAGCAGCCCCGTCATCAGCCGGTTCATGCGCAGCGTGGCGGCCGGCGAGGGAGTTGCGGTCTGATAGTCACGTATAGCTCGCGTCGTGAAGTGAATCTTCAGCAGCGAGCCCATCCCAGTCGTGCGCCCGTCGATGCGCGCCCGCAAAAATGCTTCGTCGAATCCTGCGCGGATACGCGAGCCCAGGCTGTCGAGCTTCTCGAAAGCGGCCGGGTCCAGCAGCTGCATTGTTTTGAGGCCGGCGACCATTGTCATTGGATTCGCCGAGAAGGTCCCGCCATGCGGCACGGGCGGCTTCCCGCTCGTCGGATCGAACACAGCCATGATATCGCGGCTCCCGCCTACGGCGCCGACCGGAAATCCTCCTCCAATGATCTTTCCAAAGGTGGTGATGTCGGCATCGACGCCCCATATTTTTTGGGCGCCGTTGAAACCGAGTCGAAACGTGATGACCTCATCGAAGATCAACAGCGCTCCTATCTCGCTTGCCACGTGCCGCAATGCCTGCAGATAGTCTCGATCCGCCGGTACCAGTCCCACGCGATTCGGCATCGGGTCGATCAGAATGGCGGCGAGATCAGCCGCGTGCGCCCGCAGGATCGACACGCTGGTGTCGATGTCGTTAAAAGGTAGGGTGACCACGTCATCCGTAACGCCCCGTGGCGTTCCCACGGCATACGGTACCGATTCGGGCCATTCCTGTTTTCCCTCGCGAACCGGTGAGTCCAGGCTCACCTCGGCGTAATCGTAAGTCCCGTGGTAGGCGCCTTCGCATTTCGCAATCTTGTAACGTCCGGTATAAGCGCGCGCTGCCTTGATGGCCGTCATGACGGCCTCGGTGCCCGAGTTGGCAAAACGTGACTGATCAACCGATGAGACGCGCTCGGAAAGCAGCTGCGCCAGATCGATCTCGGACTCAGTCTGCATCCCGAACGCGGAGCCCAACTCGAGCTGCCGCTTCGCTGCGCGTACCAATTCAGGGTGCGCATAGCCATGGATGCCGGCCGTGAAATTGTTGATGCAGTCGATTCGTTCGTTGCCGTCCACATCCCATATGCGGCAGCCGCTGCCGCGCGCGGCATAAATCTGGTACGGCTTCAGATAGATGGTGATGCGGGTATTGCCGCCCGGCAGGTATTGCTTGGCTCGCTCGTACAGCGCCGCCGACTTCGAGGCGTAATCCGGGTATTGCATGAGACAGGGATCCAAATCTGATGCGACGACCGCAGCGGCTAGTCTAATCACGAAGTTGAATCGGCCCGCCCGAATGAGCGCAGGTTCGGGCGCAGCGGGCGATCCAAAACGATTAATAGTTGCCTAGGCAACTAATTATCATCAGGCCGGCCTGTAATCGAGCCGCCGCCCCGGCAGGCCTGCGACGTCGGCCAAATAAACGTAGCTTTTTCATGGACTTACGGGGCAGACGACAGCCCATTTGTCGCTGCACCGCAGCGAACTATCGTTTCACGCTGGGTCGATATCCGGCGTCGACGCATCGTTAGAATGGCGCCCCCGGCCGGCCGACAGTCCATGCCGCCCTGCCGCTACCGATTCAGGAGAAGGGGTCCCCATGAGCGCAAATCCGAAATTCGTGCCGGCCGAGTCACCCGACTACCAGCTGCTGATCAATGGCAAGCGCACACCAGGCGCGAGCACGCTGGATGTGATCAACCCCGCCACCGGCAAGCTGCTCACGCAATGCGCGCGCGCCGATCAGGCGCAGGTGGATGCAGCCGTCGCGGCCGCCAAGCAGGCGTTCCCGGCATGGGCGGCGACCCCGATCGAAACGCGCCGGCAGGCGCTGCTGCAGATTGCCGCCGCGCTCGAGGCGCGAACCCCGCAGTTCGCGCGGCTGCTGACGCAGGAGCAGGGCAAGCCGCTGGCATTTGCGGCCTACGAAATCGGCGGCTCGGTGGCGATGATTCGTGCTTTCGCCGCCATGGATCTGCCCACCAAGATCCTGCGCGAGACCGATTCCGAGCGCATCGTGCAGTACCACGCGCCGCTCGGCGTCGTGGCGGCCATCACGCCGTGGAACTTCCCGCTGATTCTGCTGATGATCAAAGTGGCACCCGCGCTGCTGGCGGGCAACACGCTGGTCGCAAAACCGGCGCCCACCACACCGCTGACGACCCTGCTATTCGGAGAACTTGCCGCCGAGTTCCTGCCCGCGGGTGTGCTCAACGTCATCGTCGATCAGAACGATCTTGGCGGTTACCTGACGCAGCATCCGGACGTGGCAAAGGTCGCCTTCACGGGCTCGACCGCCACCGGTCGCAAGGTCATGGCGAGCGTGGCCAGTACGCTCAAGCGGCTGACGCTGGAGCTGGGCGGAAACGATGCCGCCATCGTGCTCGATGACGTCGACGTGCCTGAGGTCGCCGCGAAGATCTTCCAGGGCGCCATGTTCAATTCCGGGCAGGTGTGCCTGGCGATCAAGCGCGTCTACGTCCCCGATGCGCTCTACGAGCAGATGTGCACCGAGCTGGCAAAGCTTGCGAGCGCGGCGGTAGTCGGCGATGGACTGGATGCCGCCACTCAGTTCGGGCCCATCCAGAACAAACAGCAGTTCGAGAAGGTCCAGGGGTTCCTGGACGATGCGCATGCGCACGGCAAAGTCATTGCCGGCGGCAAGGCGCTTGATCGGGAAGGCTATTTTATCCCTCCGACGATCGTGCGCGATATTCCGGATGATGCGCGGCTGGTGCGCGAGGAACAGTTCGGTCCGGTGCTGCCGGTGCTCAGTTACTCCAGCCTCGACGATGCCATCGCGCGTGCCAACGGCACGGACTATGGTTTGGGAGGCACTGTCTGGGGTCGCGACCTCGAGCGCGCCACCGGCGTCGCCAGGCAAATCGCCTCGGGCACCATCTGGATCAACAAGCATCTCGATCTGCCGCCCGACATTCCCTTCGGCGGCGCCAAGCAATCCGGCTTCGGTACCGAGATGGGACAGGAAGGACTCGAGGAGTTCACCCAGTCCAAGATCATCAATATGGCCAAGATCGTCAAAACGGCGGAGTGACCGGGAAATCGTGGCGCATGCGCTGACACGCATGCGCGCCCGTCCGGGGTAATATTGGGCTCAAGCCAACGGGAGCCCCGATGCCGACGACGTTCGTCCTTAATGGCAAGCCCACCACACTCGATGTCGACCCGACGATGCCGCTGCTCTGGGCGTTGCGGGAGTCCGCTGGGCTGACCGGCACCAAGTTCGGTTGCGGTATGGCGCTTTGCGGCGCCTGCACGGTACAGCTCGATGGCCGTGCCATCCGTTCCTGCGTGACGCCGATTGCCTCCGTTGCGGACAAGCACGTTACGACCATCGAAGGCCTGCAGAGTGCGCCCGGCAAGGCCGTGCAGGCCGCTTGGATCAAACTGCAGGTGCCGCAGTGCGGCTACTGCCAGTCGGGACAGATCATGTCCGCGACCGCGCTGCTGGAGACCAATGCCGAGCCGACCGACGCCGACATCGATGGCGCGATGAGCGGCAACATCTGCCGTTGTGCGACCTATGGCCGCATTCGCGCGGCGATTCATGATGCGGCGCAGGCGATCAAAACATGAGCTCGCCGAATCCCGTTACCGATCCTATCGATGCCGCCACCCGCTCGACACGGCGCGCATTTCTCAAAGCCGCCGGCTCGACCACGGCGATCGCGCTCACGATTGGTTTCGAATGGGCGGGCCCCTCGCGCCGAGCGATGGCCGCGCCGGCTAAGGCGTCCGCATTCGCACCCAACGCCTTTGTGCGTATCGGCAGCGACAACAGCGTGACGGTCATCGCCAAGCATCTGGAAATGGGACAGGGCTCCTATACGGGCATCGCTACGGTGCTGTCCGATGAGCTCGACGCCGATTGGTCGCAGGTGCGCGTGGAAAGCGCACCGGCCGATGCCAAGCGCTACGCCAACCTGGCTTTTGGCACCATGCAGGGCACCGGCGGCAGTTCGGCCATGGCCAACTCCTGGATGCAGCTACGCGAGGCGGGCGCCCGGGCGCGCGCCATGCTGTTGTCCGCCGCATCCGCACAGTGGCACGTGCCCGTCGAGCAGCTCACCGCGCGCGATAGCGTCGTTTATCATCCGGACGGCAAGACCCAGGCGACCTACGGATCACTCGTCGCTCGCGCCGCGAATCTGCCGGTGCCCGACAAAGTGGCGCTCAAGGACGCGAAGAATTTCAAGCTCATCGGACGCCCGCAGTCGCCGCGCGTCGATGTACCTGCCAAGTGCGACGGCACCGCGCAGTTCACACTGGATTTCAGCCTGCCGGGCATGCTCGTCGCACTCATCAGGCGCCCACCGCGCTTTGGCGCCAAGGTGAGCTCCTTCGATGCCGCCGCCGCGCAGGCGATCCCCGGCGTCATCAAAGTTGTCGAGGTTCCCAGCGGCGTCGCAGTCATTGCCAGGGGATTCTGGGCCGCCAAGCAAGGTCGTGAAGCGCTCAAAGTCGAATGGGACGAGAGCGTTGCCGAAACTCGCAGTTCCGAGGCCATCATGGCCGAGTACCGTGAGTTGGCCGAGAAGCCCGCGGCCAGCGCGCGCAAAGACGGCGATGCGGTGCAGGCGCTGGCCGGCGCCGCTCGCAGGATTTCAGCCAGCTACGAATTTCCCTTCCTGGCGCATGCCCCCATGGAGCCGCTCGATGCGGTCGTGAAGTTGACGGCCAGCAGCTGCGAGATCTGGGCCGGTGATCAGTTTCAAACCGTGGACCAAGCCAACGCCGCGCGCACCGCGGGTCTGAATCCACAGCAGGTAAGCATCCACACGCTGTATGCGGGCGGGAGTTTCGGCCGTCGCGCGAACCCCGGTTCGGACTACATCGTCGAAGCCGTGTCGGTGGCCAAGGCCTTCGGCGCCGACGGTACGCCCATCAAGCTGCAGTGGACTCGCGAAGACGATATTCAAGGCGGCCTTTACCGGCCGATGTACTTCCATAAGCTCGAAGCCGGGCTGAATGCCAACAACGAGCTCATCGCCTGGCGGAACGTCATCGTCGGCCAGTCCATCCTCACCGGCACCCCGATGTCCGCGATGATCAAGGATGGTATCGATGCCACCTCGGTCGAAGGTGCCGCGACGATCGCCTATGAGATTCCAAACATCGATGTGGAACTGGCAACCACCAAGACAGGCGTGCCAGTGCTCTGGTGGCGCGTGGTCGGCAGTTCGCACACCTCCTTTGCAGTCGAGGCCTTCATCGATGAAGTCGCGCACGCTGCGGGTACGGATCCCTATGAATTCAGGCGCAAGCTGCTTGCCAAGGAGCCGCGCATGAAGGCAGTGCTGGAGCTGGCCGCAGAAAAGGCCGGTTGGACCAGCGGACCCCTGGCTAAGGGCAAGGGTCGCGGCATCGCCGTCGCCGAGGCGTTCAAGACCTATGTTGCCCAGGTCGCGGAAGTCACCGTCGATGATTCGGGGCTGGTGCATGTCGACCGCGTGGTGTGCGCCGTCGATTGCGGCACGCCCATCAATCCGGATGTCATCACGGCGCAGATGGAGGGTGGCATCGGCTTCGGCCTGGGTGCGGTGCTCTACGGCGCCATCACACTCAAGGATGGTCACGTCGAGCAGGACAATTTCAACAGCTATCGCGTATTGCGCATGAACGAGATGCCGAAGGTCGAGGTGCATATCGTGCCATCGACCGAGGCGCCCACCGGCGTCGGAGAGCCTGGCGTTGCACCGCTGGGGCCGGCCGTCGCCAATGCGATCTTCGCGGCCACGGGTAAGCGCATCCATATGCTGCCATTCCCGAAGACGGAGGCGACATGAACACGCAGACGAGACATCGTATTTTCTGGGCGCTCGGAGTCGTGATCATCGCGGGCGCCGCCCTCGCCGCGTACGAGGTCTTCGGTCCGGGACCGACCGATTTCGCGCGCGGTAAACTCGTGGACCTCAGCGCCTATCACGGTGCCGATCCCACCGGTGTTCCGGCCTCGCTCAAATCGGCCAGCCTCATCGAACGGGGCCAATACCTCACGCGCGCGGCCGATTGCGAAGCCTGCCATACGGCCGAGGGCGGCGCAGCGTTCACGGGCGGCCGCGCCTTCGTGCTGCCGTTCGGCACGCTTTATTCCACTAACATCACGCCCGATCAGGCCACCGGCATCGGCGCCTACACGGATGCCAATTTTCTCGATGCCGTGCATAAGGGCATCGGCCGCGGTAACACCAAGCTCTACCCGGCCATGCCTTATGCCAGCTACACCTATATGTCGGATGCGGACGCGCTCGCGATCAAGGCGTATCTGTTCTCGTTACCGCCCGTGAGTGCCCCGGCGCCCACAAACACGCTCGTCTTTCCCTTCAATCAGCGCGCGCTCATGAGCCTGTGGTCAGCGTTCTTCAACCCCGACAAACGCTACCAGGCCAACACGGAACGTGACCCGCAATGGAACCGCGGCGCCTATCTCGCCGAGGCGATGGGCCATTGTGGTGAGTGCCACACGCCGCGCAATCTGGCATTTGCGCTGAACAACCGCAGCAAATTCGCCGGTGCGGTGCAGGCCGGCTGGCGCGCGTACAACATCACCCCTGATCACGCCAGCGGCGTGGGCGACTGGAGCGATGCGGATCTCGCGCACTATCTGTCCATGGGGCATGCCGACGGGCGCGGCACGGCCGCAGGGCCGATGGGCGAGGCAGTCGAGGACAGTCTCAAATACCTGGCGCCGGAGGACATCACGGCCCTGGTCGCCTATGTGCGCTCGGTCGGCGCAGTCAGCACCTCGGATCTGCCGGCAGCTCGAACCGACGCCGCGCCCGCAACGCCCGCCGATCAGCGCACCGCCAGCGTCAACCCGCACGGCAAGGATGTCTATGCGGGCGCCTGCGCCGGCTGCCATGGCTGGAGCGGGGCCAATACGCCACAAGCTGTCGCCTCGCTGACCGGCACACGCGGGGTCAACGATCCAACGGCCACCAACGTGGCGCAGATCATCATCCACGGCGGTCCGCGACATGTCGCGGGCGATCCGAGCAACATGCCGGCCTTCGGCAGCACTTATTCAGACCAGGAAGTTGCCAGCGTCGCTAACTACGTGACCGCGCGATTCGGTGCCAAGGGATCGGACCTGAGCGCCGCCGACGTGGCCAAACTGCGTCGTCAGGAATAGTTCTCGGAAAAGTCCAGGACCAACGCCGGCAACTCACTCATGGAAGTGAAGGTGCGATGGGCGCCTGCCGCGGTCATGCGCTGCGCCGGCATCAGCGCACAGTAGCCGTAGACCCGCATGCCGGCGGCGACCCCGGCCGTGACACCGGTGGGCGTGTCCTCGATGACGCAGCAGCGGGCAGGCACGACGTCAAATGCACGCGCCGCCAACAGGAACAGATCCGGCGCGGGTTTGCCCTGCGCCACTTCCTCAACACTGAAGCGCTTACCCTCGAAACGGGGCAGCAGCCCCGTGTGCCCCAGCGTCAGCCGCATCTTTTCGCGTGTGCCGTTGGATGCCACGCAGTAGGGCACGCGATGCGCGTCGAGCACATCGAGCGTGGCCTCGATGCCGGCAACGGCCTTGAGCTCCGCGCTCAAGGCGGCCGAAGCGCGACGATGAAACTGCTCGACGAATGTCGCCGGCACCGGCCGGTGCAGTAATTGCGCAATCAATTCACAGCACTGCGTCATTGAGCGGCCGACGAAGCGCTCGAACATCTCCGGCAGCGTGAAGTGCATGCCGAGTTCGCCGAGCATTTCAGCGAAGACGCGATTGGTGATGACCTCGCTGTCGACCAATACTCCGTCGCAGTCGAAGATCACCAGCTGGCAGGCACTCACGAATCGGTTGGCACATGGCCGCCCGCATCGGCGGTCGCGAGTCCGCCCACCGCCGCCCAGTCCAGTTTCTCGCCACCGTTGGCCAGCAGCCGCAGGAAACGATCGTTGAGCAGACTGGCAATCGGCATCGGCACGTGCAGCTCCGCTGCCGCCGTCATGGCGAGGCGAATGTCCTTGTGGCCGAGCGGGGCCGCGAAGGCCGCAGGTTCGAACCGATTCTCCGCGATGAGGTTGCCGTAGATCCTGTACGCCGGCGCGGGGAACATCGTTGACGTCAGCAGTTCCACGTAAGCCTTGCGATCAATGCCGGCCTTGCCGACGAGCGCGATGGCTTCACCCAGCGACTCGATCATGGCGGCAATGAGGAAATTGCCGCTGAGCTTGATCAGGTTGGCTGCCGAGGGCTCCTCGCCCATCGGCACGGTCTTCTGACCCATGGCATCGAACAGCGGCTGGCAGGCAGCGATGGTTTTGGGATCTCCCGCCGGCACGATGAACAGTTTGGCAGCGGCCGCGGCCTCGGGGCGACCAAACACGGGCGCCGCCAGGTAGCGCTGCCCGGCCTTTGCATGCGCATCCGCCAGGCGCTTCGACAACGCGACACTGATCGTGCTCATCGAGACATGAATCGCACCCTTCGGCAAAGTCTCCAGCAACCGGTCATTGCCCCAGGCCGTGTCGCTGACGGCATCATCATTCGCCAGCATGGTAATGACGGCCTCGCCGCCGCAGGCCTCGGCGACGCTGGCGGCCTTGCGCGCCCCCAGCTTGACCAGCGGCTCCGCCTTGGCCGCGCTGCGGTTGTAGACCGTTACCTCGTGGCCCGCCTTGATGAGATTGCTCGCCATGGCCGAGCCCATGTTTCCCAACCCGATGAATCCGACTTTCATGGTGACTTCTCCTGAGATTTGCTCATCAGCAGCGTACAGAGCCCCAGCACCGGCGGCACCAGGAAGCACCAGACCCCGCGCAGGGCAAACAGCAGCGCTGCCGTCGAGCAGCCAACGGCAAAAGCCGCGACGCTGGCTGAGAGTCGTCGCAGGCGCGCGCGAACGGTGGCGCTGGCTTCAGGTGATTGGGGTCGCAACAGGTCCGCCAGATCGATCATCACCTGCGTGGTGTTGCCGGTCATGATGGTCGTAGGCGAAGTCGCTGCCATGTGGATGCGATGGATGGCGTTCTGGATCGCCATGGCGGCGACCAGCGTCATGCCGGTCACGATGGCCGGCCAGCCGTCGCCGCTTTGAAAAGGGCCGAGATGGATCGCAAGCGATGCACCCGCGATCAGCAGCAACAGTTTGCAAACGAGCAGCAGCCGCATCGTCGAGCCGTGCCGCGACGGCACCAGCAAGCTGGCGAGGCGCGTCGCAAACACGACGATGCAGAACATCGGCAGCGCCAGCAGCTTGGCAAGCACGCCGCTGGTGCCGAGCACGAGTGCGGCCCCCAGCGTGACGAAGTTGCCGGTGACATGCGAGGTGAACAGGCCCTGCAGGGCCAGGTACCCGGCTGTGTCGACATAGCCGCCGTTGACGCTGAGCAGCACCGGAAGACTGGGTTTCATGTTTTCGACCTCGAAAGCCCCGATGCACCAGTGTGGCAGAATCGGCCCCCCTCACAGGAGACCCCCATGACGACAGACACACCGATCGCAGTGGTCACGGGCGGCAGCCGCGGCCTGGGCCGAAACGCCGTCCTGAAGCTGGCCGCCCATGGTGTCGATGTGCTGCTGACCTATCGCAGCAATCGCGCCGAGGCGGATAGCGTGGTCTCGCAGGTTACCGCCGCCGGCCGGCGCGCCGTGGCACTGCCGCTCGACGTCTCGGCCAGCGGGAATTTTGCGGCGTTCGCGACGCAGGTGGGCCAGACCCTGGCGAAAACCTGGCAACGCGAGCGATTTAATTTCCTCGTCAACAACGCGGGCACTGGAGTGCACGCGAGCTTCCTGGAGACCACCGAAGCGCAGTTCGACGAGATGGTGAACATTCATCTCAAGAGCACATTCTTTCTGACGCAGAAGCTGGTGCCGCTCATGGCGGACGGCGGCCGCATCATCAATCTGTCCTCCGGCCTGACGCGCTTTTCGTTTCCGGGGTTTGCGGCCTACGCCGCCATGAAGGGCGGCATCGAAGTGCTCACGCGCTATATGGCCAAGGAGCTCGGGCCCCGCCGGATCACCGTCAACACGCTCGCTCCCGGTGCCATCGAAACCGACTTCGGCGGCGGCATGGTGCGCGACAACCAGCAGGTCAATGCGGGGATTGCCTCGCAGACCGCGCTCGGCCGCGTCGGCCTGCCCGATGACATCGGCGGGGTAGTTGCTTCGCTGCTAGCCGCCGAAAATGGCTGGATCAACGGGCAGCGCATCGAAGCCTCGGGCGGCGTCTTCCTCTAGCAGCGAGAGCTAACGCTCGCGCTACCGCACTGGCTAACGCACGGAGTGCGCTTCGATCCAGGCCTGCGCCTCGGCATTGATATCGCGCGGATTGCGGCCGGCGCCGGCGATGGGGGGTCCGATGACCACGCGAATGGTGCCCGGCCGCTTGATGAGTCCGCGCCGCGGCCAGTAGTAGCCGGCGTTGTGCCCGATCGGCACCACCATGCAGCCGGTCTCCGATGCCAGCAGCGCACCGCTGATGCCGTACTTGCGTGTCTCGCCGAACGGCATGCGCGTGCCTTCGGGGAAGATGACGATCCATTCGCCTTCGGCCAGCCGCGCCTTGCCCTGCTCGAGCACGCCGCGCACCGCTGCGGCGCCGCTGCCGCGATCAATCGCGATCGCTCGCAGCAGCTTGATGCCCCAGCCGACGAACGGGATCCAGGTCAATTCCCGCTTGAGCACCCAGACATGCGGCGGCAGCAGCAGGGCCTGCGCCACGGTCTCCCAGCTCGAGGAATGTTTGATGAGCGCGATGTGATTGCCGGCCGGCAGGTTTTCGCGTCCTTCGACGCGGTAGTCGAGCCGGCAGGTCCAGCGCAGCACCGTGAGAATGACGCGCGCCCAGACGCGCGCGAGCTCAAAGCGCCCGCGGAACGGCAGAAACAGGCAGACGATGGAAAAGAAAATGCCGTAGACGAATGTCCACAGCAGAAAGAAGGTCGTGAAGCACAGCGAGCCCACCGCCTGCAGCGGTCCGACGGCGGGGGCGGCATCCTGCGCGGCATCGGGGTCGGCGCCGTTCATGAGTGCCTTCGTTCGCCTCAGCCCGGCAGCCGCGACAGATCGGCGATGCCGGCGAACAGCAGGCGCACCTGCGCCAGCAGTGCCAGGCGGTTGTTGCGCAATGCTTCATCGGGGTCATTGACCAGCACGCTGTCGAAGAACTGATCCACGGGGGCACGCAATACCGCCAGCCGGTCCAGTGCCTCGGAGTAGCGCCGCGCATGCATGGCCGCCTCGACTGGCGCACGCAGCGCATCGAGATCGCGCTGCAACGCCTGCTCGGCCGGCTCGCGCAGCAGCGAGCCCGATACGGCCATCGCGCTCCCGGTCTCGGCGAGCTTCGATTTCTTGAGGATATTGGCGATGCGCTTGTTGGCTGCCGCCAGGCTGGCGCCGGCCGGCGTGGCGGTGAAGGCGAGCAGCGCGCGCAGCCGCGCATCGAAATCCAGCAACGATGCCGGTCGGTTCGCGAGCACGGCGTCGAACATCTCGGTGCTGATGCCGGCTTCGCGCTCGAGGTACTGCGCGCGCAGCCGCTCGAACACAAAGTCGTAGACTTCCGCGACCAGTGCGGCTGCACGCGTACCAATGTCGGGCATTGGCTGCAGGCGCACGGCCTCACCGATGAGCGCGAGCAGATCCAGCTCGAGCCGGTGTTCGAGCACGATGCGCAGCACGCCGATGGCCGCGCGCCGCAGGCCGAATGGATCACGTGTGCCGCTGGGCTTCTGGCCGGTCGCAAAAATGCCCGCCAGCGTATCGATCTTCTCGGCCAGCGCCACGGCATCGCCGATGTCCGAGGCGGGCAGCGCATCGCCCGCGCCGCGCGGCAGGTACTGCTCGCCGATCGCCTGCGCGACAGCCGCCGGCTCGCCATCGGCCAGCGCGTAGTAGCGGCCCATGACTCCCTGCAGTTCGGGGAACTCCCCGACCATCGCCGTCGAGCAGATCGCACTTGGCCAGGGTCGCGGCACGGGCGGTTGTATCGACCTCGGCGCCAATGCTCGCGGCGATCGATCGCGCGATGGCCGTCATGCGCTGCGTGCGGCTGGCCTGCGAGCCGAGCTGCACCTGAAAGGTGACGTTGGCGAGGCCCGCGAGCCGCGCTTCGAGCGGCTGGCGCCGATCCTGCTCCCAGAAGAACTCCGCATCCGCGAGCCGCGGGCGCACGACGCGCTCGTTGCCGGCACGCACGAGCTCGGGCATGGGACTGTCGATGTTGCTGACCGTGATGAAACCTGGCATCAACGCGCCATCGGCGCGCTCGAGCGCAAAATAGCGCTGATGATCCTGCAGCGTCGAGATCAACACTTCGCGCGGCAGTGACAGGTAGCGGGCATCGAACTGACCCGCAAGCGCCACCGGCCATTCCACCAGCGCCGTGACCTCATCAAGCAGTTCGTCGGAGATGATGGCGCGACCAGCCAACGATGTGGCCAGCGCCTCCACCTGGCGGCGTATTTCCGCCCGCCGCCCCGCGAATACCGCCAGTACCTTGCCGCGGCGCTCGAGCGTGGCGGCATAGGTGGCCGGAGAATGAATCCGGATCGGCGCCGGCGCCATGAAGCGATGGCCGTAACTAACGCGGCCCGCGTTGATGCCGAGCAGGGCGCCGGGCACGACTTCATTGCCCAGCAGCATGACCACCCAGTGGACCGGCCGCACGAACTGCACCTCGAGCGCGCCCCAGCGCATGCGCCGCGGAATCGGCAGCGCATCGAGTGCCGCCTGCACCAGGCCTGGCAGCAGCTCCATGGCAGCGGCACCTTTTTTGATTCCCGAATAATGCAGGTACTCGGTGCCGTTCGCATCGTGCTCGCTCGAGAGCGCTTCCCAGGCTACGCCGCAACTGTTCGCGAAAGCGAGCGCCGCGCGCGTGGGTGCGCCTGCGGCATCGAAAGCCACCTTGCGCGGCGGCCCGCGCCGCGTGATCTGCTGATCGCCCTGGTGCAGGCTCAGGCGGCGCACCAGCACCGCGAGCCGCCGCGGCGTCGCAAACGATTCGATGGCGCCGGATTTGAGCCCGAGATCGCGCAGCCGTGTGGCCAGCCCATCGGCAAACGCCTGCTCGAGCGTATGCAATGCCTTGGGCGGCAGCTCTTCGGTGCCGAGCTCGACCAGAAAGTCGCGGCGCTCGGCCGTGCGCGGCGGTTGCGATGGCGGCGGCGAACTCATGCGCTGACCGGTTGCGCGACCTGGGACTTGAGCATCGGAAAGCCGAGTGCTTCGCGGCTCGCGTAGTAGGCCTGCGCCACGCCGCGTGCCAGCGTGCGCACACGCAGGATGAAGCGCGCCCGCTCGGTGACTGACAGTGCGCCGCGCGCATCGAGCAGGTTGAAAGTGTGCGAGGCCTTGAGCACCTGCTCGTACGCCGGCAATGGCAGCGGTACGGCGAGCAGTGCAGTGCAGGCGGCCTCGTGCTCATCGAAGCGGCGCAGCAGCACGGCCGTATCGGCGAGTTCGAAGTTGTAGCGCGACTGCTCGACTTCATTCTGATGAAACACATCGCCGTAGCTCACGCGTCCCCGCGGCCCATCGGTCCAGGTGATGTCGAAGATGCTCTCGACACCCTGCAGGTACATGGCCAGCCGTTCGATGCCGTAGGTGAGTTCGCCGGTGACGGGGCGGCAGTCCAGTCCGCCGACCTGCTGGAAGTAGGTGAACTGCGTGATCTCCATGCCGTTGAGCCAGACCTCCCAGCCAAGCCCCCAGGCGCCGAGCGTCGGCGACTCCCAGTTGTCTTCGACGAAGCGCACGTCATGCACGCGCGGATCGAACCCGACCGCGCGCAGGCTATCGAGGTAGAGCTCCTGCAGATCCGGCGGCGAGGGTTTGATGACGACCTGGAACTGGTAGTAGTGCTGCAGGCGGAACGGATTGGCGCCGTAGCGGCCGTCGGTGGGCCGACGCGAAGGCTGTACATACGCCGCACTCCACGGCTCAGGCCCGATCGACCGCAGGAAGGTTGCCGAGTGAAAAGTACCGGCCCCGACCTCCATGTCGTAGGGCTGCAGGATCACGCAGCCGCGCGCTGCCCAGAAATGCTGCAGTGCGAAAAGTAGCTCCTGAAATGTCGCGGGCTTGCTGCCGATCTTCGGACTTTTCATCAGATTCGAGGGCCTGAAAGCAGGACGCGCGAGTATAAGCGAGTGCCGCGGCCGCTCTATTCTCAAGGCACGTGCCGCGCTTCCGCAGGGCGCCAATCCTGACCATGCACTATAATAGGGCAGGCGCGTGTTTACAGGGGACGCGCGAATTCCCAAGTGTCTGGATTCTATTGAAAACGAGCCATCCCGGGGCTTGGCACGCAGGCTGCATCCTAATGGGGCTCAGCCGCTAAAAACGAAATCATTACAGGAGGCGATATGAGTTCAAGCGATGTACTGCACCTGATCAAGGATAAAGAGGTTAAGTGGGCGGATCTGCGCTTCACCGACACCCGCGGCAAGGAGCAGCACGTCAGCATTCCGGCCCGCTACATAACGGAGGAGTTCTTCGTCGACGGCAAGATGTTCGACGGCTCGTCCATCGCGGGTTGGAAGGGGATCAACGAGTCCGACATGATCCTGCTGCCTGATGCCTCGACTGCCGTGCTCGATCCGTTTTTCGAGGACGCCACGGTCAACATCCGTTGCGACATCATCGAACCGGCCACGATGCAAGGCTACGAGCGCGATCCGCGCTCACTCGGCAAGCGTGCCGAGGCCTATCTGAAGTCGACCGGCATCGCCGACACGGCATTGTTTGGTCCCGAGAATGAATTCTTCATATTCGACAGCGTGCGCTGGTCGGCGACGCTAAACAGCGCGTTCTATGAAATCGACTCGGTGCAGGGCGCGTGGAATTCCGACACCAGCTACGACGAGGGCAACAAAGGCCATCGGCCGGGATTGAAGGGCGGTTACTTCCCCGTGCCCCCGGTGGATGCCTTCCAGGACATCCGCGCCGCGATGTGCAAGGCCTGCGAGGAAATGGGCCTGGTGGTCGAGGTTCATCACCACGAAGTCGCCACGGGCGGGCAGTGCGAGATCGGCGTCGGTGCCAACACGCTGGTGAAGAAGGCCGACGAGGTGCAGATCCTCAAGTACGCGCTGCATAACGTCGGCGCGAGCTACGGCAAGAGTGTCACCTTCATGCCCAAGCCGCTGGTAGGCGACAACGGCAGCGGCATGCACGTGCACCAGTCGCTTTCCAAGGACGGCAAGAACATCTTCGCCGGCGACAAGTACGCGGGGCTGTCGGAGACCTGTCTCTATTATATCGGCGGCATCATCAAGCACGCGAAGGCCATCAACGCGCTGACCAACGCCACCACCAACAGCTACAAGCGCCTGGTGCCGGGCTTCGAAGCGCCCGTGATGCTGGCGTATTCCGCCCGCAATCGATCGGCATCGATTCGCATTCCGTGGGTGTCGAGCCCGAAGGCGCGCCGCATCGAAGTGCGATTCCCGGATTCGACCGCGAATCCCTATCTCGCGTTTGCGGCCATGATGATGGCCGGCCTCGACGGCATTCAGAACAAGATCCATCCCGGCGATCCGGCCGACAAGGATCTCTACGATCTGGAGCCCGAGGAGGCCAAGCACATCCCGACCGTCTGCCACTCGCTTGATATGGCGCTCGAAGCGCTGGATGGGGATCGCGAATTCCTCAAGCGCGGCGGGGTGTTCACGGACGATGTCATCGACGCTTATATCGGACTCAAGATGCAGGAGGTCACGCGGCTGCGCATGACCACGCATCCGGTTGAGTTCGACATGTACTACAGCGTTTGAGACAGGCGCGGCGCGTGGCGCGGTGAACGCAGCAGGTACCAGCAGCGGCTTCACCGACGCCCGCGCCCGCTTTTATGCGTTCCGGCCGCGAGGCGGTATGCTTGAGGGCGATGCGAATCGCTCTTCATGGCCTCGTGGCGTTATGTCTGCTCGGGCTCAGCGGCTTGAGCCTGGCCACCACGCTTTATCGCTGGGTCGATGCCCAGGGCGTCGTGCACTACTCCGACACGCCGCACGAGGGTGCGCAGGTCATCCAGTTGCAGGGTGCGCAGACCTATCACGGCACCTCGGCCGCGCCGGCGACGCCGGGTGCCGCGGCGGCCGCGCAGCCGGCCAAGAAATCCGAGGGCTACGACTCCTGCGCCATCACGGCGCCCGCGCCCGATTCGGCCCTCTACGCGCCCGACTCGGTGGGCGTCACGGTGGAAGTCTCTCCCGGCCTGCGCGAGGGGGATCAGTTGACGGTGCAGGTCGATGGCCGGCAGCTGCAGTCCAATGGCGGGCAGAGTTTCGTGATCGCGGAACCCGAACGCGGCGATCATTCCATCAGCGCCCAGGTGCGCAGCGCCGACGGTGCCATGCTCTGCAACGCATCGCCGGTCACCTTCTCGGTCACGCGGCCTTCGGTCAACTCGCCGAACAATCCCGTCAAGCCGCATTAAAGCCCGCTGCGGGGCCGGGAGTGGCCGCAGGCGTGCTTGTCGTCGCGCTGCTTGCCGTCGCGAGTCCGCGCGATGGCCATTGAAAATCTCAGCCCCTCACCGCTATCGCATTTTGATCCCGCCGAGCTGCTCGACGTGCTCTCGACCGGCGTCATCATGCTCGACGCCCAGCTGTGCGTGGTCTACGCCAACGTCGGCGCGCAGGATCTGCTGGCCGTGGGTCTCAACCAGGCCCGCGGACATCCGCTCACGGAGCTGTTTGAAAATCCCGAATCGCTGGTGCAGCTGCTGCGGCGCGCGCTCGCGCGCAATGAGCCTTACGCCGGCCACGAGATCGCGCTGGTATCGCGCGCAACGCAGACCCATCGCGAGCCAGTGGTGGTCGACGTGACCGTCACGCCGCTCGAAGGACAGGTGACCGGCACGCATCTTTTGATCGAGCTGGCCGATGCGCGCACGCGCCAGCGAATCTCGCGCGAGAGCGAGATGCTCTCGCGGCTGGACGGCAGCCGGCTCATGCTGCGCCAGCTCGGACACGAGATCAAAAATCCGCTCGGCGGGCTGCGCGGCGCAGCGCAGCTGCTCGATCGCGAACTGCGCGATGGCGGCCTCACGGAATACACCACCGTCATCATCAACGAGGCCGACCGTCTGCGCGGACTGGTCGACCGCATGCTCGGGCCGTCGAGTCCGCCGAAGAAGGACTCGGTCAATATTCACGAGCTCTGCGAGCACGTGTTTCATCTGCTGCGCAGTGAGGCCACCCCGGGCATCGTCATCGAACGCGACTACGACCCCAGCCTGCCCAACGCCCTGTTCGATCGCAACGAAATCATCCAGGCACTGCTGAACGTCGCCCGCAACGCGCTGCAGGCGGTGGATCCGGCCGCCGGGCGCATCCTGCTGCGCACACGCGTGCTGACCAACATGAATATCAGCACGGTGCGTCATCGCCTGGTGGCCAACATCCAGGTCGAGGATAACGGCCACGGCGTACCGCCGGAGCTGCAGCGCAGTATTTTCTATCCGTTGGTGACGAGCCGTTCGACCGGGACCGGCCTGGGGCTTGCGGTCGCGCAGGATCTCGTCACGCGCCACCACGGCATCGTCGAATTCGAGAGCCGGCCCGGCCATACCGTTTTTACCCTCTTACTCCCGCTGGAAGGTGCTGAATGACTGCTCAACCGCTGCGTGTCTGGCTGGTCGATGACGACACCTCCATTCGCTGGGTGCTCGAACGCGCCCTCAAAAACGGGGGTATGGTCCCCAAGGCCTTCGATGCCGCGGAGCCCGCGCTCGCCGCGCTACGCAACGACACCCCGGACGTGCTGATCACGGATATCCGCATGTCCGGGCACTCGGGGCTGGACCTGCTGCGCCGTGTCCATGACGCGCATCCCGAGCTGCCGGTCATCGTCATGACCGCGTACTCGGATCTCGGCAGCGCGGTGTCGGCTTATGAAGGCGGTGCGTTCGAGTACCTGGCCAAGCCATTCGACATCGACCAGGCCGTGGACCTGGTCAAGCGCGCCGCCGCAGCCGGGGTGCGCAGTATCGAGAGCGCAGCCCCGACGCCGACCATTCCGGAACTGCTGGGGCGCGCCCCGGCGATGCAGCAGGTGTTTCGCGCCATCGGCCGCCTGTCGCGCTCGAGCGTCAACGTGCTGATCACGGGCGAGTCGGGCACCGGCAAGGAGCTCGCGGCGCGCGCGCTGCACGAGCACAGCCCGCGGGCCAACAAGCCCTTCATCGCGCTCAATACCTCGGCGATCCCGGCCGAACTATTGGAATCGGAGCTGTTCGGCCACGAAAAAGGCGCGTTCACGGGCGCCGACAGCCTGCGGCGCGGGCGCTTCGAGCAGGCCGACGGCGGCTCGCTGTTCCTCGATGAGATCGGCGACATGTCGACTTCGCTGCAGACGCGGCTGCTGCGCGTGCTGGCCGAGGGCGAGTTCTATCGCGTCGGCGGCCAGACGCCGATTCGCGTCGATGTGCGGGTGATCGCGGCCACGCACCAGAATCTCGAAGAGCGGGTGCGCAACAGCCAGTTCCGCGAGGACCTGTTCCACCGGCTGAACGTGATCCGCATCGAGCTGCCGCCGCTGCGCGCGCGACATGAGGATGTCTCCGACCTGCTGGAGCATTACATGCGCCTGGCGGCACAGGAGCTCGGCGTCGAATCCAAAGCGCTGACGCCGGAGGCGCGCGAAAAGCTGTCGGCCTATTCATGGCCCGGCAACGTGCGCGAACTGGTGAATCTCTGTCGCCGCTTCACGGTGCTGGCGCCCGGCAACGAGATTCGCGCCGAGGATCTGCCGCCCGAGATCACGGGCGCGATCGCGAATGCATCGCCGGAACAGGACTGGACCTCATCGCTGGCGCAGTGGGCGGATCGGCAGGCGCTGTCGCCGCCGCGGCCGCTGCTGGACGATGCGCTGCCGGCATTCGAGCGCACGCTGATCCGCGTGGCGCTCAAGCACACGCAGGGTCATCGCCAGGATGCCGCAAAACTGCTGGGCTGGGGTCGCAACACGCTCACGCGCAAGCTCAAGGAGCTTGCCATGGACGATATCGACGACGAGGCGTGAGGCGAGCCGGATGCGGGGGATAGCGCCGGCGTGTGTCGCGGGCGCCCTGCTGCTGTCGCTGCTGCTGGCCGGCTGCGGCAGGGAGGAGGCCCCGCCCGCGACCGCGGCCGCGGAAGAGAAAGTCCTGAATGTCTACAACTGGACCGACTACATCGATCCGGCGCTGATTCCGGCTTTCGAGAAAGAGACCGGCATCAAGGTCAACTACGATGTGTTCGATGCCAACGTGGTGCTCGAGACCAAGCTGCTGGCGGGACACAGCGGCTACGATCTGGTGGTACCAACCGCATCGTTCCTGCAGCGCCAGATACCGATCGGCGTCTATCGGAAGCTCGATAAGGCGCTGCTGCCGAACCTGCGCAACCTTGATCCCGACCTGACGAGCCGGATGCAGCTGGACGATCCGGGCAATCAGTACGCCGTGATCTATTTCTGGGGCACCTCAGGCCTGGGCTATAACGCGCAGAAGATAGCGGCAGCAATGCCCCATGCGCCCACCGACAGTCTCGCGATGCTCTACGACCCGGCCATCGTGCAGCATTTTAAAGATTGCGGCGTCTCGGTTCTGGACGCGCCCGATGAAGTCATCGAAACGGTGCTGGTCTACTTAGGGAGAGACCCGAACAGCGAGTCACTCGAAGACCTGCGCGCTGCCGAAAAAGTCCTGCTCTCCATCAGGCCGTACGTGCGCTACATCCATTCATCGCGGTACATCGCCGATCTTGCCAGCGGCGAGCTGTGCCTGTCGCTGCTATGGAGCGGCGACTTCGCGCAGGCGCGGTCGCGTGCCCGCGAGGCAAGCAACGGTACGAGCCTCGATTACATCCTGCCGCGCGAAGGCTCCATGATCTTCTTCGACGTACTGGCCATCCCCGCCGACGCGGCCCATCCCGGCAACGCGCATCGCTTTATCGACTACCTGCTGCGGCCCGAGGTCGCGGCGCGAAATTCGAGCGCGATGCATTTTCCGACTCCCAATGCGGCCGCCTATGGCCTGGTCGATCGCGCGGTCTACGAAGACCCGGCCATTTATCCGACGCCCGAGCAGCGCTCTCATCTGCATGCCATGGGATCGCACAGCCAGGCATTCGAACGGGAACTCACGCGGGTGTGGACTCGGTTTAAAACGGGGCAGTGAGCCGACCAGGCAGCGTAGCTCCGTTCGGGATCTTCGCGACCTCGTTGGCTCACCGCCGCCGTTTGAAATCCGCGAGAATCTCCCGCGCCGCGTTGTGACCCGGTGCGCCGGTGACACCACCGCCCGGATGGGTACCGGCGCCGCACATGTAGAGTCCCGGCAGCGGCCCACGATAATCGGCGTATCCCAGCATTGGCCGCGCCGAGAACATCTGGTCCAACTGCAGCGCGCCGTGAAAGATATCGCCGCCGATGAGGCCGAAGGTCCGCTCCAGATCCAGCGGGCTCATAATCTGCCGTCCGAGCACCGAGGCCCTGAAGTTGGGCGCATGCGCGGTGACGGTGTCGATCATGAGGTCGGCCACGCGCTCGCGGTGCGTGTCCCAGGATTCACCATTGGGCAGCTGCGGGGCGACGTGCTGGCAGAAAAGGCTGGCTACATGCCGGCCCGCCGGCGCGAGGCTGTCATCTAGCGTGGACGGGATCAGCATCTCCACGATGGGCTGACGCGACCAGCCCTCGGTGCGCGCGTCAAAGTAGGCCTTCTCCATGTACGCGAGCGTGGGCGCCAGGATGATACCGGCCGTGTGATGATCGCGAAGTTCCTTGCCGGGCAGGCAGGTGAAGCTGGGCAGCTCGCTGAGCGCAACGTTCATGCGAAAGGTGCCTGAGCCGCAGCGCCATTGCCCGATACGCTCGCGAAATTCCGGTGCCAGCGCTGCCGGATCGATGAGCTTCTGGTACAGCAGCTTCGGGTTGAGATTCGAGATCACCGCGCGTGCACGAAAAGTTTCGCCGCTGTCGGTGATCACGCCCACCGCACGGCCACGCTCGACGATGACTTCGCGTACCGGGCTCTGCAGCCTGATCTCCACTCCGCGCTCGGCCGCCGCGCGCGACATCGCCTGCGTGATGGCACCCATGCCGCCGATGGCGTGACCCCAGACTCCTTTCTTGCCGTTGGTCTCGCCAAAGACGTGATGCAGCAGAACATAGGCCGAGCCCGGTGTGTAGGGACTGGCGTAGTTGCCGACAATGCCGTCGAAGCCGTAGACGGCCTTGATGGGATCGCTTTCGAACCAACCATCGAGATAGTCGCCGGCAGAGGCGGAAAATAACCGCAGCAGCTCGCGCTGCAGATTCAGATCGAGGGCACGCACCCGGCCGCCGGCGCGCGCGGCGCGCAATAACTGCGGCAGGGCGGCACGCCAATCGCCATGTACCACGTTCGGCGGCGTCTGCAGCACCAGTTCGCGCAGCACATCCGCGATGCGGTCGAGCCGCTGGCCGTATTCGTCCAGGCGCCCGGCATCGAGCGGTGAGAATTTTGCGACCTCAGCGGCCGTAGTGCCGCCGCCCGTGCAGAGGTAGCGGCCATCCGCGGTGGGCAGGAAGTTCGAGAGCCGGCGCTCGACCACGGTCAGCCCATGACGCGCCAACTCCAGGTCGCGGATCACCTTGGGATTGAGCAGCGAGACCGTATAGGCCGCCACCGAGTTGCGGAAGCCGGGATGGAATTCCTCGGTGACCGCCGCGCCGCCCACGACCGCGCGCCGCTCGAGTACGGTGACCTTGAGGCCGGCGGCCGCGAGGTATGCCGCGCAGACCAGGCCGTTGTGGCCGCCGCCGATGATGATCGCGTCGCGCTGATTCGAGGAGTTGGGCATGCGGGCGCGATATTAGTCCGTCCGTCTCAGGCTAGACTAGCCGCTCCCCGCAGGTACTCGTGCATGTCGAACTGGTCGCAACTCATTCGTCAGATACTGATTCAGAACTCGCTGGCTGACTGGCTTGCGGCCGCGCTGGTATTTCTGCTGACCTTTACGGTCCTGCCAGTGGTGCGCGGCTACATCCGTTCCCGCCGCAGTCACTACGCGAATCGCGACCTGCCGCCGCCGGTGGCGCTGTTCGCCTACCTGCTGGAGCGCACCAGCCGCATCGTGCAGTGGATCGTGGCGCTGTACATCGCCGATCGCATCCTGACGCTGCCCGGTAAGCTCGATCGCGCGCTCGAGATCGCCATCGTCGTGGGCTGCTGGCTGCAGGCCGGCATCTGGGCTGGCGCGGCGGCACGCTTTGGCCTGCAGCGGCAGCAGGCGCGGTCCGGCGATCCGGCGATCGGCGGTTCGCTCGACATCGTGCTGTTCGCGATGCGCCTGATCATCTGGATCGTGGTGGCGCTGCTCGCGCTCGAAAACCTCGGCATCAACGTCGGTCCGCTGATCGCGGGGCTGGGTGTCGGCGGCATCGCCATCGCGCTGGCGGTGCAGACTATCCTGGGAGACCTGTTCGCCTCGCTGTCGATCGCACTCGACAAGCCCTTTACCATCGGCGATTCGCTGCGCATCGATCTGTACGAGGGCACGGTCGAGCAGATCGGCATCAAGAGCACGCGGCTGCGCAGTGTCACCGGCGAGCAGATCATCATTTCGAATGCGGATCTGCTCAAGAGCCGGGTGCGCAACCTGGGCCGCGCCAGCGAATGGCGCGTGCTGTTCACGCTGGCGCTGGCCTACGACACACCGATGTCCCTGATCGCGCAGGTACCGGAGCTGGTGACCGCGGCCGTGGCCAGCTACCAGGGCACGCGCTTCGTGCACTGCCTGCTCAAGCAGCTTGGCGAGTCGGCGCTGATGTTCGAGGTGTGCTTCTTCGTCGAGAATGAACACGGTCGCGACCTGGGCCGCGCGACCGACCAGGTGAATCGCGAGATCCTGCGATCCTTCTCGGAGGCCGGCATCGCCTTCGCCACTCCCGCGCGCACGGTGTGGCTGCGCGATGAGCGTGCCCCTCAGGCGGCGCCGCCACCGCCGCCGCCAGTGCCTTCGCCCGAGATAAAACTCGCCGGCGAGTGATAGGCGTCGAAGGTCGGGCGCCAGCGCGCGATGGCGCCGATGATCGGAACCCGGTCGAGAGCGCGCAGCACGCCGTGCTGCTCGATCCACTGCGCGTACTGCCGATAGACGGGATCGAGCGAGAGATGGCGTTCCTCGGTCTTCGCCCGCAGATAGTAGATGCCGTTGAGCAGGCCCAGCAGCAGGCAGCTGCGCACGGTCTGCCCGAAGCTGACCCCGACCATGAAGGGCATGGAAATCAGCCACCACGACAGGTTCTTGGCGAGATAAGCCGGATGCTTGCTGTATCGGTAAGGACCGTTGGTGATGATGCCGCGATGGGTCAGGTTCGAGAATCGCGCTCCGAACGCTATGGTCGACCAGACATAGACGATGACCAGCAGCAGGATCAACGAGCCCCACAGCGCGTAGAGCCACGGCGTGCCGCCGAACCAGCTGCCCCAGCCGTGACCCGAGTCATAGGCAATATATTGCGCGCCGATCAGCGACCAGAACGGCTCGTAGCACACCAGCGCCGCCAGCCAGCCGAACGCCGACGGCTCGGTGGAACGGATGTGCGTGTCCGTGAGCTTGAGCGACATCAGGTAAGTCATCGACACCAGCGCGACGTCGATGAAGTAGAGCGAAAAGTAAGCCCAGTCGAAGTAGCCCTGCAGGCTGCTCAATCGCGTCAGATCGTAATGCAGCAGCTTGTCGAGATCGCTGCAGAAATAGGTGAACATCAGCGGCAGGTAGAATCCCTTCACCAGCCAGCCGAGCAGGTGCTGCCCGACCGCGCGCAGCGACACGTCCTGCCACTGCAAGGTCACGAGCAGGCCCATCTGCCAGAGTGCATCGCGCGGCTCGGGCAGCCGGCGATCGATCCAGTAGATATACGGCACAGCCACCACCGCCCAGGCCGGCAGCACGATTCGCAGCGCATCCCAGTAGTTGCTGTAGAAGCCGTGTGCGCCGTATTCCGGAAACAGCCAGTACAGCAGCGCCACGAAGCCCACGGATCCGGCGAGCCCGGCGAGCTTGGTGACGGTGCGCGGCCAGCTGCCTGGGGCCGGCGCAACCAGCGTGCGCCGCTGCACCTTCTGCCACAGCAGGTCCGGCACGAACACCCCGATTGCGGTCGCCGTCATGACGATCAGGCTCAAGGACGCGATCGGATGCGCGCCCGGCCAGAAATTGATCGCGGTGGCGGCCAGCAGCAGGCAGGTAACGCCGCTCCAGGCCACGGCCGCATGGGTCGCGGAGGTGGGACACAGCACTTCGGCAAGCACTGGTTGCTGGGTTGGCTTCCGCACCGGCTTCGATGAGTTCCGCGCCATCACCGGGCCTCGGCAGCGCGGCCGCGTGCGCAGACGGACAGCGCCAGGGCCGCCAGGAAAATCGGCTCGATCGGTTTACGGTATCTGCCTTCCATGATGCCTTCACGTTGAACGGCGAGCAGCAACAGCCCCAGCAGCGCGCATCCGGGCAGCAGCCATTCGCGGCCGCGGTAGACGCCGCGCGCGGCGGCGCGGATGGTGAGCAATATGATGGGGAGAAAGAGCCAGCGCAGCCAGACCTCGAGCCAGCCTACCAGCGTCGTGCGATCGTTGTCAGGCCAGGCCTGGCCAAACAGCATGTAGGCGGCGTTCTCGGCGAAGTCGCGCAGGCGTACACCGCCGCCCTGCGCACGTGCCGCCGACAGCCAACGGCGCCAGTCGGCGCGGCCGCGCTGGGTGTCCACCGTGATCGCGAATGTTCCCTGGCGTGACGTGGTCCAGTCCGAGAAAGGATAGAAGGTCGGGTTGTAGTAACTCGGACTGCCGAATCCGTAGGTTCCCTTGGGGCCATAGTCGATCTGGATGTCCCGCGCGCCGCTCGCGTGATAGATCTCGTTCAGATAGAGATTGCCCAGCGGCGAGAAGTATCCCAGCGCCATGCGCGCGTGCAGGCCCGCCGGAATCGCCACGATGAGCGTGAGTACCAGTGCCACGGTGAGCGCACGCCATTTGTGCGGCTGCGCGAACCAGGCGAGAGCCAGGCACAGCAAACCGATCGGCAGCACCACGATGCGTGTGAAACTCGCCGCCAGCCAGAGCGCGGCCGCAAGCGCGAAGGCGGCCAGTGTGCGCTTGCGCAATGCGCGCAGCGTCAACCAGAAACCAAAACCGGTCAGCGTCAGCAACAGGCTCTCGGTCATGAAGTACGCATAGGGACCCAGGAAGGCGGGCCACAGCCCGATCAGCACGGCACTTGCCAGCGCGGGCGAGCGCGGCACGAGTTCGCGCAGCGCACGGTACCAGCCATAGGGCATGGCGGCGCACAGTGCGCCGCAGCCGGCCAGTAATCGCGGCCGTCGAAGTGCCCGCCAGCGACCGCAGGCCGAACAGCCACAGCTGGTACAGGAACGGGTCGCCGCCGCCCATGACCGAAGGGTGCAGGAAGTCGCGACCGTTTTCCCAATGGCGCAGCGGGTCGGAGTAGAGATGCGCGAGCGGGGAATCAAAAAAGGGATACAGCAGTCGCAGCACCAGCACGGCCATGAACAGGCCGCTCCAGCGCATGTCGCGCGCACTCAGCGTGCGCATGGAATCAGCTTTCCAACGGCAGGAACAGCCACAGCAGCAGGTAGATGAGCAATCCTGCGCCAAAGTAGAGCAGCGTCAGGCTGAACATCACGCGCCATGCCCACGAGGGCAGGTCGGTGTGGCGTCCCAGCCCGCCACAGACGCCGCCGATGAAGCGATCGCTGCGAGAACGCGCGAGCTGCTGCAGGAACGAGTGCGTGCCGTCCTGCGCCGCCGCCGGCGGCGCGTTTTCCAGTACCCGCTCCTTGGCCCGCACAAACTCCGTTTCGGTGATGACGCCGCGGTCGCGCAACGACTGCAGCTTCTCCAGTTCCTCGGCGATGCTCACGCGCACTCCCGCGCCGGCAGCGCACCCGTCTCGAGCGTGCCGACCAGCTGCGCCACGGACGACAGCCGCTGGGCGTCCAGGTAGTCCGCAATGCCCTGGTTGATGCTGCGACAGATCAGCGGCTCGTAGAACAGCGCCGTGCCGACACCGACCGCGCTGGCGCCGGCGATGATGAACTCGAGTGCGTCGTGCGCGCTGGTAATGCCGCCCTGCCCGATGATCGGTATGCGCGCGGGGCCGGCCACTTCGTAGACTTCCTTGACCTTGAGCAAAGCGATCGGCTTGATGGCCGGTCCCGATAGGCCGCCCTGCCCGTTACCGATCACCGGCCGCCGCGTGGCGATGTCGATCGACATGCCGGTAATGGTGTTGATGACCGCAAAGGCATCGGTGCCGGCATCGATGCAGCGGCGTGCGTTCTCGCGAATGTCGGTCTGGTTGGGTGAGAGCTTGGTGATGATGGGCTTGCGTGTCACGCGGCGACACGCCGCCACGACGCGCCCGGACATTTCCGGCACGTTGCCAAACTGCACGCCGCCTTCCTTGACGTTGGGGCAGGAGATATTGATCTCGATCGCATCGATCGGCGAGTCCTCGAAGCGCCGCGTGACCTCGACGTACTCTTCAATGGTGGAACCGCAGACGTTGGCGATGAAACGCGTTTCGGCAAAATCCAGCGCCGGCAGTATTTCGCGCACCACGTAATCGACGCCCGGGTTCTGCAGGCCGATGGCGTTGAGCATGCCGTCGCTGGTTTCGTAAACGCGATGCGGCGCATTGCCCAGTCGCGCGGCCGCCGTCGTGCCCTTGAGCACTATGGCACCCACATCGCGATTGGAGAAACCCTCGACGCGTGTGTACTCCTCCCCGAAGCCGACGCAGCCCGAGAGCAGCACGATCGGCGAGGACAGATTCAGGCCACAGAATCGCGAGGCGAGCGAGGCAGGCAGGACGGTATTGGAGTCCGTGATCATCGCGTAATTATGCGCACCACCGGTGTACCCGCCGCAAGCGGTACACTGCCGGCAAGGTGTTTCATGTTGTCCTGCACGAGCCGCAGATCCCGCCCAACACGGGCAATATCATCCGCCTCTGCGCCAACACCGGCTGCCGCCTGCACCTGATCGAGCCGCTTGGATTCAGCCTGGATCGGCGCGCGGTGCGGCGCGCGGGGCTGGACTACGCGCTGCTGGCCGATGTCTCGACGCATGCCAGCCTGGCCGATTGCCTGGCACAGCTAGGCCCAGCCGCAGTCGCGCGTACCTTTGCGATCGAAACCGACGCTGCGCGCCGCTACACCGAGGCCCGCTACCAGCCGGGCGATGTGCTGCTGTTCGGCGGCGAGACACGCGGACTGCCGGCGCAGGTGCTGGCGGCCTGCTCCCCCGCGCAGCGGTTGTCGATTCCGATGCAGGCGGACAACCGCAGCCTCAATCTCGCCAATGCCGTCGCTGTAGTGGTGTACGAAGCCTGGCGCCAGCAGGACTTCTGCTGATCGAAAGCTAATCGAACTCGGGCTTGATCGGGCGCAGCATGAGCCCGCGCACGACCTGCTCGGCCGGCAGCTGCTCGTAGAGGACGCCGTAGATCCCATCGGCGATTGGCATTGTGACCCCCTCACGTGCTGCCACGCGGCGCAATGCCTGCGCGGCCGGATAGCCTTCGACCACCTGGCCGATGCTCTCCAATGCCTGGCGCACCGCGGTGCCCTGTCCGAGCGCCAGCCCGAAGCGGCGATTGCGCGAATGATCGTCGGTGCAGGTCAACACGAGGTCGCCCAATCCCGCCAGCCCCATGAAGGTCTCGCGCTGCGCGCCCAGGGCGACACCGAGCCGCGTCATCTCGACCAGCCCGCGCGTGATCAGTGCGATGCGCGTGTTGGCGCCGAAACCGAGCCCATCGCTCAGGCCCGCGCCGATGGCGAGCACATTCTTGACCGCGCCGCCCACCTCGACGCCCGTGATGTCGGTGGAGGTGTAGGCGCGAAAGCTCGAGGAAGACAGGTCGCGGGCGAGCCTGTCGGCGTAATCGCTTTCACTCGAGGCGATGGTCATCGCGGTCGGTAATCCCGCGCCTACCTCGGTGGCGAAGGTGGGACCGGACAGCACCGCCACCGAGCGGCCCGGGCCGAGCACCGCATGCGCGACTTCATTCGGCAGCAATCCCGTGCCCTGCTCGAAACCCTTGGTGGCCCAGCACAGCCGGACCGCGGGCGACAACACCGGCTTGAGCTGTTGCAGCAGCGCGCGAAAGCCATGGCTCGGCACGGCGAGCAGCACATCATCGACGCCGTCGATCACGGCTGTGAGATCCGAAATCAGGTGCAGGCTGTCGGGAAAGGGCGCACCGGGCAGGTAGCGACTGTTCCTGCGTTCCCGCGCCATCATATCCATGTGAGCGCGGTCCCGGCCCCACAGCCGCGCCGGGCGGCCCGCACGCGCGCACTGGATGGCGAGCGCGGTGCCCCACGAGCCGGCACCGAGGACAGCGATGTCGGCATGCGCCGCCAGGCTCGCGCTCATGGCCGTATCCTAATTCTTGGTGACGTTCGCCTCGTTCTGCGAGCTGGCGTAGAGCGCATCGAAATTCACGGGCGGCAGCAGCAGTTGCGGAAAACCACCCTGGCTTACCAGGTGCGAGACCACGGCGCGCGCATAAGGGAACAGCACACCCGGACAGACACTGCCGACGGCACGCTTGAGATCCTCGCCCGAGAGGCCCTGCATCAGGAACGCGCCGGCCTGCTTTACCTCGACCAGGAACAGCGTCTGTTCGCCCTGCTTGGCAGACACCGTCACCGTCAGCACGACCTCGCGCATGTCACCGCCGATCGGCTGCACGTTGGTGTTCAGGTCGAGCGATATCTGGGGATTCCACTCGCCGTTGGAGCGCGGTCCCTGTGGCGCCTCGAAGGAGCAATCCTTCAGATACACGCCCTGCAGCACCAGCTGCGTTGCGGAACCTGCCAGATCGGGGGCGATAGGAGTCTGTTCATTTGCCATTTTTTGGAACCTTGGGCCTTTGGGATATTTGGGACTAGGGAACTGTGCGCGGCGCCAGCAGCGGGTCCAGGCCGCCCGCGGCATCGAGTGCGTGCAGGTCGTCGCAACCGCCGATATGGCGCTCGCCGATGAAAATCTGCGGCACGGTGCGGCGGCCGCTGCGCCGGATCATTTCCTCGCGCTGTTCGGGGTGCTCGCCGACGTCGATCTCCTCGAACTGCACGCCCTTGGCCTCGAGCAGCGCATGCGCTTTGTCGCAGTAGGGGCACCAGGCCGTTCGATACACGAGAATGCGCGGTACGCCCACGGCAGCCTCACCCGCGTGCCAGCGGCAGGTTCTCCGCGCGCCAGGCCGCCAGGCCCCCGCGCAGATTGAACACCTTGGTGAAGCCCTGCTGCAGCAGCGTCCGCACCGCACTCGGAGCGGTGGCACCGCGATCGCAATAAACGATCAGCGGACGCTCCTTGTACTTCCTGAGCGACTCGCCGGCGTTGAGGATCTGTTCGGCATCGAAGTGGCGCGCGCCGTTGATGTGGCCGGCGGCAAAAGCGTCGGCGGCACGCAGATCGAGCACCGTGGCGCCCTGGTTCATCAGACGGATGACTTCCTGCGGCCCCAGCGCGCCGGCATTCTGGGTGCGCAGCCACGCCTCATAGGCGAGCACGGCCACCGCGGCGAGCCCTGCGAGGGCCGCAAGATAAGGGTGGCGCGCACAATACTCGAGCAATCGATCCATCTGAACTCCAAGTTGAGCCAACCATTATAGACTACAGCCCCATGCGCGCCGTTTCCGCGATCCTGATCCTGCTGGGTTTTGCGGCATCCTGCGCGCTCGCCGCGACGCCGCAGAAGGCCGAGGCGCAGCTGCGCGCGCTGCGCCAGAAGATCGAGAAGATGACGCAGCAGGTGAGCCGGGACGCGGTCCAGCGCGATCACCTGTCGGCCAATCTGCGCGCCGCCGAACTCTCGGTGGGCCAGGCCCGCGGCGAGATGGCGCGCATCGCGCGCGAGTATGCCGATCGCAGCGACCGGCGCGCGGTTCTGAGCACCGAGCGCGGCTCACGCGAGCGCGCGCTGAGCGATGAACGCCATGCCCTCGCCGGCCAGGTGCGCGCAGCCTACCTGATCGGTCGCGACGAGCCGTTGAAACTGTTGCTGGCCGCGCGCGATCCGCTGCGCAATGAACGCATGCTGACGTATTACGGCTACCTCGGACGCGCGCGCGCGCGGCAGATCGCCGATATCGAGCAGCACGTGCAGCGTGTCGATCAGCTCGATGGACAACTGGCCCAGCAGCAGACCGAGCTCGCCAATCTCAAGGCGGCACAGCAGTCCGAGCTCGAGCAGCTGGAACACTCGCGCGCCGAGCGGGAGAAGGTGCTCGCCAGCCTGGAATCCGGGGCACGCACGCGTGAGCAGAGCCTGGCACGCCTGAAAAGTCAGCAGGCGGATCTGGAGCAGCTGCTGTCGCAGCTCAATCGCTCACTCAAGACCGTGCCGCCGCCGGAGACCAGCAGCGCCTTCGCTCATCTGCGGGGCCAGCTGAGCTGGCCGGTCGCCGGGCACGTCACGGCCGCCTACGGCGACACCCGTGCCACCGGCGTGCGCTGGGACGGGATGGTGGTGGCCACCGAGCGCGGCGCTGCTGTGAAAGCCGTCTCATCCGGGCGAGTGGTCTATGCGGACTGGCTGCCGGGGCTGGGGCTGCTCGCGATCGTTGACCACGGCGAGGGTTACCTGAGCCTGTATGGACATAATGAGCGGCTTTACAAAGCCGCCGGGGAATCCGTCACAGCCGGAGAGGTCATTGCGGCCGCCGGGGACAGCGGCGGGCGGCCCGAGCCCGAGCTTTACTTCGAAATCCGGCGCGATGGCCGCCCGGTCGACCCGCGGCCCTGGTTCAGGGAGCATCAGCCCGCCCCCTAAGGATTCTCTGGCGGGATAGCCGAATAGCGACGTCCGTCAAGGCGATTTATGTCGCCGTGCGCGATTCTGGCGCCCGAGAGGGACACGATTCACGCATGACCAAGCCAGCAGCTTCCGAGCGGGGTACGACGACTTCCTGGTCGTCCTTAGAGCCTTACACACAACTATTGCGCGCGCTGTTGCCGCGCATGAATAGTCTGAGTGTGTTCGATCCGCAGGGCCACCTGCACTGGTCGAGCGAGATGTCCGTGCCGCCCGAAGCGGCCGGCGTCGTGGCGCAGGCCGTCAAGGATGGCTGCGAGCCCGGCAGTGCCGGCGTGCAGCGGTCGGTCGGCAATGAGCCCTTCTATTTTTTCTGGCTGATGCCGGACGAACCCGGCGTCGATGCGCTGCCCTTCGTCGTGGTCTCGATCGGTTTCAAACATACCGGCGACGGCGAGCAGCGTTCGTTCGCTTTCGTGCACGGCCTGGTCAAGCCCGCGCTCGAATGCCTGCGGCGCGAATTGCTGGCGCGGCGTGAGATCCTGAATCTTCACAGCTCGCTCGCCGAACAGGACGACGACCTGGAGATGCTGCTGTCGCTCTCCGGCGGCGGCCAGGATGCCAAGCCCGAGATCGCCACCGACCTCAAGGACATCGTCGCCAGTGCGACCGAGCACCTGAAAGTGGGCCTGGCCGCGCTGATCATTCCCGAGCGCGGCATCGCCGTGGTGCACGCTTCGAAAGAGTCGCCGCTGGACACCTCGCTGCTGGCCAAGGCGCATCGCCACCTGCTGTCGATGGCGCAGATGCGCCGCGGCGCATCGCTGGTGAACCGCATGGTGCTGCAGAACGGCGATAAGGAAGTCGCCTATCGCGTGCTGGCCTGCCCCATCGCGCGCGGCGACGGCCGCGTCGTCGGCGTGCTGGCACTGTTTCGCGCCGAATCCGCCCCCGAATTCACGCCGCATCATTCGCGCCTGACCGAGCTGCTCTCGCGTCGCGTCGCGGCCGTGCTGGCCCACAGTTATGACGCTCTCACGGGACTGCTGACCCGCCCGGCATTCGAACAGCGGGTACGCCGCGCGCTCGAGGGAACCAATGCCGCCGGGGGCAGTGTCGGAACTGCCGGGGGTACCGCAGGCACCGGCAACACCGCGGCTACCAGGCAGGCGACAGCATCGGGTGCGCCCGCGATCGCCTGGACCGCGCTGTTCATCGATATCAATCGCCTGCATGTCATCAACGACAACTACGGCATGCCGATGGGCGACAAAGTCATCGGCCAGCTCGGCGAGCTGATCCGCAATCGCATGCCGCCCGGCTCGAGCGGCTCGCGCATCTCCGGCGACCGCTTCGCCATCATGCTGCCCGCCTCGCTCGATGACGCGGCGAAGTTTGCCGAAGCACTGCGTGCGGGTGCTGAAGACGTCGGGGCCTCGCTCGGCGACGGCAAGATGCAGGTATCGATCAGCGTCGGCGTCGCGGCCATCGAGCCGCGCATCAAGGAATTCGTGCATGCGTTTGCGGCAGCGGAGACGGCCTGCAAGGCCGCCAACGATCGCGGCCGCAACCGTGTCGAGGTCTATCACGAGGCCGACGAGAGCATCGTCCGCCGCTTCACCGACATCAACCTCATCAGTGATCTGCGCGCCGCCATCGCCGAGGACCGGCTCGAGCTCAACGCGCAGCTCATCGTGCCGCTGGGTAATCACACCGGCGCGCCGCACTTCGAGATCCTGCTGCGCATGGTGGCCGAGAACGGCGAGATCGTCGGGCCCGATCACTTCATGTCCGCTGCCAATCGCTACCAGCTGATGCCGACGCTCGATCGCTGGGTCATCGGCCACGCCATCGAGATGCTCAAGCCGCATGTGGCGCTGCTCAATTCCAGCCCGGTGGTGTTCACGATCAATTTCTCCGGGCAGTCGCTGCAGGATGCGGATTTCACCGAGCACGTCGCGCAGCTGATCGAAAGCAGCGGGCTGCCGCCCTCCGCGCTGTGCTTCGAACTGACCGAGAGCGCGGCCATAGGCAATATTTCGCGCGCTGAGACGCTCATGAAGCGCCTGCGCAAACTCGGCTGCAACATCGCGCTGGATGACTTCGGCACCGGCCTGAGTTCGCTCGCCTACCTGCGCACGCTGCCTATCGGCATGCTCAAGATCGACGGCAGCTTCGTGCGCGATGTGCTCAAGGATCCGCGCGCCGAATCGATGGTGCAGGCGATCGCGCAATTGGCACGCGCCATGAACCTGACGACCGTGGCGGAGTACATCGAGACCGACGAGATCCGCACCCGCATCGAGTCGCTGGGCGTCGACTATGGCCAGGGTTTCGCGATCGCGCGGCCCACGCCCCTGATCGACATCCTCGCCGAGCTGCCGCTGTACCTGGCGGCGGCGCATCCAACCGGTATTTATCCTCACGAAGTGTCGCTGCAGCGGGCCTCGGGCGAAAGCTGACCGCGGATTTTGGCGGCGGGCTGCTGACCTGTACTATTGATCATCATGTCGACCCGCGCCCGCCTGGTACTTGCGACCCTGTTCGGCTTAGCCCTAGGCGTGTCGCTATCGCTGGCCAGCCGGGTACTGGCCGCCCGCGACTCAACCACGTCCCCCTCCCGCACCGTCGGCACGGCCGCACTGCCCTGGGACGACGCCCGGCTGCTGGCTGAAGTGATCCAGCGGGTGCGCGACAACTACGTCGATGCCGTCGACGACCACAAGCTCATGCAGAACGCGATTCGCGGCATGGTCGAGGCGCTGGACGATCATTCGACCTTCCTGTCCCCCGATGAATTCGACGACATGAAGGTCAGCACCACGGGCGCCTACGCCGGCATCGGCGTCGAAGTGGCGCCCGGCAAGGATGGCGTCAGCGTCGTGCGGCGCATGCCGAATTCCCCGGCGGAGCGCGCCGGCATCCAGACCGGCGACATCATCGTGGCCATCGATGACCTGGCGGTCGATCCGGCGGATCTCGAGGCCGCGATCGCGCGCATGCGCGGACCCGAGGGCAGCCCGCTCCACCTGGCGATACGCCGTACCGGCAACAGCACGCTGCTGGATTTCAAAGTCCAGCGCGCCGAGGTGCGCCTGCAGAGCGTCGCGGCCCAGTTGCTGACGCCCGAGTACGGCTATCTGCGCATCACCAGCTTTACCGACACCACGGCCGCCGAGCTCGAGCGCGCGGTCGACCGGCTCGAACATCGCGGCAGCGCGCCGCGTCTGAAAGGATTCATCATCGACCTGCGTAATAATCCCGGCGGCGTGCTCGATAGCGCGGTGCAGATCGCCGACGACTTTCTCGACCAGGGCATCATCGTGACCGCGGAAGGACGCGCGCGCGAAGCGAAATTTCGCATGGACGCCAAGCCCGGAGATATCACTCACGGTGCGACACTGGTGCTGCTGGTCAATGGCGGCTCGGCCTCGGCCTCGGAAATCCTGGCCGCGGCGCTGCACGACAATCATCGCGCCGTGCTGATCGGGCGCCGCACTTACGGCAAAGGCTCGGTACAGACGATCATGCCCTTGTCCGAAGGCCAGGCGCTGAAGATCACGACCTCGCGCTACTTCACGCCATCGGGTGCTTCGATCAATGGTGTCGGCATCGTGCCCGATACCGTGCTCGAGGGTACCGAGCAGCCGCCCGCGGAGATGGACCTGGTCGATCACGATCCGCAGGTGCTGGTGGCATTGCAGGCGCTCTCGGGTCATCCCGGCGTTCCACAGTGATAGTCGATCTGTTTCTGCATCTCGACCATCACCTGGTCGAGCTACTGGCGCTGTACGGCAGCTGGATCTACGCGATCCTGTTCGTGATCATTTTTGCCGAGACCGGTTTCGTCGTGACGCCCTTTCTGCCGGGCGATTCGCTGTTGTTCGGCGTCGGCGCGCTGGCTGCGATCGATCGCGGCGGCACGCTGCAGGTGGGCTGGGTGTTCCTGCTGCTGAGCGTGGCTGCCATCGCCGGCAACACGGTCAACTACAGCATCGGCCGCCAGATAGGTCAGCGCGCCTTCAGCGGCCAGTACCGCTTCTTCAAGCTCGAGTACCTGACGCGCACGCATGAATACTTCGTGCGTTATGGCGGATTGACCGTGCTGCTGTCGCGCTTCATGCCCATCATCCGCACCTTCGCACCCTTCGTCGCCGGCATCGGCCGCATGCCTTATCATCGTTTCCAGCTGTTCAATGCGGTCGGTGGCGTGGCGTGGGTGGCGTTGTTCATATTTGGCGGCTATGCGTTCGGCAACCTGCCGTGGGTGAAGGCGCATTTCAGTATCGTCACGCTCATCGTGATCGCGATCTCGCTGCTGCCCATGCTGATCGTTGCGATTCGTGCCCGATTTGGCGCCCCAGCGCCGCGCGCGTGACATCGTGAGCGACGGAACCCGCGGCTATGCGCAACGCGTCGATATCAATGTCGATATCGATGTGGTCTGGCAGGCGCTGCTGGATCCCGCGACGCTTGCCCTCTGGTATGCGCCGGGCGCGCGCATCGATGCCCGCGAGGGCGGGCTCTACTACGCGCGCCATGGCATCGAGCCCGGCATCGAACGCGAAGCCCACATCGATGTGTTCAAGCCGCCGCGCCGGCTGCGTCTCATTTATATGCCGCTGCCGGGCCTGCCCGACGCCGGCTCGGTGGTGGTCGAGGATTTCCTGCTCGATCGCGATCCCGTCGCCGCCCGGGCCCAGGGCGTCGCCGCCGTCACGGTGTTCCGGCTCATGGGGTCCGGTATTCCCGAGACCGCGGCCTGGCAACGAACCTACGCGGCGCTGCGCCGGGGCTGGGAACGCGCGCTGCCGCGCCTGAAGGTGCTGCTCGAAAAGTCATCGGCCCCGCCCGAGCCCCCGGCGGGGCCGGAATTCATGCGGCTGACCGGCTTCTAGCGATTCTTCTCAGCTGCCGCCGCGCGGCGCAGGTTCGCTGGCCGGCAGCGGGCGGCTGCTTCGCTGCAGGATTGCCGCAAACAGGATGCCGCCCTCATAGAGCAGGTACATGGGTATGGCCATGGCCGTCTGCGACATGACATCGGGCGGCGTCAGGATGGCGGCAATGATGAACACCACGATGAGCACATAGCCGCGCACCGCGCGCAGTTTCTGCAGCGTGACCAGCTCGGTCAGCACCAGCAGCACCACCGCCACGGGGGTCTCGAAGGCCACGCCGAAGGCGACGAACAGCGTCAGCGCAAACTGCAGGTAGTTGGTGACGTCCGCCATCAGCTGCACGTTGTGCGGCGTGGTCGCGATGAAGAACCGGAACACCAGCGGGAAGACGAAGAAATAGGAGAATGCCACGCCGAGGTAGAACAGCAGGATGGCCGAGGCGAGCAGCGGCAGCGCGAAGCGCTTCTCCTTGCGGTACAGGCCGGGCGCGACGAAAGCCCACACCTGGTAGAGCACGTACGGCATGGCGATCAGCAGTCCCGCGACCAGCGAGAGTTTCAGCGGCGCCGTGAAGGTAGCCGTCACCGTGGTGGCGATGAGCTTCTGTCCCTGCGGCAGCTTCGACACCAGCGGCGAGGACAGCCAGTCGAAGATCTGGTTGGAGTAATAGGCGCAGGGCAGAAACGCGATCAGTACCGCGATCATGGCCCGGAGCAGCCGCGATCGCAGTTCCAGCAGATGCGAGATCAGCGTGCCTTCCGGCAGTGGCTCAGGTTCCTCGCTCATGGGATTCCGCCGGCGGCGTGGGAGGAGGAGGAGTTACGGGGACGCTGGCATGCATCGAGGCAGCGCGCTCAGAGGCGGCCTGCGCCGCGTTGTGCTGGGTACGAATGTCGGTCGCGCGTCGCAGCGCTTCGGATTCCTGTTCCAGTTGATCGCGAAACTGGCGCGCCATGGCGCGCGCGCGACCCAGCCATCGCCCGACCGTCGCGGCGACCCGGGGCAGCTTTTCGGGCCCCAGCACGACCAGCGCGATGGCGAAGATCACCAGTATTTCGGAAAAATCGATCCCGAACATCAGCAGGCTGTCTGGCTAGGCGTGCGGTGCAGGCTTGCTTTCGGCGCTGGCCGACGGCGCCTTGGTAGCGACTTCCGGAAACTCCGCATCCTTGGCCGTCGATGGCGGTGTGGTGGCCTGGATCTGCTTGGCCTGCTCGTCAGTCTCGCCCTCGTTCATGGACTTCTTGAAGCCGCGGAAGGCCGAGCCCAGGTCGGAGCCGAGCGTGCGCAGTTTCTTGCCGCCGAAAACCAGCAGCACGATCACCAGGATGAGCAACAGATGCTTTGGGGCGAACAGATCCATGAACCGCTCCTCGATGCCAGCAGGAATCATAGGCCATTTGGCGCCGCACAACTAACTGTCCGGTCAAGCTTTTTGGCCCCGCGTCACGGTTCCGCAGATGATGCTTCCAGCCAGAATGTGACCGGACCGTCATTGATCAGCGACACCGCCATATGGGCGCCGAATTGGCCGGTCGCGACCGGTGCGTGCCATTCCCGCGCCCTGCTGACGACCTGCTCGAACAACGCCTGCGCCGCCGCGGGCGACCCGGCCGCCGTGAAGGAGGCCCGATTGCCGCGAGCGGTATCGGCCACCAGGGTGAACTGCGGCACCAGCAGCAGCCCGCCGCCGACCTGCCGCAGGCTCAGGTTCATGCGCCCGTCATCGTCGGGGAACACCCGGTAATCGAGCACGCGGGTCAGCAGCCGCTCGGCGCGGGCCGTGTCGTCGTGCCGCTCGACCCCGATCATCGCCAGCAATCCCTTGCCAATGGCGCCGATCATGCGGCCATCGACCCGGACTTCGCTTGAACTCACGCGTTGAATCAATGCGATCACGCAGTGGTAATCCTCTGAGGCACCCCGTACACTTTCGACCGCTTCGAGCGCTGTTCCGCGCCGCATTATTCATCAATAACCGCCGGAGTCGGTATGCCGCTGTCGAGTCGCTTAGGTCTCCCCGCCCTGTTCATGATGCTCGCCTCGGGTATCTGCGCTCCCGCCTACAGCGCGGGCGACGCTGCCCGCGGCAAGGATCTGTCGTACACCTGCCTCGGGTGCCACGGCATCAAGGATTACAAAAACGTCTACCCGACCTACAGCGTGCCGGAACTGGCGGGACAGCATCCCGACTACATCGTCGCCGCCCTGAAGGAATACAAAGCCGGCGAGCGCTCCCACGCCACGATGCACCAGCAGGCCGCCTCGCTGAGCGACCAGGACATGCAGGACATCGCGGCCTACTTCGGTCACAGCGAGCTCAAGCCCAACGCGGCCCCTGTCGGCGACGCGCCGGCCAAGGTCGCCCTGTGCGGCTCATGCCACGGCAAGAATGGCGTCGGCATCACCGGCGACTACCCGACACTGGCCGGACAGCACGCCGATTACATCGCGCGCGCACTGCACGAGTACGGCCACGGCGATCGCAAGAATGCCATCATGCCGAACTTCGTCAACGGCCTGACCGAAGAGGATATCAAGGAGATCTCCGAGTACTTCTCGAAGCAGGCTCCGCCGCTGCACACGGTCGACCGGCGCCAGACCTTCCTCTCGGCCGATTGATCCGGCCTACTGGCGCTCAGTGCGCCAGCTGGGCCAGGAAATTCGCGGCCGCCGTGTAATAGGCGTCGCGACTGGATTTGTGCACGAATCTGCCGCCCTCATCCGCGGCCCCCAGGTACTGCACCGATGCGCCGCTGGCGCGCAGCCGCGCCGCGAGCTGCTCGGTCTCGTAGGCCGGAACCTCCGGATCGTTGCGGCCGTGAACCAGCAGCACGGGGCGTCGAATCGACGTGATCCCCGATCCCGCCGCGATGTGCGGCGGAAAGGCCACGATGCCGCCATGCAGCCGATCCCCATACTGAGACAGGCATGACAACGCCAGGTAGCTGGCCCGCCCTTCGCCCATGACCGCGATGTGGTTGAAGTCCAATTCCTGCTGCAGTCCTATCCACACCAGCAGCGAGCCGATATCGCGCGCGCCATCGTCGCGCAGCGCGCCCTCTCCGAGCTGTTCGAACCCGCGCCCATAACCGGTGGCACCGCGAACGTTCGGCGCGACGACCACGTACCCAAGCTCCCTGGCCAGGAATTGTGCCAATGGCTCGAAGCCCGGCCGATACTGCAGGCCGGCGCCGGCCCGCAGCAGGATCAGCACCGGGTGCAGCGCCGGGGCCGCAGCCTTGGCCGTGGCCGGCGGCCGATACACGTAGGCCGACAGCATGCGCGGCTGGCCATCGATGCGATCCCAGGTCGGATAGCGCACCAGCGCCGGGGCGATGAGCAGCGTCGGATCGAGCGGCCCGAGTTCGCTGTCGGTCCAGCGCGTCACCGTCTGGGTCTCCGGCTCGAGCACATAAACGTCGCGCGGTCCGCGGGCGGACTCGAGCGTGAGCGCCAGGTGCTTGCCGGTGGCATCGAACTTCAGGCTGCTGATGATTCCCGGCGGGATTGCGCCGATGTTGAGGTCGAGCTTGCGCTGCTGATCCAGCAGCGACAGATGACTGCTGCCCCCCTCGTTGGTCGTATACGCCAGAAAATGGCTGTCCGCGGATTCATCGAACAGCTCCACTTCCCGCGCCGGATCGTTCGACAGCACGCGCGTCTCGCCGCCGGCAGGCTCGAGGTATTCGAGCTGCCGGAAATCGCCCTGGTTGCGGCCGAGCAGCAGGATGCCGCGCCCATCGGGCGCGAAACGCGCCGCGTGCACCCGCAGCGGCACCGCTGCCGGGGCCTTCACTTTACTGTCGGCCTTGTGTGCCTCCTGCTTTTGCGAGGTCTCGATCGCGCTGAGCGCACCGCTGGCGACATCGGCCACGAACAGCTCCGCATCGCCGCCGACGCGGCCGCCGGATTCGGGTTGTGCCCCGATGGCTTCGCGCCCGAGCAGCAGGCGCTGATCGTCGCCCGACCAATCGAACACGCGCCAGCGATAGCCGGCGGCAGGCACGAGCACACGGACACCCGGAGAGGCGGCGCTGGCGTCCAGCAGATCGATGCCGCGTTCATCGCTGTTGGGCGCCGCGCCCCGGCTGCTGCTGAACGCGATGCGCTGACCGTCATGCGCCCAGATCGCCGCGCCATCACGCGCCGAACCATCCGTCAGCGGCACGCTCAAGCCGCCCGCCTGCGCCAGCAGCAGCGCCGCGCCCTGGCCGCCGCCGCGGGGCGCCAGGTAAACGAATCCGCCCGCGTGCTGCGGCTGGGCCGCGGCCGCCAGCACTCCCTCGGCATCGAAGCTCAGCTGCTCGCGCTCGCCTGCCGGCGCCCGCACGCGATGAATCTGCTCGGTGTCGCCGAACCGCGTGGCCACCAGCATGGCACCGTCGGCCTGCCAGTCGATGAAGCGCGCGGCACGCGCTTCCAGGTAGCGCGGCAGCGCCTGCGTGACGATCGGATCGGCGGGCGCCAGGTCCTGCTGCGACCACGCCGGCACAGCCGCCAGCGACCGCGGCCCGCAGAGCGAACACAATGAGACGAGAATCCAGGGCGCGTGCTTGAAATGCAGCATGTGGTTGATATCGTGCCTCAAGGACCGGGAGCCCTGCATCATAATGAACAGCGAGCCTCAGCGGCTCATCGAGGGTGCTGGCGCGATGGGAGTTGCGCTCGATGCCGCGCAGGCGGCCCGGCTGCTACGCCTGCTCGATGAACTCGCGCGCTGGAACCGCACCTACAATCTGACCGCGATCACCACGCGCGAGAGCATGATCAGCGCGCATCTGCTCGACAGCCTGGCCGCGCAGCCCGACCTTATGGGGCTGCGAATCGCCGACGTCGGCACCGGCGCGGGCTTTCCCGGACTGCCGCTGGCGCTGATCGAACCGCAGCGCCAATTCACGCTGATCGATTCGGTGGCCAAGAAGATCCGCTTCGTCACGCACGCCGTGCGCGTGCTCGAACTCGCCAACGTGGTGACGCTGCAGGCCCGTGTCGAATCGTTGAATCCCGACATTCCTTTCAGCACCGTGATCGCGCGCGCCTATGCGGCATTGCCGGATCTGTTGGGAAGCGTCCGCGGCCTCTGCGGCGCCGAAACGCGGGTGGTCGCGCTCAAGGGACGCTATCCGCAGGACGAACTGTCGGAGCTGCCGCGCGGCTGGCGCCTGCTGCAGGTGCGCAAGCTTACGATTCCGGGTCTCGATGCGGAGCGGCACAGCCTCAGCTTTGTGCCGCAGCCGGCGTGATCTCGATCGGCTTGCTGCCGAACAGCGAGGCCGGCAGATTGAACGCGCTGGTCAGTGATAGCAGCAATGCCGCGGTATAGGGTATCGACTGGATCAGCAGCGCCACCAGCCACACCGTCAGATCCGAGCTGGCCATGTCATTTTCCATGGTGCGTACGCCGAGCGCCGACAGCCACAGCGCCAGCATCAGCAGTGTCTCCTCGCGCGCCGCGGCGAGGGCGGCCAGAAAGCGGTGCGGCCCGGTCTGCTTGGGCGTGCGAAAGAACGGTTCGTTGCGCGTCGCCAGCCCCTTGATGACGGCCAGCCCGATGGTGTGCGCCAGCGCCAGGCCAGAAATGGCCGCGGCGCAGGTTTGCCGCACATTCATGCCGACGCGATGAGTGTACAGATGCACGAGCTTGACCAGCTTGAAGGTGAACAGCGACAGCGGCAGCATCGAAAACACCATCAGCGGCGGATCGATCTTCCGCGGCGCAACCACCATGGCGATCGACCAGCCGATGGCGGCGATGTTGAACAGCAGGTTGAAACCGTCGGCAACCCACGGCAGCCAGCCGGCGATGAAGTGGTAGCGCTGGCCCGCGGTCAGTGCGCTGCTGGCCGGCCGCAGCAGCGCGGTGGCGTGATGCCGCAGGATCTGCATGGCGCCATAAGCCCAGCGGAAACGCTGGCGCTTGTAGTCGATGAAGGTGTCGGGCATCAGACCCGAGCCGTAGCTCTTGGGGATATACAGGGCCTCGTAACCGGCCTCGAACACGCGCAGTCCCAGCTCGGCGTCCTCGGTGATGCACCACTCGGCCCAGCCGCCCACGGCCCACAGTACGAAGCGGCGCACCAGCGTCATGGTGCCGTGCTGAATGATGGCGTTGCGCTCGTTGCGCGTGATCATGCCGATGTAGAAAAAGCCGCGGTACTCGGCATAGCACATCGCCTTGAAGGCGTTGCCGTCATCATCGTGGTAGTCCTGCGGCGCCTGCACGATCGCGATGCGCGGATTGTCGAAGCTCGGCACCAGGTCGGAAAGCCAGCCGCTACGCACCTGGTAGTCGCTGTCGATGACGGCGATCACCTCGGCATCGGGGGCGGTCTGCCTTAGCGCAAAATTGAGCGCGCCGGCCTTGAAGCCCGCCAGCGGGGCCACGTGAAAAAAGCGGAAGCGCTCTCCCAGGCGCTGGCAATGCGCTTCCACCGGACGCCAGGTCGCCTCGTCGCGCGTGTTGTTGTCGACCACGATGACTTCGAAGTTCGGATAGTCGAGCCGCGCGAGTGCATCGAGCGTCTCGATCAGCATATGCGGCGGCTCGTTGTAGGCCGGCACGTGCACGGATACCTTGCGATCCGCGGGTTTCGAGGGCCGCGTCGGAATCAGCAGCCGCGCGTGCGCGCCGGCCCAATGCGCCTCGGCCCATTCGTGCGCCTCGGCGAACAGCACCGCGATGACCCCGAGCATGCCGAGGATCAGCAGCGATCCGACCACGATGCTGGTGGGCGTCAGGTACTGCTGGGTGTAGTCGTAGATGACCCACACGGTACCGGTGGCGGCCGCGTACACCACCAGTGCCAGCAGCGTGCGGCCGCGGGTTCGCAGTGAGCCGCTGTGTACGTAGAACACGCCGAGCATCAGCAGCGCCAGCGCCACCGAAGTCGCCGCCAGCATGTGCCACTCCGGGATGCGCACGATCGGCGCGGTGAACTCGAATTTGGGCTGGCGATTGGCGTCATAGATGCCCCAGTAGGAGCCCACGGCGCCTTCGTCGCGCGCCTTCCAGGGCTGATCGAAGGCTTCCATGATGTAGTAGCGCTCGTGCTGTTTCTCCGCGCGTGCCAGGAAACGCCGCAGGAACAACGCCTCGTTCGACACCGATGCCACCGCGCCCGCGCGGTTGCGCCCTTCCGAGGGCCAGCCGATTTCGCCGATGATCACCGGCTTCTTGGGGTAGGCTACCTGCACTGCCTTGAGTTCGCGAAAGCAGAAGTCCACGGCGGACTCGACATCGACACCCTCCCAGTAGGGAAAGAGGTGGACGGCGATGAAATCCACATGCCGCACGATTTCGGGATTCTTGAGCCAGGTCGCCCAGGTATCGGCGTAGCCCACCGGCTGGCGGATCGCGGCACGCGCGCGGTCCAGTTGTTGCGCCAGTTCATCGACGGTCAGGTCGCCTCGCAGCAGCACCTCGTTGCCGACCAGCACGCGCGAGACGTTGCGATGCTCGCGCGCCAGGGCGATGCCGGTGCGCATTTCGAGTTCGTTCTTGTCCGCGTCCTTGGTGAGTTCGACGCCCAGCGCGACGGCGATGTGGTGTTTGGCTGCCAGTTCCGGCACCTTGCCCAGCGAGCCGAGCACCGAGTAGGTGCGCACGGCATAGGTCTTGTTCTCGAGCAGCCGCAGGTCCGAATCGATCTGCTCGGGCGGCGGCACGTCACGGCTGCCGAAGGGATTCTGATCGGCCGCGAACGGCGAGAAGGCCACACCTTGTATATGCGCCGGCCAGGGAGGCTCGCTCTCGGGGCGATTCAGATAGCCCCACAACCCGAAAGTCACGACCGCGAATACCGCGGCCACGAGAATTCCGGAGAGCAGCTTCATCGCCGCAGTTTACCTGTAGTCCTGGGGCTCCAAGGGCTAGACTAATTGCGTTATGAAACGCGTGATTGCGGTTGCGAATCAGAAGGGGGGCGTGGGCAAGACCACGACCGCCGTCAATCTTGCGGCATCGTTTGCGGCCATGCATCGCCGTGTGTTGCTGATTGATCTGGATCCGCAGGGCAACGCCACCATGGGTTGCGGCATCGACAAGAACGTCATCGAAGCCGGCAGCTGCGAAGTGTTGCTCGGCGAATGCACGGCGGCGGCTGCGATCCGCACCTGCGCTGCCACCAGCGCGGGCGCCAATGCGCTGTCGGTATTGCCGACCAACCAGGACCTGACTTCGGCCGAGGTGCGGCTGCTGACCACGGTCGAACGGCGCGAACAGCGGCTGCGCCTGGCGCTCGAGCCGATTCGCAACGACTACGATCTGATCATCATCGACTGTCCGCCGGCGCTGAACATGCTGGCCGTCAACGCGCTGGTAGCCGCCGACAGTGTGCTCATCCCCATGCAGTGCGAATACTATGCACTCGAAGGATTGTCCGCGCTCATGGCGACCATCGAGCAGATTCGCGCTACCGCGAATCCCGAGCTTGCCGTCGAAGGGATTCTGCGCACGATGTACGACCCACGAAACAACCTCGCCAACGAAGTCAGCGCGCAGCTGATCATGCATTTCGGCAACAGCGTGTTTCGCACCGTGGTCCCGCGCAACATCCGGCTTGCCGAGGCGCCGAGTTTCGGCAAGAGCGCGCTGGCCCACGATCCGGATTCGCGCGGTGCGCTGGCCTACCTGGCGCTCGCCGGCGAGATGCTGCGGCGGGAAGAAGAACTGCGCGATGCGGCTATGATGCGCGCATGAATCAAAGGAAGCCGACGCTGGGACGCGGCCTGGCTGATCTGCTCGGCCAGGCCCGACCGATGGTTGCCTCGGATGGCGGCGCCGCACTGGGCGGCACCCCGGCGCCCCGGCGCGAACTGGAGGAGGAGCTGCAGCGGCTGCCGCTCGATCTGCTGCAGCGCGGCCGCTACCAGCCCCGTCTCGACATGCGGCCGGAGAGCCTTGCCGAGCTCGCCGAATCGATCAAGGCCCAGGGCGTGGTACAGCCGATCATCGTGCGTCCGATCGACGCGCCCGATGAACGCGGCGTGCAGCGCTACGAGATCATCGCCGGGGAGCGCCGCTGGCGTGCCGCGCAGCAGGCCGGCCTGCGCGACATCCCGGCCGTGATCCGGCGCGTGCCGGATGAAGCCGCCATTGCCATGGCGCTGATCGAGAACATCCAGCGCGAAAACCTCAATCCGCTCGAGGAGGGGCGCGCCCTGGCGCGCCTGATCTCCGAATTCGGACTCACCCACCAGCAGGCCGCCGAGGCGGTGGGGCGATCCAGGGCAGCGGTCAGCAACCTGCTGCGGCTGCTCGAGTTACCCGAAGAGGTGTGCGAGCGCCTGGCCAACCGTGAGCTCGAGATGGGCCACGCGCGTGCGCTGCTCGGACTGCCGCAGCGGCGGCAACAGGTCGAGGTCGCCGCGCTGGTGGTGCGCAAGAGCCTCTCGGTGCGTGACACCGAGGCGCTGGTGCGGCGCCTGGCTCAGCCCCAGCGGGAGCGAGCCCCCGGGGCTGATGCGGCGGTCGATCCGAACATCCGCCGGCTGCAGGATGACCTCAGCGAGAAGCTCGGTGCCACGGTTGCCATAGAGCACTTGGGAACCGGCAAGGGACGGCTGGTCGTGCGCTACAACAGCCTCGACGAGCTGGACGGGATTTTGACCCATATTGTTTAATCATTCAGAGGTTTAGCTGGTAATTGAAGCCTGCTCAAGACCTCCCTATAATGCGCCGCCCTTAGCAGGGAGCCCGGCAGTCGTCTCACTCCAGTCCCCCGTCGATTTTGCGTCTGTGCGGCGCCAGGCGCTGTGGGTGGTGGTTGGTCAACTGATCGTGACCGTCAACGGCGCCCTGATCTGCTATGCGATCTGGGGTGCACTCTCGTCGAGATCGGCTCTGATCGGCGGCGTGGTCGGCGCGGCGGCGACCCTCGCGCAGGTGCTGATTGGCATGCGGGGCGATGGCACCGGACTGGTTCGCGGTTCCACCATGAAGCTGGTGGTGACCGCGGTACTGCTCGTGGCGGCAATGCGAATCTGGCGGATCGCGCCGGAGCCGTTGTTTCTGACCTATTTGGCTACATTTTTGGTGTATTGGCTGGGGCTGGCGCGGAGTTTGAGATCACATGGCCATTGAGCACGGCGAATCGCCGACCGAGTACATCGCGCATCACCTGACCCATCTGAAAGTGGGCTCGGGCTTCTGGACGTGGCATGTCGATACGCTGTTCATGTCGTCGCTGCTGGCCGTAGCGGTGAGCCTGGTGCTGTGGATTGCGGCACGGCGCATCCGCACCAATGCGGCGCCCACGGGCCTCGCCGGCTTCGTCGAGTTCATCTATGACTGGGTGGACGAGCAGGTCAGCTCCATTTATCCCGGCGACCGCCGCTTCATGACCGCGCTGGCGCTGACCCTGTTCTGTTGGGTGGTGGCCATGAACACCATGGATCTGCTGCCGGTCGATCTGCCAGGGCACTTTGCCAGCGCGTTTGGCGCCAAGTTCTGGCGCGTGCTGCCGACCTCGGACCTGAACGGCACGATCGCCGAGGCCATCGTCGTGCTACTGCTGGTGATCGTGTTTTCGATCCGCGCCAAGGGCATTGGCGGCTACCTGCATGAATGGGCGGCGGCGCCCTTCGGTATCTGGCTGGCCCCCTTCAATATCGTACTCAATTTCATCGAGCTGCTGGCCAAGCCGATCTCGCTCGGCATGCGGTTGTACGGCAACATGTATGCTGGCGAGCTGCTGTTCATCCTGATTGCGCTGCTGGGTTTCGCCGTCACCGGCCTGACCTTCGGCAGCATCGCCGCGTTCCTCGCGCAGATCGTGTTCGGCGCCGGCTGGGCGATCTTCCACATCTTGATTGTGCTGCTGCAGGCCTACATTTTCATGGTGCTGCCCATCGTTTATATCGCGATGGCGGAAGAGCACCACTAGCGCGCTTTGACTGGATTTGACTAGGAGACTCAAAAGACTATGGACGCAATTGCTCTGATTCAGTCCCACACGGCGGTGGGTGTCGGCCTGATGATCGGTCTGGGTGCCGCTGGCGCCTGCATCGGCATCGGCATCATGGGCTCGAGATTTCTCGAGGCCTCAGCGCGCCAGCCCGAGCTGACGCCCATGCTGCAGAAATCGATGTTCCTGCTGGTCGGCCTGATTGACGCGGCCTTCCTCATCGGTGTGGGTCTGGCGCTGTACTTCGCGACCGCCAATCCGCTGCTGCCCAAGGGCGGCTAAACGGACGTGGCCGAAGTGGCTGTCGAGTGGAGCTAGGTACGCATGGATATCAATGCCACGTTCATCGGGCAGATCATCGTTTTCCTGATCATGCTTTGGTTCATCGCCAAGGTCGTGGTGCCGATGATTGCCGCGCCGATCAGTGAGCGCCACAAGAAGATCGCGGACGGCCTGGCAGCCGGCGAGCGCGGCCAGAAAGACCTCGTAGAAGCGGAATCGCGGGTCGAGGCGATCGTGCGTGAAGCACGCGTGCGGGCACAGCAGATCGAGGCGCAGGCGCAGGCGCAGGCCAACGAGATCCTCGAAGCGGCGAAGAAAAGCGCCACCGTCGAGGGTGCGCGGATACTGCAGTCGGCCGAGCAGCAGATCGCGCTGGAACGGCAAAGCGCGCGCGATGAGCTACGCCAGCAGGTGGCCGTCCTGGCCGTGGCCGGCGCCGGCAAGATCATCGAGCGGGAAATCGATCCGCGCGCTCACGCCCAGCTGCTCGACAAGCTCGTCGCGCAGATATGAGCCTGACATGACCGAACGCGTCACCATCGCGAGACCGTATGCGAAGGCCGCCTTCGCCGAGGCGCTCAAGACGCAGCGGCTTGGACCGTGGTCCGAAGGTCTCGGGGTCGCCGCCGCGGTCAGCGCCGATGAGCGCGTCAGGCCGCTGTTCGGCAACCCGCATGTCAGTCCGGCGCAACTGGTCGAACTGATCAGCGGCATCGGCGGCGCGGCGATCGATGCCGAAATGGGCAGGTTCCTGGCGGTGCTCGCCGAGAACGGGCGCCTGCCGCTGCTGCCGGAGATTGCGCAGCTGTACGAGAAGATGCGCGCCGAGCAGGAACGCGTGCTCGATGTGACGCTCAAGTCCGCGGTCGAACTGTCTGCCGAGCAGCGCGAGCGCTTCATCGCGGCGCTGCGCAAGCGCTTCGACCGCGAGATTCGTCTGCATACCCAAATTGAACCATCGTTGCTGGGTGGCGCCGTACTGCAGGCCGACGATCTGGTGATCGACGGCAGTGTGCAGGGTGGCCTGACTCAGCTCGCCTCGCAGATTGCGGGCTAGGAATAGAGGGATCGATTCATGTCTATCAAAGCATCCGAAATCAGCGATCTGATCCGTCAACGCATCGAGAAATTCGCGGCCGCCAGCGAGGCGCGCGACGTCGGTACGGTGGTGTCCGTCACCGACGGCATCTGCCGCATTCACGGCCTCGCCGATGTGCGTTACGGCGAAATGATCGACTTCGGCAATGACCTCTTCGGCCTGGCACTGAATCTCGAGCGCGACTCGGTGGGTGCGGTCGTGCTCGGCGACTACAAGACCATCACCGAAGGCGACATCGTCAAGACCACGGGCCGCATCCTCGAAGTGCCCATTGGACCTGAACTGCTCGGCCGCGTGGTGGATGCCCTCGGGCGTCCGATCGACGGCAAAGGACCGCTCAACGCCAAGGCCACTGCGCCCATCGAACGCGTCGCGCCGGGCGTCATCTATCGCAAATCCGTGAGCCAGCCGGTACAGACCGGCTACAAGGCCGTCGATTCCATGGTGCCGATCGGCCGCGGCCAGCGCGAACTGATCATCGGCGATCGCCAGACCGGCAAGACCGCCATGGCGATCGACACGATCATCAACCAGAAGGGCTCGGGCATTAAATGCATCTACGTGGCCATCGGACAGAAGCAGTCCTCGATCGCCAACGTGGTGCGCAAGCTCGAGGAGCAGGGCGCGATGGCGCACACCATCGTGGTCGCCGCCTCCGCTTCGGTGCCCGCCTCGATGCAGTACCTGTCGGCGTACTCGGGCGTCACCATGGGCGAGTACTTCATGGACAACGGCGAAGACGCGCTGATCATCTATGACGATCTGTCGAAGCAGGCCGTGGCCTACCGGCAGATCTCGCTGCTGCTGCGCCGGCCGCCGGGCCGCGAAGCATTCCCCGGCGATGTGTTCTACCTGCACTCACGGCTGCTCGAGCGCAGCGCGCGCGTCAACGAGGAATACGTCGAACAGGTCAGCAAGGGCCGCGTCAAGGGCAAGACCGGCTCGTTGACGGGACTGCCGATCATCGAGACCCAGGCCGGCGACGTGACCGCGTTCGTGCCCACCAACGTGATCTCGATCACCGACGGGCAGATCTTTCTCGAGGGCGACCTGTTCAATGCCGGTATCCGTCCAGCCATGAACGCCGGTATCTCGGTGTCGCGCGTCGGCGGCGCGGCGCAGACCGACATCATCAAGCGGCTCGGCGGCGGTATCCGCCTGGCCCTGGCCCAGTATCGCGAGCTGGCGGCGTTCTCTCAGTTCGCCTCCGATCTCGACGAGGCCACCCGCAAGCAGCTCGAGCGCGGCCAGCGCGTCACCGAGGTCATGAAGCAGAAGCAGTACGCGCCGATGTCGGTGGCGCAGATGGCACTGTCGATCTATGCGGTCAACAACGGCTACATGGACAAGGTCGAGCGCACCAAGGTGGTGGATTTCGAGGCCGCGCTGCAGAAATTCGCCAGCACCAACAATCGCGCGACGCTGCAGGCCATCAACGACAACCCGGTGCTCAAGCAGCACGAGGCGTCGCTGAAGAAGATCTGCGAAGACTTCGTGGCCACCGGTACTTACTGACCGCCATGCCCGGCACCAAGGAAATCCGCTCCAAGATCGCCAGCGTCAAGAGTACGCAGAAGATCACCAAGGCGATGGAGATGGTCGCGGCCAGCAAGATGCGCCGCGCGCAGGAGCGCATGCGCGCCGCGCGTCCGTATGCCGCCAAGATGCGCGGCCTGATCAGTCGCCTGTCCGAAGCCAACCCGGATTACCGGCACCCGTTCCTGATGGAGCGGGAACCGAAGGGCGTCGGCATCATCGTGGTCTCCACCGATCGCGGGCTCGCCGGCGGCCTCAACAGCAATGTGTTCAAGAACGTGCTGCTGCTCTCCAAGGAATGGCAGGCAAAGGGCGCGACGTTAAGCCTGTCCGTGCTCGGCAACAAGGGCCTGGCGTTCTTCCGCCGGCTCGGGATGCCGATACTTGGCGGCGCGGGTGGATTCGGCGATCGGCCGCACATCAAGGATCTGATCGGCACGGTCAAAGTGATGCTCGATGCCTACCGTGACGGCAAGCTCGACCGCGTATTCCTGGTCAATGCGCAATTCGTCAACACGATGACGCAGAAGCCGGTGGCGCTGCAGCTGTTGCCCGCACTGGCGGTGGCCGAGGAAGGCGATCCGTTGCCGGAGCATTGGGACTACATCTACGAGCCGGATGCCGCGGCAATTCTCGAAGGCCTGCTGACGCGCTATGTCGAGTCGCAGGTCTACCAGGGCGTGGTGGAGACCGTGGCGTCCGAAATGGCCGCGCGCATGGTGGCGATGAAGAGCGCTTCGGACAACGCCGGCAAGATCATCGGCGAGCTGCAGCTGGTCTATAACAAGGCCCGGCAGGCAGCGATCACCAAAGAGCTGGCCGAGATCGTGGGCGGCGCGGCAGCAGTTTAAAGGATGGCGAATATGGCGACAGCGAATGTGACGACGGGCAAGATCACGCAGATCATCGGTGCGGTCATCGACGTGGAGTTTCCACGCGAGTCGGTACCGAATATCTATGAAGCGCTCAAGCTCAAGGATGTGGATCTGACGCTGGAAGTGCAGCAGCAGCTCGGCGACGGCGTGGTGCGCACCATCGCCATGGGCGCTTCGGAGGGACTCAAGCGCGGACTGCTGGTCGAGACCACCGGTGCGCCGATCTCGGTGCCGGTCGGCGCCGGCACGCTCGGGCGCATCATGGACGTGCTGGGCAAGCCGCAGGACAACCGCGGCCCGGTGGAGACCAAGGAATACCTGCCGATTCACCGGCCCGCCCCGAGCTACGACGAGCAGGCTGGCGGCCAGGATCTGCTGGTCACGGGCATCAAGGTCATCGATCTGCTGGTGCCCTTCGCCAAGGGCGGCAAGGTCGGACTGTTCGGCGGCGCCGGTGTCGGCAAGACCGTCAATATGCTCGAGCTCATCAACAACATCGCCAAGCAATACTCGGGTCTGTCGGTGTTCGCAGGTGTCGGCGAGCGCACACGCGAAGGCAACGACTTCTATCACGAGATGATCGAGTCGGGCGTCATCGACAAGGACCACCTCGAGAATTCCAAGGTGGCGATGGTCTATGGCCAGATGAACGAGCCGCCGGGCAATCGCCTGCGCGTGGCGCTCACGGGCCTGACCATGGCCGAGTATTTCCGCGACGAGAAGCAGGCCAGTGGCCGCGGCCGCGACGTGCTGTTCTTCGTCGACAACATTTACCGTTACACGCTGGCCGGAACCGAAGTCTCGGCGCTGCTCGGCCGCATGCCCTCGGCGGTCGGCTACCAGCCGACACTGGCCGAGGAAATGGGTGTGCTGCAGGAGCGCATCACCTCCACCAAGACCGGCTCGATCACCTCGATCCAGGCCGTGTACGTACCGGCCGACGATCTGACCGATCCATCGCCGGCGACCACCTTTGCCCACCTGGATGCGACCGTGGTGCTCAGCCGCCAGATCGCCTCACTGGGCATCTATCCGGCGGTCGATCCGCTCGACTCAACCAGCCGCCAGCTCGATCCGCTGGTCGTCGGCGAGGAGCACTACAACACCGCGCGCGGCGTGCAGGCGCTGCTGCAGCGATACAAGGAACTGCAGGACATTATCGCGATCCTCGGCATGGACGAGCTGTCCGAGCAGGACAAGCTGACGGTGTATCGCGCTCGCAAGATCCAGCGCTTCCTGTCGCAGCCGTTCAACGTCGCCAAGGTGTTCACGGGCCAGGACGGCAAGATCGTCCCGCTCAAGGACACGATCCGCGGCTTCCAGGGCATCATCAACGGCGACTACGACTCGCTGCCCGAGCAGGCCTTCTACATGGTCGGCACCATCGAAGAAGCGGTCGAAAAGGCCAAGACGCAGCAGCAATAAGCAGCAGCAGTAATGAGCACGATCCAGGTCGATATCGTCAGCGCCGAAGGCGAGATCTTTGCCGGTCCCGCGGCAATGGTGTTCCTGCCGGCTTCGGAGGGGGATATCGGCGTGGCGCCGCGGCACGCACCTTTGCTGACGCTGTTGAAGGCGGGCGAGGTACGCGTCAAGACACCCGAAGGCGAGGAACTGTCCTTCTTCGTGGGCGGTGGCGTGCTCGAGATCCAGCCCCAACGCGTGACGGTGCTGGCAGACACGGCAGCACGTGCCAAGGACCTTGATGAAGCCGCGGCCAACTCGGCCCGCCAGCGCGCCGAGGAAGTGCTCGCCGGGCAGGTCGACAAGCTCACGCAGGCGCAGGCCCTGGCAGAACTTCAGCGTGCCATCGCGCAGCTCAAGATGATCCAGAAGCTGCGCAACCCGAGGGGCTAGCGGCGGCCTGCAGTCAAAACTGTGCTTTCGATCACGGTTTTGTCATTCGCGCTACCGGCATTTTCGCCGCGTTCGGTGCTGCTACAATTTGAACGATGCCCCGCAAGGACTCACGACGTGATCCCAAGGTCGGCCCGCTCTCGATAATCATCCTCGCGGCCGGTCGCGGCACGCGCATGCTCTCGGATCATCCCAAGGTGCTGCAGCCGCTGGCCGGCGAACCGTTGCTGGCACATGTGCTCGAGCGCGCGGCAGAGCTGGAGCCGGCCACCACGCACGTCGTGTACGGCCACCTCGGCGAGCAGGTGCGCGAATACTTCTCCAAGGCACCCGTGATCTGGGCCGAACAGGCCCAGCAGCTCGGCACCGGGCACGCCGTGCTGCAGGCCATGCCCACGGTGCCAGACAGTCACCGCGTGCTCATCCTTTATGGCGATGTGCCATTGCTGCGTCCGGAGACGCTGCGCGCGCTCATCGAGGCCGGCGGCGGCGATCGGCTTGCCCTGCTCACCGCCATGCTGCCCGATCCGAGCGGCTATGGCCGCATCGTGCGCAATGCGCGCGGCGCGGTGCTGCGCATCGTCGAGGAAGGTGACGCCACCAGGCGCGAGCGCGCCATACGCGAGATCAACAGTGGCGTACTGCTGGCTCCCGCGCGGCTATTGCGCCAATGGCTCTCGAAACTCAAGCCGCGCAATGACGAGGGTGAACTCTACCTGACGGATATCATCGCCCCGGCGCTGCGCTCGCGGACGCGGGTGCTTGCCGTCGTGGCCGACGATGCCGCGGAGGTCCAGGGTGTCAACGACCGGTTGCAACTGGCCGGCGCTGAAGCCGAGTACCGGCGCCGCCGCGCGCACGAACTCATGCGCGCCGGAGTCACGCTGATCGATCCCGCGCGCCTGGATGTGCGCGGCGAAGTGACGGTCGGCCGCGATGTGGTGATCGATGTCAACGTCGTGCTGCACGGCCGTGTGCACCTGGCCGATCGCGTACAGGTCGGACCCAATTGCGTACTGACGAATGTCAGCGTCGGCGCCGACACCGTGATCTTTCCGAACTGTGTGATGCGCGACTCGCAGATCGGCGCCCGCTGCCAGATCGGCCCATTCGCGCGGCTGCGCCCACAGGCGAAGCTGGAGAATGAAGTCCATATCGGCAACTTCGTCGAGGTCAAGAACAGCGTCGTCGGGGAGCGCAGCAAGGCCAATCACCTCACCTACATCGGCGACAGTGACGTCGGTAACGACGTCAACGTCGGCGCCGGCACCATCACCTGCAACTACGACGGCGCCAACAAGTGGCGCACCGAGATTGGCAGCCGCGCCTTCATCGGCTCGGGCAGCATGCTGGTGGCGCCGGTAAAGATCGGAGAAGGCGCCACCATCGGCGCGGGCACCACCGTGACCAGCGAAGCGCCGGCCGGCAAGTTGACCCTTGCCCGCGCGCGCCAGGTCACCATTGAAAATTGGCAACGGCCTACCAAGAGCCCGCGCAAACCATGACAGGAGCGATGCGACCATGTGTGGAATAGTGGGAGGCGTCGCCGATCGCAACATCGTGCCGGTGCTCATCGAGGGCCTCAAGCGCCTGGAGTACCGCGGCTATGACTCCGCGGGCATTGCAGTGATTTCCGCCGACAACCACATGCAGCGCCTGCGCACGGTGGGCAAGGTGCGGGCGCTGGAGCAGGCGCTGGTCGAGATGCCCATCCAGGGGCGCACTGGAATCGCGCATACGCGCTGGGCCACGCACGGCGTGCCGAGCGAGCGCAATGCCCATCCGCACCTCTCGCGCGATGGCCTGGCAGTCGTGCACAACGGCATCATCGAGAATTACGAGGAGCTGCGCGACCAGCTCAAGGCCGCCGGCTACGCGTTCACTTCCGAGACCGATACGGAAGTGGTGGCGCACCGCGTGCACTTCCACCTGCAGAAGGTCGGCGACCTGTTTGACGCCGTGCGCGCCACCGTGGCCGAGCTCGAGGGCGCGTACGCGCTGGCAGTCATCAGCGAGCAGGAGCCAAACCGCCTGATCGTCGCGCGCGTGGGCTGCCCGGTGGTGCTGGGACTGGGATTGGGTGAGAACTTCGTCGCCTCCGATGTCGCCGCGCTGCTGCCCGTCACGCGGCGGTTCATGTTTCTCGACGAGGGCGACATCGCCGAGGTGCTGCGCACCGGCGTGCGCGTGCTCGACCGCGAAGGCAACAACGCGGACCGGCCCGTCATGGAAAGCGAGCTCACTGCTGATGCCGCCGAAAAAGGACAGTACCGGCATTTCATGCTCAAGGAGATTCACGAGCAGCCGCGGGCAGTCGCGAACACGCTGCAGGAACGCATCGCCAACGGCAGGCTGCTCGAGGCTGCCTTCGGACCCGCGGCTACCGCGGTGTTCGAACGCGTGGAAGCAGTGCACATCGTGGCCTGCGGCACCAGTTACCACGCCGGGGTGGTTGCGCGGTACATGATCGAGCAGATCTGCCGCATCACCTGCCACGCCGAGATCGCCAGCGAGTATCGCTACCGCAATCCGGTCGTGTCCAAGAACACGCTATTCGTGGTCATCTCGCAGTCGGGCGAGACCGCGGATACGCTGGCCGCGCTGCGCATGGCCCGCCAGAACGGCTATCTCTCGACGCTGGCGATCTGCAATTCACCCGAAAGCTCGCTGGTGCGTGAATCCGAACTGGTCATGCTGACGCGCGCCGGGCCGGAAATCGGCGTCGCGTCCACCAAGGCCTTTACCACGCAGCTCACGGCGCTTGCCATGCTGACCACGGCGTTGGCGCGCCACAACGGCAGCGACCCTGAACGTGAGCGCAGCCTGGTCACCCGCCTGATCGAATTGCCGGCGCTGATCGAAAAGACCCTCGAGCTCGACTCCACCGTTCACCGCCTGGCGCTGCATTTCGCCGACAAGCGCCACGCTCTGTTCCTGGGTCGCGGGCCCATGTATCCGATCGCCATGGAGGGCGCCCTCAAGCTCAAGGAGATCTCTTACATACACGCGGAGGCCTATGCCGCGGGCGAGCTCAAGCACGGTCCGTTGGCGCTGGTCGACTCCGACATGCCGGTCGTGGCCGTGGCGCCCAACAACGACCTGCTCGACAAGCTCAAGTCCAACCTGATGGAAGTCCGCGCCCGCGGCGGTGTGCTGTATGTGTTCGCGGATCCGGACGCCGGCGTGGAGTCGAGCGATGGCGTGCACGTCATCCACATGCCCAAGCACGTGACTTATCTGCAGGCGCCCATCATCTATTCGGTACCGCTGCAACTGCTGGCCTATCACGTGGCCATTCTCAAGGGCACCGACGTCGATCAGCCGCGCAATCTCGCCAAGAGCGTGACGGTGGAGTGACGGGACCGGGTTAACCGGCTCTGCCTACCAGATCGCGCATCGCTGCGCCGGTGGCCTGACCATCGCATCGGAGGCCTTGCAGCTGAAGGCCTCCGCAAACTCCGGCATGTTGCTCAAGGGGCCCAGTACGCGGAACCTGCCTGGCGGATGCGGGTCGACGGACACCGCGGTACGGGCGGCTTCAGGGCGCATGACGGTGCCGCGCCATTGCGCCTCGGCGAGGAAGAATTGCTGTTCCGGCGTGAAGCCATCCACCGTGGGCTCTGGACCTTTGCCCTCGCGCGAGCGTTCATAGGCCCGATACGAGAGATTCACGCCGCCCAGATCACCGAGCGCCTCGCCGGTAACCAGTTTGCCCTGCAGATGCAACCCGGGTTCGACGAAGTACTGATCGTATTGCTCGGTCGTGCAGGCGGTGCACTGTCCGTTGGCGTAGGCATCAAAGTCCGTGCAGGCGCTGGTGCCGCGGTCGATGTTCTCGACCGGCACACCCCGAACCTGGGCATGGACGAGGGCCGGGAACGCCATCAAGGCGACGAACGCGCTGATTCTTCGGGACATGAGCCGAGCACTCTTTGCCAGCGTTGTGTATATGCCGCATGACGAAGGACACTACAGCAAGACGTAATCCTGTGCGGCCAATGGCGGCGACAGATCGTGGCGCCCCACGGCCGTGCTGGCCTCTATACTCGAAGAACTACCGCCCATGCACCTTTCGAGAGGTCACTTGGCAACGAACCGATCGGCCGCCCTGGATTCCCGGCAAATTCCGGACAAGTCCGCGATGGCATTCGAGCCCGCGGAGTACCGCGAGCGCCTGTCCCGGCTGGATGCGCTGCTTGACAAGATAGGGGTCGACGTCTATGTCGGTTCGACGCCGGAGAATCTGAACTACTTCTCCGGCTTTGATCCGCTCGGGCTCTATTTCTACCAACAACTATTCTACCGCGCCGGCGCGGCCGAGCCGTCGCTGCTGACTCACAAGTGCGAGAAGGAACTCGCCCGCACGCAGTGCTGGGTCAGCGATATTCGGATCTGGCAGCACGGCGATGATCCGCTGCAGATGACCATTTCCCATCTGCACGACCTCGGCGTTAAACCCGGCAGCCGCGTTGGCCTTGAAATGGGCAACTGGTACCTCAAGCCTTCGACGTATCACGCCCTCGTCACGGCGATGCCGCAGGTCTCGTTCGTCGACGTCACGGACGAAGTGCTCAAGCTGCGGACCATCAAGTCGCTGGCCGAGATTGCGTTCATGCGCCAGGCGGCGAAATTCTCCGACATCGGCTTCGCGGGGCTGGTCGCGGCATTGAAGCCAGGAGTGTCCGAGGCCGAGCTGCTGGTGAGCGCGCAATCGGCCATGGTTCGGGCTGGTTCGGAGTATCCGACCCTGCCGTTCATCATCGGCTCGGGTCCTCGCAGCGGTCTCTTCCATGCTGTTCCCACGGCGCGTCAAGTGGAGGCGGGCGATCCGGTCATGGTCGAGCTCACAGGTTCATGGAGACGCTACAACAGCAACATCGTGCGCACCGTGGTTGCGGGCGAGGCTTCTGCGGAACTGCGGGAGTTGTGGCGCGTTGTCAGCGAGTCGTTCTGGCGTCCGTTCGAGATGATCAGGCCCGGTACACCGGTGTCCGAAATCGACCGCCTGAGCCGCGAGGTTCGCAACGACTTCTCGGACTTCATACCTGCTCGCGCGGGCTTCGGAATGGGCGTCGCATATCCGCCGGTCTGGGCGGGCCGCCCCGATGTCCTGATCGGTAACGACGAACCGCTGCAAGAGGGCATGATTTTCTCGCTCGAGCCCTCGGTGGGCCAGTACCGCGGTGTCACGGTAATCTTCGGTTACAACATCCTGGTCACCGCAACCGGTGCCGAAATCCTGCAGCAGACCGACCGCAATCTGTTCGAGGTTGGTGCCTGAATCACGACATGAATCCCGCGCTCTATATCCTGATGGGCCTGATCATCGTCGCGGTCGCCGCCGTGGCGATAGCCTGGATAGCTGCCGTTCGTTCGCGCAGCGTCGGCTGGATCCCCAGCGCGTCGGATCTGGCCATCGGGCTTGGCACCTGTTTCCTCGATACTCTCGGTATCGGCAACTATGCGCAGATCACCGCGCTCTACAAATTTCGCTCGCGGCCCGCCGACGAGCTGATTCCGGGCACGCTCAACGTCGGCTGCGGCCCTCCCGTGCTGTTCAGCTCGCTGCTGTTCATAACCTCCGTTGAAGTGCAACCGGCCCTGCTGCTGAGCATGGTGCTGGCTTCAGGCGCCGGCGCCTGGCTGGGCGCCGGCATAGTGAGCCGTATGGATCGTCGCACCATCCAGCTGCTCATGGGTGCGGCGCTGCTGATCGCCGCGTGCTTTTTTACAATGACTAACGTGGGTGTACTGCCGCCCGTCGGGACGGCGATGGCATTGTCGGGTTGGAGATTTGGACTCGGCGTGAGCGCGAGTTTCGGGCTGGGTGCGCTGATGTGCGCGGGGATCGGCAACTATGCCCCGAGCATGGCGCTGCTCGCGTTCCTCGGCATGCATCCACTGGCCGCCTATCCAATCATGATCGCGAGTGATGGTCTGCTCATACCGGTCGCAGGTCTCGGCTTCATCAGATCAGGGCGCTTCTCATCGCCGGCTGCCGCCGGTATCGCGCTGGGCGGCATCGTTGGTACATTGCTGGCCTTTCCCCTCGTCAAGACGCTCGCGGGACACCTGGCACTGATGCGCTGGGTGGTGACCGGCGTCATCATTTACGCCGCGATGAGTATGCTGCTGTCCGCCGCGCGTGAGTCGCGCAGAGAATCACGCCCGGCGAGGTGACGCCGCTCACGGCGCCCAGCTCATTACCAGCCCTATCGTGCGCGGCCTGAATGTATAGGCGTAGAGCAGCGATGAGCCGTTGACATCGGAGTCCAGATGCAGCACCGGCGTGGAATTCAGTGCGTTGTCGACCGACAGCCTGATATCCAGCGTCCCGCGCTGGACGCCAAGTCGCAGATTCAGCCGGTTGGTTGCCGGGTCGGCGCGAACTGCCGGCGCATAGCCGACAGCATTGGGGTCGCTATCGGTGAACGGGCCTGGATTGTGGCTGGCAACCAAATCGTTGGCGGACGCATAAGCGCTCACGTCGGCAATCAGCGGCTGTCGATATTGCGCGAAAATTGTACCCGTCCAGGGCGAAGGCACGGACGGCGCGGCGCCTATCACAGTATCGCGCTCGACGATCACCTGGCCACCTTCCGTGGACACCGTCCGGCTGTAGTTGGCATCGGTTCGCCCAAGCGTCAGACCCAGTCGCAGCCGCGGAGTTGGCAGCGCTTCGACTGCCAGGTCGAATCCGGTGCTGGTGGCGGCCCCCGCATTAGTCGTGTAGGCATTGCCGCAATCATCGTTCACATGCTCCTGGATGCTGTCCCAGCGGATGTAGTACACGCTGCTGGATAATTGCAGATGCCGCTCGAACAGCATCTGCTTGGCACCTATCTCGTAATTCCAGAGGGCGTCCGAGCTGTACGCTGCCGGTACCGAGTTCCCCCCGCACAGTGCAGTCTTATTGACGCCGCCGCCTCTGGCGCCCTTGGAGAGCGCGGCATAGAAGACATTGTCTTCATTGGCACGATACGACACATCAAAGCGTGGGCTCGCTGGCAGCGGCACGAAACTTCCGATCGTACGCGAGTACGGCGTGGCGCTACTGTTGGCGAAGCCGCCCTGCAGGGAGGTCGAATCGCCCCGGGTCCAGCCGTAACGGCTGCCGACTCCGATACGCCAGCGCGGCGTCAGCGCGAAATTAACTTGCGCGAAGCCCGAAACTTCCAACCCGTAGAAGAATGAAGTGTTGTAAGCACCCGGGTTTCCCGGAGCCGTAACGGCGAAAGTGTCGCTCTGCTCGTTGAGATGTGTGCGCCAGAGGAACAACCCGACGAGCCAGCTCAGGCGTGCATCCTGTGCCGCAGAAGCGATTCTCAGTTCCTGTGAAAACGCACTCTGCTGCTGCCCCAATGTGTCGGAGACCGCCTGTTGGTAGGAGATGGGATAGGCCGGACCGAGTGGATTGCCACAGGTCCCGAAATAGGTGGCGCAGGCAGCATTGGTGTAGTCCGTGTCCGCCGAGGCGCTGCGATTGAAGTAAGCGCTGATCGCCGTCAATTCGACCGGTCCCAGGCGCTGCTGGAGTTTGATCGAAGTCAGCGCAAATGTATCCCGCAGGGGCTGGCGCAATAATCTGCCACTGCGGAATATCCCATCACCAGGGGTGGACAGGTACGAATAGAATGTTGGTGCGTCGTGCAAGTCACTCGATTGGTAGGTCACCAGGGGTGTGATCCGCAACGAGTCACCCAGCTCGAATGTGATTCCAGCACGCAGTACCTTCTGCGTCGATCGATTGGCGTTCGGATCGACGGTCTGGCCGTTGAATGGATCCACCCGGTCGATATATCCACCCTCACTGCGATACCAGGCGCTGACCCGGCCGCCCACGATCCCGGGCACGATAGGCCCGCCGATGGCGGCGCCGGTCTCGAATGTTGGACCGCCACGCTGGGTGTCATCGGCCTCGAGGTGATAAAACTGACTGACCTGGGTGGTGCTGGCCTCGTTACTGATAAAACGTATCGCGCCATTGAGGGCGCTGGAGCCGAAGAGTGTGCCTTGCGGACCGCGTAACACCTCCACACGGTCGAGATCGAATGTAAAGGGAAGCGCATTGCGGAACGTGCTGAAAGTCGACTGTATAGGCACATCATCGATGTAGATTCCAATCGTCGGCGATCCCTGGATATCGCTGATGCCCCTAATGGAGATGTTGCTGAGCAGCCCTGGGCCGAAACCGGAATTGAAGTCGAACTGCAAACCGGGGGTTTCAGCTGCGATATCGCCGAATGTCCTGATGCCCTTGGAATCAATGTCGTCGCCGGAGAGCACTGCGACACTGATTGGCACCATGCTCAGAGGCTCCGCCCGCTTGGTGGCGGTCACCACCATTTCCGTGAGCACTTCATCCGACGGTCCCTGACCAGCCGTTTTCGCAGGCGTCGGGGCAGACGCGAGAATCGTGACGGTTTGAGCGTTCAGGATTTGGTATTGCAGTCCGGTACCGGCGAGGATGCGACCCAGCGCGGCCGACAGCTGCAATCCCGCCGGCGCGCGTCCGGAACGGCGGCCGTCCGCCAATCTGGAAACGTAGATCAGATGCAGCCCGGTCTGGCGCACGAAGGCATCGAGCGCCTGGGGCAACGCCTGCGCTGAAATTTCATGCGCCAGTACAGCATTGCCCAATGAGGACGGCGTATCAGCGCCCGCACTGTCCTGCGCCCAGCCGTGGTGGCACAGCAGCGCGAGGCCAGCGAGGATGCCAGCCAAAGGCCGCCACCGCCCTCTCATAGACTCCTCCCCTATGGCGCGTACTGTAACGCACGCTGCCTGGGACACCTGTCAGTTCTTACAGGTGCGCATGGGCCGATCGCTTCATAAAATCGAGCGCTCGCCCGCGCTACAGCCGCACCCAGGAGGGGATCATGTTTCTCAGGAAATTGGCCGTTATAGTCGGTGTGGCGCTGTTTGCTGTGTCGTCGATCCCCATTTGCTTTGCCGCACATGGGCCCAGCTCCAGGATCATCAGCTTCGACGTACCCGGCGCGGACCTGGCGCCCGGTGACTTCAACGGCACTTACGTTCAAAGCATCAATGACTTTGGTGTCATCGCGGGCTACTACGAGGATGCAAATTTTGTGGTGCACGGGTTTCTGCGCAGCGCTGAAGCCAAGTACACCTCGTTCGATGCTCCGGGCGCGGACACGACTGTAAACTCGAACGCTGGGACTTTTCCCAACGCTATCAATGATGCCGGTACGGTCACCGGATACCTGATCGACTCGAGCGGCGTGGCCCACGGATTCGTGCGCAGTATCGAAGGCGGCTATGTAGTGTTCGACCCGCCGGGCGCTGCCGGTAACGGCACATTTCCCAGGGGCATCAACCTCGAGGGGGCCATCGTCGGCTACTACCTGGACTCGGGCGGGCTGTTCCATGCGTTCCTGCGCCGTCCCGATGGCTCCTTCGCGACATGGGTGGGCCCGGGCTCGTGCACCACCAACGGCTCCCTGGGCTGTTACGGTACCGGGGCTTTCAACATCAATATTTTTGGAACGGTCTCGGGAGGCTTTCAGGACAACACTGCAAACGAGGTATCGCATGGTCTCGTGCGCATCGCCGATGGCAAATTAACGCCCTTCGAAGTTCCGGGTGGCAATACTTTGTACGGGACGGGTTGCCCGGGTTGTGCGCCGGGAATTGACGACTTTGGGGCAATCGCTGGAATCTATACGGACAACAATTATGTGTTCCACAGCTACCTGCGCAGTCCCCAGGGCAAGTTCAGCCCGATCGATGTTCCGGGGGCGGGCACAGGTGCCGGGCAAGGCACCGGCTGTTCATCAGATTGCCCCGTCACGATCAATGATCTTGGGTTCATAGCCGGAACCTACATTGACGCGAACAACGCATTCCATGCTTTCCTGCGCAATCCCGAAGGCGCGTTGACGCTGATCGACGTACCTGGCGCGGGCACCGGGGCTACGCTAGGCACCACCTGTCAGTTCGTCTGTGGTCTGAGTCTCAACCAAGTGGGCCTGTTGGCGGGAAGCTACACCGACGCGAACAATACGTATCATGGATTCTTGTGGACGCCATGATCTAGCTGCCGCGGTGATCAGGCCGGTTTGCCCTCAATCAGAGAAAACATCGTCCCGGTCGGCACGATCCGCGAAAGATTCCAACCCGAGTCCGCAAACAGAGCCTGATACTCTGCTGCCGTGCGCTCCTTGCCTCCGACACTCATCATCACCAGATCGGCACGTATGACATCCTGATCGGCGACGCTGGTGGTCAGCGATTCTGGAATGAGCTGCTCGATTGCAACCAGCCGCGATTGATTCCCAACCGCGGAGCGAACGTTCTTCAGAATCCGCAGCACGTGATCATCGTCCCAGTCGTGCAGGATGTATTTCATCAAGTACAGATCGTAGCCATCCGGCACGGACGCGAAAAAATCTCCGTGCACGAAGCCGCTGCGCTCGCCGACTCCGGCCGACGCCAGGTATTGGAGCGCTCCAGGTTCGAGATACGCCAGATCGCACACCGCACCGCTCTGATGTGGATGGGCTCTCAGTAACTCCGCGAGAACGCCTCCGTAGCCGCCACCCAGGTCGAGCACCCTGGCAAACGGGCTGAAATCGAAAACCTGTATGGCGGCCTGAGCTGCGCGGCGACTGCCCTCGGCCATGTTCGTCTGGAACTTGTGCAGGCGCGCCGGATCATTTTTCAGGGCCTGAAAACCTTCGGAGCCCGTCGGGAACGCTTTAGTCCGGTTGCCTGTCCTAACCTGATCATAAAGATCTCCGAGTTGCCTCCAAAGCATGTCCCCACTGTGCAGCGCCCGGCCGCGAAGCGAGTCGGCCGAATCCCCGCGAAGCAGGTGGCCAGCGTCCGTGAGCGCGTACGCTCCACCTTCGGCCACCGTGCACAGCCCGAGCGTCTCCAGTGCGCGCAACAAGCGGTGCAGTGACGGTGCCCGAGCCCCGGTTTCTGCTGCCAACGTCCGGATGTCCTTCGGGCCGGCTGCCAGGCGCTCAGGGATCTCAAGCTGCGCGGCGGCGCTGATCACGGGCACAGCCCAGAAGCCATCGATAAGACCGCGGAGGTGCTCGCCAGGCGTGTATGGTCTATCGTTCATACTTTACGATGCCTCGGCTCAAGTTTTGTCCTCGGCAGGCCTGGTGAGGGTAAGTCCCCGGATCTGCTGGGAAACCGATGATCAGAAAGGCAAATTGCCCTGTGAAGAAACGTCAAGTCCTCAACCGTGTCGCTCTTAAGGCGCTATCGTGCAGTTAACGCCGATTTGACGGGCTTTGTCATGCGCGATGTATTTTCACTGTCGGTCATCGGCCTCGCCGCCCTGCTGTCGGGCTGCGGCGGATCAGATGACAGTGGGGTGTTCATTCCCACCTATCACGCCACGCCGCCGACCTATTCCATCGGGGGCAGCATCGCGGGTCTTTCCGGAACCGTCGTTCTGCAGAACAACGGTGGCGACAATCTCTCCTTATCGAACAATGGCACATTCTCGTTTGGCATCACGCTGCAGCCGAACGCTGCCTACAGCGTAACCATCGCGACGCAACCGGCCAACCAGACCTGCTCGGTCAAGAACGGGAGCGGCACGGCCAAGGCCGCGGTGACCAATATCGCGGTTGTCTGCAGCCTGAGCCCCGGCACCACCGACGTATGGACGTGGGTTACGGGCGCGAACTACGTGAATGCCCCCGGCGTCTATGGCACTCAGGGCACGGCGGCGGCGAGCGACACGCCCGGCGCGCGCCGGCAACCGGTCGCATGGACCGATGCCGCCGGTAATTTCTGGCTGTTCGGTGGCAACGGCGCGGGCAACGTTGCGATGCTCAATGATCTGTGGGAGTTCAGTCCCACCGCGGGACAGTGGCTATGGCAAGGCGGCTCAAACGTCGCGGGCGCGGTCGCCTCATATGGTTCGCCAGGCGTGCCGGTTGCCAGCAACAATCCCGGTGCTCGTGAGGGCGCTGCACATTGGACCGATGCCGCTGGCAATCTCTGGCTATTCGGCGGCGACAGCCTGGCCGGTCAGAACTGGCAGGAATTCAACGACCTGTGGAGCTTTAGCCCGGCCACCGGATTGTGGACCTGGGTCGGCGGCTCCAACACTGCCGGCGGCGCGGGCAGCTACGGCACCCTGGCTGTCCCTGCCGCGGGCAATTTGCCGCCAGCGCGTACCAATGCGATCAGCTGGGTCGACAGCGCGGGCGTCTTCTGGCTGTTTGGCGGGGCGCAGCTCAAATCGGATGGCAGCTACCTCGCTGTATTCAACGACCTCTGGAGCTACAGCCCGGCCACCGGATTGTGGACCTGGGTCGGCGGCTCCAACACGCCCAATGCCGCCGGCGTATACGGCACGCAGGGGAGCGCGGCCGCCGGCAACGTGCCGGGTGCCCGCATGGGCGGTAGCGGCTGGTTGGATGGCAGCGGCAATTTCTGGCTGTTCGGTGGCCTGGGTCTGGCCAGTACCGGCCTGACTCAGGAATTCAGCGACCTCTGGGAGTACAGCCCCGCGAGCGGTCAGTGGACGTGGATTGGCGGGTCCAATGGGGCGGATGCCGCGGGTGTGTATGGCACACAGCACGCGGGTGCCGCCGGCAACAACCCGGGCGCGCGCGTCTCAGCCGTGTCGTGGAAGGATCTCTCCGGAAACTTCTGGTTGTTCGGCGGTTACGGGTACGGCCAGGCCGGTACTGCCGGGGATCTTAATGATCTGTGGGAGTACGACCTCGGCGCCGGAGAGTGGACCTGGATCGGCGGCTCCTCCGCGATAGCGGCACCAGCGAATTACGGCATACAGGGCGCTCCCTCGGTCAGTAACACTCCCGGCGCGCGCGAACAGGCGGTCGGCTGGGCCGACAGCAGCGGCAAACTCTGGCTGTTCGGCGGCTTCGGCTTCGATTCATCCGGCGTGGAAGGCGACCTGAATGACCTTTGGAGCTTCACGCAGAGCCCTTGAGATCCCCCCGCTGCGATTGGGGATCTCGCAAAGAGAGAAATGTCATGAACGGTAGATCGAGCAAACCCGTACTCACACGGCGCGCTGCACTCCGAGGTGTCTGTCTGATGACAGCTGCGGTAGCGCTCATCGCCTGTGGCGGCGGCAGTAAATCCGCCGCCAGCTCGAGCTTTACCATTAGCGGCACGATCAGTGGATTGAATGCCGGTACCGTGGTTCTGGCTAACGGCAGCGCCACCGTGAGCATCGCGGCCGGCGCAACCACCTGGACTTTCGCGAGCTCTTTTGCCTCCGATAGCGCTTATGAAGTGACGGTGGAGAGCCAACCCTCCAATTTGCTGTGCGAAGTCAGCGGCGGAAGCGGGACGACGCTGCCCGGTGACATAACCGATGTGACCGTGGAATGCAGCGATTATGGGCAGTGGATCTGGGAAGGGGGCTTGAATACCGTCAATGCCACCGGGGTCTACGGCACGCAGGGGACTGCCTCGGCCAGCAACGCGCCCGGCGCACGCTATGCGGCCAGCTCGTGGACTGACTCATCGGGCAACCTGTGGCTGTTTGGTGGGGCGGGCTATGCCTCAACCGGGGCCACGGGAGATCTCAACGATCTGTGGCAATACAATCCGAGCACCAACGAGTGGACCTGGGTCAGTGGGGGCAATGCGGATAACGCCGCCGGAGTCTACGGCGCCCAGGGCACCGCCGCCGCCGGCAACGCGCCGGGCGCGCGCTACTCGGCCAGCTCGTGGATCGACTCCGCCGGCAACCTGTGGCTGTTCGGCGGAGTGGGCTACGGCTCAACCGGAGCTGCGGGAGATCTGAACGATCTTTGGCGCTACAGCCCGAGCACCAACGAGTGGACCTGGGTCAGTGGTGGCAATGCGGATAACGCCGCCGGGGTCTACGGCACCCAAGGCACCGGCGCGGCCGGCAACGTGCCGGGATCGCGCTATTCGGCAAGTTCGTGGATCGACTCCACCGGCAACCTTTGGCTGTTTGGCGGCTACGGCTACGACTCCACCGGCACTGTCGGCAAGCTCAACGATCTGTGGCAATACAGTCCGACCACTAACGAGTGGACCTGGATCAGTGGCGGCAATGCCGATAATGCCGTCGGAGTTTACGGTACCCAGCTCACCGCCTCTGCCAGCAACGTGCCGGGAGCACGCCAGGCGGCAAGTTCCTGGACCGATTCCTCCGGCACGCTGTGGCTGTTCGGCGGCTTCGGCTACGACTCGGCCGGTAACGTGGGCTACCTCAACGATCTGTGGCAATTCAGTACCAGCACCAATGAGTGGACCTGGATCAGCGGTGGCGGCGTAGCCGACGCCAAAGGGGTCTACGGCACCCAGGGCGTTGTGGCAGCCGGCGACGTGCCAGGCGGGCGCCAGGCGGCGAGCTCGTGGATCGACTCCGACGGTAACCTGTGGCTGTTCGGAGGTTATGGCGACGACTCGACCGGGAACGCGGGCGCCCTCAACGATCTGTGGCATTACAGTCCCAGCACTGGAGAGTGGGCCTCGGTCAGCGGCGGAAGCGTGGCCAATGGCAGTGGGGTCTACGGCACCCAGGCCATCGGCTCAGCCGGCGACGAGCCCGGAGGACGCCAGGCGGCGAATTCCTGGACCGATTCGTCCGGTAACCTCTGGCTGTTCGGCGGGGCGGGCTTCGGCTCGACCGGTAACGGCTACCTCAACGATCTGTGGCGGTTTGAACGGCCTAAGTGAGAAATGCGATGTGTCCACGATCAAACCGCGCGCTGATCATCCTCGTCGCGGCAGTCGCGTCGATACTCGCGGGCTGCGGCGGCAGCGGCAACACCACTTCGAGCACTCCGAGTACCAATTACACGCTGGGCGGCTCGATCAGCGGCTTGACTGCCGGCAGTGTCGTGCTGGCCAACGGCAGCGCTACCGTGACCATTTCGGCCGGCGCTACCAGCTGGAACTTTGCGAACTCCTTTGCTGCGGGCAGCAGCTACTCGGTGACGGTGCAGACCCAACCCGCCGACGAGCAGTGCGAAGTGAATGGTGGCAGCGGGATGGATACCGGGGATGTGGGCAACGTGACGGTGCTGTGCGCCTACGGGAAGTGGGCGTGGCAAGGAGGCTTGAATACCGTCAATGCCAGCGGGGTCTACGGCACGCAAGCCACGGCTGCGGCCGGCAACGTGCCGGGAGCGCGCTATTCCGCCACCTCCTGGACTGACTCGTCGGGAAACTTCTGGCTGTTCGGCGGAGCCGGCTACGACTCAACTGGAGTTGCCGGAGATCTGAACGATCTGTGGCACTACAGCCCGACCACTAAAGAGTGGACCTGGGTGAGCGGCGGAAACGGAGTCAATGCCGCAGGCGTCTACGGTGTGCAAGGCACCGCCGCGGCCGGTGATGTGCCCGGAGCGCGCTATTCGGCGAGCTCATGGATCGATTCGACCGGCAACCTGTGGGTGTTCGGCGGAGTCGGCTACGACTCTACCGGTGTGGCGGGAAGCCTGAACGATCTGTGGCGATACAGTCCGGGCACCGGACAGTGGACCTGGATCAGTGGCGGCAATCGCCGATAACGCCGCTGGCGTCTATGGCACGCAAGGCACTGCCGCGGCCGGCAATGTGCCGGGATCGCGTTATGCGGCGAGTTCGTGGATCGACTCCACTGGCAATCTGTGGCTGTTCGGTGGGTATGGCTACGACTCAACCGGTGTGGCGGGAAGCCTGAACGATCTGTGGCGATACAGTCCGGGCACCGGACAGTGGACCTGGATCAGTGGCGGCAATGCCGATAACGCTACTGGTGTCTATGGCACCCAGGGCACTGCCGCGGCCGGCAACGTGCCGGGGTCGCGTTATGCGGCCACTGCCTGGTTCGACTCCACCGGCAATCTGTGGCTGTTCGGTGGGTACGGCTACGACTCCACCAGCAGCGCGGGCAAGCTCAACGACCTGTGGGAATACACTCCAAGCAGCGCACAGTGGACCTGGATCAGCGGCGAACAGGTGGTCAATGCCAGTGCGGTCTACGGCACACTGGGCACTGCTGTGGCCGGCGAGGTGCCGGGTGCGCGTCAGGCCGCGAACTCCTGGATCGACTCGTCCGGCAACCTTTGGCTGTTCGGCGGCGTCGGCTATAGCTCCACGGGCGGTGTTGGAAATCTGAACGATCTGTGGCGATACAGTCCGAGCACCAGCGAGTGGGCCTGGGTCAGTGGCGGTAGCGCGGACAATGTCACTGGGGTCTATGGCACCCAGGGCACGGCCTCGGTCGAGAACGCGCCGGGTGGGCGCAATTCCACCAGCACCTGGATCGACTCGTCCGGCAACCTGTGGCTGTTCGGCGGAGACGGCTACGACTCGACCGGGGCGCCGGGATACCTCAACGACTTGTGGCAATACAACCCCGGCACGGGCAGCTGATGAAAAAGGGGGGAGTGAGCCGCCACTCCCCCACACCTTTTAAGGTTGCGTCCGGTTGGTCTCGGTTGCCTTGGCCTTCGCCTTGGACAGTTCGTAGTTAGCGTCGGCTTGGTCCTTACACACCTTTTGTGAATCACCCGATAGCGCTTTGCATCGTTCCAGAGCGACATCGTGCGCACCATCCGCCTGCTTCATCGCAACATCGTAGGCGCCCTTGGCCTCCGTGTTGCTGAGCGCGACAGACTTGTCATCTACCTGCGCCTGCATCTTGGCATTGTCCTGTGAGGCGTCTTTCTGCGCTTCGGCAACGTTGTTCGACGCCTTCTGTGCGGCGGCCGCCGTATCGTTGGCTACCGCTTCCGGCGGCTTCGCGTTATTGCACCCGGCCAGGCACAGCAGGGCAACAACACCCGCCGCGCTCAGATTTGCGTATTTCATGACTCTTCCTTGTGAATCCCTACATTGATTGGAATTGTTCTGGCGCCAGCCAAAGGCTGCGCTTTCCATACCAACGATATCGGGATTCAGGCAGCCGCACGCACAGCCCGCGGCGGCAGTGGGCGTAGGATTCGGACTATTTGGTTTGCAACTTCTCGATTGCGGCAGCGATGCCGGCCGAATCCAGGCCCTGGTAACCCATCTGCTGCCACAGCCCGCCGCAGCCTTCGAGGTGCGTGCCGAGATGGTTGTACCGGCCCTTGAATCCGTAGCGGAGCAGATAGTCGCCGAAGCGGCTGCCGAGCCCTGTCTTGTAGTTCCAGCCCTCGACCACGAGCACCCATGGCGCATTGGCGAGGGTGCGCATCATCGACTCATCGGCGACGTTGAGCGTTGCCTTATTGACCAGACCGACCTCGATACCCTTTTCCTTGAGACCGATCACGGCATCGAGCGCGCGGTACACGGCCTCACCGACCGCCACAACGTAGCCGCCGCCGTCCTTGGGTTTGCGCAGCAGATCGTCCTTGCCCGGCTCGAAGGCCTTACCCTGGTAGAACGGCTTGCCGTCCTCGCCGAGGATGTCGGGTACCGGCGCGCGCGTGGTGAAGAGGAATCGCAGGCCCGGATCGTTGAAGATGCGCTTCACGCATGCCGCGAACTGGTGCTGGTCCACGGGGAAGTACAGACGCGTTGTGTCCTCGCCGTGTCCGGGCTTGAGGCCGCCATCGGCGAACATGCTGTTGATGCCGAAGTGGCAGCTGTTGTCCGCCATTTCATCTACACCGCTATGGCTGAAGTGCGCCAGCACGTTGGAGAAATTCAGCCGCGCCATCGTGATTTCGCTGATGCACATTTCGAGGAAAGCGCTGAAGGTCGCGAAGATGCCCTGCTTGCCCTCCGAGGAGCCGAAGCCGGCCGCTGCAGAAAAGTTGCCGCGTTCCATGATGCCGCCGCGCACGAACACCTGCGGATACTTCTTGCGAATATGGTGCAGGCCGCAGGAGCCTTCCAGGTCGTTGTCGAACACGCGCACGGTCGCGACCCGCTTGGCCTCGTCCATGCCATCGAGCATTTCGTTGACCAGCTTGCCGAAGTCGTCGCGGTTCTTGCCCACGCCGGAGGAACCGCGAAACGTCAGCGGGCTCTTGTCGGGCTTGGCCGCCTTGAGCAGTGCGATCGCTTCGCCGTAGCCGCCGCGCTTCTCGAGGTACGCAATGGCCACTTCGGGTTTGAGCACTTCGTGGGCGTGCGGGCTGCCTTCGGCGCCAACGATGCCGGGTGCCATGGGCCGCTTGATCACCAGCGCATGCGGCGCCGGATTGTTGAACACTCGGCACAGGTCGATATAGAGCGCATCGAGATCCTCGCCCATGGTGGTCTCGGTCGTCAGTCCGTAGCCGGACAATGTGCGCGTCAGGTCATAGCCGGGCATGTAGTCCTGCGGATGGCCGGCGATGGTGACGTTGTTGTCATCGATGAGCAGCTTGAAGTTCAGTTGCTGGCCGACTGCCAGCCGTGCGGCCTCGGCATTGTCCCCCTCCATCTGGCTGCCGTCGGAGCCGAGCATGACGACCGCCTTGCCGGGATTGGCCATGGCCACTCCGTTGCAGAACGCCCACATGTGTCCGAGACGTCCGGAACTGAACTCGACGCCTGGCGTCAGCAACTTCTCGGGGTGCCCGGGCAAACCGCTCTTGTATTCGCGATAGTGCAGCAGGCGCTCGGCCGGCATGGCGCCGTTGAGGACGCTGAGCAGGTACTGGGTGGCCACGCGGTGCCCGGCCTCATCGTAAAACACCGGCACGATGGGCGCGCCGTGTGCGATGAAGGCACGGATGATCATGACTTCGGGGACCGTGTCGTAGGCGCCCCCCGAGTGTCCCGACAGACCCTTGGCGCCGGCCAGGGCGGTGAAAAATACGATGGCGTCGCGGCACAACTGAATGTTGTCGCGCAACGTGGCCTTGTCCGCATCCGAAAGGGCTGTGACCGCCGGGTTCAGCTTGAGCGGTTTGAGTTTGCCGAGATCGATGGGAAAGGATTCCGTCGCCATGGTCTGTGTCTCGAGCCGGGAAGGGATCACAAAGTCTACACCGGCCCGCGCCCAAGCGGCTCCTTCTCGCTTGAGGGAACTCCCCGGTCCGCGATTGCACGGTGAAATGAGGCGCCGCGAATGAGCCGCGGCGCCTTGGATTGCTCCTGCGCCCGGTTCAGTCCTCGTGCGGATTGCCGTGGAACAAGAACGGCAGCACGTGAATCTGCTCGTGTCTCACGGCTTCCAGCTGATCGGGATCGAGCCCCAGGGCCTTGATGATTGTGGCCGCCACCTGCTGATTGGTGACGGCGCTCTTGATGACTGCTGGTTCTATGCCGTCGAGTGCCACCAGCAGCGCGGTGTGCACGTCATCCTCATTAAAGCCGCCGTGTTCGGATAGCTTGGTACCCCCGGTGAAGATGACGCCAGTGTTCACCTTGAGGACGATGTCCGGAGTACGCGGATCCGCGCCCGGACTGTTGAACTTGTCGCGCAGTGACTGGCCGGCGAAGATCTCCTGGATGCCCAGCGCCTGCTGGTTGGCCGGCATGCTCAAGGTGGCCACTACCCCCGGCATGAGTTCCGGATCGGTGAGCCAGATCAGTGAGCCGTCGTCCGAGATGTCGAAGGCATCGGCGCTGCCGATAGTCTTGGTCGGCTGACCGCCGCCAATGCCCTGACGCTTGCTGACATCAATCGGCGATTGTCCGTGCTTGGCGCTGATGATGATCAGCGTCGATTCGAACAGGCGCTGGCTCTTAAGCTCCTGCACAAAGCGGCCGATCGAGTTATCGACAAAATCGAGCTGACCGACCAAGCCCTGCCCGGGTGTGCCGAGCACATCGGTATAGCCTCCAGCGAGCCCGGTGACCGGATCGACGGCCAGCTTTTCGCCCACGCTTACGGACTGGAAGTTGGTGCCGAACAGGGTCGGTACGCCCACACGCGCGGAGCGGTCGTGGTTGTAGCCGTCGATCTGGTTCAGCACCGCCTGCACGTGCAGCTGGTCGTAGCACTGGATGTCGGCAAAGCTATTGGTCCAGCCGTCATCAGGCGTTGTGTCCGGAAACGGCACCGTGCCGCAGCCCGCGAACTGCGGCAACGGCACCGGGATGGAATTGATCTCGGGACCGTAGAAGTCCTCGACGCCTTTGCCGCTTGGCCCATTGGTCCACTCGTAGGAGGGATGCTTGTCGGTCCAGGCGGTGCGACCACCGGCGGCCTTGACTACCTCGAAGATGGTGTTCACGCGCAGGTACTGGTGCGGCAGAATGGTTTTGCAGCCATTTTTCGGATCGCGCACCAGGAATTTCGGGTTCAAACCACCGCCGCCGTCGAGCCGGGTCAGATCGATATCCACGGCCTCGTCCCACGCCACGTTCGTACCCACGGTGCCCGGGCAATTGCCGCCCGGATTGCCCAGGCCGTCGGTCTGCATCGGCGGCGAGAGCGCGCGATTGTAGGTGTCGTCGTACCAGAGTCCACTGGTCACGGGAGAGCCGCCCGTCACCAGCGCAGCCAGCCCGGGAAAAGAATCAGAGGGGCTCGAGGTCGCAGCGTTGGTGTAGGTGACACCATGACGTCCGAGCTGCGCGAGATTGGAATCCGGATGCGAGCTGACGTAGTTCGCCAGATCCAGCGCATGCAGCCCATCGACACTGATCAGCAGCACATGTTCGATCGGATGGCCGGTCGCCAGTACTCCGTCGTTCGCGAGTGCTGACACGGATAGCGCCAACGGCAAACTCGCCAGCAGTGCAGGCATTCTTCTGCGCATTACTATCTCCCGCAAAGTTATTTGGTCGGGAGAGTAACGCCGCTTCGTGACAGTTCTGCGAATGGCGGGCGCCTCGCCGCCACGCTACTTGTGCGGGTACTGCAGCTTCGGATACCAGTCGACGCCGCGGCCTCCGGGGGTCAAGTCCAGCATCGTCCAGAGCGGGTCGAGATCCGGTGCGCCGCGCGGATCCTGGCCGGGATCGGACATCTCGCCGCTCATTTCGCCGCTATAGAAGTGCCGCAAGGCGCCGTCACGGCGCACGAACACACTGAAGCCGGGAATGTCGGCGTCGGCTGCGGAGACATACGTCCGCGTGTAGTCGCCACTGGTATCGGAATAGAACGAGAGATGGTGGAAGCCGCGCTGTGCGCGGTACTCCATCAGCCGCTCGAGCGGAGAGCGCGCCATGACCGCCAGCGCCACGCGCTCGCGCAGATTGACGGCGACCCCATTCCAGGCACTTAGAAATGACGTACAGCTCGGACACGGTCCTGCGCGTTGCGGACCGTACATCATGCTGTAGATCATCAGCGTGTCGTGCTCACCGAACAGCTGCGACAGCCGGATCTGGCCCGTTGCCGCGGTAAAGCCAAAGTCCTGCGGCACCACGCCGCCGGGGGGCAGCGCGCGCCGCTGCGCCGCGACCCGCTCGAGCCTGGTTCTTCGCGGCCAGCTGCGGCGCCGGCACCAGCGTTGGCTTGTCTGACATGGGGCCTCCGGAAAATCAGGCCCCATAGTCTAGATCAGGCTCCCGCCACGCTGGTGACCTGATCGACGGCGCCAGACGTGGTGGAATCGATCACGCTCAGTGCGAGTAGTCCCGTCATCGCCACGGCGACCGAGGCGGCTACGAACTTCTGCAGCAAGGAACCAATGAAATCGCTCATGTGAATCTCCGTCTGATTAAGTGGTTGTTTGCTCGACGGAGATAGCTTGAACCTGGCCAGGGTCTTCTTCTGTCAAGTGCTTGACACAAGATCGAGTCGCAACCGGCGCAGCACTTTTGCCGCCGCGCAGCCTCAGGAGTCCACTTCGAAGTCGCAGTCCTTCAACGGCACCAGGTGCGTCCTGTTGACCAGCTTGTGGCCATAGTAGAGGACGATGAATACGGGAATCATCACGTAGCCGGTGACGAATTCGAACCACGAGAAAACCGGTGCCTGGAACACACCGATGTTGGCGCCGAACAGCACCAGCAGGAACAGGATCACGGCCAGCCACGGACCATAGGGAAAGAATCTGGATTTGAACTTCAGCTCATTGACGCTGCGTCCCTGCGCCACCCAGGCCTTGCGGAAGCGCAGATGGCAGACGGCAATGCCGAGCCAGATGAGAAAGCCGCTCAGGCTGGAAGCGTTGTACAGCCCCTGGTAGATTTTCTGATCACCGATCATGGTGGAACAAAACGATATGGCGCTGATCAGGCCCGTGGCCAGCAGTGCTGCCACGGGCACGCCGCGACGGTTGAGCCTGCCGAACAGCGCTGGCGCCTTGCGGCTGTGGGCCATGGCATAGAGCATGCGTGATGCCACGTACATCGAAGAATTTCCGCAGGAGAGCACCGAGGACAGGATCACCGCATTCATGATGTTGGCGGCATAGAACCCGAACCGCGGCACATGCTGGAATACCATCGTGAAAGGCGAGTAGACCACGTGACTTTCATCGCCATGAAGCAGATTCGGATCCGTGTAGCTCACGACCGTGCCGACCACGAAGATCGCACCCACATTGAACAGCAGGATGCGCCAGAACACGTTGCGTATCGCCTTGGGCACGCTTTTCACCGGATCGCTGGTCTCGGCCGCCGCCAGGCCCACGCCCTCCGTGCCCTGAAAAGAAAAACCGGCCACCAGGAACACAGCGATGACGCTCATGATTCCACCGACGAAGGGGGCGTGGGTGCCGGTGGCGGGGTCGCTCAGGGTCCAGTTGTGAAAGCCGATGCTGTTGTCGCCGATGATGCCGGTGATCATCAGCGCGCCGGCTACCAGGAAGATAATGATCGGTGACCACCTTGATGCCCGCGAACCAGTACTCCGCTTCCGCGTACACCTTGACCGAGAGCAGGTTCAGCGCCAGCAGCAGCGCAAAAAAACCCACAGCCCAAAGTGCGGAATTCGAGTGCGGGAACCAGAACTGCACGATCAGAGCGCCTGCGACGAGTTCGGCTGCCAGCGTGATGGCCCAGCTGAACCAGTAATTCCAGCCGACGGCAAATCCGAGCGAAGGATCGACGAAGCGCTCCGCGTACGCTTCGAAAGAACCGGCGATCGGCAACTGCGTGGCCATCTCGCCCAGTGACTGCATCATGCAGTACACCGCGACGCCCATGACGGCGTATGCCACCAGCGCACCGCCGGGACCGGCCTGGGCGATGGCGCCGCCGCTGGCAAAGAACAGGCCGGTGCCGATCGCGCCGCCGACCGCGATCATGCTCAGCTGACGCGTGCTGATATCGTGTCTGAGCGAATCCGACCCGGCAGGTGCCGTCATGAACTCAAGCCCGGCGATCAGCGGAGTGATGGACTCCATCGGTGGTTGCACCGCAGTGGCAGGAGGCCTTGTGCAGTGGAAGGATTTCGGTGTTGCCGACTCTGCTGATCATAAGGACGAGTATCTTACGTCACTCACCGAGCTGCGGTTGAGCCGCAATCGAAATGCACCCAGCAGCGTTCGCAGCGCCGCGGGGCGCAGCGGTTTGCGAAGCAACGGATAGCCGGCGGTGCGTGCGAGCAGCGCCACTTCCGGGCTGTGATCAGCGGTGATCAGTGCTGCTGCGAGCGGGGCTTTCTGCGAGGCTTGAAGACAGCGCAGCAACTCGAGTCCATCGGCACCATCGCCGAGGTGGTAGTCGGCCAGCACCGCATCGATGTCCGTCGTGGCCGCCAGGCGCAGTGCTTCGGCCGCATTTCTGGCCTTGGCCACGTGCACTCCCCAGGTACCCAGCAGCGCCTGCATGCCATCGAGAATCGGGCGGTCGTTATCCACGCACAGCACGCGCAGGCCACGCAGTCCGGTGGGATCCATGGGCGGCGGGCGCGGCTCGTGGCGTGTCGCGCGGCGCGCCTTCCTGTCGCGGGGCACCCGTACGCCAAATAGCGAACCGCGCCCCGGCCGGCTGATCAGCGTCAGATGGTGATCCATCAGTCGCGCGAGGCGATCACAGATCGACAGCCCCAGTCCCAATCCTTTCTCCCCCCACGGGGAACCCTGGTCGAGCCGGCTGAACTCGGCGTAGATACGATCGCGCTCATGCTCGGCGACGCCGGGACCGGTGTCGTATACGGCGATCTCGAGCTGCTCCGCGCGGTGCCGGCAGCCCACCACCACGCCACCTCTTTCCGTATAGCGCAGCGCGTTGGAGATGTAATTCTGGACGATTCGTCGCAGCAGCACGCGGTCGCTTCGGACCACTTCGCGACAGTCAACGATCGTCAATCGCAGGTCACGCGCCTGCGCGAGCGGCGCGTACTGTCGGCCCAGCTCCTCGAGCAGATCCGCGATCGGAAAGCTCGTGATCTCCGGGCGCAGGGCACCGCTGTCCAGGCGCGCAATGTCGAGCAGATCATTGAGCAACTCCTCGGCCGCGCGCATCGAGCCGTCGATGCGGCCGGCCAGTTCGAGTAACTCCGGATGCTCGCGCGCACGTGATTCGAGTGCGGACGCAAACAGGCGCGCGGCATTGAGTGGCTGCAGCAGATCGTGGCTGGCCGCGGCGACGAATCGGGTCTTGCTGGCATTGGCGGTTTCAGCGAGCTGCTTGGCAGCGCGTTGCGCCTCCAGGGCGTGGCTCAATTCCTGGGTGCGCTGGGCGACGCGCTCCTCCAGCCCCTGCTTGGCATCCAGCAACGCCTGTTCGGCGAGCTTGAATTCGGTGATGTCGGTATAGGTCGCCACGTAGCCGCCGCCCGACATGGGTTGACCATGAATGCTGTAGACCTTGCCGTTACGGCGTTTTCGCTGGAAGTTGTAGGCGGTGCCGGCGCGCATATGGCCCAGGCGTTTCTGCACGTGAACCTCAGGATCGCCGGGACCGAGTTCACCCTGCTCGGCGTTCCAGCGAATCAGTTCGGCCACCGGGCGTCCGACATAGACCATGCCGTCCGGATAGCCCACGAGTTCGAGGTAGCGCCGATTCCAGGCAACGATGCGCATTTCCGCATCCACGACACTGATGCCCTGGGTCACATTCTCCATGGTCGCCTGCAGCAGCTGGCGGCTGAAGCGCAGTTCCTGCGAGGTCTCGTCCAGCAGCTCGGTGACCTCGTCGGGTGACAGGCCCTTGCGCTTGAGTGCGTGCCTCAGCACCACACGCGCGGAGGAGGCGCCGATGGAGCCGGCCAGCACGCGTTCGAAGTGCTGCAGCAGGCCGCGATCCGCCGACTCCGTGGGCTTGGGTAGAGTGTCGAGGGTTTGCGCGGCGTATTCGTGCAACGCCTGCTGCGCTGCTGCGGCACCGATGATGCGGGCAGCCACGCTTTGCAGATCACCCACCGTGGCGGTGATGGCATGCAGTCCCGAGGCGGGCCGCTTGGGTGCGACGAATGCGCGCGCGGCGAAACGTTCCTGCAGCGTTACGCCACGCAGCTGCGAGACCAGAAGCATGACCGACACATTCAGTGTCAACGCCACCAGCGCACGCGGCGCCACGGCACCGGGCATTGAATAGCCGGCCAGCGCCTGCGGCACCAGGCCGCCGACGGCGAGGTGGGGCAGGAACAGCAGCAGGGCCCAGGTTACGAAGCCGACCAGCATTCCCCAGAACACGCCGCTGCGGCTGGCGCCACTCCAGTACAGCGCGGCGAAAATGCCGGGCGCAAATTGCGCCACGGCGGCGAATGCCAGCAACCCGATCGCGGCCAGGCTGGTCGAGCCCGAAGTCGAGCGATAATAGGCAAACGACAGCAGCGCCAGCGTCACGATGACCGCACGCCGTACCCAAAGCACACGCGGCCCGAGGCTGGCGCCGGCTTCCAACCGCTGGCGCCACAGCAGGGGTGCGGCGATGTCGTTGGAGATCATGACGGCGAGCGCGGTACTCGCCACCACCACCATCGCGGTGGCCGCGGACAGCCCCCCGAGGAACACCAGCACGGTCAGCCACGGGGCGCCGTAGCTCATCGGCAATGTCAGGATCAGCGTGTCCGAGGCGGTGTGCAGCACCAGGCCATTGAGGGTTCCCAGCGCCACGACGGGAATCACGACCACCGAGAACAACGCGAGATAGGCGGGCAGCATCCAGCGCGCAAACTTGAGGTCGCCGGTGTCGGCGCACTCGACCACGCCGACCTGGAACTGCCGCGGCAGACAGAAGATTGCGGCCGCGGCGAGCACGGTACTGATCATGGCGTCGCTGCTGAACAGGGTGGATGTGCTGGCCAGGCGCGTGGGCAGCAGCCACGGACGGCCCTGCAGGTGCAGACAGGCAAAGACGCCGACGGCGACGAAGGCCAGCAGCTTGAGCAGCGATTCGAAGGCAATCGCGAGCATCAGTCCCTCGCGGTGCCCGGTGGCATCCACTCGCCGGGCGCCGAACAGCACGGCGAACAATGCCAATATCAGCGCCACGGCCAGTGCGGGATCCCGATACCACGCATGACCTGCGGCGACCGCGGTCAGCGCGGCAATGCTGGCCACCACGGCCTTGTACTGCAGCGCGATATAGGGAATCGCGGCGCTCAGCGCGATCAGGGTGACCAGTACGGCGAGCGCGCGGCTTTTGCCGAATCGGGAGGCGATGAAATCGGCGATGGAACTGACTTTGTGAAGGCGCCCGACCTCCACCAGCCGTTCCAGGAATGGCAGGCCAAACAGGAATATGACAATCGGGCCCAGATAGATCGGCAGGTAGCCCCAGCCATCGCGCACGGCGCTCCCCACCGCGCCAAAAAAGGTCCAGGAGGTGCAGTACACACCCAGCGCAAGGCTGTAGATGTAGGGCCTTAAACGGCGCTGATTGGGATAAATACGGCGGCGATCGCCGTAAAAGGCAATGCCGAAGAGGCAGCCGAGATAAGCCACCGCCAGCAGCGAGAGCAGCCAGCCAGAAAACATAGTCCCCCCAACCGTACCCCGACTTTACGGTGAGCGCGTCCGCATGACAAATAGATGACATCCCCCGTCGGCCCGGCCGGCTGGCATAATCGCTCCGGCCCAGGGATCCGAACTCAATACGACTAAAGTTCAATACCTGGGATGCCTTGGCGGGACCGACGATGATGTCGGGTAACTTCAGAATAATAGTGACAGGAGTCATACCGTGAACACCACAGCGCTGCCGACCACGGGGATGGGGATCGACAAGGCCCACCGTCAAGTCATATTCGCCTCGAGTCTCGGTACCGTATTCGAATGGTATGACTTCTATTTGTATGGCTCGTTGGCCGCGATCATCTCCAAGCAGTTCTTCTCTGGAGTCAACGAGACCACGGGATTCATCTTCGCGCTGCTGGCGTTTGCGGCCGGTTTCGCGGTGCGGCCCTTCGGCGCCCTCGTCTTCGGTCGTCTGGGCGATCTGGTCGGCCGCAAGCACACCTTTCTGATCACCATCGTGATCATGGGTCTCTCGACTGCCCTGGTCGGCGTACTGCCCAGCTATGCCACCGCGGGCGTCATCGCGCCGGTCGCGCTGATCGGCCTGCGTCTTTTGCAGGGCCTGGCCCTGGGAGGCGAGTACGGCGGCGCGGCCACCTACGTCGGCGAACACGCGCCGCCGGGCAAGCGCGGCCTCTACACCAGCTGGATCCAGACCACGGCGACGCTGGGACTGTTCCTCAGTCTTCTGGTGATACTGCTTTGCCGCAACTGGCTCGGCGCCGATTTCGATACCTGGGGCTGGCGCATCCCGTTCCTGGTGTCGATCCTGCTGCTCGGAGTGTCGGTGTACATCCGCATGCAGCTGGCGGAGTCGCCCGTGTTCCTTGAGATGAAGGCTGCCGGCACCAGCTCCAAGGCGCCGCTGACCGAGTCTTTCGGCAACTGGAGCAACGGGCGCATCGTCATTCTCGCGCTGCTGGGCGCCACTGCCGGGCAGGCCGTGGTGTGGTATTGCGGCCAGTTCTACGCCCTGTTCTTCCTGACACAGGTGCTGAAAGTGGCGGCCCAGCCCGCCAATCTGCTGATCGCCGGAGCGCTGCTGCTCGGGACTCCTTTCTTCGTGGTGTTCGGCAGCCTGTCGGATCGCATCGGCCGCAAGAAAATCGTGCTGGCGGGCTGCCTGATCGCGGCGGTGACTTATATTCCGATTTTCAAGGGGCTCACGCACTACGCCAATCCCGCCATCGAGTCCGCCTCGACCAATGCGCCGGTAACCGTGGTCGCGGATCCGAACGCGTGTTCGTTCCAGTTCGATCCGGTGGGCAAGAAGAAATTCGTGCAGTCGTGCGATATCGCCAAGGCGGCGCTGGCCAAGGCCGGCGTGCCCTATCGCAATGAGGCGGCGCCGGTGGGCAGCGTGGCCGAGATTCATATCGGCTCTGCGCCCGCCATAGCGTCGGTGGAAGGCGGTCCCATGTCCGGTGCGGACTTCAAGGCCGCCACGGATGGCTTCTCGAAATCTCTGACCGCGGCGCTGAAGGGCGCGGGCTATCCGGCGAAAGCCGACCCCGAGCAGATCAACTATCCAATGGTGCTGCTGCTGCTCTGGATCCTGGTGCTGTACGTGACCATGGTCTACGGACCCATTGCCGCGTGGTTGATTGAGCTGTTCCCGGCTCGCATCCGCTACTCCTCGATGTCGCTGCCCTATCACATCGGCAACGGCTGGTTCGGCGGCTTCCTGCCCACCGTGGCCTTTGCCCTGGTGGCACTCACCGGCGATATCTACTACGGCTTGCGGTATCCGATCATCATTGCGCTCATGACGCTGATCATCGGCGCGCTGGCTTTGCCGGAAACCAAAGACCGCCCGGTAAGCTGAGCGACTGACTAGGTGCTGGCGCGCGCCTCGGGCGCGCCAGCCTTACTCCACCTCATCGGGCGCTGGTTTGATCTCGCTCGGATCCAGCACCAGGTGGCCGGCGAGCAGTACCGCCTGGGTGCGGTTCGCCGCGCCGAACTTGCGCATGATGGCGGTCATGTGCGCCTTCACGGTGGCCTCCGCAATCTGCAGATCGTAGGCGATCTGTTTGTTGAGTCGCCCCGAGCAGAGCATGCCGAACACGCGGAATTGCTGCGGCGTGAGCAGGGCCATGCGCCGCGCCACGTCCAGTGCATTGTCATCCACCTCAGGAGTCGCATTCGTGCCGAGGCCCAGCGGCGCAATGAAGTCGCCACGCAGGACCGCCTGAACGTTCTGGCCGATGGTCGCGGCATCGGCCGACTTGGACACGAAGCCCTGCGCACCGAAGGCCAGGGCCTGGCGGACGATGTGATGCGAGTCCATGGCTGACACCACGATCACGGGCAATTCGGGGTGGGATCCGCGCAGGTGGGCCAGGGCACTGAAGCCATAGGCACCCGGCAGGTTCAGATCCAGCAACAGCAGGTCGGCATTCGAATGTCGATCCAGCGTATCGAACAGGCCCGCCACACTGTCGGCCTCGAAGAACTCGCTGCCGGGGCATGCCATTGCCACCGCGTCCCGCAACGCGGCGCGGTACAGCGGATGATCATCGACGATTAGAAATTCGTAGTTCAAATTCGGACGCGCACCCCGCGGTCGATCGCCGGCAGAACTTGCGCCCACGACCCGGCCCGGCGTGCTCTGCCTTACTGATTAACGTTTCTAGCATCGCCCGCGCTGACAGTCGCTACGACTTTGGTCGAAATTCGCAGCGCGCGACCCCGGACTATGATCGATGCCGATTGCGCGGCTCCATACAAGAAGTCCGGGGGATCCAAATGAACAGACAGGCGGGATTGAAGGCAGCCATGGGGCTATTCGCGGGCGTGGTGTTATCCGTGTCCGCACACGCGCAGGTACTCAAGGATCCGCTGCCAGACAGTTTCAGCCTGGCCGGCGTGACGCTCTACGGTACGGTCGATGTCGGCTACGCCTATCAGTCACAGGGCGTGCCGCTCAGCAGCAAATATCTCGGGGGACTGGAATACCAGGCCTTCACCACCACCCGCAACTTCGCCGGTTCCCAGTCGACACTGGCGGAAAGCGGGCTCGAGCAGTCCAAGATCGGTATCCGCATAGAAGAGCCGATGCCCTATGGCTTTACCCTGGTTGGCAGGCTCGAGACCGGATTCAATCCACTGTCCGCGCAGCTGACGGATGCGTGCGCGGCCATCGCCGAGAACAGCGGCGTTCCGCAGGGCAAGCAGACAGCCAACGCCGACAGCAGTCGTTGCGGTCAGCCTTTCAACAGCGTGGCCTTTGGCGGCGTGAGCAGCAAAACCTACGGCACTCTCACCATAGGCCGGCAGAATGCGCCGCAGCTCGATGCGCTGGTTCAGTACGATCCGCAGGCGCTGTCCTATGCGTTTTCATTTCTCGGCTACTCCGGCTTCGACGGCGGCGCCGGCAGCACGGAAGGTGCGCGCTGGGACAACTCGGTCAAATACGCGTTGCAATACGGGCCGGCACACGGCTCATTGATGTTTTCCAACGGCGGCCGCGATACCGGCGTGCTCGGCCAGGCATACGGCATCGACCTCGGCGCCACGGTGCAGGGGTTGTCGGTCGATTTCGTCTATGACAAGGAGAATGGCGCCGTCAATCTTCGCAGCGCATTCGACAACGGCGCCAACCCGCTGCCCGCTCCAGGGCTGGCGGCCTATGCCTCGAATGACGAGGCGTGGAACATCATGGGCAAATACGTCTTCGACCTCGGCGGTGGGGCCAAGGACGCGGACGGCAAGTCGATTCCGGGCGACAAGCTCACTGTCTACGCGGGCTACTCCCACATCCAGAAGGGTCACTCCGGGGAAACCGGCGGATACTCGCAGGGCGACTACCCGATTGATCTGGGCATCAACATCAACAGCGCTGCCGAGTACAGCCTCGAATGGTTTGGTGCCCGGTACGCGATGCACTCGGGTCTGAGTCTCTCGGCTGCGTTCTATCACGCCAGTCAGAACAGCTGGACTATCGGGCTTGCCTCGGACGGCACGCAGAACATCGGCTGCTCCGGCGCCGGCCTGCTGTGCGCCGGCGACTTTACCGAGGGCTCGCTGGTCGGTGATTACGCCTTCAACAAGCACTATGACATTTACCTGGGCGTCAACTACTCCACGGTCACCGACGGTCTGGCCAATGGCTTCGTCGGCACCACGGCAGACGGCACCACAGGCAGCGAATCCCAGACGACCGTGATGGCGGGCTTTCGCATCAAGTTTTAGCCGCCGGCGGTGAATCCGATATCCTCGGTTGAGGCACTCACTGGAACAATTGGTTCCGGGACGCGTCTAACTGACCGAGTATGGATACTGCTGCCCTGCGATTACTGGCTTGCGCCCTCATCCTGACGGGCGCCCTGTCCGGCTGCGCCACCTACCGCAAGTGCGGCTTTGCAGGCTGTCCGGATGATGCGCAGATCACCGCCAACATCGAGGCGTTGATCCGGCAGCACCCGGCGATCGAGGCGCCCAACAGCGTGCGCGTGAGCACCATTGATCACGTGGTCTATCTGTATGGCCAGGTCGACACCGAACTGCAGCGCGCTACCGCGGAATCGCTCGCGCACCAGGTCGCGGGCGTCCGGCGGGTCGTGGATTCGATCAACTTCAGCTACCAGGGCCTCTAGGACAGATTCCTAAGCGTTGCCGGCGCGCAGGCGATCCCGTACGAAGTCCGCCACATGCGCGGCCGCCTCATCGAGTGACAGGCGCTGCATGTCCAGATGAATGTCGGGACTCTCGGGCGGCTCATAGGGGGAATCAATGCCGGTGAAATTCTTCAGCTGCCCGGCGCGCGCGCGCTTATAGAGTCCCTTGACGTCGCGGCGCTCCGTGTCGGCCAGCGGTGCGTCGACAAACACCTCGATGAATTCTCCGGTCGCGAACAGTGCCCGCGCCGCGTGCCGCTCGGCGCGGAATGGTGAGATGAAGGCCACGAAGACGATCAGGCCGGCGTCCACCATGAGCCTGGCGACTTCGGCGACGCGGCGGATGTTCTCGACCCGATCCTGCTCGGTGAAGCCCAGGTCCTTGTTCAGGCCATGGCGTACGTTATCGCCATCGAGGATGTAGGTGCGCCTGCCTTCCGCGTGCAGCCGCTTCTCGACCATGTTGGCGATCGTGCTCTTGCCGGCGCCCGAGTAGCCGGTCAGCCAGATCACGCCCGGCCGCTGGGCATTGAGCGCCGCACGTGCCTGCTTGTCGATGTCCAGAGTCTGCCAGTGCACGTTCTGCGAGCGGCGCAGCGCAAAGTGCAGCGTGCCGGCCGCCACCGTGTCGTGCGTGATGCGATCGATGAGGATGAACCCGCCCAGATCGCGGCTGCGCTCATAGGGTTCGAACGCAATAGGGCGGTCGAGCTCGAGTTCGCAGACACCCACTTCGTTTAGCTCGAGCCTTTCGGCCGGCAGATGCTGCCAGGTGTTGACGTCAAGCTTGTACTTGAGCGGCGCTACCGTGGCCGAGACCGTGGCAGTGCCGATCTTCATCTTATAGGACCGTCCGGGCAGCACCGCGTTCGCGTGCAGCGCTACCAGCGTGGCCTCGAATTGATTGGCTGTCGCGGGCGGCGCATCGGCCGCGGCCAGCACATCGCCGCGGCTGACATCAGTCTCATCGGTCAACGTGAGAGTGACGCTCTGTCCGGCGGTGGCTTCCGCAAGATCACCCGTGAGCGTCACGATACGCGCCACGCGGCATTCCCGACCCGAGGGCAGCACGCGCGCGCGATCGCCGGGCCGGATCGTGCCGCTGGCAATGCGGCCCGCGTAGCCGCGGAAATCCTGGTGCGGCCGATTGACCCACTGCACGGGCATCCGGAACGGCAGCGCCCCCGAAGAGGCATCGACCTCGACCGACTCGAGGTACCGCAGCAGTGAGCTGCCCCGGTACCAATCCATGCGGGGACTGCGCTCGATGACGTTATCGCCCTCGACCGCCGAGAGTGGAATGGCGGTTACGTGGTTGCGGCCGGTCTGCGCCGCGAACTCGCGAAACTCGCGCTCGATGGACTCGAAGCGTTGCTGCGAGTATTCGACCAGGTCCATCTTGTTGATGGCCAGCACGATCTCGCGGATGCCGAGCAGCGACACCAGGTAGGTGTGGCGACGCGTCTGCGTCAGCAGGCCTTTGCGCGCATCGACCAGGATCACCGCCAGGTCCGCGGTCGATGCACCGGTAACCATGTTGCGCGTGTACTGCTCGTGTCCCGGTGTGTCGGCGACGATGAACCGGCGCCGCGGCGTGGAAAAGTAACGGTACGCGACATCGATGGTGATGCCCTGCTCGCGCTCGGCCGCGAGGCCGTCCAGCAGCAGCGCGAAATCGAGCTGGCCATTGCGGGTGCCCGATTTCTTCGAAGCCGCTGCCAGCGCTTCGAGCTGATCCTCGAGCAGCAGCTTCCCGTCGTAAAGCAGCCGGCCGATCAGCGTCGATTTGCCGTCATCGACCGAGCCGCAGGTAATGAAGCGCAGCAGGCTGAGCTCCGGCGTGCCCGTCATCAGAAATACCCTTCCTGCTTCTTCTTCTCCATGGTGGCGCCCGCGTCGCGATCGATGACGCGCCCCTGGCGCTCGGAATGCGCGCTCTGCTGCAACTCGGCGATGATCTCATCGATGGTCGAAGCGTGGCTCTCGAGCGCGCCGGTGAGCGGGTAACAGCCCAGGGTGCGAAAGCGCACGCTCAATTGCTGCGGCTGCTCGCCGGGCTTCAGCGGCATGCGCTCATCGTCCACCATGATCAGGACACCGTCGCGGCGCACGACCGGCCGCAGCGCGGCCAGGTACAGCGGCACGATGGGAATGTTCTCGCGGCGGATGTACTGCCACACGTCCAGCTCGGTCCAGTTCGACAGCGGAAACACGCGAATGCTCTCATCGGCGCGCTTGTCGACGTTGTAGAGATTCCAGAGCTCCGGGCGCTGGTTCTTCGGGTCCCAGCGATGCTGCGCGGAGCGGAACGAAAACACGCGCTCCTTGGCGCGGCTGCTCTCTTCATCGCGCCGTGCGCCGCCGAAGGCGGCGTCGAATCGGTGGTGATCCAGCGCTGCCTTGAGCGCTTGCGTCTTCATGACGTCGGTGTGAACCTGTGAACCATGCGTAAACGGATTGATCCCCTGGCGAACCCCATCGGCGTTGACGTACACCAGCAGCTCCATGCCGCTCTCGCGCGCGATGCGTTCGCGGTAGCTGTACATGTCGCGAAACTTCCAGGTCGTGTCGACATGCAGCAGGGGAAATGGCGGCATGGCGGGGTAGAACGCCTTGCGTGCCAGGTGCAGCATCACCGCGCTGTCCTTGCCCAGCGAATACAGCATGACGGGCTTGCGGCATTCGGCCACGACCTCACGCAGGATGTAGATGCTCTCGGCTTCCAGCCGTTGCAGATGGGTCAGTATCGTGCTCACGGCCGGCAAACTAGCACGAGATTGGCATCGTGAGACGGGCGGCGATAGTGGCCCCCGCGCGCACCGCGGTGGGTGGCTTCGGCGGTGCGCTGCGCTCCGTCGGAGTCGAACATCTGGCTGCCGCGGTCATCCAGGCCGTACTCCAGCGCAGCGGTCTCGATCCGGCGCGCGTGGAGGACGTCGTCATGGCGCAATCCTATCCGAGCGGCGAGGCGCCCTGCATTGGCCGCTGGGCGGCGCTGCAGGCGGGCCTGCCGGTGGAAGTGCCCGGCATGCAGCTCGATCGCCGCTGCGGCGGCGGCCTGCAGGCCATCGTGACCGCGGCGATGATGGTGCAGAGTGGCGCCGCGGATGTGGTCCTGGCTGGCGGCGTGGAAAGCATGAGCAATGTCGAGTACTACAGCACCGAGCTGCGCTGGGGCGCGCGGTCAGGATCGGTGAGCATGCACGACCGGCTGCAGCGCGCACGCGAGCGTTCGCAGCCCGTGGAGCGGTTTGGTGTCATCTCCGGAATGATCCAGACCGCCGAGAATCTTGCGCGGGACTATTCGATATCGCGCCAGGCGGCCGACGCGTACGCCGCGCGCAGCCAGCAACGTGCGGCGGCAGCCCAGGCCGCGGGCAGGTTCGAGCGCGAAATCGTCCCGATCCCCGTGACGCAGAAGAAGGGACCGCCGATAATCTTCGCGCGGGACGAGGGCGTGCGAGGGGAGTCCACCTCGGAGTCGCTGGCCGCTCTCAAACCCATCATCGAAGGGGGAACCGTGACGGCCGGCAATGCCGCCCAACAGAATGATGCAGCCGCTGCCTGCCTGGTCGTGGCCGAAGACCGTCTCGATGCCCTGAAGCTGACGCCAATGGCGTGGCTGGTCGGTTGGGCCGCCGCGGGTTGCGAGCCGGCGACCATGGGTATCGGGCCCGTGCCCGCCGTGCGCCGGCTGTTTGCGCGCACCGGGCTTTCCTTCGATGCGATGGACCTGGTCGAGCTCAACGAAGCCTTTGCGGTGCAGGTGCTGGCTGTGCTCGCCGCCTGGGGCTGGAACGATCCCGATCGCCTCAATGTCAATGGATCCGGCGTCTCGCTCGGACACCCCATCGGCGCCACCGGCGTGCGTATCCTGGCAACCCTGCTGCACGAGCTCGAACGCCGCCAGGTCCGCTATGGGCTCGAGGCCATGTGCATCGGCGGCGGCCAGGGCATGGCGGCGATTTTTGAGCGTGCCGCATGAGCGACTCCGCTGCCGAACATGACCAGATGGAGTATGACTTCGTTGTCGTCGGTGGCGGCCCGGCGGGTCTGGCCTGCGCGCTGCGTCTGAAGCAGCTCCAGCCCGACAAGAGCGTCTGCGTACTCGAGAAGGCTTCCGCGCTCGGCGCGCAGTCGATCTCGGGCGCGGTCATGGAACCCGGGCCGCTGGATCAGTTGCTGCCGAACTGGCGCGGCGAATACAGCGGCATGAAAGTGCCTGCCGCCCAGGATGACGTGCGCCTCATGACGCGCACCGGTTCGTTGCGATTGCCGGACTGGATGGTGCGACTCTCGCCGCTCAACAACCACGGCAACTTCATCGTCTCGCTGGGCCAGCTCGTGCCCTGGCTCGGAGCGCAGGCGGAAGCGGCTGGCGTGGACGTGTTTCCGGGCTTCGCGGCCGCCGAGCCTTTGTACAGCAGTGATGGCGGCGTCAGGGGTGTGCGCATCGGCGACATGGGCGTCAACCGCGATGGCAGCCCTGGACCCAACTATGCGCCGGGGGCCGACATCCTCGCGGCCACCACCGTGCTCGCCGAAGGTGCGCGCGGCTCCATCACCAAGCAGCTCATCGCGAAATTCAAACTCGACGAGGGCCACGATCCGCCCACCTTCGGGCTTGGGTTCAAGGAACTCTGGCAACTGCCGCCGGGCCGCGTCACCCCGGGACGCATCGAGCACTCATTCGGCTGGCCGTTGGATCCGGCTACTTATGGCGGCAGTTTCCTGTATCACCTCGACAACGATCGCATCTACATCGGCTACGTAGTCGGTCTCAACTACCAGGACCCGCGACTGAGTCCGTTCGAGACCTTCCAGCAGTTCAAGCATCACCCGCGTATCAAGCCGCTGCTCGAAGGTGGCGAGATCGTGGCCGCGGGCGCGCGCTCGATCGCCGCGGGCGGCTACCAGTCGCTGCCGACGCTCGAGATGCCCGGCGCCATCCTGATCGGCGACACCGGCGGTACGCTCAATGTGTTCAAGATCAAGGGCATTCACCAGGCCGTCCGCTCGGGCGTAGTGGCCGCGGAGCACCTCGCCGAAAAGGGGCAGAGCATCGGGTTCGACGCGCGCTGGCGCGCCTCCGAAGGTCACCGCGAGCTGCGCACTGTGCGCAATTTCAAGCCCGGATTCAAACGCGGCCTGTACCTTGCGATGGCGAACGCGGGTCTGGAGATTCTCACGCGCGGCAATACGCCCTGGACGCTGCACAACACGGCCGACGCGCCCGCGCTCAGAAAACTCGCTGAGTACGCATCTCCCGACCGTGGCTGGGTCACACGCACGCTGCCGCCGCGTGACCGGGTGTCCTCGGTGTTCTTTGCCGGCAACGCGCACGATGAGAATCAGCCCATCCATCTGCACGTCGCCGACACCTCGATCTGCGCTGATCGCTGCGCGAAAGAGTTCGGCAATCCCTGCCAGAACTTCTGCCCGGCTGCGGTCTATGAAATGGTCGATGACGGCGCCGGCGGCAAACGGCTGCAGATCAACGCGGCCAACTGCGTGCACTGCAAGGCCTGCGACATCAAGGATCCCTACGGCATCATCACCTGGACGCCACCGGAAGGCGGCTCGGGGCCCAATTACCAGAATCTCTGAGGCGGAGGTCGACGATGCCCGAGCACGCATTGCCGCTCGAAGCCTGGGCGAATTTCTACGTCATCGTCGGCTCATCGGCCGGTGGCCTGACCGGGCTTACGTTCGTCGTGATTGCATTGGTGGCCGACGCGCACGCGGTGCGCCTGACGGGACTGCGCGCCTTCATCACGCCCACCATCGTGCATTTCGGTTCGGCGCTGGTGCTGTCCGCATTGATGAATGTGCCGGGCCAGTCGGTGACCAGCCTGGGCATCTGCCTGGGTGCTTTTGGGCTCGCGGGCCTCATCTACAGCGGCGGCACCGCCCTGCAGGTCAACCGCGCAACCACCAACACCAGCTACAAGCCCGTGGCGGAAGACTGGATCTGGAATGCCATCCTGCCGACGCTAACCTACGCAGTGCTTTTCATCGCCGGCCTCATCGCCTCGGTGCACATGCCCACCGCGCTCTATCTGACGGCCGCCGCCTCGATGGTGCTGCTGATCATCGGCATCCATAACGCCTGGGACATCGCCGTGTGGTTTACGGCCGAGCGCCCGGGCGCCCAGGCCCAGGAAGACAAGAAGCCGCCGCCTAGCGAGCCGCCGGCGCAGTGAGTTTGGCTCTCAGATCGTAGGTGTCCGCGGCGGTGATCATGACCTCCGCGAACTCACCAGCCTTGAGTGTGCGAGCGCCGGACACGCGTATCACCCCATCGATCTCCGGTGCTTCCGCGGCGCTGCGCGCAAGGGCGATACTGCCTTCGATCGAGTCCACCAGCACTCGGCAGCGCTTGCCGACGCGTTCGCTCAGGCGCGCGGCGCTGATCGCCCCGGCGCGCTCCATGAAGCGTTCGTAGCGCGCCTGCTTGATCTCTTCGGGCACGGGTGCGGCAACGGCATTGGCGGCCGCGCCTTCCACGGCCGAGTACTGGAAGCAGCCCACGCGATCGAGCTGCGCGGCATCGAGCCAGGCGAGCAGTTCCTCGAACTCCTGCTCGGTCTCGCCGGGGAATCCCACGATGAAGGTGCTGCGCAGCGTCAGTTCGGGGCGCTCGGCGCGCCAGCGCTCGATCCGGCGCAGCGTGTTCTCGGCATGCGCCGGCCGGCGCATGCGCTTGAGCACGCTGGGACTGCCATGCTGAAACGGAATATCCAGATACGGCAGCACACCGCTCTCGCTCATGAGAGCAATCAGATCGTCCACATGCGGATAGGGGTAAACGTAGTGCAGGCGCGCCCAGACACCCAGCTTTCCGAGCGCGCGCGCCAGATCGATCAGGCGCGAGGCATACGGTTCATCCCGCCACTTCACTTCGCGGTAGCGCATGTCGCTGCCGTAGGCGCTGGTGTCCTGCGAGATCACCAGCAGCTCGCGCACGCCGCTCGCGACCAGTGTTTCGGCTTCGCGCATGACGTGGTCGAGCGGCCGGCTCACCAGGTCCCCGCGCAGGGCGGGAATGATGCAGAAGCTGCAGCGGTTGTTGCAGCCTTCCGAGATTTTCAGATAGGCATAATGCCGCGGGGTCAGCCGTATGCCCTGCGGCGGCGTCAGGTTGATGAACGGTCCGTGCGGTGCCGGCAGATGGGCGTCCACCTCGGCGATGACGCGATCGTAGGCATGCGGCCCCGTGACACCGAGCACCTTGGGATGACGGTCGAGAATCCGCTGCGGATTGGCGCCCAGGCAACCGGTCACGAGCACACGCCCGTTCTGCTCCAGCGCTTCGCCAATGGCCTGCAGCGATTCGTCGATGGCGCTCTCGATGAAGCCGCAGGTGTTGACGACCACGATATCCGCGGTTTCGTAGCGGGGTGCAATTTCGTATCCGCGCGCGCGCAGCTCGGTGATGATCCGCTCCGAGTCAACCAATGCTTTGGCGCACCCCAGGCTCACGAAACCCACGGCGGGGGCGCGCGGCGTCGGGGTGGAGCGGGTTCCTGTGGCGGACATGGGTCCTTGGGGCGCGGGCCCGGTAGAATGGCGGGCTGCGAAGTCTACCTGAGCGGACCCCGGATCGACGCATGGCCTTTGACCAGGACTATTACCAGCGCTTCTACTACAACCCCCGCACAGCGGTGACCTCGCGCGCGGAAATGCGCGCCCGCGGTCGCATGATCGCGGCCTGCGTGGAATATGTCGGATTGCCCGTCAAGAGCATTCTCGATGCCGGCTGCGGGGTCGGGTTGCTCAAGGCGCCGCTCACCCGGGCTTTCCCGGCCGCCCGGTACGTGGGCCTCGAATACAGCGAATACCTCTGCAAACGCTATGGCTGGCGCCAGGGGTCAGTGGCGACGCTGCGAACGCGGGAGCGGTTCGACCTGGTGGTCTGCTACGACGTCCTGCAGTACCTGGGCGTGCCGGAGGCACGGCGCGCCATCGCCAATCTGGCGCGCGTTTGCAGGGGCGCACTCTACTTTGGGGCCCTGACGACCGAGGATTGGCGCGATAACTGCGACCAGAGCCGAACCGACCGCATCCCGGGCCTGCGCCCGGGTGCCTGGTACCGGCGAGAACTGAAGCGTGCCTTCAGGCCCGTGGGTTGTGGCGTCTGGCTGAAGCGGGATGTCAACCTGACTCTCTGGGATCTGGACACCGCGGCATGAGAGTGGAATTTGAGGGTCCGGTTGAATGTGCACCCGCATCGGGCGCCGTCACTTTCACGCTGCATGGTCGCGAGCGCGGTGGCCGCGGCATTACGGCGCTGTTCGCCGGGGCATCCGCCCCAGGGGGACTGCCCGGGCTGTCGGAGAAGCTGCACGACGTGCGGTTATTCGATGCGGACGGACCCGGCGGCACACGGCAGGTTCAACTGCAGTCGCGCGAACTGCAGCTGGCTCTGGTGTCCCGCAGCCTGCAGCTGCATCGGGACGTGGCCGGCCCATTTTTTACGGCTGTGCCGCCGGTGCGCATCTCCCTGGCGACGCGCCTGGGTGGGCGGCGCTGCTGTCGGTACTGCGCATTCCCGGCGTCGCCCGATTGCTGGCGGCTTTGCGAGGCAGGCGATGAGCACACGCGTTCCGGTCACGGTGCTGACGGGGTTCCTGGGGGCGGGCAAGACCACGCTCGTCAACCGCATTCTCTCCGAGCAGCACGGCAAGCGCATCGCGGTCATCGAAAATGAATTCGGCGAAGTCGGCGTCGATCATGAACTGGTCATCGGTGCGGATGAGGAGATCTTCGAGACCAGCAATGGCTGCATCTGCTGCACGGTGCGCGGTGACCTGATCCGCATCCTCAATCAGCTCCGCAAGCGCCGCGAGCGCTTCGACGCGGTGCTCATCGAGACCACGGGGCTGGCCGATCCGGGACCGGTGGCGCAGACCTTCTTCATCGACGAGGAACTCAAGGAGTATTACTCACTCGATGCCATCGTGACGCTGGTCGATGCGCGGCACCTCGAACAGGAGCTCACCGACAGCCCGGTGGCCCGCGAGCAGATCGCCTTCGCCGACATCGTGCTGCTCAACAAGATCGATCTGGTCGACAGCGCCGCGCTCGCGCGCGTGCAGCAGCGCGTGCAGGGTATCAACGGCACCGCCACGGTGCTGCGAACACGCAACGCCAATGTACCGCTCGATCGGGTTCTGGACATCGGCGCCTTCGATCTGGATCGCGCATTGTCGCGCGATGAGAATTTCCTGCAGACCCCTCGTCCTTTCGAATGGGCCGGTGTCTACGAACTCTCGGGCTCACACCTGCTGCGCGCCGGCGACGATGCCCATTCGCACGCGCACGACCATGCACACCATCACGATCATGCACATGACCACGCCCACGCCCACGCGCTGGAACACGTCAATCTGCTGCTGCTGCCCGTCGGGTCTGGCGCGGAGCCCGCGATCGACTCGCAGATCGACACCGCCGTCGCTCTGTTCGGCCACGAAGCCAAGGCCTCATCGACGCATGCGCGCTTAGCCCTGAAAGAGCTGGCACGCATCGCGGTGACGGGCGACGCGCACTTCCACGTTGAGCACGCCGGTCGCGTCGTGCTCTTCTGTGAGCACGCGCCCGAGGAATTCGGCTTACTCCTGGAAGGTGCCACGCTGCTCGAGGAGCGGCACTTCGGCTCGCATCACCACGATGCGGACATCGGTTCGATCGGGCTGGAAGACGCGCGCCCGCTCAACGCCGAAAAACTCAACGACTGGCTGTCATACCTGCTGCAGAGCCGCGGCCAGGACATCCTGCGGATGAAGGGCGTCCTCAACATCAAGGATGAACCGCGGCGTTACGTATTCCACGGCGTGCACATGGTTTATGACGGACAGCTCGAGCGGCCGTGGCCGGCGGGTGCCGCGCGCCGCAGCCGGCTCGTCTTCATCGGCCGAAACCTCGACCGCAACGAGCTGGAAGCCGGCCTCGAATCCTGCATCGCATGAATGCGGCAGCCGGTCAGCTGACGCTTCGGGGCCGCATCGAGCTCGGCGATTATCCGGTCGATGTGGCCTGGTCGCCGGATGGCAGGACGCTGGTGGTTGCCTGCGGCGCAGGCTCTATCGTGCGCGTAGATGTGGCAGCCGAGCTGGCCTCACGCCCCATAGGCAGCCACGGCGGCGGAGCCCTGGCAGTGGCATGGCAGAAGGCCGGCCATTTGATCGCCACCTCGGGCCAGGATGGTGTCGTGCTGTTATGGGACGCGCGTACCCTCGAATCGCGCGCCATTCACACCGCCAAGGAGTGGAGCGAGCACCTGGTGTTTGCCGACAATGGCCGGCTGCTCGCGGTCTCGACCGGCCGCGTTCTGCACCTGTTTGATACGGCCGGGGCGTTACGAACGAGTTTCGATCCCCAGCCGGGCTCGATCGCCGCAGTCGCGTGGCGGCCCAAGTCGAACGAAGTTGCGGCCGCCGGCAATGGTGGCATGCGGCTGCATCGCGCGGATCCGGCACCGGGCTCGCGCGACTATCCCTGGCGCGGGGCCTGCCTGACCGCGCGCTGGAACGCCGACGGGCGGCTGCTGGCCGCCGGCATGCAGGATGGCAGCGTTCATCTCTGGTATGTGGCCAGCGGCACCGAATCGCAGATGCAGGGCTACGGTGCCAAGGTGATCGCCACGGAATGGAGCGGCAACGGCCGTTACCTGGCCACCGCCGGCGGCAGCTCGCTGATCGTCTGGGATTTCGCCGGCAAGGGCCCGGAGGGCTCGGAGCCCATCGAACTGCGCTCGCACTCCGATCGCATCAGCGCGCTGGCATGCCGTCCGACGGGGACCTGGCTGGTGACTGCCGCGCGCGATCGCCGGCTGCTGCTGTGGCGCATGGGCGCCAGCGATATGCCGCAGGATGCGCATCTGCTGGCCGATGAATGCACCGTGTTGCGCTACGCGCGCGCCGGGGACCGGTTGGCGGTTGGCGACGCGCGCGGCGGTCTGTCAATCTTCGAGTGCCAGTAGCGGGCTGCTGCCAACCGGCTGTCGCCCGGCGCTGAACTCGGGCAACGTGCCGGCCCCGCTGAGCACGCTGGCGTAGTTCGCCAGCTGGATGTTCAGCGAATTCGACCAGCTGTACCGCTGCAGCACGCGGTCACGGGCGGCGGCGCCCAGCGCTGCCAGATCGCGATCGTAAAGGCGACGGATGGCCGCGGCCACGCTGGCCGCGTTGTTGGGCTCGGCGAGTTCTCCCACGCGCTGATCGATCAGTTCCGGCACCGCGCCGGCGCGCACCCCGACCACCGGACGTCCGCAGGCCATGGCCTCGACGATAACCAGTCCGAATGTCTCGGCGGTCCCCGCATGCACGAGCGCGTCGGCGGAAGCGAGCCACTGCGCCAGTTCGATGCTGTCGCGCCGATAGGGCAGTACGGTGACGTTATCGCTTGGGTGCGCACTGCGTCCGCCGCCCACCAGCAGCAGATGATAGGGCCGGCCCAGCAGTGCCATCGCGCCGCGCAGCACATCCAGATTCTTCTCATCGGAAAATCGCCCCGCGAATACCAGCAGGCGCGCATCTTCGGGCAACTCGAGCAGGCGGCGCAGATCGAGCGTGCGACGTACCGGCGAGAAAATATCGGTATCGACCCCGAGCGGCTGCAGCGCGGTGCGCGACACGCCGATCCGCGACAGGTACGCGCACATGGCGCGGCTCGGCGCCAGCACCAGGTCGAATCGCGAATAAACGCTGCGCAGATAGCGTGCCACGGCGCTCTCGATGCCGCGGCCGAAGCGGCGCCCGAGCAGATACGCGAGATCCGAATGAAAGAAGGCGACGACCGGTATGTTGCGGCGGCGCGCGACCGCGGCCGCGCACCAGGCCGGGTGAAAGACGTCACCGGCTTCGATCAGATCCGGTTCGAGCGCATCGAGCGTGGCGCGCCAGGTGCGTGTCGAGAGCGGCAGCCGGTAGTTGAATGTGCCGGGCAACCGCAGGCTCGCAATGGTCGTGATGTCATCGGGAAGGAATCGGTTGTGCGCGCCGGGTACCACAATCGTGTGACGGTGAGTCGTATGGCTCTTGAGCCAATCGTGCTTCGCCGTCAGGTAGCGCTTCACGCCGCCGCTGGTCGGCGAGAAGAACAGCGTCGTGTCCACTAGATGCATGCGGTCACCCCGAGGGAATGCCGCATTGCATCGTCATGCCATTTTTCTGTCAAGCGCGGCGGCTGACTTCCTCGGCATCGGCATCGGCGGCGACATCGATCGGCGGCAGATGCACGCGAAAGCGCGTGTAATGAGCACTCTTGGTGGCTGCCTGCACGCGCCCACCCAGCCGCTGCACATGATCGCGCACGATGCGCATGCCCTGGCCGCGGCGTGCGGCATCACGTGCGGTCGAGACGCCAGGCTGAAAGATCAGGCTGGCGAGCTGCGGAGGATCCAGGTCCTGGGCCGCCTCGGCCGTCAGCAGGCCCTTTTTGACCGCGATATCAGCAATGCCGCGCGAGTCGAGGCCGGCACCGTCATCCTGCACATTCAGCTCAAAGCCTTCTTCAGCCCGATCGACGAATTCCACCACCAGCGTGCCCTGCTCGGGTTTCTTGATGGCGGTGCGGCGTTCCGGCGATTCGATGCCGTGCTCGACGGCGTTGCGCAGCATCTGCCCGATCATGTCGAACATCGCGCCCACCCATTCCTCCGGAATGTCCTCGAGCCCGAGCGTCACCAGCGTGACGTGCTTGCCCTGTTCGGTCGCCAGCTTTTCGGTCAGCTGTTGCAGCGCTATCGCCAGTTTGGGTTGCGCGCGCCGCTGAGTGGTTCCAACTTCCGCCACGGTGCCGTCGTCCTCGATCATGGGTACGTGCACCGAGGCACAGTCCGCGGCAATCGTGATGTGGCTGCACAGATCCCCGAGTACGACCATGGCCGGCAGCAGGTCATTGCCCGTGATTTCAGCGCGCGCTTCGATTTCGCGCAGCGATGCCTGGGCGTTCTCGAGCCGGCTGCTGACGGTCGGCAGGTGCAGCGGCCGCAGCGCCTCGGCGAGCGAGTCGAGCTCGGCAAGCAGCTGCTCGATCTTGCCGCGGAACGCCGCCGCGTCACGCGTCTGCGAGCGCAGCAGCGTCCGCAGCTGCTCGACACTGCCGAGTGCCTGTGTCAGGCCCGTACCGAGTACATCGATCTCGGACAGCAGCAGCGAACGGTACAGGTCACGCTGATCGCGCAGCGTCTCGAGTTCCAGTTGCTGTGCGGGCCCGAGAGCGTAGATGGAAGTGTCGTTCATTGCAGCGTCACCGATTGCCCGGCAGGGGTCGTCAATAGAGTGATCGCGCCGTTGAGCGCAGCGCGGACTTCGGCGGCATCCGAGAAGCGGTCGGCGCGGTCGCGCGCCATGAGTCGATCCATCAGCGGCTCGAGGCTGGCGCAGGACACCGGCAGCGGCGGACGCCGCCCGTTCACGTGCTGCTGCATGACCTCCACCGCGGTGGTGCCCTGGTACGGCCGGTTGCCCGTCAGCATTTCGAACAGGATGACGCCCGTGCTGTACAGATCGCTGCGGGCATCGAGCGGCAGCCCCTGCGCCTGCTCCGGGCTCATGTAGTAGGGCGATCCGCGTAACACGCCGACCATGGTATTCAGGTGCGCCTTGTCCAGGTGCTTCGCCAGGCCAAAGTCGATCAGCACCACCGAGCCGTTCTCGCGCAACATGACGTTCGGCGGCTTCAGATCCCGATGCACCAGCCCGGCGCCGTGCACTACCTCGAGCGCGGCACAGATGCGCTGCGCGTATTGCAGGCTCTCGGTGGTCGTCATCGGCTGCTGCAGGCGCATCTTCAGATCGCCGCAGGGGAAGTACTCCATGGCGATGAATTCGCGGCCGTCGTGAAAGCCATAGTCATAGATGTCGACCACCGCCGGATTTTGCAGCGCGCTGATCGCCGCATATTCGCGCGCGAATTCCTGGCAGTCCTCGTTCGATTCGAGCTGCGGCTTGCTGATCTTGAGCGCGACGTTGCGCCCCAGCGTGCTGCTGTAGGCGAGGTACACGGCCGCGCGCGTGGATTCTCCGAGCTTGTGCAGCAGCGAATATTGGGGCAGATCGATATAAGCGGGATCGACGCTGTGTCGCGCCATCTTGACGGCGCGCACCGAAGAGGGGACTGCGCGGCGCTGGGTTCGCAGTGCGCCGCGCAGCGCATTCGCGAGGCGCTGCGCGTTGAGCAGCGTTCGCGGCAGGTAGTCGACGGCGCCGCTGCGCATCGCATCCACCGCGCTGAGCTCATTGCCGCCCGCCGCGATCACGACTACGGGCGGGCAATTGCGCGCGGCCTGCGTGGCTCGCAGCAGATCCAGTGAAGTATCCGGATCCGCGCTGCCATCGCCGCAGATCGCGCTCAACACGATCAGATCTATCTCGCGCAGCGCCATATCGCGCAGCGCGCCCTCGAACTGCACCGGCAGCGTGTCTTCCACGGTGGCGTCGGGCCACAGGATATCGAGATGGTGGCGCAGCCAATCGCGCAGCTCACGCTCCTCGATCACCAGCAATATGCGCGGGTTCACTGCTTGAACCTCACGCGGATCCGGGCACGCTGCGCCACGGCGACGCCGTCGCGAGTCACTGGGCGATAGCGGCTGCGCGCCAGCGCAGTGCGCGCGGCGCGATCGAACGTGCCGCTGGGCTCGGCCGCCAACACGGTGATGTCCGCCACTTTGCCCTCTGCGGTGACCGTGAATTCGAGATCGACCCAGCCGCTGATGTTGCGGGTCAGCGCCTCATCGGGATACGCCGGCGGTACGAACAGTACCCGCGTCAGGTTGCTCTCGGGCACCCACGTGGGCGCCGGTTCGGCGGCCGGCGCGCTCGTTGCAGCGGCAGGTGCAGCTGCGGCTGCGGTCGAGGGCGAGGTTGGCGCTGCGGGAGTGATCACGGTCGCGGCAGCCGCTGGCGGGGGAGCGCTCGGCGGCGCCGCGCGGGCGCGTTCCAGCGCCTGCGCCATCGCAGCATCGGCCTCGTTCTGCTTTGAACTCTGCAGCTTCTGCAACTGTGCCGACAGATCGCTGAGCGTGGCGCTGCCGATTCGATAGTCGCTGCAGGCCTTGAACCAGCGCTGCGATTCGCCCAGATCGCCTGCTGCGATGGCGTGACGAAATTGCACGATCATCGCCTCGCCCAGCGCGATCGAAGCCGCGCGCACGTCCGGATCATCCGGCGCCAGGGACGTCGCGGATTCGAGGTAGCCGCGCGCACTGTCGTCGGCTGGTTCGATCAGGGCACCGCTGGCCAGGCGCTTGTGCGCCAGCTGTACATAGAGGGCCACCTGGTCGGCACGCGCGCCCTGCGCGCTGCGCTGCGCCTGTTCCAGCTGCGCTGCGGCCCGGGCCGCATCGCGTGCGGCGCTGTCATGCGGCGCGCTATCGTGTGAAGCGTCGGCCATGTTCGGCTTATCGGTGGCAACCGGCAGCGTTGCAGTGGCATCCGTCGCTGTCTGGGCGGCATTCGAAGGCTCGGACGATGTCTCGCTGGCAGTGGGCGGCGTCACCGGCGCGGCAGGTTCTGCGGCTGGTGGGAACTCGAAGTGCCACACCGCCCAGCCAGCGGCGCCGAGGATCACCAGACCCAGGGCTAAGAGAGCCGGTGGAAAGCCGCGGGGGCGCTCGCCGGCGGGCGGCAACGGCGCCGACCGCGGGGCAGGCGCCGAGGCGGGCACCGGGTGGGGCATGGGTGCGGCGGCTGAGCGGGGAGCCTGGGATGGATCGGGTGTCGCAAGGTTTCTTGCCGCCGCTTCGATGAACAGCCGCAGGCGCTGGGTCGAGGCGGGTTTGTGCACGAAGCGGAAGATCGTGCCATCGGCAATCTGCGCCTCGAACTGTGCCTGCAGATGCGCCGGGCCGGTCAGCATCACCAGCAGCTGAGGGAATTGCTCGCGCAGCGTCGCGAGGAAACTCCTGATCCCTGTGGTGACACTCCCGGCATCAATGATCGCGATGCCGGCCCCGGCCGAATTGGCAACCAGCTGATCGATGAACCGATCGCTGGATGGCGAACTCAGCACGCCGGTACCGGCCAGTCCGAGGCCTGCCAATGCCTCCAGCAGCAACGGGTCATCGGACAGCGCAACAATGGGACACGGCGCGGCCGGGCGGGCAGCGGATGAAGCGGCCGCCGCGCCTTCTAGGCCGGGCGCGGTATCGACGGAAATCGTTTCTGGATCACGCAGTTGCATGGGGTGCGGTCGGTATTTCTCAGCCGGCCGGACACCATACCGGCCCTTGGCTGAAACTCTATGCTGTCTGCCGCCGGTGACAGTGCACTGATGTCTCAGTGGCGAGAAAACTGTGATTCCCGTTTGGGCGTGCTCGCAGATAATGTGACGTCGCTCACTGGTTCGGAGGAGTCATGCTGCGCCTGCGCAACGCCGGGGAATCGGATGTCCCGGCCATATTCGAGCTCATCGGGGAGCTGGCCGACTACGAGCGCCTGCGCGGGGAGATGACTGGCAGCATCGAGGACCTGCGGCGGCACCTGTTCGCCGAGCCCCGTTATGCCCATGTCACCATGGCTGACTGGGATGGCGAGGTGGCCGGCTTTGCGCTGTACTTCTTCAGCTACTCGACCTTCCTTTGCCAGCCCGGCCTCTACCTCGAGGATCTGTTCGTACGGCCTGGCTATCGCAGCCGCGGCATTGGCCTTGCGCTGCTGAGGGCGCTCGAACAGCACGCGCGAGAGCGCAACTGCGGCCGCTTCGAGTGGTCGGTGCTCGACTGGAACCAGAGCGCCATCGATTTCTATCTCGAGTTCGGCGCGCGGCCACGCCCGGGCTGGACCCTCTATCGCAAGCAGCTGAAGGGCTGAGCGCATGCCGCGAATTACCTACATCGAGCCGGACGGGCGCCGCGTAACGCTCGATCTCAAACCCGGTCAAAGTCTCATGCGCGCGGCCATGGACGCCGGCCTCGAAGGCATCGAGGCACAGTGCGGCGGCAACTGTGCCTGCGCCACCTGCCACTGCTACGTGCAGAGCGAATGGCTGGACAAACTCAAGCCGCCTTCCGATGATGAGCTATTCATGCTTACCAACGTTGCCGCCGAACGCCGGCCGAACAGCCGATTGTCCTGTCAGTTGATCGCGCAGGACGCGCTCGACGGTCTCACCGTGCAATTCCCGGATCGCCAGAGTTAGCGCGGTGGATTCCAACTCCAGAATCGTGATCGTTGGCGGCGGCCAGGCCGGCATTCAGATTGCCGAATCATTGCGCCAGGAAGGTTTCACCGGCGTGCTGACGTTGCTCGGCGATGAACCGCATCCTCCGTATCAGCGTCCGCCGCTCTCCAAGAAGTGGCTCATCGAGGGCGGTACCGTCGCTGCACTCTCACTGCGCGGTTCAGCGGCAATCGAACGCCTGCGCATCACGCTGCGGCCCGACACGCGGGTGCGTGCAATCGAGCGGGTCCGCAGCGTCGTGGAACTGGCCGACGGCACCACGCTGCCGTACGACCGGCTCGCCATTGCCACCGGTTCGCTGCCGCGCACGCTGCCGGTGCCGGGCGCCTCGCTATCGGGTGTGTTATCGCTTCGCGGCATCGCCGATTCGCTCTCGATCGGCCAGGCGATCCGAATCTGTGCCGACGAGAAACGCCCCGTGGTGGTCGTAGGTGGCGGATTCATCGGCCTCGAAGTGGCGGCCGCGGCGCGCAAGCTTGGCGCGCAGGTGACTGTGCTCGAGGGCTTGCCGCGATTGATGTCACGCGTCACCGCACCGGTGGTGTCGGAGACCTTCGCCCGCCTGCATCGCGCGCACGGCGTGCAGTTGATGTTCGGCGCCCAGGTGGCGGAGATCGTGGGACGAGAGGGTCGGGTCGCGGCCGTGCGCACCGCGGATGGGCAGGAATATCCGGCAGGCGCGGTTGTGGTCGGCATCGGCGTCGATCCGGACGATCTGCTGGCGCGCTCGGCCGGCTTGCTCTGCGAGCGTGGCGTGGTGGTTGATGATTGCGCGCGCACATCCGAGACCACGATCGTCGCGGCCGGCGATTGCACCGCGCGGCGGCTTCCTGACGGCGAGCTGGTGCGACTCGAATCCGTGCAGAACGCCATCGAACAGGGAAAATCCGGCGCCGCGGCGCTGATGGGTCGCGAGCGGCCATTCACCAATGCGCCCTGGTTCTGGTCGGATCAGTACGACGTCAAACTGCAGATGGTGGGATTGAGCCGCGGCTACGATCAGGTGGTCACGCGGGGCGATCTGGCCAAACCGGCCTACTCGGCGTTCTACTATCGCGCCGGCCGCCTGCTGGCCGTCGACTCGATGAACCGCGTCCCCGATCACATGCAGTCCAAGCGATTGCTTGATCACGGTGTCTGGCCGACGCCCGAGCAGGCCGCCGATCCGCACTTTGAACTCACCAGCCTGCTCAAGGGCGCGCCTGCGGCTACGCCGGCAAGTGCCGCGACGCCCGGAGGCGCCGCTACTGCGGGTGGAGCATGAAAGCGGTGCCGTGATAGTTGAGTTCGACGCCATCGCGATCGATGGCGACCACGCGCGCTCCTTCAGGCAGCACATCCCCTTCGTGCACGCGATGCATATTGATGAGTGCGTAGCGATCCGCCGGCCGCACCGCGTACACGTGCAGGTCCAGTCGCAGATCCGGCATATCGCCTGCCACGTCCGACAGGCTCGGCGGACGCGCGCGCTGCCCGGATGAGCTGGCGGCCGAGGCGGGCGCGCCCGCCGGCCCGGTGTAAGGCACCGCTGGTTCGAAGTCGGCCGGATTGTCCCCCGCCTGATCCAACGCGTCGGGCGGCTTTGATGGCCCCGCCGTCGTTGCAGCGGGTGGCGGTGGCGCGATGCTTGGTGCGGCCGCTGGCGGGGTCGCCGGCAGGGCCGCGGCAGTCGGTGCCGCTGCGCGCTGCAGCCGCCGGGGTAGTTGCAGCCACAGCCGGGGCAGCGCTGGGAACAGCGGCGGGCGCCGCGGCGACCGGCGCAGTCGCCGCCGGAGTCGCGCTCGCAGCCGGCTCGGCGCCTGCCGGCGGCCGGCGCAACTCGAAGGCGATCAGCAACAGTATGTTGATGGCGAGCAACGCGCCGATCACGATCGTCCAGGTGGGAAAGCGCCGGCGCGGCTGCGCCACGCGCACTTCCAGCAGCGTCGGGCCGGTCTGCCGTTGCCGTTCGGCCTCTGCTTTCTTGAGTGCGTCGAGGATGAAGGACATCAGCCGCCCCGTGTAGAGGCGGTGGTGGCGCGCGCCTCGAGCCGCGGCGAATCCGGTCCGGCCAGCGCGGCATCGAGTGCCACCTGGGTTTCGATGCCGGCGACGCCGTCGACCGTCAGCCGGTTGGCGCGCTGGAATTGTTCCACGAGCTGCATGAGATCTCCGTCGAACGCATCGCTATTCGTTGGATTGCTGTCGGCGCCGCGCCAGCGTCCGAGCTGCTCGCGCAGCCGCCGCACCAGTGAGCCGTGCATGCCCTGGCTCAGATCGCGCACGTCCCTGGTTCCCGGCCGCCACAGGAGCACGAAGTCTCCAAACCAGTAGCGCGACAATTCGGCGACGCCGACCGTGGTTGTCTGCGTGCCGATCAGCAATCGCGCCGTGTCTTCATGCAGTTCCCGCAGCACCACCTGGTAGGCCACGCCGCTGTCATCACTGAGCATCAGGATGGCGGGTCGATTGAGCAGGCGCAACTGCGCAAAGGAACCGCGCTGCACCAGGCAGTGCAGCCCCTGCGTGAGCGCCTGGGTGCAGCCGTCGATCTTTCCGGGCACGTACTCCGCGTTCCACAGCGTCAGCAGTTGGCGGAACGCGCTGTCGCTGTCGGTACTGTCGTGATCCTGGCTCAGCGTCTGTCCCAGCGTTGGCGCCACAATCGGACCGGATGCGATGGGCCCCGCGCTCGCGACGGGCGCGGCGCCCGCGGCGCTGACGGCTGATGTTCCCGCAGCGGCCGGCGCAGCGGTTGTGATCGGTGCGATGCCGGCCGGTGGCGCCGTTGTTGAGCCTGAGGCGACAGCGGTTGCCGGCGCCGTGTGATGCGCCGAATGCACCAGGTCCGGCAGCCATCCGCTGGATGCATAGCGCCACAGCAGCAGGCCGCTGCCCACCAGTATCACCGCCGCGAGCCCCGACGCCGCGAACGGCATCCAGCCCGGCAGGAACTCACGCCCGAAGATTTCAGCGCCTGCGCGGCGCACCAGCGATGCGGGTACCAGGTGCAGTTCCTGGGTGTAGGCGCCGAGCATCGCGCGATCGCTCAGGATATTGATGACACGCGGAATGCCGCCGCTGATGCGATAGATTTCGCGCAGCGAGCCGCGCGTGAAGATGTCGGTCGTGGCGCCCGCCACCCGCAACCGGTGGCGCACATAGGCATAGGTTTCGTCCCGCGAGAGCGGATCGAGGTGAAAGCGCGCCGTGATGCGCTGGGCAATCTGGCGCAGATCTTCGCGCGCCAGCAATTTGCGCAGCTCCGGCTGGCCAATGAGGATGATCTGCAGCAGCTTCTGCGTCTCGGTCTCGAGATTGGTCAGCAGACGCACCTGCTCGAGCACGTCGGGCGCAAGGTTCTGGGCTTCATCGACCACCAGCACCACGCGCCGCCCTTGCGCGTGCGCGCGCAGCAGGTAGCGGTTCAGCAGATCGACGAGACTCTTGTTGTCCGCGCCGGCATTGTCATCGGCACCGAGGCCGAGTTCTTCGCACAGCGCACGCAGGAATTCGGTCGCGGACAGCCGGGGATTGAGGATCAGCGCGATCTCGGCACTCTTCGGTGCGCGCGCCAGCAACGAGCGGATGGTGGTGGTCTTGCCGGTGCCGACTTCACCGGTCAGCTGGATGAAGCCGCCGGCCTCATTGATGCCGTAGACGAGGTGTGCGAGCGCATCCGCGTGCCGGCCGCTCAAATACAGATAGCGCGGATCCGGCGTAATCGCGAAGGGCTTTTCCGCCAGCCCGAAGAATTGCAGGTACATTACTGGTTGAGCGCCGGCGCCATGACAAGTTCGACATCCACTGCGGCCGCGGGTGTCAGTGCTGCTGTCGTTGCTGCTGCTGTTACCGGTGCCGCGACTTGTGTGGCGACTGGTGCCTTATCTGCTGCCGCCGTGTCCGATGTCGCCGCCATTCCGAGCTCGTGCGACTCGAAGTCATCGACGTTGACGATGTCCATGACCTTGCGATCGTACTCGGCCAGGAACAGCGCCTCGTGCTCGCTGAGAACGCCGAGTTCGCGCGCCTGGGTGATCTGGTCGGCAAGATTCAGTGCGCTGACGCGGCCGGTCTTGCGACCCTCGACCCGCAGCTTCTTTTCGATGGATTCGGCCATGGGCGCCATCTCGAGCACGGTTTGCAGTGCCGCGAGCACGTTTTCGGGGTCGTCAGCGTTGTAGAGCAGGTTGCTGAAGTAATCGCGCGTGGCGGTGTTGTTGAGTACCAGGTCCGCCACGCGGCGGCCCAGCCGGTCCGCGGGCGCGAAGTAAGTCAGGCCGCGCGGGAAAATCATGAGTCGCGCCAGCCACGCAATCGGCCGGTTGGGGAGGTTGCGCAGCACGCTGTGGAGTTGCTCCTGTGCCTGGTAGAGCAACTCGCGGCAGGCCCATTCGACCGCGGGCAGTTCCTCGGGCGGGCTGTCGCGATTGTCGTGGTGCTTGAGCACCATCGAGGCAAGATACATGGCCGACAGCACATCGCCGAGCCGCGCGGAGATGGTCTCCTTCTTCTTCAGATAGCCGCCCAGCGTCAGCATCGCCAGGTCGGTGACGAAGGCGAACGAGGCACTGAAGCGCTCGATGTGCTGATAGTAACGACGTGTGGCGCCGACATCGGGTGCGCCCCCGAAGCGCGCGAAGGTGATCGCCATGACGAGTGAGCGCACCGCGTTCGAGATCGCGAACCCCATATGCGCGAACAGCGCGCGATCGAAGTCGTTGACGCCGGCCTTGTGATCGGGATTGCGCGCGGCGGTCATCTCCTTGAGCACAAAGGGGTGGCAGCGGATGGCGCCCTGTCCAAAGATGATCAGGCTGCGCGTGAGGATATTCGCGCCTTCGACCGTGATCGCGATCGGGATCGACTGATAGCCGCGGCCCAGGTAATTCTTCGGCCCCAGCATGATGCCCTTGCCGCCATGCACGTCCATGGCATCGTTGCCGACTCTGCGCCCCATCTCGGTGAGGTGATATTTGAGGATGGCAGCCGGCACCGCCGGCTTTTCGCCGGCATCGATCGCGGCAGTCGTGACGCTGCGAGCGGCGTCCATGATGTAGCTGAGCCCCACCATGCGCGCGATGACCTGCTCGACGCCCTCAAAACGGCCCACCGGGGTGTTGAACTGGCGGCGGATGCGTGCGTACGCGCCGGTGGCCACGGTACCCGCCAGTGCGCCGCCGGTCGCATTCGCGGGCAGCGAGATGCAGCGGCCCACCGAGAGCTGCTCGACCAGCATGCGCCAGCCGAGCCCGGCCATCTTAAGTCCGCCGATGATGCAATCGAGCGGCACGAAGACATCGCGGCCATGGACCGGTCCGTTCTGGAACGGGATGTTCAGCGGCAGATGGCGCCGGCCGATCTCCACCCCCGGAGTGTCGCGCGGGATCAGCGCACAGGTGATGCCGATGTCCGCCTTCTCACCGATCAGGTGATCGGGATCGAGCATCCGAAACGCCAGTCCGACGACGGTCGCGATCGGCGCCAGCGTGATGTAGCGCTTCGAGAAGTTGAGTTTGAGCCCGATGATCTCGCGACCCTGATAGACACCGCGGCACACGACGCCCGTGTCCGGAATGGCGGCGGCATCCGAACCCACCCGCGGACCGGTCAGCGCGAAACAGGGGATTTCATCCCCTCGCGCGAGGCGCGGCAGGTAGTAATCCTTCTGCTCCTCGGTACCGTAGTGCACCAACAGCTCCGCGGGCCCGAGCGAGTTCGGCACGGCTACCGTGGAGGCACAGGTGACGCTGCGGCCGGCCAGCTTCACCAGCACGCAGGAATGCGCATAGGTTGAAAATTGCAGGCCGCCGTAGCGGCGCGGAATGATCATTGCGAAGAAGCCCTGGGTGCGCAGGTAACTCCAGACCTCGGGCGGCAGATCGCCGCGGCGATGCGTGATGTCGAAGTCATCCAGCATGCGGCACAGCGTGTTGCACGGGCCGGCCAGGAACGCCTGCTCTTCGGCCGAGAGCTTCGGCGCCGGCGCGTCATGCAGGCGGCGCCAGTTGGGATTGCCCGTGAAGAGCTCCCCGTCCCACCACACGGTGCCGGCTTCGAGCGCATCGCGCTCGGTATCCGACATCGAGGGCAGCAGGCGCCGGTAGGTCTTCATGAACGGCGCGCTGATCAGCGCAATGCGCAGCGGCCGCAGGTTCAGCAGCCAGAACGACAGCAGCATGAGCACCAGCAGCCCGAGCCAAAGACCGGGCGGGTTGCCGAAGGCGCCGTAGGCGACCAGCAGTACCGTGAAGGCGATCGTGAAGGACAGCAGCGGCAGACGACGATAGGCGAGATACACCACCGACAGCACGAACAGGACGGTGATGATCGCGCCGATCATGATTTGCGCGGCGGCAGCAGATCTTTGACGCCGTCACGTTCCTCGCGCAACTCCGCCTCGGTCTTCTCCATGCGCGCACGGCTGAAGGCATCGATCGACAGTCCCTGCACGATGGCGTAGTTACCGCCCGAGCAGGTGACCGGATAGGAATAGATGATGCCTTCCTTGATGCCGTAGCTGCCGTCCGACGGAATGCCCATGCTGGTCCAATCGCCGGACGCGGTGCCGGACATCCAGGTGCGCACGTGGTCGAAGGCTGCGGAGGCGGCGGAAGCGGCCGAGGAGGAGCCGCGCGCCTTGATAACGGCGGCGCCGCGCTGCTGCACGGTGGGGATGAATGACTCCTCGATCCACTTCGGGTCTACGAGCTCGCGCGCCGGCTTGCCCTTCACGGTCGCATGACTCAGGTCGGGATATTGGGTCGACGAGTGATTGCCCCAGATCGTCAGCTTGCGAATGTCATTGACGTGGCTGCCGGTCTTCTCGGCCAGCTGCGAGAGCGCGCGGTTGTGATCCAGCCGCGTCATCGCCGTGAAGCAGCGGGCATCGAGATCGGGCGCGTTGTGGCAGGCGATCAAGGCGTTGGTGTTGGCGGGATTGCCCACCACCAGCACGCGCAGCTTGCGATCGGCGACCTCGTTGAGCGCCTTGCCCTGTGCCGAGAAGATCTGCGCATTGGCCAGCAGCAGATCCTTGCGCTCCATGCCCGGACCGCGCGGCCGGGCACCGACCAGCAGCGCCACATGGCAATCACGGAAGGCCACGCGCGCATCGTCGGTGGCCACGACTTTGTTCAGTGTCGAAAAGGCGCAGTCGCTCAGTTCCATCACCACGCCGCCCAAGGTCGGCAACGCCGGGGTGATTTCGAGCAGGTGCAGGTTGATCGGCTGATCCGCGCCGAGCATCGCGCCCGACGCCACCCGGAAGGCCAGGGCATAGCCGATCTGTCCGGCTGCTCCCGTGATCGCGACATTGAGCGGTGATTTCATGAAGGCTCCTGGCAAAAAAGAGCGCTGATTCTAGAGAGCTTTGCCCCGGCGGCAACCGCCCTGCGGCTGGGCGCCGATCTGTAGCTTACAGGCAACAGCCTGTGCCTAGAATCCTATACCCATCCCGCGGATCGGTTCACGGCCAACTCGCCGGATTTAGACAAATATAAGCCAATGACGCGCCTTTCCTCCCGTTGGACTTCCTTCTACAAGCGCGTGTTCCCCGTCATCTGGTTCGGTTTCATTGCCCTGTTCGTGCTGCTGCCGTGGCTCAACCGCCATCAGGGCCAGGGGGTGCCGCTGCCGGTCTTCATCATGCCGGTGGTGATGGCAGTATTCGGCTACCTGCTGTTCCGGCGACTGCTGTTCGATCTGGTCGACGAGGTCTGGGACGACGGGGACGCGCTTGTCGCCCGCAATGGCGGCGTCGAGCAGCGCATTCCACTCCAGACCATCATCAACGTCGGCTTTTCGACCATGACGCGTCCGGAGCGCGTGACGCTGCGCCTGCGCGAGCCCGGACCGCTGGGGCAGGATGTGACCTTCATGCCGCCGACGCGATTCACCTTCCGGGCGCACAATCCAATCATCGATCAGCTCATCGAACGCGTGGACCGCGCGCGCCAAATTCCTTACCGATAATGCGCCGATTGACGATGCGCCAGCCACCCTGACGCGTGCCCGGGGTTGTGTCAGGGTTTTCTCGGGATCCACCGTTCATTCTTGCAACTCTGCCGTGAGCTACCGGGCCGCCCCGGTTGATTCGCTGTACAATTCGCCCGAAGAAGAGATGATTCCATTGCCGCGGCGGATTTAACAACGATTGGAAGGTCAGCGCTCTACTGAAGAGACTTGATGGCTCTTCGCGGGGTTCGGTGGGCATTCAACAAGAACGTGGTGGCGCAACTTCGAGCGTTTCTCTCCAGCAGCCGCAGCGGAGTGGCTGGTTTGAGCTGATCGTCGAGGGCATAGCGGGCGCGATCATTGTGGCGGACGCGGGCCGCCATATCACGCTGGTCAACCGCAACGCCGAGGCCCTGTTCGGCTATTCACGTGCCGAGCTGATTGGCCAACGACTCGAATTACTGGTGCCGCCGAGGTTCCGGGACAACCATCCTGATCATGTCGCGAGTTTCTTCGCAGCTCCCAAGGCCCGCTCCATGGGCGCGGGTCGCGATCTGTTCGGTCTGCGCAAGGACGGTTCTGAGGTTCCAATCGAGATTGGCCTGAACCCCATCGACACCGAAGCAGGTCTCTTTACCGTGGCTTCGATCATTGATATCAGTGAGCGCAAGCGCGCCGAGGAGCGTTTTCGATTGGTGGTAGAGGCCGCGCCGAACGCCATGCTCATGGCGGATGAACACCGCAAAATCACCCTGGTCAATCGCAATGCCGAGACTCTCTTCGGCTATTCGCGCACGGAACTGATTGGCGAGCCGCTGGAGATGTTGGTTCCGGAGCGATTTCGCGCGCGGCATCCGGGCCATGTAGCGGGCTTTTTCGCAGACCCGAAGGCGCGTTCGATGGGAGAAGGGCGCGAATTGTTCGGACGACGAAAAAACGGCAGCGAAGTGCCGATCGAAATCGGATTGAACCCAATCGACACCCCGGCGGGCCTGTACACGCTCGCCTCCATCATCGACATCACTGCACGCAAGCAGGCCGACGATGAGTTGCGTCGCAGCAATGCGCAACTCGAGAAAATGAACGAAGAACTGGAGAGTTTCGTATACACGGCCTCGCATGACCTGCGCTCGCCGCTGGCGGGCGTCAGAGCGGTGGCGCAATGGATCCTCGAGGACGACAGTTCGCTGTCGCCGCAGACGCGCGAACGACTCACCCTGATCCAGGGGCGCATTGAACGCATGAAGCGACTGCTCAATGATATTCGTGACTATGCAAGGATTGGCCGATTCGCGGAGCACTCGGGGACACTGATGAGCGCGTCCTCGCTGGTGGCCGATATCGCCGCGACGGCCCATGTCCCCGCGGGCTTTGCCATCCGCTGCGATTCTTCACTCGAGACGGTACAGATTTACCGCGTGCCGCTGGAACAGATTCTTCACAATCTTATCAACAATGCGATCAAGCATCATGACCGCGAGACAGGCACCGTGACCGTGTCAGTCGCATCGAATGACCAGAAGCTTCGCTTTTCAGTTATGGATGACGGCCCGGGAATACCAGTGGAGTATCGCAACCTCATCTTCGACATGTTCAAGACACTGAAACCGCGGGATGAGAAAGAAGGCAGCGGGATGGGTCTCGCGCTGGTGCGAAAGATCGTAGAAAGAATGGGTGGAGTCTGCGGAGTTGAATCGGTCCGCGAACGCGGCGCAGAGTTTTGGTTTGAGTGGCCGAAATCAGGCGAACTGATGGAAGAACAATCATGAAATCATCCCGTGTGACTATTCTGTTGGTCGAAGATGACGACATTGACGCGATGTCAGTTACCCGCGGCCTCTCTGCCGCCAACATCCACAACCCACTGGTGCGGGCACGCGACGGGGTTGAAGCACTGGACTTGCTGCTAGGAACCAATGGCAAGGAGAAATTGCTACCGCCATACATACTGCTGGTCGACATCCGAATGCCTAAACTCGACGGCCTGGGATTGGTGCGAAAGATTCGAAGTATCCAGGCACTACGCCGCACCGTGATCTTCATACTCACCACTTCGGATAGCGAGCGCGACCGCACCGCCGCTTACGACGCCAATGTGGCTGGCTACATCGTGAAGTCGAGTGGCGACGATCGATATGGCAAGCTCGCCAGAATGCTTGATTACTACCTGATGATCGTAGCGCCGCCTCCGACCGAGCTCGATGGTGCGCTAGCTACCTGATGCGAGCAGCATAGTGTCGCCAGCGTCGTTCCCTGGGCAAGCGGAGACGCGGTGCAGCAGCGCGGTGGTGCTTGAAGCGGGAAGGGGCCGGCTATACAGGTAACCTTGATACTGGTCGCAATCCAGCGCTTTCAAGCAGGCGAGTTGCGCTTCGGTTTCCACGCCTTCGGCGACTACGGTGATGTCGAGCCCATGGGCAAGCTGGATGACCGCCTTCACGATGGCGTCGGTCTTTGCGCTCTCTCCCAGCTCTCTGATGAAGCTCTGGTCAATCTTGAGCTTGCTGATCGGAAGCAACTTGAGATAGTTCATCGACGAATAGCCTGTGCCGAAATCATCCACGGCAACCTGAAATCCCGATCGATGCAGCTCTTCGAGAATCGCCACCGATCGATCCGCGTCCGACATCACGGCCGACTCGGTCAGTTCGATAACTATATGTCGCGGCTGCAGCCCTTTGGCGGCGACGGCGCGCTGAATCGTTTGCAGCAGATCAGGCTGACGGAATTGTCGAGCTGACAGGTTGATCGCGATACTGATGTTGACGAAGCCGTCGTCATACCAGGCGCGAGCCTGCCGGCAGGCCTCATCGAGTATCCACTTGCCGATATGAACGATGAGATCGCTTGCCTCGGCCAACGGAATGAACTCGCCCGGAGAAATCATTCCGCGCACTGGATGCCGCCATCGAACCAGGGCTTCGAATCCAAGAATGCGTCCGCTCGCGATGTCGACCTGAGGTTGGTAATGAAGTTCCAGCTCGCCCCTGCCCGGGGCCTTTCTCAAATCATTTTCGAGCTGCAGCCGCTCCAGCGTAAATGCCGTGGTGCCAGGTACGAAGAATCGATAGCCGCCGCCGCCCTCATTCTTGATTTCATGCAATGCCTCATCGGCGTGAGAAATCAGCACCTCTGGTGTGCCATCGTCAAATGGATAAGTGGTGATTCCCACACTCGCAGCCAGGTGCAGCTCGGCGGCCTCCAGCCTGTACGGCTTGCGGAGACGCCGGACGATCTGTGCGGCGACCCGGGCGACCTCTCTTATCTGCGTCACTTCGGTAAGCACCAGAAACTCATCCCCGCCCAGGCGCGCCACGAAGTCAGAGTCACGGACCAGGCTGCGTAGCCGACGCGTGACTTCCAGCAGAATCGCATCGCCGGAACCGTGGCCGAGGGAGTTATTGACGATCGAGAAGCGATCGATATCTATGAGCATTATAGCAAGCAGCGCGCCGGAATCGGGCGACGCGGAAGCATCGGCAATGGCTTGCTCCAGCTTGTGGATGAACAGCCCACGGCTGGGCAGGTCTGTCAGGGAATCGTGGGCCTCCCTATGGACCAGCTGCGAATTGAGCTTGTGCAGCCACTGCGCATGCAGAACCGCCCGCTTCGCCATATGACTGTCAAATACCGCGGTGACCAGCGTTATCGCCATCAGCGCCAGCGAGGCAATCGCAATCGAAGCCGATAGCCAGGTGCTATCCAGCGCGACGCCGCCTCGACAGATAGCGCCGGATTTGAATTCGGACGCAGACATCGCCGTGTAGTGCATGCCGGCAATCGCCAATCCCATGATCACAGCCGCACCGAGTCTGGTTGCCCAGATCAGCCGATGGGAATCGCTGCGCAGTTTGAAGGTAAGCCAGAGCGCGGCAAATGCGGCCAGGATGGCGATGAGCACGGATGCGGCAACGAGCGTCGGATCGTAGGAAATGGCGGGAAAGATCAGGATGGCGCGCATCCCGGTGTAATGCATGATGATGATGCCGAGCCCCATCACCACGCTGCAGATACTGTGGCGTGCCAGGCCAAGATTCGAACCACTCGCTATCTTGATGGCAAACCCGGAGGTCAGGATGGCGGCAGCCAGCGATGCGAAGGTGAGATCGATGCTGTAGCGGAGCTGGATCGGCAGTGAGAATGCCAGCATGCCGATGAAGTGCATGGCCCAGATGCCAGTGCCCATGGAGACTGAACCGAGGATCAGCCAGATGCGGTTCGTGGAGCCGCGAGCTTCGGCAACCTTGGACGCAAGACGCAGCGAGGTGAAGGACACCATGATGGCGACGCCGATTGATAGCGAGACCAGCCAGGGGTTGTAGGCGGACTGCATAGGGAGTTCGGGTCGTTTCCGTGGTACCTCTGCTTTAGTCGGCCACAGTGCGCCAATGTTTAGTGATAAGCGAAGACTAAGTCCTCACCAATTGAACAATATTCATCGCGTGCCCGGTAAAGCCACTGTCATGCCAAATAGTGTGTCGCAAGTCACACTTATGCAGCCGCACTGATCAGCGTCGTCGTACTTTAGATCCACTGCGCCCGATCGAGGAACAAATGCCCCATCGCCGTGGGACGTACGCCGCGAATGCGTTTGGTCGTGACCGACAGCCAGTCGTAGAAGTAGGCGGCGATGATGGGTGTCTCATCGAGCAATAATCTTTGGATGCGGCCGGCGGCCTCGCGCTGAGCCGCGGGATCGAGCGCCGCGATGTAGCCGGCAACCAGGCGATCGTAGTCGGGATTCCTGAAGTGCGCGGCGTTGAACGTGCCATGACTCGTCAGAGTCGCGGTGAGAAAAATATTCGGCACGCCGCGATGGGCGTAGTCCTCGATGCCCAGCTCCGAATCCAGCCAGTCCGATTGTCCGTACACGGCGCGGCCGTAGTACGCGGACTGCTCCTCCACGTTGAGCGACAGCTCGACGCCGATCGCGCGCACGGCGTTCTGGATGACCACCGCATAGTCGGGCATTTCGACGAAGCGTTCGGTGGTGAGCGTTGCCCTGAACCCGCGCGGGTGTCCCGCTGCCTGCAGCAGTTCGGAAGCCTGTCGCAGATCCTGCCGGCGCTGCGGCACGGATGGATCGGTGGCCGCGAACAGCGGCGCGAACGGACTGTCGTTGCCGGCGGTGGCCATGCCGCGAAACAGCCCCGTGACCAGGTGCTCGCGATTCAGACACAGCGCCATCGCGCGCCGCACGCGCGCGTCGGTAAACGGGCCGGTGTCGGTGCGCATGTGCACCTGTTCGTGCGCAGTGGATTTCAGCGACAGGACGTTGAGGCGCCGGTCGGCCAGCAATGCCTGGCTGCCCTGCACCGGCGCGTGCAGCAGCACGTCGAGCTGCTCGCCCTGCATCGCGAGAACCTGTGCCTGGATGCTGTCATAGAAAATGAATCGGCTGCGGGCGATGGCCGGCGCTGCGCCCCAATAGCCGTCGTGACGCACGAAGGAGGCGTGCGCCTTGGGGGTGTAGCGCTCCAGCCGATAGGGCCCGGTGCCGATGAAGTCGCGTTCGAAGCCGCCGGCGTAAGTCGCCGGCAGGATGATGGCGTTGTAGTTATCCGAGGAAACAAGATAAGGAAAGCTGCCGTTGGGCGCGTCGAGATGGAACTCGACGGTGTAGTCATCCACCGCGCGCGTGCCGCCTTTCGACAGTGCACCGGCGAAAGCCGACAGCGCCACCGAACCGTTGGCCGGATCGGCGAGCCGGTCCATGGTGGCGACCACATCGGCCGCGGTCATGGCGCGGCCATCGTGGAAGCGCACATCGCGCCGCAGGTTGAACGTCCACACGCTGCCGTCGCGATTCGGCTGCCAGCTGGTCGCGAGCCACGGCTGCAGGTGCAGATCCGGATCCGACAGCGCCAGGTACTCACCGGTTTGCGACAGCAGACAGACGCCGCCCGTGTCGGCGACCGTCAGGGGATCGATGGAGCCGGCCGGCACCGTCATGCCCACCGTGACCGCGCGCGTGGCGGCGCTAGCCGGGCGCTCGTCCGAGGCCGCAGCGGGGAATGCGGCAATCAGCGGCGCTGCAAATCCGAGGACGGCGGCATGGCGCAGCAGTTCGCGCCGCGAGAGCCGCCCGCCGATGAACTCGTCGAGGACGGCGTTTTCGAGCGGACTGGACTGCGCACGCAGCGCATCGAGGCTACGCGCAGACGGGTTCGGTCTTCTTCTCTTCAACAGCAAATGCCTCGGCCGTGAGCGCTTCGGCCAGGCGGCCGAGCTCAGGACCGAGGATACGGTCTTCGATCAGCGGTGGCACGTAGCTTCGCACCATCGCCGTGAAATCGCGCAATGCCGGCGGGATCGGTCGATCGGTGACGTGCAGCGCCTGCGAGGCTACTACCGCGAGCATGGCCATCGATGCATCGACCAATCGCCCGGCGCGCTCTTCCTTGCTCCAGGCATGGAACACCGGCGATGCCACATCGTCCTGCCCCTGGCCGGCATCGCTGCCGTGAATGAAGGTGCGCTGCGCGTTGGCCTTTGCCAGTTCGATGTAGCCCGCGGCCGCCATCGGCACATAACCGATATGGCCGCGGCCATCGCTCTCGCCCGGCTGGCGGCCCACCAGCAGCATGTCGGGCAACTGCGAGACACGGCCGTTGAGCAGCTTGGTGCTGTGACGCTCGCAGAGCAGGCAGATGTCGGCCCAGATGGCAGACAGGTCATCCAGCGCCGGTGAGGCCATGGAGTTGTGATAGCCGCCGGTGCTGATGCAGCGGCCGTTCGGATATTCGTGATCGGGCGGCAGGTAGACGGGATTATCGGAGATCGAGGATAGCGACACGCTGGCCGCATGCTCGGCGGCCACGACCGCGCGATGCGCCGCGCCCAGCACTCGCGGCACGATGCGGTAGCTTACCGGCGCCTGGTAGTGACGCCGTCCGTCCCCGGCACCCGCGAGCAGTTTGCGCAGCGCTTGCAGCACCGCGGTTTCGTCAGGATCCCCCCAGAGCAGTTCGAGCGCCGCATCGTAATGTTCGAGCGGCGCACGGAAGGCCTCGATTGAGAGCGCGAAAGTCTGCAGCACGAGCTGCAGGCGCCGCCGCGAGGACAGCGCCGCATCGGCCACCAGCGCCGCGGCGCAGGGTGAACCGTTGATCAGCGAGCCGCGTTCCTTGACCTGAAGATCAAAGGCGCGCGACAGATCGGCGAACAGAGGATAGAGCGCCAGGATCTCGCCCGCGCCGCCCTGGCCGGCCGCGGCGATCTGCGGCAGCGGTCCGCCATCGAGCATGTGCACGACGGCTTCGGCGATGCGCGGCGTCGTTGCCGCATGGCCTTCGATGAAATTCGCCAGTCGTGCGAGCACGATGCCGCGCACCACGCGCTCGGGCAGGTAGTCGCCGAAGGAGGTCGCGGCGGGGAAGGGCTTGATGCGCGCGTGGCGGTCGCGCTCCTCGGGCGTGAGGCGCTGATTGGCCAGCTCTCCCATGGAGGTCGTGACGCCGTAGATGACAACCGCCGGGTCGTCTTCGATGAGGTTCAGGAAGGAGGTGCGCGCGGCCGTGATGCAGCCCATGGCGGCATCTGAAATCCGGACTCTCTCTTTGGCCCAGGCCACTCGATAAAACGCCTCGAGTGAGACGTCCCATCGCTTGTCGAGCACCACTGTCATCTGCCCGCTCCATTCTGCACTGGCGAATTTAATCTAATGGATTCATATGCTACGGGATGTTTCTGGCGTCACAACTCAGGAATTTTCACTAAGGTTATTCAAGTTACTCATAAGCGCGGCAGTACTCTGAAACGAGGTCGCGCGCGGCAGTTCGTCCACGGGGATGTGGCAGCGGATCGCATGCTTGAGTCCCGCCTGGATCAGCGGCGGCTCGGTTTCCTCGCACAAGCGGCCGAGCTTGCGCGGGCAGCGCGTCTGGAACACGCAGCCCGTAGGCAGGTTCAGTGCGCTCGGCACCTCCCCGGACAGGCGCACCCGGCCGGCGACGCCGCCAGCGGCCGCCGGATTCGCCGACAGCAGCGCCTCGGTATAGGGGTGGTGGGGGCCGGCGAACACCTCGGCGGTCGGGCCGATCTCGAGCACGCGCCCCAGGTAGAGCACGGCGACCCGGTCGGCGAGGTAGTGAATGACGTTCAGGTCGTGCGAGATGAACAGGTAACTCACCTGCTGCTGGGCCTGCAGATCGGCCAGCAGGTTCAGGATGGCGGCCTGTACCGAGACATCCAGCGCCGAGGTCGGCTCATCGCAGACCACGAGGCAGGGGCCGCCGGCGAAGGCACGCGCAATGCTGACGCGTTGCTGCAGGCCGCCGGAGAGCTGTCGCGGCCGGTCACTTAAGTGTCGCTCGGTGAGCCGCACCGAGGAGGCCAGCTCGCGCAGCCGCGCCTCGCGACGCGCACGCGGCAGTTTCAGCAATCGCAACGAACGCAGGATCAGCCGGCGCACGGTCTGCGAGCGGTTCAGCGCCAACCCCGGATTCTGGAACACGATCTGCAGCGCCTTGCGCTGCGCCTGCGTGCGCTGGCCTGTTTCCGGTTTCAATGGCTCGCCGGACAGTTCGATGGCGCTGCCCGCATCCGGTGTCGAGAGCCCCAGCAACAGCTTTGCCAGCGAGCTTTTGCCGGAGCCGGACTCTCCCACCAGGCCCAGCGTCTCGCCCGGCCACAGTTCGATCGCAACATCGTGCACGGCCTGGAATTCCCTGCCCGCCACCTGGTAGGTTTTGGATAGATTGCGCGTGCGCAGCAGCGGCGTTGCTGCGTGCGGTGGCGGCGGCGGCGTGCCGTGATCCGCGCCATCGGCATGCCGCGGCAGTGCCAGCGCGCGATCGGGGTAGAAACAGCGCGCCAGACGTTCTCCCAGGCGGCCCGGTTGCATCGCGGGCGGCGGCGCCGCGGCGCGGCAGCGGTCGGTGGCATTGCCGCAGCGATCGACGAACACGCACTGTCCCTGGATGGATCCGGGTGTCGGCAGGAACCCGGGGATGGTTTCGAGCCGCCCGCGGTTTTTGCTTTGGCCCAGCTTCGGGACACAACGCAGCAGGGCGACCGTGTAGGGATGGCGCGGATCGCTCAGGGTTTCATCGGCGGCGCCTTCCTCCACCAGTTCGCCCGCGTAAAGCACCCCGATGCGGTCGCACATGCGGCCGATCACAGCGAGGCTATGGCTGATGAACAGCACCGAGGTTCGAAGCTCCGCGCGCAGGCGCTCGATCAGATCGAGCACCTCGGCTTCGACCGTGGCGTCGAGGCCGGTGGTGGGCTCATCGAGAATCAGCAGGGCCGGATTGGAGCTGAGCGCCATGGCGATGATCACGCGCTGCTGCATGCCGCCGGAGAGCTCGTGCGGATAATTGTTCATGACGCGCCCGGGGCTTGGTATCTGCACGCGCGCCAGCATCTCCGCCGCGCGCTCGCGCGCCGCCGCGCCCTTGAGTCCCTCGGTGGCTTCGAATACCTCGGTCATCTGCGGCCCGATGCGCAGCGTCGGATTGAGCGCGCGCGCCGGATCCTGGTAGACCATCGAGACGCTGCGCGCCCGCAGGGTCCGCAGTTCGCTGCCCCCGAGGCGCATCAGGTCGCGTCCATCGACCAGGATGCGCCCGGCACTGACGCGGCCGTTACGCGCCAGATATCGGATGGCCGCCAGCGCCACGGTGGACTTGCCGCAACCGGATTCCCCGACCAGCCCATAAGACTCGCCGGGACGGATGGCGAGACTCAGGTCCGTGACCACGCGCCGATCCCGGTGGCCGACGCGATAGACGACCTCCAGGTTTTCGATGCGCAGCGCATCGACCGGCGCCGTGGCGCTCATCGCTCGAACACCACGTTGAGGCCGTCGGCGACCAGGTTGACACCGATGATGAGCGAGGCGGTGGCACCGGCATCGAACAACACCGTCCACCAATAACTGCCGATCAGGCTGTAGTTCTCGGCGATTGCGATGCCCCAGTCGGCCGAGGGCGGCTGGATGCCGAAGCCGATGAAGCTCAATGAGGCCACGAAGAAGATTGCATAGCCTAGCCGCACGGTCATCTCGACGATGGCCACCGGCAGTACGTTGGGCAGCACCTCGATGAAGATGATCGACAAGGGCCCATCGCCGCGCAGGCGCGCGGCGGCGACGTAATCCAGATCCACCTCGTTAAGTGTGGCCGCGCGCACCGTGCGCGCGATCAGCGGCGTGAACACGAAGCCGATGACCAGCACCACGGTCGCATTCGATGTGCCCACCGCGGCCAGCATCAAGAGTGCGACAATGACCAGCGGCAGTGCCTGCAGCGCCTCGATGATGCGGCTGACGATATCGTCGAGCACGCCGCGCACCGTGCCGATCACCAGCCCGAGCGCGGTGCCGAGCACCGTCCCCAGCAGCGTTGCCAGCGGCGCCACGATCAGGATGTCGCGCGCACCGATGATCACGCGCGAGAACACGTCGCGGCCGAGCTGGTCGGTGCCGAACCAGTGCGCGCCGGATGGCGCTGCCAGCGTCGAGAGCAGATCATCCGCGTACGGATCAAGCGGCGTCATGTGCCGGCCGAACAGCGCGCAGGCAATCCAGAAGAGCAGGATGCAGGTCCCGGTCATGAGCGTGGGCGAGCGCAGCGCGAGGCGCAGCTTTTCAGCCAGCATCGGGTTCACGTGCGCCCCGTGCGCAGGCGCGGATTGAGTGCCGCGCTCAGCAGATCGGCGAGCACCGAGGCGATCGCGTAGATGGCGCCGACCGTCAGCACCCCGGCCTCGAGCATGGGGAAGTCCTTGGACTTGGCCGCCGTATAAATGAGTGCGCCGATGCCGCGATAGTGGAACAGCGTCTCGACCACCACCAGGCCGCCGACCAGGTAGCCGATCAGGCTGGCGGTCACCGTGATGGTGGGCAGCAGCGCATTGCGCAGGACATGACGCCGCAGCACCGTCGGCCAGGACAGTCCCTTGAGGATGGCAGTGCGGGTGTAGTCGGCGTTCAGCGCCTCGATGGTGCCGACCCGCGCGACGCGCGCGATATAGCCAAAGAAGATCAGCACCGGCGGCAGCGCCGGCAGCAGCAGGTAGCGGATCTGCGTGAGCGCCCCGGCGCCTTCGGGCCAGTCGGCCGACATCGGCAGCCAGCGCAGCCAGACGCCGAAGATCAGGATCAGCACGATCGAGGAGATGAATTCCGGCACGATGCCGAGCGACTGTCCGAGCAGCACGATGGCGCGATCGGCCCAGCGCCCGGCACGCAAGGCGGCATAGACGCCGCCCGCGATGCCCAGCGGCACCACCAGCACGAAGGCCAGCGCCGCAAGCTTGAGCGAGTTTCCGAGGGCATCGGCGATGAAGGGCGCCACGGGGGCCCGGAAGGTGAAGGAGCGGCCCATATCGCCACTCACGAAGTGAGTGATCCAGTCCCAGTACTGCACCGGCAGCGGCCGATCCACGCCCATCTGGTGATTGAAGGCCGCCACCGACCGGGCATCGGCCAGCGGCCCGAGCACCGCGCGCCCGACATCGCCGGGCAGCAGTTGTCCACCCAGGAATACCAGCAGCGACAGGATGGCGAGCGTGATGAGCGACAGCAGCGCGCGCTTCATCAGGAATTTGAGAATCACCTTGAGCCCAGTATAGCAACGCAAACGCGCGGCGCTGCCGCGACAGTCGCGCGGCGTGGCCCGCTGAACGGCTATGCTATGGATTCGGAGGAACATAAGCGCCTTGTTTCAACCCAGACTGGAAATGCGCCATTTGCGCATGCTGCAGGCGATGGCGCGCACGGGCAGTGTCACGCGCGCCGCCGCGATGCTGGGGCTTACCCAGTCCGCGCTGAGCCACCAGATTCGCGAAGCCGAGCGCCGCCTGGGACTGGATCTGTTCGTGCAGCGCGACCGGCGCATGCAACTCACGCCGGTGGCCGCTTCCTTGAGCGAAGAGGCCGGCCGCATCCTTGCCCAGCTCGAGCGGCTCGAGAAGCAGATCGCGCGTGACAGCGGGGTCATGCGCCACATCGTCCGGATCGGCTGCGGCGCCTACAGCGGCTACCGCTGGCTGCCGCGATTTCTGCGGGTATTCCAGCAGGGTGCGGCCGACATCGATATCGAGGTCGTTGCCGATGCCACCCAGCGCCCGCTGCAGGCACTGCTGGATCGGGATATCGACGTCGCCGTCACATCGGCGACACCCGACAAGGCCACGACGCGCTCACTCAGGCTGTTTCGCGACGAGCTGATCCTGATCATGGCTCCCGATCATCCGCTGGCCGGGCGCGAGGTCGTGGTGGCGCAGGATCTCTCGGACCAGGTGTACATCTCTTACAGCGCCATCGCCGAGAAGGGCCATGAGTTCGATCGATTCATCAAACCGGCGCAGGTCTCCTATCGCAGCATGCTGCGCGTCGAGCTCACCGAGGCGATCGTCGAGCTGGTGAGCGGCGGTTTCGGGATCAGCATCCTGTCGCGCTGGGCGGTGGCGCACTACCTGCGCAGCGGTGCACTTAGCAGCGCGCGTGTCACGCGACGGGGTCTGCATGTCAACTGGTACGCGGCCACCCGCAAATCGGAGCCCGATGACGGCGGTGCCTGGCGCATGGCGACGGCGCTCAAGAACTGGTGCGATCACGACGCACGCGCCTTTGCGTACGAGCTGCCCAACCACGTTGATGGGCCCGCGCCCGGCTGATGGCATCCACGAGCACATTCATCACCGCGCAGCGCAGCGCCGATCAGCTGAACCTGACGCTGCAGGGCGAATGGCGCGCCACCATGTCCGCATCGATCGAAGCCGAGCTTGCGGCCATCGACTTCACCGGTGCCCGGAAAGCGCGCCTCGATGCGGGCGGCTCGCGCCTGGATCTGTCGGGCGCCTGGCTGCTGCACGATTTCCTGGAGCGGGCGCGCAAGGCCGGCCTCGACCCGCGCTTCGAGGGCACGGCGCCATCGGCCCTGACGCTGGTCGAGCGCACCTATTCGGGCGAGATTCCCGCTCGCGTCGAGGATCATGAATGGCTGAACCCGGAGCGCGCGGTCGAGGGTATCGGCCGGCGCGCGGTGCACAGCTGGCTGGCACTGCTGGTCGCGCTGGAGTTCGCGGGCCGCGTCTGCATCGCACTGCTGCGGGCACTGGTCAGCCTGCACCGGTTGCGGCCGACCGCGGTGGCGCGCCACATCTACGATGCGGGCATCACGGCGGTGCCGATCGTGTCGCTGGTGGGCTTTCTGATCAGCGTGATCCTGGCCTACATGGGTGCGCAGGAGCTGGGCAAGTTCGGCGCCGATATCTTCGTGGTCGACCTGGTCACCGTGGGGGTGCTGCGAGAGCTGGGCGTGCTGCTCACGGCCATCATCGTCGCGGGCCGCTCGGGGAGCGCGTTCGCGGCCGAGATCGGCGCCATGCAGCTCAACGAGGAGGTGGACGCGCTGCGTGCCATCGGCGTCGATCCGATCGAGGCCCTGGTCGTGCCGCGCGTGCTGGCGATGCTGATCGCGCTGCCGCTGCTGACGGTAGCGGCCGACCTCATCGGCCTGGTCGGCGGCGGCCTGCTCTGCCACGAGTTGCTCGACATGCCGATAGTGCAGTATCTGAACCGGGTGCAGAGCACGATTACCGAGACCACTTTCTGGGTGGGCCTCATCAAGGCACCGGTGTTTGCGCTGCTGATCGCCGGTGCGGGCTGTGCCTGCGGCATGCGCGTGCATGGATCTTCTCGCGAGCTCGGGCGGCTGACCACGCTCGCCGTGGTGGCGTCGATCTTCAGCGTCATCGTCGCCGATGCGCTCTTCGCGGTGGTGTTCATGAAGCTCGGGGTCTGAACTGCTGATGACCACGCTGCTCGAAGTCCAGGGCATCGTGTCGCGCTTCGGCGCCCAGACCGTGCACGCGGGCCTGGACATGCGGGTCGAGTCGGGCGAGGTGTTCGGGGTCATTGGCGGCTCCGGCACCGGCAAGTCGGTGCTGCTGCGCACGATACTGGGGCTGCGCCGTCCCGATGCCGGCAGCGTGCGCTTCCTGGGGCGGGAACTGACACAGCTGAGCGAAGCGGAGCTTTACGAGCTCAAGGCCAGCTACGGCGTGACCTTCCAGGAAGGCGCCCTGTTCAGCGCGCTCACCCTGCAGCAGAACGTGCAGCTCCCCATGATCGAGCACCTGCAGCTGACCGCGCGAACGCTCGATGAGCTGGCACTGCTGAAGATCAGGCTGGTCGGCCTGCCGCTGGAGGCCGCGCTGAAGTACCCCTCCCAGCTCTCCGGTGGCATGGTCAAGCGCGCGGCACTGGCGCGCGCGCTGGCGCTCGATCCGCTGCTGCTGTTCCTGGACGAGCCGACCACCGGACTCGACCCGATCAGTGCGGCGGCCTTCGATGAACTGTTGATTTACCTGCAGCGCCAGTTGAAGCTCACGGTAGTGATGATTACCCACGATCTGGATACGATCTTCCGCACCTGTACCCGGGTCGGAGTCATCGTCGATGGCCGCATGATCAGCGACACGCTGCCAGGCATCGTCAAGAATCCGAACCCCTGGATACAGGCCTATTTCGGCGGCGAGCGTGCGCGCGCACGCGTGGCAGCCCTCGGGGAGAGCGCTCATGGAGCGTGAGGCCAACTACGTCGCGGTCGGCGTTTTCGTGCTGCTGCTGCTGGTGATGGGGGTGCTGTTCGTCTACTGGTATGCCGACAGCCACGAGCATCGCGACTTCGCGCGCTATGAAATCTACTTCGATGGCTCGGTGAGCGGACTCACGGAGGGCGGCCCGGTGCGTTACCTCGGCGTCGATGTCGGCCGTGTGCAGCGCATCCGCATCGATCCGCGCGCCGACAACCGCGTGCAGGTGGTGGCCGACATCGACTCGACCACCCCGGTATCCGATCGCACGCTGGCGAAACTATCGCTGCAGGGCATAACGGGCCTGCTCTACATCGATCTGCAGCAGGAGCGGGAAGAGGAGAGCGACCGGCTCATCCTCGCCGCCGTGCCGAGCGAACGCTACCCGGTGATCCGCTCTTCCCACTCGGACTTCGATCAGTTCCTCAGCAGCCTGCCGAACCTGACCTCCCGTCTGAATGATCTGTTCGACCACACCTCGCGCCTGCTGTCCGATAACAATGTCCGTACGGTGACTCGGCTGATCGACAATCTCGACCAGGCAGCCGCGCGACTGCCGGCCAGTACGCGGGATCTGAATGAACTGCTCGGCGATCTGCGCACGACCGTCGCCAAGGCCCAGGGACTGATCGACGATTTGCACGGCACCACGCGCACGGGCAGCATTGATTTCCTGGCGGCGGTGCAGAAACTGCGCGCGACCAGCGACAATCTTGCCGCCACGACCGCAACTCTGAACGCCTTCGCTTCCGAGAACCGTGCCGAACTCTCCGGTTTCATCGCCGTGGGACTGCCGCAGTTCGAAGCGCTGCTGCGCGACACGCGCACGGCAGCACAGCAGATCACCGAGCTATCGCGGAATCTCAATGAGAACCCCTCGCTTCTGATCTATCAGCCGCCCGCCGCGGGCATGGTGATACCGCCGTGAAACTGCTGCTCCCGGTCCTGGCGCTGTCCCTGCTTTCAGGCTGCTTCAGCGGTCTGAACAGCAAGGCGCCGCCCGAGCAGCGCTACCTGCTGCGATCGGAAATCACCAAGCCCTCCACACCCGCTCAGCCCGCGGGAACGGTTGAGGTGCTGCGGCCCAGTGCTTCACCGGGACTGGTAGGTTCGCGCATCGCGGTGGCGCGCGCCGGCGGGCGCCTCGACTACTACGCCAATGCTCGCTGGGTCGAGGAGGCCCCGGCGCTGCTGCAATCGCAGATCATCGATGCACTGCGCACGGGCGGACGATTTGCGACCGTCGAATCGGACGTTGAGCCGTTTGTGGCGCAGTACCTGCTCAGCGTCAACATCGCCAACTTCCAGGCTCAATACATCGATGCCGGTCCGCCCACCGTGTTCGTGACGCTCAACTGCACCTTCGGCCATCGCACCGATCGCACGGTCATCGTCAGTTTTCTTGCCCAGGGTAGTGCGCGCGCAACAGCTGACCACCTCGAGGCTGTCGTGGCCGCTTTCAGAGCCGCGACTTCGCAGGCCATGCAGCAGATCGCCGAGAACATTGCGCCGCCAGCCTCGGGCGAACCGGTGAAATAGCTGCTGTAAACAGCTGGAAACAGCGGGTAGCGGCGGCCCTCGCAGATGCCGCGCCGGAATACGGCTTATTCCAGAGCGGGCTTTGAAGCGGCAAAAAACCCCGCCCTATACTCCGGTATGGCCGATGATCTCGAGCATTGGAGCTGCTACACCACCTCGCCCGAGCGCTCGCTGGAGATATTCGAGGAATCGCGAAACAAGTGCCCGATGGCGCACAGCAGTGAGCACGAAGGTTTCTACCTGCTGCTCAACTATGCGGATGTCAGGAGCGCCATGGGCGACCACAAGACTTACTCATCCCAGCCCCAGGTGCTGCGTCCGATGCTGCCGCGCAAGCCGATCCCGGCGCTGGAGATGGACCCACCGCGGCACAAGGCCTGGCGAGAGCTGTTCAACAAGGCGATTACATCGAAGACAGCCGAGAAGATGGAGTCGTTCGTTCGAGAGGACATCAATCGTCACATTGACGGCTTCATCGAAAAAGGTTCCTGCGACATCGTCGCCGAGCTGGCGGAGCCCGTGCCCGCCGAGACCATCTGCCGGCTCGTGGGCGTGGATGACGCGCTCGTTCCACCGATTCGCAAGGCGGCCATCGAGATGTTTGCGGCCCAGGGGAATCCTGCGGAATTTGGCCGCAAGCAGGCCGCCTTCGCCGCACTGACGGTGGCAGAGGTGCACGCGCGCCGGGCGCACCCACGGGACGACTACCTGAGTCAGCTGGCCGCAGTGGAGGTGGAGGGCCGACAGCTGGACGACGAGGACTATGTCGGTTTGCTCGCAGCCTTCCTTGGGGCCGGTCACCACAGCACGACTTCCGCTATGGCAAGCCTGGTCAACGAGGTGTTCTCCCGGCCTGACGTGCGCGACGCGCTGATCCAGGACCCCAGGAAAATTACCGTGGCTGTCGAAGAGGTACTGCGATTACGCCCGTCTTTCTTCGGATTCTTTCGCAGGACCACGCGACCGGTTGATACAGCGGGAGCGCAGATACCCGCGGGTTGCGATGTTTACATGGGGTGGGCAGCGGCCAATAGGGATCCCAAGGTGTTTGAGTCGCCGACCGCGTTCAGTATCGACAGGGACAACTATCGGCACATGACGTTCGGGTTTGGCGTCCATACGTGCCCGGGTGCTCCACTCGCACGCATGGAGCTGCGCGTACTGCTGGAGGAAATCCTCCGCCGGCTGCCCGACCTGAAGGTCGAAGTACAGCGCCCGAAATATCACTTCGGCGGCGGCGATTACTGCTTTATCGAAGCACTGCCGGTCTCTTTCACACCCGGGCTTCGGCAATCGCCGGCGGCGGCCTAACCGCGCTACTCGTCTTCGACTTCGTCCGCGTCCGCGCCCGCGCCCATCGTCCCGTCAATGCCCTGCGCATCGGCTGCCTCGAATTCCTGACGCGCACGCCGAATTTCTTCGATATGCGTCCGGACCCACTGCATCATGACGTCGAGCTGCTGCACGAGACCGGCGCCCAGTTCGCTAAGGCCGTATTCGACGCCAGGCGGCTGGGTCGAGATCACGCGCCGCTTGATCAGACCGTCGCGCTCGAGCGCGCGCAGGCGCAAAGTGAGCATGCGCTGCGAGATACGGCCTTCGCTGCCCACGGCGCTGACCAGGCGTCGCAGCACGGCGTGACGATAGCTGCCGGTGCGCAGCAATAACAGCAGCAGCGTGCTCCACTTGTCGCCAATGCGCGCGAACACCTCGCGCATCGGCTCTTCGCGGCGCACGCCATCGGCGGCCATGTTGCGCACCATCGCTCCCAGCTGTACCAGCGACGCATCACTGCCCGGCGCCGCCTCGCCCAGGATTTGACGGAGCGATTGCATCACGGCTTCAACATTCACACCCGATTCTTTTGGGCACACAAAAGTACCTGCTTTACTGACCGATCCCGGGTCTTTAAGGTGCCGGATCTTAACTCCATAAGAACAACCGCGGAGCGCGAACCGATGGGCGACACCTACGACATTCTGGCCATGGGTGCGGGGCACAACGGCCTGGTTGCGGCCGCCTATCTGGCCAAGGCCGGCAAAAAGGTACTGGTGCTCGAGCGCAAGCCCTGGCCCGGCGGCGGCGTGGTGACGCGCGAAATGAATTCCCCGGGCTACCGGCACGATGAGCACTCGAGCGTGCACATCATGATCCAGGGCAACCCGATGATCCGCGATGACGAGCTCGGCCTGATCGCAAAATTCGGGCTCAAATACGAGTACAACACGCCCTACGCGATGATCTTCGCTGACGGGCGCACGCTGGTCGCGCACAAGGATCTGGACCGGACCTGCGAAGGCATCGCACGTTTTTCACAGAAGGACGCCGAGACTTATCGGCTGTTCGCCCAGCGCGCCATGGCGATGCTGCCGATGTTCGTCGCCGGGCTGTACTCGCCGCCGATGCCCATGGGCGCCTTCTTCGCGATGATGGATCAGAACGATGAAGGTCGCGAGATTCTCGAGGCCATGCAGCGCAGCTCACTCGAGATCGCAAACCAGAGCTTCGAGAGCGAGCACGTCAAGATCTGGCTGCTGCGGCTTGTCAGCGAAAATCTGCAGGCCCCGGATGAACTGGGCACGGGCTTTGGCATGTTCCTGATGCCGGGGCTGATGCACGGCTTCGGCGTCTCCCAGCCGGTCGGCGGCAGCGGACGGCTCAGCGAGGCGCTGGTCCGTTGCATCGAGCACTACGGCGGTGAGGTGCGCTGCAATGCAGAGGTCAGCAAAGTGGTGACCTCGGGCGGCCGCGCGGTCGGGCTGGAACTCAAGAGCGGCGAACGCTTCAAGGCCAAGGACGGCGTCATCGCCGCGCTTCACCCGCATGTGCTGCGTCAGTTCGTCGATGGCGTACCGGAACGCGTACTCGCCAGGGCCGAACGAGCGACGCTGGCCGCCTTCAGCATCATGGTCAGCCACTACGACCTGAAAGAGCAGGTCAAATTCCGCGCGGGCGACGAAGTCGGGCACGCCATCATGCTCGAGTTTATGGCCAGCGACAGCCTCGAGGATATGCTCGATGATTTCGACGCGCTCAAGCGCGGGCGCATTTCCGAGCGCGTGCTCGGCGCCGGCGGCGATGAGAGCATCAACGATCCGAGCCGTGTGCCGCCAGGCCGCGGCATGCTGCACGGGATTACCTTTGCGCCCTACAAGCTGGCTGATGGTGGCGCCGCGCGCTGGGATGAGATCCGTGAGCAGATGGGCGATCGCAGCATGCGTCACTACCAGCGCTTCATCAGCAACCTGACCAGCGACAACATCATTCAGCGCAGCATCGTCACGCCGCTGGATCACGCCCGCAACATGCCCACCAGCATGGTCGGCGGCGACGTGCACGGTGTCGCGCCCTATTTCTACCAGATCTCCGGGCACCGGCCCACGCCCGACCTGGCTCAGTACACGGTGCCGGGTGTCGATCGGCTATACCTCGTCGGCCCGTTCCTGCACCCAGGCGGTGGCGTTTATGGTGCCGGTCGCGCGACCGCGATTCGCATGTTCGACGAGATGAAGATGAATTTCGACAAGGTGGCGGCGGCCCCGGTCAAGTGACCAGCGCGGTCCAGAGAGAATCGCCAAGGTCAGGATCGCGATAGATTCCAATTCTTGCTTACATCGCGAGTAAGCAAGAATTGGAATCTATCGCGATCGAGATCTCCGCGGTTCCTTTGATCCCCGCGCTGGTCCCTTGACTAGGATTCCGGCTGCGCCCTCGTTGTCGATGCCACCTGCGGATCTTCACTGGTGACGATCTGGCCATCCTTCACAGGGATGCTCTTGCCCGGGTCGTGGTCCATGCGCACCTGGTGTTGCTCGCCTTTGAGGACGTACACCACCTCGTAACCGGTCGGCACTTCGCTGCTATCGTAGACCGTGGCGCAGCGCTGCTCGCTTACCGTGTAAGTGTTGCCCTGCTGCACCTTCTTCTGGATCTGATTGCCGGCAAAGCCACCGGCCGCGACACCGGCGACGGTAGTGAGAACTTTGCCGTTGCCGCCGCCGAACTGGTTACCGATCAGCCCGCCCACGGCCGCACCAATGCCGGTGCCGACGAGTCTATTCGTGTCCTTCACGGGCTTGGTACGGGTCACCTGCTCATCGTGACACTCCTGCCGCGGAGTCCTCACCGTCTTCTTGAGTTCCTTGACGCTCACCACCATGGCTTCATGCGGCGTGGCGATGACTTTATAGCTGGCGTAGGCGCCGCCCGTTGTCACAACTATCGCGCCCATGACCGAACCGATCATCATCGATTTGTTCATGCAATCCTCCATGCTCCGACTGTTCAGCGGTCAGCTGATGAATTCATGCTAGCAATGGAGCGGAAAAATTTAGCGACCTCTGTCTCACCTCATCCACGAAGGCGAGCATTTTTTTGTCGCTGATTTGCGGCAAAAACAATCGAGGTCACCAGCACGTGCTAAATGTCGTCGGCCGGCGACAGGCTGAAGGCCACGCACGAGGCGGGTTTGAAAACAATGCGGCGTCTCTACTGCTGCGTTGCTTTGAAGCTTGCGGCCTCGGATGGCCGTCAGCGCATCGTCACGAGTTCTTCCGCACTCGTTGGATGTATCGCCACCGTATCGTCGAAGTCGCGCTTGGTGGCGCCCATGTGAATGGCCACGGCAAAGCCCTGCATCATTTCATCCGCACCTTCGCCGATGACGTGGATGCCGATGATCTTCTGCTGCTCGCCCAGCGTGACGAGCTTCATGTGAGCGTGCGGTTTGCGGTGGGTGAAGGCGTGATACATCGGCACGAAGCTGCTCGTGTACACCTTGACGGCATCCCCATGGCGCGCGCGCGCATCCTGTTCGCTGATGCCCACCGTTCCTATCGGTGGATGACTGAAGACCACGGTGGCGATGTTGTCGTAGTCCAGTTTGCTGTCAGCCTTGCCGCCGAACAGACGATCGGAAAGGCGACGGCCGGCGGCGATGGCCACGGGCGTGAGTCCGGCGTGCTGCGTGACATCGCCGATCGCGTAAAGATTCTCGATGCTGGTCGTCTGGTAGGGGTCGGTCAGGACATGGCCGTAGTCGTCGAGGCTCACACCCAGCGCGTCCAGCCCCAGTTCGACGCTGGCCGGTGCGCGACCGACCGCCCAGATGAGGCTGTCGAAGGGACCGACTTTGCGGCCGTCCACCAGTTGCAGCTGCAGAGTGCCAGCGGCATCGCGTTCGAGTCCGCCCGGCACCCCGTGGGTGACCACCTCGATGCCGTCATCACGCATGATGGTCAGCAGCGACTCGCCCAGCAGGCGGTCGAATTGTCGCAGCAGGCAGTCCTGGCGCAGGACTACGGTCGTGTGGGTCCCCAGCGCCGAAAATATGCCCGCCAGCTCGGCAGCGACATAGCCGGCGCCGACGATGCAGACGCGCTCGGGCCGCTCCGGTAATTCGAAGAAGCCGTCGGAGCTGATGCCGAGCGTCGCGCCCGGCAGCTGCGGGATCAGCGGCCGGCCGCCCGTGGCCAGCACGATGATTTTTGCCGAGATTTCGCGATCGCCGACGCGGACGGACTGGGGCGACACCAGGCGCGCCCAGCCGCGCAGCAGCTCCACCCCGCGACGCTCGAGGTTTCGCCCGTAGATGCCGTTCAGACGCTCGATAAAGGCGTCACGTGAGGCCTTGAGGCGCTGCCAGTCGTGCTTTCCGACCGTGACATCGAAGCCATAGTCGTGTGCCGCTTCCAGTACGTGGCCGATCTGGCCGGCGTTCCACATGATCTTTTTCGGTACGCAGCCGACATTGACGCAGGTACCGCCGAGGCGTCCCCCTTCGATGACAAGGGTACGGGCGCCGTAGTCGGCCGCACGCTGGGCGCAGGCCAGCCCGCCGCTGCCGCCGCCGATCACAATCAGGTCGTAGTCAAAGGCCATGCCGGGGTTCCCTGTCCGCAATGTATTGGCTGTTAACTGGAGGATGTTACACCCGGGGCTCACGGCTAAAATGAGCCGAACAGGATCGCAAGGTGGAACCGATGGCCCCAGGCCCGACCGATAACCCGCTGCTTCAGGACGTCCCTCTACCGCGTTTCGACGCCATCACCCCCGAGCACGTGGAACCGGCCATTGCCCGCCTGATCGCCGAGCAGCGCGCCCGAGTGGCGCAAATCGAGGCCGAACCGAATCCGAGTTTCAAGACCGTGGTCGAACCGCTCGAGGAGCTGCAGCACCGGCTGAGCCGGGTCTGGTCGCCGGTCGGACATCTCAACGCCGTCATGAACTCCGAGCCGCTGCGGACCGCGTACAACGCCTGCCTGCCGCTGCTGTCCGAGTACCACACCGACCTGGCACAGAGCGAGCGGCTGTATCGCGCGTATGCCCTGGTCAGCGAACGCGAGTCGGCGTCGCTGGATGGCGTCCAGCGTGAGGTCATCGAACATGCGCTGCGCGAGTTTCGGCTGGCGGGCGTCGCGCTCGAGCCGCAGCGCAAGGCTCGCTTCAAGGCTGTCATGATGGAGTTGTCCCGGCTGTCAGCCAAGTTCGAGGAGAACGTTCTCGACTCCACCAACGCCTGGACGCACGCCGTGCGCGATCGCGGCGAGCTGACGGGAATCAACGAAGGCATCCTCGATCAGGCGCGGCGTCGCGCGGTCGAGAGCGGACAGGAAGGCTGGCTGTTCGGCCTTGATCAGCCAAGCTACGTCGCCGTTGTCACGGACTCAGAGTCGGCGCCGCTGCGGCGCGCCTTCTACGAGGCCTGGACCACGCGCGCCTCGGGGCACGGACCCACGGGCGCGAAGTTCGACAACAGCGCTGTCATGGAAGACATCCTGCGGTTGCGGCACGAATCAGCGCAGCTGCTGGGCTTCCCGAGCTTTGCCGATTACGCGCTCGCCAATCGCATGGCCCGCACAGTGCCAGAGGTGACCGATTTCCTGCGCCAGCTGGTGCGCGCGGCGCGCCCCGCGGCCGCCGCGGAGCTTGCCGAACTCGAGAGCTTCGCCGGCCGCAGGCTGGATGCCTGGGATGTCACCTTCTATTCCGAGCGGCTGCAGCAGAGCCGCTACTCGGTGTCGCAGGAAGAGCTGCGAGACTACCTGCCGCTGCCGCGTGTGCTGCAGGGACTGTTCGAAGTAGCCGAGAAGCTGTTCGACGTGCGCATCCGCGAACGCACCGGGGTGCCCGTCTGGCATGCCGATGCGCGCTACTTCGAAGTGCAGGCGCCTGGCGGCGCGCCGCTCGCCAGTTTCTATCTGGATGCCTACGCGCGGCAGCACAAGCGCAGCGGCGCCTGGATGGATGACTGTATCGGCCGCAAGGCACTCAACGGCCAGACCACGCTGCCGGTGGCCTATCTGGTCTGCAATTCCCTGCCGCCCTCGGGCGATCGGCCGGCGCTGCTGACGCATGATGATGTCGTGACGCTGTTCCACGAGTTTGGTCACGGGCTGCACCACATGCTGACCCGCGTCAACTACCCGAGTCTTGCCGGCATCAACGGCGTCGCCTGGGACGCGGTCGAGCTGCCGAGCCAGTTCATGGAGAACTATGCCTGGCAGCGCGACGTACTCGATCGCATTTCCGCCCACGTGCGTACCGGTGAGCCCATCGCCCCCGAGACGCAGCGGCAGCTCATGGCGACGCGCAGCTTTCAGGCCGGCATGCAGACATTGCGGCAGGTCGAATTCGCACTGTTCGACATGCGCATGCACGCGGAATTCGATCCGGCGCGCGGCGGACGCGTGTACGAAATTCTCGGCGAGGTGCGGCGTGAAGTAGCGGTGATTCAGATACCCGAGTGGAACCGTTACCCGCACAGCTTCAGCCACATCTTTGCCGGCGGCTACGCGGCCGGCTACTACAGCTACAAATGGGCCGAGGTGCTTGCGGCCGATGCGTTCAGCGCCTTCGTCGAGCACGGTGCCTTCGACCGCACCACGGCCCGGCGATTTCTCGACAGTATCCTGGCGCGCGGCGGCAGCCGCGATGCGCTTGAATCGTTCGTAGAGTTTCGGGGGCGAAAGCCAGAGGTATCGGCATTGCTGCGTCAATACGGCATCGCTGCCTGAGGGCGGCGGAATCGGATAGCTCAACCCCTAGCGGTGTGTTTTCAGATCACCGCTACCCACCGGCAGCGATGCTGCGTAGGCCGCAATGGCCAGCATCTCATCCGTACTGAGTCGGGACGTAACGGCCCGCATCGCCCCAGCCATCTCTCCGTGACGCTCTCCGCTCTGAAATGCCCACAACTGCCGCACCAGGTAGTTCGGGGGCCGGCCCGCTAACGGCGGCATGGCGCCAAAGCCCGTCAACTGGGCACCGTGACAGGTGTTGCAGGGGATGCCCGTTCCGGAGGCGCCCGTCATGATCAGCGCTTTGCCGGCGGCGACGCTGCCTTTGGGCACATAGGCCACGTAGCCGGAATGAGAGTCGCGATTTAGCAGCGCGGTCTCGTCTTCGGGCAACTCCACGATTCGCTTGCCGAGTAGCTCGCGGCCGCCGGGAATCACACGACGCATGAGCGTAGCCGGATCGACGGCCGATCGCGGGACTGTCGTGGTCTCGACTACGCGGATCCACCGCCTCGGTTTGAGTGAAGCGTAGTAGCGAGCGGCATCGAGTATCTGATCGGAAGAATAAGAATTCTTCAGCGCCGTGAGAAAGTGAGCGGTGCCCACATTGCCTACGGCGATGTGCCGTGCGCCAGTACGCTGCTCGTCGAACTGGCGCACGATGTAATCGACCGGCAACCCCGCCAGCGATGCGGACTCGGCGTGTCCCGCACCGTTTGGCAGATGACAGAGTGCGCAGGGCAGCAGCGGCGGACCTCCGGCCGTCGGCGTCACGGCATGCGCGACGATCGGGGGCATCTGCGGATGATCGGCCGGATACCAGTCCGGCGGATTCATCACGTCATGAATCTCGGCGCTGCTGTAGCTGAGTGGGCTGCCGGGAGCGTGCCAGGCGTGACGGGCATCGCCTCCCGATGTCGGCGGCAACTGAGCGGATTCGGCTGATGGTACAAAGAAGGCCCAGTCGGGACGCTCCGCCGCCAGGCTGATGCCGTGGCAGCAGCCAAGCAGCAGCGCGGCCATGGATACGGGCCAAGAGGGGATCAGAAACTTGATGGGGGCAGCTCAAGGGGTGTAAGTACCATCTAATGAATGCACATCGATGTGCATTCATTAGATGGTACTTACACCACTAGCGGTGTGCCTTCAGATTGCCGCTGTGGCCTCATAGCCCACTCCACGACTTGCACCAGCCACCGGCCTTGACCCAGTTGCCCGGAAACAGCGTGCAGGGCCCGGCGGGTGCGCCATCGGCGCCGCCGTAGACTGAGCAGTTGGAGCACAGCGCGCCCGACTGGGCGCCTTTGGCCTTGGAAGCATCTTCGACGTAGTCGAGCGCCTTGGCGGCCGGATCGCTCTCGCTGAGCAGCGGCAAGGCTGCGGCCCGCGCGTCGCGCGACCTTAGTCCCGCGAGCGGTACCAGCGTCAATCCGAGTGCGAGGCGGCGCAGCAGTGCGCGGCGCTCATCGTCAAACCGATTGTCCATGGCGCATTCTACCGATGCCCACTAGCCGATGCCCAGCCCGGCGCGACCGGTGAGGGTCAGCACGCCGAGCGCCGCATAGACCAGGGCCGCCGCAATACGAATCCACTTCAGGGGCACGATGCGCGTGACATGCTGGGCCAGCAGCACCGTGGGGACATTGATGATCATCATGCCAATGGTGGTGCCGGCAACAACGGCAATGAGGTTGTGATACTTCGCCGCCAGTGCCAGGGCCACGATCTGCGTCTTGTCGCCCATCTCCGCCATGAAGAAGGTCGTCGTCGTCAGCATGAAGGCGCCGTAGCCGTCCGCGGCGTGCGGTTTGTCGTCGGCCTTGTCGGGAATGAGCACCCAGACTGCGAGCGCGATGAAAGAGATGCCGAGGATCCACCGCAGGATCTCCGGGCTCAGCAGCGAGCCCGCCCATTGCCCGAGCGCCGCGGCGAACAGGTGATTGGCGGTGGTCGCGACCAGGATCCCAAGGATGATTGGCAGCGGCCGCCGTAATTGCGTGGCCAGGATCAGCGCCAGCAGCTGCGTCTTGTCGCCGAGTTCGCCCAGGGCGACGCCGGCGATCGAAACCAGAAAGGCTTGCATGCAACTACTAGGTTGCCTGATCCCGCTGCGCGAGGCGATAGCCGACGCCGGTCTCCGTCAGCAGCCAGTGAGGCCGTGCGGGGTCAGGTTCCAGTTTGGCGCGCAATTGTTTCATGTAGACGCGCAGGTAATGAGTCTGCTCCGTACTGGCAGGTCCCCATACCTGCTGCAACAGCACGCGATGCGTCACCACGAAGCCGATGTGCTCCGCCAGTACCTCGAGCAGGCGGTACTCGATGGGTGTCAGGTGCAATTCGCCACCCTTGTCATCGCGTGCCGTCCGCGCCGCGAGGTCGATACGCCAGGCACCGATCGTGATCTTCTCGCCGCTGGCGCCGGCGGAGGCACTGTGGCGCAGCGCCACCTGTACGCGCGCGCTCAGTTCGCGCGCGCCAAAGGGCTTGCTGATGTAGTCATCGGCCCCGGCCTCGAGCGCCGCGACCTTGTCAGCCTCCGAGCTGCGCGCCGAGAGTACGATGATCGGTACCCGCGACCATGCGCGCACCCCGGTGATGATTTCCATGCCGTCGCGATCGGGCAATCCCAGATCGACGATGATCAGGTCGGGCTTGTAGGTACGCGCTGCGCTCAGGCCCGACTCCGCGGTCTCCGCCTCGATGATGCGGAACTGCTCGAGCTCGAGCAGCGTCCGCAGCACCCGGCGGATCTGCGCGTCATCTTCCACGATCAACACGGCGCGGCTGGCAATGGTCATCGCGCGGAGACATCCTCGAGGTCCGGATTCAGCAGCGGCTCGTCGGACTGTGGCACGCTGAAGCGGAAGGCGGCGCCATGAGGCGCGCGGTTCTCCGCCCAGATGCGGCCGCCATGCAATCGCACGATCGTACGGCAGATCGCTAATCCGAGGCCGATGCCGCCATCCGAGCCTTCGGGGGAGCCGCGCTGGAACTTCTCGAACAGGATCTCCGGATCGCTCCCGGGCAGTCCCGGGCCGTTATCCTCGATGCTGACTTCAACCTGGCGCCTGAGCGCGTGCGCGCTGATGCGGATCTCGGTACCAGCCGGCGTGTACTTGCTGGCATTGTCGAGCAGGTTTTCGAGCACCTGCTCGATCAGCCGGCCATCGACCTGCAGGAGCGGCAGGTTCTCGGGCAGCTCGATGCGCACACGATGCGCGCGCAGCGGCGCATCGAGACGATGCAGCACTGTGCCGACGAGCTCTGCCAGCTCGTAGGCGGCGAAGCGCGGCTGGATCGCACCGGTTTCGAGCCGCACCAGATCCAGCAATGTGGTAATGCGCTCGCTCATGCGCATGGCCTCATCGCTGACCGAGTTCGCCAGCGCGCGGCGATCGGCGCCGCTGAGCGCATCGAGATTGCCCGCGAGCGTCGCCGCGCCGCCGGCAATGGTGGCCAGCGGCGTGCGCAGGTCGTGCGAGATCGAGGCCAGCAGCGAATTGCGGATTGCCTCGGTCTCGGCGCGCACTTCGGCGGCCTGAGCGTGCGCGGCAAAATCCACCCGCTCGAGCGCCAGTCCGATCTGCGCGGCAAAGGTTTCCAGCAGGCGAAACTGCTCCGGCAAGGTCACCCGGCGCGCATTGCGCGGCAGCACGCCGAGCACCCCGAAGACGCGGTCACCGCCGGACAGCGGCAGGTAGAGGCCGGCGGCGCCGCTCAGCGTGTCAGTGCCCAGCCCCGCGGGCTTGTTGTGATCGAATACCCACTGCGCCAGTCCCAGTTCTGCGCCCGTATATGAATGCTCGCGCGGTGTCCCGCGCGGATAAGTAACCTGTCCGTGTTCGTCCGCAAACAGGACCACCGTGCGGCTGGCGAACACCTGGCTCACATTGCTGGCCGCCACATCTGCCATCTCGTCGCGGCCGCGCGTCTGCGCAAGCTGACGCGTCATCGCGTAGAGCAGCGCTGTGCGACGCTCGCGGTGCCCCGCGACCCGCGCCTGCAGACGCACGCTGGCGTTGAGATTGCCGATGATCAGCGCGACGCCCAGCATGATCGAGAAGGTCAGCAGGTACTGCACGTCAGTGACCGCGAACGAGTAACGCGGCGGTACGAACAGAAAATCGAACGCGAGTACACCGAGCACCGCGCTCAGGGCCGCTGCGCGCCGGCCGCCATAGACCGCCACCAGCGCGCTGCTCAGCAGGTACACCATCACCAGGTTGGCCTGGCCGAGCCGCGGAAAATAAGCATAGAAAACGTAGCACAGTCCCGTGGCGGCCAGCGTCCCGGCGATCGCCAGCAGGTAGCGCGGCCAGCGCCGCTCGTCGGAACTCTGCGTCGCGACGCTGCTATCATCATCGGCGAGCGCCGGCAGGCGCACCGACGCATCATCGCCGCCGATCACGAGTACATCGATGTCGCGCCGCGCCGCAAGCAGACGGTCGGTGGTCGAGGGCCGAAGCAGCCGGCGCCAGCGCGTGCGGTGCGGTCGCCCGACCAGCAATCGAGTGACATTGCGCGTGCGTGCGTACTCCAGCAGCTCGGCGCTGGCCGAGGAGCCGCCGAGAGTGATGGCCTCGGCGCCCAGTGACGCCGCGAGGCGCAGGATGGCGATGCGGCGATTGCGCTCGGCCTGCGACAGGCGGATCAGGTTCGGTGTCTCGACGTATACCACCAGCCACTCGGCATCCAGGCCATCGGCCAGGCGCTTGCCCGCGCGCACCAGTCGCTCGGCCTGCGCATCGGGACCCACGGCCACGAGCAGCCGCTCGCGCGCGGCCCAGGCACCGCGGACCGATTTTTCGTGACGGTAGGCCCGCATCGCCTGATCGACGCGATCGGCGGTCTTGCGCAGCGCCATCTCGCGCAGCGCGATCAGATTGCCCTTGCGGAAGAAATTCTGCAGCGCCACCTGCGCTTTGTCGGCCACATAGACTCGTCCCTCACGCAGGCGCTGCATCAAATCGTCGGGCGGCAGATCGACCAGCTTCACCTCGTCAGCCGAGTCGAACACGTGATCCGGTACGGTTTCGAGCTGGCGCGCACCGGTAATCTGGGTGACGACGTCCGTCAGGGATTCCAGATGCTGCACGTTGACAGTCGTATAGACATCGATGCCGGCATCGAGCACTTCCTCGATGTCCTGCCAGCGCTTCTGGTGACGTGGTGGCGGATCGCCGCCGCTGGGATTGGTGTGCGCCAGCTCATCGACCAGCAACAGTTGCGGCTTGCGGGCGAGTGCGGCATCGAGATTGAATTCGTGCCTTGCGCTGCCGCCAAAGTCGATCAACAACGGCGGCAATTGCTCAAGGCCGTCAAGCAGCTGTTCGGTTTCCGGGCGGCCGTGCAGCTCGACGTACCCGACCACCACGTCGATGCCCTGCTGTTTGGCTCGCTGCGCAGCTTCGAGCATGGCGTAGCTCTTGCCCACACCCGCATTGGCGCCAAAGAAAATGGTCAGCCGTCCGCGTGTGGCGCGCGCGGCCGAGGCCTGCACGCGCGCCAGTAATTGATCCGGGTCGGGACGGCCGTCGTTCATCGCATGCATCGCGCTACCGGCCTACCATGTGCCCGTCTTCTGCCCAAGCCACCAGACCACGCCGATCGTGGCCGTGTCCTGATGATCCTTCAGCAGTCCGAGCGTGTCGGTCAGAAAATAGGCTCGATTGGACTCGTCGCGACGGAATTCCGCGCGCACGAGGAAGCCATCCGCCAATCGATATTCGGTCGTGAAGGTGCCTTCCTTCAGGAACTGCGGCACGCCGCTGAACAGGCCGCCGCGATCCTCCATGTACTCGCCCCGCAGGGCTACTGCTATTCGGGGCGTGATCTGGTAGCGCCCGTACATCGCGCCCCCCTGCGTGCGCTGGACCAACGAGTACGTGTAGAGGCGATCGAACACAAGGTCGGATTCGGCGGCGAAGCTCAGCGCCGGCGTCGCCTGCCAGGTAACGTAAGTATCGAGGATGCGCAGCCGGCCTGTAGGCGCGTTTGGAATCGGTTCGAACGGCGTGCCCTGTTGGCTTGGCAAGCCCCCATCGCCTGGACCCGGGTTGGATACAAATACGATGTCCGGGTGTTCCTGGCCCAGGTAGTAGTTGAAGGTCCAGACGACTGCCGTTACCGGCTGCAGCACAAAGCCGTACATCTGGTCCTTGAAATTGTTGAAGGCCTCGGTCTGCTGCGTGCCGTTGGTGATCCAGTAGTCGAGCGTGAGCACGTCGTCGACTTTGTAGGCCGCGCGCAGACCCGAATGATAGAAGGGCAGATAGTCGAACCACAGGGAGCGCGAGTAGTTGATCTGGTCTTTGGTGTAGTTGCCCTCGAACCCGAGGGAGCTGGCCCACTTGCCGAAGTCCAGCACCAACGGCTCGCCATTGATCGGGAAAATGTAGGTGCCATAGGCCTGGAAAATGTTGCGCCAGATTTCCGGCCGCAGCTCATTGGACAGGCTGCCCTGCAGCGTTTCGGTGGCCTGCCCGAACTGCAGGTCGAGTCGCATGCCGTAGCGTTTGCCGGCGGCCAGGTCCGCGGCGCTCTCGAGCAGCAGATCGGCCTGATTCAGGCTGAAACTGTTGCTGCTGACATCGTACGCCCGCAGGTAATTGACCCGTCCGATCGGGTTATTGGCGTTGTACTCATAGTAGCCGTCGAGCATCGCGTTGATGGTTGCGCCCTGCAGAATGCCGTTGCCGGTTGGCGATGGCGCAGTTGCAGTTGCAGTTGCAGTTGCAGTTGCAGTTGCAGTTGCAGGAGGGGGAGGGGCAGGGGCAACCTGGGGCGGCGCGGGCGTCGGGTTCGACGCCACGCTGCCGGCTGCTGGGGCACTCGAGCCGGCCTCGAGTTCGTCGATCCGGTGCTCGAGCTTCCGCACCAGGCTGCGCAGATCCTGGACTTCCTGCGTCAGCGCGTCGATGCGCTGTTCGGCTGTGGCGGGGGTTGTCGGGGTTGTCGCGCTCGGGGAGCCTGGTGCGCCGCCGCTATCGGGCTGCGCGGACAGCACCGAATCGAGGCCCACGAGGCACGCGGTTCCGAGCAGGGCGCATTTGAACAGTGATCGGAGCGCCCTCCGGATTGCATCCGACACAATTTTGTCTCCCGCCATTTGCCGGCACTTGGGTGCCTGCGGCCATTATCGCGCCGATGGCGGCAATCAGCGATTGGCGCCGGTGGTGGCGTCCAGCGCCAGATTCAGTGTCAGCACGTTGACGCCGGGCTCGCCGAATATTCCCCATTGCCGCGGCCGGGTATGGCGCAGGATCTGCTGGCGCACCAGCGTCGGGTCGAGTCCACGCGCTGCGGCGACCCGCCGCAGCTGATATTCCGCCGCCGCGGGACTGATCTCGGGATCCAGGCCGCTGCCTGAAGCGGTGACCAAGTCCACGGGAATCGGCAGCGGGTTACCCGGATCCGCGGCGCGCAGCAGCTCGATGCGCGCTTTGACCGCGTCGAATTGGGCGGAGTTTGTCGGGCCGAGGTTCGAACCCCCGGAGGCGCGGCCGTCATAGGGCTGCGGCGATATGCCCGAGGGCCGCGGCCAGAAGTATTGTGCGCCATCGAATGGCTGGCCGATCAGCTCGGAGCCGACCAGCTGCTCGCCGCGCCGGACCAGCGAGCCGTTGGCGGCTCGCGAACAGCAAAGGCCGGCAATCCCGGTGACCGCCAGCGGATACACGATGCCGGTCAGCATCGTGAGGACCAGCAGGGTCTGAATCGCCTGTCGCAGCAGCTTGGCCATGGTTCGGCTCCGTCAGGCCCAGTGCGCCGCGACCAGCAGCAGATCGATGAATTTGATGCCGATGAAGGGCACGATCAGTCCGCCCAGTCCATAGCGAAGCAGATTCTGGCGCAGCAGTGCCTCGGCCCCGAGGGGGCGATAGCGGACACCGCGCAACGCCAGCGGGATCAGCGCGACAATGATCAGCGCATTGAAAATGACGGCCGACAGGATGGCGCTGCTCGGGCTTGCCAGGTGCATGACATTGAGCCGGTCAAGGGCCGGATAGGTGCCCGCAAACGCAGCCGGGATGATCGCAAAATATTTGGCGACGTCATTGGCGATGCTGAAGGTCGTCAATGCGCCGCGCGTGATCAGCATCTGCTTGCCGACCTCGACCACCTCGATGAGCTTGGTGGGATTGGAATCCAGGTCGACCATGTTGCCGGCTTCCTTGGCCGCCTGGGTGCCGGTGTTCATGGCAACGGCCACATCGGCCTGTGCCAGCGCCGGCGCATCGTTGGTGCCGTCGCCGCACATCGCAACCAGCCGCCCTTCCGCCTGCCGCTCGCGGATCAGCGCTAGCTTGGCTTCGGGCGTGGCCTCGGCCAGGAAATCATCGACTCCCGCTTCGGCCGCGATAGCGGCGGCGGTCAGCTTGTTGTCGCCGGTGATCATGATGGTGGTGATGCCCATGCGGCGCAGTTCCGCGAAGCGTTCGCGGATGCCGCCCTTGACGACGTCCTTGAGCTCGATCACGCCCAGCGCGCGCGCGCCGTCGGCAACCACCAGCGGTGTCGCACCCTGCCGGGCGATGCTGTCCACCGCGCGCTGGACTTCCGGCGGCATCGCGCTGCCCTGCGCCTTGAGCCATTGCTCGATGGCATGAGTAGCGCCCTTGCGGATCTGGCCGCCCTCGAAATCGACTCCGCTCATGCGCGTCTGCGCAGTGAAGGGTATGAAGCGCGCGCCGAGCGCGTTGAGGTCGCGGCCGCGAAGCCCGTGCAGCTGCTTGGCGAGTACCACGATGGAGCGGCCCTCGGGCGTCTCATCCGCCAGCGAGGCAAGCTGGGCCGCATCGGCCAGCTCTTCCATGCTGATACCGGGCGCGGGGATGAAGCGCGATGCAAGACGGTTGCCGAGCGTGATGGTGCCGGTCTTGTCGAGCAGCAGCACGTCGACATCGCCGGCCGCCTCGACGGCGCGCCCGGAAGTGGCGATGACATTCGCCTGGATCATGCGATCCATGCCGGCAATGCCGATCGCCGACAGCAGTCCGCCGATCGTGGTTGGTATCAGGCAGACCAGCAGTGCCACCAGCACCGTGATCGAGATGGGCGAGCCGTGGCCGGCGGTCGTAACGCTATAGATAGAGAAGGGCAGCAGGGTCGCGGTCGTCTTCAGGAAAATCAGCGTCAGCCCCGCGAGCAGAATCGCCAACGCAATTTCATTCGGTGTGCGCGAGCGCTTGGCGTTCTCGACCATCGCGATCATGCGGTCGAGAAAGGCCTCGCCGGGATTGGCACTGATACGAATGTGCAGCGTGTCCGACAGCAGCTTGGTACCGCCGCTGACGGCCGAGCGGTCGCCGCCCGCCTCGCGAATCACGGGCGCGGATTCGCCGGTGATGGCGCTCTCATCAACCGATGCGGTGCCGGAGATGACTTCGCCGTCGCCGGGGATGGTGTCACCGGCTTCGACCAGCACCACATCGCCGCGCCGCAGGTCGCTGGAAGGCACCGATGCATAGGGCTGGTCGGTCCGGCCGCTGGGGAACCGACGCGCGACCACATCCCGCCGGCTCGAACGCAGCGCGGCTGCCTGCGCCTTGCCGCGGCCCTCTGCCAGGCTCTCGGCGAAATTCGCGAACAGCAGCGTCGCCCATAGCCACAGTGCAATGGCCAGCACAAAGCCCGGCCGGCCTTCCTGCGCCAGGCCGCCCCCGAGCTGAATGATCCACAGCACGCTGATCAGCACGCTGCCAACGAGCACGACGAACATCACCGGATTGCGCCACTGCACCCACGGCGCGAGCTTAAAAAACGAATCCTTCGCCGCCTGGCGGACCAGGGGCGGATCGAATAGCGGGCGGGCAAGTGCGGCGGTAGTCATACGGTCAGCTTCAATGGTGGTCAGCTTCGAGGGCTCAATGGGCGTGGAATTGCAGTTCTTCGACCACCGGACCGAGCGCCAGCGCCGGGAAAAAGGCCAGTGCGCCCACGACAATCACCGTGGCCGCCAGCAGCGCCACGAACAGCGGCGTGTGCGTGGGCAGTGTGCCGGCGCCCGGGGGCACGCGCCGCTTGGCCGCCAGGCTGCCGGCGATCGCGAGCACGGGCACCATCAGCCAGAAGCGCGACATCCACATCGCCAACCCCAGCAGCGTGTTATAGAACGGCGTGTTGGCGGACAGGCCCGCAAAGGCGCTGCCGTTGTTGTTCGATGCAGAGGAGAAGGCGTACAGGATTTCGGAGAAGCCATGCGCACCGGGATTGGCGATGCCGGCGCGGCCCGCGGCACAGCTCACCGCGATGGCCGCTCCCACGAGCGACAGGAATGGCGGGATGAGGATCACGAGCGATGCCATCTTCATTTCGAATGACTCGAGCTTTTTGCCGAGATATTCGGGCGTGCGTCCGACCATCAGGCCGGCGATGAACACCGCGATGATGGCAAATACCAGCATGCCGTAGAGACCGGAGCCGACACCGCCGAAGACCACCTCGCCCAGCTGCATCAGCCACATCGGGATCAGCCCGCCCAGCGGCGTGAAGGAGTCGTGCATGGCATCGACTGAGCCGTTCGATGCCGCCGTGGTCGCCGTGGCCCATAGCGCCGAGTCGGCTATACCGAAGCGCGTCTCCTTGCCTTCCATGTTGCCGCCGGATTGCGACGATGAATTTTGCTGAGCCACGACGGCCGGATAATCGGTGTTGGGGCGGCCTTCGGCCCAGGCCGTCACACCCAGCAGCGGTACGAACAGCAGCAGCATGGTCGCCAGCAGAGCCAACCCCTGGCGGGTGTCGCCGACCATGAGTCCGAACGCATAGCACAGTGCCGCGGGTATGAGCAGGATTGCGAGGCACTCGAGGAAATTGCTCAGCGGTGTCGGATTCTCGAATGGATGGGCCGAGTTGGCATTGAAGAAGCCGCCGCCATTGGTACCCAGTTGTTTGATGGCAATCTGGCTCGCGGCCGGACCGAGCGGCAGGATCTGCGAGTCGATGCGCGTCGATTGGCTCTGCGCGTGGCCATCGGCGTCCTTGACGGGGTTGCCGTCCGCGCCGGTAACCGGCAAGTCGACGCTGATGGGATTGGTCAGCGCCGCGCTTTGATAGGGATGAAAGCTTTGTACGGTGCCCTGTCCAACGAGTGCCAGAGCGAGGATGACCGACAGCGGCAGCAGTACGTAGAGCGTGGCGCGCGTCAGGTCGACCCAGAAATTGCCGATGGTGCGCGCTTCCCTAAGCGCAAAACCGCGAATCATTGCCACCAGCACGGCGATGCCGCTGGCGGCGGAGAGAAAATTCTGCGCGCCGAAGCCTGCCATCTGCGTCAGGTAGCTCATGGTTGATTCGCCGCTGTAGCCTTGCCAGTTGGTATTGGTGGCAAAACTGACGGCGCTGTTGAAGGCGGAGTCGGGCGACACGGCATCGAAGTGCTGCGGATTCCAGGGCAGCGCAGCCTGCAAGCGTTGCAGCGCATAGACCAGCAGTGTCCCCAACACGTTGAACAGCAGCATCGCGGCCGCGTACTGCTTCCAGTTCATCTGCGTTTTGGGCTCGATGTAGCACAGGCGATACAGCCCATGCTCCAGCGGTCCCAGCAGCCGCGCGGCAGCTCCGCGGCCCTCGAACACCGCCGCCATATAGGTTCCAAGCGGCTTCACCAGCAGCAGCAGGACGATCAGGTACAACGCCAGTTGCAACCACCCATTCGCGCTCATTTCAGAATTTTTCCGCGCGCAGCATCGCGTAGACGAGGTAGCCGAACAGGCCGATCGTGAGGATCAGAGCGCACCAATAGAGCGCACTCATGAGCGAGTCATGAGCCGATCGCAAACAACCGCGAGGCCCCAGGAAAGCAACGCGAGCACGATGATGAGTCCAACAAACCACAGATCCATGCGACCTCCGAAAGGGACGACATGCTGCGTCGCTGAGGCGTAAAAATGCCGTATGGTTTTGATTGCGCGGCGCTGAGTCAGAACCCAGGGCGTCGATCACGTTTTAGGCGTGTGGAGCTTTGACATAGGTCACCCCTGGAGGCCGGAACTGTGCAGCGCGTCGTTGGTTAATTTCCTTTGATTGTCCTAGACTTCCGCGCGATGACGGCCAATCCCACAGATCTGTTCCGGCCGCCACCCGACGGTGGTGTCGATATGGGCGGCAACCGCCGCAGCGACTTCGACATCACCAACACGGTCCGTGTCAGCTCGCCGCGCGACGTGCTGCGGGCCACAGAACAATTGCTCGTCTCAGCGTGGCCGCAGATCGTGCTGGCCCCGGTGGAACGCTCCTTCAGCGATTTCGATGCCCTGTTTGCCGGGCGCATGCCCGGCTACGCGGGCGTGGATACTGTCTATCACGACCGGCAGCACACCCTCGATGTCACGCTGGCGATGGCGCGACTGCTGACCGGCCACGAACAACAGGTGGATGCCGCCACCCGACTCGGTCCAGACAGGGCCGTGCTTGGCGTGGTGCTGGCGCTGTTCCACGATGTGGGCTATCTGCGGCGTACCAGCGATCGCGAACAGGCCAATGGCGCCGAATTCACCCGCAACCATGTGAGCCGCGGCGCGGAGTTCCTGCGTCACTATCTGCCGCAGATCGGGCTGGGCGAGTGGATCGATGTGGCCTCGCAGATCATTCATTTCACAGGCTATGAGCGGCCGTTCGACGAGATCATTACGCACGATGCGCGCGACGTACGCCTGGGCCATCTGCTGGGCACGGCCGACATGATCGCGCAGCTCGCGGATCGCTGTTATCTGGAGAAATGCCGCGACCGGCTGTATCCGGAATTCGTGCTGGGCGGAGTGGCACTGTCAGCGGATGGCCCGGCGCCCGCGGTCAAATATGCCTCGGGACTGGATCTGCTGCGCCAGACCCCCGGCTTCGTAGCTAATACGCGCGCCGGCCGACTCGACCGCGAATTCAATCACGCCTATCGCTTTCTCGAGGTCCTGTTCGAAGGACGCAATCCCTACATCGAATCGATCGACCGGAACATGCAGTACCTCGAGCAGGTACTGCGCAGCGAGAGCTGGCGCATGCTGCGCCGGAACCCGCCGCTGCACGCCGCTGATCCGGGAACGCTCGGCCGCGTGCGCAGCCTGATGCTGGGCTACTTCAAGAAGGCCTGGATCCAGGACTGAACGCCAGCGCCCGCGCGGAAGGCGTAGCGACCGCGCGCACGTAGCGCGCATGGATATCCGCCAGCTGCGGCCAGATGGCCTCAGCGCCAGCCAGTTCAACCTCGTGCAGCGCTTCGCGCAGCACATCGATGCTCAGCGCCTGCAAGGCGGCACCCGCAATGGGTGCGTAGCTCAGATGCCAGGGTTCGGGCTGAACGCCGCCGCGATCGCGGTCATAGGGACGAAAGAAGCCATAGCTTTCGGCGTGCTGCGTAAGCCAGCCGTCGAGCTTTGCAAATACCCCATCGGCGGCGTATTCGGCCGGCACCAGCTGCGCCTTGCGGCCGCCCAGGGCGGCGCGGTCGATCACGTCGATCTCGGTGCCCCAGTGATGGCGGCTGGCACCGGGCAGGGCGGACCAGTGCAGGATGGCAGCCACGAGCTGCGGGGCTGTCATAAGGGCGGGGTCCAGCGGGGTGCCGTCGCGGTCCAGCAGGGGTCGCCGCCCCCGGAACTTGTCGTTCCAAATACCGAGCTGGCGCTCGAAATCGCGAAAACTGGAGGCGGCGGCCAGATCGATGCCCGCAGCCCGGGCCGCGGCGCGAAGGGCAACAAAGCCCCGCGCGGCATCGGGTTGCAGCGTGCATTGCAGCTCCGCCAGCTCCAGAACATGGGTCCGCGTTCGGCCGGTCAGTTGCTCGGAATCCAGAACTACCATCGCCTTGTAGCCGTGGGACCGCACATACGGCATCATTTGGGTCCATAGAGTACCCGGAGGCCGTATGCGCGGCCCACTATTTAAATATGTAATGCTCGCTCTGGGTGCGGTGGCCTTAAGTCTGGCGCTGCTGCTCGATTACCTGGTAGGCCATCACCAATTGCCCGAATCGATGCTGGTTCTGGCGGGTGCCTGCGCCGCGGCCGGCGTCCTGTTGCCGGGCTTCGCGCTGTGGCGGCAGCGGAACCGTCTGGACGGTACGGTGCTCGGCCTGATCGGCGCGGCCCAGCAGATCAGTCGCGGAGAGTTCCGCCAGGCAGTGGTTGCCACGCGTCGCGACAAGCTCGGCGATCTGGAAATGGCTTTCGAGAACATGCGCCAGGCGCTGCGCTCGACCACCTTCACCCGCAACTATCTGCACAGCGTGCTCAACAGCATGACCGATGCGGTATTTGTGACTACGACCGAAGGCGTGGTGCGCATCGCCAACGAGGCCGCTTACAGGCTGACCGGCTTCGAGGAGAGCGAACTGATCGGCAAGCAGGTCGTTTCATTGATCGAGGTTACCGACAAGAGCGATTCCGATCCACTGCAGGCGGCCTGCGATGCTGGCGAGACCGTGCTGCGCACGCGCTCGGGGCAGACCATTCCGGTTTCCTTCGTCGGCTCGACCATCGCCACCGACGATCCGCAGTTCGAGGGCGAGATCTTCGTGGCCCGCGATATCACCGAGCGCAAGCGAGCCGAGCGGCGCATCCGTTATCTGGCGCGCTACGACGCGCTCACCAAGATCCCGAACCGCATGCAGTTCCAGCATCTGCTGCAGCAGGCCATCGCGCGCTCGCGTCGCGCCGAGAAGGGCGTGGCGATGCTCTACATCGACATGGACCGCTTCAAAGAGGTCAACGATACCTTCGGACACGCTTCGGGTGATCGGGTGCTCGAGGTGCTCACCGAGCGCCTGACCCAGGTGCTCAACAGCGAGGCGGTGCTCGGCCGGCTGGCCGGTGACGAGTTCGCGCTGTTCGTCGATGGCATCAGCCAGGAGGAGAGCGAGGCCAGCGGCCAGGTGGCGCAGCTTGCGCGCACGGTGCTGCACGCGGCCGGCGAGGCATTCCATATCCGCCAGCAGGAAGTGTTCCTGACCGTAAGCATCGGCATCGCGCTGTGTCCGCGCGATGCGGAAAATGTCATCGACCTGATTCGCAATGCCGATGCGGCGATGTACTACTCGAAGCAGAACGGCGGCAATACCTACGCCTTCTATTCCCCCGAGATGAACGCGGCCGCGGTCGAGCGGCTGATGCTCAAGAGCAAGCTGCGTCGCGCGGTGGAGCGTGATGAGTTCGTGGTGCGTTACCAGCCGAAGGTGGACCTGCGCGACGGCCGCGTGGTGGGTGCCGAGGCGCTGCTGCGCTGGCGGCTGCCGGGCCACGGCGACATACCGCCCTCGCAGTTCATTCCGATCGCCGAGGAGAACAATCTCATCAGCGCCATCGGCGAGTGGGTGCTCGAGCGTTGCTGCATGGATTTCCGCGCCTTGCGCCGGCACATCCCCGACCCGGGCCGGATTTCGCTGAACCTGTCACTCAAGCAGCTCAACCAGGCGAGCTTCATACTCAACTGCCGCTCGATCTTCGAGCGCCACCAGGTCCCGGCGCGCAGCTTCGAGCTCGAGATCACGGAAAGCACCCTGATGGCCGATCCGCGCCGCACGGTGCAAATGCTCAATCAGCTGCACGACATCGGCCTGCACCTGTCGATCGACGACTTTGGTACCGGCTACTCATCGCTCTCCGCCCTGCAGCAGTTCCCGATCGGCACGCTGAAGATCGACCAGTCCTTCGTTCGCGATTCGGCTGACGATCCGGCGGATGCCGTGCTGGTGCGCACCATCATCGACATGGGGCACAGTCTCGGCATGGAGGTGGTGGCGGAGGGCGTGGAGTCGGTGCGCCAGCTCGAGTTTCTCTGCAAGAGTCATTGCAATCAGGCGCAGGGGCAATTGTTCGGTGAAGCGCGCAGCATCGAGCAGTTGCTGCAATTGCTGCAGAGCCAGCAGGGCGGTCGCGCGGCATTCGGCAACCTGCTGCCGGCCGCGGCCCCCGCCGGCCTGCGGCCCGTCTCGGCCTGAACACGCTGCGCAGGCTGCTGCGGTTTCTGCCGCTGCTACTGCTGATTGCGTGGCTGGCCGGTGCCGTCTGGCTGTCGCTCAAGCGACTGCCGCCGGGCCTGCATATCGTCGGTGCGTGGCAGGCGCTGCCAGTGAATGCGCCGCGATTCCTGCGCGATCTGTCGGCTGCGGACGCCAACGGTGCGCCGCTGGTCGAACAGCAGATCGACGCCGAACTGTTCGGCATGGTGTCCCGGGCGCGGCAATTCATCATCCTGGACACGGGGCTGTTTGGCGATCTGCCGGCTGCCGGCCCGCATGCGTCGCGATTGCGCACTGCGCTGCCGATTGCCGCAGGACTGGTCGACACGCTGTTGCGCGCGAAGTCGCAACACCCCGACCTGGCCATTCTCATTTTGACCGACCCGTCGACGCTGCAGATGGACGGCGCGCAGCAGCTGCTGGAGCGCACCGGGATTTCCGGCGTCGAAGTGCTGGCGGTGGACGTGACCCGGCTGCGTGCACCCGATCCGGTGTTCCGCTCATTCTGGGACCTGTGCTGCCGCTGGTGGAGCAGCGCGTCCTCTTCCGCCGAATGGCCCAATCCACTGGAGGTCGGGCCCCCCGGCGTGTCGATGAAGCTCTGGGGGGAGCTGCGCGCCTATCAGCGCAGCCACCGCCAGGTGCTGATTGCCGATGATGGCGCCGCGGGCCTGGATGCGCTGGTGTTCTCGCGGCCGCTGCATGCCGAAGCCGGGATCCATTCGGCCACCGCGCTGAAGCTATCGGGTGCCGCGCTCGAGCCGCTGATCGAATCCGAGTTCGTGCTGGCGCAGTTTTCCGGTTGGAGCGACGGCGGCGCCATGCAGGCGCGTGCCCAGCGACTGCTCGAGCCGCAACGCCGGCTGACGCTGCCCGATGGCGGCGATGGAGCACGGGCCCGCGTGCTCACCGAGGGCGCCATCGGCGCGGCGCTCGTGGCCCGCATCGATGCGGCCGGACGCGGGGATCATGTCGAGATCGCGGCGATGTTCCTCTCACAACGCGAGCTCGTGCGCGCGCTGCTCGACGCCGCGCGCCGCGGGGTCAACGTGCGGCTGCTGCTCGATCCGGACAAGGACGGCTACGGTTACGATCATTCCGGTCTGCCGAACCGGCAGGTGGCCTCCGAGCTGATCTCGACCAGCGACGGCGCCATCCGCGTGCGCTGGTACCGCACGCATGGCGAGCGGTTCAGCCCCGGCTTTGCGCTGATTCAGAACTCGACACGGGCCTGGCTCATGGTAGGGACCTCGACCCTGAGCCGCCTTGATCTGGGTGATTTCAATCTTGCCGCAGCCGCGGTGATCGATGTGCCGCCGAATGCGCCGGCAGCCGCCGATGCACTTGGCTGGTTTGATGCTCTTTGGTACAACCGCGCCTCGACAGGGACCGAATACACCACCGATGCCGACGTTTATGCCGATGCCTCGCAATTGCGCTATTGGCAATACCGGCTGTTTGAAGCCATGGGTACGTCATTTGACTGATTTGCGCCGCGCGTCACTATCTCGGGCCCGCCGATATGTGGATAATCCAGGCAGCAGGGAGGCGCTGTCATTGACGGCTCTCAGGAAATAGCCGCGAAATGCGATACAAAGAGAGTCGCGATCAAACGGCCGAGCTACTAAGGATGATCGTGCCGCAGATGGCACGGCACACGGCCGGCTTTCATCCCATGACTTACGCGGTGTGGTACGAGTATCACGCCGGCCTCAATCCCAAGCTCAAGACCGCGCTTGACGCCTACCTGGCCGAGCGTAACAGCCTCTCCGATGCCGACATCATTGCGCTGTACGAGACGCACATTGCCCCGCGCGACGCGCAGGCCTCGGCGCATGTGAGCGCCCAGATCGCGCGCCTGGTCGAGGAGGTCGACGGCGCCGCGACTCTCGCCGGCAAGGATGTGCGCCTGTACGGCGATGAGCTCGACGGTTATCGCCGCCAGCTGCAGAGCGAGATCGGCCAGCAGCAGCTCGGTGAAGTCGTGCAGTCGCTGATCCTCGACACCTCGCGCGTGCGCACCAGCACCGAAACCTTCTACGATCACCTGCGCCGGAATGCCCAGGAAGTCGAGCAGCTGCGCGCCGAACTCGCGGTCGCGCAGGGACTCGCATCGCGTGATCCGCTCACCGGGTTGCTGAACCGTCGCGGTTTTGAGCAGCAGCTGCAGCGTGCCTGGGCGAAGCCTGGCGGCGAGAGCTGCCTGCTGATCGTCGACATCGACCAGTTCAAGGCCATCAATGACGCGCATGGGCACATGCTCGGCGACAAGGTCATCATCGCGGTAGCGCGTGCGCTGCATACCTGCGCCGGTACGCGCGGACCCACGGCCCGCATAGGCGGGGAGGAGTTCTCGGCGGTGCTGCTCGACACCGCGGGTGAGCTGGCAGTGCGCATCGCCGAACAGGTGCGCGCCGCGGTCGAGCGCGGCCGCATCCGCCGCTCGGACAGCGAGAGCATCGGCGGGGTCACCGTCTCTATTGGCATCGCCTGCTCGCGTGAAGGCGAGCCGTTCGAATCGCTGATGTTGCGAGCCGATCGTGCGCTCTATCAATCCAAGGCCGCGGGCCGTAATCGGGTCACGCTCGACGAGGCAGAAGCGGTCGCCTGATTCCCCCACGGCGCGATTTGTGCTCTGATCCGCATCCCGTCATCGAATGGCGAGCCTGCGGTTCGCGCTGGAGCACACGTGAAAATCGGAATGATCGGCCTCGGCCGCATGGGCTCGAATATGGTGCGTCGCCTGGCCAAGTGCGGCCACACCTGCGTGGTGTATGACAACAACGCCGCCGCAGCCCAGGCACTTGCCGACGTGGGCGCTGTCGGGGCCGCATCGCCCGCTGATATGGTCGCCAAGCTGCCCTCGCCGCGGGTCGTATGGGTCATGATCCCGGCCGGCGCCGTGGACGCATTGCTCGCCACCTTGCAGCCGGTGCTGCGCAGCGGCGACATCATCATCGACGGCGGCAACTCCAATTGGCAGGACGACATCCGCCGCGCGAAGCAGCTCAAGGCACAGGGCGTGCACTACATCGATGCCGGTACCAGCGGCGGCGTGTTCGGCCTGGAACGCGGCTATTGCCTGATGGTCGGCGGCGAAGACGATGCCGTGCGGCAGCTCGAGCCGGTGTTCGCGGCATTGGCCTCCGACGGCAAGACCGGTGGCAAGACCGCGGAGCGCGGCTATCTGCATGTCGGGCCCAATGGCGCCGGCCATTTTGTAAAGATGGTTCACAATGGTATCGAGTACGGCCTCATGCAGGCCTACGCCGAGGGCTTCAATATCCTGCACAAGATCGGTGCCGACTCGGGCGGCGAGAAGGTCGTCGACGCCGAGACCGCACCGACCCGGGATCAGACCCACGGCTTCGACTTCAAGCTCGATGAGATTGCCGAACTGTGGCGACATGGCAGTGTCGTGAGCTCCTGGCTGCTGGATCTGCTGGCCAGCCAGCTCTCGAGCAATGCAACGCTGGATGGTTTCGCGGGCCGGGTGGCCGATTCGGGCGAGGGACGCTGGACCGTGGAGGCTGCCATCGAGGTCGGCGTGCCGGTGCCGGTGCTGGCCGCATCGCTGTTTGCCCGCTTCAGTTCCCGTGGTGAAGCCGACTTCTCCAATCGCGTGCTTTCGGCCATGCGACTTGGATTCGGCGGGCATCACGAGAAGGCTGCACCGAGCGGCGGCTGAGCGATCGTGGAACCGCGCCCGTCGGATGCGTTCGTCTTCTTCGGTGCCACCGGGGATCTCGCCTACAAACAGATCTTTCCCGCGTTGCAGGCGCTGGTTCGACGCGGCCACATGAATGTACCGATCGTCGGCGTCGGCCGCTCCGGATGGGGACTGGACAAACTGGTCGAACGCGCGCGCGCTTCCATCAAGGAGCACGGCAGCTACGACGAGAAAGCATTCGCCAAATTGGCCGCGCTGCTCAGGTATGTGGACGGCGACTACAAGGACCAATCAACCTTTACCAAGCTGCACGAGGCCCTCGGTGGCGCCACGGCTCCGCTGCACTACCTCGCGATTCCGCCGAGCGTGTTCGAGACTGTGATCGGCGGGCTGGCCAAGGCCGGCAACGTCGAGCACGCGCGCGTGGTGGTCGAGAAGCCGTTTGGCCGCGACCTGAAATCCGCACGCGAACTCAATGCGATCCTGCACCAGCACTTTCCCGAAGAATCGATCTTTCGCATCGATCACTACCTCGGCAAGGAGCCGGTGCAGAACATTCTCTATACCCGTTTCAGCAATGCGTTCCTCGAGCCCATCTGGAACCGCACCCATATACGCAGCCTGCAGATCACGATGGCCGAGGACTTCGACGTGCTCGGCCGCGGCGCCTTCTACGAGGAAGCCGGCGCGATCCGCGATGTGATCCAGAACCACCTGCTGCAGGTGTTGAGCAGCGTGATCATGGATGCGCCGCTGCAAAGCGCTCCGAGTGCAATGCGCGATGAAAAATCGCGCGTGCTGCGCGCTATTCGCCCGCTGGATGCGCAGAGCATCGTGCGCGGTCAGTACCACGGTTACCGCACGGCCCCGGGCGTTGCGGAGAACTCCACCGTGGAGACCTACGCCGCGGTGCGGCTGTTCGTGGACAGCTGGCGCTGGGCCGACGTGCCGTTCTACATCCGCGCGGGCAAGTGCCTGCCCGTGACCTCGACCGAAGTGGTGGTCGAGTTTCGCCGGCCGCCGCGCGAGGTGTTCGGCGAACTGGTGCCGAGCCTCTCGAGTCACCTGCGGCTGCGGCTGAGTCCCGACGTCGTCATCGGACTGGGAATGCGCGTCAAGGTCGCCGGTGAACGCATGGCCGGCGAGGACGTCGAACTGGTGGTCACACGCCAGCCCGGCGATGCGATGACACCTTACGAGCGCCTGCTCGGCGATGCGATGCGCGGCGACCTGGGGTTGTTCGGCCGCCAGGATGCGATTGAAGCGCAATGGGCAGTCGTCGATCCGGTGCTCGGGGACGTCACGCCCGTCTATGACTATCCCTGCGGCAGCTGGGGCCCACGCGAGGCCACGCGTCTGCTCGAGGGCGATGACGGCTGGATCGACCCGCAGCACTGACGCTTCGCGGCTGATAAAAAACGATCACGAACCCTTCGCCACGGCGTCATACGTCGCGGGCACCCTGCTGCGCAACTCAGCAACGGGAGTTCCCGCATGTCGTTTCAAATGGAATCGGATATCGATTTGGCCGAGCGGCGCATGCAGCGTCTGGAGCATCGCTTCCGGCGCGCGCAGAACGCTCTGGCCGGCGCCCGCCGCTCAGCGTGCCTGGGCGGGTGCAATCGGCTCTAGCCCGCGCCGGATGTCCGTTCGCGGACGCGGCGGCGGTGCCACCTGGTATGGCGCGGCCTGTGGCTGCGTCACCTGGGGCGGTGACACGGGTTGCGCTGTCGCCGCCTGGGGCTGGGCTTCGCGCCGTAGCTGTTGCTGCTGGATGCGATCCTGTTTCAGCCGCTGCTGGATCTGCGTCTCCCGCGCCTGTTGTTCGCGTTGCTGCAGTTCGCGCTGCTGCTGCAGCTCGCGATCGCGCTGCTGGAAGACGTTGGTCGTCGCCGGCTGCGGCGCGGCCTGGAACTGCGGTGAGCGTTCGGGGATGCCCCGATATACCGTCGCTCCCGGCGCCAGCGGCGCGACCGTGGGTGCGAGGGCGCGCACGGGCTGGGGGCTTCGCAGCGATCGCAGCTGCGCGCCGTCCAGCGGCAGACCGCCATTGGCCGTGATCGCAGCCGCCTGCCGTTCGAAACTGGGCGGCGGCGCCGGCGGCGGCCGATGCGTGACCACAGCGCGGTCGGTTGCGATCGAGGGCGGGGTGCGCACGCGATTCAGTGACAGCGCCCCGACTACACTGGCGCGCTCGGGCGCGATGCCAGGGGCTCGTGCCGTGAAATTGGCTGATTGAAACTGCGCTGGTGGCGCGATCCGATGCCGCAGCACCGGCTGGCCCGCCGTGAAATTGCTCTGCGGCACCACCGTCAACGCGCCCGGTACGTCGCGATTGATGTAGCGATTCTGCAGCAAGTTACTGCCGTTGATGTCCTGCAGATAGCGTGGTGTAACCCGCGAGGCCGGCACATAGGCTTCCCCCGGTCCCAGCGGCACCCAGCCCACGGCCGTACCACCGCCCAGGGCCATGGCGGCGCCCGCGCCCGGACCGCCCACCCAGGCGACCAGCGCCGGGGCATAGACCGCGTGGCGATGTCGCGGCAAAGGAATCCAGCCCCACCGTCGTCCCAGGCGACTCCAGCGGCCGTAATGGAACGGGGCAAACCCCCAGGGCGCATCATCCACCCAGCTCCAGCCCCAGGGCGCCACCCAGGCCCAATGGCCCGTGGTGTACGGCGCCCAATCGTCGGCCACCTGGGTCGGAAACCAGACGGCCCCATAGTCGGGCTCCTGCTGCCACTGTCCGTAGTCGTTGAGATCCTCGTAACCGACCACATCGCTCGAGACGTACCTGGCCACGGCCTGGTCTTCCGTCCAGCGCGCCTGGCGCTGCTGGACCCAGCTGTCGAAATCATCGGGCGCGCCGGCCTGCGCCACGGCGTAGGAGCCGTTCATGCCATAGAAGCCGCGTTGGCCGGTCGCGAGATTCATATTCTGCTGATCGCCGGTCTGCACTGTCGCCTGCCCGCTGCGAACCGCGACGCCGGTGTTGCCGGCATTGTCGACGCTCAGCCGGTACTCGCCCGCCCGCAGCAGCAACACCGCCGCGTTCGGCGCGTCGATTTCAAATGCGCCCGTGCCAGAGGCATCATTGACGCTGATATCGATCGAGCCGGCATCGAGCCGCAACTGAATCGCGCGATCGCTCAAATCCAGCAGTGCCACGCTGCTGCGCGCGTCGACGCGCACGATCGCCGGACCCAGATCCATCTCGGCGCGCGAGCCGGTGTCGCTCCAGAGCGCATCGCCGACCGTCAGCGGCTGGTTGAGCGGCGCCGCATTCCAATCATCGACGCCCGCGGGTTGCAGCGATACGGAACCTTCCAGGTAGCTCAGGCGGCCCGCGCGCGTCGGAGGATCCACACCCTGTGCAGCATCCTGCGCATCCACGTCCTGGGCCGCAATCGGCACGCTCATGCCGGCGATCAGCGCCGCTGCCAGCGCGACTGCGCAAAGGATCCTTCGAGCTTGACCGCTTATGTAAACGTCCCCCATCGCTGACTCTGATGCTGCTGCATGCTGGCGCTGACAGGATGAACCGGTGCTGAATCCTTGCGGCGGCGGCTACATCGCCAGCAGATCGGCCAGCACTGCCGTGGTATCCGGCCGCACGCCGCGCCAGAGGAGAAAGGATTCCGCGGCCTGCTCGACCAGCATGCCCGCGCCGGCAATGCTGCGGGCGACACCCTGTTCCCGCGCCCACTGCACGAAACGGGTCGTGTCGCGGCTGTAGGCGAGGTCGTAGCAGACCGTGGCACCCTCGAGCACCTCGACCGGCAGCGGCGGCACTTCATTGCGCAGCCCCGCCGAAGTCGCGTTGATGATCAGAGCGAAATGCTGCCCCTTAAGTTCGGCATAGGCGGCGCCGCGCACCGTGCCGAAACGCGTGAACTGCTGCGCCAGGTCCGTGGCGCGCGCGGCCGAGCGGTTGGCGATGACGAGTTCCGCGGGATGCAGCGCCAGCAGCGGCGCGATGATTCCGCGTGCGGCGCCGCCGGCGCCGAGCAACAGCAGCCGCTGCGCCGCTATCGGCACGCCGAGGTTGTGCGTCAGGTCGCGGACTATTCCTGCGCCGTCCGTGTTGTCACCGCGCAGCCGGCCGTCAGCGGCGCGCCGGATGAAGTTGACCGCACCCGCGACGCGCGCCCGATCGCTCAACTCCTGCAACAGCGGCAGCACCGCCTGCTTGTGCGGCACCGTCACGTTGAGTCCGGCTCCGCCGCTGTCGAAGAACTCACGCACGCGTTCGACCAGCGCCGCTGGCGCCGCATCGATGGCGGTGTAAACCATGTGCTCCCCGGTCTGCTGCGCGAAGCGCGCGTGGATCCAGGGCGAGCGGCTGTGGTCGATCGGATGGCCGATCACCGCGTAACGATCAGGTGCCGCTGTCATCGCCAAATCCGGCGCGCGTGAGCGCGTCGACAGAGCTCCCACCGCGCTGCGCAGGATCGAGCACTTCGCGCAGCTCCTGCTGCCAGAGCTCCGCGCGCGCAATGAAATGATGCGGTGGATTTACCAGCAGCAAACCCGACCCATTCAGGCCGACGCGCGAATCGCGCGCATAGAGCCACAGTTCGATGGTGGAGACCGGTGCGGTCAGCACCCGCCCGGCCCGCGCCAGCCACGGCACCAGCGTGCGCTCGTCCTTAATGGGATACCAGAGGGCGACCACGGCATTGGCCAGACGTTCGAGGATCAGTTCAATCATCTGCAGTGAGCGCTCGAATTCGGCGCCAGGGTTTTCATACGGGGGATCGATCAGCACCAGGCAGCGCCGTTCGGCTGGCGGCAGCACGGCGCGTGCCTGTTCGTATCCGTCCACGCAGGCGACGCGCATCCGCCGGAAGCCGCCCAGTGCCCGTTCGAGCGCGCGGCACTCGGCCGGCAGCAGCTCGCAGCACAGGCCACGGTCCTGCGCGCGCAGCATCTGCGCCGCCAGCCAGGGTGAGCCCGGAAAGGCGGCGTCGGCTTCCAGGCTGCGCCGCAGCGCGAGCACTGCCTGGCAGTACTGCTGCAACTCGGGATTCTGCAGTGCAGGCGCGGCGGCGAGCAGGGCCGTGATGCCGTGCTTGGCTTCGGCGCCGTGATGCGTGTCAGGGCCGGCCAGGTCGTAGCGGCCGGCACCTGCGTGCGTGTCGAGGTAGAAGAAGCCCTTGTCCTTGCGTTGCAGCGCCTGCAGCAATGCGCACAGCGCCACGTGCTTGTGGACATCGGCGAAGTTTCCGGCATGAAAGCTGTGGCGATATTTCATCGCGAATCACCTGCCAGCGCACGGCTGTGCCGCGGCACCAATCTTCAGGCCGCGCCAGCGGCCTTTTTCGATCCCTTGGCACCCGCGCGCGGCGATTTCGCGACGCTCTTCGCGCGCGCCTTGGCCGCCGGCGTCTTGGCGGCCGCGGGCTTGGGTGGGCGATGCGTCGATTTGGGACGTGCCGCGCTGACGCTCTTCACCTTGGCGGAGGCGGTGCTGCGGGCTGCGAGTGCCGTCGGCACTGTCGGAGTCGCGGCAGCTGGCGGTTTCCGGGCCGTTGGCCGCCGCTTTGACCTGGCCGCCGCGGTAGATGCGCTGGATGCTGAGGACGCGCCGGCCGCTGCCGCGTTTGCCGCCGCCGCCGTCTTGGCTGGCGCCCCTTTGCGTGCGCCGAAGCGGCCGCGACCACGCATCGGTCGCGCGGGCGCCGCCGCGATCAGTGCGCGGCACTCTTCCAGCGTCAATGTCTTGGGATCGCGATCCTTGGGCGCGCGCGCATTCTTTTCACGGTTGCTGATGTAGGGACCATAGCGTCCATTCAGCACCTGGATATTGTCGACACCGAAATCCTGGATGATGCGATTGCGGTCGGCCTCTTCCTTGATCTGGATGCATTCGAGCGCGCGCTCGAGTAAGACGGTGTAAGGATCGTCCTTGAGCGAGACGTATTTGGCGCCGTACTTGATGTAGGGACCGAAGCGCCCGATGGCGACGATGATGGGCTCGCCGGCGGCCGTCGTGCCCAATGTGCGCGGCAGCTGGAACAGATCCAGCGCCTGCTCGAGCGTCAGGGCGTCCATTTTCTGACCCGGCCGGAGGCCGGCAAAGCGCGGCTTTTCCTCGTCATCCTTGGTGCCGATCTGCACGAACGGACCGAAGCGTCCCATGCGCACGCTCATCGGCTTGCCGCTCACCGGATCAAATCCGAGGTCGCGTGCCTGTGCCACCTGTTCGCGCGAGACGTTCTTTTCGACGTCCTCGACCTGCTCGATGAAAGGCTTCCAGAACTTCGTCAGCGGCGTGGTCCAGGGCTCCTCGCCACGCGAGACGGCATCGAGCTCATCTTCCATGGCCGCCGTGAATCCGTAGTCCACGTACTGATGGAAATGTTCGGTCAGGAAACGGCAGACGATCTTGCCGATGTCGGTGGCCGTGAAGCGGCGATTTTCGATCTCGGCGTATTCGCGATCGCGCAGTGTCGAAATGATGGAAGCGTAAGTCGAGGGGCGGCCGATGCCGTATTCCTCCAGCGCCTTGACCAGTGAGGCTTCGGTGAAACGCGGCGGCGGCTCGGTGAAATGCTGCTGCGGCGTGATTTCGCGCAGCCGCACGGTGTCGCCCTCGTGCATCGGCGGCAGCACGTGATCGCTGTCGTCGTCGACCTTGGCATCGTCGGCACCTTCCTGGTAGACGGCGATGTAGCCGGGCGCGACCAACGTCGAGCCGTTGGCGCGCAGCACATGCCGCTCGGCACCGTCGGGACCGGCGAGCATGTCGACCGCCACCGTGTCGAACACGGCGGGCGCCATCTGGCAGGCCACCGCGCGCTTCCAGATCAATGAATAGAGTTTGAACTGATCGGCGTCGAGGTAGCGCTCGATGTCCGCCGGCACGATCGCCGCGGATGTCGGGCGGATAGCCTCGTGCGCCTCCTGGGCGTTCTTCGACTTGGTGCGATAGACGCGAATTTCCTCGGCCAGCGCCTGCGGGCCGTAGAGACGCGTGATGACCTCGCGGATCTCCGTGACGGCCTCCGCGGCCAGCGACACCGAGTCGGTACGCATATAAGTGATCAGGCCGACGTTGCCCTCGCCGATGTCGATGCCTTCGTAGAGCTGCTGCGCCAGTCGCATGGTGCGCTGTGCCGAGAAGGCGAGCTTGCGCGAGGCTTCCTGCTGCAGCGTCGAGGTGGTGAATGGCGGGGACGGGTTGCGGCGGCGCTGTTTGCGATCCACCGTCAGCACCCGCAGCGCTGCATCGCTGCCCGCGGCGGCGATCAGCGCCTGCTGGGCTTCGCCCGCACTGGTCCCATCGGTGAAGGTGAACTGCTCGACCCTGCGGCCGCGAAACTCGGTGAGCTTGAGCGGAAAGGTCTGCTCGCTGTGCTCGCCCTGCGCGTCGATGCTCCAGTATTCCTGGGGCACGAAGGCGGCGATTTCTTCTTCCCGCTCGCAGATCATGCGCAGCGCGGGGCTCTGCACCCGGCCGGCCGACAGTCCGCGCCGCACCTTCTTCCACAGCAGCGGCGACAGATTGAAGCCGACCAGGTAATCGAGCGCGCGACGTGCCTGCTGCGCATTGACCAGGTCGAGCGAGAGCTCGCGCGGGGATTCCACCGCGGCACGAATCGCATTGCGCGTGATCTCATGGAACACGACGCGATGCACTTCCTTTTTCTTGAGTTCGCCGCGCCCCTTGAGGATTTCGTAAAGATGCCAGGCGATGGCCTCGCCCTCTCGATCCGGGTCAGTCGCCAGGTACAGCGCGCCGGCCTTCGCCAGCGCCTTGGAGATAGCCTCGACGTGACGCTCATTGCGTTCGATGAGCGCGTAGTTCATCGCGAAGCCGTTATCCGGATCGACCGCGCCTTCCTTGGGCACCAGGTCCCGGACGTGGCCGTAGGAGGCCAATACATTGAAGCCGCGGCCCAGATACTTCTTGATCGTGCGGGCTTTCGCGGGCGATTCGACAATAACCAAGTTGTCAGCCATGGCTTTACTGCGGCAGGGAGCCAGAAACGAAAAACCGCGGACAGGCCGCGGATGCAGGCTTCGACGCTAAGGTCGAAGTTCTAATGCGGGTCGCGATGGGCGTCATCGAATACCAGATCTTCCATGCGAGCGTAGGCGAGTTCCTCTCCGGGCTGGCTCGAGAGCACCATCAGTACTATCCATTTGACCTGCTCCAGATCGAGCTCCTCGGTGTCGAGGGCGAGCAGACGGTCGATGACGATTTCGCGCTGGCTGGGCGAAAGAATGCCGCCCGCCTCGAGTGAAGTGAGCAAGCCGCGGCACTGGGCGTCGAGCCGCGCAGTCTCCTCGGGCGCATACACACGAAAGGCGCCATTGCCCCTGAAATGCGGGCGTTCACGCTCTTCCGCGAGGTCCGCCAGCCAGTCGAGGGCACGCTCCACGTTCGCTCCGCCGAAGCCGGCGCTTTCCAGATCGCGCACCAATGACTCACGCTCGGAACTCGCCGGCAGCTCTTCGAGCATGTAGCGATCGAAAACATAAATCAGAATGTCGAAAACCGTGTTGTCCATCGTTGAGTCGGTAAAAGTGCCGGTCGGTGTCAGCCGGGGCGCCCGTCCAATCGCACGTAGCATCCCCCTGCTTCTGATCCGATCACGCCCTCGACCTCAAGCCTGGTCAACATGGACGCGACGGATCGGCTGGGAAAACCGGTTCGCTCGACCAGCGTATTGATGCTGGCCGGATCGAACCCGAGGGCATCTAACAGGATTTTGTGCCCCTTGTCCAACGTAGCGCTGCTCGGTGTGACACGCCCGGGGCCCGGAGTGCGTGACATATCATCTTGTTTGGGCAGGGAAATAGCGATCTCCTCAAAAATATCGCCGGTGCATTCGACCAGCTTGGCGCCGGACCGGATGAGTTGATGGCAGCCGCGCGTGAGCCGATTGTGAATGGACCCCGGGATGGCAAACACTTCGCGTCCCTGATCGAGCGCAAACTGCGCCGTGATCAGCGAGCCGCTGTCGCGAGCGGCTTCGACCACCAGCGTGCCCAGGCTCAGGCCGCTCATGAGGCGATTGCGCTGCGGGAAATGGTGTCTCAGCGGCGGAGATGCACGCGGGAACTCGCTGATCAGCGCGCCGCAGGCCGCGATGCGGGCGGCCAGCAATCCATGCCGCTCCGGATAGATTCTGTCCAGTCCCGAGCCGAGCACGGCGATGGTTTTGCCGCCCGCGCTGAGCGCGCCGTCGTGAGCGGCTGCATCGATGCCCAGCGCGAGACCGCTCGTGATCGCAAGACCCTGGAGGGACAGCTCCGCGGCAAACCGCTTCGCGTTCAGCCGGCCCGGCAACGTGGGACCGCGTGAGCCGACGATGGCAAGCTGCGGCAGACTCAAGGCTTCGATCTCGCCACGCACATACAGCAGCGCCGGCGCGTCCCTTAGCTGCCGCAGCAGCGGCGGGTAATGCGGATCGAATGCATCGAGCAGCTGGATTCGATCCCGCGCGATCCATTCCCGATCCGCGGCCAGTGTCCTGGCGTCGGGCGCCTGCAGCCAAACACTTGCGGCGGGCCCGATTCCAAAAGCCTGCAGCGTCTGAGCGCGCTCCCCTATCAGCGCCTCGACGGCATGGATCCCGAGTTGCCGCGGCGAGATTTTTTCAACGGCGGATCGCAGCTGCTGGCAACGCAATCCGGAAGCGCGCCCGAGAACCAATCGCAATGACACCGCATCCATGAGCGCAGCAGCATACGGCGCCCGCGCCGTGGCGGAACGCCGCGTTTGGTGCGCGAACGTCTAGAAATTCAGCGGCGGAAAGTCAGGGGTTGTGAACGCGGGCGTGGCCCTGGATTGGCACACTGTCGTGCAGAACCAGCGCGTAGCTCATCTGCTCGTAGGTCTTGAACACCAGCAGCGTGCCGGCATCCTCGCTCGGCAGCTTCACGGTCGGATGCAGCAGGCAGGTGCTGAAGTCACCGATGTGCGCGCACTGATCGTCCATGGTCCCCTGGGATTCTTCCGCGATCAGCACGGTGCCGCGGTCGAGGCCATCCTTGGAGCCGCGATTGAGTGCGACCACATCGTACTGACCAGCGACGTCCGCCCCGGCCACCACGACGATGATCTTGCCCGTGACCGGATGCGCCGGCGAATGCGGCTTGAAGTCGGATGTCGTCATGTTGTCTTCGGAGACGAGCACATCACCCTGCAGGGTCTCGCGCGCGGAGTCGGTCAGCGTCACCTTGGCGATCTGCCCGGGGCGCGTGAGCTGTGCGGTGCCCGCGTAGATGGCGAGGTAGCCGAGCTTGCGATCGCCTTCAGGATCGTCCAACGGCTCTTCGACGTGCATGACCGCATAACGCGCGCCCGTGGTCTGCGCATCGAGCTTCTTGACGTAGAGCTCATCGCCTTCGCCGGCGATATCGTGTTCGCCGCGCAACGCCAGTACATAGGGCGCCTGCTTCACCTCATCCTTCGAGATCACCCCTGGGCGATCGAGGAAGGCGGCGATGACGGCATAGGGAATGGTCGGGATCGCACTGTCGAGCGGCTGGCTGCGCAGCATCGGCTCGAGCTTGCTGCCGGGCAGGCCGCCGCCGCGCACCAGCTGCATCGAGGTGCGACCATCGCTCGAAAGTGCCAGGTGAATGGTGTCGCCCGGATAAATGCGGTGCGGGTTGGCGATCTTCGGATTTACATACCAGATTTCAGGCCAGGTCCACGGATCGCGCAGGAAGGTGTTGGCGATACCCCAGAGGGTGTCGCCGCGGCGTACGACGTAGTCCTTCGGCGCACTTGCCTTCAGCGACGGGCCAGCATCGGACATAACGGTAGTGGCACCGGAAGAGGCCATGTCCGAATCGGCAGCCACATCGCCGAGAGCCTCGGTGTCCGTCTGCGGTTCGTTGCTGGCATCGCTATCCGTAGCGACCGGAACCGCGGTGCTGGCCGTGGTGTCGGTCTCGCGCCCGTTGTGCGAGCTGAGCGAACAGCCGCTCGCAGCCAGCGCCAGGAGCACGGACAGGGTGATACAGCCGCGGGTGGGGCGGCCGGCGTTCAAATTCTGATTCAAAAACATCCCTGCTACCTCTTCGGGCCGGGTAGGGCGTCGCGCCCGGCTGTTATAAACTTACCGGCACACAATCGCACACCCCTCATTGCGCAGTTTGTGCACTGGGTCACGTGTCGGAGCTTTACGCCCCTGATCCTTGAAATATTGGCATATTTCCCCACGTTTAAGAACCTGAGCTTACCCTATGTCGCGATTGACCATTCTTGAGTTTCCGGACCCCCGCCTGCGAACGCGGGCCGAACCGGTGCGCGTGTTCGATGATGCGCTGCAGCGACTGGTCGCGGACATGTTCGAAACCATGTACGCCGCCCCCGGCATCGGACTGGCGGCCACGCAGGTCAATGTGCACAAGGCGCTGCTGGTCATGGACACCAGCCATGAGAAGAACCAGCCGCAGGTCTTCATCAATCCCGAAATTCTGTCGCGCGATGGGGTCGAGGTGTCCGAGGAAGGTTGCCTGTCGGTACCGAACATCTACGAGGAAGTCGAGCGCGCGGCGTCGGTTCGCGTGCGGGCACAGGCAGCCGACGGCAGCGTCTTCGAACGCGACCTCGAAGGGGTCGAGGCGGTCTGCGTGCAGCACGAGATGGATCACCTCGCCGGCAAGCTGTTCGTCGACTATCTCTCCAGCCTCAAACGCGAGCGCATCCGGCGCAGACTCGAAAAGGAACGCCGGGAGCGCCCCAGCGGCAGCTCCAGTGCGCCGGCGCGCGCGTCCGCGCGCGTCATATGACGCATGCTGCGCGTCGCCTTCGCCGGTACGCCGGAATTTGCGGTACCGGCGCTGCGCGCGCTGGCAGCTTCTCCCCACGCACTCGTCGGCGTGCTGACGCAGCCCGATCGCCCGGCCGGACGCGGGCGCGAACTTAAACAGAGTCCCGTCAAGCAGATCGCGCTGGAACTGGGCCTGCCGCTCGCGCAGCCCCAGCAACTCAGGTCAGCGGAGGAACGCGCACCGCTGGTGCAGTGGGCGAGCGATGTCCTGGTCGTGGTCGCGTACGGACTGCTGCTGCCGCCGGCCGCGCTGGCGGTGCCGCGGCTCGGCTGTCTGAACATCCATGCCTCGCTGCTGCCGCGCTGGCGGGGCGCGGCTCCCATTCAGCGCGCCCTCCTGGCTGGTGACACGCAGACCGGGGTGACGATCATGCAGCTGGATCAGGGGCTCGACACGGGTCCCATGCTGGCACAGCGCCGCGTGATGATCACGGCGGGAATCGATGCCGCGCAACTGCAGGCGCAGCTGGCCGGGCAGGGTGCCGCGCTGCTGCTCGAGACGCTGGATGCACTCGAGGCGGGTCGCGTGCATGCCGAACCGCAGCCCCGGGAGGGCGCCACCTACGCGCGCAAGATCGACAAGCGCGAGGCTCGCATCGACTGGGGACAGAGCGCCGCCGCCATCGATCGCCAGGTGCGGGCCTTCAATCCCTGGCCGGTGGCCGAGACGATCTGGGGCAGTCAGCGGCTGCGCCTCTGGGAGGCACATGTCGCCACGCCGCGCACAGCCGTCGGCGCGGCACCAGGCGATGTGATCGGCGGCACCCCGGAGGGCATCGAGGTGCTCTGCGGCCAGGGGGTGCTTGCTGTCACGCGACTGCAGCTCGAAGGGCGGCGTGCACTGCCAGCAGGCGAATTCATTCGCGGTCAGTCCCTCACCAGCGCGCGCTTCACTTGAGCACGCCTTCGGGTGCGGCGGCCGAGGTGCTCGCGGCGACAGCCCGGGCACTGCGCGCAGTCGTCGTGGATGGCCGCAGCGCCGACGATGCGATCGAGCAGCTCGAGGTGAGCCCGGCGCTGCGTGCCAGCGTGCGCGCCGTGACCCTCGGCAGCGTGCGCTGGTATCTGGCGCTCGAGCCCCTGGCCGTGCGGCTGCTGCAGGGCAAGCCATTGGCGCCCGTGCTGCGCACCCTGCTCGTGGCAGCAATCCACCAGCTCGATCATTCGCGCAATCCGGTCGCCGCCACGGTGTCCTCCGCCGTGGACGCCGCCCGCGTGCTGGGCCAGCCGCGCGCCGCGGCCATGGTCAATGCGTTGCTGCGCCGGTACCTGCGCGAGCGCGAGGTACTGCAGACCGCCGTGCGCCGGGACCCCGTGGCGGCATCGGCGCATCCGGCCTGGCTGCTCGAGGCGCTGCAGCAGCAATATCCGTTGCTATGGCAACAAATTATCGAAGCCGACAACGCACATCCGCCCATGACGCTGCGCATCGATCTGACCCGAACCACGCGCGACGCCTACCTGGAACGCCTGCAGCAGCATGGCATCGCCTCGCGGATCGTTCCCTGGGCCGCTGCCGCGCTGGTGCTGGATGCACCGCGGTCCGTCGGCGATCTGCCCGGGTTCGCCGAGGGCCTGGTATCGGTACAGGATGCCGGCGCGCAGCTGGCCGCGGGGCTGCTGCAGGTCGCTCCGGGCCAGCGGGTGCTGGATGCCTGCGCGGCTCCGGGCGGCAAAACCGGTGCTTTGCTGGAGGCGTCCGGGGAACCCCTGGAGCTGACGGCGGTCGACATCGATGCGGGCCGCCTAGAATTGATCTCCCAGAATCTCTCGCGGCTGCGGCGCCAGGCGCGGCTGGTGGCAGCGGATCTGCGCACCGACCTCGATTGGTGGGATGGCGTCGCTTTCGATCGCATTCTGCTGGATGCGCCCTGTTCGAGCACTGGCGTGCTGCGGCGTCATCCGGACATCCGGCTGTTGCGCCGCCCAGGCGATATCCCGGGATTTGCGGCCACGCAGCGGCGGCTGCTCGAGCGCTGCCTGTCGCTGCTGCGACCGGGGGGACGACTGCTGTATTCGACCTGTTCGCTGCTGGCGGACGAAAACGACGCGGTGGTCGAGGCTGTGCTCGCGGCCACGCCGGGCGCCCGGCTGACGGATGCCGGGACGCTGGCTCCGCTGCCGCCGTGGTCTGCGGCGCGGGTGGGGGTGCAGTTGCTTCCAGGCGCTGAAGCGCTGACCGATGGCTTCTATTATGCTTGCTTGACAGTGACTTAAGCGCAACAGTGGCAGACTGACTTCTACAAAATGCGCAAGATTTCCATCGTTCTGACAGCTGCCCTGGCGCTGTTCTGCTGGCTCGCTGCTCCCCGACTCTGGGCCTCGGCCGGGCCGCTCGACGGCGATTTCCAGATTCGCTCGGCCTTTGCAGTCATCGACCGCGGCGTCCTGCAGCTCAACGTGCATGTACAGTACCCAATCAACGAGCGCATTCGCAGCGCTCTGCAGGATGGCGTCACACTGGCATTCGACCTGGAGTGCAATGTCACGCGCCATCGGCGACTGTGGTGGAACGCGGGCGTGCTGGAGATGACGCTGCGGCGGGAACTGACCTATCACGCCGTGACCGATCGCTACGTGCTGCGCGACGAGCAGGGTGTCGAGCAGGAGAGTTTTCCCACGCTGGAAGAGGCGCTCGATCGGATCGGGCGCGTGGAGAATCTGCCCATCCTGGTGGAATCGCAGCTGCACGGCGAGGGACCGTGGCAGGTGGCTGTAAGGGCGGGGGTGCGCCGCGGCCGATTGTCGGACACGATGCGTGCACTGATGTTCTGGAGCGATGACTGGCATCGCAACAGTGACTGGTACATATGGACACTCACGCTCTGAAGCTGTTCGGCGTGCGCGGGCTGACGGCGGTAGCGATCGCCGCCGGCCTCGCCGCGCTGATGCTGCTCGCGGCGAGCGTGGAAAATTCGGCACTGTTCTCGCGCTGGCAGCCCTGGATATTGCTGCTGACGATCCTGGGCGTGGTCGCCCTGATGGTGCTGCTGACGCGCAAGCTGTGGCAGCTCTATCGCGATTATCGCGATCACGCACCCGGCTCCCGCCTGACGGTCCGCACGGTCTTGATGTTCGGCGGCCTGGTGATCGCGCCGCTGCTGATCGTCTACCTGTTCTCGCTGGACTTCATCAACCGCGGCATCGACAGCTGGTTTCGTGTCGAGATCAAACAGGGCCTGACCGATGCGCTGGTGCTGTCGCGCTCGGCCCTGGACCTGCGGCTGCGCGAGCAGGCGCGGCGCACCGAGAGCCTGGCGCGCTCGCTGCGCGAGCTGCACGGACCGGAACTGCTGCAGCGGCTCGATGAGGAGCGGCGATCGATCGAGGCCAGGGAGATCATCGTCTACGATGCCACCGGGCGTGCCGCCGCGCTCAGCAGCGATTCGCCCATGGTGCAGCAGCCCGCGCCGCTGCCGCCCGATGTGGCGCTGCAGGTGGCCGCCGGACGCAGCTATGTGAGCCTCAACCCGCAGGCGGACGGTCAGTACACGATCGAGACCGCCGCGCCGATCGCCGATGCCGTCTCCGCACACACCACCCGCCGCTACCTGCTGATCAACTACCAGGTGCCGAAGGAACTCTCGGCATTGGCCGAAGCCGTGCAGCACACTTCTTCCCAGTATGGCGACCTGTCGGCGGTACGCGAGCCGCTGAAGATCAGCTTTCGGCTCACCCTGACGCTGGTGGTGCTGCTGACGCTGCTCGCCGCCGTCTATGGCGCAGTGTTCTCCGCGCAGCGCCTGACCCGTCCGGTGCAGGATCTGATCGCGGGTACCCGCGCGGTCGGCAAGGGCGATTTCGATACGCGCCTGCCCCTGCCGTCTCGCGATGAAATGGGCTTCCTGGTGCATTCATTCAATGACATGACCAAGCGCCTGCGCCGTGCCAGCGAGGAGGCCAAGCGCAGCCGACAGGCAGTGGAGCGCGAACGCGAGCGCCTGTCGATCATCCTCTCGCGCCTGTCCACCGGCGTCATCGTCACCGATCGCGCGCTGCAGCTGCACAGCGCCAATCAATCGGCCGCGACGATTCTCGGCGGCGACTTCGGCGCCGCTACGTCGGCAGCCAACCTGGCGCAGTTCGCCACCGGCAATGCGCGCTTTTTGAAGTTTCTCGACGAGCTGCGGGGGCGGCTGGAGTCGGGCTGGGACGAATGGCGCGAGCAGCTCATCCTGCCGGGCGAGGCCGGCGAACGCGTGCTGCTCTGGGCGTGTACGCCGCTGCCGGACGAACGCGAACACGGCGGCGTCGTGATCGTGTTCGATGACATCACCGCGCTGCTTTCCGCGCAGCGCGATGCGGCCTGGGGCGAAGTCGCGCGGCGCCTCGCGCACGAGATCAAGAATCCGCTGACCCCGATTCAACTTTCGGCCGAACGCCTGCGCCGCAAGCTGCTGGGTGCCATGAATGCCGAGGACGCCCAGGTGCTCGAGCGCGCCACGCACACCATCGTGCAGCAGGTCGACGCCATGAAGCAGATGGTCAACGCGTTCTCCGAATACGCGCGCGCGCCGGACATGCGCCTGGCCCATTTCAGTCTCAATCAGCTCGTGACCGAGGTGACCGAGCTGTACCGTTTGCAGGACCCGGCAGCTGAAATCCGCCTCGATCTGGACCCGACGCTGCCGGAAATCTATGCCGACCGGGGCCGGATGCGGCAGTTGCTGGCCAATCTGATTACCAACGGCATCGAGGCCCTGGCGGGCGTCGCCGATGGCTGCGTCGAACTCAGCACGCGACAACAGCGTGCAGAGGGGGCACTTGCCGCTGTAATCTGTGTGGCGGATAACGGTCCCGGATTCCGTAAGGAGATGCTCGGCCGCCTGTTCGACCCCTATGTCACAGGCAAGCCGCGGGGTACCGGACTGGGGCTGGCCATCGTAAAACGAATCGTCGAAGAGCACGGCGGGCGCATCGAGGCGGAAAACCGACCCGAGGGCGGCGCGAAGATACTGGTGTTACTGCCAGTCAGCGACCAGGACCGGTCGCTGTCAGCGGGGGGAGAACGACGCGTGGAGCTGCGGAGGGAACGCGCATGAGTGCCGGCAAAATCCTGGTCGTGGACGATGAGGCCGATATCCGGCGGCTGCTGCAGGAGATCCTGACAGAAGAAGGATACGAGGTAGAAGTCGCGGCCGACGCGGGCCAGGCCCGGACGGCGCGCGCGCGCCAGTCACCCGACCTGGTGCTGCTCGATATCTGGATGCCCGACACCGACGGCATCACGCTGCTGCGCGAATGGTCTGCCGAGCCGGCCGATGGTTGCCCGGTGGTGATGATGTCCGGACACGGCACCGTCGAAACCGCGGTCGAGGCGACCCGACTGGGCGCCTACGATTTTGTCGAGAAGCCGCTGTCGCTGGCGAAGCTGCTGCGCACGGTCGAACGCGCACTCGATGCGCGCTCGCGTCGCCCCAGCGGCAAATTCGTCAGCGCCGGGGCGATCGTCGGCTCGGCACCCATCGGGCGCAGCCGCACGATCGCGCAATTGCGCAGCGAGCTGACACGGCTTGCAGCCTACAGCGCGCCGTTGCTGCTGCTTGGCGAGTCCGGTACCGATCGCGAGGCGCTGGCGCGCTTCGTACATCACTCCGGGCCGACGGCCGGCGGACCGTTCATCACCCTCGATTGCCGCACACTGCGCGAGGACACCGCCGCGGCGACACTGTTCGGCAGCGGCGCCCCGGGCGGGACCGCGGGACTGTTCGAACAGGCGCGCAAAGGCACGCTGTTCCTCGGCGATGTGGAAGATGTGCCCCAGGCGACGCAACGGCTGCTCAGCGGCGTACTCGAGAGCGGCCGCTTCACCACTGCCAGCGGCAGCGGGGATTCGATCGCCGTTGAGACACGCATCGTTACTTCGGCCCGGCCGGGCATCGTCAGTCGCGTGGTATCGGAGGAGTTCCGCCGCGATCTGTATGCGCAGCTGTCGGTGCTGCTGGTGCGCGTGCCGGCATTGCGCGACTACGCCGAGGATGTGCCCGAGCTGCTGCGCCATTATGTGGACACGCTCACCGAAACCGAGGGTCTGCGCTTCCGGCGCTTCAGCGTGGCCGCGCAGAACCGGCTGCGCAACTATCCCTGGCCCGACAATGTGCGCGAATTGCGCAATCTCACGCGCCGCTTCCTGCTCAATGCCGGCGGCGAGGAAATCGCGCTGGAAGAAGTCGAACGGGAACTCTCGGCTCAAACGCCTGCCGATGAGCCGCTGGTGAAGCACGATCTGCTGGCACTGCCGCTGCGCGAGGCGCGCGAGCATTTCGAGCGCGCCTACCTGCAGCAGCAGCTCATGCTCTGCAATGGCAAGGTTGGCCTGCTGGCCAAGCGCGTCGACATGGAACGCACGCACCTGTATCGCAAATTGCGTTCGCTGGGCATCGAGATCGGGCACGCCGTCGATGAGTGAGGCGCGCGGCCGATGCTGCTGATCGGCATGTACGACTCGCCGTACGTGCGGCGGGTCGCGGTGAGCCTGAAACTGTGCGGCATTGCTTTCGAGCACGGCGACTGGTCAATCGGTGCGGACTTCGAACATATCCGCCAGTACAACCCGCTGGTGCGCGTGCCGACGCTGGTGCTCGACGACGGCGAAGTGCTGCTGGACTCACATGCGCTGCTGGATTACCTCGACGAGCTGGTCGGCCCGCAGCGCGCGCTGCTGCCGCGTGTGGGCCGTGAACGCCGCATGGCGCTGAAACTGATGGCGATCGCCGTGGGCGCGGCCGACAAGGCGCGTGAGCAGGTCTACGAGCGCGCCTTCCGCCCACCCGAAAAACGCCATGAACCCTGGCTGGCCCGTTGCCGCACGCAAATGCATGGCGGCCTTGCGGAACTGGAACGTCACGCCAGCGAGCGTGGCTCGGGCCGCTGGCTCATCGGCGAGCAGCTGACACAGGCTGATGTCACCACGGTCTGCGCCTTCACCTTCCTGACCGAGGCTCTGGGGCTGAACGCGCAGACGGCCCCGTACCCGGCGCTGCGCGCACTGGCGGGGCGCTGCGAGGCGCTGCCGGAGTTCCAGGGCACGCGGGCGGAATTCAACGTCCCCAAATCGGCGTGACCGCGCAGTCTCACTGCTAGTCGTCGACGCGAATCACCAGCGCATCGAGCTCGCTCTGCCGCAGCTGCGCCCGCAGGCGGTTGAGCTTGGCGAGATCGCGGATCGGTCCGATGCGCACTCGGTGCCAGACATCGGCATCGACGGCCACGCGCTGCACGGTGGCCTCGATGCCGAGCTTGCCCAGCTGTGCCCGAATGCGCTCGGCAACGTTGACGTCGCGAAAAGACCCAGCCTGCAGAAAGTACACGCCCGGCCGATCGATCTGTGCCGCGGGCGCCAGCGGCGTACCGCGTTCCTTCTCGGGTACCACCACCTCGAACTTCGGCAGCATATGGTAGAAATCGTACTTCGCTTCCGCCGGGCTGGTGCCATCGGTGGCGGCGGCATCGGTGCCCGCCGCGCCGGTACTGGCCGACGCCGCATCGGCGCTCGCACGGCGCGGCACGGGATGCTCGGCCGGCGGTGCCTCGGGCGCGCGATGATCGGATACGTACACGACCCCGGCCACGCATAGTCCCACGGCCAGGCCCAGCCCCAGGTCCTTCCAGCGCGCGAAATCGAAGTCGAACTGGCCGTGGCGCGCGCGTTTGTAGTCACGCGTGGTCAGCCGCTTGCCGCTCACATGGTCTCCGGTGCCGAGACACCGAGCAGCGCCAGCCCGTTGGCCAGCACCTGCTGCACGCTGAAAGCCAGTGCTAGCCGCGCATTGCGCAGGTCCGCTTCCTCGACGATGAATGTGGCGGCGTTGTACCAGCTGTGGAAGGCCGTCGCGAGTTCGCGCAGGTGATGCACCAGCGCATGCGGCGCGCGCGCTGCGGCGGCCTGCCGCAGCACTTCCGGATAACGCGCCAGGGCTGTGAGGGCCGCCTGTTCATGCGCCGATTCCAGGCGCCCGAGGCTCTGCAGCGCCAGCGCCTGATCGAAATTAAGACCGCGCGCCTCGAGTTGTCGTCGCACGCTGCACACGCGCGCGTGTGCGTACTGCAGGTAGTACACCGGATTCTCGTTGCTGCGCGATTTGGCCAGTTCCAGATCGAAGTCCAGCGGCTGGTCGTGGCTGCGCATCAGGTAGAACAGCCGGCAGGCATCATTGCCCACCTCCTCGCGCAGTTGCCGCAGCGTGACGAACTGCGCCTCGCGCTTGCCCATCGGAATTTTCTGGCCCGCGCGGAACAGGCTCACGAACTGGATCAGGCATGCCTCCAGGCAATCGCCCGGCTCGCCCATGGCGGTGAGCGCGCCGCGGATGCGCGCGACGTAGCCATGATGATCCGCGCCCAGCACATCGATCAGGCGTGCGAAGCCGCGCTCGCGCTTCTGCAGGTGGTAGGCGATATCGGGCGCGAAATAAGTGCGCTGACCGTTCGCGCGCACCAGCACCCGATCCTCGTCATCACCGAAGTGGCTGGCCCGGAACCAGATGGCGCCATCCTTGCGATACAGCTGGTCGTGCGCCCCGAGCTTCTCCAGCGCGTGCTCGACCGCGCCGCTCTGCACCAGCTCGCGTTCGGAGTACCAACGATCGAATTCCACGCCGAAGGCGGCCAGATCCTCGCGGATGTCACCGAGCATCGCCGCCAGCGACAGCTCGAGCACCACATCGACGCCTGCTGCTCCCAGCAGCGAGCGCATGCGCGCGATCAGCGCATCGATATGCTGCTCCTTGTCACCTTCGGGCGCATCGGGCGGCAGCTGCGAACTCACTTCCGCGGCAGTACGCGCCAATTCGCGGCCGCGGCGCTCGAACAGCCGCGCCGCGATGGCATGCACGTAATCGCCACGATAGCCATTGGAAGGGAAGGGAACGGATTCGCCGCATCGTTCCAGGTAGCGCACCCAGGTGCTGACAGTCAGGATGTCCATCTGCCGGCCGGCATCGTTGATGTAGTACTCGCGCGCGACCTCGTAGCCGACCGCGCGCAGCAGGTTGGCCAGCGTGGCGCCATAGGCCGCCTGCCGTCCGTGGCCGACATGCAGCGGACCGGTCGGATTGGCCGAGACGAATTCGAGCAGGATCTTATCGCCGCGACCGACGGTGCTCTCGCCGTAGCGGCCTGCCAGGTCCAGCACCTGTGCCAGTACCGCGCTCTGGGCACTCCGGGCGAGGTGAAAGTTGATGAATCCGGCGCCGGCGACTTCGGCGCGCGTCAGCAGCGGACTCGGCGGCAACGCTGCGACTATCGCCTCGGCGATCTCGCGCGGCGGCTTGCGGGCCGCGCGCGCCAGTTTCAACGCGATGCTGCTGGCATAGTCGCCGTGAGTGGCATCGCGGGTGCGCTCGACGCTGATCGAGCCGGGATCGATCGGCTGCGGCAGCACCGAACCGACCAGCGACTGGACGGCCTGCGCGATGAGTCGCTCGAGCTCCTCTTTCACTCCCAGTTTTCCTCGCAGCAAATCGGCCGGCGAGTCTACCGCAGCGGGTTGGGTTACTGCGTGTCGATAGGATCGACGTCGAGCGCGAAGCGCACGCGCCTTGCCTGCGGCAGCTCGGCGACGAGCGGCATCCACTGATCGAGCAGGCGATGCAGCGGGCCGCGCTCACGGCTGTCGAGCAGCAGCTGCGCATAGTGCCGCCCGGCGCGGCGCGCCATCGCCGCAGCGACCGGGCCCAGCACCCGTACGCCGCTCATGGCCGGCGCCACGGCGCGGGCCGCATTCAGGAAGTCGAGCGCCGCCGCGGCCGTGACGGCCGAGGCTCGCAGCAGTGCCAGGCGGCCATAGGGCGGCCACTGCGCGGCCTCGCGTTCGCGCAGTGCCGTGGCCGCGAAGCCCTCGTAACCACCCACGATCAGGCTTTGCAGCAGCGGGTGATCGGGATACTCGGTCTGGATCAGAACCTCGCCGCGCGAGTGCTGGCGTCCGGCGCGGCCGGCGACCTGCACGATGGTCTGCGCCAGGCGCTCGGCGGCCCGAAAGTCGGTGCTGAAAAGGCCCTGGTCGGCATTGAGCACCACCGCCAGCGAGATTCCCGGGAAATGATGTCCCTTGGTGACCATCTGCGTCCCCACGAGTATGCGGGCCTGCCCGCTGCTAACCTGCTGCATGCGCGCCTCGAGTTCCGCCGAACTGGTGGCCGTATCGCGATCCAGGCGGATCAGTGCTTCGCCCGGAAACAGCTTCTGCAACGTCTCTTCGACCCGCTCCGTGCCCTGGCCCACCGGTTTAACCGCGAAGCCGCAGCGCTGGCAACGCTCCGGCAGCGGCTCAACCGCGCCGCAGTGATGGCAGCGCAGCTCGGCCGCACCCCGGTGAACCGTCAGCCGCGCGTCACATTGCTTACAGGGGGCGATCCAGCCGCAGACCGTGCACAGCAGCGTTGGCGCGTAGCCGCGGCGATTGATGAAGACCAGTACCTGCGCACCGGCGCCAAGGTGCCGCCGCAGTGCGTCGACCACCGGATTGGCCAACCCAGCGCTGACCGCGTGGGCGCGCATGTCGATGAGCGCGAGTCGAGGCGCCTCGGGCTGATCGTCGCGACGAGGCAGCGCCAGCCCCTGGTAGCGGCCGCGCTCGAGGTTATGCAGCGTCTCGAAAGCCGGCGTGGCCGAGCCGAGTACCACCGGCACTTGCGCCTGGTCGGCGCGCGCGACGCAGAGGTCGCGCGCCGAGTAGCGGCAGCCGCTCTCATGCTGCTTGTAGGAACTGTCGTGTTCTTCGTCAACCACGATCAGCCCCAGTCGATGAACCGGCGCGAACACGGCTGAGCGCGTGCCGAGAACGATGCGCGCCCGGCCCGAGTGCGCGCTGCGCCAGGCCGCCAGCCGTTCGCCGTCGGTGAGCCCGGAGTGCAGCACCGCGATCGTGCCGGGCAGGCGCCGCTGGAATCGCCCGACCAGCTGCGGTGTCAGGGCAATCTCGGGCACCAGCACCAGCACGCTGTCGCCGCGGGCCAGCGTGCGTGCAGCGCACTGCAGATAGACCTCGCTCTTGCCGCTGCCGGTGGCGCCCTGAAGCACGAAGGGTGCAAAGGAGCCTGCCGCGGCGTCGATGCGAGCCACGGCCTCACGCTGCGCGCCGGAAAGCACCGGCGGCTCATCCATGCCTGCATCGGATCGGGCAGGGCCTTCCGTCGGGGACTCATCCGGCGCCTGGTAGGGTTCGATGAGGCCGCGCGTCTGCAGTGCCCGGGCCGCGGTCCGCCAGTTTGGCAGCAGCGATGCGATCCGGGCCGCCGCAAGACCACCGGGGTGCGCGGCCAGCAGGGAGAACAGCGTGCGTTGTTGCGGCGCGCGGCCCAGCGCATCCAGCGCCGCTTCGACCGCCGCGGGCGCGCTGTCCCGAATGCACCAGTACTCCTGCTGCGGCAGGGCGGCCGCCCCTTCCCGGAGGGATTTAGGCAGGGCGGCGGCTATGACCTCTCCGAGCGGGTGGTGGTAGTACTGCGCAGTCCAGCGCAGCAGCCGCAGCAGCGGCTCGTCGAACAGCGGCGTATCGTCGATAAGGAGGCGGATGGCCTTGAGCCGATCCGCCCCGACGGTCGCGCGATCGGCGTGCTCCACCACCACCCCGACGCTGTCGCGACTGCCGATCGGCGCCCTTACCCGCACGCCCAGCGGTACCTGCGACGCCCGCAAGCCGGGCGGCGGCAGGTAATCGAACAGCGTGGCTCGCGGCATATCGATGGCGACCCGCAGCACGGCCGCCTCCGGCGCCGTGGTTTTGTCCACAATCACTGTGGATAAGTCTGTGGACAGCTCAGGTTGCACGCGCAAAATCACCGGTGTTTTACGGCTTTCATGTCAGTTTGATGAAAATATGACCAAACAGCATTTCCTTTCAGGATCAATGCTTTGAGTTCCGGGAGCGGGCGCGGTGGGCAGCTGGCGCGGGCGGACCGTGACAGTGTTTTGACAAGCGTCAAATAAGTGGATGATTTCCGTGACCTTCCGCCGACGCGAATCGCTGTCAACCAAACCCATTTATGCGCCGTTCTGCGTGTGAGCCCAAGTCCTCTATATGTGCCGGTGCCCCGCAAATGCTCGCGTTTGCTAATCTTGGATCACAGACATCCGATCTGCTCCCTCTCGGGAAAGCTCACTTGCGTGATTCGGCCCAGGATGGTGCGCGCGCCCTCGAAACCTTTCTGGCCGAGGTGGAACGGAAGGCATTCAGGATCGCACAGATTGCGCTGCGCCATGAGGCGGATGCGCTCGACGTCGTCCAGGACGCCATGATGCAGCTGGCCCACCGCTATGCCTCGCGACCGGCCCCGGAATGGCGCCCGCTTTTTTACCGCATTCTGGAAAATCGCATTCGCGACGTCCAACGCCGGCGTATCGTCAGGCAAAGAGTCATGAGCGTCATGCCCTGGCGTGGAGAAGACGCCGAGGAAGAAATGCCCGATCCGATCGATCAGGCGCCCGCTGCGGACCCGACCCCAGCCGCGCAGATCGAGTCGGACCAGATGGTACAGGCGCTGGAGCTGGCATTGACCGAACTGCCGGGGCGGCAACGCCAGGCGTTTCTGCTGCGCAATATCGAAGGTCTCGATGTGGCGGAAACCGCGGCGGCCATGAAATGCTCGCAGGGGAGCGTAAAAACACATTACTTTCGCGCGCTGCAGGCGCTGCGCACGAAGCTGGGAGACTTCGCTATATGACATCCGGAACCGACAACCGGAGTGACGGGTTCGACGATGCGCTCGATCAGGGTGCCGCGGCGTTCGAGCGGCGTGCACGGGAATTGCTGCGCGACAGTGTCGAAGGCCTGCCGGCCCATACGCGTTCGCGGCTTACGCGGGCGCGCCACGCGGCCCTGGCCGCCCGCCCGCCCTGGTACGCGGGTTCCCTGCGACGCTGGGTTCCGGCCGGTGCCGGCGCGCTGGCGGCGGCCACCCTGGCGGTGCTTTTCATGGTGGGACCGCGCGGCGAAAGCCCGGGGGCCAATGTATTGGCGACTGCCGGCCCGGAAGATCTGGAGATGCTCGCGGACAGTGATGCTGTGCAGCTGGTGCAGCTAGGCCGTGACGAGGATGTGGATTACGATTTCTACGAATGGGCGGCCAGCGAAGCGAAAGGCGGGAGCGCGCCTGCAATCGGTACGTGAGGCGCGGCATAGCGCTGCTCGGAACCCTGTTGATCGGAATCACGGTGACTTCAGCAACGCGGGCCACCGAACAGCCCGACGATGGATTTTTGGAGTTTCTGGGCTCCGTGGACTCCGAGGACAAGGACTGGCATGACTACCTGGCGCGCACGGACATCGACAAGGTCGCGCGGCGCGCCGCTCCCGGCAATGGCGCACCCGGCAATAACGCTTCCGGTAACAACGCGACCCCGGGCAATAACGCCGCTTCTCCAGCAGCGAATTCGCCGCCAGCCAGTCATCCCGCACCCGTCGATCCCCCGTCGGACGCCGGCAAAACGGTAGCGCCGCCGTGAATTGCCGCTACCTGCTGTTCGCGATACTGCTGCTGGTCGGCTTACAGGCCGCAGCTGGCGAGCCGGGACAGCCGCCGGGATCGCCGCCGGCAGCGCCCGGTGTGTCGTGGTCGTCGTTGTCGCCGCCGCAGCAGCAGGCGCTCGGAAAGTTCGCGCCACAGTGGTCGAGCTTGCCCCCGGACCGTCAGCAGACACTGGCCACCGGCGCCCAACGCTGGTTGTCGATGACGCCACAGCAGCGTCTCGATGCACGCGGGCGGTTTCAGACCTGGCAGCAGTTGCCGCCCGGACAGCAGGCCATCATCCGGCAGCGCTGGCAACGCTTCCAGCAACTCTCGCCGCAGCAGCAGCAGGCCGTGCGACAGAATTTCCACGCGTACTCGATGTTGCCGCCTGCGCAGCGCGCGCAGCTGCGCGAGCGCTGGCTCAATGCCACGCCACGGGAACGATCGGAGATGCTGCAGCGGCAGCGTCAGCTGCGACTCGAACGCGGCGGCGGACAGCGGCCGCCACCCGAGCGCGCCCCGCGCGCACGTTAGCCGTGGACGGGTACTAGGCCGCCTTGACGGCGGCGATCAGCTGCGACACGGCCGCCTGGCCGTCGCCGTACAACATGCGCGTATTGTCCAGGTAGAACAGCGCGTTCTCGATGCCCGAGAAGCCCGCGCCCTGTCCGCGCTTGATGACGATGGTGTTCTTGGCCTTGTCCGCATTCAGAATCGGCATGCCGTAGATCGGGCTGGATTTGTCGTTGCGCGCCACCGGGTTGACGACGTCGTTGGCGCCGATGATCAGTGCCACATCGGCGGTCTCGAACTCTGAATTCACTTCTTCCAGATCGGCGATCAGATCGTAAGGAACACCGGCTTCCGCGAGCAGCACGTTCATGTGCCCGGGCATGCGGCCGGCCACCGGATGGATGGCAAAGCGGACGGTGACGCCGCGATCGATCAGCAGCTGGGACAACTCCCACACCTTGTGCTGCGCCTGTGCCACAGCCATGCCATAGCCCGGGACGATGATGACCTTCTGCGCAAAAGCCATCATGACGCCGACGTCGGCGGCATCGATCGATTTCATGCTGCCGGTGACCGTGCCCTGTGCCGCCGTGCCGCCGGTGTCGCCGAATCCTGAGAACAGCACATTGCCGAGCGAGCGATTCATGGCGCGCGCCATCAACTGGGTCAGCAGAGTGCCGGCCGAGCCGACCACGGTGCCAGCGATGATCATCGCGGCATTGCCGAGCACGAATCCCTCGAACGCCACCGCCAGTCCGGTCAGCGCGTTGTAGAGGGAGATCACCACGGGCATGTCGGCGCCGCCGATCGGCAGCGTCATCGACAGGCCCAGCAGCAGCGCGAGTGCGAACAGACCGGTGATCACCGCTGGCGACGCGTTGATACCGGAGGCAATCATCGCGGCACAGACGATGGCGCCGGCAAGCAGCAGCAGATTCAACACCTGCTGGCCGCCGAAGCGCAGCGCCTTGCGGATCAGTCCTTGCAGCTTCGCGAACGCGATCAGGCTGCCGCTGAAGGAGATCGCGCCGATGATGGCGCCGACCACGGCGAGGGTCGCTTCCGTATGCGACATCTCGCCACCGCGATACAGCTCGACCGCGGCGATGGCCGCGGCCGCGCCGCCGCCCATGCCGTTGTAGAGCGCGATCATCTGCGGCATGTCGGTCATGGCGACGCGCCGGCCGCTGATCCATGCGATCGCCCCGCCGATCGCCACCGCGATGATGATCAGCGGATAGTTGCTCATGCCGGGATAGAAGAAAGTCGCCAGCGTCGCGACCAGCATGCCGGCGCCGGCCCAGAGGATGCCGCTGCGCGCCGTGACCGGCGAGCTCATCCGCTTCAGACCCATGATGAAGAGGAACGCAGTGACCAGGTAGCTGGCCTGGATCAGTGCTGCGGCGTTGAGGTAGTCAGGCATCAGTGGCTCCCCTTGGCTCCGCCGCTTCTGCGGGCGCCGCTGGCCTTGAACATCTCGAGCATGCGCTCCGTGACCGCATAACCGCCGACCGCGTTGCCGGCCGCCAGCAGCACACCGATGAAGCCGATGGTCTTCTCGAGCGGCGATGTGGCCGCCCCGAGCGCGACCATCGCGCCCACGAGCACGATGCCGTGCACGAAGTTGGAGCCCGACATCAGCGGCGTGTGCAGGATGACGGGCACCTTCGCAATCACCTCGTAACCGGTGAATGCGGCCAGCATGAAGATATACAGCGCGACGATCCCGGTCATGATGCCTCCACCAGCTTAAGCGTCGGTTCGTGTTTGATGGCGCCCGCGTGCGTCAGGCAGGACTGCGCGAATACCTCGTCCTGCCAATCGATCGCGAGCGATCCGTCCTTTGTAATCGCGCTCTTCAAGAAGTTGTAAAGATTGCGGGCGTACATTTCGCTGGCATGAAACGCCAGCTGCGCCGCCAGGTTCACGGGACCCACGATCCGGACACCCTGATGCACCACCGTCTGACCGGCCTGCGTGAGTTCGCAGTTACCGCCGGACTCGGCGGCGATATCGACGATGACGCTGCCGGGTTTCATGCGCTCCACTGCCGCGCGCGACACGATCCGCGGCGCGCGGCGGCCCGGAACCGAGGCGGTGGTGATGACCGCATCGGCGACCGCGATGCGCGAATCGAGGACTTCCTGCTGCTTGCGCTTCTCATCCTCGGTGAGCTCGCGCGCGTAGCCGCCCGAGCCTTCGGCCGAGACGCCGGTCTCGACGAATTTCGCACCCAGCGATTTGACCTGTTCCTTGGTGGCACTGCGAACATCGTAGGCCTCGACCACCGCGCCCAGGCGCCGGGCGGTGGCGATCGCCTGCAGTCCGGCGACCCCCACGCCGACGATCAGCACCTGTGCCGGACGAATGGTGCCGGCGGCCGTCGTCAGCATGGGCAGGAAACGGTCGAGTGTGTCGGCGGCAATCAGCACGGCTTTGTAGCCCGCTACCGCAGCCTGCGAGGACAGTGCGTCCATCGACTGGGCGCGCGAAATGCGCGGCACCAGTTCCATGGCAAAGCTGGTGATCTGCCGGTCGCGCAGTGCAGTAACCTCGGGAACATGCGAATGCGGCTGCATGAAGCCCACGACCACGGCACCGCTCTTGAGTCCCCCAATCTGTTCAACGGTCAGGGGCTGCACCGTCAGCAGCACGTCGGCCGCGGCCAGCACCGCCTCGGCGCTGTCGGCCCATTCGACCTTTTTGTAGGCGGAATCGGGAAATTGAGCGCTGGTGCCCGCATCGCGTTCGAGCAGCACACGCACGCCAGCCGCGGCCAGTTTATCGGCAATCTCCGGGACCATGCTGACGCGCGTCTCTCCGGGCGCGCGCTCACGGAGCGCACCGATCGTGACCGGCATATCGTTCTCCTCACTTTGGCCGCTGGCGGGCGGGACGAGTGCGCAGGCCCATTGGCGAGCGCCCCGGGGATGTTTGTCGAGACCGTTGAGACCCTAGTCGTTGAATTCTCGCACAACCCTGCCGTATCTTACAGATCATGAGCGTTGGCTCCATGCAACACGATTCCGAATTCGAGCTGGTGGCGGCATCGTCAGGGCACGGTTTGTCTCAGATGGTGCTCCGGACGGACGTTGCCGGTATGCCACTGGAATGGGTGGATTATCGCGAGGCCGCCCGGCTCTACCACCAGGAGCAGATCGCCTATACCTGCGGCTCATTGCTCTACCGTCTCTACGGCGGCGTCAACGCCCGCAGCGGACACCGGACCGTGCTCGAAGTCAGCTCCATCGTCGCGACCCTGGGACACACCGGTAATCCGGGCAACACGCGCCACGACTATGTGCCGCCGCTGAACAACGAAACGCTGTTCCGGCGCGACGCTTACATGTGCATGTACTGCTCCCACCGCTTCCCGAGCCGCGAGCTGTCGCGCGATCACGTGCGTCCCTTCAGCCAGGGTGGTCACGACGTGTGGACCAATGTCGTGACCGCCTGCCGACGCTGCAACAACGAGAAGGCATGGCGTACACCCGAGCAGGCCAAGATGCAGTTGATCGCGGTGCCGTTCACGCCGACCTATGCCGAGTACATCTTTCTGAAGGGACGGCGTGTGCTGGCCGATCAGATGGAATACCTGCTGGCGCATTTCCCGCGCAGCAGCCCGCTGCACGCCCGTATCGCACGCTGGCGCGCCTGAAGCCGGCCGGGTCAGTGGTTTACCTGATCGACGCTTCGGTCTACATCTTCCGAGCCTGGTTTTCCCTGCCGCCCGATCTGGCCGATGCCGATGGCCAGCCGACGCATGCGCTCTACGGCTTTGCGCGTTTCCTGAGTGATCTGCTCGAGCGCAAACAGCCCGACTATGTCGCGGTCGCCTTCGACGCCAGCCACGGACGCTGCTTTCGCAACACGCTCTACCCCGCCTATAAAGCCAATCGCGACCCCGCGCCGCCCGAGCTCGCGCGCCAGGTGGCACTCTGCCGCGAATACTGCCGCCACCTCGGGATCGCGGAATTCGCCGATGAGGAGTACGAGGCCGACGATTTGATCGGCACCCTGGCGGCACTGTGCCGCGCCGAGGGCCTGCCCGTCACGGTAGTCTCGCGCGACAAAGACCTGGCCCAGCTGATCGGGCCGGAGGATGTTTTCTGGGACTACAGCGATGCGGCCGAATATCGCTATGAGCAGATCGCGGCGCGCTTCGGTGTCGTGCCCGAACGCATGGCCGACTATCTCGCGCTTCGGGGCGACAGCGTCGATAACGTGCCCGGGGTGCCGGGCGTGGGCGCGAAGACGGCCGCGCTGCTGATGAACCATTGCGCCTCGCTCGAGGAGCTGTTCGAGCGGCTGGATGCGGTGGCGCTGTTGCCGATGCGCGGCGCCTCGGGCTTGCCGGCGCGATTGCGCACGCACCGCGAGGCGGCCTACCTGGCGCGTTCGCTAACGAGAATCGTTTGCAATGTGCCCATGCAGGCGAGCCAGGCGGATCTGCGCCGCCGGGTGCCGGACCTCGCCCTGATCGAGACATTCTGTGAGGCCCAGGGCTTCGGCATGCTGCTGCGCCGTCAGGCTGAACGACTCAGCCGGGCGGCGAGCAGCGATTGGAACTGATCAGGCCTTCTTGACGTAGACCTGGCACCAGCCGTTGGCATTGACCTGCTTGCCCGCAAATATGGCGCAGGGGCCCCAGGCGTCGCCGGCCTTGCCCTGGAACTGCAGGCAGTTGTTGCAGGCTGAACCGGCCTTGTACTGCGGGAATGCCTTGGCATCGATGCTCTTGGCATCAGGCGTGTAGCCGAGCGACTTCGCGGTGGGATCAGCCGGATCCAGGTGCGGCAGATCAGCGGCGTGAACAATCTGGCCAGGGCGGGCGATAGCCACCGCTCCCAGCATCAGCACGACTTTCTTCAAGGCATCGCGGCGCGAAACGTGGTCCGACATCGTCTTATCCCCCTGGTATCCAAGCCCGGACGGGCGATGGGGATAGATTCTAGCGCGCAAATCGACTCGCGGCGTGTAGGCGGACGCCACGATTTGCATTCGCGGCCTTTGAGGTATCCTTCGGATCGAACAGACGGACAACCGGGTGGGGCGGTCGGTGACAGCGCAAAAGAAAGCAGCCACGGACATCGAATCGGCGCTGCGCGAGAAGCGCAGCTTCGCCCCGGCTCCGGCGTTCACGGCCCGCGCGCGCATCAAGCCGGCCGACCTGGCGGCCATGCACCGGCGGGCCGCAGAGGATTACACCGGTTTCTGGGCCGACCTGGCGCGTACCCACCTGCACTGGCATCGGCCGTTCACGCAGACGCTCGATGAAAGCGAGGCGCCCAACTATCGCTGGTTCAACGATGGCGAGCTGAACGTCTCATACAACTGCCTGGACGCGCACCTGGCGGATCGCGGTGACAAGCGCGCGATCATTTTCGAGGGCGAGCCCGGCGACACGCGCACGCTCAGCTACCGCGAACTGCACGCCCAGGTCTGCCGCTTCGCCAACGTGCTCAAGGGCCTCGGCGCCCGTCGCGGCGATCGCATCGTCATCTACATGCCGCTGGTACCCGAGACCATCGTCGCGATGCAGGCCTGCGCGCGCATCGGCGCCATTCACTCGGTGGTGTTTGCAGGCTTCTCTGCCGTGTCGCTGCGCGACCGCATCGAGGATGCCGGCGCAACGCTGGTCATCACGGCCGATGGCGGCTGGCGCGGCGGACAGATCGTCGGGCTCAAGAGCGCGGTCGATCAGGCGCTATCGCAGGGATGCCCCACCATTACTTCCGTGGTGGTGCTGAAGCGCACCGGCGCGCCCGTGGACATGGATGCGCACCGGGACCACTGGTGGCACGAACTGCTTGAAACGGCAGCGCCCGATTGCGAGCCTGAGTGGCTCAGCGCCGAGCATCCGCTGTACCTGTTGTACACCTCGGGTTCCACCGGCAAACCGAAAGGCATTCAGCACGCCAGCGGCGGCTACCTGCTCAATGCGCGGCTCACCTTCGAGTGGGTATTCGATCTGCGCGATGAGGATGTGTTCTGGTGCACGGCTGATGTCGGCTGGGTGACGGGGCACACCTATGTCGCCTACGGCCCGCTGGCCGCGGGCGCCACCCTGCTGCTGTACGAAGGCGCGCCGACGTATCCTGACGGCGGGCGCTTCTGGAAGCTCTGCCAGACGCATGGCGTCACCATTTTCTACACCGCCCCCACGGCGATACGCGCGCTGATGAAGCTCGGTGACGCGGTCCCGGCAAAGTACGATCTTTCCCGGCTGCGGCTGCTCGGCAGTGTCGGCGAGCCGATCAATCCCGAGGCCTGGATGTGGTACCACCGGGTGATCGGCCGCGAGCGCTGTCCGATCGTCGATACCTGGTGGCAGACGGAGACCGGCGCCATCCTGATAGCGCCGCTGCCGGGTGTCACGGTCACCAAGCCCGGCTCGTGCACACTGCCACTGCCGGGGATTCTCGCCGACATCGTCGACGACCAGGGCGAGTCGGTGACCAAGGCCGGTGCAGGCGGCTATCTCGTGATCCGCAAACCGTGGCCTTCACTGGCGCGCACCATCTGGGGCGACAACGAACGCTACCTGAGTACTTACTGGCATAAATTCCAGAACCGCTTCTACGTCGCCGGTGATGGCGCCAATCGCGATGCGGACGGTTACTTCTGGATCGTCGGCCGCATCGATGATGTGCTGAACGTCGCCGGGCATCGCCTGGGCACCATGGAGATCGAATCGGCGCTGGTGGCGCATCCCAAGGTGGCCGAGGCCGCGGTGGTGGGACGACCCCACGACATCAAGGGCGAATCCGTGTTCGCGTACGTGGTCTGCCGTGGACCGCGTCCCACGTCCGATGCCGCCGCGCTGACCAGCGAGCTGCGTCAATGGGTGGCACAGCAGCTCAGCCCCATCGCCAAGCCGGATGACATCCGTTTCGCCGACAGCCTGCCCAAAACCCGCTCCGGCAAGATCATGCGGCGACTGCTGCGCTCGATCGCACGCGGCGAGGAAATCTCGCAGGACATCTCGACGCTGGAGAATCCTGCCATCGTCGCGCAGTTGCGGGGCGAAGAGCCGCCGCAGAACAGAGCGCCGAAGAAGAAACTCCCGGCTAAGAAAGCCGCGAAAGCCGTGGCTAAAAAAGCTGCGGCAAAGAAAGTCGCGCGCAAAAAAGCCGCGCCGCAACCGAAGCGCCGCGCGGCGGGTACCCACGCGGGTGGCGCAAAACCCAGGCAGCGGGCAGTCAAGCGGGCCGTGAAACGCACGACTGCGCGCGCCAAGGCCAAGACCGCGGCCCGCGGCAAGTCCGCGCGCCGGCGCGTGCAGCGGCGACCGAAGCGAGTTACGCGGCCACGCCGGCCCGCGCGTCGTTCGACTAAATGATGTTCACGCGTTCTGCTGGCCGCTGGCTGCTGCTGGCTGGCGTGCTGGCGCTCAGTGCGTGTCGGACGCCTCCGCCACCACCGCCGCCGCCACCGCCGGCAGCACCGCCCGCGCCGGTGATCGTGCCCGAGCGCATCGATCACTATCGCGTCGACGATCAGGCCTCGCAGGTTCTGATACTGGTTTACCGGGATGGCCGCATGGCCCGGCTCGGACACAACCACGTGCTGCGGGTACGTCAATTATCGGGCGAGGTGGTGGTGCCGAAGGACATCACCAACACGACCTTTACGCTCCAGTTTCCGGTCGCGGCATTGTCGATCGATGAGACCGCGTTGCGCGCCGAGCAGGGCGAGGATTTCAAGGCGACGATCGATCCGGCGAGCATCGAGGGTACGCGCGAGCACATGCTCGGCGACAAGCTGCTCGATGGCACGCACTTTCCGATCGTTCGCCTGCAATCGGGACCGCTCACCAACGACGGCGATCACTGGACGGCGACCCTGTCGATCACGGTTCGCGATCACGTCGCTACCGTGGTGGTGCCCATGTCTCTGACGCTCGATCCCGAGTCGCTGACTGCCAGCGGCGAATTCGATCTGACTCATTCGCAGCTTGGACTCACGCCTTACAGCGTCGGCCTGGGCGCGATTCGCGTGGCGGAGACCATGCACGTGCGTTTCCGCGTGCTGGCGCGGCATGCCGAGAATTCAGGCGACGCCGATCATCCATAGCAGAGTGCCTTCCGGCGCCTCGATCAGGCCGCTGCGACGAGGATCCTGGCCGCGCGGCAGCTCCTGCGACACTGCGATACCCACTGCGTCCAGTCGCGCGCGCTGCTGCGTCCAGTCGCCGCATTCAAACACCAGCAGCGGCTCGTCGAAGAGGCGCGGTGCGTGAAAGGCGAGATCGAGCCGGTCGCTGGTCAGGGGCGTGTGCCGATAGGGCTCATCGACTTCTTCGAGCGCGACGAAGCCAGCGCGCTCCCAGAATGCGCGCGCAGCGCCGAAGTCGCGCTCGGGCATGCTTAACTGCGAGAAATAGCCGCAGATGGATTCGCCGTGCGCTGGCGGCGCGGCCGGCGAATAGGTGCGTGCCTCGAGCAGCAGGATGGCAAACCCCGAGGGATCGCGCAGCCGCAGTTGGTGCAGTCCATCCTCGCCCAGGCGCGCGAACTCCGGTTCGAACTGTGCGGCCATGAGCCGTGCGCGCGCCTGCACCAGTTCGGGCAGCACGAAACAGATCGACGGCGAGGGCATCTCGCGTTCGTGCAGCCCGATGTGGATGCGGCCATCGGTCAGCACGCCGTAGCGGTGCGACCAGGCATCGTTGGTCGGCACCTGCACGAATCCGAGCCGCTCGTAGAACTGCACCGATGCGGCGATGTCCGCTGTCGCGATGGCGAGCTCGAGAAAGCGGCCGAACATGCGGTGCCTGAGTCTCAGCCCCAGTCAGTGGTCGCGCGCAGCAGGATCTGCGCCAGCGCCTGCGCATGATCGCTGCGGGCATTCAACGCGGCCACATAATCAAAACGCTCACCGCCCGCGGCCATGAATGACTCGCGCCCGCGCAGCGCGATCTCTTCCAGCGTTTCCAGGCAATCGACCGCGAAGCCGGGACAGATCAGGGTGGTCGCTCGCAACCCGCGTCGCGGCAACTCCACGAGCGTCGAGTCGGTGGCGGGTGTCAGCCAGCGATTGGCGCCGAAGCGCGATTGAAAGCTCAAGGACCACTCCTGCGGCGCCAGGTCGAGCGCGGCAGCCAGCAGCGCCGCGGTGGCGTGACACTCCTCCGCATAACGGTCGCCGCGCGTGACATACGACAGCGGGATCCCGTGAAACGACATCAGCAGGTGGCCATTGCGCCCGTGCAGGCCCCAATGCTCGCGCACGCTGCTGGCCAGCGCGTCGATGAATTCGGGCGCGTCGAAATAACTCGGGATGTAGCGCAGCTCGGGCATTGCCCGCCACGTGCGCAATCCCTCGGCGACCTGATCGTAGACGGCGCCGGTGGTGGCACCACTGCTCTGCGGATAGAGCGGCAGCACGGCCAGCCGCCGCACGCCAGCCGCGCGCAACGTCTCGAGCACGTCGGGCACGAACGGCGGCGAGTAGAGAAATGCCTGCTCGACGCGGCAGGCGCCGCGCGCCGCGCCCAATTCGCGCACCAGTGCCTCCCGCAGCCGCGAGTTGTAGAACAGCAGCGGCGATCCTTCATCGCGCCAGATCTCCCGGTACTTCTGGGCGCTGCGCGGCGAACGCAGCGGCAGCACCAGGCCATAGAGCAGCGGCAGCCACAGCGCCCGCGGCAATTCGATGACGCGTGGATCGGAGAGGAATCGGCGCAGATACCGGTAGACACCGGCGCTGGTCGCCGCGTCGGGGGTCCCGGTATTAACAATCAGTACGGCGGCCGTCGTGCTCGCCATGAGTGCCTTGCGGCGTTAGCCGATGTGCGAGGCCAGAAACGCGCCGGTGCGCTCACGCGCCAGCGCCGCTGAGGCCGCATCGAAGTGTTGGGGCCGATCGTCGTTGCTGAAGGCATGGCCTGCGGGGTAGAGCCGATAGTCGCCGGCCGGGTAGGCCTGCCGTATCGTTTCGATCTCGCTGGGCGGAATTGATTTATCGTTTTCGCCGAAGTGCAGCAGCGTCGGGCATTTCGGTGTTTTCGGCAGCTCCTCGGGGATGCCGCCGCCGTAGTAGCAGACCGCGGCGCCAAGCGGCACCTCGGCGGCGGCGGCCCAGGCCAGGCGTCCGCCCCAGCAGAAGCCGATCACGGCCACTTTGCCGGCGTGGCGGCAGAACGCCGCGGCGGCGGCGATATCCAGCACCGCCTTTGGAGTCGGTATCTGCTGGCGGTAGCCGCGACCCTTTTCGACTTCGGGCGGCGAATAGCCCAGCACGATGTCGCGCGCGACCCGGTCGAACAATGCGGGCGCCACCGACAGGTAGCCCTGCTGCGCCCAGTCGTCCGTCACACGGCAGATGTGAGGTGTGAGTCCGAAGATCTCCTGCACGATGACCACGCCGCCGCGCGCCTTGCCGGCGGGCTTGGCGATATAGGTGCCGAACGTGTGGCCGTCGCGGGCCATCAACGTTTCGCGTTGGCTCACGCGCGCTCCAGGATGGCGGTGACCCCCATGCCACCTGCGGTGCAGGCTGATGCCAGCCCCAGGCGCGCCGTGGAGTCGTCCGCGAGCAGCTTCGCCAGCGTGGCGATGATGCGTGCGCCGGTGGCCGCGAACGGGTGCCCGATGGCGACGCTGCCTCCCTTGACGTTCATCTTCGAGGTATCGATTGAACCCAGCGCCCCTTCCTGTCGCAGGCGATCGCGGCAGTATTCGGCCGATTCCCAGGCGCGCAGCAGGCACAGCGGTACGGCGGCAAAGGCTTCGTGAATTTCGTAGTAGTCGAACTCCTGCAGCGTGAGCTGCGTATCCCGCAGGATTTCGGCGACGGCATAGGCCGGCGCCATCAGCAGGCCTTCCTTGCCGCTGGCGAAGTCCACCGCCCAGGTCTTGCCGGCGCGCAGCCAGGCGAGCACCGGCAGGCGGTGTTCCGCCGCCCAGCGCTCCGAGGACAGCAGCAGGGCCGCGGCGCCATCGGTCAGCGGCGTGCTGTTGCCAGCCGTGAGGCTGCCGCCGCCGCTGAGGTCGAACACGGGCTTGAGTTTCCCCAGCCGCTCCAGCGAGGCGTCGGCGCGGATGTTGTTGTCGGTCTTGAGATCGCGGAACGGCACCACCAGGTCATCGTAGAAACCTGCCTTCCAGGCGGCTGAGGCTTTGGCATGGCTCTCATAGGCGAGCTGGTCCTGCTGCTCGCGCGTGACCTTCCAGGTCTTCACCATCAGCTCGCAGCTCTGGCCCATCGACAGCCCGGTACGCGGCTCCACCACGGCCGGCAGCACCGGCTTCAGATCCGCACGCTTGATGCCGAGCCAGGGCTTGAGGCGCTGTCCGAAGCTGCGGCCGCGGAAGCTCTCGAGCAGTCGGCGCTGATACGATTTGGGGTAGACCACGGGCGGATCGCTCAGATCGTCGACTCCGCCGGCGATGCCGACCTCGATCTGGCCCAGGGCGATCTTGTTGGCGATCAGTATGGCCGCCTCCAGGCTGGTGCCGCAGGCGCGCTGCACGTCCAGGCCCGGCGTCTCGGGGTCCAGGCCGGTGGACAGCAGTGACTCGCGGGTCAGGTTGAAATCCTTGGGGTGCTTGATGACCGCCCCGGCGATCACATCGCCCAGGCGCTGGCCCTGCAGCCGGTACCGATCCACCAGTGCCCGCAACGCGGCCGTCAGCAGCTCCTGGTTGTCGGTTCCGGTATAGGCCGTGTGGGAACGAGCGAACGGCGTGCGCACCCCACCCAGGATGGCGACGCGCGAAGTTGTATTACCGATCAGCATGTGCGCCTCCAGCGAGCCGCGTTCATTATTTCGCAACGAGGCTGATAGGATGCCACGCCCGCAGGAACAGGGGGAGGAAGGATGAGCGCTTCTGGCGTCGATCGCGTTTTCGAGCGACGGCTTGCTGCGATAAGTAATAGCCGCGAGCAGCAATTGCTTGCCCGCGGCAGCCGCGGCCTCGAGCGTGAGTCGCTGCGCGTGACGCCGGAAGGCCGCATTGCGCAGACGCCCCACCCCCCGAGCCTCGGCTCGGCGCTGACGAATCCGCATATCACGACCGACTATTCCGAGGCGCTGACCGAGTTGGTCACGCCCACCTTTTCCGATAACGATTCGCTGGTCGATTACTTGCGCGACCTGCATCAGTTCGTCTATCGCCACATTGGCGAGGAACTGCTGTGGGCGACCTCCATGCCGTGCGAGATTCGCGACGACGATGAGATTCCGATCGCGCGCTACGGCTCATCGAACCAGGGCCGGCTCAAGTCGATCTATCGGCATGGATTGAAGATCCGTTATGGCGGCATGATGCAGGCCATCTCGGGCGTGCATTTCAATTACTCGCTGCCGGTGGCCTTCTGGCCGCTGTATGCCGAGCTGCGCGAGAACCGCGATGCCGCCCAGGCGTTCCGCAGCGACAGCTACTTTCAGCTGCTGCGCAACTATCGCCGCCATGGCTGGATCGTGTCGTACCTGTTCGGTGTGTCGCCGGCGTTGTGCCGCTCGTTTCTGCAGGGCCGGAGTGATCCGGGTCTGACGGCCTTCGGAACCGATACGCTGATCGGACCCTATGCGACCTCGCTGCGCATGAGTGACATCGGCTACCGCAATCGCAATCAGGCCGCGGTCTCGGTTTCAGTCAACAGCCTCGATGAGTACTTGCGCGATCTGCGCCACGCGATCCATGCGCCGCACGCGCCGTTCGCGGCGCTGGGATTGCGGCGCGATGGCGAATACCAGCAGCTTTCGAGCAATGTGCTGCAGATCGAGAACGAGTACTACAGCTACATCCGGCCCAAGCGCGCGCCGCGCGCGGGCGAGCGCACCACCCAGGCGCTGGCACGGGCCGGGGTCGAGTACGTGGAAGTGCGCGCGCTGGACAACAGCGCCTTCGATTGCGTTGGCGTCAACTCGCGCAAGCTGTGCTTTCTCGAGGCGCTGCTGATCGTGCTGCTGCTGAAAGAGAGTCCGCCGATCGATGCCACTGAAGAGGAGTCCATCGAGCGCAATCACCTGGCCGTGGCACGCCGCGGCCGCGAGCCGGGCTTGATGCTCGAGCGTAACGGGCGGCAGGTGCCGATGCGGGAATGGTGCAAGGAGCTGCTCGATTCGATGCAGGGTGTGTGCGAGCTGCTCGACAGCAGCCATCCGCAGCGCCCGTACGTGTTGGCGCTGCGCGACCAGGGGCTCAAGGTCGACGATGTCGAACGTACGCCCTCGGCGCGGCTGCTGCGCGAAATGCGGGAGCACGAACTGGGCTTCCAGGACCTGGCGCTGCGGGTCTCGCGCGAGCACAAGCAGCATTCCCTGCAGTCGCCCCCGCCGCCGCCGGCGCGCCTGCACGAATTTGAAGCAGAAGTGGAGGAGTCGCGCCAGGCATTCGCAGCCATCGAGGCAGCGCGCCGCGGCAGCTTCGAGGACTATCTGGCCACCTATCTGGCCGACTAGAATCAATTGATGCTCCAGAGGATCCGGCGGCTGCTGATCGCGAATCGCGGCGAGATCGCCATCCGCGTCATGCGCGCGGCCAATGAACTGGACGTCGAGACCGTCGCGATCTATTCGCAGGAGGACCGCTTCGGCCTGCATCGCACCAAGGCCGATGAGGCCTACCTGGTCGGCGAGGGCAAGGGAGCCATCGAGGCCTACCTCGATATTCCGGACATCCTGCGCGTAGCGCGGGAGGCGCACGCCGATGCCGTTCATCCCGGCTACGGCTTCCTGGCCGAGAACCCCGACTTTGCCGAGGGCTGCGCGGCCGCCGGCCTGATTTTCGTCGGCCCCAGCCCGGACACCATGCGGGTGCTGGGCAACAAGGTGGCGGCGCGCAACCTGGCGGCATCGGCCGGGGTGGCCGTGATGCCCGCGACGCCACCGCTGCCGGAGGATCCGGCCGAGTGCGCGCGGCTGGCACAGATCGTCGGCTACCCGGTCATGCTCAAGGCCAGCTGGGGCGGCGGCGGGCGCGGCATGCGCATTATCGAGAGCGATGCGCAGCTGGCAGAGCTGCTGCCGGTGGCACGACGCGAGGCCAAGGCCGCCTTCGGCAATGACGAAGTTTATCTCGAGAAGCTGGTACGCCGCGCGCGCCACCTGGAAGTGCAGATCCTCGGCGATAGCCACGGCAACCTGGTGCACCTGTTCGAGCGCGACTGCACGGTGCAGCGGCGCAATCAAAAGGTGGTGGAACGCGCCCCCGCGGTGTTCCTCAGCGATGAACAGCGTGCGGCGCTGTGCGAAGCGGGACTCAAGATCGGCCGCGCGGCGAACTATTGCAATGCCGGCACGGTGGAGTTTCTGCAGGACGCCGACAGCGGCACGTTCTACTTCATCGAAGTCAATCCGCGCATCCAGGTCGAGCACACCGTCACCGAATGCGCCACCGGAATCGATCTGGTCAAAGCGCAGATTCGCATCGCCGATGGCGTGCGCATCGGCGATCCCGCCAGCGGCGTGCCAGCGCAGGCGCAGATGCGGCTGATGTCGCATGCGCTGCAATGCCGGGTGACGACCGAGGATCCCTTCAACAACTTCGTACCCGACTATGGGCGCATGACGGCTTACCGCAGCCCGGCCGGTTTCGGCGTGCGGCTGGACGCGGGCACCGCCTATGCCGGCGCCCTGATCACGCGTTCCTACGACTCGCTGCTGGTCAAGGTCACCACCTGGGCCGAGACGCCGGAGGAAACCATTGCGCGCATGCATCGTGCGCTCTGGGAATTCCGCATTCGCGGCGTCGCCACCAATCTGCGTTTTCTGGATCAGATCATCACGCACCCGCGCTTCGCGGCGGGGCAGTACACGACGCGTTTCATCGATGAGACGCCGGAGCTGTTCGCGATGCCGCGACGGCGCGACCGCGCCACGCGCATCCTGAGTTACCTGGCTGAGACGGTGGTCAACGGCAATCCGGAGGTCGCGGGCCGGGCGCGCCCGGCGCGCCTCATGACGGTACGTCCGCCGCGGCTGCCGCCCGGTGTTCGCGTTCCGGACCGCCTGCCGCCCGGAACCAAGCAGCGCTTCGATCAACTGGGCCCGGCGCGCTTCGCACAATGGATGCGCGAACAGCAGCGCGTGCTGCTGACTGACACCACGATGCGTGATGCGCACCAGTCACTGCTCGCAACGCGCATGCGAACCATCGACATGGCGGCGATTGCACCGGCTTATGCCGCGCTGTTGCCGGATCTGTTCTCGGTGGAATGCTGGGGCGGCGCCACCTTCGACGTGGCGATGCGATTTCTGAAGGAAGACCCCTGGGAGCGCCTGGCGGCGTTGCGCGAGGCGATGCCGAACCTGCTGCTGCAGATGCTGCTGCGCTCGGCCAATGCGGTCGGCTACACCAACTATCCCGACAATGTCGTGCGCTATTTCGTGCAGCAGTCGGCCGCGGCCGGCATCGACATCTTCCGCGTGTTCGATTCGCTCAACTGGGTGGAGAACATGCGGGTGGCCATCGACGCGGTGCTCGAGAGCGGCAAGCTCTGCGAGGCGGCGATCTGCTACAGCGGCAACCTGAGCAGTCCGCATGAGCGCAAGTACACGCTCGATTATTATCTGAAGCTGGCGCGCGAGCTCAAGGCCGCCGGTACCCATATCCTCGGCGTCAAGGACATGGCGGGCCTGTGCCAGCCGCGGGCGGCCTACGATCTGATCAAGGCACTGAAAGATGAGACCGATCTGCCGGTGCACTTTCACACGCACGACACCAGCGGCATCGCGGCGGCCAGTGTGTTCGCGGCCATCGCCGCCGGCGCGGACGCGGTCGATGCGGCCATGGATTCGATGAGCGGGCTGACCTCGCAACCCAATCTCGGTTCGATCGTCGAGGCGCTGCGCTTCGGACAGCGCGATCCCGGCCTCGATGGCGAGCACATCCGCACCATCTCGCACTACTGGGGCCAGGTGCGAAAACAATATGCGGCGTTCGAAAGCGACAACCGCGCCGGTGCCTCCGAAGTCTATGTGCACGGCATGCCCGGCGGGCAATACACCAATCTGCGCGAGCAGGCGCGTGCGCTGGGTATCGATGACACGCGCTGGCCGGAAGTCGCGCGAACCTATGCCGAAGTCAACGATATGTTTGGCGATGTCATCAAGGTGACGCCGACCTCCAAGGTCGTGGGCGACATGGCGCTGCTGATGGTGGCCAGCGGCCTGAGCCGTGCGGCGGTGCTCGATCCGAACACCGAGATCGCCTTTCCCGAATCCGTCGTGCGACTGTTTCATGGCGATGTCGGCCAGCCGTATGGCGGCTTCCCGCAAGCACTGCAGCGCAAGATCCTCAAGGGTGCCGAGCCGCGCAAGCACCGCGCGGGTCTGGAGATGCCGCCGGCAGACCTGGCACAGTTGCGCATCGAGGCCGATGCCCGTGCGGCGCGCACGGTGACCGATCAGCAGTTCGCCTCCTATCTGATGTATCCGGCGGTGTTCACCGAATACGCCGCCGACCGCCGCCATTTCAGCGATGTCGCGATCCTGCCCACGCCGGTGTTCTTCTACGGCATGGAGCCGGGACAGGAAATCAGTGTCGATCTCGAGCGCGGCAAGACGCTCATCGTGCGCTATGTGACGCAGAGCGAGCCGCACGAGGATGGCACGCGCACGGTATTCTTCGAGCTCAATGGCCAGCCCCGTTCGGTGCGCGTCACCGACCGCAGCCAGAAGCCGAAGCGGCCGCCGGCGCGCAAGGTCGACGCGGGCAATCCGCGGCACATCGGCGCGCCGATGCCGGGTACCGTCACCACCGTCAAGGTGGTCGCCGGACAGAAGGTGGCGCGAGGTGATGTCGTCACCACGCTGGAGGCCATGAAGATGGAGGCTGCAGTCCGCGCCGAGATCGAAGGCGAGGTAACCGAGGTGCTGGTGCAGCCCGGAATGACGGTGGACGCCAAGGATTTGCTGGTGGTGTTGCGCTGACTGTAATCGCGTTATAAACGAGCGTCGGCGTCGTCTTTTGCTCTGAATTGGTGCTAGGGTATCGTGGCGCTGTCGGTGACAGGCACCGGCAAGGCGCAATTGGAAGGCGCGGTCGTGGCACGAAAGGTGCACCCTGTCGGGACGGGGAGGCGGCCGGCCTAACAAGAACGGAGGCGGAAGATCTCGCATGAAACTGGTTACGGCAATTATCAAACCCTTCAAGCTCGATGATGTGCGCGCGGCATTATCGGAAATCGGTGTTTCGGGAATGACCGTCACCGAGGTCAAGGGGTTCGGCCGACAACGCGGGCACACCGAGCTGTATCGGGGCGCGGAATACGTCGTGGATTTCGTGCCCAAAACGCGGGTCGAAGTCGCGGTGCGCGGCGACTTGGTCGATCAGGTGGTGGAGGCCGTGCTCAAGGCCGCCAAGACCGGTAAGGTCGGGGACGGCAAGATATTCATCACCGACATCAATCGCGTGGTCCGGATCCGCACCGGCGAAACGGATAACGCCGCTCTCTAGAGGCTGCGCGCGGCAGTGGTTTCCTTCAACGCCATCGTCATTCACGAGCACGGCGGCGCCGAGGTTCTCAAGTGGGAGCGCCAGGAACTCCCGCCGCCGGCGCGCGGCGAGGCGCAGATCCGGCATACGGCGATCGGCGTCAATTTCATCGATGTCTATGATCGCAGCGGCCTCTATCCGCGACCGCTGCCGCAGATTCCCGGACGTGAAGCCGCCGGCGTAGTCGTGGCGCTGGGCCGGGGCGTGAGCGGGTTGAAGATCGGGCAGCGCGTGGCCTACGTGCATGGCGCCAGCGGTTCCTATTCGGAGCTGCGCAACTTTCCGGCTGATCGGCTGGTGAAATTGCCCGCCGCCATCAGCGATGAGCAGGCCGCCGCGATCATGCTCAAGGGACTCACTGCCGAATACCTGCTGCGCCGGACCTATCGCGTCCGCGCCGGCGACTACGTGCTGATCCATGCCGCGGCCGGCGGCGTCGGCTCGCTGCTGACCCAGTGGGCGCGCCGCTTAAGCGCGCGCGTCATGGGTATCGTCGGCAACGAAGACAAGGCGGCCATCGCGCGTCGCCAGGGCTGCCACCAGGTTTTCGTGGCCGGGCGCGATGAGATCGTCGCATCGGTACGCAGCTATACGCGCGGCCAGATGGCCAACGTCGTCTACGACTCGGTGGGCAAAGACACTTTCATCGATTCGCTCGACAGCCTGCGCCCGCGCGGCATGATGGTGAGTTTCGGCAATGCCTCGGGGCCGGTGCCCGCGGTAGCGCCGCTGGAACTCACGCGCCGCGGCTCACTGTTCCTGACGCGGCCCTCCATTTTCGATTACATCGCCAAACACGAGGAACTCGAGACAGCCGCGCGCGCACTGTTCGCGCTCGTGAAAAGCGGCAAGCTGCGGGTGTCCATCGGCCAGCGCTATTCGTTGCGGGATGCCGCGCAGTCGCATCGCGACCTGGAAACGCGCCGCACGGTTGGCGCCTCGGTGCTGATTCCCGGCGGGGTGGACTAGCTATTCGACCAGACGCAGCGCCCGCAGCTCGCGGCTGATACCCAACGCACCGCTGCGCACGACTTCCACCAGCTCCGCCTGAGTTGCCAGGTTGCGCATGAAGCCGTTGATCTCCGCCTCACTGCCGAGCAGCTCGACGATGAAGCATTCGGTGGATGGGTCGAGCACGCGGCCGCCGGTGCGGATGACGTAGCCGCGCACGGTGTCGCGACGCGCGGCATCCAGGCGCAGCTTGATCAGCACCAGTTCGCGTTCGATGTGTTCGCCGCGCGTCATGTCCTCGGCGCTGACCACGTCGACCAGTTTCTTGAGCTGGTTGACGATCTGCAGGATGACGCCTTCCGAGCCGCTCGTGACCAGCGTCAGGCGCGAGACCGTCGGGTCATCGGTGGTGGCGACCGCCAGCGATTCGATGTTGTAGCCGCGACTGGAAAACATGGCCGCGACGCGCGTGAGCGCGCCGGCCTCGTTCTGGAGCAGGATAGCGATGATGTGCCGCATGGCTTCAGAATAGCCAATTGCGGGCCGCGTCGGCCATAATCGAGCGATGACCGACACGGCGAAAGTCCTGCAGCCCGGCGCACACCCGCTCGCCGGCAAGGCCATTTCCGGCGCGCAGACTATCGTCCAGGTCATCGCCGACGAAGGCACCGATGCCATTTTCGGCTACAGCGGCGGGGCCATCCTGCCCACCTATGATGCGATCTTCACATTCAACGAAGAGCAGAAGAGGGCTGGCGGGCGCCAGGTCGCGCTGATCGTACCGGCCAACGAGCAGGGCGCGGGCTTCATGGCGGCCGGCTACGCGCGTGCCAGTGGGCGGGTCGGGGTCTGCATGGTGACCTCCGGGCCGGGCGCTACCAACACCGTGACACCCGTGCGCGACTGCATGGCCGATTCGGTGCCCATCGTCGTGATCTGCGGCCAGGTCGCGACCGCCTCGATCGGTACCGATGCCTTCCAGGAGGCGCCCGTGGCCGCCATGATGGGATCGCTCGCCAAGCACGTCTTCCTCGTCACCGATCCGACGCGCCTGGAAGCCACCATGCGCACGGCGTTCGAGATCGCCCGCACCGGCCGCCCGGGCCCCGTGGTGGTGGATATTCCTAAGGACGTCCAGACCGCTATCGGCGTGTTCCGCGGGGAAGGCACACTCGCCATCCCGGGCTACCGTCAGCGGCAGGACGATCTGATTTCCAGCGTCCTCAGCGAGAAGGAGCTGGCCGCTTTCTTCGAACTGCTGGCGCAGTCGCATCGCCCGCTGCTGTATGCGGGCGGCGGTGTCATCAACGGCGGTGCGGCTGCGGCGCTGGCCGAGTTCGCCACGGCCTTCGGCATACCCGTGGTGACGACGCTCATGGGCATCGGCGCCATCGACACCACGCATCCGTTGTCGATGCGCATGCTCGGCATGCACGGCGCGGCCTATGCCAATTACGCGGTTGACGACTGCGATTTCCTGATCGCGGTCGGCGCACGCTTTGATGATCGCGTCGCGGGCGATCCGCGCAAGTTCGCGCGCAACGCGCGCCGCATCGCACACCTGGATGTCGATCAGGCCGAGATCAACAAGGTCAAGCTTTCGCAGTGGAGCCACGTCGGCCTGCTGCCCGAGGCTCTGCGGGCGTTGACCGCCTACGGCGCGCGCGTGTCGGGGCTGCCCGATACGCGGCCCTGGCAGCGGCAACTGGATCAGCTCAGGCGCACGCATGCCATGAACTACGATCGCGCCAGCGAGCTGGTGCAGCCGCACTACGTGGTCGAGGAGATCAATCGTCACACGCGCGGCGAGGCGATCATCAGCACCGGTGTCGGACAGCATCAGATGTGGGCTGCGCAGATGTTCGATTTTCGCGAGCCGCGGCTGTGGCTGACATCGGGCAGCATGGGCACCATGGGCTTCGGACTGCCGGCGGCGATCGGCGCGCAGATCGCGCAGCCGGGCCGGCTGGTGATCGATTTCGACGGCGACGCCAGCATTCGCATGAACATCGGCGAGCTCGAGACCGTTACCACCTACGATCTGCCGGTCAAGGTCGTCGTACTCAACAACTTCGGCGACGGCATGGTGAAGCAGTGGCAGAAGCTATTCTTCAAGGGCCGCCTGTCCGGCAGCGATAAGTCGCTGCACAAAAAGAATTTCGTGCGCGCGGCCACCGCCGATGGCTTCCAGTGGGCCCGGCGGCTTGATCGCAAACAGGATGTGGCCGCGGTGGTGGAGGAATTCCTGAGCTTCAAGGGGCCGGCCTTCCTCGAAGTCATCATCGACCCCGATGCGGGCGTCTATCCCATGGTCGGGCCCGGATTGGGCTACGACGCCATGATCACCGGCGATTTCATCACGGCTCGCACGCAGGATGTTGCTCCGGGCGAGGTGGACCCGTCCGGGATGTTCTAGTTGCGCCGCGCGTCAGTTGCGACGCAGATGACGCAGCACGTGCTCGACCTCGGGTGCGCTCCCCAGTATCACCGGCGTGCGCTGTTGCAGGTCCTTGGGTCCAATCGAGAGGATGGGAACATCGGGGCCGGCAAAGGCCTTGCCGCCAGCCTGTTCGATCACCATCGCAATCGGATTGGCCTCGTACAACAGCCGTAGTTTCCCCTGTGGCGACCTGGCGGTAGGCGGGTAAAGAAACACGCCGCCCTTGAGCAGGATCCGATGCGCATCGGCGACCATGGCGCCCACGTACCGGCCGCTGTAGCCGTGCGCCTGGGCCCAATCCAGGTAGCGCTGGAAGCCTGCGGGAAAGCTGCGCCGGTGGCCTTCGTTGACCGAGTAATTCCTGCCGGCATCCGGAATGCGCAGTTTTTCAGCTACGCGCAGGAACGCGCCAATCGACGGATCGAGCACGAACATGTCCACGCCCGCACCGATCGTCAGCACAAAAACGGTCGATGACCCGTAGAGCACATAGCCGGCTGCAACCTGGCGCGCGCCCGACTGCAGCAGTGAATCCTCCGGCCGCAACGCGCGGTCGTGTTCGAGGATGCTGAAGATGGTGCCGACGCCGCCGCAGACATCGAGATTGGAAGAGCCGTCGAGCGGATTGAACAGGACGCAATACTGATGCTCGCCGCGCCTGCCCGTGCGCAGCAGCACCGGCTCCGCGCCTTCCTCGGAAGCGATGATGGCGACCCCATCGCGGCCGCTGATGGTGCGCATGAGCACCTCGTTGGCCATGACGTCGAGCCTTCGCTGCGGATCGCCGGCAGGATCCTCATCCAGACGGACGCGCCGGACCCGTGCGGCGATGACCTTGGCCGAAATCGACAGCGCCGACAGGATCCAGGAGAGGGCGCCGCTGGCGTCGGCCGGCACCCCGGAGCGCGACTTCGGCGGCATTGGGGCAATATAACGGCACCTTCTGGGGGAGCAAACCAGAGGGCAGCGTGCTGCGGCGCAGCAAATTATGTCAACTGGGGAGCCGACCCTGCTTTTTGGGCAATGGGTCGCAGGGCGGCGCGACCGGTTGAGGAATAATCGTGGTGTTTATCCACGTACCGTGCCCGGCAGACGCTGCCGCAGCCTCCTAACGGGGTGTCTTACGTCCATGACCAAAGCCCGCCGCGCTACCGGTTTTCTGCAGACTGAGCCTCGCCTGCGTCGCGCCTACTTCGATTGCCGCTACGGCCAGCTGCATATGCGATATGCCATACCGGCTGGCGGCGGTTTCGACGAGGCGACGACGTTGCTGTGCATCCCCGGTAGTCCGGGCTCAGGACGCTTCTTTGCGCCCTTGCTGCAACCGCTCGGGCGCGATCGCTCGGTGTATGCGCCGGACCTTCCGGGTTATGGTGAGTCCGATGGCGGCCCCGAGCCGTTGGGTACCGCGGCGATGGCCGAGGCGCTCGGCGATTTTCTCGACTCCATGCACGTGCGTCATGTCGATCTGCTGGCGCACGACAGCGGCGTCGCGATCGCAGCGGCTCTGCTGCAACAGCGTCCGGCGCAAATCGGGCGCGTGGTGCTCTCGCCGGATACCGACACGGTGCGCGCCGAGGCGCGTGCACTGCGCCACGCCTCGCTGGTGATCGACCTCAGGTCGGTGGACGAGCGGGCTCATGGCAACGAACTTGAACGGCAAGCCGCGCAACTGCGCGAGTTCCTCGGTCTCGCCTGATCGCTGTCAGCTCTGAAGGAAATCGATTTGGCCACGAATACCAAGACCAGCGCCCCGCCCTCCGCCACCGATCTCGAGGAGACGGCCGAACTGCCGCAACTTTCCGCGGCGGGCATGGCATTGGCCGACCCGCTGTCATCCACGGATGCATGGCTGGCGCCATCGCTGCCTGACGACAACGCCAGGACCCAGGACGTGCCGACCCTGACAACGCGCAAGCGTTCGCACGAGCCGGCCGCGCGTGAGGCGAACCCGATCGAAGCAGAGATTGGCGCGCTGCGTTCCGATCTGGCCTCCGTCAGTGAAAGCCGCAGTCAGCTCGAGCGCGATATCGACAGCCTCAGCGGCAATCTGCGCGAGCTCGAACAACTGCTCAATCGCAAGAGCGAGGAATTGTCGGTCTATGAACGCGAGGTCGGCCTGCGCGACCGCCGCATCGCCGAGCTCGAGGCGCGCACGGCCCAGCTCGGCACCGATCTGGTCGCGCGGCAGCAGCAGTTCGATAGCGAACTCGGCCAGCGCCAGACGCATTTCGACTCGCAGCTGGCGGCTGCCGAGGCGCAGCGCTTCGAACTTGATCAGCATCTGACCAAAGCGCGCGCCGACGGGGAATCCCTGCGCACGCAGAACAAGGCACAAGCCTCCGATCTGCAGTCACTCAAGAGCGAGCGTACCGTCCTGACCCAGCGCGTTCAGGCCGCCGAGACCGATCTGGTCGAATGGCGCGGTCGCGGTGAACGCTATCGGGAAACGCTGCAGAGCCTGGAAGGCCGGCGGCAGCTGTACGACAGCGTGGTGGCGGAACGGGAAGCACGCATCGCGGCCCTGGAGCAGGACGCAGCCGCTGCCAAGCGGACCGCCGAGGCGCGCGAGGAAGAACTGCAAGCCGCAGCGCGCGCGCAGGAAGTGAGGGTGCGCGAGCTCGATGCGGCGCGGACGCGTGCGGAAGCCGCACACACCAGCGTCCGCCAGCGTGTCTCCGTGCTGGAAGCCGAGACCCGCGCGCAGGAGCAAAGCCTGCGTGAGCTGCGCGCACAGAGCCAGCAGCGCGAGCAGTCCCTGTCACAGGACGTGGGCGCACATCAGCAACGTAATACCGAGCTCGAGCGTGCACGTAATGAAGCCGCTGCCGCCGCGGCTGCCGCACGTGACCGCATCGTGGCTCTCGAGGCCGAGATTGAGACCCAGGAGCGCCAGTTGCGCGAGTTGCGCGCACAGAGCCAGGCGCACGAACAGACTCTGAGCTCCGATCTTGCGGGCCAGAAGCAGCGTAATGCCGAGCTCGAGAAGGCCCGCAGCGAGAGTGCCGCGGCCGCCGCGAGCGCGCGCGATCGCATCACGGCTCTCGAGGCCGACATGCGCCTGCAGGAACTGAACCTGCGGGAGTTGCGGACCCAGAGCGAAGCGCGCGAGCAGGCGCTCAGTTCGGATCTGGCTGCCCAGCAGCGGCGCAATGCCGAAATCGAAGCGGCACGCACCGAAGCGGCCTCTGCCGCCAATGCGGCCCGCGAGCAGGCCGCCGCCGCTGCCACTGCGGCCCGTGAGCAGGCTGCCGCCGCCGCGGCGGAAGCACGTGCGCGGATCGAGGCCCTGGAAAGCGAAACCCGGCAGCAGGCTGAAAGTCTTGCCACGCTGCAGGCCAAGCGCCAGGCCACCGAGGCCGAATTGACGGCATCGCTGGAGGCGCAGCAGCAGCGCAATGCGGAACTCGAGCGCGCCCGCAGCGAGCTCGAATTGGCTGCAGCGGCCGCCCGGGCGCAGGCCGAGGCGGATGCGGCCGCGGCCCAGGAGCGCATCGCCGCGCTCGAAGCCGATACGGCCAAGCAGGCCCAGAGTCTGCAGGAGTTGAAGGTGCAGTTCGGCGCGGTGCGGGATTCCCTCGCACAGCGTAATGCGATGATCGAACGCGTCGAAGCCGAGGCTGCCAGCAGTGTCGCCATGCTCGGCAACATTCAGCAGAACCTCGAACAGCTGGGCGCCGACGACCAGGCGCATCTACTGACGCGCTCGGACGGTTCCACCGGTATCGTGCACCTGCTCGGCAAGCGCACCACGCTCGGTCGCACGCCCGACAACGATGTGCGGATCGACGCCGAATTCATCAGCCGACACCACGCCGTGGCGTTGCGGGCCAGCGGCAAGACGGTCATCGAGGATCTCAACAGCACCAATGGTACGTACGTCAACGGCCAGCGGGTCAGCCGCCGGACACTCAAGGACGGCGATGTGGTGATGCTCGGCAAGACCGAGTTTCGCTTCAGCATCACCAAGCCACCGGCCTGACGCCTCGCGCACATCCTCGGTAATCGCTTAAGCTTGAGCGTAAGCCGCAGCCACCAGCGGTACGCCGAAAGTCGCAGGGCCGAGTGAGCGAAGAGTATCTGCAGCGCATTCTCAAGGCGCGCGTCTACGACGTCGCGATCGAATCGCCGCTCGAACCTGCCCCGCGCCTGTCGCAGCGGCTCGGTAACCGCATTTTCTTCAAGCGCGAAGACCTGCAGCCGGTCTTCTCCTTCAAGCTGCGCGGGGCGTACAACAAGATCGCGCACCTGTCATCGGCCATCGCCGCGCGCGGGGTGATCTGTGCCTCGGCCGGCAATCATGCCCAGGGAGTCGCGCTCGCCGCCCGTCACCGCGCCATATCGGCACTGGTGGTGATGCCGCGTACCACGCCCGAGATCAAGATTCGCGCGGTCACCGAGCTCGGCGCCGAAATCATTCTGCATGGCGACGGTTACGATGCCGCCTATGAACACGCGCTCGCGATCACGCGCGAGCGGCATATGGTGTTCGTGCATCCGTTCGATGACGTCGATGTGATCGCAGGCCAGGGCACCGTCGGCCTGGAAATCGTGCGTCAGACGGCCGGGGAGCTGGACGCGGTTTTTGTGCCGATCGGCGGCGGCGGCCTGATCGCCGGCATTGCCGTCTACATCAAGCAGCTCTATCCGCGGGTCAAGATCATCGGCGTGGAGCCGGAGGATTCCGCGGCAATGCACGACTCGCTGCAGGCGGGCAAGCGCGTCACACTGGATCGCGTCGGACTGTTCGCCGATGGCGTTGCCGTGCGCCGCGTCGGTGAGGAGAGCTTCGCCCTGGCCAAGCGATTCGTCGATGAAGTGGTGCTGGTGAGCACGGATGAGATCTGCGCGGCGATCCAGGACATCTTCGAGGACACGCGCTCGATCTCCGAGCCCGCCGGCGCGCTGGCAGTCGCCGGCATCAAGCACATCTGCGGACGCCGCGGCTGGCGCGATCAGCGCGTGATCGCGGTCAACAGCGGCGCCAACCTGAACTTCGATAGGTTGCGACACGTGGCCGAGCGCGCCGACATCGGAGCGGAGCGCGAGGCGCTGCTGGCCGTTGAGATTGCGGAACAGCCCGGCAGCTTTCTCAAGTTCTGCCAGACCCTCGAGCAGCGCAACATCACCGAGTTCAACTACCGCGGCCAGGGTAACGACCGCGCGCGTATCCTGATCGGTGTGGGCCTGACGCAGGGGCACGATGAGCGCGTAGCGCTGGTCGCCCAGTTGCGCGCCGCAGGCTACACCGTCACCGATATGAGCGGGAATGAGATCGCCAAGCTGCACGTGCGTTACATGATCGGCGGCCAGGCACGCAACGGCGCGGCGCACGGCCATGACGAGCTGCTCTATCGTTTCGAATTCCCCGAGCGGCCCGGGTCGCTGCTGCGCTTTCTACAGGCCGTCGGCAGCCGCTGGAATATCAGCCTGTTTCACTACCGTAATCACGGCGCTGACAGCGGGCGGGTCCTGGCGGGGATCGAAGTGCCGAAAGCGGAGCGCGAGCAGTTTCTGCTGCACCTGAACGAATTGCATTATCCCTACACGGACGAATCCGCCAACAGCGCCTACCGCATGTTCCTCGGAGCCTGATGGCGAGCACACGACCTGCCTCACCGCGCCTGGCCAGCCTGGCCGTTCTTCGACACCCGCAGTACGCGCGCTTCGCGATCTGCCGTTTCATGACCACCCTGAGCTGGCAGATGCTGGCGGTCGCGGTCGGCTGGCACATCTATGCGCTCACCCATGACGCACTGGCGCTCGGGCTGGTCGGCTTGAGCGAATTCCTGCCCTTCCTGCTGCTGGTCATGGTGGGCGGCCACGTTGCCGATCATGCGGATCGTCGCGACGTGCTCGTGATCGCCTGGAGCATCGAGGCCCTGTGCATCGGCGTACTGCTGTGGCTGACGCTGGCCGGCGGCCAGGCGGTGTGGCCGATATATCTCGTCATCGTGGCCTTCGGCAGCACGCGGGCTTTTTACTCACCCGCCATGCAGGCACTGGTGCCGACACTGGTGCCGCGCGAGGAGTTTCCGCGCGCGGTCGCGCTCAACTCGACGCTGTTTCAGATCGCCTCCATCTCGGGTCCCGCGGTTGGCGGCGCGCTCTATCTGCTCGGCCCGTCGGTCGTGTTCGGCGCCTGCCTGGGCCTGTTCGTAGTCACGGTGCTGCTGGTGCTGACGCTGGGTCCCCATCGGGCACAGCGCGACCAGGCCGCCGCTCCCGCTACGGATGGACATGCGCTGCTGGAAGGTCTGCGCTACGTGCTGCATCAGCGCGTGGTGCTGGGGGTCATTTCGCTCGACCTGTTCGCCGTGCTGTTTGGCGGTGCCACGGCGCTGCTGCCCATTTATGCCGCCGAGGTGCTGCACATTGGTCCCGTGGGCTTAGGCGTGCTGCGCAGTGCTCCGAGTGTGGGCGCTCTGCTCGCCGCGGGCATCCTGTCACTGCGGCCCATCAGCCGGCACGCCGGCGCCTGGATGTTCGGCGGCGTCGCGGTCTTCGGCATCGCGACGCTCATCTTTGGCGTGTCGCGCAGCGTGCCGTTGTCGGTGGCAGCGCTGCTGCTGCTCGGCTGCGGCGATATGGTGAGCGTGTACGTGCGCGGCATCCTCGTGCAGCTCAACACACCGGATGCCATCCGCGGACGCGTCAGTGCCATCAACTCCATGTTCATTGGCGGATCGAATGAACTCGGTGAGTTCGAATCGGGCGCCACCGCACGCTGGTTCGGCGCCGTGCGCGCGGTGCTCATTGGCGGCGCGCTCACGCTCGCGGTGGTTGGCGGCTGGATGGGACTGTTCCCAGAGCTCAGAAAGCTGGACCGGCTGGGGTCTGCCGGTTGACGCTGTACGTTTATACAGTATCATTCCGTCATGGCGCGCGCCTTCTACGGTCAGCAGGTATTCAAGGGTCGCGGCACCACGTCGAACCTGGCCGGCCGGTTCGAAAAAACCGCTGTCGAACAGGTTAGCGACGGCTGGTATGAGGAAGAACTGCCGACTCACGTCGGGGAGACGGTCTCGCCCGACAGCGCACGCACTGTCATCACGAGCAATAATTCTCCGGACGTGGGGTTTGAACTTTCTATCAACCCTTACAGAGGATGCAGTCATGCATGCCCGTACTGTTTCGCCCGCCCCAGTCACTCGTACCTGGGGCTGTCGCCAGGATTGGATTTCGAAACCAAGCTTTTCTACAAAGCCGACGCGGTCCGCCTGCTCGAGGAAGAGTTGTCCATGCCGCGCTACATCTGCAAACCCATTGCGCTCGGCATCAACACGGATGGCTATCAACCACTCGAGAAGCGTCTCGGCGTTACGCGCAGCATCCTCGAAGTGCTGGTACGGCATAGACATCCTGTCACCATCGTTACCAAGAGCGCCCTGGTACTGCGCGACATCGCCTTACTCGCCGATCTGGCCAAGGATAATCTGATCTCGGTTGCCCTGAGTATCACATCGCTATCCGACGATCTTAAGAGAATCCTCGAGCCCCGTACTGCTTCCCCCGCCGCAAGACTGCGGGTGGTCCAGGAGTTATCAGCAGCAGGCATTCCTGTCGGCGTTCTGGTAGCCCCGGTAATTCCAGCGATCACGGATCATGAGATGGAGGCCATTCTGCAAGCCGCACACACCGCTGGGGCATCATTCGCTAGCTACGTGCTGCTGCGTCTGCCGCACGAAGTAAAGATTCTGTTTCGCGACTGGCTTGCCGCACACTACCCAGATCGCGCCAAACACGTCATGTCGTTGATCAACCAGGCGAGCGGGGGCAAAGACTACGACTCTCGATTTGGCATTCGGATGCGTGGTACCGGACCGTATGCGGAGCTGCTTCGAAAGAGGTTTGAAGTTGCATCGCGCAAGCTCGGGTTCCGTGACTCGGAGGAGCGACAGGACTTGAATACCCAGGCGTTTCGTCCGCCCGGACGCGGCGGACAGATGACACTGGGAATCTAGCTGCTAGGATCGCGTTTTTGACGATCGAACCATCATGGGCGAACAAACCGGACGCGTCGCACTGCTGGCCGGCGCCAGCGGGCTGGTGGGCTCACGACTGTTGCCGCTGCTGCTGGGCGCGACGGAGTATTCACGCGTACTGGCGCTGACGCGGCGGCCGCTGCTGCTAGATCATGCCAGGCTGGCGAATCGCGTCGTGCGGTTCGATGCCAGCCTCGAGAAGCAGCTGGCGGGTATGCGCTGCAACGATGCCTTCTGCTGCCTGGGAACCACGTTGAAGGAGGCCGGCGGCCAGGAAGGTTTTCGTGCCGTCGACCAGGATCTGGTGCTGAAGATAGCGCGCGTCGCGCAGGCCGCGGGAGCCGAGCGCCTGGTGGTTATGTCATCGGTGGGTGCCGATGAGACCTCGAAGAACTTCTATTTGCGAGTCAAGGGAGAGACCGAGCGCGGGCTGGAGCGGCTGCAGATCGCCGCGCTCGACATCATGCAGCCGTCGGTGCTGTTGGGGCTGCGACGCAATGTACGGCCGCTCGAATTCCTGGCGCAGGGAGTTCTCTGGTGCCTGAATCCGCTGCTGCTCGGGACCCTGGCGCGGTATCGCGGGATGGCGGCGGGCGATGTGGCGGCGGCCATGCTGGGGGCGGCGCGCGCCGGACGCCGCGGGGTCAATCGCTATGGCGCTGCGGAAATGCGCGCACTCGCCGTTGCCGGCCTGCGCCAGAGCGCGTGAATGTGACGTAGTCGACTGTCCGCGTTCGGGCTTTTCACCGAATCTGGGCCTACGCACTCCCTGCGCTCGCACCCGCTGAAGTTAAATTCGATGAAGATACGAGGAGGCTTCAAGGCCACGGTCGCGCCCTGCGCGGCTTCATAAGGTATGCAGACAGGCCCGGTTTCGTTCACATCGATGCGCCGGCGAATAGTGCTGGTGGTGACGCTTGCCATATTGATGGCACTGGTCGCCGCAAGCTGGATCGCCGTGCTCGTCATAGTCACTGATCGTGACGCCGATCTGGCGGATCGCGTCAGCGGCCTGGCCCCGGCTTTCGCGCGCCAGCTCGAGTCGCGGCTGCAAATGGCCAATGCGCTGGTGCAGTACCTGTCTTCGGCCGATGCGGGCAGCGATGGCTCATCGCTGCGGCAGCGCGTGCAGGCCAGCGATGCCTTCGGCGGCGTGTTCTTCGTTTCCTGGCTGTCGAGCGTCGCGGAAGTCGATGCGGGCGCCGACGCGACTACCCCGGCCGAGACCAGCCTGCCGACCTTCGCGGCCTCGGAGCGGCTGAGTCTCAGCGGCGGCCAGAGCCTGCTCAAGGTGATGCCCGCGTCCGACGGCGGCATGAGAATTTACCTGGCGCATATGATCATCAGCGCGGGCAGCCGGCAGGTCGCCTTCTTCGAGCTGTCGCCAAAGTGGTTCTGGCAGGGCGCCGAGGGCGCACCCGGACAGACGGGGATCGCCGTGGTAGACACGGCCGGGCGCATCATCTATCGCGGCGGCGATCTGCCGCTCGATGTATTCCGCAAGCTCTCGACGGTCAACATTGACGAACGTGAGCCACTGCGCCCGGTGCAGCGCGATTGGCCCGATGGCAATAGCAGCTGGCGCGGAGCCGTGGTGCGACTCGACTTTGCGGGCGCCTCGCATGTGCAGGCCATGCCATGGAACGTCGTCTGCTATGTGCGCCTGACCGACGCGCGGCCGATGCTGACTTCATTCCTGCTGCTGATGCTGCCGATGCTGGTGCTGGCAGCCGCCTTCGCGGCAATGGCGAGCTTCCTGCTGGCGCGGCGCTGGGAACCGGTACTTGGCCGGCTGCATGCAGCGCTGACCGCACTGCAAGAGGGCCGCTTCCAGCGCGTGGATACCGAGGGCGCGATCGACTCGCCGCGCACGGTCGCGCAGAGTTTCAACCTGGCACTGAACGCACTGGAACAGCGAATCGGCGCGCAGGCGCGACTCGAGCAGATCGATCGCCTGCTGCTCGAGTCCATGGATGTGGAGCAGGCGCTAGATGCCATGCTGCCGCGGATCTGCGCCGTGACGGGGACCCATGTGGCGGCGCTGCTGCTGATCGACAGAGACGCACCGGGTTACGCGCGCGCCTTCCTCGGCGGTGCCGACGGCGCCGACTATCCCGTCAATCGCATCACCCTGGATCCGGAAGTAGTGACCGCGCTGCGCGAGGAGGCCGAGGGTCTCTACGTCAGCGACCGCATTGCCGAGCGTTTCAGTTTTCTGGCGCCGCTGCGGGCGCTCGAGGCATCGCACTACTACGTCTGGCCCATCATCGTCGGCGAGCAGGTGGCCGCCATTCTCACGGTGGGCTCGCGCACGCAATCGCAACTGACGGCGCAACCGCCCTCCTATGGCCTGCAGTGCGCGGACCGCCTGCGAATTGCACTGTCGAATCGCGCGCGCGATGAGCAGCTCTATCGCCAGGCGCACTTCGATTCGCTCACCTCGCTGCCTAATCGACTGCTGTTTCGCGACCGCTTGTCGCAGGAACTCGCCGCCAGTGCCAGCAGCGCGCAGCGCGGCGCCGTGCTCTATGTGGACCTGGATCATTTCAAGAAGGTCAACGATTCGGTTGGCCACAGCGCGGGCGATCAGCTGCTGACCATCGTGGCGCAGCGGCTGCGCTCGTGCGTCAAGGATGGCGATACGGTGGCGCGCCTCGGCGGCGATGAATTCACCGTCATCCTGCGCAACCTCACGGCCGTGGAGACGGCCAGCGAAATCTCCCAACGAATCATCGAGACGCTGCAGCGGCCCGTGAGCATCGCCGGCCGCGATCATTTCGTGCGCGCCAGCATCGGTATCACACTCTTCCCGGACGATGGCAATACCATCGAGGAACTCATGCGCAACGCTGACCTTGCCATGTACCAGGCCAAGGACGGCGGCAGGTCGCGCGCGGTGTTCTTCGATCGCAAGATGACCAGTCAGGTGGTGCCGCTCGCGACCAGCGGGTTGTTCCGAGCCTTGCGGCGCCGTGAATTCTCGCTCTACTACCAGCCGCAGTACGCGCTGCGCGGCGGCGAACTCGTGGGACTCGAAGGCTTTCTGCGCTGGCAGAATCCGCGCGATGGTGTGCGGCTGCCGAAGGACTTCGTCCCGGCGGCGGAAGAGAGCGGGCTGATCGTCGACATCGGTGCCTGGGCGCTCGAGAGTGCCTGCCATCAGCTGGCGTTGTGGCGCGAGCAGGGCATCGCGCCGCCGCGGCTGGCACTCAACGTATCCGTGCAGCAATTGCGCACAGCGGAATTTGCGACCCTGGTCGGCACCGCGTTGCAGCGGCATTCACTGCCGCCGCAGATGCTCGAATTCGAGATCAGCGAATCGGTGTTCGCGGAAGAGGAAGCACGCTTGTCGCTGCGCCAACTGGCCGCACTCGGCGTGCGCCTGGCGCTCGATGAATTCGGCAGCAGCGAGGCATCACTGAATTACCTGCGGCAATATCCGGTGCACGCGATCAAGATCGATCGCAAGTTCATGCAGGAAGTGCCTGAGAGCCTGCAGGCCGCGACACTCGCGGCCACGATCATTCACATGGCACACGCGCTCGACAAGCAGGTGATCGCGGAAGGTGTAGAAACACTGGATCAGCTGGATTTCCTGCGCGAACGCGGCTGCGACATCGCGCAGGGCTTCGTGCTGGCGCATCCGTCCACCGTTGCCGAAGTAACCGAGCTGCTGGCAGCGCGACAACCCGCGGAGCCCTGGGCACAAAGCGTTGCGAGCTGAGTCTCTCTCTCGCGCACATTCATTTGACAGAATGATTTCGCTGCACTGCGCTTAGTGCGCAGTGTGAATTCCCGCCATTTTTTTGACCTTGACGTGCTGACTCAAGCTGTCAGACTCAAAACCGTGACTTAAAAGCAAACCTGTCGCAAGACAGGGACGCAAAGCCACCGGTCCCCCGGAAGGGATAGCGGGGTTGCCACAGGAAGGTAGGTCGCACACCAGCAAGCGGCCGCTTCAGTGTCAGCCACGCTGCATAACTACCGGGCGCCGTGTTCCGACAGCGACAGGGGAACAAGCGCATGCAGCACGCCAATACAGGCAAGCCTCTTAACGACTCGGAATCGAGCGGCAACTCGATGCCGCATAGCTCCTTGCGCAATCGATTCGTCATCAATTTGTGTGGCTCGACAACCCCGGTGGCGCTGACGCCCCCTGACCATGCCGGGCTGAAACGATTTACCTTTTTTGTTTCGCGTCGCCGCGAAGAAGGACGCGAACGCTTTCGTCTGCACATGGGCTACTTCGACAGCCAGGAGGACGCCGAGCGGCTGCTCGACATCGTGCGCGAAATTTATCCGGGCGCCTGGGCTGGACTCGCCCCGGGGCAGCGCCTGCGTGCCCAGGCCGAAGCTGAGGCCCAGGCGGCCGGTGAGAACGATGCCGACACGCCTCATCACGATGCCGCCACAGTTGCGCCGGTAGCGGCTGCGGCTGCCGTGGACGTACCCGCTGCCATGGATGTACCCGCTGCCGTGGTTGCACCCGCAACTGCCGCAGCCGTTGTTGCTGCGCCCATGGTGGCCGCAACAGTTGAAGTAGCCGCGTCGCCGCCCGAGGCTACGGCGCTGTCATTGCTGCCGGACGAGGGCCGTCGCGTTATCGAACTGGCGGCTATCACGCAGGAGAACGAGGCTGCGGCCCGGGCACTGAGCAACGTGCGCGCCGCGATCGCCTCGCTCGAGGATCCCACGGCCAACACGCCGACGCTGTCGCCCATTCCGGAGTTGAAGGCCGCCGTCGCGGCGAAACCGCCGGCCGCGGCTGAACCGGCGCGCGATCTGAGCGACAGTGCGGCGCTGCGAGTGCTCGAGGCGGCTGCCGCCGACAAGGCGTCCCAATCGACTGTGCGCCAGCCGGCCTTGCCTACGACCGACGATGCCGCCGCAGCCGCTGCGAAGGCCGCATCATCCGGCAAGCCGCGGGATGAAAAAACCGCCTACGCGGTGCAGCTGCTGTGGTCGGTCCAGCCGATCGATATCGAACAGATCCCGCAGCTGGCCATTTTCAGCGCCTACACGCTCTACGGAGCGGAAGGCAATCGCGACGGACGCCGCTGGTATGGCGTGCGCCTGGGCTTCTTCACCGACGCAGTGTCGGCGAAGCAGGTCGCGCATTACGTGCGCTCGGATTTCTCTACAGTCTCAGTAGTGCCCGTGACGGTGCGCGAGCGCGAACGAGCCAAGCTGGCTTCGACGCGTCCCGATGCGACGCCGGTTACCGCCGCTGTCCCGGCAACTGCCGCTGCGCCGAGCGCTGCCGCGCCGGCCGCCGGCGCGCCGCCGATGACAGGCTCCGCGAAGCAGCCGACTGCCGCGGGGTTCGATTTCATCGAAGACAACAAGCCCCAGGGGCCCGTTCGTGGCCTGGGCAATGCAGCTGCGGCGCGCGGCCCGCGCGTGGCTCCGGGGAAGCGCGCCAAGCTGCGACCGGGGCGTGCCGCCATGGCTGCGCGCTCTAAGCCGAAGGCCATGACGCTCGAGGAGACTCTCGAGATCCTGGGTGCCGGCCAGCTGAAAATGGACGATGGGCGTCGCCCACTGATCAACAACGATGCCCGCGGTGCTGCCGCCGAAGCTTCCAAGAACAAGCCGTCGCGCTTCGGGCGCCTGCTCGAGCGCCTGTCGGAACGGCTCGGCAGCTAAGCTTAAGTCTAGCGGGATGGCGTCACAGTGAGGCGGAGCGCGGGCATATCCGCCCCGCTGAACTGCAACGTCACCCGGCGCGCGACTGAAAACTCGAACTCGACGATCTTATGTGGGCCAGTGCAGCCGGCCCCGCGCGCTGGGTCGATGGCATGACGTCCTTTAGAAAATGGTCGCGAACAGCCAGTACAGCGAACCCGACAGCATGATCGCGGCCGGCAGCGTCAGCACCCAGGCCAGCAGCAGATTGCGAATGGTCGCCATCTGCAGGCCCGAGCCATTGGCTGCCATGGTACCCGCGACGCCGGAGGAGAGCACGTGGGTGGTCGAGACCGGCAATCCAAAGCTGTCTGCGGCAGCAATCGTCAGCATTGCGACCAGTTCGGCCGAGGCGCCCTGCGCATAAGTCATATGCGTCTTGCCGATTTTCTCGCCCACCGTCACAACGATGCGCTTCCACCCCACCATGGTGCCCAGACCCAGTGCGATGGCGACTGCCACTTTCACCCACAGCGGGATGAACTTGGTGGCCGCATCGATCTGCCGCTTGAAGCCCTTCAGATTGGTGGTCGTGGCTGCATCGAGCGTGATGGTCTTGTCTTTCTGGATGCGCGAGATCGCCTCGGAAGTGAGGTACATGTCATTACGCACGTTCGGCACCGCGCCGGCCGGCATTCTGGCCAGCGAATCATGCGTGGCTGCAACCTGCGAGCCGATGCTGCCGCTCATGTCGGCCAGCGCCGGGAGCACGTTGGGGTTGAACTTCCTGGTGCGAATGAAATCGGACAGCGTCGCGCGCGTCTGATCGGCCGTCAGGGTCGGCGGCGTGCCCGTGAAGTTCCTGGTGAGCGATTCCTGCGTGACCTGCGCCATGGCGGCGAACTGGGTCACCTGGTCAGCAGGCATGGCGCGATTGAGGGCGTAAGCCAGCGGCACCGTGCCTACCAGGATCAGCATGATCAGTCCCATGCCCTTCTGGCCATCGTTCGAGCCGTGTGCGAACGACACGCCCGTGCAGGTCAGCACCAGGATGCCGCGAATCCACCAGGGCGGCGGCTTGTTGCCTTTCGGTGCTTCGAACAGCTGTTTATTCTTGACGACCATTCTCACCGCCAGGAATACCAGCGCGGCGGCGAAGAATCCGACCAGGGGCGAGAGCAGCAGCGAATTGCCGATCTTGGTGACCTGCGTCCAGTCGACTCCGCTGGTGCCGTCGCGACCGTGCATCAGTGCATTTGCGATGCCGACGCCGACGATGGAGCCGATCAGCGTGTGCGAGGAGGAGGCCGGCAGTCCCAGCCACCAAGTGCCCAGGTTCCAGATGATGGCCGCGATCAACAGCGCGAACACCATCGCAAAGCCGGCGCCGGATCCGACCTGCAGAATCAGTTCCACCGGCAGCAGCGAGATGATGCCGAAGGCCACCGCGCCGCTGGAGGTCAGCACGCCGAGGAAATTGAACGTGCCGGACCAGAGCACTGCCACCTGCGGCGGCAGCGAGTGGGTGTAGATGACCGTGGCCACCGCGTTGGCAGTGTCATGGAAGCCGTTGACGAACTCGAAGCCGAGCGCAATCAGCAGCGCCACGCCCAGCAGAATGAACGGCGCGATGGTGCGTGTTGATACGCCCGCAGACGTCACATCGCTCATGAGGCTGTAAGCCGTAAACAGCAGACCCGCGGCGAGCAGGCCCACGAAAATAATCAGCGTGGCCGGTCCGGCCTTGTAGTCGAGCCGTGGACGGGCGCTCGGTTGGCTATGAGCATGGTCCAGGGTCGCTGCGCTTGTGTTCATAGGTTTTCTTCCGGCGACAGGGCCCCAGACCCTATGTCACAAACATTACAGTTTTATGTCGGTGCTCAAAATTGAGACAGGGTGCGCGGCACAATTACAGCGGCCGTGGCGAGCTGTGACAGGCTTAACCAATTGTTATCGCTCGGTTTATTCTGCCGGGTGCATGCAGGCAGATGGGTGGCAGGAACCACGATGCCCCAGGGGTCTTTTCGGGATCCGGGGTATCGAGCCCACCAGCGTCTGGGATCACCTGATGGGGTGCATGTACTAGAGAGATTACTTACATCAATGTAAGTAATCTCTCTAGTACATGCACACCCTGAGATGACTGCAACGGCCAGTCGGCTCGATGCCTCACTTCTTGAGGCAACACCGCGTGCGGCATATTCTTCCTGCCATGCATAAGATTGCCATGGACCAACAGATCATCGCCGGCGCGATCGCGCAGCGCGGCAAACTGCATCGCTACGATGAGCTCGTAGCGGCGCGCACAGCCTTGGTCGTCATCGACATGCAGAACGTGTTCATGCTGCCCGGAATGCCGGTGGAAGTACCCACGGCCCGCGAGATCGTTCCGAACGTAAATCGCCTGGCAAATGCGATGCGAACCGCGGGCGGCAAGGTCGTATGGGTGCGCATGACGCTGGCCGGGCAGACCGAGAACTGGAGTGTGTTCTTCGAGGGCGACCCGCGCCACGAATCGCTCGAGCACATGACGCCCGGATCGCACGGCCACGCGCTGCATGCGGAGCTCGATGTGCGCAGCTCGGACCTGATCATCGACAAGACGCGATTCAGCGCCTTCCTGCCGGGCGCGTCGGTGATCGATGCCGCGCTGCGTGCGTGCGGAATCGACACCGTCGTCATCGTCGGCACGCTCAGCAACGTCTGCTGCGAATCCTCCGCACGCGATGCAATGATGCTCAACTACCGGCTGCTATTCGTGTCGGACGCCAACGCCGCTTTGACGGATGCCGAACACAACGCGACGCTCAACAGCATGGTGCGCGTCTTCGGTGACGTGCGATCGACCGACGAAGTGATGGCGCTGCTGGCCAGCCGATGCGGCGCGATCCCGCGGCAGACTGCCGCCTAGGGCCGGGCGCAGCTAGAGTGCCGGCCCCGCCTTAAAGGTATCGCAGTTCTCGATCTGGCCGCTGTCGAAGCCGCGCCGGAACCATTTGACCCGCTGCGCCGAAGTGCCGTGCGTGAAGCTGTCGGGCACGACGGTGCCCTGCATGCGCTTCTGCAGCGTGTCGTCTCCCACCGAGGAGGCCGCCTGCAGTCCCTGCTCGAGATCGCCCGGCTCGAGAATCTTCTGGGTGCTATTGGCCACTGCTGCCCAGACGCCGGCGTAGCAATCCGCCTGCAGTTCCACTTCGATCGACACGTGGTTCGCACCCGCCTGGTTGGTGCGCTCCTCGGCATGCTCGGCGGCGGATGAAATCCCCTGCAGATCCTGCACGTGATGCCCGACCTCGTGGGCGATCACGTACGCGCGCGCAAAGTCGCCCGGCGCTCCGAACTGCGTCGAGAGCTGCCGGAAAAAATTCAGGTCCAGATAGACCTTCTGATCGCCGGGGCAGTAGAAGGGTCCGGATGCCGCGCTGGCGCGGCCGCAGGCCGATGCGATCGAGCCGCTGAACAGCACCAGCGTGGGCTTGGTGTAGCTCTTGCCTTGCTGCTGGAAGTAGCTCGTCCAGACAACCTCGGTCGAGCCGAGTATGGCCCTGACGAAGTCGACCTGTTTATCGCTGGCGGGATCGTGGACGGGAGCACTCGCCGGCGCTGAGCTACCCGCATCCGGTGCGCCGCTGATGACGCCCAGCAAGGTCATCGGATTGACGCCGAGGAAATAGCCGGCCACGAGCACCAGCAGCGTGCCGCCGATGCCTAAGTGCAGGCCGTAGCCACCGCCGCCGGAGCCTCCGCCCGCGCCACGTTCATCATCGACATTGTCACTGCGGGGGGTGTCATCGAGTTTCATGCCTATCTCCCTGGCGCTATCTGTGGCGCTGACTATTTCTTGCCGAACAGCTGCTCGAGTTCCAATCGTGCTTTTTCCGCCGCGCTGGTATTGGCTGCCACGTAGGCGCCCGGCCGTGGCACGAAGAAATCGCAAAAATTCGCGCCGATCTTGTTGCTGACCTCTTCCGCAGTGGGTTCGCGGCAATGCTTGGCGATGCTGGTATCGTACTCGACGCACATTCGGCACACATGCAGCTCGGCACGGCATTGGGCGCACTCATCGCGCCGCGACAGCGGCAATGTGAGCGCCGCCAGGCTGGCGCCGCACTTCCAGCAGACCAGGTTGTGTGCCATCGCGGATCGGATCCTTACGATGCGGCTCGCTTCGCGGGCTCGGTGCGCACGGCGAGAAAGCTCGCCAGCGCCGCGCCAGTATGCGAGCGAGCGCGCCGCGCGACAATCGCCGATGGCGGCCCGGCGGCCACGATGCGTCCGCCGGCATCACCGGCTTCCGGCCCCAGGTCGACGATCCAGTCGGCCTCCGCCATGATGTCGAGATTGTGCTCCACCACGACCATCGAATGGCCGGCATCGACCAGCCGATGCAGCACCGTGATGAGTTTTTCGACATCGGCCATGTGCAGCCCCACCGTGGGCTCATCCAGGACGTAGAGCGTATGACCGGGCCGCGCGCGCGGCGAGTCGGTCAGGCGCGCCAGCTCGGTGACCAGCTTGATGCGTTGCGCCTCGCCACCCGACAGCGTGGGACTTGGCTGGCCAAGCGTCAGATAGCCGAGGCCCACATCGGCGAGCAGCTGCAGCGGCCGGCGAATCTTCGGATGCGCGGCGAAGAATTCCACGGCCTCCTCGACGTTCATCGCCAGCACGTCGCCGACAGAGCGACCGCGCCACTGGATCTCGAGCGTCTCGCGGTCGAAACGGCTACCGCCGCAACGCTCACATCGCACCTTCACATCCGGCAGGAAACTCATCTCTATCGTGCGCTGACCGGCACCGTCGCACTCGGGGCAACGTCCGCCGCTGGTGTTGAACGAGAACCGGCTCGAGGCGTAGCCGCGCACCCGCGCCTCGCTGGTACCGGCGAAGACGTTGCGGATATCGTCCCAGAATCCCACATAGGTGGCCGGGCATGACCGCGGCGTGCGGCCGATCGGGGTCTGATCCACCTCGAGTACGCGCGCTATGCCGTTGATGCCGCGCAGCGCACGCGCGCCGATCGGCGCCGGTGGGGATTTCGCATTGATTGTCGCGCGCAGGTTGGCATAGAGCACATCGCGCGCCAGCGAGGACTTGCCCGAGCCCGACACACCCGTGATGACCACCAGGCGCCCGAGCGGGATGCGCACGTCCAGATCGCGCAGATTGTGCAGGCGCGCCCGGTCGATCTCGATGGCGGCGCTGCGGCTGTTGGTGGCGCGGCGAGGCTGCGCCGGATGCAGCAGTGGCTGCGCGAGGAAGCGCCCGGTTACCGAGTCAGGGCTGGCTTCCAGCTGCGCCGCCGTTCCGGCAGCGACCACATGTCCGCCGCGCACACCGGCGCCCGGTCCCAGGTCGATGATGTGATCCGCGCGGCGGATCGTGTCTTCATCGTGCTCGACCACGACCAGCGTATTGCCGGCCGCCGACAGCGTGGTCAGTGTGTCGAGCAGCACGGTGTTGTCGCGGGGATGCAATCCAATGGTGGGCTCGTCGAGCACGTAGCACACGCCCTGCAGGTTCGAGCCGAGCTGCGCTGCCAGGCGGATGCGCTGCGCCTCGCCGCCCGAGAGGCTGGGCGCCGAGCGGTCGAGTGCCAGGTAACCCAGGCCCACGCGCTCGAGGAACCCGAGGCGCGAGCGGATCTCGGCCAGCGCATCGCGCGCGATCGCCGCCTCGCGCACCGCGAGTTTCAGGGTATTGAAGAAGGCGCGCAGTTCCTTGACCGGCAATGCCGTCAGTTCGGCGATCGAGCGTTTATCAAATCGCAGGTGCAACGCTGTCGGGTTCAAACGAGCGCCATGGCAGCTCGGACAGGGCACATCGGCCTCGTCATCCTCGTCGGGACGCTCCAGCCACTGTGACTCCTCGCCAGTCTGCTCGGCCTCGAAGTTCTCGCTGCGCACGCCGGTGCCGAAGCAGGCTACGCACCAGCCCTGGCTGGAATTGAAAGAGAGCAGCCGCGGGTCGGGTTCGGGAAATCCGCGGCCGCAGGAGGGACAGGCGCGGCGCGCACTGAAGACCTGTGACGCGCCGGTTGCCGGCAGCGCATGCACGACGCCCTTGCCGAGCTCGAGCGCACGATCCACGGCCTCGCGCAGCGCCGATTCCTGGCGCGGGACGCACAGCACCTCGGCAACCGGCAGTTCGATGTCGTGTTCGACGAATCGTTTGAGACTCGGAAACGGATCGGTCGGTACCCACTTGCCGTCGACACGCAACTGCTTATCGCCGCGCGCGGCGGCCCAGCGCGCCAGCTCGCGGTAGTGTCCCTTGCGATGCGCGATCAACGGCGCCAGCAACTGCAAGGGTTGGCCGCGAAAGTCGCGCATCAGCGTCGCGACGATGGCCTCAGGGCTCTGCGGCGCAATCGCCACCTCGCAGTCCGGGCAGAACTGCGTGCCGAGACGCACATAGATGAGTCGCAGGAAGTGGTAGATCTCGGTCAATGTGGCCACGGTGCTCTTGAGCCCGCCGCGGCTGGCGCGCTGCTCTATCGCCACAGTGGGTGGAATGCCGTGAATCGCATCCAGATCCGGCCTCGAGGCCGGCTGCACGAATTGCCGTGCGTAGGCATTGAGTGATTCGAGATAGCGCCGCTGGCCCTCGTTGAACAGGATGTCGAATGCCAGCGTGGATTTGCCCGAGCCGGAGACGCCCGTGACGACGCTGAACCGCCCGCGCGGAATCTCGACATTGACGTTCTTGAGGTTGTGTTCGCGCGCGCCGCGCACGACTACCTGTCCTTCGCCGGCGGCCTCAGCAACGGCGTAGGGCCGGGGCGCTGGGTCGGCCACCTTCCGGGCGGCCGCCGCGATCGTCGCATCGGCGTAGTCGAGCAGCGCGCGCGCGGTGTGCGAGCGGCCCTGATTCGACGAAGCCTGGCGCATAAGCTGCGCGGGAGTGCCGCGCGCGATCAGTTCGCCGCCGGCCTCGCCGCCCTCGGGACCCAGATCGATGATCCAGTCAGCCGCGCGAACGACATCCAGATTGTGTTCGATGACCAGCAGCGAGTGGCCCGCCTTGAGCAGCAGCCCGAAGGCGTGCACCAGGCGCGCGATGTCATCGAAGTGCAGACCGGTCGTGGGCTCATCGAAGATCAGCAGCTTGCCTCGAGTCGATGCAGGCTGAGCCCCTGCCTTGAGCTTGGCGCCAGTGCGCGATTTGGCGCGTTCGCGTGGCAGGGCGCCCAATCCGGCCTCGGCCAGGTGGCCTGCCAGTTTGAGTCGCTGCGCCTCGCCGCCGCTGAGCGTCGGCACGGGCTGGCCGAGGCGCACGTAGTCCAGTCCGACGTCCACCAGCGGCTGCAACCGTGCACACACGGCAGGCTGGTCGGCAAAGAATGCCAGCGCCTCGGTGGCCGTCATGTCGAGCACTTCGGCGATATTGGCGCGCTTCTTATTAGCGCCGGTCAGCCGAACCTGCAGCGTCTCGGGACGATAACGACTGCCGTTGCATTCGCCGCAACGCAGGTAGACGTCCGAGAGAAACTGCATCTCGATGTGCTCGAAGCCATTGCCGCCGCAGGCGGGGCAGCGCCCGGTGCCGGAATTGAAGCTGAAGGTGCCGGCGGTGTACTTGCGCAGGCGCGCCTCGGGTTCGGCGGCAAAGCGCGCGCGGATCTCATCGAAGGCGCCGACATAGCTGGCAGGATTCGAGCGCGTGGTACGGCCGATCGGCGTCTGGTCGATCATGACCGCGGCATCGATCAGCTCCGCGCCCTCGAGGCGCTCGAATGCCCCCGGTGTGTCGCTCGGCTTGCCATGAGCTTTTTGCAGTGCCGGATATAGCACGTTTTGCACCAGAGTCGATTTGCCCGAACCCGAGACCCCCGTCAGGCACACGAGCCGCCGCAGCGGGATCTCGACATCGATATGCTTGAGGTTGTGTTCGCTGGCGCCGTACAGCGTGATGCGCTCGGCCGAGGCGCTATCCGGCGCCGCAAGTCCGGCGCTGGCACGCAGCGAAGGCAGGGTGCGACGGCCCGCGAGCCAGGCGCCCGTACTCGATTCGGGATGCGCCATCACTTCGGCTGGCGTGCCGTAGCAGACGATGCGCCCGCCGTGCTCGCCCGCGCCCGGTCCCATGTCGAGGATGCGATCGGCCTCCAGCATGATCTGCGGATCGTGCTCGACCACGAGCAGCGTGTTGCCCGCGTCCCGCAGGCGCTTCATGACCGCCACCACCCGCTGCATATCGCGCGAGTGCAGGCCGATGGAAGGCTCATCGAGCACGAACAGCGTGTTGACCAGCGAGGTGCCGAGCGCGGTGGTCAGATTGATGCGCTGGACTTCCCCGCCAGAGAGCGTGCGCGACTGGCGATCGAGCGTCAGGTAGCCGAGTCCCACCTCGCTCAGGAATCTTAAGCGAGTGCGCAGCTCGCTCAGCAGCAGGTCGGTGGCCTGATCGAGTGGCGGCGGCAGCACCAGCTGCTCGAAAAAGTCGCGGCAGCGATCGATCGGCAACTGCATCACCGCATCGATCGACAGCCCGGGCGGCGCCAGCGAGGGCAACTCCAGCTGTTCGGGCGCGGCGCTGACTCCAAGGCGCCAGAGCAGCGCATCGGGCTTCAAGCGCGCGCCATGGCAGGCCGAGCAGAGCGTGTAGCTGCGGTAGCGCGACAGCAGCACGCGGACGTGCATTTTGTAGGCGCGGCCCTCGAGCCACTCGAAGAAGCGCTTGGCGCCGTACCAGACCTTTTTGTTCCAGGGGCCTTCCCCTTCGATGACCCACTTGCGGTCCGCCGCCGGCAGATTTCGCCAGGGAACATCGACGGCGACGCCGCGCTTCTTCGCGAAGCGCAGCAGGTCGCCCTGGCATTCTTTATAGGAGGGCGTCTGCCAGGGACGCACGGCACCACCGGCGAGAGTTTTGGACGGATCGGGCACCACCAGGCCGTAGTCGATGCCGATCACCCGGCCGAAGCCGCGGCAGGTATCGCAGGCGCCCAGCGGCGAATTGAACGAGAACAGCCCCTGCGTGGCCTCCTGGTAGTGCAGGTCGCAATCGGCGCAGTGCAGGTCGCCCGAATAGCGCAGCACGCGCGTTTCGGCGCCATCGCTGCCCTGCACATGCACGCTCACGCGTCCGTGGCCCGCATGCAGCGCGGCCTCGAGCGCCTCGACCAGCCGGCTGCGATCGGCGCTGTCCAGGCGCAGCCGATCCTGGATAACCGTCAGCAGCTTCGGTTCTTCTTTCAACAGCCGCACATAGCCGAGCTTGGCGAGCTCGGCGCGCAGTTCGGCGACCTTCATCCTGGGCGGCAGCGGCACCGGGAAGCAGATCAGCAGCAGCGCTTGTCCGAGCGCAGGCGCCATCGAGATGAGTTCATCGGCGATGCTCTGCGCGTTGTCGCGGCGAACCGGGCGGCCACAGCGGCGGCAGTACAGCCGCGCGGCCCGTGCATACAGCAGTTTCAGATGATCGTTGAGCTCGGTCATCGTGCCCACGGTGGAGCGCGAGGTGCGCACCGGATTGACCTGGTCGATCGCGATGGCCGGTGGAATGTGCTCGATGCGATCGACCTGCGGCTTATCCATGCGGTCGAGGAATTGGCGCGCGTAGGGCGAGAAAGTCTCGACGTAGCGGCGCTGGCCTTCCGCGTAAAGCGTGTCGAATACCAGCGAGGATTTGCCCGAACCGGACACGCCCGTGACCACCACCAGCTCGTTGAGCGGCAGGTCGAGGTCGAGATTGCAAAGGTTATTCTGACGCGCGCCGCGCACGACGATCGCGTCATGCGCGTTTCGGCTCATGATGTGACATATGGTACGGGAATCGGGCGCCCGCAGGCAGTTGACAGCCCCTCTATAATGGGGAGGCATGCTGTCGGCCCCCCATTTGGACGTCCCTGATCTGCGCGCGCTCTCCGCCGCGCGGCGCACGGCTGCGCCTGCGCCATTTTTGCCCATGACACGGCAGGAAATGGCGGCGCTTGGGTGGGAGCAGTGCGACGTCATCATCGTGACGGGCGATGCCTATGTGGATCATCCCAGCTTCGGCATGGCCATCGTCGGCCGCGTGCTCGAGGCCCAGGGTCTGCGCGTGGGCATCATCGCCCAGCCGGACTGGCACAGCGCCGAGGCCTTCCGCGCACTCGGTGCACCGCGACTGTTCTTTGGCATCACCGCCGGCAATATGGATTCGATGGTCAATCGCTACACCGCCGACAAGCGCGTGCGCAGCGATGATGCCTACACCCCAGGCGGCCAGGGCGGCCTGCGACCCGACCGTTCGGTGATCGTGTATGCGCAGCGCGCGCGCGAGGCCTACCGTTCCGTGCCGATCGTGATCGGCGGCATCGAAGCCTCGCTGCGCCGCATCGCGCACTTCGATTACTGGTCGGAAAAGGTGCGCCGCTCGGTATTGCTCGATGCCAAGGCCGACCTGCTCGTCTACGGCAATGGCGAACGACAGATCAGCGAGATCGCGCGTCGACTCGACGAAGGCGAGCCCATCGAATCGCTGCGGGACATTCGCGGCACCGCTTTTGCCTCCGGCTCCCCGGCCGGGGATTGGATCGAAATAGATTCCACGCACCTGGACGCGCCCGGGCCGCTCAATGCTCCGCAGGACCCCTATGCGATGCAGCCGAGCGCCTCTGCTGCACCTGCGCCTGCATCGACTTCGGCATCTGCACCAATTCCCGGCGAGAAGATCGTGCGCTTCATGCGCCGCGTGCCCGGTGCCTCGCGCGAGCGCAGCGTCATCCGGCTCCCGGACTACGACCAGGTGCTCGAGGACAAGGTTCTCTACGCGCATGCCTCGCGCATCCTGCACCTGGAATCCAATCCCGGGAATGCGCGCGCACTGGTGCAGCGGCACGGGACGCAGCAGGTCTGGCTCAATCCGCCGCCGATTCCGCTGCGCACCGATGAAATGGACTGGATCTACGAGCTGCCGTACCGGCGCCGTCCGCATCCGAGTTACGGCGAGGCGGCGATCCCCGCCTACAAGATGATCCGCTTCTCGGTCTCGATTCAGCGCGGCTGCTTTGGCGGCTGCACTTTCTGTTCGATCACCGAGCACGAAGGGCGCATCATTCAGAACCGCTCGGAAGCCTCGGTGCTCGGCGAGATTGAAAGGATTCGCGACGAGGTCCCGGGTTTCACGGGTGTGATCTCGGATCTGGGCGGCCCGACCGCCAACATGTACCGGCTGGCCTGCAAGAGCCGTGAGATCGAGAGCGCCTGCCGGCGGCCGTCGTGCGTATTTCCCGGCATCTGTCCCAACCTCGACACCAACCACACGCCGCTGATCGAGCTGTACCGCAAGGCACGCTCTCTGCCCGGAATCAAGAAAGTGCTGGTAGCGTCCGGCGTGCGCTACGACCTCGCGATCGAATCGCCCGAATACGTGCGCGAACTCGCGCAGCACCATGTCGGCGGCTATCTCAAGATCGCACCCGAGCACCTGCGCGAAGGGCCGCTCTCGAAGATGATGAAGCCCGGAGTGGGAACCTACTACCGCTTCAAGGAGCTGTTTGACCGCTATTCGAAGGAGGCCGGAAAGCAGCAGTACCTGATCCCCTATTTCATTGCGGCCCATCCCGGCACCACCGATGAGGACATGCTCGAGCTCGCAATCTGGCTCAAGCGCAACGGTTTCCGCGCCGACCAGGTGCAGGCCTTCCTGCCCTCGCCGATGGCCAGCGCCACGGCGATGTACCACAGCGGCAAGAATCCCCTGCGCCGCGTCACTCGCAGCAGCGAGGAAGTCACCATTCCGAAGGGGCTGCGTGTGCGCCGGCTGCACAAGGCATTCCTGCGCTATCACGATCCGAACAACTGGCCGCTGCTGCGCGAAGCTTTGCGGCACATGGGACGCAGCGATCTGATCGGCAGCGGCCGCCAGCAATTGATCCCGGCCTATCAACCACCCGGAACCGGCGAGCGCAGCGAAGGCCGGCGCGCGCCTTTCCGCACCCAGCACACCGGATTGCCGCACACACCCCCGCCTCGCGGCAAGGCTCCGCCTCGCGGCAAACCGCCGGCTCGCGGCAAATCCTCGCGCAAGACCGGTTGAACGCGATGGAGCCGCAGGCTCGCCGCTTCTGTATGCTGGCAGCGCTGCTGCTCGCGCTGGCCACCCTGGTGGGGGCCCTGGGCGCGCACGCGCTCAAACCGCGCCTGGCTGCCGATCACTACGAGGTGCTGCAGACCGCCGTGCTGTATCAATTTCTACATTCCCTGGGGCTGCTCGGCCTGGGACTGCTGTCGGACCGGCTGCGGCGACCGCTGTTGCACCTGTCCGCGTGGCTGGTGTTTGCGGGCGTGATGCTTTTTTCCGGCAGCCTCTACCTGCTGCTGTGTGGCGCTCCGCGGTTACTCGGCGTGCTGACGCCGATCGGCGGTCTGTGCCTGATCGGCGGCTGGTGCCTGACGGCACTGGCGCTGCTGCGGCCGCGCGCGCCCTAAGCGTATCGCGGCGCAATGGACACCGCGCGTACCGGGCAGGATCTAAGAGAACTGTGGCGGCGCTGGCTGCTGCCCGGCGTCACGCTGCTGATCTTCGTGCTGGTGTGCTTCGGCCTGCGTCGCGAGCTCGCCGAGTTTCACTTTTCTCACATTCTCGAATCGCTGCGCTCGATATCGGCCACGGCGCTGGGGGCCGCGGTGCTGTGCACCGCGCTCAGCTACCTGCTGCTGGGTTTCTACGATGTGCTGGCGCTGCGCTACATCAACAAAGTCGTGCCCTATGGCCGCACGCTCTTTACTTCCTTCATCGCCTACGCCTTCGGCCACAACTTCGGCATTGCGGCCCTGACCAGCGCGGCCGTGCGCTATCGCCTGTATTCCAGTGCCGGGCTCAGTGCCTCGGATGTCGCGGCGGTCTCGGCTTTCTGTGGCGTGACCACCGCGATCGGACTTGCCGTGCTGGCTGGCGTTTCATTCATCCTCGAGCCGCACCAGGGTGTGCACGCCGTGCACATGAACCACACCATCGTGTTCGCGCTGGGCGTGGCGCTGCTGGCGAGCGTCGGCCTGTACGCACTCTGGTCACTGTTCGGGCCGCAGGAAATCGAGTTCGAGGGCTGGGCATTGCGCGCGCCGAGGCCGGGCGTCGCGCTGCCGCAGATCGTGCTCGCCATCGTCGATCTGGCGATCTCGGCACTGGTGCTGTGGTTCCTGCTCCCGGCAGGCAGCCACGCAGGCCTGCTGATATTCGCGGGCGCGTACTCCGCAGCGATGATCGCCGCGGTGATCAGTCATGTGCCGGGCGGCATCGGTGTCTTCGAATCGCTGCTGGTGCTGGCGCTGCCGGATATTCCCGCCGATCAGCTGATCGGGTCGCTGCTTGCCTGGCGAGCGGTGTACTACCTGCTGCCGCTGGTGGTTGCCGCAGTACTGTTCGGTGGACAGGAACTGAAGGCGCAGCGTTCGAAGATAGCGCGCATCGAGCAGCTGGCCGCGGCCTACATCTCGCCGATCGTGCCGCAGGTCAGCGGCGCACTGGTGTTCGTCGCCGGCTTCTCGCTGCTCGTGACCGGCGTGACACCCTCGATCGATCGGCGCCTGGCGGTGTTGCAGAATGTGTTGCCGCTCGTGGTGGTCGAGGCTTCGCACCTGGGCTCGAGCGTCATCGGCCTGGCGCTGCTGATCCTGTCGCGTGCGTTGTTTCGCCGCCTGGCAGCGGCCTACCAGATGACCATCTGGCTGCTGGCCGCGGGCATGCTGAGCGCCGTGCTGCGTGGTCTGGAGTTCGAGCAGGTCCTCATTCTCGGACTCGTGATGGTGGTGCTGTGGCTCGGCCGGCGCGCGTTCTATCGGCCGGCCGAAATCATGGCGCAGCGTTTCACGCCAGTGTGGATCGTAAGCCTCGCGATCGTGATCGCGACCGCCGTGTGGATCGGCTTCTTCGCCTACCGGCATGTCGACTACTCGCACTCGCTGTGGTGGACGTTCGCATTCGATGCCGATGCACCGCGCATGCTGCGCGCCTCGCTGCTGGTGGTGCTGCTTGCCTCGGCCTTCCTGGCGGCGAACCTGCTGCGTCCGGCGCGTCCGGAACCCGGCGTCGCTTCAGGCGAGGATCTGACGCGTGCGCGCTCCTTGATTAGTGGCTGCTCGCAGGCGCTGGCGAATGCGGCACTGAGTGGCGACAAGCGCCTGCTCTTCAGCACCGCCGGCGATGCGTTCCTGATGTACCAGGTCAACGGGCGCAGCTGGGTGGCGCTCGGCGATCCGGTCGGTACACCTGCCGGACAGGAAGAGCTTGTGTGGCGTTTTCGCGAGCTCTCGGACCTGCACGGGGGCTGGACCGTGTTCTACCATATCAGCGCTGAGAAGCTGCCGCTCTACATCGACCTGGGGCTGACGGTCATGAAACTCGGTGAGGAGGCGCGCGTGCGGCTCACCGATTTCTCGCTCGAAGGCAGCGCGCGGGCCGAGCTTCGCACCCAGCGCCGTCGCGCCGAGAAAGATGGGGCGACCTTCCAGGTGCTCGCTCCCGGGCAGCTGCCGGCGGTGTTGCCCAAGCTGCGGTCGATTTCCGACACCTGGCTACAGGAGAAGGCGGCCGCCGAGAAGAGCTTTTCGGTGGGTGCGTTCGACGAGGCCTACGTCAGTCAGTTTCCAGTGGCTGTTGTCAGCTGTGCCAACGAGCCCGTGGCCTTCGCCAGTCTCTGGGTGTCGGGCGATCGCCAGGAAATTGCGGTCGACCTGATGCGCTTCAGCGCTGACGCGCCGCGCGGGGCGATGGATTTTCTGTTCGTCGAACTGATGCTCTGGGGCAAGGCACAGGGGCATCAATGGCTCAACCTGGGGATGGCGCCGCTGGCCGGCCTCGAGCGCCATCCGCTGGCGCCGGCCTGGCATCGGGTCGGCAACCTGGTATTCCGCTATGGCGAGTATTTCTACAACTTCGACGGACTGCGGCGTTACAAGGCCAAGTTCAATCCGCTCTGGGAATCCAGGTATCTTGCCTCGCCGGGCGGGCTGGCGCTGCCGCGCGTGCTGCTCGATATCTCGGTGCTGATATCGGGCGGCGTGAAGGAGCTGTTTGCCAAGTGAAGCGCAGCTGAGTGCCCGCGAGGCAGCGCGACAACATCCGCTGAGCCGCGCGCTGTGCACCGCACTCGCGCTGCATCGCGACGCCGTCCTCGAAGCACCCACGGGGACCGGCAAGAGCACCGTCGTGCCGCTGGCGCTGCTCGAAGAGGAGTGGCTCGCCGGCCGCAGGATCCTGATGCTCGAACCGCGACGCGTGGCGGCGCGTGCGGTGGCGGCGCGCATGGCATCGATGCTGGGCGAGGCGGTTGGAGCCACGATCGGGTATCGCATGCGGCTCGATACGCGGGTATCGCGCGCAACCCGGATCGAAGTGGTCACCGAGGGCGTGCTCGCGCGACTGCTGCAGGAGGATCCGGCGCTCGAAAATTTCGGCTGCGTGATCTTCGATGAGTTCCATGAGCGCAGCCTGCAGTCCGATCTTGGTCTGGCGCTGTGCCTCGATGCGCGCCGCCAGCTCGGCGCCTCGTTTCGCCTGATCCTCATGTCGGCGACTATCGAAGCTGAGCGCGTCATCCGGCTGCTGCAGGACGCCGCTCACGTGACGGTACCGTCACGCGCCTTTGCTGTGATCGTGCATTACCTCGGCCGCGGCGCGCCGCTGTTGCCCGGATCGGGGCCTGATGGTGCCCGCGACGCGCAGCGACTCGTCGATGCGGTCGCGCGGGCCGTTCGCAAGGCACTCGAGGAGTCCAGCGGCGACGTGCTGGCTTTTCTTCCCGGAGCGCGGGACATCAGGCGAGTCGAGGAGGCGCTACTGCGGGAATCACTGCCTGCGGGTGTGCGCGTCATGTCGCTCTTCGGACAGATGAGCGGCGACGCACAGGACGCGGTGCTGGATCCGGGACCGCCCGGAACCCGCAAGGTCGTGCTGGCGACCAATCTGGCCGAAACCAGCCTGACGATTCCCGCTGTGACGGCGGTCGTGGACGCGGGATTGGTGCGCCGCTCGCGATTTGACCCGGGCACCGGCATGAGCCGCCTCGAGCTCGAACGCATCTCGCGCGCATCGAGTGAGCAGCGCCGCGGCCGCGCCGGGCGTGTTGCGCCCGGCGTCTGCTACCGGCTCTGGAGTGAAGGCGCACACGACTCACTGTCGGCGGTGACGCCACCGGAGATACTCGACGCCGATCTGGCACCGCTGGCGCTGGAACTCGCGCGCTGGGGCACCACCGATACCGCCTCGCTCGATTGGCTGGACGCTCCACCGCTCCCGGCACTGCAACAGGCCCGTTCGCTGTTGAGGCGGCTCGGAGCACTGGATGACAGGGAACGTCTCAATGCGCGGGGCCAGCAGATGGCACGGCTGCCGGTCCATCCGCGGCTGGCCGCGATGCTGCAGGCGGCACACGACCATGGCGCACGTCATTCGGTGGCCCTGGCCGCGCAGCTCGCAGCGTTGCTATCCGAGCGTGACCTGTTGCGGCAGGGCAGCGATCCGGATCTGCGCGCGCGGCTCGATCTGCTGCGCAACCCCAGGCAGGGGTCGATAGACCGCGCGGCGCTTGATCGCGTGCTGCGCACCGCGCACTCGCTCGAGGCCATGACCGGCGCGGGCGCCGGTCGTCGTCGGGAGGAGCCGTCCAATGACGACGGCGTCGGCGCGCTGCTCGCGCATGCATTTCCCGATCGCATCGGCCAGCGCCGTGACGGACCGGCGGGCCGATACCTGCTGTCGAACGGCCGTGGAGCGGCGTTTGCGCAGCCCAGCTCGCTCGCGCGCGCGCCGTTCATCGTGGCGGCGGCACTCGATGACCGCGATCGGGAAGCGCGCATCGACCTGGCGGCGGCCCTGTCGCAGCCAGCGCTCGAGCGGGAGTTCGCGGATCGGATCACGGTAGAGGAAAGCTTCGGCTGGGATTCAGATCTCGCGGCCGTGCTCTGGCGGCGTGTCAGACGATTCGATGCGCTGGTGCTGGAGGAACAGACACGCGCTCCCGCAGCGGGATCGCAGACCACCGCTGCGATGCTCGTCGGGGTGCGTGAGCTCGGCCTGGATGCGTTGCCCTGGGATCCAGAGAGCCGGACATTGCAGGCCCGGATGGAATTCGTGCGCAGTCTGGGGCGCGGCGATCTGGCGGCGTGGCCCGCCAGCGACGACACGACGCTCGCCGCGACGCTGGACCAATGGCTGCCCGACTGGCTGACCGGCATTACCCGCCGCGAACACCTCGGGCGCCTGCCGCTGGCCGAGGCGCTGCGGGCGCGGCTCACATCGATTCAGCTCCGTACCCTGGAGTCGCTGGCGCCGCGTGAACTCGCGATGCCTTCCGGCTCACAGGTGCGCGTCGACTACCTGGACGACAACGCGCCTTGCGTGGCGGTGCGCATGCAGGAAGTATTCGGACTTGCCGCGACGCCGCGCATCGGCGGCGGCGCGGTGCCCGTGACTTTCGTACTGCTCTCCCCGGCGCGGCGTCCGCTGCAGATCACCCGCGACCTGGCGGGCTTCTGGGGCAGCAGTTATCTGGCCGTGCGCAAGGAGATGCGGGGCCGATATCCTAAGCACGCCTGGCCCGAAAACCCGCTGGAGGCCGCGCCGACCCGCGGCAGCGGGCGGCCTCGGCGACAGTGAAGTCCCATAGGGGGCATCTTGTGTCTATCCGATTCGTCGTGGAGACTTGGTTTCGTGAATCGATATTGGACGACCCTGGGCCTGATGCTGCTGCTGGTCAGCTGCCACAGGACCCCGTCACTGCATGCCAACCATGCTACGCACGGCAACGAGCCGCCCGCCATCGCCTGGTTCGATGGCAGCCTGGATGGCGCGTTCATAGTGGCCAAGCGTGAGAACCGGCCCGTGCTCATCTATTGGGGGGCCGAGTGGTGTCCGTTCTGCCATACGCTGAAGTCCACGGTGTTCTCGCGGCCGGATTTCATCGCCAAGAGCAAGCTCTTCCTGCCGGTCTACCTCGACGGGGATGATGATGGCGCCCAGAAGTGGGGCGAGGAATTTCATATACAGGGTTATCCGACGCTGATCGTGCTTGATCCGGACCGTCACGAGATCATCCGCCTGGGCGCGGGCCGCGATGTGGCGCAGTACGCCGCCGCGCTTGATGTGGCGCTCGAAAACGTTCAACCCGTGGATGCGCTGCTGAAGTCAGTGACAGCCGGCGGCGCGCTCAAGATCGAGGAGTGCCGGCGCCTGGCCTACAACTCATGGGAGCTCGATACGCTGGAAGCAGACAGCTTTGCCGCGCAGGCGGATGCGTTGGCCACTGCCGCCAGCGACTGCCCCGCAGATGCGCTGGTCGAGCGCGCCTCGCTCAATACCTACGCCGCCTTCTACGCCGCCAATGCCGAGAGCCAGGCGCTCGAGCAGCCGAAAACTGCGCCCTCGGCGCTGCTGGCAGGCTTGCAGGACCACGTCAATGAGGTGCTGTCGCAGCCGCCACTGGCGGTGACGGCGGCAGGCGCGCTGGCCATGCTGGACGATAACTTCTTCAAGTCCGTGCGCGCGCGCGGCGGCACGCTGCCCGACCAGGTGCGTGATCGTTATGCGGCCACGATGTCCGCCGCCGCCATCGACCCGCGCTACGCGCTGGCCGATCAGCTCGAATTCCTGGACGCGCAACTGCGCGCGCTAAAGGATCTGGGCAAGCCGAAGGCCGCGTTGCCGAAGGATGTGGTCGCCAACGCGCATCAACGCATCGATGCCGCGTTATCGGCCGAGCAGAATCCGTTCGTGCGCTCGGGCCTGGTGAACGCCTCGCTCGATATCCTCGAGGACCTCGATGATCTGCCGGGCGCGTACACGGTCGCTCACGATGAGATCGCACGCGCCAGCGCGCCCTACTACTACAAGGCAGACCTGGCCGAAATCGCCGAAAAAATGGGCCGCAAGGATGAGGCACTGACGCTGCTCGATGAGGCCTATCGCGAGTCGCAGGGAGCCGCGACGCGCTTCCAGTGGGGACAGCTGTATGTGAGCGGACTGTTACGGCTGGCGCCGAAGGATACGCGTCGCATCACCGATGCCAGTTCGGCGGTGCTTGCCGAGCTGGATGGTCCCGACCGCATCTACCGCCGCGCGCGCGTGCGGCTGGAAAAGCTGGATCGCGAACTGCGTGCCTGGAACGATGCCGCGAAAGGTGCGCACGCGGATGTGCTGCAGGGACTGCACGAACACATGCAGGAAATCTGCGTCAAGATTCCGGATGCCGATCCCGCGCGCGTCAGTTGCGACGCCTTCCTGAAGGCAGCCTAGCGCGGCAGCTGCGAGTCGATCAGGGCGCGCACCGCGCTGAGCAATGAAGACACCGGGCCGCTGTCGCCCGGAAATACCAGGCGCGTGAAGTAGCTTCCGTCCATCAGCAGCATCAGCGCATCGCCGAGGGCGTCCGGATCGCGCGCGCCCATCTCGCGCGCCATGACGCGCAGCTTGCTGCGCACTTCCTGCTTGTACTCGCGCACCAGCGTGCTGAGCGCATCGTTGTCGTCCGAGATTTCGACCGCCGCGTTGCCCAGCGCGCAGCCGCGACAGTCGCTGTCCTCGACATGCGCAAGATGCGCCTCGAACAGCGCCTCGATCTGGCGGCGGGGATTGCCGGTATGCGGTGCGAGCGTGGCATTCCACCAACCCCAGAACTCGCGCTGCTGGTCGCGCAGGTACTCTGATACGAGTTCGTCCTTGGACGCGAAGCTGCGATAGAAGCTCATCTTGTTGGTGCCCGCTTCGCAGGCGATGGCATCGACGCCGACGGCACGGATGCCATGGCGGTAGAACAGTTCGCTGGCGGTCTCGAAGATCCGATCGCGCACGCGGGGTTTCGCCGCGACACCCGACTCAGTGTCCACGCGCGCCGCCTCGCCTTTGTATGTACTCATGATCCCCACCGCCGTTGACAGCTACGTTACTCGTTGGTAACGTGAATTATGTGACTGAACGGTAACTCACGCAAGAAAGCATGATCCTGGCCAGATCTGAAGTCAAGCGCATAACCCGGTCAGTCAACGGCTTACAAATGTTCTGGTCTCGATGGGAGCTGATTATGTCATCCAAAGCCCTGATCGCACTGTCTTCGATCCTGCTGCTCGGCACCACTGCTTTGCTAACGGGCTGCGGCCGCTCGAATGCTGCCAGCGTCCAGTCGGGCGCCGCCGATACGGCTCCTGAGGTCACCGCCGCCCAAGTCATCGCGCGGCCGCTGCACCACTGGCAGGAACTGACGGGGACGCTGCAGGCCGTCAACGTCGTGGCCGTGCATGCGCGCGTCAGCGGCTATGTCGACAGCGTCGAATTCGTCGAGGGCGCGCACGTCAAGCGCGACCAATTGCTGTTCCAGATCGATCCGCGACCCTTCCAGCTCGAAGTGGACCGGTTGAACGCCGAACTCAAGCGCAGCCAGTCCAAGCTCGAGTTCGCCAAGGCGGGGGGCGCGCGCGCCGATCGTCTCTATGCGCAGAACGCGATCGCGCGCGAGGAGTTCGAGCAGCTCAGTTCGGCGCAGACGGAAGCCGAGGCCGACGTCGCCTCCATCCATGCGCAGCTCGATGCCGCGCGTCTGAACCTCGAGTTCACGCACGTGCGCTCACCCATCGAGGGACGCGTGTCACGCGCCGTCATCACCCGCGGCAACCTGATCTCCAATGCCGACCTGCTAACCAACGTCGTATCGGACGATCCCATCTACGCCTACTTCGATACCGATGAGGCGACCTACATGAAGTTTGCCGGGCGCGAAGGATTGAATAATGGGAAGGGCAGCCCCGTCTACCTGGGTCTCGCGGGCGAAGCCGGCTATCCGCACGAAGGTCGCCTGGATTTTCTGGATAACCAGGTCGACCCGCACTCGGGCACGATCCGCGCACGCGCCGTGTTCGATAACAAGGACGGGCACTTCACACCGGGGCTGTTTGCGCGCATCAAACTCGTGAGCCGCGACAGCTACGACGCCATCCTCATCGACGACCGGGCGATCGGTACGGACCTGGGCAAGAAATATGTGCTGGTGCTCAAGCCGGATCAGTCGCTCGAGTACCGACTGGTCGAACTGGGCCCCGACGTCGAAGGACTGCGTGTGGTCGAGCAGGGTCTGGCGGCCGATGACGTCATCGTCGTCAATGGTCTGCAGCACGTCATGCCGGGCATCAAGGTGCACGCATCGCACGTGAGCATGGATGGCCGCCGCGCCGGAATCGACCAGGTGGCGCTGGCGCGCTGAGCAGAGACCCATGAATATCTCGCGCTTCTTCATCGAGCGGCCGGTGTTTGCCGCGATGATCTCGGCCATCATCCTGCTGGCCGGCCTGATCGCGTTGCCGCGACTGCCGATCAGTGAATATCCGGAAGTGGTGCCGCCCACCGTGGTGGTGCACGCCAGCTACCCGGGCGCCAACCCGGGGACCATTGCCGAAACCGTGGCATCGCCGCTCGAACAGGCGATCACCGGCGTCGAGGACATGCTGTACCAGTACTCGCAGGCGACCTCCGACGGCGCCATGACGCTGACGATCACCTTCAAGCTTGGCACCGATGTCGACAAGGCACAGGTGCAGGTGCAGAACCGCGTGGCGCAGGCATTGCCCAAGTTGCCGCAGGAAGTTCAGCGCCTGGGCGTTACCACCAACAAGGCCTCACCCGATATCACCATGGCGGTGTTCGTCTATTCGCCCGATGGACGCTATGACCAGACTTACCTGGCCAATTTCGTCGCATTGCGCATCAAGGATGAGCTCTCGCGGCTTGACGGTGTCGGTGACGTGCAGCGCTTCGGCGGCGGTGACTATTCGATGCGGGTCTGGCTCGATCCCGAGAAGATCGCCGCGCGCGGTATGACGGCCGGCGATGTCGTGGCCGCCATTCGCGAACAGAACGTGCAGGTCGCGGCGGGGCAGCTCGGCGCGCCGCCGGTCGCCAATGCCGCCAATTTCCAGCTGGCCATCAACACCAAGGGCCGCCTGGTCGATGAGAGCGATTTCGAGAATATCATCGTCAAGACGGGCGAGGGCGGGGCGGTGGTGCACCTGCGGGATGTCGCCCGCGTGGAGCTGGGCTCGGACAACTACGCGCTGCGCGCCATGCTCGACAATCGCACCGCCGTGGCGATTCCGATCTTCCAGCGCCCCGGCAGCAACGCGATCGCCATCTCCGATGCGGTACGCGCCAAGATGGCCGAGCTCAAGAAGAGCTTCCCCGAAGGCATCGACTACAACGTCGCCTATGACCCGACGGTGTTCGTGCGCGGCTCGATCAAGGCCGTGGCGCACACGCTGCTCGAGGCCATCCTGCTGGTCGTGATCGTCGTGATCATCTTCCTGCAGACCTGGCGCGCATCGATCATCCCGCTGCTGGCCGTGCCCGTGTCCCTGATCGGCACCTTCGGCGTCATGTACCTGTTCGGCTTTGGCCTGAACGCGCTGTCGCTGTTCGGCCTGGTGCTGGCGATCGGCATTGTGGTCGACGATGCCATCGTGGTCGTGGAAAACGTCGAGCGAAACATCACTAACGGCCTTGCGCCCATGGCAGCTACGCGCCAGGCCATGAAGGAAGTGACTGGTCCCATCGTTGCCACCGCGCTGGTGCTCTGTGCGGTGTTCGTTCCGACGGCCTTCATCAGCGGGCTGTCGGGACAGTTCTTCAAGCAATTTGCGCTGACCATCGCCATCAGCACCGTGATCTCCGCCTTCAATTCGCTGAGCCTGTCGCCGGCGCTGTCAGCGCTGCTGCTCAAACCGCACGATGCGCCGCCCGATGCCGTGACACGTTTTCTCAATCGCACGCTCGGCTGGCTGTTCCGTCCCTTCAACCGCCTGTTCGCTCGCGCGAGCGACGGATATGTCGGCGTCGTCGGACGAGTGCTGCGCGCCAGCTCGATCGCGCTGTTCGTGTATGGCGGCCTGATCGCACTGACCTGGGCGGGGTTTGCGCATACGCCCACCGGTTTCGTGCCGGCGCAGGACAAGCAGTACCTGGTTGCCTACGCGCAGCTGCCCGATGCGGCAACGCTGGATCGCACCGAGGCCGTGATCGGCCGCATGAGCCGCGAGGCGCTGGCAACCCCAGGCGTGGAGTCGGTGCCCGCCTTCCCCGGCCTCTCGATCAACGGCTTCACCAACGCGCCCAATTCCGGCATTGCCTTCACACCGCTCAAGCCGTTCGAAGAACGTGAGAAGCCTTCGCTGTCTGCAGCCGCAATCGCCCAGACGCTGCGAGCGCAATACGCGAAGATCCAGGATGCCTACATCGCCGTGTTTCCGCCGCCGCCCGTGCAGGGGCTGGGCACCATCGGCGGCTTCAAGATGGAGATCGAAGACCGGGGCAATCTCGGCCCCGATGAGCTCTATCGCCAGACGCAGAACGTGATCGCCAAGGCGCGCCAGCGGCCTGAACTCGCCGGGGTGTTTTCGGGCTACCAGGTCAATGTGCCGCAGATCCAGGTGGACGTGGATCGGGAGAAAGCCAAGGTCGATGGTGTGTCGCTGCAGGATCTGTATGACACGATGCAGGTGTACCTGGGCGCGCTCTACGTCAACGACTTCAACCGCTTCGGCCGCACCTACCAGGTCAATGCCCAGGCGGAGCCGGCGTTCCGGCTGCAGCTGGAAGACATTGGCCGGCTCAAGACCCGCAATACCCATGGCGACATGATTCCGCTTGGCAGCTTCGTGACCGTGCGCGAATCGTCGGGACCCGATCGTGTGATGCATTACAACGGCTATACCGCAGCAGACATCAACGGCGGTCCGGCGCCGGGCTACAGCACCGGCCAGGCGCAGAAGGCGATCGAGGAGATTGCGCAGCAGGAACTGCCCAACGGCATGAAGTACGAATGGACCGAGCTGACTTACCAGCAGATCCTGGCCGGTAATACGATGATGTACGTGTTTCCGCTGGTGGTGCTGCTGGTCTTCATGGTGCTGGCGGCCCTGTATGAATCCCTGAGCCTGCCGCTGGTCGTGATCCTGATCGTACCGATGTGCCTCTTCAGCGCCATCCTGGGCGTGCAGATCGCCGGCGGGGATAACAATATCTTTACTCAGATCGGGCTGATCGTGCTGGTGGGCCTGGCCTGCAAGAACGCGATCCTGATCGTGGAGTTCGCCAAGGACCGCGAGGCGGCAGGTGAGACTCTGTGGCAGGCCGTGCTCGACGCGTGCCGGTTGCGGCTGCGGCCGATCCTCATGACCTCGCTCGCCTTCGTGATGGGCGTGGTGCCGCTGGTGATATCGCACGGCGCGGGCGCTGAAATGCGCAAGGCCATGGGGGTTGCCGTATTCTCCGGCATGCTCGGTGTCACCTTCTTTGGATTGCTGCTGACGCCGGTGTTCTATCTGCTGGTTCGCAAGATCGCGCAACGGCGCCGTGAGCGTGCGCCAGCGCTGCTGTCACTACACGGAGAAACCACATGAGCAAGCTTGCACTGATCACTGGCGCCAACAAAGGTATCGGACTGGAGACGGCCCGTCAGCTCGGCCGCGAGGGCTTTCACGTGCTGGTCGGCGCGCGCGATGCAAAGGCCGGTGAGTCCGCGGCGGCGAAGCTGCGCCACGAAGGCATTACAGCGGATGCGCTGACGCTCGATGTGACCGCGCCCGCGAGCATCACGGCCGCGGCCGCCGAGCTGTCACGCAAATACAAGTCGCTCGATGTGCTCATCAACAATGCCGGCGTGCTGCTCGACGACACATCCAAGCCGCCGTCCGGCCAGTCACTCGATGTCTGGCATCGCACCTTCGATGCTAATTTCTTCGGCGTCATTGCCGTCACGCAGGCGTTCCTGCCGTTGCTGCGCGCGGCGCCGGCGGCGCGCATCGTGAATCTGTCGAGCATCCTGGCTTCGCTGGCGCTGCACGTGGATCCGAAATCGCCGATCTATCACTCCCAAAGTGCGGCCTACAACGCCTCCAAGACCGCGCTCAATGCCTGGACGGTCAGCCTCGCCTATGAGCTGCGCGATACGCCGATCAAGGTGAACGCGGCACACCCGGGTCACGTGCAGACGGACATGGGCGGCGCCAGCGCGCCCATGGGAATCGTCGATGGCGCCAAGAGCAGCGTCGCACTGGCCACGCTGGGCGCGGACGGGCCCAGCGGCACTTTCACGCATATGGGAAAGACCCTGCCATGGTAGGAAGAGCGAATGTTCTCCCGCTGGGGCTGATTCTTGCGGCGGTCCTGACGGCCTGTGCCGTCGGTCCGGACTACCGCCCGGCACCGGCTGCGGCTGTCACCGCGCGTAATCTGGAGGCCGGACATTTTGCGGCGGCGCCGCCGCCGGCAAACTGGTGGCAACAGTTTCCGGACCCGCTGCTCGGGAGACTCGAGGACCGGGCGCTGGCAGCCAATCTCGATGTGGCCATTGCCGTCGAACACGTGCGCGCAGCGCGCGCGGCGTTCACCGAAGCCAATCTGGATTACGCGCCGCACGTACCGGTCGAGGCGCAGTACCTGCGCAGCAAGGAGCAGCAGCCGGGGTTTACCACCGACCGCATCAACGTTGCCAGCTACACCACCGGTTTCGATGCCAGCTGGGAACTGGATCTTTTCGGCCATGTGCGGCGCAGTGCCCAGGCCGCCGGTGCGCAGCTCGGCATGCAGCAGGCGACGCTGGCTGACACACAGGTCAGTGTCGCGGCCGAAGTGGCGCGCAACTACTTCGAGCTGCGCGGCTCACAGCGACGGCTTGGCGTCGCGCGCGAAAACATCGCCAACCAGCGGGAAGCGCTGCGGTTGACGCAGATCAGGTACGAGGCCGGCCGTGTCACCGAGCTCGACGTCGACAGCGCACTTTCCCGGCTCAAGGCCACAGAGGCCACCGTGCCGTTGCTCGAGGGCGATGAGAAACGTGCGGGCTACCGGCTGGCGGTGCTGCTGGCCACGATGCCGGGTGAGCTTGATGCGGAACTGGCCACAGCCTCGATAGCCCCCTGGACTGATCCGTTGCCCGTCGGCGATGTCTCCGATCTGCTGCGACGGCGGCCCGATGTGCGCATCGCCGAGCGCAATCTTGCTGCCGCCACCGCGCAGGTCGGTGTCGCCACGGCGGACCTGTTCCCGCGCGTCACCGTCACGGGCTTCGTCGGCTTCCTGACCGGCGATGGCGCGCAACTCGGCGCCGCCACCAGCCGTGCATGGGCCGTCAGTCCCACCCTGACATGGCCGGCGCTCGATTTCGGTTCGGCGCATGCACGGCTGCGCGCCGCCAAAGCCGAGTCCGCCGGTGCATTGGATGAGTACCAGAAGGCCGTGCTCGGCGCCGTCGAGGATTTCGAGAACGCCTGCTTCAACTACAGCCGGCAGATCGAGCGGCTGTCCAATGTCGTCGAACAGGCCGAGGCCTCGCAGCGGGCCGCCAAAATGGCCGAGATCCAGTATCGGGAGGGACAGATCAACTTCCTGGTGCTGCTGGACGCGCAGCGCACCGAGCTTACGGCCGAGGATGATGTGGCCCAGGCCGAAACGGCCGTCAACACGGGTGCTGTGGCGGTGTACAAGGCCCTGGGCGGCGTACCCGCTGCCGCGCCGCAGCCCCAGACCGTCGCTGCCGCAGGTCGATGAGTTAAACTGCCCGCCGCGCGACGCCGGGCCTGTAGCACAGCGGTTAGTGCAGGGGACTCATAATCCCTTGGTCGTAGGTTCGAATCCTACCGGGCCCAGATTTCAGCTGCGTTGTGTCCCGGAGGACATCTATAAAGCCTTGGATTGTTGGAATCCAGGTGCCACATTTCATCGCGCCGCTTCTGAAGACTCTTGATTGGTATCAGTCCGTAGCCACGGCGCGGGGTGAAGGTCAACTCGCCGAAATAGACCTGACCTGACACGCTGTACAGATCGACTCGCATATAGTCAAAATCGGACGAGAGCGCCTTGGCCACGTCTACCATCGCGTCGAAGTTCGCGGGGCGCGCGCGCGCCGTCACTTCCTGTTCCGATACTCCGTCGATGAACAGGATCTCCCCGTCACTTGAAATTGCCGCCCCTGCCCCTGATCCCGGTAGCTCGATCGTGTAGTCGTACCTGAATCCATCGGGACTTCGAAAGCAGTGGAAATTGAAATCCCAGGGAGCGCTGCCGCTCTCGTCCCGCAGCAGCTGTTCGATGATTATTTTCGGACGGATGAAATTGTAATGCCGCTCGCAACCACGCCAGCCATAGCGGCGGCGACTCAGTTTATTGAAGTAGCGGACGGTCGCGCCGACATCGAGCTTGCTCTTGTCCAGGACGACGCGGTTCCATTTGCATCCATGATTAGCTTTGATGATGAATTGGTTTGGTAGCGAGTCGAAATCCGATGCCCGCAGGCGGTCGTAGGCGCCAAAGATAGGAATGAGGTGCTGCGGGCCGACCATGTCAGCCACATATTCTCTGACTCGGAATTTATCCGTCAGCAAGGCATACAGCGCATGATTGCCGTAGAGCTTTCTGAACTGAATTTTTTCCTGGTACGTCTTCGGGTTCTCAAAATTGCCGGCGTAACCGAGCTTTGATTTGAATTGTTGCCGGATTCTCCAGCGCTGTGCGCCGACGATAAGTTTCTCGACTATGCGACTCATAGGACTGTGGATCTCGAGCGCTGGTAGTGTCGCAGAATCTATCGGGATCTTCAGTGATCCAGGCGCCTCGATGTTTTTGCGCGGAGGCGTGGATGCAAATGCCAGCGCTCGCCTTTGCGAGCTCGCAGTCCAGCCGCCGCCGAATGGAGACGGCCGGACCGCGCATCAGTTCAGACTGGGAGCACGCCTTTGCGCGTAGGGATACCACCTTCGAATTGTCTGCTCATCTCACGTCTCCTTGTATCGCATCGACCTGTCAACTGTGACTCCAGCTTTACGCTACTGCCTGCACTTGTCACGGGTCAAGAACCATCAGGAGAAACCCGCCGCTCGATCCGCGTGGCGGGGCGCTTTTCGTTGGATCCATGGAAGGTAACGGGCGCAACCCCCTGATGGCAAAAGCGTCGACGTGAGTGGGCCACCGCCAGGTCGCGGTGAGGGCACTCTCGCCATTAATCGTTGCCGACGGAAAAATCCCGGGAACTGGCGCGAAGCGACAACACGTGCGTTACTGGGCGAATGAATGAACCAGGTGCCATAACTTGGCGTAACCCACAAAGCAACGACCTGGAGCGTTGGTCTCCCCTGGTCCTGGCTAGAATATCCGGCGTTCTCGGCCTCATCGGCATCGCCTTCGGCGCCTTCGACATCGGCCACATTCGAGGGGCTTTGATCATCGCCGGCAATCCATCATTGACGGTGCAGAACATCCTGGCGCACGAAACCCTGTTCCGCTTAGGGTTCACGGGGCATTTGCTCGAAATGCTTTGCAATGCATTTGCCGAGGTCATCGGCTTCTATCTTTTCTGGCGCGTGAACCTGCTCGTCGCCGCGATCGCACTGTTTTGCGGATTCCTCGGCATCGCCGTCGAGAGCCTCGACATGCTCAATTCCTACGTGCCGCTCAAGCTCGCGGCCGAGGCCGGCGCCATGGGCGCCTTCAGTCCCGAGCAGCTGCAAAGCCTGTCGTACTTTTCCGTGCAGCTGCAGGACACCGGGCTGGTGCTTTCCTTCCTGTTCTACGGAATGGACGAACTACTCTCCGGGTATCTGGTATTCAGATCGCGATTCCTGCCGCGCTTCCTGGGAGTTCTCGGCAGCATCGCGGGGCTCTGCTACATTACGAACACGCTGCTGAGTTTTGCGGCGCCGGCGTTCGCCGCCCGACTGAATCCCTATATTCTTCTTGCCTGCTTCCCCGGGGAAGCGCTGGGCAGCCTCTGGTTGGCCACGATCGGGGTGAACGTCGCCAAGTGGAGGGCGTGGCGCGCTGATCCTCTGCTCGCTGGCTCTGATCTTCGACCAGCGTCAGGCCGTATCTGGCCGGCAGCGGCCGCAGTCGAACCTTTGCCTCCGACTCAAGTTGCAGGAAGAGACTGAGCTCATATTTCTGCGCCCGATCGGAGCACAGTTCGAGCCAGCGCACCTGGCACCGGGGAAGGAGTCCAAATGCCGAAGTACGAACTTGCCCAGCTGAACATCGGCGTCATCAAAGGCCCGATGGACTCGCCGGTCATGGCGGAGTTTGCGGCGAACCTTGAGCGCATCAATGCGCTGGCCGAGAACTCGCCCGGTTTCGTCTGGCGCCTGCAGACCGAGGAGGGCGATGCCACCGCGCTGCGCCCATTCGAAGATGATCGTACGCTCGTGAACATGTCGGTCTGGCGGGACATAGAGTCGCTGAGCGCCTACGTCTACAGGTCCGGACACGTCGAGATCATGCGCCGGCGGCGTGAATGGTTCGAGCGTATGGAACAGGCCTTCCTGGTTCTCTGGTGGGTTCCAAAGGGGCATCGGCCCACGATCGCCGAAGCGATCGCCAAGCTCCAGGTGCTGCGCTCCGTTGGCCCCACTGCCGAGGCGTTCAGCTTCCGGCAGCCGTTCGCATCGCCCGATGCCCGGCAACATGATCCGGGAGCGTTTCTGGACACTTGTCCAGCGACATGATCCCGTGGCTGGCTATTCGGTAACGCCGCTGGCGAAGAAACTGGGGATCAAAGCAGGCGCCAGGGTCGCGGCGGTGAATGCACCCCCGGGCTACGAAGAGCTGCTGGCGCCGTTGCCGCCAGACGTCTCCTTCGCGAAGAGCGTGACTGCGCAGGTCGATGTGGTTCATCTGTTCGTCGATACACGCACCGTACTGGCATCGCAGCTTGCGCGCGCCCTGCCCCGCATAAGACCGGACGCTGCAATCTGGGTCTCCTGGCCCAAGAAGGCATCCGCGATCGCTACGGACGTGACCGAGAATGTCATCCGCGCGGTCGCACTGCCGATGGGATTGGTCGATATCAAAGTATGCGCAGTCGACGACACCTGGTCAGGCCTCAAACTCGTCATCCGCAAGGAGAACCGGCGGAAAGACTGACCTTACGGCCGAAGGACCAACACGTCTGGATGAAGCTACCGATGGTGTTCTCTCGCCGCAGCTATGAAGGCGCTGATCAATGGGTGCGGCTCGTCTCGACGATGTCTGGCCTGTGGCACGAACAACGCGCCGACGAAGAACGGCTGCGGCGGCAATTCGACGATGCGCACCTCGCCTAGCCGGTCGACGCCGCTGACCACCAGCCCGTGCGCTTCGAGCAGCGGTCGATAGACCGGATTCAGACCATAGCTGCAAAAGAAGGGCTCGAGGACTTCATCGACACCATAAAGCGACGCAGCGCGGGTACCGGCAACAATCCGAACCGGATGAGTCTGACCGGCGAGGGAACAGGTCAGTGCTGTCACCGCCAGATCGGCTGCGCCGGGGCTGGTCTCGGCATGGTCAGCATCCACGCGGCCCAGAACATGCCGCGCGAATTCGAGAACCAGGTGTTGGAATCCCCCGCATGTACCCAGTAGCGGCACCTGATGTTCGCGAGCGTGGCGTATGGCCGCAAGCGCGCCATCCAAGCTGCGATAAGGACTGCCGGGAGTGATCAGAAATCCGGCATAACGCGTGAGGTCAATGGCGCCCGGCTCTGACAGACGCTCCGTTGAGAGCCACTCGACGGCCGGTGCCATCGGGCTATCGGTGAGCGCCTTTTCGGTGGCAACGTGTAACCGGTTGGCCGGGTTGCGGTCACCGACCAGGCCGATGACAAATTTGTTCTGCTCCATGAGCGCTCCGGATGGAATCATCAATCATGTGAATCTACAATCGCCGCACGCATTCTTCCATTGCCGAATTCCTCCGCATGACGTTCAACCATTGGATGCTGCCGAGAAGAAGAGTATCAGCAGCTTTTATACCGGCAGGGCGTCCACCTTCAAGTCAGGTGTTCCAGCCTGCGCCGCGTACAATCGGCGCACGGATTCCATCGTGTCGGCTTCCACGGCAGGTTTGTCTTCCCGATAGCGCTTTACGCGCGCGAGCCGCAACGCCAGGCCGCCCGGATAGCGCGGACTGGATTGAATATCGCTGAAGGCGATCTCAGCCACGAGTTCGGGCCGCACATAGACGGTCAGGCCGTCCCGATGCGTCTCGCGTTCCAGAAATGCCTGTGTCTGCCACGTCAGCATCGCATCCGTGAGTCCCTTGAAGGTTTTGCCGAGCATGACGTACTCGCCGGTAACAGGATCGAGCGCTCCCAGGTGCAGGTTCGATAGCTTGCCAGTGCGCCGACCGTGGCCCCACTCCGCGGCGAGCACGACGAGATCCAGTGTGTGCGCGCGTTTGATCTTGAGCCAGCGCGCATCGCGGTTTCCCGCCTGGTAGGGCGCCTCGAGCGCCTTCGCCATGACCCCCTCATGTCCGGCCGCCAGCGCCGCCTGATAGAACGACTGCGCGGCGGCCGGCGATCCCGTCACCAACCGGGGTATGCGCATTCCCACGGGCACGGCTTGTGAAAGCGCTGCGGCGCGTTCGGTGGTGGCGCAATCGGCAATACTGCGCCCGTCCAGATACAGGCAATCAAAGAAGAACGCGCTCATCGGCAATTCCCGGCGCATCTGCGCGACATTGAGGCGTCGCCCGAAGCGCCGCATCGTGATCTGGAATGGCAGCGGCCGCCCACTATTGTCGAGCGCAATGGCTTCACCATCCAGCACCACCGACTCGGCGGCGAAGCCGCGCACCGCATCGACGATCTCCGGCAGCGCCACCGTGACGTCATTGAGGGTGCGAGTGAAGATCCGTACTTCGTCCCCGCCCTTGTGAACCTGGATGCGGGCGCCATCCATCTTCCACTCGAACGCCAGCTCGCCCGGCAAGGTCTGCAGCGCCTCGGCGACGTCCGCTGCAGTCTGCGCGAGCATGGGAGCCACCGGCGAGAACAGCTCAAAACGAAACTGGTTCAGCGCGGCGGCGCCACCGGACATGGCTGCCGTGGCAACCGCTCCCAGATCACTGGCATACATCGCTGCGCGGCGTACCTGCTCCGGCCGCAACTCCGCGGCGGCGGCGATGGCATCGACCATGATGCCGGCGAGCGCGCCCTGGCGCAGTTCTCCGGCCAGCAGTGCCAGCAGGAACCGCCGCTCGGCAGCCGTTGCGCGCTCGAAAAGAGCGCCGAGCCCGCGCGCGCGTTGCCCGGCCGATCCTGAGCCCCGCAGAGTGGCAATCTCACTGAGCGCGCGGTCCACCTCTACCAGCGTCAGTGAAGAGTCGCGGGCCGCTTCACCCGCTGCCGCTCGCCGCAACAGGGCATAGCCGATGCCGCTGCGACCCTGCGGCGTTTCCCCAGATAGATAGTGAACGCCGATGGCGATCTCATCAGGAGCCAGGTTGCGCAGCAGTTCGGCCAGTTCCCGGATCTTGGTAGTACGGGCGGCAGTGGCGCCCACGCGCTGTGAGACACCGACGAGTTGAGCCAGCGGAGTCATTGAATTTGAAGCCTCATGCGCCTAGTGTGCCGCGTCCGCTTTTACGGGTATCACCATAACCATGAACCATCGCGCGCCTGCCTTTGGCGGCTTCTGTTTATGCGTCCTGGCCATTCTCCTGCCCCAGGCTCCGGCGCTGGCCGCACCTGCGCGCGTGGTACTACCCGACGCCGTAACCCCCGAGCACTACCGCATCGATATCGTGCCCGATGCTGAAGCGTTGACCTTCAAGGGTACGGTGCAGATCGATATTACCGTGCACAGCGCCGTTGACCGCATTGTTCTCAATGGCGCCGACCTCGTCATCGATACCGCCGCGGTGAAAGGTATCGCCGACGCGCCAGCAGTGAGCTACGACGAACCTCTGGGAAGGATAACGTTCGCGCTGGCGCAGACGATAGAACCCGGCCCCCACACCCTGACGCTGTCCTATCACGGCAAGATCTACCTGCAGGGCTCTGGTTTCTTCGCGGTCGACTATGCGGTGCCGGGAGGGAAGGCCCGCGCATTGTTTACACAGTTCGAGAACGCGGACGCGCGCCGCTTCATGCCCTGTTGGGATGAGCCGGGTCGCAAGGCGACCTTTGAGCTGTCCGCGACCTTGCCTGCCAATCTCATGCCGTTATCGAACATGCCCGTGGCTGAATCTGAAGCGCTGCCCGGAAACCTGCAGCACGTACACTTTGCGCCCACGCCCCGCATGTCCTCGTATCTGCTGTTCTTCGGTGCGGGTGACTTCGAGCGCAGCCATCGAAGTGTCGACGGCGTGGATCTCGGCGTGGTGGTCAAGCGCGGCGATCTTGCGCAGGCCAATTTCGTACTCGATTCCGCCGCCGATATCCTGCATTACTACAACGACTACTTCGGCACGCCCTTCCCATTGCCGAAGCTCGACCTGATCGCGGGTCCCGGTTCCAGTGTGACCTTTGGCGCCATGGAGAACTGGGGCGCGATATTTTCCTGGGAGTCCGAGATGCTGGTGGACCCGCGCATCGCCAGCGAAGGCGACCGCCAGCGCGCCTACATCGTCGCCGCGCACGAAATGGCGCATCAGTGGTTCGGCGATCTTGTCACCATGCAGTGGTGGGATGACCTTTGGCTCAATGAGGGTTTCGCCTCGTGGATGGAAAACAAGGTCACCGATCAATTCCATCCGGAATGGCATATCTGGCTGCAGCAGCTCGATGATCGCCAGGGGGCCATGGCGCTCGACGCCCGCGAAGGCACCCATGCGGTCATCACACCACTGTCTGATCCGCAGCAAGCCATAGAAGCATTTGACGAGATAGCTTACGAGAAAGGTGCAGCGGTGATCCGCACGCTGGAATCCTACCTGGGCGAAGCTGCGTTTCGCGCCGGCGTGCGTCGTTACATTCACGAGAAAGCATACGGTAACGCCGTGACCGATGATCTGTGGCAGCAGATGGATCGTGGTTCTGACCGTCCCATCACCCAGATTGCGCATGATCTGACCCTGCAGGCGGGGGTGCCGATGATCAGCGAGGTGTCATCGGAGTGCGCCGGCGAATCGAGGACACTCAAGCTATCGCAGGGACGCTACATCATCGATGCCGATTCAACGGCGGCACATCTGTGGCACGTACCCGTGGCTGTAGCGGGCATCGGTGGACCGGCTTCCACCAGCGTGATCTTCGGCACTGCGCCCACTGCCGTGCAGGTTGCCGGATGTGCCCCGGCGGTGATCAATGCGGGCCAGACCGCGTATTTTCGCACTCGCTATACACCGGCTGGGTTGTCGCAACTGACGACACACCTCGCGCAACTGACATCGATCGATCAGCTGGGCCTGCTGGATGACACCCAGAGTCTTGCCTATAACGGCGGCGAGCCCATGGGCGCGCTGCTGGCGATTGCCGATAGCGTGCCAGTCGATGCCGCCCCCGAAGTCGTAACGGCGCTCGCCGCTGCTCTCCGGAATCTGGATCTGCTATGCGAGGGGCTGCCCGTGCGAGCGCGGTATCGCCTGTATGCGCGCGGCGTGCTGAATCGCTTCTTTAGCCGTATCGGCTGGGAGCGTGCGGCAGGCGAGTCCGACAACGTCGCGCTGCTGCGTACCGCTGTGATCGAGGCCCTGGGGCAGATGGATGATCCGGCCGTGATTGCCGAGGCGCGGCGGCGCTTCGCCGCCTATGTCGCGCAGCCTGCGAGCGTCGATGCCGCGGTACGGCACCTGACGATCCAGGCGGTGGCCGTGCACGCCGACCAGTCGATATGGGATCAGCTGCACGCATTGGCCCAATCCACACCATCCGAAATCGAGCGTCTTGAGCTCTATGAGTTCCTGGCATCCCCCGAGGATGAGCGGTTGGTGCACAAAGCGCTCAATCTCACGCTCTCGGGCGAGCCGCCGCCGACCGTGGTTCCCCACATCCTGCAGGAAGCTGCGGTGCTGCACCCGCGGCTTGCCCTGGAATTCACGGTCGCTAACTGGCACAAGCTCTCGGTCACGATCGAGCCCGACTTCCAGGTGCGCTTTGCTCCGCGATTGTTGAAGAGCACTTACGATGACTCGCTGATCGCGCCGCTGGATGCCTTCGCCAGGGTGCACATTCCGCCGGATAAGCGGCTCGATGTGCACAAGGCGGAAGCGAGTATCCGGTACCTGGCACGCGTGCGGAGACAGCGGTTGCCGAATCTCGTGCTCGCGCTAGACCAGCGCCGCTAGTATCTGCTCGATCAGTTCCGACAGCGCTGCCGCCCGCTGCTGATCGAACTGCGGCGCGCCGGCCTCCGACATGTACGCGCGCTGTGCGATCTCGAGCTGCATGGCATGGATGTTCCGGGAAGGTTCACCGAAATGGCGGGTGATGTGACCGCCCTTGAAGCGGCCGTCGATTACATGCGAGAAGCGCTGCTGCGCGCGCAGCCGTTCGACGACGCGCATCACGAGGGCGGCACCGGCGCTGTGGCCGCTGTAGGTGCCCAGATTCAACTCCGGCAATTCGCCCGGGAACAGACGCGGCGAATGCGAGCGGATCGAGTGGGCATCCCAGATCACGCAGCGCCCGTGAACCGCGAGGATGCGGTCCCGCTCGGCCGCGAGGGCCGCATGATAGGGGCGCCAATAATGCTGGATGCGCGCGGGAATTTCGGCATCCGAAAGCTCGTGGCCGGCGGCGTAAATCGCCGCGCCTTCGAATGTCTCGGTGGGGCACACGGCCGACTCTATGCGTCCCGGGTAGAGCGCAGAGCCATCCGCCGGCCGGTTCAGATCCACCACGTAACGCGAATGCGTTGCGATCATCGTGCTGACATCCAGCCGATCCAGGCAGCGCCGATAGAGTTCGGGAACAAACCAATCGGTGTCGGGCACGGCCCGCCCCGCAGCCGTCAAACGATCATGCAGTTCCCCCGGCAGCACGGTCCCGGAGTGCGGGAAGCTGATCAGGATCGGCAGCGAGCCGTGGCGTTGTTCGAATAGTTGCGAACTCACGCCGCCGCTCGCGAGGGCAAGGCCCGTCCGACATCGGCGGCGAGCCGCCCGGCGCGCACCCAGCTCTGCGCTCGCAGGATATCGGGCGAAAAATAGCGATCGACTTCATAGAAGGGCACTTCGGCACGAATTGCCGCATGCGCAGTCTCGAGCGCTGGGGAGGAACGGAATGGGCGATGAAAATCGATGCCCTGTGCCGCCGCCAGCAGCTCGACACCGATCACCGCGGCAGCGTTGTCCAGCATGCGCAGCAGCCGGCGGGCCGCATGCGTGGCCATGCTGACGTGGTCCTCCTGGTTGGCGGAGGTCGGAATCGAATCGACGCTGCAGGGCGCGGCCAGCGCTTTGTTCTCAGATACCAGCGCTGCTGCCGTTACCTGCGCCAGCATGAAACCCGAGTTCAGGCCACTGTTCTCGACCAGGAAGGCGGGTAGGCCGCTCATCTTCGGATCGACCAGTACGGCCGTGCGACGCTCCGAAAGGCTGCCAATCTCGGCGATCGCCAGCGCGAGCGTGTCGGCGGCGAACGCCATTGGCTCGGCGTGAAAGTTGCCGCCCGAGAGTACTTCTCCCTGCTCGACGAACAGCAGCGGATTATCGGTCACCGCATTGGCCTCGATGGCGATCGTGACAGCGCACTGACGGATCAGGTCCAGGCACGCACCCATCACCTGTGGCTGACAGCGGAACGAATACGGATCCTGCACCCGCGTGCAGTCCAGGTGCGAGGCCCGGATGGCACTGCCGGCGAGCAGTGCGCGATAGAGACCCGCTACCTCGATCTGTCCAGGCTGACCGCGGGTCTGATGGATCCGATCATCGAACGGCACGTCGCTGCCCTTGAGCGCATCGACCGACATGGCGCCTGAAAGCACCGCCGCGGCCCAGAGATCTTCGGCACCGAACAGTCCCGCGAGCGCCAGCGCCGTGGAAACCTGCGTGCCATTGATAAGCGCCAGTCCTTCTTTCGGACGCAGCCGGATGGGCGCAAGCCCGGCCCGGCGCAGCCCTTCGGCGGCCGGTAGTTGCTGCCCCTGGATGCGCACTTCACCTACGCCGAGCAGCACGGCGCTCAAATGCGCCAGCGGCGCGAGATCGCCCGATGCCCCCACCGAACCCTGCCCCGGGACCACGGGATAAATCTCCTGCGCCAGCAGGGTCTGCAGCGCCTCGATGACAGTGAGGCTTATGCCCGAGTAGCCGCGCGCCAGCGAGTTGATCTTCAGCGCCAGGATCAATCGCACCACGGCATCGGGCAGCGCCTCGCCGACACCCGCGGCATGCGAGAGCAGCAGATTGCGTTGCAGGAGATCGAGCTGGTCGGCTGGAATCCGCGTCTGTGCCAGCAGTCCAAAGCCCGTGTTGATGCCATAGGCGGCCTGGCCGCGCGCGACAATGGTGTCTACGAGCGCAGCCGCGGCGCTGACCCGTGCGCGATCGGCTGGCGAGATCGAGATCGCGGTCGGTTGGGTATAAATCCGGCGCAGCGCCGCCAGCGAGAGCTGCCCGGCGCCGAGCTCCATGGTGAATGTCATGGTGTCAGCGCGCGTTCAGCATTGGCAGGTCGAGCCCGTTGAGGCGCGCGCACTCGATGGCGCTGTCGTAACCGGCATCCGCATGCCGCATGACTCCCGTGGCCGGATCGTTCCACAGCACGCGCGCAACCCGCTTAGCCGCCGCCGCTGTGCCATCGCAGACGATGACCACGCCGGCATGTTGCGAGAACCCCATGCCGACGCCGCCGCCATGATGAATCGAAACCCAGGTGGCCCCGCTGGCGGTGTTCAACAGCGCATTGAGCAGTGGCCAGTCCGATACCGCGTCCGATCCATCGCGCATTGCCTCGGTCTCGCGATTCGGGCTGGCTACCGATCCGGAATCCAGGTGGTCGCGTCCAATGACGATGGGTGCCGACAACTCGCCGCTGGCGACCATTTCGTTGAATGCCAGGCCCAGCCGATGACGCTGGCCGAGGCCCACCCAGCAGATGCGAGCCGGCAGCCCCTGGTACTGGATGCGCGCATGCGCCATGTCCAGCCAGTGGTGCAGATGGGCATCATCGGGAATCAGCTGCTTGACCTTGGCATCGGTTTTAGCGATGTCGGCCGGATCGCCGGAGAGCGCGGCCCAGCGAAAAGGTCCGATGCCGCGGCAGAACAGCGGGCGGATATATTCGGGAACGAAGCCCGGAATATCAAAGGCGCGCGCAACACCGTGCTCACGCGCCACCTGGCGGATGTTGTTGCCGTAGTCGAATACCGGCATGCCCATATCCTTGAAGCGCAGCAGGCATTCCACGTGATGTGCCATCGAGCGGCTCGCGGCAACGGTGGTGCCGGCCGGGTCATTGGCACGGCGCTCATCCCACTGTTCGACTGTCCAGCCCTGCGGCAGGTAGCCGTTCACCGGATCGTGCGCAGAGGTCTGGTCGGTCAGGGCATCGGGCCTGATGCCGCGCGCGAGCAGCGTGTCGAGCACATCATTGATATTGGCGAGCAGTGCCACCGAAACGGGTTTCTGCGCGGAGCACGCCCGCGCCAGCGTCTCGAGCGCCGCATCGAGCGTGGGCGCCTGTACATCGACGTAACCAGTATCCAGGCGCTTGGTGATGCTGCTCTGCCGGCATTCCACGGCGAGCATGCTGGCGCCGGCCATGGTGGCGGCCAGTGGCTGCGCGCCGCCCATGCCGCCGAGGCCGGCGGTGAGAATCCATCTATCGCTTAGATGGTCGTTGAAATGCCGCCGGCCCATCTCGGCAAAAGTCTCGTAGGTGCCCTGAACGATGCCCTGGCTGCCGATGTAGATCCAGGAACCGGCGGTCATCTGTCCAAACATAGCGAGGCCGCGCTGGTCGAGCTCGTTGAAATGTTCCCAGGTGGCCCAGTGAGGCACCAGATTGGAATTTGCGATCAGCACGCGCGGCGCGTCCGCGTGCGTCTTGAACACGCCGACCGGCTTGCCCGACTGGATCAGCAACGTCTCGTCCAGCTCCAGGCGCTTGAGCGTCTCGACGATGCGATCGAAGCAGTTCCAGTCGCGCGCGGCGCGGCCGATGCCGCCGTACACGACCAGCTCACTCGGGTTCTCGGCCACCTCCGGATCGAGGTTGTTCATGAGCATGCGCAGCGGCGCCTCGGTGGTCCAGTGGCGCGCGCTGAGCGTGTTGCCGCGCGCGGCGCGGATCGTCCTCGATGGCACGGGACTAAGCATGGGTGGAACCTCCGGATGCGGCCCGGCCCGACATTTCGTAACGGGAACCGGGATAGTTCAGGCGCGCCACCGAGGCGATGAGCCCGGCGGTCCAGGTGCGGCGAATCACCAGCAGGCAGGGTTCGCGCTGTTTCATCTTCAGCAGCCTGCGGGTGCGCTCATCGGGCATGGCCGCGCGCAGCACATGTTCGGCGGCCTGCAGCGGCGCGACCTTCATCAGGTAGTCGTGTGCCGTGGTGCTGGCGAAATCCAGGCTGAGGTAGTCCGGGCCGATGCGCGGCAGCACATGCCGGTCCTCGAGCAGGATGGGCAGATCGTTTTCGAAATGCACGATCGATGAATAAAACAGTTCAGTCTTGGCGGCAACGCCAAAGTCGCGCGCCAGGTCCGCCACCGCCCGTACCCGCTCGAGCGTCACCAGCTCCGCGCGATGCACATGGCCGCGCGAGCGGATCTCTTCTGCGATGTCGCGAATTTCCAGCGGATGCGTGGTGGGCTGGCGATTGGCGACGAAGCTACCGACGCCGGCGATGCGCACCAGCACGCCTTCGTCCGACAGTTCCCGCAGGGCGCGGTTGGCGGTCATGCGCGAGACGCCGAACTCCCGCACGATTTCATTTTCCGAGGGTACCCGTGTCGATGTGCTCCAGCGCCCCGAATCGATGTTGGTTCGGATGTGCTGCTTCACCTGCAGGTACAGCGGTTGCATCGCCAGGTTGGGTTTTGACACGTCAGGCTCGCTCGATGTGTGCGGCCAAGTCTAGGCTGTATAGACAGGTACAGTCAAGTAGGCGCTGAGCGTAGTCGCTGCATCCATTCGCCAAAGCGCGCGGCCGTTCGCTGTTCAAGCCGATGGTGTCCGTCCGCGACTACCGGTCTGCCCGCCACCCACACCTCGCGAATGGCCTGCTGGCCGCCGCCGAACACCAGCCGGTCCAGCAGACCGTCTTCACTGGCGCCGGCGAACGCGGGGTGTGCGGTCTCGAGCACCAGCCAATCCGCGCGCCGGCCGATCTCGAGCGTGCCGACGGCCTGTCCAAGTGCCTGTGCACCGCTGCGCGCTGCCTCACGCCACAGGCGTGCGCCTGCATGCGGCTCGCGCCGCGTGGCGAGCACCGCGCGTCGGCGGCGTCTGATGCGTTGCTGGTATTCGAGCCAGCGCAACTCTTCAGCCGGACTGATGGTGGCCTCGCTGTCCGAGCCGATGCACAGGTGCCCGCGCTTCGAGAGCAGGCGCTCGGCATCGAAGAACCCATCGCCGAGATTACCCTCGGTGCTTGGACAGACGCACACGCTTGCCTGGGCGGCTGCCACCGCGGCCATCTCAGCCACCGTGGAATGCGTGGCATGCACCAGGCACCACTGCGGCCCCACCAGGCCCGTATCCAGCAGCAGTTCGATCGGACGTCGACCGCTGCTTTGCTGGCAGGCGCGGACCTCCAGCAGCTGCTCGGCAACGTGAATATGAATGACGCCATCCGGATTCATGGCTGTAAGACCTGCCACAGCTTCGCGCAGCGACTCCAGCGGCACGGCTCGCAGGCTGTGGAGAGCCGCGCCGGTATGCAGGGTCGAGCCCGCGCCTGACTTGATCGAGCTGCGTCGGCGCTCGATCGCTTCGAGAAATTCCGGTACGCCGAGCCGGAAGCGCTGCTGTTCGGGCAGCAACGGGCGGCCGCCGAAGTCGCTGCTAAGATAGAGTGTCGGCAGCAGCGTGAGTCCGATGCCGGCCGTCGAGGCCGCGGCATCCACCGCCTGCCACAGCGCATTCTCGCCGGCGTAGCTTCCGCCGCCGACCGGGCGATGCAGATAGTGGAATTCCGCTACCGAGGTGTAGCCGGCTTTGAGCATCTCGATAAAAAGCTGCGTGGCGATCAGTTCCAGGTCGGCAGGCTCGACACTGTTGGCGAGCGAGTACATGGCCTCGCGCCAGGTCCAGAAGCTTTCGTGTGCGGCGGTGCGAAATTCGCTGTCGCCGGCCATCGCGCGCTGGAAGGCATGGCTGTGAGCATTGGGCATGCCGGGCACGACCGCGCCGCGCAGGCGCACGGCAGCGGCATTGGCTGCGGTCTTGGGCTCGATCGCCGTGATCAATCCCGCATCGGACACCGTGATTGCCGCATCGCGCATCCAGCCGCTGCCGGCGAGCAGCGCATCCACCTGGTAGGTCGTCATGGTTGACTATAGTTGTATAGGGAGGCTAGTTTCTCGCAATTGCCGGGCCGGCGCAATCCGGCCCCGTCAGGAGCTGCAGTGAACGCGCAAATGGACGACTGGGACTTCATCTGGGTGGGAGCCGATCTGGCGACCATGTGTCCGGGAGCCGGTGCCTACGGCGCGTTGCGTGATGGCGCGCTGGCGGTCAAGGGTGAGCGTATCGCCTGGATCGGATCGTCGGTGGACGCACGCTCGCGGCTGGCAACACGTGCGGCGCCGTCCTTCGATGCCTCCGGGATGTGGATTACGCCGGGATTCATCGATTGCCATACCCACCTCGTCTACGGCGGCAACCGAGCCGGGGAATTCGAGCAACGGCTGCTCGGGGCTTCGTACGAGCAGATCGCGCGCTCCGGCGGCGGAATCCAGTCGACCGTCGATGCCACGCGCACGGCCACTAACGAAGTGCTGCTGGCGAGCGCGGTGACGCGCGCTCGCGCCCTGAGCGCCGAGGGCGTCACGACGGTGGAGGTGAAGTCCGGCTATGGGCTCGACCTGGATTCGGAGGCGCGCATGCTGGGCATCGCGCGCGACATCGCCGGCCGCGTGCCGCTGTCGGTCCGGACCACCTACCTGGGCCTGCACGCGCTGCCGCGGGAGTACGCCCAGGATCGGCAGGGATTCGTCGATCTTGTCAGCGGACCATGGCTCGATGCCATCGCGGCCGCCGGGCTGGCCGACGCGGTGGATGCCTTCTGCGAGTCGATCGGCTTTTCAGCAGGCGAGACCGAACAGTTCCTGCGGGCTGCCCAGGCGCGACAACTGCCGATCCACCTGCACGCGGGTCAGCTCAGTAACCTCGGCGCGGCGCAACTGGCGGCGCGCTTCCGGGCGCTGTCCGCCGATCATCTCGAGTATATGGACGAGGAAGGCGCCAGTGCGATGGCGGCGGCGGGCACCGTGGCGGTGATGCTGCCCGGCGCCTTCTATACCTTGCGCCAGACGCAACCGCCGCCGGTGGCGCTGCTACGCCAGGCCGGTGTCGAGATGGCAGTGGCCACCGACAACAACCCGGGCACCTCGCCGTGCACATCGATGCTGCTGATGCTGAACATGGCCTGCACGCTGTTCCGCATGACCGCCGAAGAAGCTCTCGCCGGTGTCACGCGTGTGGCCGCGCGCGCGCTGGGCGTGCTCGATGATCGAGGCACGCTCGAGGTCGGCAAGCGCGCGGATCTGGCGTTGTGGCGCATCGGCCAGCCCGCCGAACTCTGCTATGCCATGGGCAGCAACCCTTCCGCCGGCGTCGTTCATGGCGGCATCGCCGTGAAGCGCCAGAACTAGCGGCACAGCCCAGCTAGGGGCGCGAACGCCAGCCACAGGCCGGGTGCCAGCACCTGCGGATTCTCCGCGATGAAAGTCCAGGGGAGATCGCTCGATTGCTCGAGCCACAGCAGGCAGTGCGCGGGCACACGTATGGCCGCGCTGTCCGGCGCGTTCCAGACCCCGCCAGCACGCGTGAAGAGCCCGCGCATGGGCAGCGACGAGCGCCAGCCAGTGCCCGACTGCACCCGCGCCATGCTCGCACTGCCGCCAGTGTGCATGAGATTAAGATCCGTGGTCGGCCCATCCACGAGTGCGCAATTGACCGCCAGTTCGCCGCTGAAGCAAAGCGGTTCATGTCCCGGCTGGAGCAGATGATCGGCATCGGGCAGCGATAGCCGTACCCCGGCACCGTCAATGACCGAGAACCAGCGCTGGATGCCGGGAAAAATAGAGAACGGCCCGTCGCTACGCACATCCGCCACGCTGAGCCGCAGTTGCCAGTCGGCTGCCCCCACCGGCCATCGCAGCAACTCGCGGGTGAGCCCACCGCCATTGCGCCACGGCTGCGCCGCGACCTCATCGGCCTGAATCAGTTTCGGTGTGCCAGGCTGGGTCATGCATTGCTGAATCGACGGTGAAGGCTGCATCATGTCATGCGCCGCGGCAGGGCGCGCCAAGGGAATGAAGGTGCCAGAGGTATCGTCGGGCAGAAAGAAGATCGTGATCGTCGGCGCCGGATTCGGCGGCATGGCTGTCGTGCAGTCGCTGAAGGGCGTTGAGGCGGACATCACGTTGGTAGATCGCACCAACCATCACCTGTTTCAGCCGCTGCTGTACCAGGTTGCCACGGCCGCACTGTCGCCGGCGGAGATTGCTACCGCCACCCGCGTGCTGTTGCGCCGCTATCGCAATGCCACGGTGCTCATGGCGGAAGTCACAGGTGTCGATCCCGCGCGACGCATCGTGCGGCTGGCGAATGGTCTCGAGCTGCCCTATGACTACCTGGTACTCGCCACGGGCGCGGCCTACAGCTTCTTCGGCCATGATGAATGGGCCGCTTACACGCACGTACTCAAGACGCTCGATGATGCCCTGTCGATTCGTGAACAGCTGCTCAGCGCGTTTGAATGGGCCGAGGAGTCGGACGATCCCGCGACGATCCAGCGACTGATGACTTTTGCGGTCATCGGCGGCGGACCCACCGGCGTCGAACTGGCAGGCACCATGGCGGAACTGGCGCGTTCGACGCTGGCCCGGGATTTCAAGCGCATCGATCCGCGATCGGCGCGCATCGTGCTGTGCGAGGCGGGTCCGCGGCTGCTGTCGGCATTTCCGCAGCACCTCTCGGACTACGCTCTGACTGCGCTGCGCGCACTGGGCGTGGAGGTACGGCTTGGAGAAGCGGTCAACCAGATCGACGAACGCGGACTGCTCGTGGGCAACACGCGCATCGATGCCTCGCTGATCCTCTGGTGCGCCGGCACCGCTGCACGGCCCGCGGCGCGATGGATCGGCGCGACCGCGGCCCGCAATGGTGCCGTACAGGTGGCTGCCGACTGCTCCGTTCCGGCGTGGCCCGAAATCTTCGCGATCGGCGATGTCGCCAGCTACAGCGCAGGCCTCAGCGCGCCCTTGCCCGGACTCGCGCCGGTGGCGAAGCAGCAGGGCCACTACGTGGGCAGGCTGCTCAAGGCGCGCATTGAGGGAAAGCCCGTGCCCGGGCCGTTTCACTATCGCGATTTCGGCACCATGGCGGTAATTGGCCGCTCGCATGCCATCGCCGATTTCGGCCGCTTCAGGCTCACGGGATTCTTTGCCTGGCTGACCTGGTCACTGGTGCATCTGATGCTGCTGGTCGATTTCCGCAGCCGCGTCGTCGTGTACTGGAATTGGTCCTGGGCATTCTTTACCTATGGTCGCGGCGCAAGGCTGCTGACCGGAGACGTGCATATGCAGCACACCGCCGCTACCGGAGACGCTCGAAATCCATGAGACGATTTCTTATCACGGCAGTGCCGCTGGGAGCGCTGCTGCTGGCCATGAATTCAAGCGCGGCGCCCACCGCGGATATCCGCTCCGAGGTCGATGCGGCCTACCCGCAGGCCGAAACGCTGTACCTCGACCTGCACCGTCACCCTGAGCTCTCTGGGCACGAACAACGCACGGCAGCCAAGCTGGCCGCGGCATTGCGTGAGCTGCATTTTGAGGTTACCGAGCACGTGGGCGGCGCCGGTGTGGTTGGCGTATTCAAGAATGGCGCGGGGCCCGTGGTGATGCTGCGCACGGAACTGGATGCATTGCCGGTGGAGGAGAAGACCGGCTTGCCATTCGCGAGTACCGAGCGCACCACCGATGCTGCCGGACACGACGTCGCCGTCATGCAGGCCTGCGGTCATGACATTCACATGGCCGCCTGGACCGCGACGGCGCGCATCATGGCATCGACGCGCGATCGCTGGCGCGGCACGCTGATTCTCATCGGGCAGCCGTCTGAGGAGGATGGCGATGGCGCCACCGACATGGTGCAGGACGGTCTGTTCACGCGTTTCCCGAAACCAGATTACGCGCTGGCGGTGCACGATGATTCGCGCTATCCCGCCGGACTGATCGGTTATCAGTTGGGAGCCGTCATGAGTGCCATCGATGAGCTGACGCTCATCGTCCACGGCCGCGGCGGCCATGGCGCGCGTCCGGAATCGACCGTGGATCCCATCGTCATCGCAGCGCGCATCGTGGTGACGCTGCAGACCATCGTCGCTCGCGAGACCTCGCCGCTCGAGCCATCGGTCATCACCGTGGGCTCCATCCATGGCGGCACGCGGCCCAATATAATTCCCGACGATGTGACCCTGCAATTGACGGTGCGCTCGGTCAGCGAGGCCAATCGTCAGCATCTGCTGGCCGCAATCGCACGCATCGCCAATGGGGAGGCAGCGGCGGCTGGCGCGCCGGTCGCACCAACGATTCGATCCGACGGGCACATACCGGCGCTGGTCAACGATGCCGCGCTTGCCCAACGGCTGTCGACTGCCTTGCTGCGACAGCTGGGACCTACGCGCGTCAAGGACACCGCGCCCGAAATGGTCAGCGAGGATTTCTCGGTATATGGAGAGTCCGGGGTCCCCCTGATGATGTTCCGCATCGGCGCGACCAGCCAGGCAACGCTGGACGAAGCCGCAAAAACCGGCGTCCCCGCTCCCTCCTTGCATTCAGCCAGGTTCGCGCCCGAGCGCGAACCAACCATCAAGGCCACGGTCACCACCGAAGTGCTGGCGCTGCGCGAGCTCATGCCGGCCGCAGGCGGCCATGCGGGTTCTGCTCGTTGAGGATGACCGCATGATTGCGCAGGGTCTGCAGACGGCCCTGCGCCAGGATGGCTATGCGGTGGATTGGATGGCCGATGGACGCAGCGCCGAGGCGGCTTTGCGCAACGCGCGCTTTGATCTGGTGCTGCTCGATCTGGGGCTGCCGGAGCGTGATGGACTTTCGGTGCTGCGCGAGCTGCGTCGGCGCGGCGATGCAACGCCGGTGATCATTCTGACCGCGCGCGATGATACCAGCGATCGCATCGACGGTCTGGATGCCGGCGCGGACGACTACATCGTCAAGCCATTCGATCTGGACGAGGTGGCGGCGCGCATGCGCTCGGTGCTGCGACGCGCGAACGGACGCGCAGATCCCACCATCCGCGTCGGTGACATCAGTCTCAACGCCGCCACGCACGCGGTCGAGCGCGCCGGCGTTGCGGTGCAGTTGTCTGCGCATGAATACGCGGTGCTCGAGGCCTTGCTGCAGCGGCCCGGCGCCATACTCTCGCGCACGCAGCTGGAGGATCGCCTCTACGGTTGGGATGCGCCGGTGGAGAGCAACGCCATCGAAGTCTACATCCACAGCCTGCGACGCAAGCTGGGCAGCGATTCGATCCGTACGCTGCGCGGCGTGGGCTACTTCGTCCCGAAAGAATGACCTCGATCCGTGCCCGCCTGCTGGTGGCGCTGCTGACCCTGGTGACGCTGGTGTCGCTGCTCGCCGGTGCGCTCACCTATCGCCGCGTGCTCGAGGAAACCTCGACCCTGTTCGACTATCAGCTGCGACAAATGGCATTGTCACTGCGTAGCCAGGTATCGCTGGCGCCGCGGCTGGAATTACCACCGCAGCAGGGCGATGCCGACTTCGTGGTGCAGATCTGGGACCCCTTCGGAACACGCGTCTACCTGTCGCGACCGGGTCTGCCGCTGATCAATCGCGCCGTGCTCGGCTTCGAGGATCTGGATCTGCGCGGCGATACCTGGCGCGTCTACGGCCTGCAGACCGTGGATGGCGTCATACAGATTGCGCAACCCGTGCGCGTGCGCGAGGTACTCGCCCGGCATGCGGCGCTGCGCATTGCCATCCCGTTGCTGTTGTTGCTGCCGCTGCTGGGCGGCGCGGCCGCGTGGATCGTCAGCAGCAGTCTCGCGCCGTTGCGACGTATCGCGGCCGACGTACAGCGCCGCGATGTGCACACGCTGACTCCTGTCGACGCCATCGCCGTGCCGCAGGAAATCGCGCCGTTGATCGATGCGCTCAATCAGCTGCTGCTGCGGTTGCAGGCGGCCTTTCAGACCCAGCGCGCCTTCGTCGCGGATGCCGCGCACGAGCTGCGCTCGCCGCTGACGGCAGTGAGCCTGCAACTGCAGCTGCTCGACCGTGCGCCCGATGAGGCGGCCGGGATCGAGGCGCGCGGCGAATTGGGGGCGGCGGTTGATCGCGCCATCCACCTGGTCGAGCAGCTGTTGACGCTGGCCCGCAACGAGCCGCGTGCTTCCGGCGATGAACTGGCTGCCATTTCGCTCGACGCGGCCGCCGCCGACGGCGTTGCCGACAGTCACGCACTGGCCCAGGCGCGCGGGATAGACCTGCGCCTGGATGCGACCCCGGGGTGCCTGGTGCGTGGTGATCGCGACGCGCTGCGGGTGCTGGTGCGAAACCTGGTCGATAACGCGGTGCGCTACACGCCGCCGGGCGGGCGGGTGCAGGTGCGTGTGCATCCTGCGGACAGCGCCATTCTGCTGGAGGTGATCGATTCGGGACCGGGCATCCCCGCGCCCGAGCGGGAGCGCGCCTTCGACCGTTTCTATCGCCGCGCCAGCGCACCTGAGGGCGGCAGCGGACTGGGGCTCGCGATCGTACGGGCGATTGCCGAGCGGCATGGGGCTCGACTTGCGCTCGGCGATGCCCCGGGCGGAGGCCTGATGGCCAGCGTGAGCTTTCCCGTCCCTTCTTAAGGCTGGCTTAAGCCTCCGGGGCGAGGCTGTCGGGCACGTCCGAAGCTGACAGCTTCCCTTTTTCAGGAGACCGCCATGTCTGTTCCGTTCAAAAAGCTCGGCTGGGCTGCCGCCGGCATCTTCGCCATCGGCGCGGTGTCGGGCTGGTCTGCGCCGCAGCTGTTGCAGGTAGCGCAAGCAACCGATGCCGTCACCAGCGTGGCGACGAGCGCCGCCGCACCGGCGCCGATCGGGTTGATGACCGCGCCCAACTATCGCGCCATCGTGGCCCAGAACCAGGCCAGCGTTGTCGGCGTATCGATCGAGGGACGAATGAATGTGTCCTCGCCAGACGCGCCCGATCTGGGGCAGCTGTTTGGTTTCGATCCGCGCGGCAATCAGGACAATCATCACGCGCCGGATCGCAGGCCGATGCACGGGCAGGGCTCGGGCTTCATCGTCAGCGCCGATGGCCTGGTGCTGACCAATGCGCATGTGGTCAAGGATGCCGATCAGGTCACCGTCAAGCTCACTGATCATCGCGAGTTCAAGGCAAAGGTGCTCGGTGTCGATGAGGCCAGCGATCTGGCGGTGCTGAAAATAGATGCACACGGGCTCACGCCCGTGCGCCTGGGAAATTCCGACCAGCTGGGCGTGGGCGACTACGTACTCGCCATCGGCGCGCCGTTTGGATTGGAGCAGACTGCCACTGCGGGCATCGTCAGTGCCAAGGGTCGCTCGCTGCCCGGCGACGGCGCAGTACCCTTCATCCAGACCGATGCGGCCGTGAACCCCGGCAATTCCGGCGGCCCGCTGTTTGACGCCAGTGGCGCCGTGGTCGGCATCAATTCCCAGATTTACAGCAACTCGGGCGGCTACCAGGGTGTGGCCTTCGCGATCCCGATCAATCTCGCCATGAATGTCGAGAATCAGATCGTCAAGACAGGCAAGGCCGAGCATGGCCGGCTCGGAGTCGAAGTGCAGACGCTGGATCAGTCGCTGGCAGACTCGTTCCATCTGCAGTCTCCCTCCGGCGCACTGGTTGCCAAAGTGATGCCGGACAGCGCGGGCGCGCATGCCGGCCTCAAGCCGGGTGACGTGATCCTGAAGTTCAACGGTGACAGTATCGACGGCGCGGGCCAGCTTTCCGCACGCGTCAACGCCACCGCTCCCGGCGGCCGCGCAACGCTTGAGATCTGGCGCGATGGCAAGCCCATGACCTTGACGGCAACCATCGGCTCGGCGCGGGAGCAGACCGCCGACAGCCGCGGTGCACCTGAGGCTTCCGATGCGGCGCGTCTGGGTCTGACGGTGCGTCCGCTGAGCGCTGATGAACGCCAGGAGGCCGGTGTGCAAAGCGGGCTCGTGGTCGAAGAGGCGCAGGGACGTGCCGCGCAGGCCGGTATCCAGCAGGGCGATGTGGTGCTGGCCGTCGATGGCACGCCAGTCCACAATGCTGCGGAGCTGCGTGAATTGGTGCACCAGCACGACAAGCAGATCGCGCTGCTGATTCAGCGTGGGGACAACCGGATCTTCGTGCCGATCGCGCTGGGATAGCGCTTTATTTAAGAGACCGCCACAGACGGGCCGGCACCAGGGTGCCGGCCCGTCTGCACATGGTTTAGGATGAATCTTCCACCGGCTGCCACTGGCGGAGTTGCTTGAATTCAAAAAACGGGACGGCTACGGCGAGCTCGCTTAAAAGTATTCCGTGGTGGACGATCGCAGCTCCGGCCCTGGCCAGCGCAATATGGCTGGGAAGCGCCTACGGCCTGGGCGGCTACTTCATCGTATTAATTGCGCTGGGCCTGGTTGGTTGTGTGTTCGCCGCTGTCCACCATGCCGAGATCGTGGCCCATCGAGTCGGCGAACCTTTCGGAACATTGGTGTTGGCACTGGCGGTGACGCTCATCGAGGTCGCCCTGATCGCGTCCGTCATGATTTCAGGCGGCCCGGGATCGGAAACGCTGGCGCGCGACACAGTGTTTGCCGCGGTCATGATTATTTTGAACGGGATCGTCGGACTAAGCCTGTTGGTCGGCGGCCTGCGGTATCGCGAGCAAACGTTTTCGCTGGAAGGCGCGGGCGCAGCACAGGTCGCCTTGGCCACGATCACCGTCATGACTCTGGTGTTCCCCAACTACACCATCGCCACTCCCGGGCCGTTCTACTCGCCGGGGCAGCTCGGGTTGGTTGCCATCGTGTCAGTTGTGATCTACGGCGCGTTCATCTTTACGCAAACCGTGGCACATCGTCAGTTCTTCCTCCAGCAGGAGCCGACTACGGCAGCGCTGAACACCGACAATATACTCGCCGCCGCAAGCGCTTTATTGTTGCTGGTATGCCTGATCGCGGTGGTGGCACTTGCCCACAATCTTGCGCCGCACCTGGAGGCAACGGTGGCGCGCATCGGCGCGCCGAACGCGGTAGTGGGCGTGATTATTGCCGGCATCGTACTGCTTCCCGAGGGACTTGCGGCGCTTCGCGCGGCCCGCCATGACCGGCTACAGACCAGCCTGAATCTCGCGCTGGGCTCGGCGCTCGCGAGCATCGGCTTGACGATACCGGCGATCAGTCTTCTATCGCTGGCAATAGGTAAAAAGCTGGCGCTCGGGGTCGATGCCAAGTCCACTGTACTGCTCGTGTTGTCGCTGTTCGTAATGACACTGGTACTGCGTACCGGCCGTACGATCATTCTGCACGCGGTGGTGCTGCTGGTTATTTTCGCCGTCTACTTATTCATGACAGTAGTGCCTTAAATGACTGCGATCCACTGGTGGCACTATGACGTTCTGCGGGCCCTCGAGTTCCTGCGTCTCGCAGGCGCCACTGCTGATCGACGCGTTGCCGAGGCGATCGATCTGCTCGTCTCGAAGCGCATGGAGGATGGCAGGTGGTTGCTCGACGTTCAGTACCCGGGCGCGATGCCTGTCGAAACGGACGAGGCCGAGGGTCGCCCGAGCCGGTGGAATACCCTGCGGGCATTGCGAGTATTGAAGTGGTATCAACAGGAGACCTGAGCCGCGGGGACAGAGCATGGGCTTTCGGTCTTTAGAGGCACCTGTCGCCACGCCGAAGCGCCGGTAGTCGCCGGCGCTTCGGCATTCAGCCAGAACAGCGGGACTTAGTGCGCGGCGATTGAGGCCGCCACCACCGAGGCGATTACGCCTGTCGCCACCGCTGCGAGAACGTAGTTGCCGTCGACCATCCGCCATTCATATCCACGCGGCGGCGCTCGTAGATGCTGCTGCTTGTAATCAATGTGCTCGCCCCGCTTCCAGTCCTCGTCCTGGATCTTGGCGCCTTTCTTCCACTCATCATGACGGACGTACTGATGGTTGTCGTGTTCGTCTGCGCGCACTGGCGTATTGGCCGCAGTTACGGCGATTGCCAACAGAAGTGAAGCCAGAAAATGCCTGTTCATGGTGTCTCCTGGTAATGACACGAGCGGCAACGCTAGCATGACGGTTTTCCTCGTCCGGCGGCGTCAGTGGGCGCTGACAGGTAGATTCCTCAAACTCGGTCTGCGACACTCGCCGCAGGCTGGGAGCGGTGCAGGAGGGCGCGTGTTCGGCAGGTCGCGACTCATCACCGGAGGCGCGATGGGCCTGTTGCTGATTGGCATGGCGGATGTCGCGGCGCCTTCAGGGTCCGCGCCCATTGCTATCCCGGAGGGGCCGCTGTCTGCCAGCATTGACGCCCAACCCCTGGCCCGGGCGCTCGCCACTTTCGCGCAGCAGAGCGGCCTGGAGCTGGTCTACGTATCGGCACTGGCCGAGCACCATCGCTCGCGAGCCGTCGCGGCCGGGCTGTCGCCCACGGCCGCGCTGACCCAGTTGCTGGCAGGTACCGGCCTGCGATTTGAATTCCTGAGCGATCGAACCGTCAGCATCTTCGCTGATCCCCCGGATGCCAAGCCTGCGCGCGAGCGCCCCGAGAAGGACTCATCAGCCGCAAAAACGTCGCTCGAGGAGGTGCTCGTCACGGCAGAGAAGCGTGAGGAATCCCTGAGTGTCGTGCCCATCAGTGCCAACGTGCTCAGTTCGGCTGACATGGATGCGGCAGGCATCAAGGGTATCGGTGGGATCACGGCGGTTACCCCGGGCGTCGAATATGACTACGGTACGCAGTTCGGGCCCGGAATCTTAACGAGACTGGGTATTCGTGGTATCGAGTCGGACATCGGGGCTGCGACCACCGGCGTCTATATCGACGATGTACCGATTCAATCGCGTCAATCCGGGTTTGGCAATGCCTACCCCGTGGCATTCGACCTAACCCGGGTAGAGGTGCTGCGTGGGCCACAGGGAACCTTGTTTGGTTCCGGGGCCGAAGGGGGCGCTGTTCGATTCATTACGACTGAGCCGAGTATGACGGAGTTCACTGGCCTGTACCGCGCCGAGGTCTCGCAGGCTGAGTCTGGAGGAGCCAGTTTCGAAACCGGTGCTGCCGTGGGAGTACCTATCGTTGATGGCCGTGTGGGCCTGCGCATCAGCGCCTGGTATCGCGACGACGGTGGCTACGTCAATCGGATCAATCCGTTTACCAATGCGACTGTCGATACTGAGGCCAATCGGTCGTCCACCCGGGCACTGCGCGCGGCCCTGGTCTTTGCCCCAACAGAGTCGCTGCTCATCATCCCATCGCTCTCTTACCAGTCCGCGGAACACCATGACAGCCCGATCTTCTACCCCTACCTCTCGAACCCGAATGCGGGGGTGTTCAACAACGGCAAACTCTTGCGGCAGCCCTCCACGGATGGTTTTACGCTCGCGTCCCTCAAGTTCGAACAACAGTTCGATTTCGCCAGGCTCACAGCAGTAACGTCTTATTTCGATCGACCCGCACAGGCGAAGTTCGATGCCACCAATGAGGCAGGCCTCTTCTTTTTTGGAGGTTATGGCAACCCCCTGGGGCCTGCATTTCCGGCCTCCTATGCGGATGCCGTCCCGGACAGTCTCACCTTGCACCAGAGCCAGCAGTCGCAGGAGGTTCGCCTGACCTCGGCCGATCCGGAGGCGACAATCCAGTGGGTCGCGGGTCAATTTTATTCGCTGGCCCGCCAGGTCCACACGGAGGACATCTATGAAATAGCCGCGCCGGAGAACCCCGGCTACTACAACAGCGATCATACGACCGATACGATTGTGGCGGCCTTCGCTCACGTGAATGCTCGCATAGCGCGCCACTGGACGCTGAGTACCGGCGTCCGCGTCGATCGCACCCGAAGCGAAGAGACCAATTACGCTGGCGGATTCGCCTATCCCAACCTGCCGCCGTCGACTCGCGGGATCACATACGAGACCCCCCTGACCCCGCAATTCAGTCTCTCGTATAAACCTGATGAGAACAATTTCTTCTACGCGACGATCGCCAAAGGGTTCCGAATCGGCGGGGTCAACGCACAGGTTCCCGCCAGTTGCCAGTCCGCGGCGCCCTCGTCGTACACCTCAGATACTGTCTGGAGCCACGAGATAGGCGCCAAAGACCGGTTCCTCGACGGCCGGCTGCGAGTCGCCGGCAGTATCTTCGAGATCGATTGGAGCAGAGTGCAAACCAATTTCACCCTCGACTGCGGCTTCAACTTCGTGGCCAACGCCGGGGCTGCGAAGAGCACCGGATTTGATCTGGTGATCAATGTGCTTCCGCTGCATGCACTGAGCTTCGATGTTTCCCTTGGTTACGACAACGTGCATTTCACACAAACCGTCCTGAACTCTGCCGGGGAGGTGCTCGCGGATCGCGACGCGGTGGTAGGAGGCGTGCCGGCGGTGCCATCGCCGTGGATTGGTGCCGCAGATCTGCGCTACGAATGGCCGATCACCCCCGAGATCACGGGGTGCGCGCGAATCGACCAGATCGTTCACAGTCACAATCCAGGACCTTTTACCGAGCATGATGCCAGGGCGATTGGCTACGATCCCAGGATTGTTGCCGATCCTGCGACCACCATACTCAATCTCAAGCTTTGCCTGATGTGGTCGAAATTGAATGTGCGGCTTTTCATGAATAACGCGCTGGATGCTCATCCGCTGCTGCAGTCCTCTGCCGATGCGCCAGGCTCGTTGCCGATTTACGCACACACACTGACTCCGCGCACCTGGGGACTCGCCGGTGCGTGGAGATTCTGAACACCAGCGACTAGCTGCCTGATCTGGCTGCCGCACGCCAGCGACTGCTGGCCACAGGATGTGTCATCGAGGAGGAGAACTCATCGCTGCCGCGATGTTATATTCGCGACCCTTTTGGGCTGGTGTTCAACATTGGCCCGGCACGCAGCGATTGAGGAACCAGCATGTCGATACCGACCCAGATGAACCTGATCGAAGCCAAGGGCGCAGGCGGACCGGAGGTGTTGCAGCTCACCCAGGGGCCCGTGCCACAGGTCGGAGCGCAGGACGTTCTGATCCGCGTCGCCGCGGCTGGCGTCAATCGGCCCGACGTGTTGCAGCGCAAGGGTCGCTATCCCATCCCGCCGGATGCGAGCCCGATCATTGGCCTCGAGGTCGGAGGCGAGATCGCAGCCGTGGGTCCCGATGTGAAGGATTGGAAGGTCGGGGATAAAGTCTGTGCGCTGACCAATGGCGGCGGGTACGCGGAATATTGCCGCGTACCCATGGGACAGGTGCTGCCCTGGCCTAAGGGCTACGATGCCATCCGCGCGGGCGCCTTGCCTGAAACCTACTTCACCGTCTGGGCGAATGTGTTTCAGATGGGACATCTGCGCGCCGGCGAAACCGTGCTCATTCACGGCGGCAGCAGCGGCATTGGGAGCACGGCGCTGCAACTCGGTCGCGAGTTCGGAGCGCACGTATTCGTTACGGTGGGCGGCGCCTCGAAAGTCGAGGCCTGTCTCAAGCTCGGGGCCGAGGTCGCGATCAACTACCGCGAGCAGGAGTTCGAGAAGATCGTCGCGGAACGTACCGGCGGGCGCGGTGTGGATGTCGTGGTCGATATCATCGGTGCCAAGTACTTCGACCGTAATCTCGAAGCGCTTGGAAAGGATGGGCGCCTGGTGATCATCGGCACCATGGGCGGCAACATCGTCGAGCAATTCAATCTCAACCGGGTCCAGGCCAAGCGTCTCTCGATCATGGGCTCGATGATGCGTCCGCGAACCCCGGCAGAGAAGGCGGCCGTCGCCAGTGATCTGCGCGCCAAGGTCTGGCCGGTGCTGGATGCCGGCCGCTGCGCCCCGATCATTCACGAGGTGCTGCCGCTGGCGGAAGCCGCCGCAGCGCATCGACTGATGGAGAGCAGCGACCACATCGGCAAGATCGTGCTGCGCGTCTAACGCGCGCAGCGCCTCTATCGGTCCAGTTCCGGGTAGTGACGGAAGATGCCGTCCTCATTGAAGGCCAGGCGGCGTCCCGAATTCACGTAGCGCCGGATGTTCGGCCGCGCGAACACGGCCTCGTGTAGCGCACGCAGGCGTGGATAGCCGCGCATCCGGGTCCGTATGGCGCGCGGAAACGCGTAATGCAGTCCCGCGATTATCTGGGCCATCGACAGATCCGCGTAGCTCAGGCGCCGTCCGACCAGCCAATGCCCGGTTGCGTGGTTGCGCCGGACGACCCGCTCGAAATAGCGCAGGTACTTTGGTGCCCGCTCCGCAAGAAATTCCCTGGAGCGCCGTCGCGCTTCCGGCTTCTGCTGCTCGTAGTACAGATCGCCGCCCAGCGGATGATGCGTGTCATGGATTTCGACGACGAAGTCTGCCATGGTCAGCTGTAACTGATGCACCCACAGCCGGGTGCCCTCATCGCGCGGCACCAGCCGCAGACGCGGTCCCAGGAACTGGAGAATGTTGGCGGTCTGACCAATCCACTGGCGGCCCGCCAGCAAAAACGGCGGTGCGAACGGCGGCCGCGCCATCCTGGCGTCCCCGAGCACACGCATCAGCGCGGCCACGCCGCCGCCGTGCTTCTCATCCAGCCTGGCGATATCCACGTAGTCGGCGCGTGCTTCCTCCAGTGCCAGGCGCACGTACTCGCCGCGTCCCTGTATCCCAGGCCAATAAAAAAGCCGGTAGAGCATGGCAGCGCTATTCGATCACGTACCGCAGGCGCCGGCCCTTCTCCAGCGCGGATTCCAGCGCCAGCCATTCGCCCTGATCGGAATACCACAGATCGATTTCGAGCTTCTCCGAATGCAGATGGTAGCGCTGCGCATGCACCGGCGCGTGCCGCACCTGCACCGATTCCTCGCCGACGTGATTGATCGCGACGGCCACATCTTCGCCGGTTTCCGGATTGATCAGGTGGGTTTGCTGCAGCATCACCGGATTCCAGTAGGCGAAGCTCATCGCGCAACCCGACACCGAGAAATGGCCCTTAGCCGTGCCCTTGGTCGTATCGACATCGAATCCGTGTTCATCGCCGTGACCGTGGACGGTGTAGGCGGTGCCGTCGTCATCCGAACTGGACTCGAGGCTGTGCAGGCAATTGCCTCCCCAAGTCTCGGTGGCCTGGTGGTCGTAATGGTAGGCGCTGATGAACAGCACCTTGACCAGGTAATGGGCGACGCTCTTGAGGTCGTGCGCCTCGCCATGCGTCTGCACCGAGAAGTTGTGATAGCCGATGGGATCCTGGTTCAGATAGACGCGGAAGTTCCAGTTGCGCATGCCATCGTCGGCGCGGGCCTGCGCGGCGCATGCACAGGCCGCGAGCAGCACCCAGCAGAGAATTCCCGCGCGTCCAGGGCGTGGCGACATGGTCATGCCCGGATTGTAGCGCCGCCGCGTCTAAAGCTGCAGGCGTACTGCCAGTTCCAGCTGACGCTCGGAGGCGACCGCCGGCTGTCCGATTTCAAGGCGTTCGTTGAACGAGCTGTCGATCTGCAGGAATTCCAGCGCCACGCTCAGGTGCTGGTTGATGTCGCGCTGATACGAGAACATCCAGCCATGGCCGCGATCCGTGTAATCCCCGGTGTCATCGGCCGGACTGGACTGATGCATCTCGAAACGATCGTAGCGGCCCGATAGACGATTGGGCCCAAGCTGCCAGCTCAGCAGCAGGAACTCCGAATCGAAGTGCCAGCAGTACTGTTCATCGTCATCGCCGACACAGGTTCTGCCTGAGATCCACTGCGAAATGACGGTCCACTGACGCGTTGGAGTCCATCGCAACCCGGCGCTGTCGAACTGCGTGAGCCAGGGGAATTGATTATCGGACTCCGAGTAGTTCGAGGTATCGGCCCGGTTATCGTAGTGAAGCGCACGCAACTCGAGCGTGTCCAGGTATTTGGCCGTACCGTCGACGTAGAAGCCGACGTTGCCATCCCCCTCGGTGGTCAACAGTCGCTCATCGAGGATGGTCTCCGAGTTGGCCTGCCCGAGTTTTCCGAACAGCGTGGCCTGCCGATCGTGGATGGCCCAGCCGCGCTCGGCCAATAGCTGCCCGGCGGATTCATTCCAGCCATACAGGCTGCCGCCGATCCCGAATTCCCAGTCGTGACCGCGCTGCCTGCCCAGCCAGTCCAGATCGTATTCAGCGCCAAAGGTGCGCAGCTCCTCGCCGACCCAGGTATTGATGGCGGAAGGCGAGAGCGAATAGGCGCTGCGCCACCCTTGCAGGCGATTCTCCAGCGAGACGGGCGCGTAGAAGGCGCCGATCTTGAATCGCGAGCGCCAGGGTCCGCTCGGAAACGGACGGATTTCCGCGAAGGCCTCGGTAAGGTCGATCGGGTTGCTCTGACGATCGGCGTAGCTGACCGCCTCGACGTCGAAATGAACGATATCGGCCACGGACGCGCGATAACCGAATCGCAGATTATCGACCTGCAGGCCCTGGTGGTTGGAATCGAAGCGCAGGTCGCCCAGACCGTTGTCGAGAAACGAGGGGGTGCCATTCGAGGACACCGCCAGCAGATCCGCACTGGCGTCGAAGCTGCCGTATGCGGCCACCGCGGGAGTGGCCGGCAGCGACAGCGTGAGCAGCGCGCCGCCCAGCCGACTCAGTAGTCGGTCCATCGTTTATCTGCGCCGTGCTCGTTTGACGGACGAAGAGGTTTGGTGAGATGAAAAACCACGGCTGCGGCGCTGCCTTCGGCGATCGTGACCGGCAGCTGCAGCGGCGTTGTCGCAGTCTCCTGCATGCGAGGGTGCCAGGCGGTGATGCGGTAATTGCCGGGGGGAAGGTCATGTGCGGCCCACTGTCCGGCATCGTCGCTGCGGCCGAAGAAGGGCGAGTCCGTCACGTAAATGTAGCCGATCATCTGATCGTGAATGTTGCAGCCGACCACCACCAGGCCGGCGTGATCAAACACGATGGGCGGGTACTTGTGACCCGCATAGAGCGACAGCTGGAACGTTTTGGCCGGTGAGAACGAATAGACCTGGTGCTCGATCTGATCGCTGTTGGGAAAATCGATGCCGGTGCCCGTCTGGATGACTACGATGTTGGGCACGAACTGCTTCTGCCGCTGGTCCATGACCACGGTGCGGTTGACGCGCTTGATCGGAAGATCGAACTGCGGTTCGGCGACAAATACGATGCCGGCGCTGCCATGGCCTGTGGGGTCCAGCGCCGAGACATTGAGCTCCGCGGCGTAGGCGGGCACGCCCGTGGCCAGGAGCCAGAGGCCGATCGCCCATGCGCAGCGGCCCGGGCGCTGCCTGATAAGGATTCGCATAGTCCCTGCGTTTCCGTGCCGCTATCCGAGTTTGTGCCCGCAATCGGGGGTGGGGTTGCACCCCTTTATCGGCGGCAGCGGCGCCGGCTTGAGCGGGGCGCCCCGGTCGGCGTGTGATGCGAATTGCGTCACACCAGCGGACCGGGGTTGAGCAGGGGGCTTAGGGAACGGCGGCCTCGAGCGCGATGGTCAAGGTGACTTCCTCGCTCACCATGGGCGAGTACTTGCTCATGTTGAATTCGCTGCGCTTGATCGTGCCGGTGGCGTTGGCGCCAATCGAGTCCTTTTTCATCATGTTGGGGGCATGCTTGAAAGAGGTTACGGTCAGGGTCACCGGCTTGGTGACTCCCTTGAGGGTGAGGTCACCGGTGATGCTGACTGGGCGGTCGCCATCGAATTTGACCGAGTTGGATCGGAATGTCGCAGTCGGGTATTGCGCGGTATCGAGGAAATCCGCGCCCTGGATGTGCTCATTGAAGAGCTGGGAGCCGGTGTCGACCGATTTGGTGTCGATGGCGATATCCACAGACCCTGTCTTGGCCGCGGCATCCAACGTTACGGTGCCAGTGACCTTGTCGAAACGCGACTCCTGAGTCGAAAAGCCGAGGTGGTCGTAGGAGAAGCGTACGAAGCTGTGATCGGCATTGGGAATAAAGGTGGTCGGCGCGGCGACGGCGGCCGCGCTCGCGGCAAGGGTAATGACGAGGGTCATGATTGCAGTGCGCATCGAATTCATCGGGGGTGCTCCTGTTCGCGGGAAGGCGGATCTTATGCTCCGACGTAAAGCGACACAATTGCCGCGCAGCATTGTTATCAGCTTAGGGATACCGTTGCGCCATTCGCGCATCCACCCTATGTATATGCATTCCCAGTCCCCATATCGAAGCCACCGGCGTAGAATTGGCCATCCATGTCGACCGAGCAGTTTCATCCAGCTGTAGCGCGCTGGTTTGCGGCGCAATTTAGCGAGCCTACGCCGGCGCAGGTCGCGGCGTGGCCGGCGATCGCCAGCGGCCGCGATGTGCTGATCGCGGCTCCGACCGGCTCCGGCAAGACCCTCGCTGCCTTCCTGTCGGCGATCGATCAGCTGGTGCGCCAGGCTGCCGATGGCACACTGCCCGAGACCACGCAGGTGGTCTACATCTCCCCGCTCAAGGCCCTTTCGAACGACATTCAGCGCAATCTCGAGCACCCGCTGGCCGGTATTGCCGTGGAACTGGCGGGGCTTGGCCTCGATGCCGCGCCAATTCGCACGCAGGTACGCACCGGCGATACGCCGCAGTCCGAGCGCGTCGCCATGCGCAAGAGTCCGCCCCACATCCTGGTCACGACACCCGAATCGCTGTACCTGCTGCTGACCAGCGACTCCGGACGGGAGATGCTGGCGAGCACGCGCAGCATCATCGTCGATGAAATACACGCGCTGGCCGGCAGCAAGCGCGGCGCACACCTGGCGCTCTCGCTCGAGCGGCTCGAATCGCTCACCGGCCGCCGGCTGCAGCGCATTGGCCTCTCGGCGACTCAGAAGCCCATTCAAACCGTGGCTCAGTTCCTCGTCGGGGCGCAGCGCACCGCGGATGGCGGCGCGCGCAGCGATGAGTGCGTCATAGTTGACCGCGGCCACATCCGCGGGCGCGACCTTGCATTGCTGCTGCCGGATTCGCCGCTCGAAGCGGTCATGTCCAATGAGGTTTGGGAGAACCTCTACGACCGGCTCGCGCAGCTGATCAGCACCCATCACACCACGCTGATTTTTGCCAATACGCGCCGCATGGTCGAGCGCGTCACGCGCCACCTGAGCGAGCGCATTGGCGAGGAGAACATCGCCGCCCATCACGGCAGTCTCGCCAAGGAACTGCGATTCGATGCCGAATCGCGTCTCAAGGCCGGCAAGCTGCGGGCGCTGGTGGCAACCGCTTCACTCGAGCTGGGCATCGATATCGGCGATATCGAGCTGGTATGCCAGCTCGGCACGCCGCGCTCGATCTCGACCTTCCTACAGCGCGTCGGCCGCGCCAATCACGCCGTCGGCGGAGTACCCAAGGGTCGTCTGCTGCCACTGAGTCGCGATGACCTGGTTGAATGCACGGCGCTGCTGGATGCCGTGCGCGCCGGAGAACTCGATGCGCTGCAGATTCCGGTACAGCCGCTGGACGTGCTGGCACAGCAACTGGTCGCCGAAGTCAGCGCGCGAGAATACGGCGAAGAGGAACTGTGGGAACTGGTGCGTCGCGCCTGGCCCTATCGGGGACTCCAGCGGCACCAATACGATGAGATCGTGCGCATGCTGGCCGATGGCATCGCCACGCGGCGCGGCAGGCAGAGCGCTTATCTGCATCGTGATGCGGTCAATCGCCGCTTGCGGGCACGGCGTGGCGCGCGCCTGACGGCGATCACCTGCGGCGGCGCCATTCCCGACAACGCCGACTACCAGGTGGTGCTCGAACCGGCAGGAACCTTCATCGGCACGCTCAACGAGGATTTTGCCGTTGAAAGCCTTGCCGGCGACGTATTTCAGCTCGGCAATATCTCCTATCGGATCCTGCGGGTGGAAGCCGGCCGCGTGCGCGTCGAGGATGCCAGGGGCCAGCCGCCGACGATGCCGTTCTGGCTGGGCGAAGCGCCGGCGCGCAGCGCCGAGCTGTCCGCGGCGGTCTCGCGCCTGCGGACCGCGGTGGAAGCCGAGCTGCCAGTGGTTGATGCCGAGCGCATTGAGGCCTGCATCGCCGCCATCGGCACGCGCTACCAGATCTCGCCGCTGGCCGCGCGGCAGCTGGTGGAATATCTGGCCGCTGCCAAGGCGGTGCTCGGCGCGCTACCGACGCAGCAGCGGCTGGTGTTCGAGCGCTTCTTCGATGAGGCCGGGGACATGCACCTGGTGATCCATTCGCCGTTCGGTGCGCGCATCAACCGCGCGTTCGGACTGTTGCTGCGCAAACGGTTTTGCCGCGCATTCAATTTCGAACTTCAGGCCGCGGCGACCGAAGATGCGATCGTGCTGTCACTGGGGGAGACCCACAGCTTTGCGCTCGAGGATCTGCCCAAGTTCCTCAACAGCCGCAGCGCCGAGCCGGCGCTGATCCAGGCGCTGCTGGACGCGCCGCTGTTCGCCACCCGCTGGCGCTGGGTGGCCACCATTTCACTGGCGGTGCGCCGCATGCGCGGCGGCAAGAAGACACCCGCGCCGCTGCTGCGCATGGCGGCCGATGATCTGATTTCGGTGGTGTTTCCCGACCAGCTGGCCTGCGCGGAAAACCTGAGCGGCGAGCGCGAAGTGCCCGATCATCCGCTGGTGCGCCAGGTGCTGCATGACTGCCTGCACGAAGCCATGGACATCGACGGCCTCATCGCGCTGCTCGAGAGCCTCGAGCGCGGACAACTGGAAGTGGTCACGCGCGACCTGCCGCAGCCATCGCTGCTGTCGCAGGAAATCCTGACTGCGCGGCCCTATGCCTATCTGGATGATGCGCCGCTCGAGGAGCGCCGCACCCAGGCGGTGGCCTCACGCGGCTGGCTGGATCCTGCAGCTGCCGCGCAGTTCGCGCAGCTGGATCCGGCGGCGATCGACGCCGTGCGCATCGAAGCGTGGCCCGTGCCAGACAGCGCGGACGAGTTGCATGATGCACTGATGCTGCTGGGCGTCATGGCCCAGGACGAAGCGCGCTCACTCGGCTGCGACGATGCCTTTGAATCGCTGACACAACAGCGACGCGCGACGCGGGTGCGCATCGGAGCCACGGCGGATGAGCCAGCCGGCAAGATGTTCTGGGTCGCGGCCGAGCAATTGCCGATGGTGGCACGGATCTACGCGGATCACTCGCTCGATCCGGTCATCGAAGCGCCGGCGGAATACCAGCAACGTGTGTGGGACGAGGGCGAGGCACGGCGCGAGCTGCTGCGTGGCCGGCTGCAGGCCATCGGACCGACCACGGCCGCATCGCTGGCGGCCACGCTGGCATGGCCGCTCGCGCGAGTCGATGCGGCGCTCATCGCACTCGAGGCCGAGGGCTTCGTACTGCGCGGACAGTTCAGCTTAGGGTCGGCTGAGGTCGAATGGTGTGAGCGTCGCCTGCTGGCCCGGATTAATCGCTACACCATCCGTTCGTTGCGCGCCGAGATCGAGCCGGTCCCGAGCGCCGATTTCATGCGCTTCCTGCTGGACTGGCAGGGTGTTACGCGCAGCCCGCGGCCCGAAGGCGTGCAGAGTCTTGCCGGCGTCATTGAGCAGCTCGAAGGCTTCGAGGTGCCCGCGGTGGCTTGGGAGGCCGACGTGCTGCCAGCGCGACTGCACGACTACGAGGCCGGCTGGCTCGACAGCCTGTGCCTATCGGGTCGCGTGCTCTGGGCGCGATTGGATCGCCCTGCCAGCGCAACTGCCGGCCCGGTGCGATCGACGCCCATCGCGCTGCTGACGCGCAAGAACAATCCACTGTGGCAGAGCCTGCGGCGCGACGAGGAGGCGGAGGCACAGCTATCGGCACCGGCTATGGCCATGGCGGACTTTCTGCAGCAGCGCGGCGCGTCCTTTTTCGATGAGATCATCCAGGGCACGGATCTGCTGCGTGCGCAGTCCGAGAGCGGACTCGCCGAACTGGTCGCCGCCGGCCGGGTCAGTGCCGATAGTTTTGGCGGTCTGCGCGCTTTGCTGATGCCCATGGAGCGCAAGCGCCGGCTCGCGGCGCGCGGGCGCCGTTCGCCAACCTTTGGACTGGAGGAGGCCGGCCGCTGGAGCCTGGTCCACCGAACCAGCGCCACCCCGGGCGCGATCGATCAGTCAGAGAACATCGAGGCGGTGGCCTGGGTGCTGCTGCGCCGGTACGGCGTCGTCTTCCGCCGCATGCTCACGCGGGAGGCCGCGTGGCTGCCGCCGTGGCACGCCCTGTTGCGGGCGTATCGCCGGCTCGAGGCGCAGGGGCACGTCCGCGGCGGCCGGTTCGTCGCCGGTGTCAGCGGCGAGCAATACGCGCTGCCCGATGCGGTCGGCGCGCTACGCTCGGTCCGTAAGCGCGAATCGGCCGGTGAGTTGGTGGCCCTGAGTGCCGCCGATCCGCTGAACCTCGCCGGCATCGTGACACCGGGCGTCCGCGTCGCGGCGCTGGCCGGTAATCGCCTGCTGCTGTCCGACGGGGTGCCGATCGCGACGCTAATCGGCGGCGAAGTGCAGTATCTGACGGATATCCCCGCCGCCGAGCAGTGGCAGGTCCGCAATGCGCTGCTGCGACAGACCTCGCTCTCACGTCTGGCCAGCGCCGGCTAGGCGGGCTCGCGGATCATTGACCCGAATCCATGACTTTTCAGCGCACTTAAATCCCTATTGTTTCTTTAATGAAACAGTAGCGGCGCCCGGGAGACCCGGCGGCGGCGGAAAGGCGGCTGCCTCGCTTCTGAGCCAGTCCATAAAGATCCGGGCAGCCGGAATCGCCTGGGCGCGATGGGGCCAGACCAGCCAATAGGAGCGGTCAAATTTCACCGGCCGTTCTCCGGCGACGACCAGCGTACCGCGGGCTATCTCATCGGCCACCAGGCACCATCGGCTGAGCGCGAGTCCATCGCCCTGCACGGCCAGGCGCACAACCGCCTGGGAGTCTTCATACATGGCGCCGCGAATCCCCGACGACGGGTCATCGGCACGGCCATCAAACAGCCACGCGGTCCATGGTTCACCGGTGCCGTGCAGCAGCGGATACCGGCGCAGATCGTCCATACCGCGTACGGGTCCGTGTTTCTTCAGCAGCGCCGGCGCGCACACCGGCAACAGCCATTCGTCGAGCAGCTTCTCGCACTGCACATTGCTCCAGCCGCCGGTGCCGAATCGGACTGCCAGGTGGAAGTCGTCGCGCACGAAATCCACCATCTCGACCGAGGTCTGCAGCTGCAGGTCGACGTCGGCGTGGGCACCGCGAAAGCGGGCCATGCGCGGCAGCAGCCATTGATGCAGGAAGGAAGAGATGGTCGAGACCTTGAGCGGACCGGACTGGCGGTCGCGGCGCACGTCATCGACTGCCCGCTCGATATCGATGAGAGCCTGTTGCACGCGCGGCAATAGCGCAGTGCCCTCGTGGGTGAGGTTCACCTGGCGGCCATTGCGCCGGAACAGCGGACGCGACAGGTATTCTTCGAGCGCGCGGATCTGCAGACTGGCCGCGCTGGCCGTGACGCCCAGCGCGTCGGCTGCGCGCGTGAAATTAAGATGTTCCGCCACCGCCACAAACACCCGCAGGCTGCCCAGGGGCAGCCTGCGGTGTGCAGTCCCCCGTGGCGAGCCTGTGCGGGGGTGCGGACGCGGCTTGTGAACACGCTTGTTGCTGGCGATGGCTCAGCCCTTCCATGAGGCCTCGATCGTGTGCTGCCGATGGTAGGCGGTCAGTGCCGGACGATCCAGATGTGTGACCGCATCATCGACCGCCCGTGCCACGCACTGCTCCCAGGACGGCAGTTTCAGGTGCGAGCCGGTGATTTCCCCGATGCCGCAGCTCTCATCGGCCGCCAGCCGGATGCGGTGATACAGCACCCGCACATCGTGCGGCTGGTTGAGATCCAGATCGGCGTACCGAACCGTAACGGCATGCGGCTGTGGTGCCGTCCCCTCAAGGGATGTTCCCAGCGCGACACCCTGCCAGGCCGTCAGCACCAGCGCTGCGGCAGCACCTGCTAGGTATTTAGTAATCTCTGACATGACACTCTCCTGTTGACTGGTCTTGAGCCATGAGCGGCTGTGAGACAGGATGCGCGCCTGAATTGCGCGCAAGTCGCAAAGCGCTCAAGGTGCGTTGAGGTTTGCTTAAAGCATGACGACCGGCCCGGAAACGACCTCGATAAGACGCATTGCGCATCTGGACATGGATGCGTTTTATGCCTCGGTCGAACTGCTGCGATACCCGCAGCTTTGCGGGCTGCCGGTGGTTATCGGCGGCGGCCGCCGGGGTGCCGAGGCGGTCAGTGCATCGGCCGACGCCGCGGCATTTCTGCGGCTGCGGGATTACGCGGGCCGCGGCGTGGTCACTACCGCGACCTACGCGGCACGCGAATTTGGCGTGCATTCGGCCATGGGACTGATGAAGGCGGCGCAACTTTGTCCGCAAGCCGTACTGCTACCCGTGGACTTTGATCAGTACCGCCATTACTCGCGCGAGTTCAAGGACGTGATCGCGCAATTCGCGCCGGTAATCGAAGATCGCGGCATTGATGAGGTCTATATCGATTTCACAGAAGCGACGGATGGCCAGCGCGACGGCGGTCGGGTATTGGCACTGGCTGTACAGGCTGCCATCTATGAGCGCACCGGCCTGACCTGTTCGATCGGCGTCGCACCCAACAAGCTCATCGCCAAGATGGCGAGCGAACTGCGCAAACCCAACGGGGTCTCGATCGTCTACGAGTCGGAACTGGCGCAGAAGGTCTGGCCCTTGCCGTGCCGCAAGATCAGCGGCATCGGGCCAAAAGCCGGTTCACATCTCGAACAGCTCGGGATCCGCACCATCGGTGAACTGGCGCGCTGCGAACGCGCATTTCTGACGCAGCACTTCGGACCCAATCATGGTGCGTGGATGTACGAGTCGGCATGGGGCCGCGACGATCGGCCGGTCGTGACCTCAAGTGAGCCGGTGTCGATGAGCCGGGAAACAACTTTCGAGCGCGATCTGCACGCCGTGCGCGATCGTGAGGAACTGCGCGCGCTGTTCACACAGCTGTGCCTGCGCGTGGCGCAGGATCTCGAGCGTCACGGCTATGTCGGCAAGACCATCGGCGTCAAATTGCGCTACGACAACTTCCAGCGAGCGACGCGCGATCAGACGCTGGATTTTCATACCAGCGATGCGACGGTGATTCGCCGCGCGGCCGGGCTGTGTCTCAAACGCGCGCCGCTGGATCGACGCCTGCGGCTGCTCGGTGTCCGCGTCGCGGGCCTGGTGCGGCGCGGCTCACCCGAGGCCCGCACGGCGGAAACGGCCGTGCAGGTGCCGCCTTCGCCGCACTCGATGCCGCTGTTTTAGACCACGGGCTCGCAACGCACGTCGGCAGTCACCGAATGCGCGATGAAACACTGCGCATGCGCCTCATGATGCATGGCATCGATGTCGGCGCGCGTGGGCTGTGGCGAGCCTGCAAACACTGCCTGGGGTCGCAGTGTGACCACGGTCATGCACCACTGGCGTTGACTGTTCTGTCCCAGGGTACCGACGGCAAGATCGCGGTAGCGATCGACGCGGAATTTTCGTTTCGCCGCGATGGCGAGAAACCACAGCATGTGACAGCTTGAAAGTGAGGCAACAAAAGCCTCTTCAGGATCCACCGCCGTGGGGTCGGACCAGGGCAATGGCACGGAATGCGGCGAGGAGGAACCAGGAATATCGGCGCCGCCATCGAAGTGCCAGCGATGCGCCCGGCTGTAGCGGTTGTCGAGGAAGTCCTGCTCGCCGCGGTCCCAGGTGATTTCCGCTGTGTACTCGCTCATGCGCCCATCCCCCGTTTCGATTCAAAGTGCGGCCGCGAATTCCTGCGCCCAGAGGATGCGCGGCTGGCCGCTGCGACTGGCAGCGAACGCGACGCCGAGCTCCGTGAAGCGATTATCCATGATGTTCTGACAATGTCCTGGGCTCGCCATCCAGCCGCGCACGGCCTCCTGCGGGCTCTGCGGACCGGAAGCCAGATTTTCGCCGGCGATGCGATAGCGATAGCCGGTTGCGGCCACGCGCTCGGCCGGGCTGCTGCCGTCATGGCCGATGTGATCGAAATAGTTGTAACGCAGCATGTCCTGCGCGTGCGCCAGTGCCGCATCGCTGAGCGACTGGCTCAGTCGCAGCGGCGGCGCCGCCGGCATGATGCTGGGTCCGCAATGCCGCACCTGGCTGCGCGCGGCGTTCACCAGCCGCAGTACCTCGGCGGCGACGCTGCCAGCCGCCGCCGGGGCGGGTGCGATAAAGGGCGCGGCCAGCACAATCCACACGTCCTCGCCGCGCGTGAGAACGCCCGCATCGATCACCGACGGATCGGTGATCGCGGCGCACAGCCGCTGCGTGAGTGCATCTGAGAGTGTCTGCGCGCTACCTTCGACGTGCAGCCCGGCGGATTGATCCTGGCGATAGCCCGAGCGCTCGATGGCCGGCTGCAGTGGCGTGCCGTGCGACCATTGATCGGCTGCGGCATTGAGCGACGCACTGATTCGGATCGGAACCTGTGTCCCCGCGTGGCCCTGGCAGCCCGCCATACGCAGCGCGCGCATCCGCTGCATCGCATCCTGGGGTGTCGCCCCCATCGCAGCGCATGACAGCAGCCACATCGCCCCCGCGATCAGAAATTGGCGAGTCACCTCCTGCTCAGGTGATCAGTTCGACGCGCTCGGCATCCGGGTTTTCAGGATCGTGTTCCTCGGTGTTGAAGGAGACGAGCACAAAGGGCCTGCTGCCCGTGTTCTTGAACGCGTGCGCGGTTCCGGGCGGAAACACGAACCGCCACGCCGCGCCATCCGGCACTTCGACATCCTCGATGCGCTCGTCACAGCGGTAGCGCACCAGCGCGGGTCCGAGCACCGTGGTCGCCTCGGTGCCGCGCAGGTGTCGGTGATTGCCGCGGATCGCGCCGGGTTCGCTGATGACGGTATGCACATTGCGCCAGCCAGCCAGCAAGGCGGGTTCCAGCGGTTCGAACACTGCGCCGCGCGCATCGACGTGCACCTTGAGCGGCCGGATCTCCACCTTCGTTGCGCTCATCGTCCGTAGAGCGCCGTGACGCTGCTCTTGGCGAGTTGGTTGGCGTTCAGCATATAGCCGATCATCGCCGCCGGGGCGCCGGCGGGGACATCGATCTTTTCCACCTTCAGCGCATACAACGTGAAAATGTAGTGATGCGGCTTGTCACCCTGCGGCGGGCAGGCGCCACCAAAGCCGGAAGTGCCGAAGTCCGTGCGACCCTGCATGGCGCCTGGCGGAAGCAGCTTGCCATCCGCATCCCCGGCGTGTTCCGGCAGGGCGCTCGCCGTTGCCGGTATGTCGTAGACGATCCAGTGCCACCAGCCCGAACCGGTGGGCGCGTCCGGATCGTACAGCGTGACCGCGAAGCTCCGGGTGCCGCTGGGCGCGCCACTCCATTTCAAGGCCGGCGAAATGTTCTTGCCCGTGCAACCGAAGCCATTGAATACCTGCGCGTCGCTGAGAGTGCCGTTGACCTTGATCGTCGGAAGGTCGAGACTGAATCCCGCAGCCGATGCCATGGACGATGTGCCCAGGCAGAGCACGGCCATCGAGGCGATCGCCGAACCTGAGTGATTACGAGTCATGCTGTCAGCTCCCGGATTTGAAATGACTGAACGCTCGGGCGCGATGAACCGCCCGCATCAGCGGCGGATTATACGATGACCATGCTCATCGCCGGCCTGGTGCTGTTTTTTGGGTTGCACTCGATCTCGATCGTTGCGCCGGGCTGGCGCGATGGCATGGTGCAGCGACTGGGCGAGGGTGTCTGGAAGGGCCTCTACAGCGTATTCAGCGCAGTCGGCCTGACGCTCATGATCGTGGGCTTTGCGCACGCACGCGCCAATGCGGCGGTACTGTATGTGCCGCCGGCAGCGCTTCGCTATCTGACCTTCCTGTTGATGCTGCCGGTGTTTCCGTTGCTGCTGGCGGCGTATCTGCCCGGCAGGATCCAATCGCGCACCAGGCATCCCATGCTCGCGGCCATCAAGCTCTGGGCCACGGCGCATCTGCTGGCGATCGGTGCGCTGCCGGATGTGCTGCTATTCGGCACGTTCCTGGTCTGGGCCGTGTTCGACCGGATCTCGGTGAAGCGCCGCCCGCCAAGACCGCGGCATCTGCCGCCGCCCATGCGCTACGCCGACCTGGCGGCCGTGGTCGTGGGCCTGGGACTGTATGTGCTGTTCGTGCTCAAGCTGCACGCGCTGATCATCGGCGTCGCGCCGCTGGCACCGCCGCTCTAGCGTCTCTTCACAGCAGGAACGGTATCAGCGCCCTGGTGCGTGCGCGATAGCGGCGGTAATCCTCGCCGAAGGTCTCGCTCATCCAGCGCTCCTCGAGTCGGAGCTTGCGCCAGAAGGCCGCGAGCACGATGGCGACGGCCAGTACGCCGCGCCATTGTCCTATGGCCAGCGCGGTGCCGACGAATCCAAACAGCACCCCGGTGTAGATCGGATGCCGCACGAACGCGTAGGGACCGGTCAGGATCAGTTCATGATCCTGTTTGACGGTCACCGTCCCACTCCAGTTGCGTCCCAGATGCACCCGCGCCCAGGCGCTGAACCCTAAAGCCGCGGCCGTGATCGCCGCGCCGATCCAGAACAGCGTCGCACTGCGCATCAGGAAGCGTTCAAACAGCCAGCCATCCTCCGGATCGCCCCGAATTGCCAGCAACACGCCGGCAATCAGCAACGGCAGCAGGTGCGCCGCGCGCGAGCCGGGCGATTCAAGGCGTTGCGTGGGCTTTACATCGGCCGCGGAGATCCGCCAGTAGGCGAGCCACGCGAGCCACAGACCCGGGATCAGGTAGTGATACAGGAGCCGCATGCCTGCAGGGTACGCCGCGCGGTGAGCGGCGCCCAGCCGTCGTCGTGGTCAGTAGGCGAAGTACGGATCCTGTGTCGTGGTCTGCAGGCCCGTGCCAGGGCTGGTCTGCATTCCCGTGAACACGGTGCGGCCGTAGAAAAAGGGTACCCCGAAATCGAAGTAGGCCGTGCCTATACCTGAGATCGAGGTGGTCGGCCCGCCCACGTCGCTGATCGCGAAGTCGGTGTTGGGGACGCTGTTCAGGTCGCCGATCGAGAAGGGGGCGGGCGCGGTCATACCGTTCTGACCCTCATTGGTGGCCGAGAACGCCTGCGTCGTGGTCGGACAATAGAACTGCATCTCCACGGCCGTACTGCCGCAGTTGGGCAGCGAGCTGTCGGGAAAGTACAGGCCGTTCGAGCCGGAATCGAGGAAACTCGAGCCCAGCGTCTGGCCGTTGAACATGGTGGTGATGAAGCCACTCTGGTCCGTGGTCAGCACCGTGGCGCTGCCCAGCGCGTTGTTGCTTTCGGTACCGATGCCGAATATGAGCTTGCCGCTCGCGGTGATGGCGCCGCCGGTTCCGACGGCCTCCATCTGCAGGATCACGCCATTGTTATCGACCGCAAACAGCGCCACGGGATTGATGACTTGGCTGGTCAGCGGCTCAGTGGTCGCGCCGCAGACGGACACACCACAGCTGTAATAGAGGCTGCCCTGGCTTTGCTCGATGACGGGCAAGGTGCAGTAAACGCCACAGTCGTAGCTGAACAGTCCCACGCCGAGCACGCCGTTGGCGCCCAGATCGTCCGGCGAACTGATGTTGTTGCTATTGCCGAGGCTCTGGCAACCCGATGGCGGGGCGGGCTGCAGCGTACTGTGGCTGGCGCTGTCATCGATGATATTGATCGGCACCGCGCCCGCCATTTCCCCGCCGATATAGAGATCGACCGATGCCACCGGACCCCACGTGAACCCATCCGCAAAGGGCAGGCATTCGACGATGAAGTTGCCGCCGGTGCTCGGATCCTGCTGGTAACTGGTCGATGTGATGAGCCCATTGAGAGCCGAGGCCATCAGCCGCAGTCCATAGGAACCGGTGTCAACCAGGACGTTGGTGATGGTCTGGCAATGGGTCGTGCTGCCTGGCAGGCACACCTTGACCGTCGTGGAGGGTATGTTGAAAAAGGAGCTGGCCGCGGTGGGTCCAGGGCCCACGAGCACCGATGCGATATTGCCGCCACTGGATGAACTGCTGCTCGATGAGCTGCTGCTGGAGGAAGTGCCGCTCGAGCTGCTGCTGGAGGAGGTGCTCGAGCCGCCGGGAGGCGAGTTGGAACTGCTGCCGCCGCCGCAGGCAGTCAGGGCGATGGCTGCCAGCAGCGGCAACACCCGGCCAAGGCTTGGAAACATGCGCATTTCTCTACTGGAGCTCTGTGACGTCGACGCCCGCGGGAACCAGGCTGGGTACATAGGCTTTGCCTGCGAACGCTCGAAGTCGTCCGACCGATTGGACGACCAGATCCGGTTGCGCCACGTAGACCTGGCGATGGCCGCCGGGATGGGACTGTGCGATGACCGCCGTGCGGTAGGAGTCGAAATAGCTGCCGAAGAGCTGCGACAGATCCGGCGGCAGCGGCCCCCGCCAGGTCACCGCGAACACCTTGCCGGTTCGTGATACGTATTCGTGTATCGCCGCATCGGCGCCGGTCGCAATGTCATGCCGCGTGTACTGCAGCATCGCGGTGCTGAGCATCTGGCCTCTGAAACGGACAGCGTCTGTGTGGACGGAGTCTTCATCGCCCCCCAGGCCAGCGACAGCGGGTGCGGCAAAGGCGGCAAACGTCAGGACAGCCAGCGCGGGCAGTGCTCGCGCCAGGCAGGGAAAGCCGTAGCTCATGGTTCCTCGACGTCTCCGAATATCGTTATGAGTATAAGGTGCCAAATTATGTGCACTATAACCGAGACCGGGCTCACTCCCTGAGCGTTCCGCCCCACTGCTTTGTCGGAGTGTGACGACTTCGTAGGACTCGCTTGTCCTAATCGCGACTTACCGACACGCTTGTCACTCGATCTGCGGTCGGCCGCCTTGAGGTTACGGTGCCGGCAGGGCGTCCGGACGCCCCCACGTGTCATAGCCGCCATTTCCCCCTGCATGTGTATAAGTTGTGTATGTGTAAGTGCTGTGTATAATTGGACCCATGGACAAGCCGGTAGATGAATTGATGCGCCAGCAGTACCTGGTGCCACGGCGCAGCGTGGCGAAGCTGCGCCAGCTCAGCAGGCAGCACAAGGTTTCCGTCACTGAAATCGTGCGTCGCGCCATCGAGGCGTATGACCCGTTGTCCGGCGACCGCGCGATCCAGGAAGCAGCGGCACTGGAGTTGCTGGCTGAAGTTCACGCCCAGCTGCGCAAGTCGATGCGTCGCATCGATTCGGAGATGGCGGCGCTGCAGTCGCGGCAGCGCTCCCTGGATGATGGCAGTGTGCGGGAGGAGGCGCGGCATCAGACCGAGCTGTGGCTGCGCCGCAATCCGCAGGCGCTCGATGAGTTCGCGGAACTGTTTGCCGGGATACCGTCCGGATCGGGCTCGACCGCGGGCAACGGTGCACGGACTGGCGGTAATGGCGCCCGCGTCAGGGCACTGCGCCGATGAGCGTGCTCAGCGAAATCCTGCGCTACGGCAAGGAGGTCGTGCTGCTGACCGAGCGGGTGGATCAGCTGCTGCAGGATCGCAAGGGAATGATGTCCAAACTGGAAGATCACGAGCACCGGCTGGTGCGCATCGAAACCATCATGGAATTTGCCTCGCGCCAGCGTCGCCTGCCGCGGGATTGACCCGCGCGCATGTCATCCGGCTGGAATCGCCGCCTGGCGCTGCTCGCGGAGCTGGCGCACCTGCCGCAGTCCATGCGCGGAGGCCCGGGGTATCACGGCCCCGTGAGCGATCACTTCGATGGCACGCGGTTCTTTAACCCGGGGGCTGAGGCCGGCCGCTCCTTCGGTGATTTCCTGCGCTGGCAGCGCAGCCGCCGCGCGACGCCGTGGCCGCAGTCGCGAGAACTCCCTGTGCCGCTGTCGGACGCTACCCCGCTGGCTGATGACGAGCTGCGGCTTGTCTTCATCAACCACGTCACCTTCCTGATCCAGCTGCCCGGCCTGACCGTCATCACCGATCCGGTATTCTCCGAACGCGCCAGCCCGGTGCAGTGGGCAGGGCCGCGACGGGTGCATGCACCGGGCGTGGCATTGGATCAACTGCCTGCGATCGACCTGGTCTTTGTCAGCCACAATCACTACGACCACATGGATCTGGCGGCGCTCAAGGCGATCGCCAACAAACACGCGCCGCTGTTCGTGACCGGTCTCGGCAACGCCGCCTTCCTGCGGCAGCTGGACATCTCGCCGGTGGTCGAACTCGACTGGTGGGAGCAGACCTCGCTGCGCGGCGCGCAACTTATCTTCACGCCGGCGCAGCACTGGTCGACACGCGGCCCCGGCGGCAAGAATCACACGCTCTGGGGCGGCTTGTGGCTCGCCACGGCGCAGCACAGCCTGTATTTCGCGGGTGATACCGGTTATGCGCCCTGGTTCGCGGAGATTCGTCGCCGCTACGGGTCGCCTGAAGTGGCGCTGCTGCCGATCGGCGCCTACGAGCCGCGCTGGTTCATGAGCAATCAGCACATGAACCCCGACGATGCGGTGCGCGCCCATCGGGATCTCGATTCCAGACTGAGTGTCGCGATGCACTTCGGCTGCTTCCGGCTTACCGACGAGGGTATCGACGAACCGGTGAGGGCACTGGAACGGGCGCTGATTGCGCACGGGCTGCCCGCCGATGCGTTCCGGGTGCCGGTTCCCGGTGAGACGATCAGTGTGCACGCGCCGCCTGCCTAAGTCTTCGGGCGCGGCAGGGCAAGACAGGGTGGCGCTACTATAGGAGCTTATTGCGTTTCTGCAGGAGTGCATGCCTTGAGCCAGCTCACCAGTCCGCGGTGGACGCACGTTGCCCTGCCGTCTGTCGATATCGACCAATCGGTCGCCTGGTACCAGAAATTCACGCCACTGGTGGTGGTCGAGCGGTTCGAGGATGCCATGGGGAAGAGCGCCTGGATGGGCCACGCCGGGCAGATCGATAATCCCTTCGTGCTGGTGCTGGTCATGTTCAACGCAGACAAGGGCAAACGGCAGCCGCAGCTGGCGCCCTTCGCACACATTGGCATTGAAGTTCCCACCGAGCAGGACCTCGAGTCGCTGGCAGCCCAGGCCAAGGAGGCCGACTGCCTGGCCATGGCGCCGCGACGCATACCGCCGCCGGTGGGCTATGTCTGCATGCTCAGCGATCCGGACGGCAATCGCATCGAGATCTCTCACAACCAGCAGGTCTTCCAGAAGGTTCAGGAACGCTGGGGACGATAGCGCGCATGAGCGATGCTGAACGCAGTGCACGCGCCACCGTTCGGGCCTATCTCGACGCGCTCAATCGCGGTGATGCGGATGACATCGCCGCATGCGTCAGTGAGGAGTTCATCAACGAGCACACCTCGACGCTCGGCGAGACCATCGTCGGGCGCGAGACCTATCGAAAGCGCGTGAGTCAGTTCCTGCAGACGTTCGCCAAGTTGCACTACGACACTGAGACCATGATCGTCGACGGCGGACAGGTCGCAGTCCCGTATCGCATGTCGGCGGTCTGGAGGGACCGGCCATTTACGATCCGCGGTATGTTCAGATTTCGGGTGGAGCAGGGCCACATCGTCCATCGCGTCGACTACTGGGACAGTGCCGACTTTACGCGGCAAGTGGACGATCAGCCGAAGCGGTAGCCGGAGATGCGCGCGCCGCGCATCACCGTATCGGAAAAGATCCGAGCCCCGGCCGAATCGGCCGCCGCCCCTGCCGCCACCATCAGCGGCAGCAGGTGCTCCTCTCGCGGATGTGCATCGCGTGCCGCCGGCGCTTCCGACCAGCGCGTCAGGCTATCCCAACGACGCGGAAGGTTGGGGTCGACGAGCGCCTCGGTAAGCCAGCGGTCGAAGACTTCGGAATTTGCAGCCCCGGCCGGGGTTCGAAATCCATGCATGTTGTGGTAGCTCATGCCGCTGCCGACGATCAGGACGCCATCATCGCGCAGTGCCCGCAACGCCTTGCCGGCGGCAAGGTGCTGTGCCGGATCCAGATCGCGCTGCAACGACAGCGGCACGATTGGAATGTCGGCCTGCGGATTGAACAGCAAAAAAGGAATGAATATGCCGTGATCAAATCCGCGCGCTGAATCCAGCCGGGCCGGCAATCCCGCCTGGCTCAGCAGTTCCACCACGCGCCGAGCGAGCCACGGGGCGCCGGGTGCCGGGTACTGCAGCTTATAGGTATGTGGCGGGAACCCCGTGTAGTCGTAGATCAGCCCGGGCGACTCGACGCTCGCGGCTGTGAAGGCAGGCTGTTCCCAATGGCCCGAGATCACGACGATGGCCTTCGGACGCATCGGCAGCGTTGCCGACAGCCCGCGCAGCCAGTCTGCGGTGCGGTTCCAGGTGTCGGCCGGATCGCCGGTGATGCTCCAGTCCATGAAGAAGCACGGTCCACCGCCGTGTGGAATGAAATACGTCGGCAATGTCATGGCGTCATCTTAAGACAGCTTTGGAAAGGGGTTCTAGCCTGTAGGCGCGGTAATAGTTACCGCCAGGGTTTGAGCAGGATCCTGCCAGAAACATCCTCGGTTTCCATGCGGCGGTGCGCTTCGCTGGCTTGCGACAGTGGGAATTCGGAGTCTACGGTGCGCGCGAATCCGCCCTGCCAGTAGAGAGCGAGCACGCGCTCGAACTCCTCATAGGTATAGGAATCGGCACCGATGATCTGGATCCCCATCTGGTGCAGACGGCCCAGTTCGAGCGTGACGTGCGGCCCGGTCGTCGCCCCGCAGGTTACCAGGCGCCCTCTCGGTCGCAATGCCCCCAGCGAGGACTGCCACAGCGCCGGTCCAACGTGATCGAACACGAGGTCGACGCCGCGGCCATCCGTGACCTCGCGTGCCCATTGGGCCACATCGCCTTCATGAATATTGAACACGTGGGAAGCGCCGAGTCGACTTGCGCGCTCGAGCTTAGCCGCCGATCGCGCCGTCGCCAGCACCGTGGCGCCAAGGCGTTTTGCGAGCTGAATCCCGGCCGACGACACGCCGCTGCTCGCCGCGTGAATCAGCACCGTCTCGCCAGCTGCCAGCTGGCCGATTTCCCGCAGCGCGTGCCACGCCGTCACATAGCAGGTCGGGATGCAGGCGGCTTCCTCGAACGAGAATTTTGCAGGGATGTGGCTCACGTGAGATGCGGGGACTGCGCAGAACTCGGCGTAGCCGCCGTCGACTGTGGCGCCGATGACGCCGAGCGCGCCATACCTGTCGTCCATGCCGATGAATCGCGAGTTCCCCTGCACCTGTGTCAGCGACGGATTGACCACCACGCGATCGCCCACACTCACTCCGCGGACATCAGCTCCGGTTTCGACGATCTCGCCCGCGACGTCCATGCCGGCAATATGCGGCAGCTTGTAGCCGGGCATGGTGAAGTGGCCGTTACGCTGGACCACATCGAGTCGATTGAGCGCGCAGGCGGCCACACGGACGATGACATCGGCCGGTGCTATCAGCGGCTCCGGGACATCCTCGTAACGAATGACATCCGGGCCGCCGTGTCCGCTATAGCGGGCGGCTTTCACGCGCCGGGATCCTATTCGCGCGTGTAGCCGTCGGGAATGACCGGATCCTTGCCGGCCTTGCCCCAGAGCACGATCTCATTACCCCAGGGGTCCTCGAAGGCGTGGTTGAAGCCGTTAAACTCTTTCCAGTAGTGATCGCGCCAGAGAATGGTCGCGCCAAGCTCCTGGGCCGTGCGCAGGATGCGATCGACCGAGTCGTCAGAGCTCACGAGGATCCAGATGCGCGCCTTGCGTCCCTTGCGACTTAACGTGCGCGGTTCCACGCCCGCAGGGGAGGGATGCGGTCTCGCGTTGGCAGCATCGAAAATGCCAAGATGCAGATTGCCGATCTCGCTGGGCGTGCCGTCCGGTTTGAGGAACTGCTCGCCGGGCACCATGCGATGAAACACACCGAGCGGTCGCGGATCGTTCTGCCAGCCGAAAACTTTGGCATAGAACTCGCCTGCCGCCTTGGGGTCATCCGAGGCAAGATCGACGAAGATGAGCGTATTGGGATAAGTCATGGCAGTGATCCGCTGGTTGAAGGGTTGAAAATTCGCTTGCGCAGGCTGGCGTGCACGCCCCAGTTGCCATCGACGACCTGGGTGACGCCGAAATCGACCGCGACCGAAATCAGGGAGATGGCTTCGTCCTCGCTGAGGTGATGCACGCGCATCAGGAAGTCGCGGATTTTCCGGAAAGCATCCCGCATCGCGAGGTCCACCGAAGATTTCCTGAACACATCGGCCTGGGCGTCGGGCCCCAGATCGGTCAGGTAGTTCGGATGGCTGAAGCCGTGCACGACCCATTCATCGCTGGTCTCGAGCAGCGGAGAACCGGCTTGGGCGAGCACGCTGTCCTCGGCGATCGTGTGCTGCTTGTGAAGTATCAGTTGGAACAACCCGGTCCAGGATGATTCGATGGCCGTGCCGCAGAGCTCCGAGTCACCCTGGGCAGCATGCGTATCGCCCGCCGACAGCAGTGCGCCTTCGACCGAGACCTTGTAGTACAGAGTGGCACCCTTACCGATGCGCCAGTCATCGACGTTGCCGCCACAGTAGTTGGGCGGAATGGAGCTGACGATATCCACTTCCTTCGGGGCGAGGCCGAGCGTGCCGAAATGCGGCCGGATCGGCACGCGTACATTGGGCAGAATGCCGTGCCTGGGGTGATATTTCGTCGGGTCCACCACCAGGCCCGGGTAGTCGTAGATCCGGTGTACGACGCCATTGGGATCGGTGACCGGTCCCCAGCGATAATTATAGAGAGGCCGCGCGTAGTCGCCGCCGGCCGCGTCCAGTTCGTAGATAGTCACCACCTCGCGTGGCTTCGGTTCCTCGACCAGGTCGTGGTAGTGATAGCCCCAGTTGGCTGCGAGATTGGTGCCGAAGGTGCGGCCGGCGAACTCAGGATTTGCGCAGGGCCGCGGGTACATATCCAGAATGCGCACCTCGAGTACGTCCCCAGGCGCGGCATCAAGCACCCGCACGGGGCCGGTGAGGATATGGACGCCCTGGCCGCCGCCGTGTCCGTTGGGCGCATCCATTGGGCCCGCACCGCGCCGCATGATGTTTTTCTGATTGCGGGTCCAGTGATACACGCTCTCGATGCCCGGATCGCCCGAGATCATCCGCGCCGGATCATCGCCAGCCTGGTGAGTAAGGCATTCCAGCGTCACATAGTCGCCGGAGGCGGCTTCGACGATCGGCAGCAGGCTGCGACTGAAGTAGCCCCAATGGACGGTTCGATCCGACGCTGGCACGTACCAATGCCTGGCGTGGCCCGATGAATCAGGCAGGCCGTCCAGTGGGACTTCGCGAGGCCGCAGATCCTGCACGGAATTCGCGGTCGGGATTCGCCGATTCGTCATCGTTTTACTCCGCCGGTTGAAATGCTCAGGTAATGGGCCAGGCGCTGGCGCCAGGCACGCCCGAGCGTTCGAGCAGCCCCATAGCCGCGCGCTGGCTGCGGCGATAGATGTCCTGCTCATCCACTTGCGTGCAGCGATAGTTGTCGACCACGCGCACACCGTCGACCCACACGCTGTGGACCCCGCGTCCATCTGCCGCCCAGACGAGCTGATGCAGTACGTTCAGTCGCGGCTGCCACTCCGGGCGGTCAGTGTCATGCAACACGAAGTCGGCCTTTTTGCCCGCTTCGAGCGAGCCGATCTGCCCACCAAGCTGGAGCAGTCGCGCACCGCTCTCGATACCCATGGTCAGGACCTCGTGCGCGGGGAACAACCGCGTGTCCTGGCGCGCGTCTTTGAAGATGGCGGCGGCGATGCGAATCTTTTGCATCAGGTCCGGTACATCGCCATCGCTGCCGAGTGCGATGTTGATACCGGCGGCACTCATCTCCGGAAAACGGCCCACCGCCGTGATGCCGAAGCCGCCACGCAGCGCGGCGAGCGGACAGAGGATGGCGCTGGTCCGCGTGGCGCGCAACAGCTCCACCTCGTTTGCGCTGATGTGCGCGAGATGCGTGAGGGCGACGTTGGGACCCAGCACACCGATTTTCGCGAGATGTTCGACCGGACGACAACCCAGATTCGCAATAAACCATTCCGGATCCGCGTTGAAAGGACTCATGTGCGCCGAGACGCCCAGGCCGTTCGCGTCGGCAAGGCGCTTTGCCGCTCTCCAGACCTCGTCGGTATTGGTCGTATGCCCCACCAGCAGCGGCCACGCTGCAATCCGCGCGCTGTTCCCCGCCGGATAGCGGGAGATCTCCCGTTCGAGTATTGCAATCGCTCGATCTGTCGCCGGGGCCTGATCGCGCCCATCGATGCGCTCACGGCCCTCAACCCATTCGCCGACGCGGCCGCGAATACCGGTGCTCTTGAGTCCCTCTACCACGGCATCGAGATGCCGCACCGTCCCCGCTTCGAGAAAACAAGTGGTCCCGCAGCGAAGCATCTGCACCGCGGCCAGTTGCGCCGATAATTGTTCGTCTTCGGGTGTCTGCGACGTGAATCGGGGGATCACCCAGCGCGACAGCTTCTCCTCGAATCCAGCGTTGATGTCATCCGGAATGTAGTTGCGTGTCAGCGGATCGCCCGTGATGTGAATGTGGGTATCGATAAACCCAGGCGTCACTACGAAGCGCCGGCCGTCGATGATCTCCGTTGCCTCGAAGCGATCCCGGATAGCAGCGGTAGCACCGACGGCGACGATGCGGTCATCGCGGACCGCCATGGCACCGTTGCTGAAGATGCGCCGCTGCGCATCCAATGTAACCAGCGTTGCATCCACGATGAGAGTCGTGACCCGTTCGCGATCAGCGAATGGCGCTCTGCTCATGAGGCCTTCGCAGCCGCAAGCTCAGGGGGCGCGCCCGGCACGCCGCGCAGCCGCCGGTAGTCGCGCGGTGACACGCCGAACTCCTGGTGAAACACGCGGCTGAAATGCGCCGAACTGTTGAATCCCCAGCGGAAGCAGATCTCCGAGATCGACAACTCCGCGTGCAGCGGGCTGATCAGGTCCACGCGGCAGCGATCCAGCCGACGCGTGCGCAGGTAATGACTGAAACTGTTGCCGGCCTCGGTGAACAGCTTCTGCAGGTATCGGCTCGACACGCGCTCTCGCTCCGCCACCATCGCCAATGTGAGCGCCGGATTGCCGAGCACCGCTTCGATGCCCTGGCAGATGCGGTGCAGGCGCGACGCCCGGGCTCCAGTCGCTCCGCCCAGGCCGAAAACGTGCTTCTCATCGCCCAGGGCGGTGATCAGGAATTCCGTCAGCGACAGTTCCACCGGGCGCAGATCCTCCGATGAGATATCGGCGATGACATCGGCCAGCGATCGCAACATGCCGGACAGCACCTGGTTGATACCCGTCTTTCCCGAGAGATAGCCGAGCTTGAGTGCCAGCGGCGCGAACACGCGCGGATCGAGCATCAGGCGCTTCACGTTGACGAACAGCTGCCGAAAATCGCTGGTGAAATTCAGTGTGGCATCCGCAAAGGTCGGTCCATAGGCAATGTCGCCCGGCTGCAGATCGATGGCATGGCCTTCGTAGGTCAGGCGAGCCTCGCCTTCGAGCAGCAGCGTCAGCCAGATCGCTGCCGGCTGGTCGAGGTAGCGGCCACCGATTTCCTGCGGCTCGGCATCGACGCGTGCGAACTGCATGCCAAGGGGCGAATCCACGCACCAGACATCGCCGCGGAAGCTGCCGACACCCGGCTTCAATCCTATAGGGATGCACAGGCGCCGCATGACATCGCACCAGGCGCGCAGCTGCCGATTCGGCGGACTGGACTGCGTCGTGAAGTGCCAGGCCTTCATGCGGCTCGGACCCTCCAGTCCCATCTACACCCGCCCGAACCCGCCGCCGCCGGGAGTCTGCATCAGGATCTCATCGTTCGGATCCATGGCGCGCTTACGATCGGCAGTGGCGTCCTCACCATTGATGAGAAACCGGCCGGCCGCGCCGGATTCACCGCCGAGCATGCCCTCTGCGCGGGAATTCAGGCGGCTTGGGATGGCGTTGAGCAGCCACTCGCGCCCGGTTCGCATGCGAAATCCGACCCGCTGACCGTCGCCGCCGCGGCACTTGCCGGCACCGCCGGTGCCCGAGACCAGCTCCTTGCAGGTGAATTCGATTGGAATGGAAGCCTCGAGCACCTCCACCGGCACCGCGGACACCCCGGTGGGATAGCAGGTGGCCGACAGTCCCTGCTTGGTGGCGCGCGCGCCCATGCCGCCCGAATAATTGAACATCGAGCTGATGAAGGGTTTGTTTGCCTTGTCGCGGCCCTGAATCTGGATCGTCCAGACGGCGCCCGAGCCTTCCGCCACGACGCGATCGGGCATGACTTTGCCGAGCGCCTTCAGTATCGGGAACGGGACGTACATGCCGACGACATGCCGTGCGTTGACTGGGACCGGATACTCGGCATTGACGATGCAATCGGGCGGCAGCTTGATCTTGATCGGCGCCAGGCTGCCGGCGTTATTGGGCAGATCGGGATTGAGCACGCTGCGGACCGCAAAGGTGCTGTAGGCGTGGGTGTAGGCCGGCACCACATTGATGCCGAACTTGCTCGGCGCCGAGCTGCCGGTGAAGTCGATCAGAATTTCACCCAGCTGCGTGTCAATCGTGACCTCGGTGCAGAGCTTGATGACCTCGCCGCCAGGCACGTCGAAGGAGGTCTCTCCATATTGCACACCGCCGGGCAATTTCCGGATGGCATCCCGTGTCGCCTTTTCGGAGCGGGTGAGTATTTCGCGAGACAGTTCGCTGATGTCATCGAGCCCGCAGCGCGCGCACATGGCGTTGAGCCGCTCGGCGCCCACCTTGCCGCTCGACACCTGTGCCGACAGGTCGCCGAAGATCGCATCGGGGGTGCGCACGTTGCTGCCGATGATCCGATGCAGCGTGTGGTTCGGCACACCGCGCTCGTAGAGCTTGAGCACCGGAATCCAAAGCCCTTCCTCGTGAATGTCGCGCGCGCCGGCGCCGACGCCGTAGCCGCCGATATCGGTATGATGGATCGTGGAACCGTTGTAACCGATCAACCGGTCCTTGCGAAAAATCGGCGTCAGCACCGTGATGTCGAAGAAATGCCCGGCTGACAGCCACGGATCATTGGTGATCAGGATGTCGCCGGGATAGATCTGCTCGGGCGGAATGACGTCGATCATGTTGCGCGCCGCCGCGCCCAGCGAATTGATATGGCCGGGCGTTCCCGTGATGGCCTGCGCGACCATGCGCGCCTCGGTGTCGAACAGCGCGGTGGCGAGATCCCCCGCCTCGCGCACCACCGGGCTGAAGGCAATGCGCTGCAACGCCTTGGCCTGCTCGCTGACGATGCTGATGAGATTGCCCCACATGATTTCCAGATCGATGCCGTCCATGTCAGCTCTCCTGCTGTTGCCGCCTGGCTATCAGGCTTCCGTCCCCGTGGACGCTCAAGTGCCATCCGCCGAGCACGAAGATGGTGGTCTCGCGCTCCTCGATGATCACCGGACCATCGATAGGCTGTCCGGATGCCAGGCTTGCGCGATCGTAGACCGCCACCGGCAGGCTCCGGTCCCTGAAATAGACCTCGCGTGTCGCCTTGGGCTTGCCCGGCTGGGTCGGCAGGCGGATGCCAATCTCGCGTCCGGCGTCGCCGCCGTGTGCCGCGGTTCGCCAGCTGACCACCTCGACATCCATGTCGTCGAGGCGCACGCCATACAGCGCTTCGTAGGCAGCATCGAAGCGCGAGCGCAGCTGCCGCGCGTCATGTGCGGAGCGCGGATCGGCGCCGAGGCGCACGGTTACTTCGGCCTGCTGGCCGAAGTAGCGCATGTCCGCGGAAAAATCGTAGGCAATGCTCTCTTCGGGCAGGCCCGCTTCCAGCAGCGCTTTCCTGCCGTCGGCCACCATGTCGCTGATCAACCTGCCGACCGTGTCCCAGTCGATGGCATTGACACGGCACAGGCCGCCGCGCGCCAGGTCCAGCCGCGCGGGCGTGACCAGCGTGCCCACCGCGCTCAGCACGCTGGCCATCGGCGGATAGATGACTTCCGAGCTGTCGAGCTGTTCGGCCACGTAGCAGGCGTGTATCGGCCCGGCGCCGCCGAACGCGAGCAGCGGCAGCCCGCGATAGTCCACACCGCGATCGGTGGCGTGCGCGCGCGCGGCCGCGGCCATCGATTCACCGACCACGCTGTAGATGCCATAGGCGGCATCCAGCGCTGATACGCCCAGCTGGCCGGCCAGCGCTTGCACGGCTGCCTGCGCGCGCGCGCGATCCAGCCGCATGTCACCGCCGAGAAAATTGTCGGCGTCGAGGATTCCGAGCAGCAGATCCGCATCGGTGACGCAGGCGTGCGTACCGCCGCGCCCGTAACAGGCAGGCCCAGGATCCGCGCCCGCGCTTTCCGGCCCCACCTTCAGCAACCCCAGTTCATCGACCCGTGCGATCGAGCCGCCGCCGGCGCCGATTTCCATCATGTCGATCGAGGGCACCGTGATCGGCATGCCGCTACCCGGTTTGAAGCGGTAGCGGCGATCGACCTCGAATTCACCGGTGACCAGCGGCTCGCCGTGCTGGATGAGGCAGGCCTTGGCCGTGGTTCCGCCCATGTCGAAGGAGATCAGGTTTTCAATGCCGTGGCGCCGGGCGATGCGACCGGCCGCCAGCGCGCCGGCGGCCGGGCCGGATTCGATCATGCGTACCGGGTAGGTGCCCGCCACCCGCGCGCCGACCACGCCGCCGTTGGACAGCATGATCAGCGGCTCGAGCGCGCACCCCTCCTGCGCCAGCCGTGCCGCCAGCGCCTTGAGATAGGGACCGCAGACCGGCAGGGCGTAGGCATTCACCGCCACCGTGCTGGCACGCAGGTACTCGCGCATCTGCGGCGCCACATCGCTCGACAGGGAGACGAACATCTGCGGCAGCGCCGCCGACAGCAGCAGCTGTACGCGCCGCTCGTTGACGGGGTTCAGGTAGCTGTTGAGCAGGCAGACGGCCACTGATGAGACATGCGCGGCGCGAAGCTGCTGCGCGAGCTCGCGAATCTGCGCATCGTCGACCTTTACGCCGACGCTGCCATCCGCGAAGATGCGCTCGTCGATGCCGAAAGTCAGTTCCCGCGGCACCAGCGGCTCGGAATATTCGATCTGTGGATCGAACATGTCGTAGCGATGCTCGTCGCGGATATAGAGCACATCGCGAAAGCCCTTGGTGACGATCAGAGCGGTGGGGGCGCCCTTGCGCTCGATGACGGCGTTGGTGACCACCGTGGTGGCATGGGCGATGACGTCATTGATGTCCCTGAGCGCCACTTGCGCGCGCGCCAGCACCAGCTGCGCGGCGCGAAAGAAGCCCTCGAGCAGATCGCGCGGCGTGGTCAGGGTCTTGTCGGTCCAGCTGCGCCCGTCATCGCAGGTGAGCACCGCATCCGTGAAGGTGCCGCCGATGTCGATGGCAAGCGCGTACCGCTTCACGAGGCTTCAGCCTGCCGGAATCCCAGCCGCCGGGAGAAATCGCCGGCGGCCCGCAGCACCGCCGCGACCAGAACCGGTGCAGGGCGCGCGGCCACGTGTTGCGTGGACCCGAGGATGCCGATCGTCGCGACCAACTCGCCGCCGGCATCGAACACCGGCGCCGCCAGCGCATTGATGCCGCTCAGCACCTCGCCCGGCGCCACCGCCCAGCCGCGCTTGCGGACTTTGTCGACTTCCATCCGCAGCCGATCCAGATCGGTGATGGTCGCCTCGGTCCATTGCCGCAGTGACGAGCGCCGCAGCTTTTTCCACAGCCCGGGAGCTCCGAACGCCAGTGCAATTTTTCCCTGGGCGGTGCAATGGAAATCGAACAGCGTCCCCGGGCGCGATGAAATCTCCACCGCCGAGGGCTGCCGCAGTATGTCCAGCACCCGCACGCCGTCATTCTCGATCTGGCCCACCACCACGCTCTGCTGCACGTCCTGGCGCAGCGCCTGCATGACGGTGCGCATCTCGACGTGTATCCCGGTTTGCTCGGCGATGGCGCGGCCGATGTGGGACAGGCGCATGGTGAGCCCGTATTTTTCGCTGCTCGGTTCCTGCGTGACGTAGCCGCGGGTGACCAGGGTGCGCAGGTGGCGGTAGATGCGCGGCTTGGGCACGTCGATAGCGCTGGCCAGTTCACTGACGCCAACCGGTCCGCGTGCCTGGGCCATGTGCTCGATAATGTTCAGCGTGGTGACCACCGCCTCGATGGGCGCAAGCCGGGGCACGGCCGCTCAGCCCTTGACGACTCGGTGCCGGGAACTGCTGGTACTCGACCAGGTGGCGGTAGTCTTCGCGGAACGGCGCGAATACATCGAGATTCAGCACCGGCTCGCTGCCGATGGGCTCGCCATAGTGGCGGACGTTGGGCGGCACGCGGACGAGGCCGCCGGCACCGACCTCGATGACCTCATCGCCGATCACGAAGCGCATCCGGCCCTGGACCACGTACACGATCTGCTCGCAGGGGTGGCTGTGCGGGTTGGTCTGCATGCCCGGCTGCAGCCAGTTCATGACCAGCAACACATCATCGCCGCGAAATCCGCTGCGGGTCACGCCCGCGCGCACCGCTTCCTTTGGCAATTCATCCCACTGATAGGCGCGAGTCTGCGGCTGTGACGGCATAACCACTCCGTATCGCTAGGAGAAACAACGGATCGTATGGCGATATACTGGGGTATTGGCTACGATGCGTCAAATTGAACATCGCCGCCCACATGCGCCGCGCGGGCAACGCCCATGCCGCACGCCCCGCCATCGCGCGCGGCAGCAGTGTGGTGCACTCCTATGGCGCGCCAGCGACAGGGGATCGCGTGGCAGCATCCCGATATAGTGGGAGTCTCGGGGATCGGCCGTCCCGATCGGGATTGGAGTGAGTCCGTGGTGGCGTACATCGTGGCGCTCAAGCAGGCACTGCGCGAGCGGGAACAATCGCATGGCAACTAGTGCGACGCGCTGGCTGCTGTTTGCAGTCATCAGCGCCATCTACTTCACGATCTCGGCTGCGACGTTCAGTTCACTCGGCATCGTGCTGCCGTACATGATCAGCGAGCTATCCTGGAGCTGGTCGCAGGCGGGCACCGGGTTTTCATTGCTGGCGCTGCTGGTGGGTCTTGCCAGCGCATTGCCGGCCTGGACCATTCGGCGCTTCGGCATCGCCGCCACCTATGGCATCGGCGGCGCCATCATGGTCGTGGGATTTGGCCTGCTGGCACTGACCAGCGGCATCTATGGTTACCTGGTGGCCGCGGCGATGCTTGGACTGGGGTTTGCGCTGTGCGCCGTGGTTCCCGCGGTCTACCTGCTCAACGGCTGGATGCCGGACAACCGGTCGGCCGTCATCGGTGCCTATTTTACCGTCGGCGGCCTCGGGGCCGTCGCCGGGCCCCTGGCTGCCAATGGCTTCATGGCGGCGACGCACTCCTGGCGGCTGTACTGGTGGACCATGGCCGCGGTGATGCTGGTGCTCACCTTGCTGGCTCTGATCTTCGTCAAGAGCCCGCCGGTCGCCGTTGCCGCCGTGGCCGGCGACCCGCACGCCGATGCGCATGGGAATCTGCGGGATTGGCGCTTTCGGGAGGCCATCCGCACGCCGCAGTACTGGGTGATCTCGCTGGCGATGACCGCGACTCTGCTGTGCGTACTGACCACCAGCAGCTTTGCGCCGGCGCATATGGCGGCGCTCGGAATCTCCACCGGCGTAGCGGCCACCGTGCTCAGCACCAACGGCGCGGTGGGTGCGCTATCGCGCTATCTGGGCGGCGCGCTCGCCACGCGCATCGATCCCAAATGGCTGCTGGTCGCCGGTGCGCTCGGGGAAGGCATCGGCATGGCCGCGCTGTCGGTGGCCGACAATCACCTTGCCCTGAGCATCTTCGCCGTGTCGGAAGGTTTCGGCTTCGGCATGTGCCTGCTGGCCACGACAGTGCTGCTGGTCAATTACTTCGGACCCTCTGAGAATCCCGAAATCTACGGCACCTTCAATCTGATCACGACGCTCGCCATGGTCGGACCCTACATCGGTGGAGTGATCAAGGATGTCTTCGGGGGATTCGGCGGACTGTTCCAGGGTTGCGCCGTCTGTATGCTCCTGATAGTCGCCCTGGTCGTGGCCATGCGGCCACCGACGCCGAAGCTCAGCTGAGCCGCGCGCGCCGGGCGCGCCAGCAGTCCTGATAACGGGGCACCAGCCAGCCGTTGAACTCCCGTTGCGCGCCTTCCTGCCAGGAGTAACGGCTGCGGATGGCGAATCGCGATCGCAGCCCGACCTGCACCAGTTCATCGACATGTTGATCCTGCGCCATGATCTTGCCGGCGGCATCCATGATCATCGCCAGTCGCTGATCGAAGCCGGGATCGCGGCTGGCACCTGGCACCACCAGCTCCCCCACATCCATCGCGTGCGTCTCCGGTCCATCCGCGCGCACGATCAGGTAGATCACCATATCGCTGGTCAGCACCAGCGACAGGGTCGGCGGAATGTTGGCGAACAGCATGCACTCCCGGTCGTCCTGGGTCAGCCGCGGAAACACCGGCAGGATGGCGCGCTGGGTGGCATTGAAGCTGGCGTCCGGATGCAGCGTGCCGTTGCGACGCAGGTACCCGGCAGTGTCCGCCGGTAGTTCAGGAAACGAGGAGCGCTCGCTGGGCACAAAGTCGTGCAGAGGCCCATGGTGCAGTTTGTTGGCGTGGTAGCCGTCATTGTTATTCTCGAACATGACTTTCCAGTTCCACGGAAACTTCGTCGTCTGCGGCTGGCCGACTTCTTCCGCGCTCTCCATGTCGTAGCGCTCGATCGCGGACTGCACCGCCTGCAGCCTCGGGCCGAGCGGTTTCGCATCGGGATCAAAATTGACGAAGATGAAACCCAGCCAGACCTCGAGCTTGAGCGCCGGCAGGCGGATGCCGGATTTATCGAAATGGCTCGTCTTGTTCATCGCCGGGGCGCTGCGCAGGCAGCCGTCGAGCGAGTAGGTCCAGTGATGGTAAGGGCAGACGAAGCCGCGCGCGTTGCCGCGCCCCTCGGCCACCAGCATCGAGCGGTGCTGGCAGACCGCGGACATCGCACGCAGCGTACCTTCCATGTCCCGGCAGATGACCAGCGGCTCGCCGATGATGTCACTGGTAAAGAAGTCTCCCGGTTTCGGCAGCCACGATTCCCGTCCGACGCACAGCCATTCGTGATTGAACAGCGCTTCCTTTTCGAATTCGTAGAAGTCACGGTCGGTGTAGCACAGCGGCGGCAGCGACTCCGCGTCCTCGACCGGCAGGACCGAGCTGTCGAGAGCCGCGAAGAATTCGTCGTTCAGAAAGGACGCAGGCATGTGAGCATCATAACCATGGTCCGGCGAAATGGGCTTGCACGGGCGCGCATCAACACTTCCTTAAGGGGGTTTGCGCTGCGGTAACCTCCGCCGCCGCTAGCCGGCGCTAGCCGGCGCTGAAATCGGTGCTCAGCGACAGTGTCTTCCATGCCTCGATCTCGGCTGTCTGCTGCTGCAGCTTGCGTTCGAAGTAACCGAGCGCATCCTCCCCCAGCATGAGCCGCAGCGGTGGCGCTGCATGATCGGCGATGGCCAGAATGGCCTGCGCTGCCCTGGCTGGATCGCCGCGTTCGTGTCCTGCATGCTGCTCCAGGATGCGGCGGTTGGCACCGACGCTGGCATCGTAGTCCTCAATCCTGCGCTCGCTCATCACGCGCGAGCGGCCGGCGAACTCCGTTCGAAAGCCGCCGGGCTCGATCAGTGTCACATGGATGCCCAGCGGAGCCACCTCCTGTGCCAGTGTCTCGCAGATACCCTCGAGCGCAAATTTGCTGCCGGAATAGATGCCAAGGCCGCCCCAGCCGACCAGTCCGGACACAGAAGAGATATTGATGAGGCGCCCCGCGCGCCGCGCGCGCATGAACGGCAGCACAGCCTGCATGACGGCGATGGCGCCAAATACGTTGACCTCGAACTGGGCTCGTATTTCGGCAAGACTCGCTTCTTCCACACCGGCCACCAGGCCGTAGCCGGCGTTGTTGACCACGATATCGATCGGACCATTGCCGTTCTCGGCGGCGGCAACCGCGCCGCGTACCGCGGCCTCATCCGCGACATCGAGCAGGCTCACGGCGCTGATCGCCGGGAAGCTGCGCAGTACGGCTGCTCGTGCCTGCTCGGTTCGCACCGTACCGGTGACGCGGTCGCCTCGGCGCGCGGCCGCATCGGCGACCGCGCGGCCGAACCCGGAGCTGATGCCGGTGATGAACCAGTGTTGGCCTCCAGTCGGCCGGTGCGCGGATTCTTGTTGCATGGCACGGATTGTACAATTCGGTGCGGCGGATCATGCTCGAGTCGATCTGTCGCACGGGTCGCGCAGTCGTGGCGCATCAGGCGTGGTTTGGCAGCAACGGGCCGCAACCATTCTGCTTCCGAATGCGCACCTACTCCAACGCAGGCCTGCCTTGAGTCAAGGGATAGGGCGCGGACGTGCAAGCGCGCGCTGTCGCTTTTTGGGTAAAACCGATTGACACTTGCACGCGTATGGCAATGCGCTGCTACTGAGTTTGGAACAGGGGAGACCAAGAATGAAAACGCGGACAGGGTATCTCGCACGCCGATCGCACCAATTGCGGGCGAGCGTAGTAGCGCCGCTGCTGCTTGTCGGTGCAGCTTCATCGATGGCCCTGGCCGATGCGGCGTCCGACGCTAATTCGCCCGCTTCGAACACGGTCGGCGCCAGCGGCGCCAGGCGATGACCTGGGCGAAATCGTGGTTACCGCGGAACGACGCCAGACCGATATTCAAAAGACGCCGCTCGCGATCAGCGTGGTCTCCGCGCAAACCCTCGACAAATCATTCGTCAACGATGTGGCATCGCTGAACGGCACTGTGCCCAGCCTGGAGACCACCAAGACATCCGGGTTCGAGAACATCGTCACCATCCGCGGTGTGGGTTCCGAGACTCCCGAGGAGGCGCCCACCACGGTTCCCGGCGTCTCGCTGTACATCGATGGCGTCTATATCTCCAACACCGTCTCGCTCGACCAGACGCTGTTCGACATCGATCACCTGGAAGTGCTGCGCGGTCCGCAGGGAGCGCTGTACGGCCAAAGCTCCACGGGTGGCACCATCAACATCGTCACCAAGCAGCCCGAGCTCAATCAGTTCAGCGGCTACGGCGACTTCAGTGTGGGCAACTACAAGCTCACGCGCGAACGACTGGAATTGAACCTGCCGATCGGCGACACGCTGGCCGTGCGCATTTCCGGCCAGCGCTACGATCACGAGGGATTCACCAACGACACGGCGATCCCCGGTTTCCGCGAGGACGATGCGCACGACACCAGCGCCAAGGCTGCGGTGCTGTGGCATCCCAACGATGATTTTACGGCCACCGTCACGGGGCAGTGGTATCACGCGGGCAATCACGGTGCCGCGCAGAAGAACATCAACGACCCGGATCCGGATCCGTGGTCGATCGATCAGGACTACCCGTCCAACTTCGAGCTGACCACCGCGCTGTACCACCTGAACCTGCAGTACGACCTGCCGTACTTCTCCATCAGGTCGGTGACGGCGGATCAATATCTTAAGAACCTGCAGCAGGAGGACAGCTCGCGCAGCTCATTCGATCTGATTGGCTCCTACGATGATGTCGCGGCCTGGAATACCACGCTGCACAACTGGTCCGAGGAACTGGACCTGGTGTCGAAGCCCGGCGGTCCGGTAGACTGGGTTGTCGGCGGCTTTTTCCTGCGCCAGACCAGCGAGCAGTTCGTCGCAGAATTCGAATGCAACCCCAGCGCCACGGTCGTATGCGCCGGTAACCCGGATGTCGCGGTGCTGCCCAACATAGAAACCGTGGTGCCGCCTAACCTTGCCTACGGCAATGACTCGCAGGTGCTGCGCAAGTCGTATTCGCTCTTCGGCCAGGCGACATGGCACGTGACATCGCGTTTTCGTCTCACGGGCGGCTACCGATGGAACGAGGACACCTACTCGCAGAACAGTTTCAATTTCTCCGCTTTTGGCAAGAGCACGGTCGATCACAGTACGCTCAATCGCGTCCCGACCTTTCGTGCCGAGAGCGACTTCGATCTGACACCCGACAACATGCTCTATGCCAGCGTGGCGCGCGGCTACAAGCCCGGCGGCGTCAACGGTTTCTACGGCCAGGTCGTGGTGCCGTCCATCTTCGAGCCGGAAACCAACACGGCGTTCGAGATCGGTGCCAAGAACTTCCTGTTCGATCGGTCACTGCGCCTGAATGTGGATGGCTTCTATTACATCTACAAGAACATGCAATACATCGAGGCCGATCCCGTGCCGTTCGATGCCGGCATCACCAATATTCCGCAGGTCCACATCTTCGGCGCCGAAGGTGAACTGTCCTACCTGGCGATGCACAACCATCTCAATATCAATGCCAACCTGTCGGTCGAGGATGGCAAGGTGGGTGCGGGCTTCAGGACCATCGATTCGACGGTAACCAACGCGATCGAGAACACCTCCTCGTTCACCAGCCCCTGCGCCTTCGGCGGTGCGTTCTACAATCCGGCCTGCTGGGCCGCGGTCGTCGCCGCTGCGCGCAATATCGGCGGCAATGTGCCGCCGGCGATGCCGAAGTTCTCCGGTTCGCTCAACGCGTCCTACATCTTCGACATTCCTACCGGCACGCTGACGCCGCGGGCGGAACTGATTTATCGCGGATCCGAATGGGCGCGTATCTTCAATGAACCGACACTCGATTACATCGGTGCCTATGCGCTGGTGAACTTAAGTGCGCGATATGCACTTGCGGGTACCGGGTTGCAGATGCAGCTGACCGGCACCAACCTCGCCAATAGGGCCGGTATCAATTCCCGCTACACTGACCCGTTTGGCACCGGTCAGACCAGCCAGCAGTACGTCGCGCCGCGCCAGGTGATCTTTACGATCGGCTACGCATTCTGAACCGGGGCAGCCGGAGGACGAGCAGGGCGCCGGCCAGCAGACCGGCGCCGATGGTAACGAGGGCTGGGCGATACGAGCCGGTCCGATCGAATACCAGGTCCATCAGGAACGGCGTGAATCCCTGCAACAGCACAATCACGCCGTAAATGGCGCCCGAGATCGAGCCATAGTGGCGGACGCCGAAGTAGCGCGATAGAAAATACGGCAACACGCCGTACTCGGTTCCCAGTCCCAATCCCATGAGCGCGCCGGCGCAGAGCAGTCCTGCGAAACTCGACGACAGGGTGAACATCGTCAGCCCGGCAAGCGCGGCCAGGAAGAATGGCGTTGCGATCCAGGGGCGCGGAATGCGGTCGAGCAGAAAGCCGACGGCCACCTGCCATGCCGCTGTGACCATCGAGAATGTCACCAGCACCAAAGTGGCTCGATCGACCGCCACGCCTCGATCGATGAGCATGGGCACGACATGCGCGAACAGCGCCGTCATGGAGCCGGCACCCAATGCGATGGCAATCAATATGATCCAGAAGGTCGGGGTCGAACGCGCCTGCTGCAGCGTCATGTTATCGTCGCCAGTCACAGCATCGTCGACAGATGGCGCGGCAGCCGACGGCGGATCCCGCAGCCACAGCAACAGCACCGGGAAACCGATCGCCAGCACTACCGCACCGATTCCTAGATAGCCGCCGCGCCAGCCGTGACGCGCGATGACTGCCTGTACGAACAGTGGCGATATCGCGGCCCCCACTCCGTTGCCGAGCCCGCCAACAATGCCGAGAAACAGACCTCGGTTCTCGTCAAACCACCCGGCGATCACCTTGGTAAAGGTGACGCCGCTCGGGATGGTGCCGGCGATGCCGATGAAGGCATACGCCGCATAGAGTTCGCCGCGGCTATTACCGATCAGCGCTACGCTGGCCACTGCGGCCGCGAACAGCAGGATGCCCCACAGCAATACCGCACGCGCACCGTGGCGGTCGATGAGTCGGCCGACAATGGGATAGCCCAGTGCGCCGGCGACGGCGACAATCAACAACACGAACGACACCGACGAACGCGGCCAGCTGAATTGCGTGGTCAGTGGTATCAGGAACAGACCAAACACCGTGTACACCATGGGCGTCATGCTCACTGCGGTGCCCACCGTGCAGGCAAAGGCGACGCCAAGGGCACGCGAGGATGGACGCGTGCGCATCGTCACTGCTGAACTGCCGCCGACTCGGCGCCGGCGGAGCACCGGGTCCGTTCAAATGAGCGGGCGCAACCGAGCAAGACTCCGGCGCGGTACGCTGCTAACTTATCCGCCATCATGAACAGCGTTCCGAAACTCGACGTCACCGAACTCAAGCCGGGCTTCGGAGCTGAAGTGCACGGCGTCGATCTGGCCAAGGCCGACTCGGCAACCATTCGCGAGGTCGCGAACACCTTCGAGCTGCACGGCGTGCTTTTGGCGCGCGGCCAGAAGATGAGTCCGCCTGATCTCATGCGTTTTCTGAGTCATTTCGGGGAGCTCGAAGATCATACCTTGAAGCAGTACACGCTACCGGGGTATCCAAAGATCTATATCCTGTCGAATCGAACCGATGAAACGGGCAAGCCGATTGGAGCTCACAACGATGGCCTGGGCTGGCACACGGACTACTCTTATATGGAGAAGCCCGTGAAGTGCACGATGCTCTACGCGGTGGAAGTTCCCCCTGAAGGCAGCGACACCTTGGTGGCGGACTGCTGTGGAGCCTATCAGGCGTTACCGGGCGAACGTCGCCGGCAGCTCTCCGAGCTGTCGCTGCACCACAGTTACAAGCATTTCATGGAGACCCGGGAACACGGGCGCATGAAACTCAGCAAGGAAGTCGAGGCGGCAACTCCGGATGTGATTCACCCGTTGATCCGAACCCATCCGCAGAATGGCCGTAAGGCGTTGTGGCCCAGCACCGGCACGGTCACCGAGGTAGTGGGCATGCCGGGCGACGGCGGTCTGAAAATGGTGGATGAACTGGTGTCATTCGTGACGCAGGATCGATTCGTGCTTCGACACAAATGGCAGGTCGGCGACATTTTCATTTTCGACAATCGCTGCACGCTGCACACCGGCACGCCCTACGACGATCAGAAGTACTTTCGCCTCATGCACCGCATGTGGGTCAAGGGCGATCGACCGTTCTGATTTCAGCAGCTACGGATCGAGGCCGATGTCGGCGCTGAGCGCGAGATCGTGATCGCGCGCCAGATCCATCGAGCGGCAGCACAGCAGGTACACCAGTGCGGCCACCGGTAGTCCGACCAGCATGGCGATGTCGGCGCCGCCAAGCGCGCGCGCGGCCGGGCCCGTGAAGGTCCCGGTGCTGAAGAACGGGATCATGGCCATGAAGCCCACGCCGTAGGCCAGCAGGCCGCGCCAGTTCCAGCGGCCATACATGCCCCGCGGATTGAAAATCTCTCGGATCGAATAGTGGCATTTGCGCACCCAGTAGAAGTCCACCAGGTTGATGGCAGTCCAGGGTGTAAAGAGATAGAGCAGCAGCGACAGGAAGTCTTCGAAGCGATTGATGAAATCCGCCGATGACGCCAGCGCCAGCGCCGTCGCCGCCACGGTCGCCGCCGCCACGCTGGCCAGTCGCTTGGCGGCCGTGCAGCGCAGCGGCTTGAGCGTGTCGGCCACGCTCAATAGCGTCAGGGAAGCTCCGTAGAAGTTGAGCGCCGAGATCGTGACCAGTCCGAGCAGCGATCCCACCAGCAGGATGTCGCCGAATCCCGGCGCGATCCGATTGGCCGCCTGCTTCATGGCCGCGGCGATATCCAGGCTGGTGTTCGACGCGGCGGCCACCGTGCCCACCAGCATCATCCATGCGCCGCCGATGAAGGCACCCAGGTAGGTCCACCAGAAGGATTCACGCGTGCCCACATCGCGCGGCAGGTAGCGCGAATAGTCCGAGACATAGATCGACCAGCTTAGCTGGTAGGAAGCCGCGGCAAACATCTCCGCCAGAAAGGGTACGGCGCGAAAATCCACGATGCGAAACTCGGAGGCCGGGAATCTCAGCACAAATGGCGCGCCGATCGTGAACAGCGTCAGGATCACTATCATCAGATAGGCGAAGCCGCGCTGCGCGAGATGGATCTTGTCGTAGCCGAGCGCGGCCAGTGAGGCCGCGAGCAAGGCAAACAGTACGATTGCGGTGGACGAGTCGGATGCGATTGCGGGCGTGAGTTCGTGCAGGGCCTGTGCGCACAGCACCTGATTGAAGGCGTTGTAGCCGATGTAGGCCACCAGCGCCACAACCCAGACCAGCAGTGCGCCGGTGTAACCAAACTGCGGCCGCGACTGGATCATCTGCGGCAGCCCCAGCTGCGGACCCTGGGTGGAATGGAACGCCATGAAGAAGGTGCCGAGGGCGCAACCCAGCACCACCGCCAGGGCGGTCCAGAGCAGATTGCCTCCGAGGTGCACGCCGAGCACCCCGACCGCCAGCGTCGCCAGGTGCGCCTCGCCCGAAAACCACACCGGCCACAGATGCCAGACCTTGCCGTGCCGTTCGGCCAGCGGCACGTAGTCGATCGAGCGTTTCTCTATGAGGGCGCCGCCCACCATCCATTCCCCTTTTAATTGTTATATTATTACGACGACATTATAAAAGCGACTCACCGGAATCGCGCTCGAGGAAGGGTCATATGAGGCAAGTCAGGACGCTGGGTCTGCTGGGCACCGGGGTCATCGGCGGGGGCTGGGCGGCGCGGGCGCTGCATTTTGGTATCGACGTCGTGGCCAGCGATGTAAAGCCGGAGATGGAAGCATGGATCCGCGGTGCGGTCGAGAATGCCGCCGGCGCGCTGTCGCGCCTGACCATGGCGCCCCTGCCGCGACCGGGCAAGCTCTCGTTCACGACCGATCTGGCCGCCATGGCGCGCCAGGCCGATTTCATCCAGGAGAACATTCCCGAGCAGATCGAACTCAAGCAGCGCGTGCTGGCGGAGGCGAGCCGCCATGCGCCGCCGGATGTGCTGATCGCCTCGAGCACCTCGGGCATCATGCCCTCGGATCTGCAGCGTGACATGCAGTCTCCCGAACGCCTGCTGGTCGGTCATCCCTTCAATCCCGTGTACCTGCTGCCGCTGGTGGAACTGGTGGGCGGCACGCGGACCTCCGAGGCGACGCTGGAAGCCGCGGCGGTTTTCTACCGTTACATCGGCATGCATCCGCTGCGCGTGCGGCGGGAGATTCCGGGTCATCTGACCGACCGGCTGCAGGAAGCGTTGTGGCGCGAGATCCTGCACATGGTCAACGATGGCGTTGCCACCACCGGCGAGCTTGATGAATCCATCGTCTACGGACCCGGCCTGCGCTGGGCCGCGATGGGTACCAACATGATCTATCACCTCGCGGGCGGCGAACCCGGCATGCGCCACATGCTGCGTCAGTTTGGCCCCTGCCTGAAGTGGCCCTGGACGCATCTCGAGGCCCCGGAACTCACCGAGCAGCTGATCGACCGCATGGTCGAGGGCACGCAGGCGCAGGCGGCCGGACGCTCGATCCGGGAACTCGAGCGCCTGCGCGATGACTGCCTGGTGGCGATTCAGCAGGTGCTGCGGCAGTACGATATCGGCGCCGGCTCGACCTTGCGCGCCCTCGAGGCGCGCCTGTACGCGGACATGGGCGCGGCAGCCACGCACGCGACCACGGGTGATCGCGGCCAGCCGGCGCGATTGCTGGAACTCACGGTTCGCCCGGAGTGGGTCGACTACAACGGGCACATGACGGACTCGCGCTACCTGCAGGTATTCGGGGATGCCACCGACGCGCTCTGGCGCTCGGTGGGCATCGATGAATCGTACCGCCGCGCCGGCCACTCCTTTTATACGGTGGAATCGCACGTGACGCACCAGTCCGAGGCCATGGCCATGGATGCGCTGTATGTCACCATTCAGGTGCTGGCCGTCGACGACAAGCGCGTGCATCTGTTTCACCACCTACGGCGCAGCAGCGACGGCGCGCTGGTAGCCACGGGCGAGCAGCTGTACCTGCATGTCTCGACCCTGGCCGGCAAGGCAGCACCCATGACGCCGGCGATCCGCGCGCAGCTCGATGACTGGCGCGCCGCGCATGCCGCGTTGCCCGCGCCGGTGCAGGCGCGCCGTCATGTCGGCATGCCGCGTGGCTGAGCGCTGACGTGCCAAAGGTTGTCGATCATGCACAGCGGCGCGAGGAGATCGCGCTGGTCGCCTGTCGCGTGGTGGCCGAGTACGGCTTCGAGCAGGCCACGATCGTGCGCATCGCGCGCGAGGCGGGCTATACCACGGGCATGGTGGCGCACTACTTCGACACCAAGCAGGACATCATCATCGCCGCGCTGCGGTTGATCCTGACCCGCATCGAGGCACGGCTCACGAAGCCGCCGGCGGGCGGCGCCCAGGATCTGCAGGCAGTGCTCACCGAAACCCTGCCGATCGACGCCCAGCGCTACATCGAATGTGCATTCTGGACCGCCTTCTGGGGCCAGGTTTCCGCCGATAAGCGTCTGCGGCGTATCAACGCGTGGCTGCATCGCGAGTACATGCGCCTGTTCCAGCGCTGTATCGCGGAAGGCTGGCCGGAGTGGGCCCGCTGGCCGGCAACGGTTCGAGAGCAGGTGCTGCGCTCGGTGGTGACATTCATCAACGGCATCACGGCCAGCGCGGTCGTCAATCCGGCCGACTGGCCTGCCGAGCGCCAGATCGAACAGCTCCGGCTGCAGCTCACCTTGCTGCGTGCCTGGGCAAAGAAGACGGGGAGGTAAGTCATGGATTTTTCATTGACCGAAGAACAGCAGATGATCATCGCGGCCACGCGCGAGTTCGTGCGGCAGGAACTCTATCCACACGAACAGGCCATCGAGCGCACCGGTGTGTTGCCCGAGGAACTGCTGCAGACACTCAAGGCCAAGGCGATCGCCGCAGGATTGTATGCGGCCAACATGCCGGCCGATATCGGCGGCGCCGGTCTCGATACCGTCTCCTGGGTGATGTACGAGAAAGAGCTCGGACATACCAGCTACATCCTGCATTACAGCTGCGTCGGCCGGCCCTCGAACATCCTGCTCGCCTGCGAGGGCGAGCAGCGCGAGCGCTATCTGCTGCCCACCGTGCGCGGCGAACGGGTCGAGTGCCTGGCCATGAGCGAGCCGCAGGCGGGCTCGGATCTGCGCAGCATGAAGACCACGGCCGTGGAGCGGGGCGGGGACTTCATCATCAACGGCACCAAGCATTTCATCAGCCACGTCGATCATGCCGACTATGTGATCCTGTTCGCCGCCACGGGCGAGGAGCAGACCGCGCGCGGCAAGCGCCGGCTCATGACTTCATTCCTGATCGATAAAGGCACCCCGGGATTCGAAGTCCTGCCCGGCTACAGCAATGTCTCGCATCGCGGCTATACCAACAGCATCCTGCATTTCAATGAGTGCCGGGTGCCAAGATCAGCGGTGCTGGGCGAAGTAAACCAGGGATTCGAGGTCGCCAACACCTGGCTCGGCTCGACGCGACTGCAGGTAGCCGCCACCTGCCTGGGGCGCGCCGAGCGCGCGCTCGAGCTCGCCAAACAATGGGCCGTGGACCGCGTGCAATTCGGGCAGCAGATCGGCAAGTTCCAGGGCGTGGCATTCAAGCTTGCGGACATGGCAGTCGAATTACGGGCGGCGGAGCTGCTGACGCTGGAAGCGGCCTGGAAGCTCGATCAGAAGATCGCCACCGATACGGACATGGCCATGGCAAAGCTCAAGTCCACCGAAATGCTCGCCATGGTTGCCGATGAGGCGCTGCAGATTCACGGCGGCATGGGCCTGATGACCGAACTGCCGCTGGAGCGTATCTGGCGCGACGCGCGAATCGAGCGCATCTGGGACGGCACCAGCGAAGTGCAGCGCCACATCATTTCACGCGCGATGCTGCGGCCATTGGGCGGTTGAGCCTGCCACGTCGACCTGCTACAACAGGCCGCACTCGTGCTGAATACCTACCCCACACCTGCCGGCGCGCAGCCGGCTTCCAGCGCCGTCTGGATCGACCTGCTCGATCCAACGCCCGAAGAGATCGCGCGGGTCGCTTCGGAGTACCAGGTGCAGGTCCCCAGTCGCGAGTCCCTGCAGGAAATCGAAACCTCCAGCCGGACCCGGGCGGAGGGCGAGGTGCTCTATATGAGCATGCCGCTGGCGATCCAGGACAGCACTCGAGCGCTGGCGCCGGTGCCGCTGGGATTCATACTCTCGCCGCAGCAATTGATCACGATCCGCTTCTCCGAGGTCCACGCGTTCGCGAGTGTCATAACCCGTATCGGCACCAAGTCGAACCTCACCAGCACGGGAGTCTTCGCTGCGCTGATCGATGGCATGGTCGATTACGACGCCGATGTGCTGGAGAAACTCAGCGCCGATCTGGCAGCCGTGTCAGCCAGGGCTTTTGGTCAGCCCGGCGTTACACCGCTCAAAGGCAAACGCTATAACCACGCGCTGCGTGAATGTGTCAACGCCATTGGAACCGCGGGTGAACGCCTGTCCCGAATCCGCGAAACCCTGCTGGGTCTGCAGCGGATCATGGGGTTCGTATACGAGACGAGCAAGGACGGACAGCAACTGCCGCCGGAGCTGCGCACGCGGCTCAAGACGGCGCGGCAGGATGTGGTCTCGCTGGTCGAATTCGAGTCGCACCTGTCCGGCAAGACGCAATTCCTGCTGGATGCCGTACTCGGCTTCATCAATACCGATCAGAACGAGATCTTCAAGGTGCTGACGATCGTCTCCGTGGTGGGCATTCCGCCCACGCTGATCGCGAGCATGTACGGCATGAACTTTCACAACATGCCGGAACTCAGCTGGCGCTGGGGCTATCCCTACGGCCTGGCGCTGATCGGCTTAAGCATCCTGATTCCGGTCATCTGGTTCAAGCGGCGCGGCTGGTGGTAATGGGGCTGCGCGGGCAACGCAGCATCAGGTCAAGATGCCTGACGGCAAGTGGCAGTGCGTAGCCACACAGGGCACATCGATCAAGTAAGCCTCAAAGGGCGGGGGTGATGGGCCGGCCGCGTGACGGCCCATCGCCCGCCGACTACTTTCCCTGCCAGTGCGGTTTGCGCTTCTCGGTGAAGGCGAGCGCACCTTCCTTCAGATCCTCGGAACGCAGCACGGCCTGGACGCGGCTGAGGCTGTCGTGCAATTCGAAAGCCTCGTGCTCGCCCACCATTTCGCTGTGGCGCAGCAGCTGTTTGATGGCGGGGAACAGCAACGGCGGTCCCGCGACCAGCTGGGCGGCAATCTCGCGCGCCTTGGCGAGCCCGGCTCCGCGGGGCACGACGTGGTTGGCCAGCCCCCAGTGCTTGGCTTCGGCGGCATCCATCCAGCGACCCGTCATCAGGAACTCGACTGCGACGTGGTACGGAATCCGTCGGCGCAACTTGATGGTGCCGGCGTCGGGGAGCACGCCGACGTTGATTTCGGGCAAGCCGAACTGGGCGTGTTCTTCCATGACGATGATGTCGGTTCCGAGCACGATCTCGAAACCGCCGCCGCAGGCGATGCCGTTAACGGCCGAGATGATGGGTTTGTCGAGATTGCGCGGGTAGTTCAGGCCGCCAAAACCACCGGGGCCCCAATCCTCATCGGACCGCTCGCCGGCACTGGCGGCTTTGAGATCCCAGCCGGCGCAGAAGAAGCGATCGCCCGCGCCCGTGACGATGGCCACGCGCAACGCCGGGTCGTCGCGAAACTGAGCGAAGATCTCGTTCAGTCGACGGCTGGTCGCCAGGTTGATGGCATTTGCCTTGGGCCGATCGAGCGTCACCTCGAGAATGGCGCCGTTGGTTGTCAGCCGCACCCCATCAGACATGTCATTGCTCCTTGGCCAGTCGGATCAACGCGTCCACGGCCACTGCGCCGCGACCCGCCGGCCGCACGATAACGGGATTGAGATCAAGTTCCACGAGGCGATCGATGTGGGCTTGCGCGTATCGCGCGCAGGCCAGCGCGGTGTCGATCAATGCATCGACATCACCGGCTTGCCGGCCGCGATAGCCCGCCAGCAATTTCGCCACCGTCAGCCGGCCGAGGGCGCTGCGAATCGCATCGGCCGTAAACGGCGGCAGCAGCGCCACCGTGTCGCGCAACAATTCGGTGAGAGTCCCGCCGGCGCCGAGCACCAGCATCTGGCCGAATTGCGCATCGACGGTCATGCCGATCAATATTTCCGCTACCCCATCGTCCACCATCTGCTCCACCAGCAGCGTATCGGACAATCCGGAGAGTCGTTGTGCCGCCTCGCGCGCCTGCTCCGGTCCACGCACGTTCAGCACCACGCCGCCGAGGTCGGATTTGTGCTGCAGGCTTCTGCCCGCCGCCTTGATGACCACCGGATAACCAATCGCGTCGGCGGCCGCGACCGCTTGTGCCGGCGCGCAGACGTGCGAGCGCGGGATGCTGACGCCAAAGGCCGCCACCGCGCTCTTGGCTTCGTACTCGGCCAGCATGACCGTCCCGGTGATGGCGCGCGCCGGGCGCAGCAGCTGCAGCTGGGAATCGCTGCCCCAGGCAGTACCAACGGCGGCCGCCAGGTCCAGCGCCTCCAGCGCTTCCCGCTGACCCTGCAGCGGCACCACGTCGCCTGCCAGGCAATGCTCGCGGATTGGTCGCGCCATGGATTCGGGTAGCGATGAGATGACAACGCGCCGGGTCGGGGTTGCCGGGCTCGCTGCGACGAACTCCTCGATGGCGGCGATGTAGCTCGACGGGTCCGCCTGATCGGCCGGCGGCGAGTCCACCATCAGTCCGACCGCGTCGAAGCCTGCCTGCTGCGAGGCTGCGAATACGGAGCGCAGGCCGGGCCGGTCGAACCAGAGGTGGGTGTGAAAATCGAACGGATTGGCGATGTAGACCCGCTCTCCCAGGATCTCGCGCAGCCGAATCGCAGGCTCGGCCGGAATTGCCGGGAATTCCAGCGCGAGATGGCGCGATACGTCGGCTGTCATGGCCATGTCGCCGCCGGATGCGCCCATGATCAGCACGCGGCGTCCGCGCAGCGGTCCGCCGGCATGCAGCAGCTTCAGCGTCTCGCAGAGTGTTGCCAGCGTCTCGCAGCGCGCGATGCCCGCCTGGCGGCAGAAAGCGTCGAAGGCGACATCGGCGCCGGCCAGCGCGCCGGTGTGACTGCGCGCGGTGCGCGCGGCCGCCTCTGTGCGACCGGCCTTCACCAGCGCGATGGGCTTGCCCGCTGCGCGCGCGCGGGCGGCGGCGCGCGCGAAACGCTCCACGTCCTGGATGCCCTCGACGTAGAGGCCGAAGGAAGTCACGCGCGGATCATCGGACAGTAGTTCAATGAGGTCTTCCACGGCGAGTCGCAGCTGATTGCCGACCGTGATGACGTAGCCCACCGGCACCGAGCGGTCGTTGAACAGCAGATTCAGCGCGATGGTGCCGCTCTGACAGATCAGCGCCACACCACGTTCGCGGCGCGCGCCGACCACCTGGTCAGGCCACAGCGCCGCGCCGGAAAAGAAATTGATGAAGCCATAGCAATTGGGGCCGAAGAAGGGCAGTGCGCCCGCACTTTCAGTCAACTGCGCCGTGAGGGAATGGCCCTGCGCCGTGGCGGTTTCAGCAAAGCCTGCTGCAAAGCAGACGAAGCCGCCGGCGCCGCGCTGCACCAGCGCCGCGGCGATCTTGGGCACCTCGGTATTGGGCGCGGCCAGGAAGGCCGCATCGGGTGCGCCCGGCAATTCTTCCACCGAACGGAAGTAGCGCCGCTCCGGCGTCGATTCACGCGTGGGATGGACGTGCCAGAGCTCGCCGTCATAGCCGATGGCCCGACTGGCCGCCGCCACGGCGTCGGCCCAGATGCCGCCGAACAGCGCGATGCTGCGGGGAGCCAGCAGACGCTTGAGGGATTCGGACGCCACGTGAATCCGGGTCAGCGCTGCGGCAGCTGCATGCGCCGCGAGCCCTGGCTCGGAGGCGGCAGATCCGCGCAGGCGCGCTGCAGCGTCTCGATGGCGGCGATAATGGCGGGCGCAAACGGTTCGCTGGCCACGCTCTCGGCCTGGCGCACCTGCATCAGCATGACTTCGGCCACGGCGGCAGGTTCCGCCGCGGGGTCACAGCGCAGATCGAAGGCGGCGTGAATGCGCTTGCGGTCCGCGCCGAGAATGCGCACATCAGTCGCCACGGTGGCGGTGGACTTCACTTCCTGCAGGTAGTGGATGTGCATTTCGAGCGTGTAAAGCGTGCAGCCGGTGCGGCTGCGATACGCCTCGTCGAGTCCGATGCGATCCATGAGCGCATCGATGGCATAGCTGACGATGAGACCGTAGTAGGCATCGCGCAGATGGCCGTTGTAGTCAATCCACGCCGGTTCGATGCCGGTGCGAAATATCGGTACCCCCGCCACGGTCTGCTCTTTAGCCCAGGCGCAACCGCTCGCGTGCCTGCGCAGCCGTAATCACACGCGCGCCCATGGCCTCGATGATCACCCGCGCCTTCTCCACCAGCTGCGCGTTGCTGGCATAAACGCCGCGGCTCAGATACAGGTTGTCCTCCAGGCCGACGCGCACATTGCCGCCGTTCAGCACCGACTGCGCCACCCATGGCATCTGCATGCGGCTGATGGCGAAGGAACTCCAGATACTGTCATCCGGCAGCGAATTGACCATGGCCAGCAGATGCCCGGTATCGGCCGGAACCCCATAGGGAATTCCCATGCACAGCTGGATCAGCGTGGGTGCCGGAATCAATCCTTCCTTGACCATCTGTTTGACGAACCACAGATTGCCGGTGTCGAACACCTCCAGTTCCGCCTTCACCTTGAGGTCGCGCAGGATGCCGGCACCCTTGCGCAGGTAGTTTGGAGTCGAGATGTAGGCGCGATTGCCGTCGCCGAAGTTGAGACTGCCGCAGTCGAGCGTCGCGATGTCGGGGCGATAGAGTCCCTCCTGGCACAGGTCGATGATGTGCCGCATGCGGTCTTCCTGGCTGACGAAGTCGGTGCCCGGCGCCGGTGTATCCTTCATGCCGTTGTCACCGACGCAGATGTAGCCGCCCATGCCGCAGGTCAGGTTAACCAGGACGTCGGTCTTGCTGTCGCGGATTCGCTTGACGACTTCGCGGTAGTAGCGTGTCTCCATGCTGAAGGCGCCGGTCTCGGGTTCACGCACATGAATGTGTACGATGGCGGCGCCGGCCTGCGCGGCGGAGATGGCGGCATTGGCGATCTGCTCGGGCGTGACGGCGCAATGCGGGCTCTTGGTGACCTTGGTATCGTCGCCGGTGACGGCACAGGTGATCATGACATCGGAATTCATACGAGCCCTCCTACTGTGCGGCACATCGCTTGTCGTTTAATATTATAGTGTCGATAATATATTACTACAGCCGCGCGGAAGGCTCCAGCGTGCCAGTGCAGAAGATAATCCGGCCGTTTGCGCACCGTGGCCTGCTGGCGCTGGGCCTGGCGGCGGCGCTGTCGCTGCTCCTTGGTGGATGCGGCAAGGCCGCAGGCACTCCGGCGGTCGAGCCGAAGCTGCTCTATATCTACAACTGGGCCGACTACATCGGCCGGGACACGATCGCCGACTTCGAGCGCACTACCGGCATCAAGGTGGTTTATGACACCTACGACGCCGACGAGACACTGGAGGCGAAGATGATGGCGGGGGATTCGGGCTACGACATCGTCAGCACCTCCACCAGCTACTTCAGCCGCCAGATCAAGGCCGGGATCTACACGCCGCTGGATCGCTCGCAGCTCCCCAACTGGGACAATCTCGATCCGCACTTCCTGGCGGTCGAGACCGAGGCCGATCCCGGCAACGCCCATGCGATGCCCTACCTGCATGCCATCAACGGCTTCGCCTATAACATCGACATGATCCGTGAGCGCATGCCCGATGCGCCGGTGGACAGCCTCGACATGCTGTTCAAGCCCGAGGTGGTGTCCCGCTTTGCCGATTGCGGCGTGACGCTGCTGGACTCAGCCGAGGATGTGCTGCAGCTGGCGATGAACTATCTGCACCTGAATCCGAATTCCACCCGGCCGGAGGATTACAAGGCAGCCGAGCGGCTGGTGCTGTCGGTACGTCCCTATATCCGGAATTTCGATTCCTCCGAGTACATGAATGGCCTGGCCAACCATGAGATCTGTATCGCCATGTCCTGGTCGGCAGACTACGCGGCGTCGCGTGCCCGGGCCGCGGCAGCGGGCATCAAGGTGAATCTTGCCTTTACGGTGCCGAAGGAAGGTGCCAACGAATCCTTCGACGCGCTGTTGATTCCAGCCGGGGCGCCGCATCCGCACGCCGCCCACCAGTTCCTGAATTTCATCCTCGAGCCGAAAGTCATAGCGGCCATTACCAACGAAATTCATTACGGCAACGACAACCGGGCCGCCAACCCTTACGTGGACCCGGCTATTCTGAACGACCCGGCGATATACCCCACCGCCGAGATCGAGCGGAGGCTCTACCACACCGCAGAAGTCAATCCCGCCACCGAGCGCATCCGCACGCGCACCTGGACGCGCATCAAGACCGCGCACTAACGCTCGGCGGCCTGCAGTTCCAGTACGCGGCGGCGCTCACTGCGGCGCATCACCACGCCGGCGACGATGACGCAGACCCCAACGGTACATATGATCAGGCTGGCCAGTGCGTTGATGTCCGGACTCACGCCGAGCTTTACCTTGGAGTAGATGACCATCGGCAGCGTGCCGGCACCCGGCCCCGAGACGAAACTGGAAATGACCAGATCGTCGAGCGACAGCGTGAAGCTCAGGAGCCAGCTGGAGAGCAGCGCCGGGGCGATGATGGGCAGCGTGACATCGATGAAGGCGCGCGCGGGGCTTGCCCCCAGGTCCATGGCGGCTTCCTCGAGCGAGCGGTCGGCGCTTTGCAGGCGTGACTGCACCGTCACCGTCACGTAGGCCATGCAGAAGGCGACGTGCGCGATCACGATGGTCGTAAAACCACGGTGCGGCCACGACAGCAATTGCAACATCGACACGAACAGCAGCAGCTGCGTGATGCCGGTGATGATTTCGGGCATCACCAATGGGGCGCTCACCATGCCCGTCAGCAGCAGCCGGCCGCGGAATCGGGGAAAGCGGATCAGCGCAATCGCGGCCAGCGTGCCCATGATGACCGCACCCGTAGAGGCGACGAAACCGACTTCCACCGAAAGCAGGGCGGCCTCGAGTACCTGGCGGTTGTGCAGCAATTGTCCATACCAGGCGGTCGAGAAGCCGCCCCAGACGTTCACCAGTGAGGAAGCGTTGAACGAGAACACGATCAGCACCAGGATCGGTACATAGATAATCGCGATCCCGAGGAACAGCACGCTGAAGAGCAGCGGAGACTTATGGGTTTCCACGGCGCTCAGGCCTCGAGCTGCCGCGCGTTGTAGTACTGATAGATGGCCATGGGGCCTACCAGCAGCACCAGGAAGGCGATCGCCACGGCGGAGGCCACCGGCCAATCGTGGTTGCCGAAGAATTCATCCCACAGAACCCGCCCGATCATGAGCGTGTCGGGGCCGCCGAGCAGCGAGGGGATCACGAACTCGCCCACCGCTGGAATGAATACCAGCATCGATCCGGCAATCACCCCCGGCATGGACAGCGGCAGCGTGACTTCGGTGAACACACGCCACGGCGGGCTGCCCAGATCAGCCGCCGCTTCGCGCAGCGTGCCATCGAGCTTCTCCAGCGTGGCGAACAGCGGCAGCACCATGAAGGGCAGGTAGGAATAGATGATGCCCAGGTAGACCGCGACGCTGGTGCGCATGATGTGGATCGGGTGCTGGATCAGACCGAAGTGCAGCAGCACCGTATTGAGCAGGCCGTTATCGCGGATGATGCCCTCGAGCGCATAAACCCGCAGCAGAAAGGAGGTCCAGAACGGCAGGATGATCACGAACAGCAGCAGGCTCTGCACTGACTTGGAGGTGCGGGAGATGGCGTAGGCCATCGGATAGCCCAGGGCGAGGCAGATCAGCGTCGAGAAGAAGGCAGTACGCAGGGAGTAGAGATAGGCGACGCCGTAGACCTCATCGGTGAAGAGGTACTTGTAGTTGGCAAAACTCAACGACAGGTGCAGGTGATGATCCGGCGTAAAGCCCAGGATCTCGGTGAACGGCGGCACGCGCGCGGCGGTTTCGGCGAAACTGATCTTGAGCGCCACCGCGAAGGGAATCAGGAAGAAAACCGCCAGGAACAGCAGCGGCGGCAGGATGATCAGCCATCGCCCGGGGCGCGGGATCAGTTTCATGCGGTGTGAGTCAGGAGAGAGTTGTTTTACTTCTCACTCGTCGTATTCTGCGCATAACCTCACCGGCCTGTACAGGCAGGATTGGAACGTGCCCAGCGAAGGAGCTTCGAAGCCGCATCTGGAACCGGTGCCCCAGCGGGCATCCCGGGTGCGTCAGCGCCAGCGCCTGATCGAGGCGTGCATCTCCGCGCTGCATATCTACGGGCCTTCGCGCACCACCGTCGAACGCGTGGTCGCCTTGGCGGATCTGTCCCCCGGCATCGTGCGCTTTTACTTCGAGTCCAAGGCCGCCATGCTGGTGGCGTCGCTCGAGTTCCTGGCTGCCGATTTCGAGCAGCGCGTGCAGCTGCCGGTCACGCGTCTGAAGCACACCCCGGTGCGTGCACTCGAGCTGCTCGTGGAGCTCTACCTCGATGAGGATATCGCCAGTCCACGCAAAGTCTCGGTCTGGTATTGCTTCTGGGGGGAGGCCAGCTCGCGCCAGGAGTACCTGGATATCTGCGGCCGCAAAGACGAGGATTTTGAAATTCTCGTGCGCGAACTCATGCAGCGCATGATCGAGGAGTCCGGGGAGCGCCACCTGGATGCGGACGGGGTGGCGCTCGGCCTGATGGGCGTGCTGGAAATCATGTGGCAGAACATTGCCTTCCAGAAGGAGTCCGATATCGACCGCCGCGTCCAGAAGCAGCGCGCCCTCAATTACCTGCGATCGATTTTCCCGCGCCAGTTTGCGCACGCCGGCGGCGCGCTGGAAATCACTCGCACCCGCGGCGCCCCGGCATTCGAGGCCTCCGCGGCGCTGACCCGCCTGCCTGCCTGGGCCTACGCGGACACCGCCTTGTTCGCCGCGGAACGCGAGCAACTGTTCCGTCCCGCCTGGCAGATCGCCGCGCACACGCAGGAACTGGCGCGCCCGGGCGACTACGTTGCAATCGACCTGGCCAGTGAGCGCGCGCTGCTTTTGCGTGACGAGAGCGGTGCGATTCGCGCCTTCCACAACACCTGCCGCCGGCGACCTCACGCGCTGCTCACAGCGCGCACCGGCTCGCTCGATGGCGGCATTGAATGCGCCGCGCATGGTCTGCAATACGGCTTCGATGGTAAGCGCCGCCGCGGTGAAACACCGGGTGATCTGGCGGCACTGGATGTCGAGCAGCGCGGTGAGCTGATCTTCGTCCGCCGCGATGAGGGCCGCGAGCCGCTGGCGGCGCCGCTGGGTGCCTGGGCCGGACTATCCGCCTTTGCCGCCCTGGCGCCGCAGGGCGTATACGAAGTCGAACTGGCAGCGGATTGGAAACTGGTGGTGGAACAATGGCTGGAATCGGCCCTGGCGGAACATCCCGTGGACTACCTCTCGACGCTGGTATCGGCGCCTCACATCCAGATCGAGGCCGCCACCGGCACGGTGGCCTGGGAGGCAAACCTGAATCGGGACGCGGCCGGGGCGACTGCCGGGCGATACACGCGCCTGGCGCAGTCGGGTACCAATGCGATATGGCGCAGGCTGTTCATCCAGCCCAACGAGCTGATCGAGATTCGTCCCGACGGCGCGCTGGTGCTGCAGGTCATACCCGAGGCGCCGGGTCGCTGCCGCATCCGGCAGTTCGAATTCGCCACCGCGTCTGCGACGCGTGAACAACGCTGTCTGCATTACCTGGGACAGCGGCTGGTACGCCGCTGGTTACAGCAGGATTTCGCGCTGGCGCAATCCATCCAGGCCGGTCTGGAGGGATCCGGCTTCGAGGCCACCGAGGGCGGGCCAGTGCCGCAGGCATTGGCCGCCTTCCGCAGTTCGATCTTTCAACTGCTGTCGGGCATCCACGCCCCGCCCAGCGAAGCACCGCTTGGCTAGGCGAAGTGGCTCGGCGCGCGTGTCTGGCGCGCCTCCGGGATGCGCTCGCGCACCAGTTCCTGGAATGCCCACATGCAGCTTTCCAGTCGCGATAGCGGGCCCGGCTCGTAGCTGCTCGACGCCAATCCACGCTGCACGCGCCGGCAGAGGAAGTCGTCTTCACGCTGGATATCCCGGTTGATGCGCGCGTTCAGGTAGCGAACGATCTTCATTTCGCGACGATCGTCCGGCAGTCCGAAGGTACCGCCGCGAATGATGCAGCGCCCGGGTCCGTTGGGCGTCACCTGGAAGAAATCCATCTGGTCCGGGAACACGTCGATGCCGAGATTGGGCAGCATGCTGTAGAAGCTCCAGCGCTTTCGCAGAGCCTCGGGCAGGTGCGTGGCAACCGGTGCCACCATCTTCTGATACATGCGCTCGCTCCACCTCGACGAAGGCTGCTCGCGCATGTGACTGGCACCCCGGGCCACACCGCTGCCGAGGCTCTTGGCGTCGTCGTAGTCGGGCGTGAACATGCGCGCGAGTCCGGGGTGCCCGATGGGCACGTGATAGGACTCGAGGTAATTGTCCATGGCGACTTTCCAGTCGACCGGCCATTCCTCGCGGTAAAACGGCGTCAGGGGCACCATGTCTTCGAAGCGATAGGGCGCAAAATCCTCGAGGAATTCACCCCACATGGATTTGAGCGGCGGCGGATCACCGGCCAGCGCGATGAAGACAAAGCCGAAGAGGATTTCCGTGCGTACCGGCCGCAATCCGTATTGCGCGCGATCGAGCGGCGGAAAGGTCTCGCGCATGGTCATGCCCTGCAGTTCACCGCTGAGCTTGTAAGACCAGCCGTGATAGGGGCAGGTGATTGCGCCCGGGCAGTGACCGGCGCCGTCCAGCAGACGCGCGGCGCGATGACGGCAGACGTTGTGGAACGCCTGGATCTCGCGCTTGGAATTGCGCACGGCCACCACGCTCTCCGGCCCCAGGTCGAAGGTCATGAAGTCGCCGGGATTGGGGATCGTGTTCACGTGTCCCACGATCTGCCAGCTCGGCTTGAGGATGCGTTCGATCTCGAGACGCTGCATCTCGGGATGGTTATAGGTCCAGGCCGGCAGGGCGCGGGCGATGGGGGTCACGGTGGCTTCGGTGGCGGTCAGCGCGGGGGAATTCATCGGTGCACCTCCACTATATGGTCGTATAATATACGCCCTTCGGGGTACCTCCGGCAAGTCGCAGCTGTGACGACAAGGTCAGAATATACAGCGAATTGCGCGATTTGTGCCGCGCCGCAGCGCGCCAAACACCCTTATATGACTATATAGACACGAGGGCTGGGGCGGTGTTACGGTGCCTCGCCTTTTATCGGGAGCGCAGCCATGTCCAGAAAACTCACCAAGAGCCATGAGCAGTTCCAGCGCGCCATCAAGCGTCTTCCGCTCGGGGTGGCATCCAACTTCCGCTACTGGGGCGAAGACCGCACCATCTATGTGAAGTCCGGTCGGGGCGCTCGCATTACCGACCTGGATGACAACGTCTACGTCGACTATCGGATGGGTTACGGCCCGGCGATTCTCGGCTACGCCGATCCACGGGTCGATGAGGCCGCCCGCGCCGGCATGGAAATCGGCGGGGTGTTCGCGCTCTCGACCGAACGCGAGCTGGCCGTGGCCGAGCGTATTTCGCGCATGGTGCCCGCGGCAGAACTGGTTCGATTTTCCAATTCCGGTACCGAAGCGGTGATGGCCGCGTTGCGCCTCGCGCGCGCGTACAGCGGCAAGGACGACTACGTCATTCTCGAAGGCGGCTACCACGGGCTGTTCGATGCGGCGATGTGGTACACGCCGATGGACAAGTGGTCACAGGTTGGTGATCCGCAGGTGGTGCCCTACAGTGAGGGCATCCCGCTGAGCTCGCGCAGCTTTGCGCATTTCGTCCAGGCCAACGACGCCAACCAGCTCGAGGACCTGTTCAAGCGCCATGCGAATCGCATCGCCTGCCTGCTGATCGAACCCATCATGGGTAACTGCCTCGGCATTGCGGCCGAGCCTGAATATTTGCGCGCAGCGCGCGCGCTGTGCGACCGCTACGACGTGGTGCTGATCATCGATGAAGTGAAGACCGGCTTCCGCGTCGCGCGCGGCGGCGTGCAGGAGCTCTACGGCGTCAAGGCCGACCTGTGCACCTTTGCCAAGGCGGTCGCCAATGGCTACCCGATCTCGGTGCTCGCGGGCCGCGAGGACATCATGCGCAAGATCGGCAAGGGCGTGGCGCACGGTGGCACCTACACGGCGCACTCGGTGTCGCTGGCGGCGGCGGAGAAGACGCTCGATATCCTCGAGAACACCGACGCGCTGGATCGCGTCGCGCAGTACGGCACCCGTTTGCGGCAGGGCATGCGCGCCATCCTCAGCGCGCGCGGCATCCCGCACAGCTTCGTCGGCCATCCGTCGATGAGCGGGCTGTACTTCGCGCACGATCCGCCGCGCACCTACCGCGACTGGAAGAGCAGCGACTATGCGTTCTACGATGCGACCGCGCGCGTGCTGCATGATGAAGGCGTGCTGTGCGAGCCCGATTCGCGCGAGCCGTGGTTCGTGAGCGCGGCGCACGATGATTCCTGCCTCAAGGACACGCTCGCCGGATTCGAGATCGCCATCGACGCCACGCTGCAGAATCCCGACGTGGTCTCCCGCAAGATGCCGGCCTGACGCGGCCGCGCGCTCGAGTCATCGAAGTGACGACAGGGGGTAAGCGCCACGATGCGATCATCGTCGGTGCCGGTCACAACGGCCTGGTGGCGGCCTGCTACCTGGCGCGTGCCGGGCTCGATGTGCTGGTGGTCGAGCGCATGCCCTGGGTAGGCGGCGCCGCGGTCAGCCGCCAGCTGTACGAGAACTTCACCTACTCGAATTGTTCCTACGTCTGCAGCCTGCTGCGGCCCGAGATCATGCGCGAGCTGGAGCTGCCGCGCTTTGGCCTGCAGATCATCCCGTACGACGGCGGCTGCACGATGATGCGCGATGGCGGCTACCTCTCGATGTACGACAACCACGATGCGCTGCGCCGCGAGATCTCGCGTCACTCGCGCCGCGACGCCGAGGCGTACGACCGCTACGTGCGCGACGTATTGCGTCAGTGCCGCTTCATCCGGCCATTGCTGCTGCGGACACCGCCGGATCCGACTTCCTTCAAACCGCGAGACATTCGCGAGCTCATTCACCTGGGCGGCCATTTCAATAGCCTCGGTGAAGCGCGCATGTACGACACGCTGCGCTTCTGGACCATGAGCTGCGCGGATTTCCTGGATGAGTATTTCGAGAGCGAGATCGTCAAGGCGCACATGGCCGGCAGCTCCATCATCGGCACGGCGCTCGGGCCGCGCTCGCCGGGCACGGCCTACGTGCTGCTGCATCACTACATGGGCGGCATCGACGGCACCGTCGGGGCCTGGGGTTTCGCACGCGGCGGCATGGGCGCGGTATCGCGCGCGCTGGCCGACTCCTTCCGCGCCAGCGGCGGCACCATCCGCACGAGCGCGCCGGTCGAGCGAATCCTGGTCGAACGCGGACGCGCGGTGGGCGTGGTGCTCGAGGGCGGGGATGAGCTGCGCGCCAAGATCGTGGTGTCGAACCTCGATGTGAAGCGCACCTTTCTCGAGAGCATGGAAGCCAAGGACCTGCCGGATGAGTTCGTGCAGCAGGTACGGCGCTTCAAGATCCGCGGCTCATCCGGCAAGCTCAACATCGCGCTCGACGGACTGCCGAGCTTCCCGGCGATTCCTGCCGGTTCGCCCAGCCTGCGCGGTGATCTGCACGTGACCGACACGGTCGAGATGATGGAACGCGCCTACGATGACTGGAAAGAGGGCCGGTGGTCGCGCGCCCCGTACATCGACATGCTGATCCCCTCGCAGATCGATCCCACCATGGCGCCTGATGGCAAGCACTACATGTCGGTGTTCGTGCAGTACTGCCCCTACAAGCTCGCCGAGGGGGAGTGGAACGCCGAGCGCCGCGAGGCCTTCGGCCGCACCGTCATCGACACGATTGCGCAGCACAGCCCGGATTTCAAATCGCTGATCCTGCATGCCGAGGTGCGCACACCCTGGGATATCGAACGCGAAGTGGGACTGACTGAAGGTAATATTTTTCAGGGCGAACTCACCTTCGACCAGCTGCTGTTCAATCGGCCGGTGCCGGGATACGCCCAGTACCGTGCTCCCGTGCGCGGCATGTACATGTGCGGCTCGAGCACGCATCCGGGCGGTGGCGTCATGGGCGCGCCGGGCGCCAACGCCGCACGCACCATTCTCGAGGACCTCGGGAGAGCGCATTGACCGCGGCAGCCGATTTCGACTGCATCGTCATTGGCGCAGGCCACAATGGCCTGGTATGCGCCTCGTATCTCGCGCGCAGCGGCCGGTCGGTGCTGGTGCTCGAGGCAGCTTCCGAGGTCGGCGGCGCCGCGATCACGCGCGAGTTCGCGCCGGGGTTTCGCGTTTCCGCCGGCGCGCACCTGCTGCAGCTGATGCCGCGCGCGATGATCGAGGAACTGGCGCTCAAGTCGCACGGCCTGGACTTCGCCGGCGAGGACCTGCAGACAATCGCCCTGTCGAGCGATGGCGCACCGCTCACTATCGATACCGCTGGCATTGCCGGGCTGCCAGCCGCCGAGCAGACAGGCTACGCCGACCTGATAGCGCTACTCCAGCGTTTTGGGCGCGCGCTTGCCCCGGTGCTGAATGCCGCCCCGCCCCGCCTGGGCACCCGCTCCAATGCCGACCGGCTGGCGTTGCTCAAGCTCGGCTGGCAGATCCGCCGGCTGGGTCGGCGCGATATGCGCGAGCTGCTGCGCATTGGCGGCATGTGCGTGTACGACCTGCTGCAGGAGAATCTGTCGACTCCGCTGCTGCAGGGCGCACTGGGATTCGACGCGGTGCTGGGAACGAACTTCGGGCCGCGCGCGCCGGGCTCGGTGTTCACACTACTCTGTCGCATGGCCGCCGCCGCCAATGCTGAGCGGATGGCGCCGGCGCTGCCGCGGGGCGGACTCGGCGCTTTGTCGAATGCGCTGGCCGCTTCGGCGCGTGCCGCCGGTGTCACGATTCGCACCGATGCAGCCGTGGAGCGCATCCGCGTGGAGGGCGATCGCGCAGTCGGCGTCACGCTGGCCTCGGGCGAGTCCATCAGCGCAGGCCTCGTGGTTTCAAACGCGGACCCGAAGACGACATTCCTCGGGCTGCTCGGCAGTGAACATCTGGATACCGGCTTCGTGCGGCGCGTGGCGCATCTGCGCAGCCGCGGCCTGAGCGCCAAATTGCATCTCGCGCTCGACCGGCTGCCGCCATTCAGGGGACTCGATGGCGCGGCACTGGGCGGACGATTGCTGGTCGCCCCCTCGCTCGACTACCTCGAACGCGCCTACAACCACAGCAAGTACGGCGAGTATTCCGCCGAGCCGAGCATCGAGATTACCTTGCCCACCGTGCGAGACCCGCAGCTCGCGCCCTCCGGCGCCCATGTGCTGTCCGCGGTGGTGCAGTACGTGCCTTATGCGGTGACGGGTGGGTGGGAGTCGGCACGTACCCGGCTGATCGACAGCATCGTGGAACAGCTCGATGCCTACGCGCCGGGGCTGCGCCGTTCGGTGCTGGCCGCGGAGCTGCTGACGCCGCACGATATCGAACAGCAATTCCGCATCTTCGGCGGTCACTGGCACCACGGCGAACTGGCGCTCGATCAGTTCCTGATGGTGCGTCCGGTGCCGGGCGCCGCGCAGTACGCCACGCCGGTGGCCGGTCTCTATCTATGTGGTGCCGGCTCGCATCCGGGCGGCGGCATCATGGGAACCGCGGGTCGCAACGCCGCGCGCACGATCCTGGCGCGGGCTGCATAGGGCAGCGCCATGGACGAAGCCGCATTTTTTCGCGCACCGTTGCTGCGCACGCCCTTTCACGAGCGCGCCCGCGCTCTCAGTCAGCTCGACAGTTTCATTCCGTGGAATGGCTACACGACGGTGGATGTTTTCAGCACCGTCGAACACGAATATTTCGCGATCCGCAACGCCAGTACGCTCTACGACCTCTCGCCCATGGCGAAATACCGCATCACCGGCCCCGATGCGCTGCGGTTCATGAATCGCCTGGTCACGCGTGATCTTGCCAAGCTCAAGCCCAATCGCGTGGCCTACGCGGTTTGGTGCGATGATGAAGGTCACCTGATCGATGATGGCACGGTGTTTCGGCTGGGGGAGTCGGAGTATCGACTCTGTGCGCAGGAACGGCAGCTGGACTGGTTGCTTGATTCGGCGATCGGCTACGACGTTGAAATTGCCGATGTGACTGAGGCCATCGCCGGACTAGCGCTGCAGGGCCCCACCTCCTGCGCCATCCTCAAGCAGTTGGGCCTTGCGGGTGTCGAGCGGCTCAAGCCCTTCGACATCGGATCCTTTGACCTCGACGGCACCGCGCTCACGCTGTCGCGCACCGGCTTCACCGGCGATCTGGGCTACGAGGTCTGGATGGATCCGCGCGATGCCGAACTGGTCTGGGACCGTCTCATGGCGGCTGGCTACAGCCGCGGCCTCAGGCCGCTGGGTTCCCGCGCGCTCAACATCGCCCGCATCGAGGCCGGCTTCCTGCTGCCCAACGTCGAGTTCCTGTCTGCCGAACGCACCCTGCGCGTCGGCCGCGAGCGCTCGCCGTTCGAGCTCGGCCTCGACTGGCTGGTCGACTTCGAGAAGGGGCACTTCACCGGCCGGCGCGCGCTGCTTGCCGAGCAGCGGGCCGGCACGCGTCGTCGCCTGGTCGGTCTCGATATCGACGGCAACAAACCGGCGCACAATGCATTGGTTTATTCTGCGCGCTCGGGCCGCAAGGAAATCGGCTCGGTGACTTCGGCGATCTGGTCGCCGACCTGCAAACGCAATCTGGCGTATGCGCTGCTGGACGCGCCGTACGTCGGTGTCGGAACGGAGGTCTGGGTGGAGATCTACGTGAACAGCGAGCTGACCTGGGAGCGGCGCATGCGCTCGGCGCGCGTGGTGGAGAAGCCGTTTTTTGCTCCTGAACGCCGCCGGGCGACTCCGCCCGCGGATTTCTGAGGCGCCCATGCTCGCCAGCCAGCAGAAATCCAATGTCGATCGTCCCTGGCTCGACCCCAATGCCACCCCGCAGCTGGTGATCGAGAACCTGGGCAAGAACTACGGCGATTTTGCGGCGGTCGATAATGTCAGCCTCAAGATTTTCAAGGGAGAGATTTTCGCGCTGGTGGGGTCCTCGGGATGCGGCAAGACCACGCTGCTGCGCATGCTCGCAGGGTTTGTGAATCAGAGCGCGGGCAACATCCTCATCGATGGGGTCGAGATGAACGGTGTGCCGCCGCATCTGCGCCCCGTCAATATGATGTTCCAGTCGTACGCGCTGTTTCCGCACATGACCGTGGAGCAGAACGTGGGCTATGGCCTGCGCCGCATGGACCTGGAGCGCGCGGAGAAGCAGCAGCGCGTGCAGCAGGCGCTCGAGATGGTGCAGCTGGGCGCTCACGGCAACCGCAAACCACATCAGCTCTCGGGCGGACAACGCCAGCGCGTGGCGCTGGCGCGTGCACTGATCCGCCGTCCCAAGGTGCTGCTGCTCGATGAGCCGCTGTCGGCGCTCGACAAGAAGCTGCGCGAACGCACACAGTTCGAGCTCATGGACCTGCAGTACCAGGTCGGAATCACCTTCATCGTCGTCACGCACGATCAGGATGAGGCCATGGCGCTGGCTTCGCGAATCGCGGTCATGGACCGCGGGCGCGTGGTGCAGGTGGGCACGCCGTCCGAGATCTATGAATTCCCGCAGAGCCGTTTCGTCGCCGACTTCGTCGGCACCACCAACCTGTTCGAGGGCGATGTGGCGGAGTGCCAGCCCGGGATGATCACGGTCAACTGCCAGGAAACCGGTTGCGCGCTGTGGGTGGACGATGTGGGTCGGTTCAGCACCGGGCAGCGGGTGTGGGTGGCGCTGCGTCCGGAAAAGATCCGCCTCACCAAGCAGCCCGTCAGCGGCGAGCGCGTCAACCAGCTCCGGGGCACGGTGTGGGAGCTCGGCTATCTGGGCAATCGCTCGACCTATCGCATCAAGACCGCGTCCGGAAAACTCGTCACCGTGTTCGCGCAGAACGAGCGCCGGACTTCGGAATGGTCGATCGACTGGAGCGATGAGGTCTACGTCAGCTGGGATGCGAGCGCGGCATTACTGTTGCATTCCTGATTTGCTGCATTGAACAGTGGTTCAATCGACCCAACTCGGTGCACTGAAGTTACGATTGCTCCATTCTTGCGCAACTTATTAATAAGTAACGAGTAATTCCGGGCCATCTGATGTGGCATTGATGGGCGGATACCAGTGCGTGGACTCCAGGCAACGCTTGACAAGTGGATTGCACGCTCGTTCAATCGTAGCTGTGCCGACACAGCCCAAGGCGCCAGCGCCTCTGCGAAGACCCGAACCCCTGCGGGTCGGTGTGCTATTGGCCAACAATTTCACGCTCTCGGCGTTTTCGCTGTTCGTGGATCATCTGCGGCTCGCAGCCGATGAGGGTGACCGTAGTCGTCCGCTGCATGTGCAGTGGTCGACGATGTCCAATCGCACCGAGCCTGTGCGGGCCAGCTGCGGTGTCGCAATCGCGCCGACCTCTGCCTTGCTCAATCCAGCCGAACTCGATTACGTCGTCGTGGTCGGCGGTCTTCTGCATGGCGGACCACAGGTCGACCAGGCGACCACGCAGTATCTTCGCGATGCGGCGGCCAGCGGCGTGCCGCTCATCGGGCTGTGCACCGGCAGCTTCATTCTCTGCCGCAGTGGCCTCATGCGCGGCCGTCGCTGCTGCGTCAGCTGGTATCACTACCAGGATTTCGTCGACGAGTTTCCCGAGCACGAAGTGGTTGCGGATCGTCTCTTCATCGCCGATCGCGATCGCATCACCTGCGCCGGCGGCGCCGGCACCGCGGACCTTGCGACCTTCATACTGGAGCTGCACCTCGGAAGGGCCGTGGCCCAGAAGGCCAACCAGGTGCTGCTGTTCGATCGTGCCCGCGCCGGCAACGATGCCCAGCCGCATCCGCCTCTGTTCGAGAATGTTTCCGATGAGCGGGTGCGGCGTGCGCTGCTGCTCATGGAACAGAATCTCGCGCGGCCGGTGGCAATCGGCTACGTGGCCAAGCAGCTGGGACTCTCCGTACGGCAGTTCGAGCGCCTCTGTCGCAGCGCGCTCGGGACTGGGCCGGCTTCCCTCTATCGCCGCATCCGCATGCGCTACGCGCAATGGCTCATCAACAACACCGACCGCTCGATGACCACCATCGCGCTGGAGGCGGGATTTGCCGACGGCGCGCATTTCTCGCGCCAATATAAGGAAACCTACGGCCTGTCGCCGTCGCTGCGGCGGAAGCAGGGCACCGGGGTGGCAGAGGGCGATCGCGCGTGCACGCGGGTGTTTGACTGAGCCGGGGACGTGCCAACTGAAAGTCTGGCTACAGTCGAAGGTGTGAATAAGCTAGAAGGATTACTTACGTTGATGTAAGTAATCCTTCTAGCTTATTCACACCCTCAAGTGATCCCAGGCTCTTGGAGGCGCGTCGTTTAAGATCAACCCGCGTCCACAGGCAATCGCACATCATGCTCGCCACCGATGTGCTGTGGCAGCCCGTCATCTATCGTGTAGTAGTCGCCTTTGGCCTCGACATAAATGTGCGCGGCCGCCTTGATGCCGGTGGGCTCGTCGAGCGAGCCGGCCCAGATCGAGACATGGGCGCCGCTGGCCGGCTTCCAGAACAGGTTCGATCCGCAGTTGCCGCAGAAGCCGCGGCTCGCTTCCGGAGAGGAGGCGTACCAGCGCAAAGTGCCGGTTTTTTCCATCGACAGATGCGAGGGCGCGCAAGCCGTCGCAGCTACCAGATGGCCGGTCAGGCGCCGGCACATCTTGCAGTGACAATAGACCACATCTCGCAGGGGACCATTGACCGTAAATTCGACACCGCCGCACTGGCAACGGCCTTTGGTAATGGTCATCGGGGTTTCTCCTGGAATTGAATCACTGCACCCAGACCATACGTTCCGTCTCTGATGCATCCCAGGCGTCGCCCAGGGTCGGTCATGACCTTCAGCGTATCGTAAGCTGCAGCCGGCTGCTGTCGATATCGAGGGTGGTGATTCGTCGTACAGCTACTCGAATCGACTTTTCAGTCCCAGGAGCGCCCATGAAATACCTCGCCTTCATCCGCCATTCCGAAGCGCACCGCGAAGCGGGGCCCCCATCCGAGCTTATGCAGGCGATGGGCCAGTTTGTGCAGAAATCTCTTCAGGATGGCTCGCTTGTCGACACCGGGGGTTTGCTACCGAGCAAGGACGGTTTCCGGATACGGCTTGCCAAGGGCGCCATCACGGTGACGGATGGTCCGTTCACCGAAAGTAAGGAAGTGATTGGCGGCTGGGCCATTCTCGAGGCGAACTCGAAGAGCGAGGCGCTGCGGATCGCCCAGGAGTTTATGGAGCTGCACCGCAAGCACTGGCCCGAGTTCGAAGGCGAGTCAGAAGTGCGTCCGATGTTCGAACCCGGTACAGGGCCGTAAGCAGTCCCGCGATGCGCTCAGCCGCGCAGCGCTGAATTGATCGCAGCGATGTCTATCTTGATCATTCCCATCATCGCGTCGAACGCGCGCTTGGCGGCAGCGGGATCGGGATTGCTCAGCGCGTCCATCAGCGCCCGAGGCGTGATCTGCCAGGAAATACCCCACTTGTCTCTGCACCATCCGCACTGGCTCTCCGCGCCTCCGTTGCCCACGATTGCCTGCCAGTAACGGTCAGTCTCGGATTGGTTGTCGGTGAGCACCTGGAATGAGAAGGCCTCGCTGTGTTTAACCGTCGGGCCGCCGTTGAGACCGAGACAAGGCAGTCCCATGACTGTGAACTCGACTGTAAGCACATCGCCCCGCTTGCCAGCGGGATAGTCACCCGGGGCACGGTGAACCGCCCCGACCGAACTGTCGGGAAAAGTCCGCGCGTAAAAGTTGGCGGCCTCTTCAGCAGTGCCGTCGTACCAGAGGCAGATGATATTTTTAGCCATCCTGATCTCCATTGAAGCGCTCTCAGGCGTCTTATACGACGAACTCAGGCGCCGGATTTCGACACCAGACTGTGCCACCACGTAATGTCAAAAAAACGACAGTGCGTTTGTCGCATTTACGCAAGTTGACGTCGCTTTCCCGATAATTTGCGCGCCGCCACCCCCTTATCATGTACGCCTGATGATGCCGACGTAAATCGCCGTGGGGTCTAACAAAAACGGAGAGCGCGCATGTCGGATGAGGCAGCGGATGATTTCGATCTGGAATCGCTCAATGACGAGGAACTCGCCGAGCAGGTTCATGACGATCTCTACAATGGTCTGAAGAGCGAAGTCGAAGAAGCCACGAGGATTTTCCTCAAGCGCGGCTGGAGCGCCGAGCGTGTGTTGAATGACGCGCTGGTTGAAGGCATGCGCATCGTCGGCATCGACTTTCGGGATGGCATTCTGTTCGTGCCGGAAGTGCTGCTGGCCGCCAACGCCATGAAGGCCGGCATGGAAATCCTGCGGCCGCTGCTGGCCGAGTCGGGTGTCGAGCCCATCGGCAAGATCGTGATCGGTACGGTGAAAGGCGACATCCACGACATCGGCAAGAACCTGGTGTCGATGATGCTCGAGGGCGCCGGCTTCGAAGTCATCGATCTCGGCATCAACAATCCGGTCGACAAATATCTCGATGCCCTCGAGAAGCACAAGCCTGACATTCTCGGCATGTCGGCGCTGCTGACGACCACGATGCCCTATATGAAAGTCGTCATCGACGCGCTCAAGGAGCGCGGCATCCGCAACGACTACATCGTGCTGGTTGGCGGCGCGCCGCTCAACGAGGAGTTCGGCAAGGCCGTTGGCGCCGATGCCTATTGCCGCGATGCCGCCATCGCCGTCGAGACGGCCAAGGGATTGATCGCGAAGCGCCGGGCCGTCGCGCTGGCGAGCTGAGCGCGATTGCAATCATGGCCCAGCAAGCCCAGGGCGTACTGATCATCGCCTGCGGCGCGCTGGCGCGCGACATCTCGGCCCTGCGTCGCGCCAACCAGTGGTTGCAGATGGATGTGACCTGCCTGCCACCCGAGTTGCACAATCGCCCCGAGAAAATCCCCGCGGCCGTGCGCGCAGAAATCCAGGCCGCGCGCGGACTTTACCAGTCTATCTTCGTGGCCTACGGCGACTGTGGCACCGGCGGCGAGCTCGATCGCGTACTCGAACAGGAGGGCATCGAACGCATTCCCGGCGCGCACTGCTACGAGTTCCTGGCGACGTCGGCGGTATTCGAGCGGCTGACCGAGGCCGAGATTGGCACTTTCTACCTGACTGATTTCCTGCTGCGGCACTTCGAGCGGCTGGTGATTCACGGCCTCGGCCTGGATCGGCACCCGGAACTGCTTCCGACCTACTTCGGCAACTATCGCAAGCTCGTCTATCTGTCACAGTCGCTGACCCCCGGCGCCGAGGATCGCGCGCGCGCCATCGCGACACGCCTGGGATTGAGCTACGAGCTCTGCCTGACCGGCCACGGCACGCTGGGGTCGAGTCTGGCGGCGGCGATGCAGCGCCACCAGGGTATGCGCCGCCAGGAGGCTGTCGCATGGGCGCGTTGAGCATCATTTCCTGGCGCGACATCCCCGCGCAGGTGGTCGTCAAACGCGGCCGGGAGTCGGCGAAGATCCAGCTCTCGGCGCGCTTCCAGGAAGCGATCGATCGCGCCGCGATGCGCGCGGGACGGGGCAGCTCGGATGCGTATCTGGCCGATTGGCAGCGCGGCGCGCCGCGGCCGTGCAGCGATGACATCAAAGCCGAAGCGGCTGCCGAAGCGGCTCGAATCGAGCAGCGCTATACCGAGGAAGATCTCGAGCGACTGATTCGCGCCAAAGGAGTGGACGAACTCAAAAGCGCGGGCGACGGGGGCGGCGACACCTCCCAGGCATCCTGATGTACGCGCTGCGCCAGTGGTCGGTAAAGCACTCGCGCGGGCTGAATGCCTTCTATCGCGGCTTCGAGCGGTCATTGCTCGCCATGCACGGCGTGTTCCGGGCCATCGGTTATGAGCGTCTGGAGCGACCCGTTGCCGCAGTCGAGAAAACGGTCAAGGGATTGCTGTTCGATTGCCGCATGTGCGGCCAGTGCGTGTTGAGTTCGACGGGCATGTCCTGTCCCATGAATTGTCCCAAGACCTTGCGCAATGGGCCCTGCGGCGGCGTGCGTGCGGACAATCGGTGCGAAGTCAGACCGGAAATGATCTGCGTCTGGGTGCAGGCCTATCGCGGAGCCAGGCGGATTCCCGGCGGTGTCGATGCGATGAGCGCGGTTCAGTTCGCGGTCGATCATCGCCTGCAGGGACGCTCGTCGTGGCTGCGGCTGGTGCGGGAAAAGAAGGGCGCCGCGTGATCTTCGAAGACGAACCGGTGCCGGGCTATCCCTTGCCGATCCTGCCCGGACATACCTCTCCGGGCCGTTTCGAGCGCGTGCTGCGGGCTGGTGGCTTTGCTGTCACCACGGAACTTGCCCCGCCCGATTCAGCCGACCCGGAGGATGTCTATCGCCGCGCGCGCGTGTTCGATGGTTATGTGGATGCCATCAATGCCACCGATGGCAGCGGCGCGAATTGCCACATGTCGAGCCTTGCCGTCTGCGCGCTGCTGACGCGCATGGGCTATGCCCCGATCATGCAGATCTCGTGTCGGGACAAAAACCGCATCGCCATACAGGGCGACATCCTGGGCGGCGCGGCCATGGGCGTGTGCAACATGCTCTGCCTGACGGGCGACGGCGTGCAGGCGGGCGATCATCCGCAGGCCAAGCCCGTGTTCGATCTGGATTGCGTCTCGCTGCTGCAGATCGCGCGCTCGCTGCGCGACGATCACAAGTTCCAGAGTGGCCGGAAGATCACTGCGGCGCCGAGGGTGTTCTTTGGCGCCGCCGAGAATCCCTGCGCCCTGCCGCACGAGTGGCGGGCAGGGAGACTGGGCAAGAAAGTCGCCGCCGGCGCCCAATTTATCCAGACCCAGTACTGCTACGAGCTGCCGCTGCTGCGCAGCTTTATGGAGCAGGTGGAAGCGCTCGGGCTCATCGACAAGGTGTACATCCTGGTCGGCGTCGGGCCGCTGCGCTCGGCCAAGGCGGCAGAGTGGATGCGCACGCATGTGCCGGGCATGGCCGTGCCCGACGCGTTGATTGCGCGCCTGAACGGAGCGCAGGACCAGGCACGCGAGGGACGCAACATCTGCGTCGAGCTGATTCAGGCGATCCGCGAGATTCGCGGCATCAGCGGCGTGCACGTCATGGCATATCGGCAGGAAGAATCGGTGGCCGAGGTTATCGATCGATCCGGCATTCTCAAGGGCCGCGCCCCCTGGTATCCCGAGCGCGACACCATCAAGCCTTCTCACAGGACCGCATCATGACCGACACCGTTATCAGTTCCGCCACCAGGGAAGTCGTCATTGGCTTCAACCGGCCCTTCGTCATCATCGGCGAACGCATCAATCCCACCGGCCGAAAGATTCTCGCGGCTGAAATGGCGGCAGGTGACTTCACCCGCGTCGAAGCCGATGCGCGCGCGCAGGTGGAGGCGGGCGCCCACATGCTTGATGTCAACGCGGGAATTCCCCTGGCGGACGAACCGGCGATCCTGGCGCGCGCGATCCAGCTGGTGCAGTCGATCACCGATGTGCCGCTGTCGATCGATTCCTCCATCGTCGCGGCGCTGGAGGCTGGTCTCGCCGTCTACAAAGGCAAGGCGCTGGTCAATTCGGTGACCGGAGAAGAGGAACGGCTGCAAGCCGTGCTGCCGCTGGTGAAGAAGCACGGCGCGGCCGTGATCGCCATTTCCAATGATGAAACCGGCATCTCGGAGGACCCGGACGTGCGCTACGCGGTCGCGAAAAAGATCGTCGACCGCGCATCGGACTATGGCATTCCAGCCGCCGACATCGTGGTCGATCCGCTGGTGATGCCGATTGGCGCCATCAACCAGGCCGGCGTACAGGTCATGCGCCTGGTGCACCGCCTGCGTACCGAACTGAAGGTCAATACCTCGTGTGGTGCTTCCAACATCAGCTTTGGGCTACCGAATCGCGATGGCATCAACGCGGCATTCTTGACCATGGCGATTGGCGCCGGCATGACCTCGGCGATCACCAATCCGCTGCATCTCGATGTGGTCCGCGCCTGCATGGGCGCCGATGTCATGATGGGTCACGACCCGGATTGCGCGCGCTGGATCCGCCGCTTTCGCGAGCCGCCGCCGGCCGGCAGCGCTGCGGCCGGGGTCGCGGGCGAGGCGCCGCGCGGCCGTCGTGAGGGCGGCCACCGTCGGCGTGCGACACAAAGCTAGCGCATCATGGTGCTGACCGAAGATCCGCTGGTCGTCTTCATGCCCTCGGGAAAGCGGGGGCACTTTCCGGTGGGCACGCCGGTGCTGACAGCTGCGCGCGCGCTGGGGGTCGATATCGATTCGGTCTGCGGCGGCCGTGGCCTCTGCGGTCGCTGCCAGGTCGTGGTCGCGGAGGGCGAGTTTGCCAAGCACGGACTGACCTCATCGCGTGCCAGCCTCTCGCCGTTCAGCGTGACCGAGGAGCGCTACGCCAAGCGCATGCCGATGCTCGAAGGACGCCGGCTTTCCTGCGCGGCACTGGTGGAAGCCAATGTCGTCATCGATGTACCGGCCAGCAGCCAGGTACATCGGCAGGTCGTACGTAAGGATGCCGAAGTTCGCGCCATCGAGCTGCATCCCGTGGTGCGCCTGCACTATGTACAGGTGCAGCCGCCGGATATGCACGATCCGTCCGGCGATCTGCGCCGGCTCTACGATGCGCTCGAGCTCGAGTGGCGCCTGACGAACCTCAGCTGCGATCTGTCGGTGCTGCAGACTCTGCAGCCTGCACTGCGCGCCGGCGGCTGGCAGGTAACAGTCGCGGTTCATGCCGGAAAACAGATCATCGGCGTCTGGCCGGGGCTGCACGAACAGGTCTTCGGTCTTGCGGTCGATGTCGGATCGACCACCATCGCGGCGCATCTGTGCGATCTTCTCAGCGGTGACGTGGTCGCTTCCGCGGGCGTCATGAATCCCCAGATCCGCTTTGGCGAAGATCTGATGAGCCGCGTGTCCTACTCGATGATGAACCCGGGTGGCGCGGCGCTCATGACCGTGGCGGTGCGCGAAGCGCTCAGCGCGCTCGCCGCGGACGTGGCCCGTGTCGCGGGAACCTCGGTAGAGAATATTCTGGAAGCGACCATCGTCGGCAATCCCATCATGCATCACCTGCTGCTGGGCATCGATCCGGTCGAGCTCGGCGGCGCGCCGTTTGCGCTGGCGACCGATCACTCGCTCACTTTGCGCGCCAACGCCATCGATCTGAAGCTCAATCGCAATGCGCGCGTCTATGTCCTGCCCTGCATTGCCGGACACGTGGGCGCCGATGCGGCCGGCATGGTGCTGGCCGAGCGTCCCGACTTATCGGATCGCATGACCCTGCTGGTGGATGTGGGCACCAACGCGGAAATAGTGCTGGGCAATCGCACACGCATCGTAGCCTGCTCGAGCCCCACCGGACCCGCGTTCGAGGGAGCGCAGATCAGTTGCGGCCAGCGCGCGGCGCCCGGCGCCATCGAACGGGTCCGCATCAGCCGCGAGACACTCGAGCCGCGGTTCAAAGTCATCGGCTCGGATCTCTGGTCCGACGAGGCCGGCTTCGAGCAGGCGACGGCCGAGCTCGGCGTTACCGGCATCTGTGGGTCCGGCATCATCGAGATCATTGCGGAAATGTATCTGGCCGGCGTCATCAACCAGGATGGTGTCGTCGACGGTGAGCTCGCGGCCCGCTCACCCCGCGTGGTGCCCAATGGCCGCACCTTCGCTTATGTCCTGCATCGCGGCACTCCCGAACTGCGCATCACGCAGAACGATGTACGTGCCATCCAGTTGGCGAAGGCGGCGCTCTATGCAGGCATCGCGCTGCTGATGGAACGTCTCGGGATCGAACAGGTGGATGCCATCCGCCTTGCCGGCGCCTTCGGCAGCCACATCGACGTCAAGTACGCCACTATCCTGGGGATGATTCCCGACTGCGATCTGAGCCAGGTGCGTTCGGCGGGCAATGCCGCGGGTACCGGCGCGCGTATCGCGCTGCTCGATGCCACCTCGCGTGCCGTCATAGAAACGCTGGTGCGTCGCATCGAGAAAATGGAGACCGCGATCGAGCCGCGCTTCCAGCAGCATTTCGTCGAGGCGATGGCGATTCCGCACAAGACCGCGCCATATACGAACCTGCGGCGCGTGGTCGATCTGCCGGCGCCCAAGGAATCCTCGGCCCAGGGCCAGACCCGCGGCCGTCGGCCGCGGCGCCCGGAACCGGCCAAGGCCGAGTAGTTACAATGACGGTGGACATCACTCCAGGGGGGAAATCATGAATGATCCGCAACCAGCGGCACCAGCGGCGGAACCCAGCCGCGGTCGACGTCCCAGCGGACGGGATGCCAAGCGTGCCTCTCGTGCCGCACGAGCCGCCTCTTCGGTCCCCTACATCACGCGCAAGATTCCATACTACGAAGTGCTGGATGAAGAGGGCCTCACCCTCATGGAGCGCAACGCCGACACGATCCTCGAGGAGATCGGCATCGACTTTCGCGACGATCCCGAGGCACTGTCGATCTGGAAGGCCGCCGGCGCGGACGTGCAAGATGAGCGAGTGCGTTTTCCGCGCGGCATGTGCCGCAGCCTGATCCAGCGCACCGCGCCGCGCGAGTTCACGCAGCATGCGCGCAATCCGGCACGCAGCGTTCTGATCGGCGGCAAGAACACCGTGTTCGCGCCCGCCTATGGATCACCCTTCGTCCGTAATCTGGACGAAGGCCGGCGCTACGCGCGCATCGAGGATTTCCGCAACTTCGTCAAGCTCACCTACATGGCCAATTCGCTGCACCACTCGGGCGGCACGATCTGTGAGCCGGTCGATCTGCCGGTAAACAAACGCCACCTCGATATGGTGTACAGCCATCTCAAGTACAGCGACAAGCCGTTCATGGGCTCGGTGACGCATCCGGATCGCGCGGCCGATTCGGTCGAGCTGGCGAAGATCGTCTTTGGCGCCGAGCTGGAAGATCCGATGACCGGCCGTCCCAAGACGATGATCACCAGCCTGATCAACGTCAATTCGCCGATGACCTACGACGCGACCATGCTCGGCGCGCTCAAGGTCTATGCGCGCACCAATCAGGCCGTGATCGTCACGCCGTTTATCCTCGCGGGCGCCATGTCGCCGGTCACGGTCGCCGGTACGGTGGCGCAGACGCTGGCCGAAGCCCTGGCGGGCCTGGCTTTCGTGCAGCTGTTGAACCCGGGCGCACCCGCAATCCTCGGCAGCTTTGCCTCATCGGTATCGATGCAGTCAGGCGCCCCGACCTTCGGGACACCGGAACCGGCGCTCGTGCTCTATTCAATGGCTGCGCTGGCGCGGCGTCTGGGCGTTCCGTTCCGTTCGGGCGGCAGCCTGTGCGCCTCGAAGATCCCGGATGCGCAGGCAGCATTCGAGTCCGCCAACACGCTTCTTCCCAGCTGCCTGGCCGGTGTCAACTTCATGCTGCATGTCGCCGGGTGGCTCGAAGGCGGCCTCTCCATGGGCTACGAGAAATTCGTCATGGATGCCGACCAGGCCGGCATGATGCATACCCTGCTCGCGGGCGTGGATCTCTCGGAGAATGGCCAGGCGCTCGATGCGATCCGCGAAGTCGGACCCGGAAAGCACTTCCTCGGCTGCGCTCACACGCAGGCGAACTTCGAGAACGCCTTCTATCGCTCACCGCTGGCCGATAACAACAGCTACGAGCAATGGGAAGCGGAAGGCGCCAGCGACATGACGAAACGCGCCAACGCGCTGTGGAAGAAGCAGCTCGCGGAATACGTCGAGCCGCCGCTTGATCCGGCGATCGATGAAGCACTGCTTGATTACATCGCGCGCAAGAAGGCGGCATCCGCGGACTCTATGGTCTGAGTCGGTTCCGATGGAGCCCACGCCGGCGCAGCAGCTGGCAATCGCGATCGGCTTTGGTCCCAGCGCGCGTGCGTCCGAGGTGGTCATTTCGATTGCGCTGTATCCGCGATGGGTCACGCTGTTCTTCCTCCACGGTGCTCGCCTTGCGGACCCAAAGAAGATCCTCAAGGGCAGCGGCACCCGCGTGCGGCACATCGTGTTGCGGGAGGCCGCAGACATCGGCTCCAAAGAGATCGAAGCACTGATCGCCGCGGCCTCGAAGCTTGCCGGCCAGCCCATTGATTCCCGGCAGCGCCGACAGCTGATCATCAAGTCCGTGTCAGCGAAGCAGCGTCCGCGCCGCCCGGGTTAGAGGCGACCTCTGACGATCAACCCAGCGTTCGACGGAAAAGCGCGATCGCCTCTGCGAACACCCGATCCGCCATCTCGGGATCGTATCGCGCGCCCTCATCGCGCATGAAGGCGTGTTCGCCAGGCAGTTCAAGATAAACGTGCCTTGCACCCGACGCTTGCAGCGCCGAACGGATCACGCTTCGGGCAGTGGCGGGTACATGTGGGTCGACATCGCCGAATACCAACAGCAGTTCTGCCTTCATTTCGGATAGTCGCACGAGCGTGGCCGCATCCGGGTCGGCTCCCAGGTTGCCATTGTGCAAGCCGGTGGGATAGGCACACACCGCTGCGCGGCATCTCGGATCCAGTGCGGCTCGAAGCGCCAGGTGGCCACCGATGCAGAAGCCGATGGCTCCCGCCGCGATACCCGAGGAATTCTGCTTCATATCGCGACGCGTTTCGAAGTGATCGAACACGGCGCGAGCGGTGGCGTCGAAATGTGCCACTGGTGTGGTGTGGGCAAGATAATTGCCATGCATGCGGCCTGGGTCGTCGTAGGCAATGACTAGCCCGGGCGGACATGTTCGATGGTAGATCTCGGGCGCCGCCACCACGAATCCATGTCCGGCCAATCGGTTTGCGGTTCGGCAAATCGGCCCCGTCAGCTGGAAGATCTCCGAGTACAGCACGATGCCCGGATACTTCGTGCCCGACGACGCCGGCTTCGGTGCTGCGACATAAGTTCGGCAAGGATAGCCGTCTATGGTCAGTTCGACGTTGGTCGTGGTGATTTGCATCTTGACTGGATCGACTGGATCAGCGCTGCGCCGAATCCCAGTTGGTCGCTGAGTAAACGGGGACATTCGCGGCCGGCAACGGCGTGACGCCACGGATCAGGTCGGAGACCTTTTCTGCGATCATGATGGTGGGGGCGTTGAGGTTGCCGTTGGTGATGCTCGGCATGATGGACGAATCCACCACGCGCAGCCCCTCGAGTCCGATGACGCGTGCCTGCGGATCGACCACGGCATTCGGATCCGAGCTCGCGCCCATCTTGCAGCTGCAGGAGGGATGATAGGCAGTCTCGATTTTCTCGCGAATGAAGGCATCGATCTGCTCATCGCTCTGCGCGGCCGCTCCTGGCTGGATCTCCTCTCCGCGATAACGATTGAAGGCCGGTTGCGCAAAGATCTCGCGCGTCAGTCGCACGCAGGCACGTACCTCGACCCAATCGTCCGGGTGACTCATGTAGTTGAAGCGGATCTTCGGGGCCTGCCGGGCATCGCCGGAGGCCAGTCGAACTGAGCCCCGGCTCTTCGAGCGCATCGGCCCAACGTGCGCCTGGAAGCCATGCTGCGTTGCCTGGTTGGACCCGTCGTAGCTGACCGCCATCGGCAGGAAGTGATACTGGATGTCGGGATAAGGAATGCCCACACGGCTGCGGATGAAGCCGCAGGTCTCGAAGTGATTGGTGGCGCCGAGGCCGTCATGGCGCAGCAGCCAGCGCGCGCCGATGAGGGCCTTCGACCACGGATTCATCACTGAGTACAGGGTCACCGGCTCGAGGGAAGCCACCTGGAAGTAGAACTCCAGGTGATCCTGCAGATTCTCCCCTACGCCGGGGAGGTTGTGAATCACCGGAATGCCCAGTGCCGTGAGTTCAGCGGCGGGTCCCACGCCCGAGACCTTCAATAGTTGCGGCGAGTTGATCGATCCAGCCGATACGATCAGTTCGCGCCGTGCGATGGCTTCGCTCGCCGTATCCCCCTGGAGGTAGCGCACGCCGCTGGCGCGCCGGCCGTCGAACAGGATCCGCGTCGCCAGGGCGTGAGTCCGCACGGTGAGATTCTGGCGCGACATCGCCGGCCGCAGATACGCATTGGCTGCGCTGGCACGCCGGCCATCCTGGACCGTCATGTCCATGCGGCCGAATCCTTCCTGCTGAAAGCCGTTGATGTCGCCGGTCGCCGGGTAGCCGGCTTCCCGCGCCGCTGCCAGCCAGGCGGCATGCAGCGGATTGTGAAGCGAGCCGTAGGAGGTGCCCAGCGGCCCCTGATCGCCGCGATAGGCATCGCCTCCTTCGGCGCGATGTTCGGCACGGCGGAAATAGGGCAGTACGTGCTGATAGTCCCAGCCGGCGGCGCCCTGCTGTTCCCAGCCGTCGAAGTCGCGCGCGTTGCCGCGCACGTAGACCATGCCGTTGATGGAGGAGGAGCCGCCGAGAACCTTGCCGCGCGGCGTATAGATGCGGCGTCCGCCAAGATCCGGCTCGGGCTCCGAGTGGTAGCGCCAGGCATACTTCTCGGTGTTCATCGGAATCGACAGGGCGCTGGGCATCTGTATGAATACCGAGCGATCCGAGCCACCGTACTCCAGCAGCAGCACTGAGTGGCGTCCATCTTCGGTGAGGCGATTGGCGAGCACGCAGCCTGCCGATCCTGCCCCGACGATCACATAGTCGAATTCCTCGCGCCGCATCGCCGTTCGTACCTCAGTAGGGCGATGCCACATCGCTCATCGCGACATAGACGCTCTTGAGCTGAGTGTAGTGATCGATGGCTGCGCGGCCATTCTCGCGGCCCAGGCCCGAAAGCTTCACGCCGCCGAACGGCAGTTCGATCGGGGTCACGTTGTAGTGGTTGATCCAGCAGGTGCCGGCCTCGAGGCGTGCAATCACGCGGTGTCCGCGCGTCAGGTCTCGCGTGAACACGCCCGCTGCCAGGCCGTAGGGCGTGGCGTTGGCGCGCGCGATCACTTCCTCCTCCTCATCGAAGGCCAGCACCGACATGACAGGACCGAAGATCTCCTCGCGTGCCACCGCCATGTCGTCGTGACAGTCGGTGAACACCGTCGGTGCCACGAAGTTGCCGCTGGCGAGGTCGCCGTCAACGACCCGATGGCCGCCGACCAGCAGACGCGCGCCTTCGGCACGGCCGCGCGCGATGTAGCCCATGACCTTTTCGAGATGCTCGGCGCTGATGAGCGAACCCACCTGCGTGTCATCCCGCATGGGATCTCCCACGCGCATGGCCTGGACGCGCTGCTGCAGCCGTTCGAGAAAGCGCGCGCGCAGCTTCCGGTGCACGAATACGCGAGTGCCGTTCGAGCACACCTCGCCGGCCGAGTAGAAGTTGCCGAGCATGGCGCCGGAGACCGCGTTCTCGAGATCCGCATCGTCGAAGATGATCAGCGGCGACTTGCCGCCGAGCTCGAGCGTGACCGCCTTGAGTGTCGAGGCCGCATCGGCCATCACGGCCTTGCCCGTGCCGACCTCACCGGTCAGCGATACCTTGCGGATATGCGGGTGCCGCGTCAGCAGCCTGCCGGTGTCCGCATAGCCCTGTACCACCTGGAACAGGCCGGCTGGCAAGCCTGCCTCCAGCAGCAGGGACTCCAGCTCGATCGCCGTCAGCGGCGTGAGCTCGGCAGGCTTGAAGATCATCGCATTGCCGCAGGCCAGCGCCGGGGCGGACTTCCAGCAGGCGATCTGCAGCGGATAATTCCACGCACCGATGCCGGCCACGACCCCGAGCGGTTCGCGGCGCGTGTAGCCAAAGGCGTCGCGCCCAAGGTCCAGGTATTCGCCCGCAATGCCCGCCGCGAGTCCCGCGTAGTACTCGAAGCAGTCCGCACCGGAAGCCACATCGACGACGCGGGTTTCCTGGATGGGTTTGCCCGTATCGCGCGTCTCGAGCACGGCCAGCCGCTCGTTGTGAGTGCGCAGCAGATCAGCCGCGCGCCGCAGGACGCGTCCGCGTTCAGCGCCGCTGCGCTGACCCCAGGCGCGCTGGGCCTCCTGTGCACGTGCGACGGCCGCATCCACTTCGGCCGCGCCCGCGGCCGGCAGCCGCGCCAGTTCCTCGCCCGTGGCCGGATTGATCGACACCACCACCCCGCTGTCGCGCGCGCGCTGCTGCGCGAAGCTCGCGGGCGGCGCCAGCACCGGTGCGTTCTGCGGCTTGAGCCGGAAATCGACAAAGGTCGCCAGCATGGCGCGCGCACTCTCGCTGTCGGCCTCGGTCCAGTTGGACAACGCCGCGCGCAGCCAGACCCCGTCGATCATGGCGGCGATCATGGAGGCAAGATTGCGCGCGTCTGCTTCATCCAGCGCGGTGCGCAATGCCGCGTTGAGGTTCGAGAGCATGCGGCGCTGATAGACGCGCTGTACACGGCGCAGGCGCTCGACGTGAGGCACCTGTCCCCAGAACGCCAGCCACGCCGTTCCCGTTCGCCGATCGAACTCCTCGGCTGCCAGGTTGGCGTCGATGATGGCCTGCACGCGTCCGCGCGGGGTATGGGCCTGCTCCATGCGGGCGCGCATGCGGGCGCCGAGGCGCGCTACCAGGGAGCGGAAAGTGGCCTCGAGCAGGCCGTCCTTGTCGGCGAAGTAGTGCGCCACGAGGCCGGCCGAAACGCCGGCACGACGGCCGATGCGGGTCAGGGTACTCTCGACGTATCCCACATCCGCGAGGCTGTCGATGGTCATTTCGATGAGCTGCGTGCGGCGGGTGCCGGCAGCATCGACCAAAGTGGCGGCGGAGCCCTGCGCTCTGGCCATTGCGACTCCCGGTTGAATCGTCATTTAATATGGATGACTATAATCGAATGAGCCTACTTAGCGCGTGAATATTAGGGAAAAGTACACGCGGTGCCGCGGCCGCGGGAACCGCCTTCCGGAAGCAAGGGTCGGTACTCTTAAACGGCTGTTCAATGACCGGCGGGCGCCGTCGGCGCTGGCCTGGGCACTGCTTTTCCTGACCTCCGCGCTTCCCCTGGAGGCCGCTGAGCCGGCCAGTTGCCAGGAGGTCCGTCTGCCCGATATCGGCTGGACCGATGTGACGGCGACTACCGCCTTGACGGCGGCGCTGCTCGAGCAGCGGGGTTACCGGCCGCGCATTACCGTGCTCTCGGTGCCGGTCACCTATGCCTCGATGAAGCACGCCGACATCGACGTCTTCATGGGCAACTGGATGCCAACCCAGGAGGCCGACCGCAAGTCCTATATCGACGAAGGCTCGGTCGAGGATCTGGGCATCAATCTGACGGGTGCCAAGTACACGCTGGCCGTACCGGCCTTCGCCTACGAAGCCGGCCTGCGCGATTTCACCGACATCGGCAAATTCGCGGCTGAACTCGATCACACCATCTACGGCATCGAGCCCGGCAACGACGGTAACCGCCTCATTCTGGGGATGATTCACGCCGACACCTTCGGGCTCGGGGACTTCAAGATCGTCGAGTCGAGCGAGCAGGGCATGCTGGCGGAGGTGGAACGCGCCATCAACGCGCACCGGCCGATCGTGTTTCTGGGCTGGGCACCGCACCCGATGAATCTGCGCTTCGACATGCGCTACCTGAGCGGCGGCGACACGGTATTCGGACCGAATTTCGGCGGCGCGACCATTCACACCAATATTCGGGCCGGCTACGCGCAGCAGTGCCCGAACGTCGTGCACCTGCTGCGGAATCTGACCTTCACGATCGGCCTCGAGAGCGAGCTCATGAGCGCGATTCTCGACCAGCACCGCGATCCGCACGAAGCGGCCGTGGCCTGGCTGACGGCGCATCCGGACGCGAGCGCGAAGTGGCTCGATGGGGTCGCCAATTTCGGCGGTGGCGCCCTGATCGGTACCGTGCAGGCATCCGGGGGTTGGCTGGCACAGATACAGAGCCTGATCGTTCGTCGAAAGATCCCGGTCGGGGATTCGATGAATACCTTCATTACCTATGTGAAGACGCATGGCGGAGCCTTCTTTAATGGCATTTCCACCGTGGTGCATGCCGGCGTGGATGGCCTGACGCAATTGCTGCAGTTCGTGCCCGGTCCGCTGCTGATCCTGATCATTGCCGTGGGTCTCTGGCTCTGGCGCCGTTCGGTGTGGCTGGCCGCCTTCGTGGCGCTGGCGCTGCTGTTCATCATGAATCAGGGCTACTGGCTGGCGACGCTCGAGACGCTGTCGCTGGTGGCCTTTGCGGCCGCCGTCTCGACGCTGCTGGGCGTCCCGCTCGGCATCGCCGCGGCACACCGGCCATGGCTCTACGCGCTGATGCGGCCGGTGCTTGACCTGATGCAGACCCTGCCGACGTTCGTGTACCTGATTCCGACGCTGGTGTTGTTCGGGCTCGGAGTCGTACCGGGATTGATTTCGACGGTCATCTTCGCGTTGCCGGCGCCGATTCGCCTGACCCATCTGGGCGTATCGTCGGTGCCCACCGCCTTGCTCGAGGCGGGGCAGGCCTTCGGCGCCACGCGCCGGCAGCTGCTGTGGAAAATCGAGCTGCCCGCGGCGGCTCCCAGCATTCTCGCCGGCATCACCCAGTGCATCATGCTGAGTCTGTCGATGGTCGTGATCGCGGCCCTGGTCGGCGCCGGTGGCCTTGGGGTGCCGGTGGTGCGCGCGCTCAACACGGTGCAGATCGGCATGGGCTTCGAAGCCGGTATCGCCATCGTGCTGCTGGCAGTCATCCTCGATCGCGTGACCCGCCCGCCCAACCGGCATCGCACTTCATGACCGCGGCGCTGGAGTTTCGTCACGTCGACATCCTCTTCCCTTCGGCGAGCGGCGGCAGAGGCCAGCGCGATGCCATGCGGCGGGCGCTGGAGCTGCTCGATAGCGGCATGCCCCGCATGCAGATCGCCGAGCGCACCGGCATCGTCGTCGGCGTGGCTGATGCCTCGCTGAGCGTGGCATCAGGTGAAATCTCGGTGCTCATGGGGCTGTCGGGCTCGGGCAAGTCAACGCTGCTGCGCGCGGCCAACGGGCTCAACGCGGTGACACGCGGGCAGGTACTGATCGGCGGCAGCGAGGCCACGGTGGACGTGGCCGCATGCGATGCCGCGCGACTGCGCCAGGTACGGCGCCAGCGCGTTGCCATGGTGTTCCAGCAGTTCGCGCTGCTGCCATGGCGCACGGTGCGCGAGAACGTCGGGCTAGGACTCGAGCTGCGCGGCGTCGCCGTGGACGAACGCCGGCGTATCGTCGATGAGAAGCTCGCGCTGGTGGGGTTGAAGGACTGGGCCGATCGCTACGCGAGCGAGCTCTCCGGCGGCATGCAGCAGCGAGTCGGACTGGCACGTGCGTTCGCCACCGAGGCCGACATACTGTTGATGGACGAGCCCTTCTCGGCGCTCGACCCGCTGATCCGCAGCAAGCTGCAGGATGAGCTGCTGATGCTGCAGCGGCAGGTACGCAAGACGATCCTGTTCGTCAGTCACGACCTGGATGAAGCACTCAAGCTCGGCAACCGCATCTCTATTCTCGAGGGCGGCCGCATCGTACAGACCGGCGCGCCGCGGGATATCGTGCTGCGGCCGATCAATGACTACGTGACCGAGTTCGTGCGCCACATGAATCCGCTGAACGTGCTCACGGGCGGCATGGTCATGCGCACCCACGAGGAGCTGGTGCGGGAGGGCGAGCACCTCTGGCTCGACACGGCGCGACGCTACCAGGTTACGCTCGATGCGCGCGGCGCCTGCAGCGCGGTGCGCGTCGACGGAATCGAATCCGCTTTCGCCGTGCATGATGCCGACAACGGCGCCCTGGGTGCGGCCGGAGAAATGATGATCGCCTCGATCTCACTGCCGCTGCATCGGCTCATTCGCTTGCGCCAGGCGAGCGGCCACCCGGTACTGCTGGCCGAGGACGGCGTCATCAGCGGCGTCTGCGACGAGAACGAGATCGTGCGGGCTTTGGCAGGTAAAGCGACAAAATAACCCTGGCGCTGATTACGTTGAATAGCGTGCGAGCCAATTGGGAAGCGCTGCACAGTTCCGCCCAGCCGTAACGAATTGGTAAGACTCTCTTTCGCACAATCCTCAAACAATGGCGCGCGTGGGTGTCAGCGCCGCGATCACAGAGGGTCGGATGAAATCAGCCGTCGGTCGAATCCACGAACTGCTGTTCGTGACTTTCGCGTCTGTCGGATTGATGGCGATGCCTGCCGGGTATGCCGCGCCAGCGCTCGAGCTGTATGGCAAACTGCCGCAGGTCGAGTTGATGCGTCTATCTCCCTCGGGACGGCGCGTCGCAATGATCGGCGTGGTTGGCGACAAGCGGCAGTTACTGGTGGTCGCACTCGATGGTAACCACACGCTTAAGGCGATTGCAGTCGGCGACGACAAAGTGCGAGATGTCTGGTGGGCGGGCGACGACCATGTGCTGGTCATGATCAGCGCCACGGCGGAGTTGCGGCCTGACTTCGTAAGCCGCGCTGAGTTGTATGGCGTTATCCATGTCGGCCTGAACGATGCTCAACCGTGGGTCGTTTTTCAGAAGTCGGACAACATCGAGCACACGGTGCTGGGTTATTCCGGCGCCGCCAATCTCAATGGTCACTGGTACGGATACTTCAGCGGGATTACGCGTGAACGCACGCGCGGATTCTCCGACACGGGGTACATCCGCGAGCGCACCATCCCGGACCTCTATCGTGTCGATCTCGATAGCGGCAAGCCCGAACTCGTCGCGCACGGCAGCCAGTACGACGAAGATTGGATCGTGACGCCTGGGGGAGACGTGCTGGCGCACTCGGAGTACACGCCCTCCACCGAGGATTGGTCACTGCACCCAGCGAAGGACGGCAAGGCCGTGGTCACCGTACATTCGGCGACTGCGCAGGTTGGCATGGTCGGCCCGGGCCGGATTGCGGGCACCGTGGCGTATGCCGATCGCACGGGCGATGTGGATCGGATCCAGGAGTTCAATCTCACCGATGGGAAAGCCGAGGATCTGCTCCGGGATCATCACATTCGCGGCTACCATTTCGATCCGGTGACGGGCTTGATGCTGGGTGCCGCCATTAAAGAAGAACCAGGCGAGCTGTTGTTCGATGCCAACGCTCAACATCGGTTCGATATAACGCGGCGCGCCTTTCCGCAGCAGCGCGTCCGTCTGACATCCTTTACACCTCAGCTCGATCGAATGATCGTCGAGACCCAGGGGACACGGGATTCGGGTACCTATTGGTTCGTCAATACGGCCACCCATCATGCCGATCCCATCGGCTACAGCTACGCCGCCATCAAGCCCGACGATGTCGGCTCGGTACAGGCCATCAGTTACCAGGCGGCAGATGGCCTGGCCCTGGAGGGCATACTGACGCTGCCGGCGGGTCGTGCAACCAAGGGCTTGCCGCTGGTGGTATTGCCACATGGGGGGCCGATCGATGTCGAGGACACCATCGGATTTGACTGGTGGGCGCAGGGCCTGGCGTCCTTAGGCTACGCGGTGTTCCAGCCGAATTACCGTGGCTCCAGCGGTTACGGCACCGCCTTTCGCCAAGCAGGCTACGGCGAGTGGGGCCGGAAGATGTTGACTGACATCTCGGACGGCATCAGTGAACTGGCGAAGCAACAGATCATCGATCCCAGGCGCGTCTGCATCGTCGGCGACAGCTACGGCGGATACGCTGCGCTCGCCGGTGTGACAGTGCAGCAGGGCATTTATCGCTGCGCCGTATCGGTCTCCGGGCCTTCGAACCTGGTCAGCTTTGATCTCTGGCTCGTAGAAAACTGGGGCTTGAAGAGTCCCGCCTATCGCGAGTGGCTCAAATTGGCGGGCGTGGATGTGGGCAGTCCGCAGACACTGGATCCGATCTCGCCAGCGCATTTCGCGTCGCGCGCGAGTGGGCCGGTGCTCCTGATCCATGGGAAGGATGACACCCGGGTGCCGATCACGCAGAGTCAGCAAATGGCATCGGCACTCAAAAGCGCGGGCAAGACGGTCGAATACATCGAGCTCGACAAGGAAGATCACTTCCTTTCGCGTGAGGCGACGCGCACGACGATGCTGAAGGCCACGGCGGAATTCCTGCAGAAATACAACCCTGCATCGGGCACGGACTGAGTCGACGTGCCATCCGGGCAACCCATCCGCATCGAGACCGAGCGTCTCATTCTCGACGCCCACACGATCGACGACTTCGAAGCGCTTGCGGCGATGTGGGCGGACCCGGAAGTCGTCAGGCATATCACGGGTCGTCCCTCGAGCGCCCAGGACAGCTGGATGCGGCTGCTGCGCTATGGCGGCACGTGGCCCTTGCTGGGTTACGGCTACTGGGCCGTCCGGGAGAAAAGCAGCGGCCGCTTCGTCGGCGATCTCGGCTTCGCCGACTTTCGTCGCCAGATCGAGCCATCGATCGCAGACTTACCGGAGGCTGGCTGGGTGTTTGCCACCTGGGCGCACGGTCGCGGATTCGCCAGCGAGGCCTTGGCGGCCGCGCTGGCGTGGCTCGATGCCAATGTAACGGTCGCCCGCTCGGTCTGCCTCATTTCCCCTGAGAACGAAGCGTCCATCCGCCTTGCCGAGCGCAACGGCTATGGGAGCCCGCTGACGATCAGCTTCAGCGGCGAGCCGACGTTGTTGCTGTCGAGGCCGCGACGGTAGCTCAGGCCCGCAGCCGTTCGTTCTTCGGATCGAACGGGGACTCCTCGATGACAGTGGCCTTGTAGCGGTCACCGAGAATGGTCACTTCGAGTTCGGTGCCGAGGTCGCCCAGCGCGGGTGCAACCATCCCCAGGGCAAGCGATTTGCCGAGGCGCCAGCCGTAGCCGCCGGAAGTGGTGCGGCCGACGAGCTGTCCCTTGTGATGAATCGGCTCGGAGCCGCGTGCATCGGCGTCGGTCACACCGTGCACCTCGAGCGTTACGAAGCGGTTGCTGAATCCGGTCCGTTGCCAGGCCACGAGTCCATCGCGGCCGAGGAAGTTGCCCTTGTCGAGACGCGCGAAGCGATCGAGGCCGGATTCGAGAATCGAGTACTCCACCGACATCTCGCGCGGGATCAGTCGATAGGATTTCTCCAGGCGCAGCGAATCCATGGCCTTGATGCCGAAGGGCTTCAGATCGAACTCCGCGCCCGCGGCAAACAACAGGTCGAACAGCGCGTTCTGCATCTCGATCGGATGATGCAGTTCCCAGCCCAGTTCGCCGACGAAATTGACGCGCAGCGCGCGCGCCTGCGTGATGCCCACACTGATCGGCTTGCCCGTGAGCCACGGGAAGGCGGCATTGGACAGATCCGCGTCGGTCAGTTTCTGCAGCAGATCGCGCGAGCGCGGGCCCGCCAGCACGAACACCCCGTACTGCGTCGTGACCTTCTGCATGCGCACCGAGCCATCGGTTGGCAGCAGCTTCTGGAAGTAGTCCCAATCATGGCGCTCGAACGCGCCGGCGGATACCAGGTAGAACTGTTGCGGGCCTTCGCGGAAAACAGTTGCCTCGGTACGCACGCCGCCGCGCGAGGTCAGCAGGTGGCATAACGCCATGCCGCCGATTTTCTTCGGCATGCGATTGGCGAAAATCCAGTCGAGCCACTGCTCGGCGCCGGTCCCTGCAACTTCGAATTTTGCAAAGGCGCTCATGTCGAGCAGGCCCACGCCGTTGGTGACGTGCTGGCATTCGTTGCCGACATGTTCGAAATAGTTCGAGCGGCGGAAGCTCCAGCGTTCGCGCGGCCGCGCACCGGCCGGCGGCGGCGCGAAGTTTTCGTTCAGCAGCACGCCGGGCCTGGCGAGGGCCTTGTCGTCCAGGCCGTAGCCTTCGGGCGCGAACCAACCCGGCCGCTCCCAGCCGTACACGGTGCCGAAGACAGCGCCCTTGGCCTTCATGCGGTCATAGCAGGGCGATTGCTTAAGCGGCCGCGCACCAGGGCGTTCTTCGTCCGGATAGTGGACCGTGAACACCGCCGCATACGCCTCCTCATTTTTCTTGCGCAGATAGCCGCGCGAGGCATAGGGACCAAACCGGCGCGGGTCGACTCCCATCATGTCGATGCTCGGCTCGCCCTCGACCATCCATTCCGCCAGCTGCCAGCCGGCGCCGCCCGCGGCCGTGACGCCAAAGCTGTGGCCTTCGTTGAGCCAGAAATTCCTGAGGTCCCAGGCCGGACCGACGATGGGTCCGCCATCGGGCGTGTAAGCAATCGCGCCGTTGTAGATCTTCTTCAGACCCACCTCGGCGAACGCTGGTACGCGATGGATGGCTGCTTCGATGTGAGGTCCCAGCCGATCGAGATCCTCGGGAAAGAGCTCGTATTCGGATTCGGCGGACGGCGCGTCGACATAACAGCAGGGCGCGCCCTTCTCGTAGGGGCCGAGCAGCAGGCCGCCCGCCTCCTCGCGCATATAATAAGAGGCGTCGGATTCGCGCAGCACACCCATCTCGGGCAGCCCCTGGCGCTTGCGCTCGAGGATCGCCGGGTGCGGCTCGGTGACGATGTACTGGTGTTCGACCGGGATCACGGGCACATCCAGTCCGACCATCTCACCGGTCTTGCGTGCGAAATTGCCGGTGGCCGCGACCACGTGTTCGCACAGCACATCGCCCTTGTCGGTCTTCACGAGCCACTCGCCGCCGCGACGCTGCTCGATGCCCGTCACCACGGTGTTGCGATAGATCTCGGCGCCCCCGGCGCGCGCGCCCTTGGCGAAAGCCTGGGTCAGATCGGCGGGCTGGATGTAGCCATCGTCGGGATGCTGGATGGCGCCGAGCACGCCCTCGACATTGCACAGCGGCCAGATCTCCTTGAGCTGAGCTGGTGTCAGGAAGCGCACATCGACGCCGATCGTCGAAGCGACACCCGCGTAATACTTGAATTCATCGAGGCGGTCCTTCGAACACGCCAGCCGGATGTTGGTGACCTGGCGGAACCCCACATCCTGGCCGGTTTCGGCCTGCAGCGACTTGTAGAGTTTGACCGAGTACTTGTGCAGCTGCCCGTTCGAATAGCTGACGTTGAATAGCGGCAAAAGCCCTGCCGCGTGCCAGGTGGAACCCGATGTCAGTTCCTTGCGCTCGATCAGGACGACATCCGACCAGCCCTTCTTGACGAGGTGATAGAGCGTGCCGACGCCCACCACGCCGCCCCCGATGACAACCACGCGCGCGACTTTTTTCATGCCTGCTTCTGCCTGTTATGTGAGCTGGGCTGCTGCCCTGGATACGCGTTCATGACACCGCGCGCTCGGTGCTGGGCGTACAGCCAAAATGGTGCCGATACGCCGTGGAGAAATGGGCCGCGGTGCTGAAACCGCAGGCGATGCTGACATCGGTGATGGGCATGGCCGTCTGGGTGAGCAGCGCGCGAGCCCGTTCGAGCCGCCAGCGCTTCCAGAGCGCGGCCGGGGTCTGTCCGAAATGCTGCTTGAACAGGCGCTCGAGCTGCCGTGTCGACAGGCCCACCTGGGTGGCCACCGCGCCGATGCGCAGGCGTTCATCGAGTTTGCCCTGGATCAGCCGCACGGCCGATTCGAGTCGCTCGTGCGCGGCGCCCGAGGGAATGCTGCTCGAGTAGGGCTGGTGCTCGCTGGCGCGCCGGCCGCGTTCGACGATGAACTGATTGGCGACGCGATCGGCGATGGTGGCGCCCAGCCGCGCACGAATGAGCATCAGCATCAGATCGAGTGGCGCCACGCCGCCCGTGCAGGTGATCCGGTCGCGGTCGATGGCGTAGAGGTCGTCCAGAAACTGGATGTCGGGAAATTCCTCGCGGATCGCGCTCAGGTTCTCCCAGTGGATGGCGCAGCGATAACCGGAAAGCAGTCCGGCTTCCGCGAGCGCGAAGCTGCCTGTGCACAGCGCACCGAGCGGCACCTGCTCGCGCGCCAGGCGCCGCAGCGCCGCCAGCACGCCGCGCCCGGTCGATCGACGCACATCCAGGCCGCCGCAGACGAATACGATGTCCAGTGAGCGTGCGCCGCCAAGCGGCGCGGTCGGCGTCAGGCTCATGCCGTTGCTGGCACGCGCCGGTGCGCCATCGGGCGTCAGCACCTGCCATCGGTAGGCGTTGCGCGCACTCACGCGATTGGCCATGCGCAGCGCCTCGATGGCATTGGCGCAGGCGATCAGCGAGTAGTTCGGCAACGTCACGAAACCGAACTGGCTGAGACCCCCCAGATCCACGCGCCTTCTCCCTACCGATCGATGACCAGATCGCTGGTCGGCCGTGAACAGCAGGTCAGGATCATGCCCTGGTCGATGTCGCGCTGGCGGATGCCGCCGTTGTGTTTCATGTCCACGGTGCCCGACTGCAACTTGCTCTTGCAGGTGCCGCACATGCCCTTGGTGCAGGAGCAGGGCAGGCGCACGCCGGCGTTGTTGGCGGCGGTCAGGATGAAGGTGTCCGCCGCGCAGGTGATGCTGCGGCCCGAGCGGGTAAATTCGATGGTATACTGCGTGACGGCCGGAGCGGTCGTGACAGCCGGCGCGGCGACCACCTGTTCTGCGACCGGCACGCTCACGGCCGGCGCGGCTGCGCCGGGTGCCTCGATCTCGAGTTCAGCCGAAAGCCGGCCGATGTACCAGCGCGTGAATTTTTCCACCAGGCCCTCGGTGTAGACCGAGTACGGTCCACCTTCATAAGCCGGGCTGCGCGCGCCGGTCTGCGCCAGCTCCACGAGGTGCGCATCCTGGCGGTTGGTGGCTTCCCACACGGCCGTCAGATTGCTGACATCGTAGTCGACACCTTCGACGGCATCCTTGTGCACCAGCCAGGTGGTCCGCAGCAGCGTGCTCTCGGGCGAGATCGGGATGGCCGAGAAGGTCACCACGTGATCGCTCATGAAGTGATGCCAGGAGTTCGGCTGGGTCCAGAAGTGCAGCCCGCCGGATCGGGCATCGGTCATCGTGCCCAGCAGGCGTTGGGACGCAGCCATGGTGTCGAGCGTCTGGCTCTCACCGGACTGATCCAGCGGCAACCGCTCGGTGCGATAGCCGGTCACGCGATCATCCAGGTGCTCGACTTCGCAGGAAGGCAGACCGCAGCTTTCCCATTCCTGCTGGGTGTCCTTCACCATCTGCAGATACTGCTCGACCTGCTCGCGCTCGTTGGCGGTGAGTCCGTCAGGATCGAATCCGAAGTGATACGCGGCCAGCGAGACGGTCAGCTCCGGGTGATTGCCGACGCAGTGATAGCACTCACGATTGTTCTCCATCGTGAGTTTCCAGTTGCCATGCTCGATGAGCTCGGTCGAAGCGGCCACCTTGCAGTCCTTGAGGGCATGGGAACGCAGGTAGGGCGCCATGACCGCGTCGAGTTCCTGAATGTCGGCCGGCGGCCGCGGGCTCAGGCAGATGAAAAGCAGGCCCGAAACGGAATGCACGTGCACCGGTTTGAGTCCGTGACAGGACTTGTCGAAGTCGTGCGCCATGTGGCTGGCATGCTTGAGCTTGCCGTCGAGGCCATACGCCCAGGCGTGATACGGGCAGACGAGATTGCCGACATTGGCATGGCGGGTCTGCACCAGGCGCGCGCCGCGGTGGCGGCAGACATTGTGAAAAGCATGGATCTGCTCATCATCGTCGCGCACAATCAGCACCGACGCGCTGCCAATCTCGAATGTCATGACATCGCCCGCGTGCGGAATCTCGGCCTCCACACCGACATAGATCCAGTGACGACCGAAGATCAGTTTAAGATCCGCCTCGAAGACTTCGCGGCTGGTGTAGAACGCCTGTTCCAGGCTGTGTCCGGGCCGTCGCCGTGCGATCAGCTCGGAGAGAAACTGCCGGGTGTCAGCGGTCTGCATGGGGTCCTCGGGAGGGAAGGGGAGCAGCGTCGGAAAGTGTCGCAAACGCGGTGGCGGCGATATTGCCTGAAAACGGCATTAGCTTTCAATAAAGCGACATCAGGCGCTGGAGTCGTTTGTGGCGCCGGTGTCTCGGGCCATGTCGGGTGGATTCAAACGGCGCGCCGCGCCGATGCTCGTGTCCTGCGGGAGGGCGTGGGCATGATGCTGCGCCTTTAGAAGCGCCATTAGAGAGGGATCGGTCTCAACATGCGGAAATTCTCGGCTTGGGCGCTGCTGCACGAAGGATTGCGCGGCCAGCGGGGCTGGGGTGAACAATGGCGTTCACCGAAGCTCAAAGCCGACTATGAGGCTGTCATCGTCGGTGGGGGCGGCCACGGCCTGGGCGCGGCCTACTACCTGGCGCGCGAACACGGGCTGCGCCGCATCGCGGTGCTCGAGAAAGGCTGGATCGGCGGCGGCAACACCGGCCGTAACACCACCATCATCCGTTCGAACTATCTTTACGATGAGAGCGCGGCGCTTTATGACCACGCCGTGAAGCTGTGGGAGCACCTGTCCCAGGTACTCAACTACAACGTCATGTTCTCGCAACGCGGCGTCATGATGCTGGCGCACACCGTGCACGACGTGCAGTCCTTTAAGCGCCACGTCCATGCCAATCGCGCCAATGGCGTCGACAACGAATGGCTGACAGCCGAAGAAGCCAAGGCCTTCTGCCCGCCGCTGAACATTGAACCCAACATGCGCTACCCGGTGCTCGGGGCGGCGCTGCAACGCCGCGGCGGTACGGCCCGACACGATGCGGTGGCCTGGGGTTACGCGCGCGCCGCAGATGCACTGGGTGTCGACATCATTCAAAATTGCGAAGTCATCGGCATCCGCCAGGACGAGACCGGCGCGGTGAGTGGTCTGGCAACCACCCGCGGCAACATCACCACGCGCAAGGTCGGGGTTTCCGCAGCCGGCCATACCAGCGTCATCATGGACATGGCCGGCGTGCGCCTGCCGCTCGAGAGCTATCCCCTGCAGGCGCTGGTGTCCGAACCCATCAAGCCGATCTTTCCCTGCGTGGTGATGTCGAACACGATTCACGCCTATCTGAGCCAGTCCGATAAGGGCGAACTGGTGATCGGCGCGGGCACCGACGCCTACACCTCTTATACACAGCGCGGCGGCCTGCACATCAGCACCCACGCACTGGAAGCGATCTGCGAGCTGTTTCCGCAGTTCCGGCGGCTGCGCATGCTGCGCAACTGGGGGGGCATCGTCGATGTGACGCCGGACCGCTCGCCCATCATCGCGCGCACGCCGGTGCCGGGGCTGTATGTCAATTGCGGCTGGGGTACGGGCGGCTTCAAAGCCACGCCCGGCGCCGCCCACCTGTTCGCCTGGACCATCGCCCGGGACGAACCGCATCCGATCAATGCGCCCTTTACGATCGAGCGCTTCCGCGACGGTCGCCTCATCGACGAAGCGGCGGCGGCCGCCGTGGCGCACTAGGAACGACGATGCTTCTGATCAAGTGTCCTTACTGCGGCGAGCGCCCGGAGATCGAATTCAGCTACGGCGGGCAGGCGCACCTGGCGCGTCCGGCCCATCCGTCCGAGCTCTCCGACCAGGACTGGGCCGAGTACCTATATATGCGCCGCAACCGCAAGGGCGTGCATGCGGAGCGCTGGCGGCACCTGCAGGGCTGCGCGCGTTTTTTCAATGCGCTGCGTGATACGAGCACCGATCAGATCCTGGCCACCTATCGTGTCGGCGAGCCGCAACCCAAAATTGGAGCCGCCGCGCCGCCGGCCCCGGTGGTGCCATGAATCCCCTCCGCACCGAAACCGGCGGCCTCATCGATCGCACGCAAGTCCTGCGCTTCCGGTTCGACGGCCAGGCGCTCAAGGGCTGCGCGGGCGACACGCTGGCCTCGGCGCTGCTCGCCAACGGCATACACCTGGCCGGGCGATCGTTTAAGTATCACCGACCTCGCGGAATACTCAGCGCCGGCGCGGATGAACCCAACGCCCTGATCAGCGTGCGGCGCGATCGCGCACGCTACACGCCTAATCTTCGCGCCACGCAGATCGAGCTGTACGAAGGGCTGGACGCCATCAGCCAGAATCGCTGGCCCAGCCTCGCCTTCGATCTCGGCGCGGTGAACAGCCTGATCTCGCCTTTTATCCCCGCAGGCTTCTATTACAAGACCTTCATGTGGCCTCGCCGGGCATGGCACAAACTCTACGAGCCCCGTATCCGCGCTGCGGCCGGACTCGGCAAGGCGCCTGCCGAACCCGACCCGGACCGCTATGCCAGCCGATACGCACACTGCGATGTGCTCATCGTCGGCGCCGGTGCCGCAGGTCTAGCCGCGGCGCTGACCGCCGCGGTCAGCGGCGCACGCGTCATTCTCTGCGACGAGCAGCCCCAACCCGGAGGCGCGCTGTTGTCGGATTCGACCTCGAGCATCGGCGGCCAGCCCGCGCCGCAGTGGGCGCAACACATGAGCGAGGTACTGCGCGCGCGTCCCAACGTGACGCTGCTGCCCCGCACGACCGCCTTCGGCTACTTCAGCCACAACTTCGTCGCGCTCTGCGAACGCCTGCAGGATCACCTGCGCGAGCCATCGCGACAGCTGCCGCGCGAACGGTTGTGGCAGGTGCGCGCGCGCGAAGTGATCTTTGCCTGCGGCGCGCATGAGCGACCACTGGTTTTTCCGGGCAACGATCGGCCCGGAATCCTGCTGGCCGGAGCTGCCGGCAGCTACCTGAATCGTTACGGCGTGCTGGCAGGCCGGCGCATCGCCGTGGTCACGGCAAACGATGCGGCCTACCGCACGGCACTCGATCTGCATGCCGCGGGCGCGCAGATAACGGCGATCGCGGATGTACGGGCCGCCGCTGATGGCCCGCTGCCGCAGGCGGCACGCGCCGCGGGACTGAAGGTTCACGAGCACATGACCGTGACCGGCACCGGCGGCGGCGCGCGCGTCACCGAAGTCATGCTTGCCCGCCGCGATGGCGAGGAACAGGTACAGCGCGCCGGCTCACTGCGCGTGCCTTGCGACACGCTGCTCATGAGCGGCGGCTACACACCGAGCGTGCACCTGTTCTCGCAAACGCGCGGACGGCTGCTCTGGGACGAGAGCCTGCAGTCGTTTCTGCCTGGCGAGAGCTTTGAGCAGGTGCGCTCGGCGGGCGCCTGCCACGGACACGGCTCACTCAGCGCCGCCCTGGGCGACGGTGCGGCCGCGGCGCAGGCCGCGCTGCGCACACTGGGCTTCGTGTCGCCAGCGGTGCCGAAGCGCATCGTCGATGAGGTCGAGACCGGATCCGCCGGTTTCGTCGGTGCATTGCCGCAGGCGACGGCCGACGGCGCCGACGCGGCCGTGGTCGACTGGCAGAACGATGTGACCGTGCGTGACCTGCGGCTCGCGCTGCGCGAAGGCTTCTCCTCCATCGAGCACATCAAGCGCTATACCACCACCGGCATGGCGACCGACCAGGGCAAGACCTCGAACCTGCACGCGCTCGGCATCGTCGCCAAGGCGTTGGGTAAACCGATTCCCGAAGTCGGGTTGACGACCTTTCGCATGCCTTACACGCCGGTCACCTTTGGTACGATGGCCGGGTACGCACGCGGTGATCTGTTCGATCCGGTGCGCGCGACGCCTTCGAACGACTGGGCGGTGGCGCGCGCCGCGATATTCGAAGATGTGGGCCTGTGGAAGCGCGCGCGTTACTTTCCGCAGGGCAAGGAGACCATGGACCAGGCGGTGGCGCGCGAGTGCCTGGCGGTGCGTTCGCATTGCGGCATGCTCGACGCATCGACCCTGGGCAAGATCGAGGTGGTCGGTCCCGACGCCGCCACCTTCATGAATCGTCTCTACGTCAACGCCTGGAACAAGCTGGCTCCCGGTCGCGCGCGCTACGGCCTGCTGCTGCGAGAGGATGGTTTCATCATCGACGATGGCGTGATTGCGCGCATCGCCGAGGATCGCTTCCACGTGACCACCACCACCGGCGGTGCCGCGCGCGTGCTCGCGCTCATGGAAGACTACCTGCAGACCGAATGGATGGATCTGAACGTCTGGCTGACTTCGACCACCGAGCAATGGGCCGTGGTCGCGCTGCAGGGTCCGCAGTCGCGCGCGGTGCTGCAGCAGCTGATCGGCGCCAGATTGATGTACGGGGTCGATATCAGCGCCGAGGCCATGCCGCACATGGCCGTACTCGAGGGGTTCTTCTGCGGCGCGCCCATGCGGCTATTCCGCGTGAGCTTCACCGGCGAACTCGGCTTTGAGGTCAATGTACCCAGCGATCGAGGGCCGGAGTTGTGGGAGACGTTGCACGATGCCGGCAAGGCGTTCGGTGTCTGCCCGTATGGCACCGAAACCATGCACGTGCTGCGCGCGGAGAAAGGCTACATCATCGTGGGCCAGGACACCGACGGCACCGTGACGCCCGACGATGCGGGCTTAAGCTGGGCCATTGGCAAGAACAAACCCGACTTCGTCGGCAAGCGCTCGCTCGAACGCGCCGCACTCAATGCGGCCGATCGCAAGCAGCTGGTGGGACTGCGGGTCGTGGATGATCCGCGGCAGGTACTCGAGGAGGGAGCACAGGTGATGCTCCTTCCGACGCCCGGCAGCGGCCGGCCGCTGGGCCATGTGAGCTCCTCCTACTTCAGCGCCACGCTCGGGACTTCGATCGCACTGGCGCTGGTCAGCGGTGGCCGCGCGCGCACCGGCCAGACACTCCACGTGCCGATGCCGGCCGGTCCCATTGCCGTGCAGGTGACTTCGCCCGTGTTCTACGACCCCACAGGAGCAAGGATCAATGCCTGAGCTGGCCACGGTGCTTTCGGGTTTGGGGCGATTGAGTCTGCGCGGAGGACCGCCGGTGCTGGCGGCCGCAGGCGATGCGTTTTCATTGCGGCTGCCGCTCGAGGCGTGCCGCGCAGCCGAAGGTGACGCGCGCGCCGCGCTGTGGCTTGGCCCGGATGAGCAATTGTTGCTGGTGCACGAGTCGGATTGGGACGCCACGCTGATCGCGCTCACGCGCCGCCTCGCCGGACTGCCCCACTCGCTGGTGGACATCAGCCAGCGGCAGGTGGCACTGCAGGTGGCAGCGCCCCACGTGGCCGATATCCTGAGTGCGGGCTGTCCGCTCGATCTGCACCCGGATGCTTTCCCTATCGGCATGTGTACGCGCACACTGTTTTTGAAGGCGCCCATCGTGCTGTGGCGGACCGCCGCCGACGCGTTCCATCTGGAAGTGTGGCGCTCGTTCGTGCCCTACGTGCAGCAGTTGCTGCGCGAAGTCGCGCGCGAATACGGGGCATGAATTCATGATCAGCGCATTCGAGCTGTTCAAGATCGGCATCGGCCCGTCCTCGTCACACACGGTCGGCCCGATGCGCGCTTCGAAGGCCTTCATCGACTCGTTGCGTGCCGACGGCACGCTGCCCCGTGTCGAGCGCATCAGCGTGGTGCTGCTGGGCTCCCTGGCATGGACCGGGCGCGGCCACGGCAGTGATCGTGCCGTGATCGCCGGCCTGCAGGGCGAGCGCCCCGATACCATCGATCCATCGGCGCTCGAGCGGTTGCTGCAGCGGGCCATCAGTGAACATTGCATCGAGATCGACGGGCGCCGCATCGCCTTCGACCCGCGCACGGATCTGCTGTTCGATACGGCCACGGCCACGGTCGTGCATCCGAACACGCTGGTTTTTACGGCCAGCGATGGCGCGGGAACCGTGCTGCAGCAGCAGCGCTGGTGTTCGGTCGGCGGTGGTTTCATTGCGCGGGAAAACGAGGTCGGCGCCACCGTGGTCGATGCGGTGGCCGTGCCGCTGCCGTTCGCCACGGCCGATGAACTGCTGGAAGTCGCAGCGCGCGCGCACCTAAGCATTGCCGGGCTGATACTGCGCAATGAGCAGGCACTGCGGCCGCTGGCCGAGATCGAGGCCCACCTGGATGCCGTGGCGCAGGCGATGATGGCCTGCATCGATCGGGGCATGGCCGCGCCCGGTGAGTTGCCCGGCGGACTGAAGGTGCGCCGCCGCGCCGCCGCCCTGTACGAACGGCTCCGCAACGCGAAGGGACGCGCGGCACACGAGATCATGGACTACGTCAGTCTCTATGCGATTGCGGTCAACGAGGAGAATGCCGCCGGCGGCCGCGTGGTCACGGCGCCCACCAATGGCGCGGCCGGCGTTATTCCGGCCGTGATGCGCTATTACCGCGATCACGTCGACGGCGCCGACACGGCCGGCGTGCGCACCTATCTGCTGACGGCCACCGCGATCGGCGCGCTCTGCAAGCTCAACGCGTCCATTTCCGGGGCCGAAGTCGGCTGCCAGGGAGAGGTCGGCTCGGCCGCCGCCATGGCTGCCGCCGGATTGGTCGCAGTGCTCGGCGGCACCAACCCCCAGATAGAGAATGCAGCCGAGATCGCGATGGAGCATCATCTGGGCATGACCTGCGACCCGATCGGCGGATTGGTGCAGATTCCGTGCATCGAACGCAACGCTTTCGGTGCCGTCAAGGCCATCAATGCGGCATCGCTCGCCATGCACGGCGATGGCACGCACCATGTGTCGCTCGATCAGGTGATTGCAACCATGCGACAGACCGGCGCCGACATGCAGTCCAAGTACAAGGAGACTTCGCAGGGGGGGCTCGCGGTGAATGTGACGGAGTGCTGAGGGCGGCTCCGTCACACCGTAGCGACGGGTTTATTCAATCCGGGCCGGGAGTGGGTCGGATTTAATCGCACCGAGATGGCGGGGAAACAACGCCCAGGACGTTTGACGGGTACAGGGGAGCTGACAATGAACTCGAAGGTCTCATTCGCTGTGGCCGCCGTTCTGAGCGGCGTTTCTCTGAGTGTTTCTCTGGGCGCTCCGATGGCCGCGAGAGCGGCGGACGCTGATACCTCCGGCGGCAGCGACATGCTCGCCGAGGTGACCGTAACGGCGCAGCGCCGCACGGAGAAAATGCAGGACGTGCCGATCTCGATGACGGCCCTGACCGAACAGACCCTGCAGGACATCAACGTCGCCACCTTCGACGACTACATCAAGACGCTGCCGAACGTCACCTCGGCCAGCAACGGCCCGGGGCAGAACGAGGTCTTCATGCGCGGCCTCAGTGCCGGCTCGCAGGCCAGCCAGGGCAGCTCCTCGACCGGCCTGTGGCCGAATGTCGCGATCTACCTGGACAATCAATCCGCGCAACTGCCCAATCGCAACCTCGACATCTACGCGGCCGATCTCAATCGCATCGAGGTGCTGGAAGGGCCGCAGGGGACGCTGTTCGGTGCCGGCGCCGAGGCCGGCGTGATCCGCTACATCACCAACGAGCCGAAGCTCAACACCTGGGAAGGCGATATCAAGAGCAGCTACGGCTGGACAGCCCATGGTGATCACAACGACAGCGTACAGGCCGTGCTGAATGTGCCGCTGATCGATGATCACCTGGCTGTGCGCGGCGTGATCTATTACGACGCGCGCGGCGGTTACATCAACAACGTGCCGGCGACCTTTACGCGCAAGGATACCGACCTGGGAATCGGCTACGCCGGCTACCCGGCCAATGCCGCCGGGCAATGCCCGGACGGCGGGGTCAACAATGGCTACTGCGTGCCGCCGGGCAGCGTCGTCATCAACAACCACAACATCGCCGCCGACGCGATCAATCCGGTCAAATACCGGGGCGGTCGCGTCGAGGCGCTCTTCAAGTTCAACGAAGACTGGGACCTGCTGATTTCGCAGTCCTTCCAGCAGATGGATTCGCAGGGCGTGTTCTACCAGCAACCCTTTGCCTCGGATGGCGGAGCATTGCAGCCGCTCGAGGTCACGCTGTTCAACACGGCCTATGACACGGACAGATTCGAGAGCACGTCCGTGACGCTGAACGGAAAAATTGGCCCGCTCAAAGCTGTGTACACGGGCGGGTACCTGGTGCGCAACGTCGATCAGGTGGGCGATTACACCAATTACGCCCGCGGCGTTTACGCCGACTACTACCAGTGCAACCTGGTGGCCTACGATGCCACGCTGCCCACGCACTGCTACTCGCCGCGCGCTTCCTGGCGCACGACCGAGCGCAACACCCATATGCAGCACGAGATCCGTGTGAGCACGCCGGATGACTGGCGCGCGCGCGGTATCGCCGGCGCGTACTGGGAGAACAATACGCTGTACGACGTCACCTCCTGGATGTACAAGGGCGTGCCGGGATGCAGCGCCACCGTCACCACAGGTTGCATATCGGACGTCGGTCCCTTCCCAGGCTCCTCCGTGCAATCGCTCGGAGCGCAGCCCGATCACACCTCGTTTTATCAGGACACGCTGCGGCAGACCAAGCAGTTGGCGTTCTTCGCATCGGCTGACTACGACATCATTCCCAAGGTGTTGACCTTCACGGCCGGCACGCGTCACTTCCTGTTCGAGAACCTCTACGCCGGCAGCGTGATCTCCAGCTTCGGCTGCTTCGAGGCCGGTACGCCGCCGGGCGGGTGCCACGATCCGGCCTACAGTTTCAATCTCAATGCGCAGAACCTCAGCGACACCGAGACCGGCTGGAAGAGCCGCGCCAACCTGACCTGGCACGTCATCCCCGACGTGATGGTCTACTACACCTTCTCGCAGGGCTTCAGGCCGGGCGGCTTCAACCAGAATTCATCCGTGCCGCATGCGCTGGATGCGGAAGGGGTGGCGCAATACTATGTGCCGCGGTCGTACGCGCCCGATAAGTTGAACAACAACGAACTGGGATGGAAGACCGAGTTCTTCGATCATCGCCTGCAGTGGAACGGCGCCTTCTACCAGGAGAACTGGGACAACGTTCAGATCTCCTTCTTCAATCCCGGCGTGGTCGGTAATCTGTTCTACAACACCAACGGACAGAACTTCCGCATTCGCGGCATCGAAACCTCGCTGATCGGACGTCCGGTCCGTGGCCTGACGCTGCAGGGTGCCATCTCGTGGAACCAGAGCGTGCAGACCAATTCGCCGCAACTGTTCAATGACAACCCGGCGAGCGCGAGCTTCGGCCAGGCGATTACCGAGAAATGCGGTCAACCGGGATTTCCTGCCCCCTGCACCGCGGTCTCCAATCCGTTCGGCCCGGTCGGCGCGCCGAGCGCCGATGCGCCGCCGATCCAGTGGAGCGCCCGGGCCCGCTATGACTGGAATATCAATGGCTACGCGCCGTTCGTGCAGTTCGGTGCCACGCACAGCGGCCATTCCTTTACGCAGGCGGGAGCGAATCCGAACATCGCCACGGGCGGCGCGGTTGGTACGTCGCGCGGCCGTTTCGAGAATCCCGCGTATTCCACCTACAACTGCTCGGTGGGCGTCTACAAGGACGCGTGGTATGCGGATCTGTACATCGACAATCTCTCCAATTCCAACGCCAGCACCTTCGTCAGCACGGACCAGTTCATCATCGCGCAGACGCCGCTGCGGCCGCGCGTGATCTCGCTGGAGGCTGGCTACAAGTTTGGCGGCGGGAAGTGATCGTCAGCGGCGGCATCTGAAGGATCACAGAGGTAGTGACGCAAATAGGTATCTGAATTTGCTTTCATCACGAGAAAGCAAATTCAGATACCTATTTGCGTCAAAGCCCCTGGTGCCCTTGCGATCCCGCTGTGGCGGCCACTTACAGCGCCAGCATGCCAATGGCCGCGCCAAACATCAGTACCGTCGTCAGGATGACCACGTAGCGTGAAATGCGCGAGCTTGGCTGGTCGCGCATGATCTTGCGATCGGTGGCAACTCGCAGCAGTCCGGCCAGCAGGAAGGGCGCCAGGAAGCCGTTGATGATCGCGGTCCAGTAAAGCGCCTTGATCGGGTTGATGTGCAGCAGATCCAGCACCGCGCCGGCAATCGTCGCCAGCACGAACACCGCGTAAAACGAGGTCGCGTTCTTGAGTTTTTCGTCCAGGCCGTAGCGCCAGTCGAAAGTCTCGGCCACCGCATACGCCGCTGATCCGGCCAGCGTTGGAATGGCCAGCAGTCCGGTGCCGACGATTCCAATCGTATACAGGTAATAGGCGTAGTCGCCGGCCAGCGGGCGCAATGCCGCGGCCGCGTCACGCGAGGTTTCGATCTGCGTGATGCCGTGACGATGCAGCGTCGAGGCGGTCGTCAGGATGATGAAGAACATCGCGAGGTTGGAGAAGAAGGTACCGAGCCCCACATCGATTCGCCGATCGGACAGTTCCTGCAGCGTCGCGCCGTAGCGGTTTGCGACCAGCAACTGGCCGCGCGATTTCTCCTCCTCGATCTCCTGCCCGGCCTGCCAGAAGAAGAGGTAGGGGCTGATGGTGGTGCCCAGTATGGCCACGAGCGCGCCCCAGCCATCGCTACCGTGCGGGAGGCTCGGTATCAGCGCTGCGTGCAACACGGCAGTCCAGTCCGGGTGCACCAGAAATGCCGTGATCACATAGGCAAACAATGCCACTGCCAGCCATTTGAGGGTGTTGGCAATCTGGTGATAGCGCAGGAAAACCGTCAGCGCGCTGATGCCCAGTCCGAACACCCAGACGTACAGCATCGAGGGTCCCGCACCCAGCATGTGCGCGGCATCGGCCATGCCCGAAAGATCCGCGGCGATGTTGATGATATTGGCGATCAGCAGTGCCAGCACTGCCACGCCGACCAGCCATCGCGGAAATTTCTGCAGCATGGCGCCGGCCAGACCCATGCCCGTGACCATGCCGACGCGCGCGCACATGACCTGAACGCCGGCCATCAACGGCCAGACGAACGCCGCGGTCCAGAGAAAGGCCAGCCCGTTTTGCGCGCCGACCACCGAATAGGTGGCGATACCCGATGGGTCATCATCGGCGGCCCCGGTGGTGACACCGGGGCCGAGGGCACGCAGGACCCGCAAAAGGCCGCGCTTGGTGGGTGCCGCGTTCAAGCCGCGCCGCGGCTGTTCAGCAATAGCCGAACGCAGTAAACCCCCAGCAGTGTCAGTGACAGTGATCCGATCAGGTGCACGGCGGCCATCGCGGCCGACCACAGGTAATCGCGGCGCAGCAGCAACGCCGCGGTCTCAGCCGAAAACGCGGAAAAAGTCGTGAGTCCCCCCAGGAAACCGGTGGTTGCCGCGAGCCGCACTTCCGGCGGCAGCGAGGCATTGCGCGCGAAGTATTCCAGGCAGACGCCGGCGAGCAAGCCGCCGATCAGATTGGCCGCCAGCGTTCCGAGCGGAATCGGGCCGAATAACGGATTGAGCAGCACGCCGAGACGCCAGCGCACGACCGCACCCAGCGCGGCACCGACACCGACCGCCAATCCCTGCAGGACCATGTGCTACTCCCTGACAGCCCGGGCTGATGCTGCAGGCTTTGACGTTACTTTAGCAAGCACGAGTCAACCAGCGCGATCAGTGCGAAGGCACTCCGCGATCGCGCTGTTCCAGTTGCGCGGCGTTCCAACCGCCGCCGAGCTGCGAGATCAGATCGGCGCTCGAGACCAGCTGCTGGCTTTGAATGCCGAGCAGGCTGATCTCGGCCGACAATCGCGTGGTCTGCGCCGTCAGCAGTACCGTATAGACCACGATACCGGACTTGTATTGATTCAAGGTCAGCGATTCGGATTTGCGCGCGTCCTCGACCGCGGTGCTCTGCAGTGTCGCCTGCTGCTCCAGCACCCGTAGACTGGACAGATCATCCTCGACCGCCTGAAAGGCAGCCAGCACGGTGGCTCGGTAGCTTGCCACCGACTCATCGTAGTTGGCCCGCGCCTGTCGATTGGTTGCCAGCCGTGCGCCGCCATTGAACACCGTCTCGGACAGGCTGGGCCCTATCGACCAGAGCGAATTGCCGGTGCTGAACAGGCCGGCCAGGGCCGTGGAGGTGAAGCCATATGAAGCCGATAGCGTCACGCTCGGGTACCAGGCGGCTTGGGCAACGCCTATCAGCGCATTGGCACTCGCCATGGTCCGTTCCGCCACGGCGATGTCAGGACGCCGCTGCAGCAGGTCGGAGGGCAGGCCGGCCGGTACGATCGGTACCGTATGGGTCAGTTCGGCATGATCGATCGCGACATTCTCCGGATCCTTGCCGATCAGCACGGCGATGGCATGCTCGAATTTGGCCCGCGTCAGTTCCACGTTGACATCGGCGGCCCGGGTGCTCTCGAGCTCGGTTTCCGCCGAATATACATCCGCCAGCGTGGTGATGCCGGCGTTGACCTGGTTCTGCGCAATCGTCAGCGAGGTCTGGAAGGCCTTGATCGAATCCGCATAGAGCCGGTGCTGTTCATCGGCAGCGCGCAGCTGGAAATAATCCTGGGCCAGCGTCACCTGCGCGGACAAACGCGCTGCGGCGACGTCGGCGGCGCTGACCTGCGCCTTGGCCACGTCGGATTCGACGGTGCGCCGGATTCGTCCCCAGACATCGATTTGCCAGCTCGCCTGTGCTCCGGCGCTGTAGAGATTGGCGCGCGAGGAATTATTGGTCGTCACGGTCGTGCCCGATCCGGTGGCGACCCCCTGCGTGAAGCCACTGCCGCCGCCGCTGCGCGTGCGGACACCGTTGACGGAAATCGTGGGGAACAGCGGCCCGCGATCGATGGCGATCTGTTCGGTCGCGGCCCGATAAGCCGCCTCGGAGGCCTTCAGTGTCTGGTTGGAGACCACCACCTGGCGTTCGAGCGCGTCGAGCAGCGGGTCGTTGTAGATCGACCACCACTGCTGATCGTCCGGAATCTGGGCAGGCGCCGCCGGCTTCCAGTCCTGGTCTTCCTTATAGGCGCTGGCCACCGGCGCATTGGGACGATGATAGTTGGGCCCGACCTTGCATGCGCTGAGCAGCAATAGCGCCAGGACGGGTGCCGCCAGCAGAGGTGAGCGACGAAGAGCGTTGTGTTTCATGAGTACTGTTCTTGCGCGCCATCGTACGTGCGCGCACCCCGGTGCGCCCGCGTCGAGGCCCAGACACGCAGACGATCCAGGTAAAGGTAGACCACGGGGGTCGTGTACAGCGTCAGTACCTGGCTGACCAGCAGGCCGCCGACAATGGAGATGCCGAGCGGCTGGCGCATCTCCGCGCCGCTGCCGGTTGTCACGGCCAGTGGAACCGCGCCCAGCAACGCTGCCATCGTGGTCATCATGATGGGACGGAACCGGAGCAGGCAGGCCTCGTAGATGGCCGTGCGCGCATCGACTTTCTGCGTGCGTTCGGTCTCGAGCGCCACGTCGATCATCATGATCGCGTTCTTCTTGACGATGCCGATCAGCAGGATGACCCCGATCAGTGCGATCAGGCTGAATTCGGTGCCGAACAGCAGCAAGGCCAGTACCGCACCCACGCCCGCGGAAGGCAATGTCGAGAGGATGGTGATCGGATGCACGTAGCTCTCGTAGAGAACCCCGAGCACGATGTAGACCGCGATTATGGCGGCCGCGATCAGCACCGGCTCGCTCGAGAGCGACTGCTGGAATATCTGCGCGGTGCCGGCGAACGAGCCATGCACCGAGATCGGCACGTGCAGGGTCTGCATGGTGGCGCCGATCACATTGATCGCGGTGCCCAGTGAGACGCCCTCCGGCAGATTGAACGAGAAAGTCGTCGCCACAAAGGGACCCTGGTGATTGATCGCCAGCGGTGTCGTGCCCGGCCCGTACTCGGAGATGCCCGCCAGCGGCACCATGGTCTCGGCGCTGGTGCTGACCGAGGCGCCGGTGGAGGCGCCGCCGCGACCGCTGTTGGTCAGCTGGTTCAAAGCCAGATTCTGCGCGGCCGTGGCCGTCTGCGCGCTCGCCAGGGAACTCGAATTCGCCGAGGCCGCGACCGTACCGCTCGCCGCCGTCGTGGTGCCCGATATCGTGCTGCTGCTGGTGCTGCTGCCGGCAGTGGAGCTGCTGATCGTCGCGACCGTTGTGTTAGTGCCTGTCGCGCTGGCCGAAGCAGTGGCTGTGGGTGTGGCGCTGCTGAAGGAGCCAACGCCCGCGGCTGTCGTCTGCGTACCGCTCAGCGCGCCGCCGGTGGTGCTGACCCATACTTCCCGCAGCGTCTCGGGGTTCTGCCAGAAGCTCGGATCCACCTCCATGACGACGTGATACTGATTCATGTCGTTGTAGATGGTCGACACCTGCCGCTGCCCGAAAGCATCGTAAAGCGTGTTGTCGATATTGGAGAGATTGATGCCTAAGCGCGCAGCGGTGGCGCGGTCTATCTTCAGCGCCACGGTCAATCCCTTGTCCTGCTGATCGGAGTTGACGTCGGCCAGCTCGGGGACATTCTTGAGCGCATCGGTGATCTTGGGTGTCCAGGTCCGCAGGTCCTGCAGGCTGTCGGCAAGAATCGTGTACTGGTATTGGGAATTGCTCTGGCGTGCACCGCCGCGGATATCCTGCACGGCCTGCAGGTACAGTCGCGCACCGGTCACGACCGCTAGCTTGGCGCGCAGGCGCGCGATGACGCGATCGCTCTTGTCGTGGCGTTCCTTGAGCGGCTTCAGGCCGACGAAGATATTGGCGGTATTCGTCGCCCCGTAGCCGCCGCCGCCGGTGTATCCCACCACGTCCTGCACCGCCGGGTCCTGCTGCACGATGCTCATGGTCGTGCGCAGCTTCTGGACCATTGCCTGGAAGGAGATGCTCTGGTCGGCCCGCAGGTTGCCGTTGAGCGTACCGGTGTCCTGCTGCGGGAAGAAACCCTTGGGAATGATCGCGAATAGGTAGACGTTCAGCCCGATGGTGGTGAGCAGCACCAGCATGACGAGGCGGGGATGGTCGAGCGCGGACGTCAGCGTGCGGCCGTAGAAATCGCGCATGGCATCGAAGCCACGCTCCATGGCGCCCAGGAAGCGCCCCTGGCGGCGCTGACCCTGCTGATCGCGCTGGCCGCGCAACACGAAGGCGCACATCATCGGTGTCGTGGTCAGCGACACGACCAGCGATATGGCGATGGCCACCGACAGGGTGATCGCAAACTCTCGGAACGTTCTTCCTACCAGTCCCCCCATGAGCAGGATGGGCAGAAACACTGCCACCAGCGACAGGCTCATCGCCAGGACCGTGAATCCAACTTCGCTGGCACCCAGCAGCGCGGCCTGGATGCGCGGCATGCCTTCCTCGACGTGCCGCGCAATGTTCTCCAGCATCACGATCGCATCATCGACCACGAATCCCGTGGCCACGGTGAGTGCCATGAGCGACAGATTGTCGAGACTGAATCCCAGCAGGTACATGGCACCGAAGGTACCGATCAGGGACAGCGGCACGGCGACGCTGGGCACCAGCGCCGCACGGCCATCGCGCAGCATCAGGAACACCACCAGCACCACCAGCACAATGGCGATCAGCAAGGTGCGCTCGACATCACGCAGCGATGCGCGAATGGTCTCGGTGCGGTCGTTGGTTTCGATGATACGGATGCTGGCCGGAATGGACGCCTGCAGGTCGGGTATCAGCGCGCGCACGCGATCGACCACATCGATGACGTTGGCGCCCGGCTGGCGGTGCAGCACTACCAGGATGGCCGTACTGCCATCGGCGAGACCGAGGTTGCGCACATCCTCGACCCCGGTGGTCACCGTGGCCACATCCTGCAGTCGCACCGCGGCATTGTTGCGATAGGCGACGATCAGCGTCTGGTATTCGGCAGCCTGCGTGGCGGTATCGTTGACGTAAATCTGGAAGCGCTGGCCATTCTCCTGCAGCGCGCCTTTCGGACTGTTGGCATTGGCCGCGGACAGGGCGGCACGTACATCCTCGAGGCCGATTCCGTACTGGAACAGTGAGCGCGGATTGAGTTCGACCCGCACCGCCGGCAATGATCCGCCGCCGATCGTCACATCGCCGATGCCCTGCACCTGCAGCAGCTTCTGCTGCATGATCGTGGAGGCCGAATCGTAGATCTGTCCACCGGTCAACGTATCGGAGGTCAGCGCCAGGATCAGCACCGGCGCATCGGCCGGGTTGATCTTGCGATAGGTGGGGTTGCTGCGCAGCGATGTCGGCAGGTCGACCCGCGCTCCCTGGATGGCGGCTTCGACATCGCGCGCCGCACCGTCGATGTCGCGGCTGAGTTCAAACTGCAGCGCGATGCGCGCATTGCCGACCGCGCTCGAGGAGGTCATCTCGGTGACGCCGGCGATCGTGCCCAGGTGCCGTTCCAGCGGCGTGGTCACGCTGGTCGCAACCGTCTCCGGACTGGCACCGGGCAGCGAGGCCGTGACCACGATGACCGGGAAGTCGACATTCGGCATCGGCGATACCGGCAGCAGGAAGAACGCCAGCATGCCGGCCAGCGCGAGCCCGACGGTCAGCAACGAGGTTGCCACCGGGCGATGAATGAAAGGCGCCGAAATGTTCACACGCCGAGCTCGCCGGGGCTGGCAGCCGCGATGTCCGCTTCATCGCGTCGCGGGAAGCGCGCGCGCACGCGCGCCGCCAGCCGGTCGAAGAACAGGTAGATCACCGGCGTCGTGAACAGCGTCAGCAGCTGGCTGACGAGCAGGCCGCCGACGATCGATATGCCCAGCGGCGCGCGCAGTTCCGAGCCGGTTCCGCTGCCCAGCATCAGCGGCAGGGCGGCGAACAACGCCGCCACGGTGGTCATCAGGATGGGGCGGAATCGCAGCAGTGCCGCCTCGTGGATTGCATCGCGCGGGGCCTTGCCGTCCTCACGCTCGGCGCTGAGCGCAAAGTCGATCATCATGATCGCGTTCTTTTTGACGATGCCGATCAGCAGGATGATGCCGATGATGGAAATGATGTTGAGATCCAGTCCCGCAATCATGAGCGCAAGCAATGCCCCGATGCCGGCGGACGGCAATGTCGAGAGAATCGTCAGGGGGTGGATATAGCTCTCGTACAGCACCCCCAGTACGATGTAGACGGTCACGATCGCGGCGAGGATCAACAGGACTTCGTTGCGCAGCGAGGATTGAAAGGCCAGGGCCGCGCCCTCGAAGGTGGTCGATATGCTGGCCGGCAGCCTGATGGCGACCTGCGCGGCACGGATCGAATCGACTGCGTTTTCGAGCGAGGCCCCCGGGGCCACGTCGAACGAGAACAGCGCCGCGGGGAATTGGCCCAGGTGATCGATCTCCAGCGGCGCGGATTGCACGCTCACGTGTGCGATCGATCCAAGTGGCACCTGGCCGCCGCCGGCGGAGGGCACATAGATGTCGTTGAGCGAGCTCACCGAGCTCTGCAGGTTCGGATCCGCCTCCATGATGACGCGGTATTCGTTCGACTCGGCATAGATGGTGGAAATGATGCGCTGGCCGAAAGCGTCGTAGAGCGCGTTGTCGATCGTCGCAGCCGTGACGCCGAAACGCGCGGCGGTGTCCCGGTCGATGTCGATCTGCGCCGTAAGGCCGCTGTCGGTGAAATTGGTTGACACATGGGAAAGCTGCGGCGCATGCGTCAGCTGGTTCAGCAGGGTGGGGACCCAGGGTTTGAGCGTGGAGCCGCTCGCCGCCTGGAGGATGAACTGGTACTGCGCGCGCCCCACCGTCGAGTCGATGGTCAGATCCTGTACCGGCTGCAGCGATAGCGCGATACCGCTGACCTGGCGCGCAGCCTGCAGCAACCGGGTCGTGATGGCCGTGACACTGTTACTGCGGTCATCCTTGGGTTTCAGATTGATCAGGAATCGACCGGTATTGAGGGTGGTGTTGGTGCCATCGACACCGACAAAGGAGGACAGGCTCTCGACGTCGGCATCTTGACGGATGACGTCGGCCAGTTCCTGCTGGCGCTGCACCATGGCGCTGAACGAGATGCGCGGATCCGCCACGGTCATACCCTGCAGCAGGCCGGTATCCTGCAGCGGAAAGAACCCCTTGGGGATCAGCATGTACAGCACCACAGTCAGCACCACGGTGCCGGTGGCAATCCACAGCGTCAGTGTCTGACGGTCCAGCACATAGGTAAGCCAGCGGTCGTAGCCGCTCACGAGGCGGTTGAACGATCGCTCGGCCCAGAGTCCGATCCGGCTCGGACGCCGCGCATGCTCTTCCTGCTGCGTACGCAGCATCTTGGCGCACAGCATCGGAACCAGGGTCAGGGAGACTACGGCGGATATCAGAATGGAGATCGCCAGCGTGATGGCGAATTCGCGGAACAGCCGGCCGACGACTTCGCGCATGAACAGCAGCGGAATCAGCACCGCGATCAGCGAGATCGTCAGCGAGACGATCGTGAAACCGATTTCGCCCGATCCCTTGAGCGCAGCGGCCATCGGTTTCTCGCCCTTCTCGATGTAGCGCGAGATGTTCTCGATCATGACGATCGCATCGTCGACCACGAACCCTGAAGCGATCGTGAGCGCCATCAGCGAAAGGTTGTTGAGGCTGAAGCCGCACAGGTACATGGCGGCAAAGGTGCCAATCAGCGACAGCGGCACCGAGAGGCTCGGAATGATGGTGGCCGGTACGCTGCGCAGGAACAGGAAGATGACCAGCACCACCAGCGCTACCGCCAGCGTGAGCTCGAACTGCACATCGCTGACCGAGGCACGGATGGTGTTGGTTCGGTCGGTGAGCACCGTGACGTCGACATTGGCCGGCAGCGAACTGCGGATGCTGGGCAGCAGCTTGCGGATCTGATCGACCACCGCGATGACATTGGCCCCCGGTTGCCGCTGCACATTCAACAGAATGGCCGGCGTGGCATTCATCCAGCTGGCGAGTTTGTTGTTCTCGGCGCTCTGTGTGACCGTGGCGACATCGGCGAGGCGGACGGGCGCGCCCGTGGCGGCGTTATAGCCGACGATGATGTCGCGGTATTGCGCCGCATTGGCGATCTGATCGTTGGCATCGATCGAGTAGGCGCGCGCGGCGCCATCAAAACTGCCCTTGGGCGCGTCCGAGTTGGCGTTGCTGATCGTGGTGCGTACGTCATCGACGTTCAACCCATAGGCGGCCAGCGCCTGCAGATTCACCTGGATGCGCACCGCCGGACGCTGGGCGCCATTGATGCTGACCAGGCCGACGCCCGCGAGCTGCGAGATCTTCTGCGCAATGCGCGTGTCGGAGAGGTCCTCGACCTGCGTGATCGGCATCGAGGTGGACGTCACCGCCAGTGTCAGGATAGGCGCGTCGGCGGGGTTCACCTTGGCATAGATCGGCGGCGCAGGCAGTGTGCTTGGCAGCAGGTTACCGGCCGCGTTGATGGCGGCCTGTACTTCCTGCTCCGCAATATCGATGTTCAGACTCAGATCGAACTGCAATGTCAGCACCGAGGCGCCGGCCGAGCTGCGCGACGACATCTCTTTGAGGCCCGGCATCTGGCCGAACTGGCGCTCGAGCGGCGCGGTGACGGTCGAGGTCATGACCTCGGGACTCGCACCGGGCAGGAATGTCTGCACCTGGATGGTCGGGTAGTCGACCTCCGGCAGCGCGGAAAGCGGCAGAAAGAAGTAGCCGATCGCGCCGACGATCAGGATGGCCGCCATCAGCAGCGAGGTGGCGACCGGCCGCAGGATGAACGGACGCGATGGGTTCATCATGACGCTAGCGCGATTCTCAGGACGGGGGCGGCCCGCCGCCCGCAGGCGGTGCACCGCCCGAAGGCGCACCGCCCGCCGGTGGCGTGTCGCCGCTACCGTTGCTGCTGCCTGCGTCCGGACGTTGGTGACGGTGCTGTCTGCCGTCCCCGCCACTGCTGGCGCCACTGCCGTTGCCGCCGCCGCTGCTGCCCGCGCCGCCACTGCTGCCACCCGCACCGTTGCGCCGCGTGTGAGTTCCCGCACCGCCGGCGCCAGCACCCGGTGCCTGCGGCAGCATGATTTTGGCGCCATCGCGCAGCTGGTCCGCGCCATCGACGACAACGGTCTGCCCGCTGGTAAGTCCTTTGGTGATGGCGACCAGGTCACCTGCCGAGGGACCGGCAACGACCTGTCGCATGCTCACGGTGTTATCGGGATTGACGAGGTAGACGTAGGTGCCCTGGGAGCCGTTCATCAGCGCCGCACCGGGCACGACGATCTGATCGTGCAGCGTCTCGAGGATCAGGCGCGTATTGACGAACTGATTCGGGAACAGTTCGAGCTTGGCATTGTCGTACAACGCCCGCAGCTTGAGCGTTCCGGTGGTGGTATCAATCTGGTTGTCCGAGTTGCTGAGCGTGCCGCTCGCGATCTGGCTGGTCAGGCTGCGGTCGAAGGCGTCCACCGTGAGCTTTTCGCCGCGATGCAGATGATCGAGGATCGTACTGACGCTGTCCTCGGGCACCGTGAATACCACCGACATGGGTTGCATCTGCGTCACGATGACGATGGTGCTGGAGTTCGCCTGCAGCAGGTTGCCGATGTCCACCTGGCGCAAGCCGACACGTCCGGCCACCGGGGAGGTGATGCGGCAGTAACCGAGGTTCAGCTGCGCAGATTCCACCGCAGCCTGATCGAAGGCCACGGTGGCCTCATCCTGTGCAACCGTTGACACCTGCGTGGCGTACGTCTGGTCGGACACCGATTCCTGCGCCAGCAGCGTCTTGTATCGCGCCATGTCGACTTTGGCATTGGCGAGCAACGCCTGGTCGCGCTTGAGTTGGCCCACTGCCTGATCGAGCGCGGCCTGGAACGGACGCGGGTCGATCAGCGCCAGCAGTTCGCCCGCCTTGACGATCTGCCCCTCCGTGAAAGCGATCTTGACCAGCGGGCCATTGACCTGGGGATGCACGGTCACCGTCGCGAGCGGTGTGACTGTGCCCAATGCATTGATCGTGATCGGCACATCGCCGGTGGTCACCTTGCCGACCCCGACCGCAAGCGGCGCACCCGCGCCGAAGCGTCCGCCCGTGGGCGGTGTGACCGAGCGCGCCCGATAGCGCAATCCAAGCACCAGCAACACTAGCAGCGCGATGATGCCGAGGATCCACCAGAGCCTTTTGCGATTGTTAACGGGCGTGGGAGCGTTCATCAGATGGCCTCAACGCGTGTCGCGCGATAGTTAACTTTCTGCAGCGTTAACCAGTGCGTAGTTAACAACATTTAATGTGCGGTCATAGCCCGCACGCGGCTCAATCCATGCCCGAGAGCAGCAGTGCCAGCCCGAGGGCGATGCGATACCACGCGAACACCGTAAAGCGATGCGATTGGATATAGCGCAGCAGCCATTTCACCGCCACAAAGGCGACTATCCCTGAGACCACGAAGCCGATGGCAAGTGCCGTCCAATCTTCATCCGCTGCCTGGGCTCGGACCTTCAGCAGTTCGTAGCCGGTGGCGGCGAACATGGTCGGTATGCCGACCAGGAAGGCGAACTCCGTGGCCGCGGGCCGCGAGGTCAGACCGGCGAGCATCGCCGCGAAAATCGTCGCCGCTGAGCGCGATGTGCCCGGCAGCATTCCCGCGACGATCTGGCCCAGCCCAACGCAAATGGCGACGCGCCAGGTGACATCGGTCACCACGGGGCGATTGGCGAGCAGGCGTTCGATGATGAGAATGGCGACACCGCCGATCAGCATCGCCCACGCAATCGGCTTCACGTTATCCGGCAGCTTGAAGCCGTGCTTGGTGGCGATGTAGCCACCGACCGCCGTGATCAGAAACGCGACGATCAGTTTGACGAGGTAGTCGCGGTTCTTTGGATCGTTGATTCCCAGGAACAGGGTCAGCAGGCGGTGCCAGTAGATGAACATGACGGCCAGGATGGCACCGGCCTGGATCCCTACGTTGAAAAGCTCCGAGCGCTCTCCGAGCCAATGCTCGGCGACCAGCAGATGTCCGGTGCTCGAAATGGGCAGGAATTCGGTGATCCCCTCGATGACGCTGAGGACCAGGGTTTGCCAGAGATCGGACATGCGTATTCCTGTTTGAAGCCGAAGCCTGACGCTATGTTAGCGCGCCGCCGCGCTCGTCGCCGGGACTCCTTCGGCGTCATAGCGACTTCGACAGTCCCAGGAAGAAGCCGCGCCGCGGGCCGAACTGCGGCGCGCCGACGCCGACACCGGTGCCGTTGCGGATCTGGTATTCCCGATCGAACACATTGATGACGTCAAAGCGCACCGTCAGGGTGCCGGCGCCGTCGAAGCGGAACACATGGCTCGAGCCAAAGTTGACTTGCGTGTAGAAGGGCAGGTGCTCGCCGTTTGGGATCCCGGTTCCACCATACAGGGTGGTCTCACCGGGTGGCAGGTCCAGATCGGCGCGCAGGCCGGAACCGAGCAGAAAGTCGGCGCTCAGGCGCGTGTCGTTCCAGCTGTAGGCGATTCCGCCGGATGCGGTCTGTTCCTGTTCGTGGTCCAGATGAATGAAGTTATTGGCGATGAAGGCGAGATCTGCAGGGGCAAAGTTGAACTGCGCCGAGTCGATGTCCTTGCCCTTGGCGCTCTGCGCCGAGAGATTCAGATAGGTACTCAAAGGGCCGGCCACGTAGTTGGCCGTAAACTCGACGCCGAACTGCCTGCCGTAGAGGTAATTGAATGGGGTCAGAATGATCGGTGCGCCAAATTGTCCTTCATCGATCAGGTTGTGTGACTGCTTGTAGTAGGAGTCGAGGCCGAGCGTGAGCTCCTTGCTGACCTTCTGCTGCACTCCCAGATCGTAATAGTTGGCGCGCTCCGGCAGCGGTGCCGATGCCCCGGGCGAAAGCGGCGGCGAGGTGGTGTTGGTGAACTTCGAGATCGTCTCGCCCCCGACCAGCTCGAACGGGGGCGGTGACAGGTAGCGCGAATAGCCGGCGTGCACGGTCGTCGCGGGCAGGACCATCCAGACGACATTCAGGCGCGGACTGGCCTGGCTGGCACTGGTGTAGGCAGTGAAGCGGTCGAAGCGGAGACCATAATTGACGGTCAGATTCGGCTGCAATTTCCACTCATCCTGCAGATAGAGACTGCCGATCCACTCGGTGCGCGTGCCGTTGTCGCCGATGGTGGTGGGTACATCGCTGAGCGGCACGCCCGCGGCGTCGGTGAGCAGCACTTGTGATTCGGTCTGGCTGATCGAGTGGTCGCTCTGCAGGAACAGGCCCGCGCGCAGCGTGTGCGTCTCGTTGAGATGATAGGAAGCGTCGTTCTGCAGCGCATAGGCGGTGTTCTGCTTGAACGCGTTCTGGGCGATACCCGTGAACAGCAGATCACCCACCGGATCGGGTTCGAAAGTCAGGCTCGAGTAACGGGCGACGAAGGATGTCTGTGAGTCGAAGGCGCCCGCGGAGTGCTGCCAGCTGAGCGCGCCGAATTGCGTGATTTCGCGCTGGTTCTCGTTCAGATCGTTGCTCGCAAACGCGCTCTGGCCATTGACCGTGAGACCGAGCGATGGCTGTCCGCTGTTCAGATCGGGGATCTGGAATTTACCGACTGAACTGCCAAGCACGAGAGCGACTCGATTCTGCTCATCGAGAATGTCCTCGAAGTAGCCGAAGCCGTGATACTGCGTGGTGTGGTCATGAATGGGATTCGAACTGCCGTCGGGCGACTCGATGCCCAGGTCGCTGCGCAGCATGTCGGCTGAAACGAAGTAGCTGAATGCGCCCGAGCCGCCGCCATAGTTGATGCTGGGCTGTACGGTGCCGTGGCTGCCGCCATACATGGAAACCGAGCCGCCCGGCTGCAGCAGGCCGTTCTTGGTGGTCAGGTCGATGATGCCGGCCGTGCGCAGGCCATATTCCGCCGGCAGCGCACCGGTGATCAGATTCATCGAGGAAATCAGCCGCGGATCGAGCGACTGTCCAAAGGCGCTGATGCCTTCGGGCAGAATGATGCCGTTGAGCCGATATTGCAGTCCGTTGTGCTCGCCCCGGACATGAAACTGGCCGAAGGAATCCTGCGCCACATCCGGGGCCTGCATGATGACCTGGTTGAGCAGGGTGTTGTCGCCGCCCGGGGTCGCCTCCAGGGCAGCGGCATCGATGGTGTAGGTCGAAGCGCCGGTCTGGGTCTGAATCCCGGCGCGGGCTTCATTGAGACGTTCGGCGGTAACGGTGATTTCCTGTAGGCTCGGCGCCGCAGTGGCGTCCGGGGTGTTGGGATCGGTGGACGCATCGGCCAGCGCTGGTTCGGACGCCAGCGCCAGCCACAGCGATGACAGCGCGATCAGCGCCGCCGTGGGCTGAAAACTCGACATTTTGAAAATACCTCATCGAATCAGTTACGTGTGGCCACCTTGCGGGAGCCACAGACAGCGAAACGTCTACTGATTCGAGGGCGGTGCGCGGGATCGGAATGCGGGCGTCGGCGCGCGCGCAAGCAGTGTCGGGATGGCGGCACCGGGAGCGGCGACCACACCTTGCGGAGCCAGGAAGGGCAGATGACCGGTGCCGCCGGCTGTGGCCAGCAACGGGGCGAAGGCCAGGCAGTCGGCACAGACGCTGCCGTGATCGTACAGCTGATCGCTGGCGTGGGAGTCGGCGTGAATGTGCGAGTACGCGTGCGCCTGGGCGCCCAGTTGCGCAACGAGCAGCGCCAGCGCCATGAACAGCGCCAGGCGCAGATTGGCTGTCTTGCTCAGGATTTTCAAAAGGGGTACTCGCGAGTGGCGTAGCGATACTACCTATCGCCATGCATTTGGGTCAACTTACGACCCATATGGCATAGAATCCTGATCGGCGGTCCGACCAATCAAAGGGAGCTTGCTTGTCATCCGCAAAAACCGGCGCGCCAGCGCGCTTGCAGAATTTCGACCTGGTGCTGTTCGGCGGCACTGGCGACCTGGCCATGCGAAAACTGCTGCCGGCCTTGTTCCGGCGCTTCCTGGCCGACCAGTTCCCGGCGCGGGCGCGCATTTTCTGCGTGGCTCGCAGCAAACTGGAGCGCGCGGCCTATCTCGCGCAAGTTGAGGCGTTCAGCAAGAAGTATCTGGCGGGACTCGAAGACGCACGCTGGGTCGCCTTCTGCGAGACGCTCGATTATGTGTGCCTCGATGCCACCAATCCCGCGGACTTCCAGAATCTGGCGACAAAGCTGGCTAAGGACCCCGCCGACATTCGCGTATTCTTCCTGTCGACGGCACCGGCACTGTTCATGAGTATTTGTCAGAATCTCGCCGCGGCGGGGCTGGCGACGCCCGGTTCGCGCGTGGTGCTCGAGAAGCCGCTCGGTTCCGACCGCGCTTCCGCGCAGCACATCAACGAGCAGGTCGGCGCCATCTTTCCCGAGCAACAGATCTACCGCATCGATCATTACCTCGGCAAGGAGGCGGTGCAGAACCTGTTGGCACTGCGCTTCGGCAATACGCTGTTCGAACCATTGTGGGGACGCGGTCGCATCAAGCACGTGCAGATCTCGATCGGCGAGCAACTCGGTGTCGAGGGACGGGGCGCTTTCTACGATCAGACCGGGGCCATGCGCGACATGGTGCAGAACCATCTGCTGCAGCTGCTGTGCATCATGGCAATGGAACCGCCGGTGTCGAATCACCCCGATGCGGTGCGCGACGAAAAGCTCAAGGTGCTGCGTGCGCTGCGGCCGCTCGAGGGCGCGGATGTTGCGACCCATGTGGTGCGGGGCCAGTACCGCGCCGGTGCCGTCAACGGCGCGCCGGTGCCCGGCTACCTGGAAGAACGCGGTATTCCGGCCGACAGCACTACCGAAACGTACGTGGCGCTGAAGGCGAATATCGACACCTGGCGTTGGGCCGGGGTGCCCTTCTACCTGCGCACGGGCAAGCGTCTGCAGGAACAGGTTGGCGATATCGTCATTCATTTCGAGGATGTGCCGCTGTCGATCTTCGAACGCGTGGCGGGCGCGCCCGCCAACCGGCTGGTGATTTCGCTGCAGCCGCGCGATTCGATCACGCTGACCATTCTCGCCAAGAACCCCGGCGAGACCATGCGGCTGCGACCGGTGGACCTGCGACTCGACATGGCCGAGTCGGCCAAGACGCCGCAGCTCGATGCCTATGAGCGTCTTCTGACAGACGTCATCAAGGGCAATCTGACACTATTCATGCGCCGCGACGAGCTCGATGTCGCGTGGCGATGGATCGATCCGATACGGGACGCCTGGGCGCAATCCGATGAGCGCCCCAAAACCTACACTGCGGGCAGCTGGGGACCGGCGGCCTCCAGCGCTCTGATTGGCAGGGATGGATATGCCTGGCATGGCGAACTCTGATACACGCGAACATCGTTTCCCCAACGCCGCGACGCTGACTGAGGCGCTGGCCCAGGAGATTGCAGGCTCGCTGCAGGCAGGCCTGGCGGCTGGTCGCGGCGCGAGCCTCGTGGTGCCCGGCGGCCGCAGCCCGATCGCGCTGTTCGAGAGGCTATCGGCCGCCGAGCTTGACTGGGACGATGTCTGGGTGAGCTTGACGGATGAGCGCTGGGTGGATGCCGGCAGCCCGTCGAGTAATGAAAAGCTGGTACGGGATCATCTGTTGCGCGGCTTGGCGGCCGAAGCGAATTTCGTCGGCCTCAAGAGCGCGGAGCCACAGGCGCAGAGCGCCGCTCACGCACGCTGGTCGAGTGTCGCCGAGTTGCCGCGCCCATTCGACTTCATGCTGCTCGGCATGGGAGACGATGGTCATGTGGCCTCGTTGTTTCCCGATTCGCCCGGGCTCGCCGCGGCGCTGGATCCAACCCAGCCTCCCGGTTGCGTGGCGATGACCGCGCCGGTGACGCCGCGCGAGCGCATCAGCCTGAATCTGCGTGCGCTGCTGGACTCGCGGCGCATTGCCATCCTGATCGTCGGTGATGCCAAGTGGGCCACTTACGAGCGCGCCTGCAAACGCGGGCCGGCGGTGGATATGCCGGTGCGCGCACTGCTGCAGCAGCAGAACGTTCCGGTATCGGTTTACTGGTCGCCCTGACGAAGGTCAGGCGCGCATCAATCGCGTATCAGGCGCAGCCGAGATCTCGCGCACCCAGGCTGCCGTAGCGTGACCCGCGAGCGCTGTAAACCGGCGCCGGCGTGGTGCCGCGAAGCTTTCCCAGCAGCTGCTGCACGCGCCCGAGTTTGGCGAGCACGATGGCGCCGTTGCGATCGTTGAGCGCCTTGCAGCGGCGGGCCAGTTCGAGATTCGTATCCCAGTCCTGGCGCAGCCTCTCGCTGGGATCCGCCCATTCGTACAATCGCGCCAAGCCACTCGGGCCGTTACCAAAGGACAGCATGCGACAGGTGTCGGCGCGTTCGGCATCGAGCTTGCTTAAGGTATCGATGTAGCCGTGACGACTGTCGCCGATGCGTTCGATTGCATGGGCGTCATCGCCACGCAGGATTTCGGTCTCCCGCTGCAGCACCGACTCGAGTTCACCGAGGAGACGGCGCTCTTCGGCGAGGATGCGAATCAGGTGCTGATGGATGTCGTCGCGCTGCACGCTCATTGAGAGGTCGCGGCGTTCAGATCCTGCTCGAGCTGGAGCATCCGGGAAGCGATTCGTTCGGGATTGATCGTGTACGTTCCCGCGGCCAGGGCCTGCTGGGTAGCGGCCACACGTCCGGCATCGATGTCCGGCGTGTCCTCCACCGCCTGGGAGAGCACCGCCAGTGAACGCGCCGATTGCGTGATATGGACGCTGTCGCCCGGGGGATTCGAGGACGAGTCGACACCCGCCGGGTTGACGGGCGTGCTGATGCGTATCGTTTCAATCGGGTTACTGCTGCCGGGTCCGATCGACCCGCCGTCCAGTCCCTTGATCCGGTTGGGCACTTCAGTCTCCTTGCACTCTCGCCAGCTGTATCGGCGCCAGGGCGTCAAACTTTAGGCGGTTTGAAGTTGTCATAACGGCGCCTCGACCTCGGACTCCGAGCGCACAATCCCCTCGACCACCCGCTGGGAGGAGGCGTTCTGGACGCGGATGCGCTCCGAGGCCCGCCCGTCGGATAACGCCACGCCATTTACCCGTACTTCGAAGCCGCCGGAGTGAGCCACGAGCACCACACTCTGGCCGCGATGGATCAGGTTGGCCGGCGCCAGGTATTCGAAACTCAGTGGCTGATCGACTGGAAGCGGGCGACTCAGCCGCTGTCCCTTCAGCGCGGTCATATCCGTGACATAGGCGCTGGGCAGGCCGGGTACGCGGCGCGTTTCGAGCCTGAAGTCCGTGGCTGCCGTCTCCGCATCGCGCCCCAACGCGCGCTTCGCGACCAGCACGGCGGTCTGCGATTCGACATGCACACTGGTATAGACGGTCCAGCGCACCGAGCCGTCGCACCGCACGCCCACCGTATTCTGGTAGCGCAGCAGGCTGCTATCCGTCAGGAAGCCGCTCAGGGGTCGATCGCAGCCACTGACGCGCAGCCTCGGGTCGAGCGGTGCCGCTTCGAGAATCAGTTGATCCGCCATGGCGCCAGCGCGCGCGCGCACGGCATTTTCCGCCGCGGCGCTGATGGCAGCCAGATCGATGGTGGTGGCCGCCCGCAGGCCGACCGGGGCGCCGGCCAGCAGGGTAGTGCAGATAAATAGGGTCGTTGTGGTTTGCATCGCGGGTAAAGGAGCAAGCTGCGTGCCAGCATCAGCGTCGATTTCATGACGCTTCAGTTTCCTCGGGCGCTGCCGATCAACGCCAGGTCCAGACTCTCGCCGCGAGCGTGGTCCAGAGGTTGCCAGCAAGCGGCAATGCATTGCCGCTTTTCGCCGGGGAGATCTGTCGCAACATCGCGGCGATCCGACGCGCATCACACTATTGCGCATCAATGAGTGCCCGAGCAGGCCGTGGCACAGGCCTTGCTCCATCACCCGGCATGCGAACTTCGCTGGACAACTATCTGGGCATTCACCCGCAGGCGCTGCAGCTCGAAGCCAAGCGCAATGAGCTGCTGGCTGCGAATCTCGCCAACGTCGACACGCCCAACTATAAGGCGCGCGACATCGACTTCAAGACGGCACTGTCGGCGGCGAGCGGTGAGTCCGATGCCGCGACGCTGCGAACAACCGGAACATCGGGCGGCAACGCCGCGGCAGGCGCCGGCGCTGGCCTGTCGACGACCGGTGCGGCCGACCTTGATTCCTCGGCCGTGAAATACCGCGTGCCGATGGCCTCGGCACTCGATGGCAACACCGTCGATGAACAGCTCGAACAATCGGCCTTTGCCGAGAACAGTGTGCGCTACCAGGCCTCGCTGCAATTCATCAGTGGCGCGCTGCGCGACCTCATGACTGCCATTACGGGCTCATAGAAATGTCCAGCTTCAAGATATTCGACATCGCCGGCTCCGGCATGAGCGCGCAATCGGTGCGTCTCAACACGGTGGCCAGCAACCTCGCCAACGCCGACAGCGTCAGCGGCGATCCGACCAGCGTCTACAAGGCCCGGCACCCGATCTTCCAGGCGGTCATGGGCAGCGTGGCCGGTCTCGGCCACGATCAGAGCACAGCGCAGGTCAATGTCACGGGCATCAGCGAGAGCCAGGCGGCGCCCGAGACCCGCTATGACCCAGGCAATCCGCTCGCCGACGCGCAGGGCAATGTCTATGCGCCCAACGTCAACGTGGTCGAAGAGATGGCGGACATGATCTCGGCCTCCCGCTCATACCAGAACGACGTCGAGGTACTCAACACCTCGCGCGACATGATGCTCGCAACGTTGAAGCTGGGACAGAGCTGAGTCCGCAACCCATTAATTGAAAGGTAGCAACGAATCATGAGCACCAGCGGCGTCGGTTCCCCCAATACCACCAATCCGTATGCGTTTCTCAACGGCAGCAGCGGCACGAGCGGCACCGGCAGCGCCGGGAGCTCGAGCGGCAGCGCCGCCAGCAGTAGCTCGACCAGCGGTGTCGGCGGACTGACCATGAACGATTTTCTGACGCTCATGACCGCGCAGCTGCAGAACCAGGACCCTCTCAATCCCACCGACAGCAATCAATTCCTGTCGCAGCTCTCCGAGCTCAGCACGGTTGAGGGTATCTCGCAGCTCAACACCTCGATGACGTCACTATCGGATTCGATGATTTCTTCACAGGCGCTGACGAGTGCCGCGCTGGTCGGTCAGGGCATTCTCGCCCCCGCGAGCTCGGCGACCTATACGAGCGGCCAGTCACTTAGCGGCGCGGTGCAGGTGCCGACGGGCGCCACCAGCGTGGGCCTGACCATCAGCAATTCGGCCGGCGTCGTGGTCGATCAGCAGACCGTCCCTTCGACGTCCGGCCTGCAGAATTTCAGCTGGAACGGAACCATGAGCAACGGCCAGCAGGCGCCAAGCGGCACCTACAGCGTGGCGGCCAACGCCGTCGTCGGCGGGGCATCGCAGACGGCCAGCACCTATATCAATGGAACGGTATCGAGCGTCACGCTCGGCGCCAGCGGCGCGAGTCCGACGCTCAATACCGAACAGCTTGGCCCCGTGGCGCTGAGCGATGTCCAGCAGATCGATTAAACACCCGATTCACGCCTAAGGAGCACACTTCATGTCATTCGGAATTGCACTCAGCGGCCTCGATGCTGCTCAAAGCAACCTGAACACGACCGCCAACAACATCGCCAACTCGGCAACCACCGGCTTCAAGTCCTCGAACGCCAACTTCGCGGAACTGTTCGCCGTGTCGCCCCAGGGCGTAAGCGATACGCAGATCGGCAATGGAGTGCAGCTGCAGCAGGTCGAGCAGCAGTTCTCGCAGGGCGACATCCAGACCACGGGCAACAGCCTGGACCTGGCGCTCAGCGGCAACGGCTTCTTTACGGTCAGCAGCGGTGGTACCGACCAATTCACGCGCGCCGGCTCGTTCCAGACCAATGCCAATGGCGAGGTCGTCAATGCTGCCGGGCAGAACCTGCAGGTCTACGCGCCGACCGCCAACGGTTCATTCAACACCACTTCACTGACGAACCTGGTGATTCCTACCGGTGATAGCGCGCCCGCGGCCACCACGACTGCCTCGCTGGCATTCAATCTGCCGGCCTCCTCGACCGCGCCGACGGCGACGCCTTTCGACCCCACCAATGCCAATAGCTACAACCAGTCCACTTCGATGACGGTCTATGACTCGCTGGGCGCCGCTCATACCGCCAGCTTCTACTTCGTCAACACGGGCGCCGGCGCCTGGAACGCGTACGAGTACGTGGATGGCAATGCCGTCAATACGGCCCCGGTGCAGCTGACCTACAGCGACAGCGGCGCCCTCACGGGCGTGACCGATGCGGCCGCCGGCACCGATCCGACCAAGGTCAGCTTCGGTACCTATACGCCGACCACAGGCGCTGCGCCGCTGAACATCGCGTACAACATGTCCGACACCACGCAGTATGGCAACACGTTCGGCGTGACGGCAATCACGCAGGACGGCTTCACGACCGGCCAGATCAGCGGGGTCTCAGTCAGCTCGACCGGTGTGGTGCAGGCCAATTACACCAATGGTCAATCCACCTCGCTCGGACAGGTCGCCGTGGCGAACTTCGCCGACCAGCAGGCGCTGCAGCAGGTGGGCAACACCAATTGGGAGCAGACCTTCGCCTCCGGCCAGCCCGTCTACGGACAGGCCGGCGGATCGGGCGTCGGACTGATCGAGTCCGGTTCGCTGGAGGAATCCAACGTCGATATCACCGCGCAGCTGGTCAACATGATCACTGCGCAGCGCGCATTCCAGGCCAATGCGGAGATGGTCTCGACGGAGAATTCCATCACGCAGACCGTCATCAACATTCCGAACCAGCAGTAAACGAGTAGGAAGCTTCAGCGATGGATCGTCTGGTGTACGTGGCCATGTCGGGCGCAAAGGAAATCCTGCGCGCCCAGGCGTCGAACAATCACAACCTGGCCAACGCGAACACCAACGGGTTTCGCGCCGATCTGTCCGCATTCCAGACCAAGACCGTCGTCGGGCCCGGACTGTCCTCGCGCGCCTACGCCACCAACGATGTCACGGGTTGGGATTCCAGCTCCGGCTCGCTCGATGCGACCGGGCGCGATCTCGATGTGGCGATCAAGGGCCCGGGCTGGATGGCGGTACAGGCCAGTGACGGCACCGAGGCCTATACCCGCTCGGGCGATCTGCACGTCGATACCAATGGCGCGCTGCTGACCGCTAACGGCAATCCGGTGCTCGGCGACTCCGGTCCGATCACGGTACCGCCCTACACCAGTATCAACATCGGCACCGACGGCTCGGTTTCAGTCGTGCCGCGCGGCCAGACGCCGATGACCATGTCGACCGTCGGGCGCATCAAGCTGGTCAACCCGGCCAATGACCAGGTGGCACGCGGCAACGACGGGCTGTTCCGTAACACCACTGGCGCCGAGCTCGACCCCGATGCCAGCGTGCACCTGGTGTCGGGCACGCTCGAATCGAGCAACGTGAACATTGCCGAAACCATGGCGAACATGATCGAGCTCGCACGCAGCTATGAAGTCCAGGTCAAGGCCATGAAGACGGCTGAAGACACCGCTGCTTCCAGCAGCAAGCTGCTGCAGAGCAGCTAATGGCACGGAGGATCTATCAGCGATGAATCCAGCACTTTGGGTGGCCAAGACCGGCCTCGACGCGCAGCAGACCAATATGGCGGTGATTTCCAACAATCTCGCCAACGTCAACACCACCGGCTTCAAGAAGGGGCGTGCGGTGTTCGAGGATCTGCTCTATCAGACCGTCTCGCAGGTGGGCGCCGCCACATCGCAGAACACGCAGGCCCCGAGCGGACTGGAACTCGGTACGGGCGTGAGCCTGATTTCAACCGAGAAAGTCTACACGCAGGGCAATCTCAACCAGACAGGCAACTCGCTGGACCTGGCGATCAACGGCAGCGGCTTCTTCCAGGTGCTGCAGCCCGACGGTTCGCTGGCCTATACGCGCGACGGCAGCTTTCAGGTCAGTTCCACCGGGCAGCTGGTGACGGCCAGCGGCTTTTCCGTGCAGCCGGCCATCACGATTCCGCAGGGCGCGCAGAGCGTCACCATCGGAACCGACGGCACGGTGCAGGTACAGCTGGCCAACCAGACCTCGCCTTCGACGGTAGGAACCATCCAGCTGGCGAATTTCATCAATCCGGCAGGCCTTCAGCCCAATGGCAACAACCTGCTGGTCGAGTCGGCGGCGAGCGGCACTGCGCAGACCGGCCAGCCGGGTGTCAACGGACTCGGAGCGCTGCAACAGGGCTATACCGAATCCTCCAACGTCGATGTGGTCGAGGAGATGGTGAACATGATCGAGACGCAGCGGGCCTATGAGATGAACACCAAGGCCATCGAGACCAACGATCAGATGCTGCAGTTCCTGAGCTCCAATCTCTAATGGCGGAGTGAGTACGCGATGGCGCTAATAAAATCGTTTCTGGCCCTGGCGGCCGCGCTGATGCTGGCGGTGATCCCTGGATGCAGCTGGATGCCGAAGCCGGACGAGAAGTTCGCCGCGACGCTTCCCGAAGAGCAGGACGTCGAAGTTCCCGCGACCGGCGCCATCTTTCATACCGGTCACGACGTGCCGCTGTTCGAGAACACGGTCGCGCATCGCATCGGCGATGTGCTGACCATTACGCTGCAGGAGCAGACCAACGCCTCCAAGAGCGCGACCACGACCACCAAGAAGACCACCACCGAGGCGATGGCGGCGCCGACCTTGCTGGGCGCTCCGCTTACCGTTCACGGCAGGAACATTCTCAGCAACAACCTCAATGATGCGACTACCTTCGACGGCGAAGGCAACAGCGCACAAAGCAATGTGCTGACCGGCTCGATCTCCGTCACTGTCACCAAGCGCTTCGGCAACGGCAATCTGCTGGTGCGGGGACAGAAATGGATCACGATCAACCAGGGACGCGAATACATCCGCATCCAGGGCATCGTGCGCCCGGTCGACATTCAGCCGGACAACTCGGTGCCCTCGACGCAGGTGGCGGATGCGGTCATCGCTTACGGCGGACAGGGCACGCTCGCGGATGCCAATACCAAGGGCTGGCTGGCGAAATTCTTCGATTCCAAGTGGATGCCGTTTTAAGTGGACGTGATCTCATGAGCAAATGGGCAATGATCCGATGGTTTCAGCTGCTGGCCGCCGCATCACTGATGTGCACGCTGCAGCCGCGGCTCGCGCACGCGGAGCGCGTCAAGGACCTCGCCTCGGTGGCCGGCGTGCGCACCAACCAGGTGGTCGGCTATGGACTGGTGGTGGGCCTGAACGGCACGGGCGATCAGACCACTCAGGCCCCGTTCACCATCCAGAGCATCTCCAACATGCTGGCCAAGTTCGGCGTGCCCGTGCCGGCCAGCGTCGCCGCGCAGATGCAGCTCAAGAACGTCGCCGCCGTGACGGTAACCGCGGAATTGCCGCCGTTCGTCAAGACCGGGCAGACCATCGATATTACGGTGGCATCCATTGCAAATGCCACCAGCCTGCGAGGCGGGGCACTGCTGATGACGCCGCTGCACGGCGCGGACGGCGAGGTCTATGCCATGGCGCAGGGCAGCGTCATGGTCAGCGGCTTCGGTGTCGCGGGCAAGGATGGATCGCGCGTGAGCGTGAATGTACCGAGCGGCGGCCGGATTCCCAATGGCGCCACGGTCGAGCGCGAGGTGCCCAACACATTTGGCAAGCAACCGTTCGTGGTGCTCGATTTGAACTCGCCGGATTTTACCACCGCGTCGCGGCTCACCGATGCCCTCAACAAGACCCTCGGCCTTGGCACCGCACAGGCACTCGATGCGGTTTCGGTCAAGGTGCGCGCCCCCGCCGATGAGACATCCCGCGTCGCCTTCATTGGCGAGCTGGAGGAAATGGAGATTCAGCCGAGCGAGGCACCCGCGCGCGTGATCGTCAACTCGCGCACCGGCACGGTCGTGATCAGTTCACGCGTGCACGTGCAGGCGGCGGCCGTGGCCCACGGATCATTGTCCGTGACCATCACCGAACGAACCGATGTGAGTCAGCCGGGACCCTTTTCCACCGGCGGCAACACTGTCTCGACGCCGCGCTCCGAGATCAATGTGACGCAGGCCGATGCGCGCATGTTCATTTTCGATGCCGGCGTCAATCTCGATGAGATCGTGCGTGCGGTCAATCAGGTGGGTGCGGCGCCGGGTGACCTGGTCGCCATTCTGGAAGCCCTGCAGCAGGCCGGCGCGCTGCGCGCGCAGCTGATCGTCATCTGAGCCGTGGCGTGCCGTGAGCAATTCGCCCGTTGCGCCTACCTACTACGCGGACTTCTCCGGCCTCGAGGGGCTCAAGAAGAACGTCAAGGCCGACGATCCAAAAGCCATCCGCGCAGCGGCACAGCAATTCGAGAGTCTGTTCACCAACATGATGCTCAAGTCGATGCGCGATGCAAAACTGGGCCAGGGCCTGGGCGACAGCCAGCAGAGCGATCTCTACCAGGACATGTACGATCAGCAGATCTCGCTGAAGATGGCGCAGGGCAAGGGTATCGGACTTGCCGATATGCTGGTCCAGCAGCTCACGCGCAATGGCGCCGCCAAAGCCGCGGCCAGCCATGCGGCCACGGTTGGCACCGCGGGCAGCCCGGCAGCGAGCGGCGCCGCCGCCAATGCCGCGCCTTCAACCAGTGATCGAATCAGTTTCGTGAAGATGCTCGAACCCTACGCAGAAAAAGCCGCGGGGCAGCTGGGCGTGTCATCGGACACGCTGATTGCGCAGGCTGCGCTGGAGACAGGCTGGGGCCAGCACGTGCCGACCGCGACCAACGGCAGCTCGAGTCTCAATCTTTATGGCGTCAAGGCTGGCAGCAACTGGAACGGAGACTCCGTCAGCGCCTTGACCACCGAGTACAGCGGCGGCAGTGCTGCGAGCGTCTCGCAGCCATTTCGCCGCTACAGTTCGGTGGAACAGGGTGTCAACGATTATGTAACGCTCCTGCAGCGAAGTGCCCGCTACCAGAAGGCCCTCGGCACAGGCGATGACGTCGGCGCCTTCGGCAGCGCGCTGGCCAGCGGAGGTTACGCCACCGATCCGGTGTATGTGCAGAAGCTTCAGGCAACCGTGAGCAGCGTCAAGGCGTTGCGCGGCAGCCCAGCGCAGGGCTCACTCAAGAATTCGCCAGACCTGCCGACTACTGTAGGTGGGGAATCTTCGTGACCAAAGGGGCACCTTAGATGGGTGACATGATGTCGACTGGCGTGACCGGGCTGCTGGCTTTCCAGACGGCGCTCGACACGATCAGCAACAACATCTCGAACGTCAATACTCCCGGGTATAGCGAGGAGACCACCAACCTTGTCACCAACCCGTCGACTCCGACCGCCAATGGCTGGCTCGGGCAGGGCGTCACCGCGTCCACCATCACGCGCAACTACAGCGATTTCCTGGATGCGCAGACGCGCACCGCGACCAGCAGCTACAACCAGTACAACACCACCGCGGGACTGGCAAACAACATCAACAACATGTTTGCCGATCCGAGCACCGGTCTGTCGGCGACGCTGCAGAGTTTCAGCCAGTCCATCCAGTCGTTGGCCAATTCCCCGGATCAGGATTCGACGCGCCAGGCAGTGCTCAACCAGGCCCAATCAGTTATCGCGCAGTTCCAGGATTACCAGCAGAATCTCAATCAGCTCGGCGGCCAGGTCAACACGCAGATCCAGTCCGAGGCGAGCACGATCACTTCGCTGGCGCAGAGCATCGCCAGCCTCAATCAGAGCATCATGGCCGCGCAGAACAATGGCAGCGGTCAGACGCCGAACGCTCTGCTTGATCAGCGCAACCAGCTCGTCGACCAGTTGTCGCAGCACGTCAGCGTCACCACGGTGCAGCAGAGCGATGGCTCGCTGAGCGTCTTCATCGGCAGTGGCCAGTCGCTGGTAACGGGTGGCCAGGCGTCGACCCTGAGCGCCTCGCCCGATCAGTTCGGGTCCGGTCAACTCGATGTTTCGGTGACCACACCCACCAGCACCACGGACATTACCAGCCAACTCAGCGGCGGTTCGCTGGGCGGGCTGCTGCAGTTCCGCAATACCATGCTCATCCCGGGCCAGAACGCGCTCGGTCAGGCTGCCGTGGCATTGACCAGTCTGGTCAATACGCAAAATGAAGCAGGACTGGACCAGAACGGCAATGTTGGCGGTGCGCTGCTTGCGGTGGGCGGCCCGCAGGTACTGACTTCCAAGGAGAATGCGGGCAGCGCCGATGTCACGGCCACCGTCAGCGATCTGGGCGGCCTGACCACCAGCAACTACGATCTCGAGTACGACGGCACCAATTGGAACATGAGCGACACGGTCACCGGGCAGTCGACCGCACTGGCCGCCAGTACCACCGGCGGTGTCACGACGCTGACCGGCGCCGGCCTGACGATGACGGTCACCGGCGCGGCACAGGCGGGTGATCGGTTCCTGGTAGAGCCCACGGCCAACGCCGTAGAGGGCATGAGCCTGCTGACGGCCGATCCGGCCAAGATTGCCGCGGCCGGTCCCCTGGTGGCCTCCAGCACCAGCACCAACACCGGCTCCGCCAGCATCGTCAGCGCCACCGTGCCGGATCTGGCGACCTGGACCGGCGGGAACTACACCCTCAGCTTTACGGATCCGACCGATTACAACATCAGCGATTCCAACGGCAATACAGTCGCCACCGGCACGTACACGGCCGGCACGCCCATCACCTTCAATGGTATCAACGTCACGCTGAGCGGTACGCCGGCGGCGGGCGACAGCTTCGCCGTCGACGACAATGCCAACGGCACGGGCGACAACAGCAACGCGCTGCAGATGGCCGCCATTCTCAACAGCAAGGTGCTCAACGGCGGCGCCGCCTCGTTGAGCGACGCGGTGAACTCCTATGTCGGCAGTGTGGGCCTGCTGACCAGCCAGGCGCAGAACGGCGCCACCGCGCAGCAGAGCGTCATGAACACAGCGCAGACTGCCCAGCAGAGTGTGTCGGGCGTCAACTTGGACCAGGAGGCAGCCAATCTGCTGCAGTTCCAGCAGGCTTACCAGGCCGCGGCACAGGTCATCGCTGCCTCGCAGACGCTGTTCCAGTCACTCATCACCGCCATCAACACAGCCGCGTAAGCCGCCATGCGTATATCCACCTCGATGCTGAACCAGAATGCCGTCAACTCCATCATGGAAGACGAGCAGCAGCTGACACAGACGCAGAACCAGCTTTCCACGGGCAAGAGCGTCAACACGCCGGCCGACAATCCGGTGGCCATGGTGCAGTTGCTGCAACTGAACAACACCAATTCGCAATATCAGCAGTACGTCTCCAACGGACAGGCTGCCAATACCAATCTGACGCTCGAGCAGCAGGCCCTGACCACATCGACGACGACGCTGCAGTCGATTCGCGATCTGGTGGTGCAGGCCAACACCGGCACCAACAACGCCACCGACCTGAAAAACATCGCGACACAGATCAGCGCGCTCGAAAGCCAGTTGCAGGGCCTTGCCAACAGCCAGAACGCCCAGGGGGAGTACCTGTTCGCCGGCTTCTCCTCCGGCACGCAGCCGTTCGTTCGCGGCAGCAGCGGCTCGATCAGCTATGTCGGTGATACCGGAGTCAACACGGTGTCGATCAACGGCGGCACTTCCGTGCAGACGGGCGATGCCGGCTCATCGGTCTATATGAATGTTCCGGCCGGCAATGGCACCTTCACCACGGCCGCCAGCGCCAGCAATACGGGTACCGGCGTGGTCGACGCGGGCAGCGTCACCGATGCTGCCTCCTGGTCCGCTGCCGCGAGCGCAACCCCCGCGGGAGCGCCCTATACGATCACCTTTACCGACGCCACCGACTACACGGTCACCGATGCCAGCGGCAATGCGGTGACCAGCGGCACTTACGACAGCACCAATGGCGGCGAGATCTCTTTCGACGGCGCCCAGGTCGGCATCACCGGTTCGCCGGCCGCCGGGGATACCTTCACGGTATCGCCCTCGGGCCAGCAGAGCGTATTCGACACGCTCGATAACCTGGTGAACTCACTCAACAACGCCGGCAGTTCGGCGGCCGGACGCGCACAGCTGAGCTCGCAGCTCGCCAGCGGCCTGTCGAATATCGACCAGGCGATGGACCAGGTGTCCACGGTCACCTCGAATGTCGGCTCGCGAATCTCGCTGATCAGCAGCGTCAACAATGATCTGACCGCGGCCACGACCGACGTTACGACGCAGATCTCGAATGTCAGCAACCTGGACTACGCCGCCGCCACTGCGCAGTACAGCCAGGAATATATTGCTCTGCAGGCCGCGGAGCAGTCGTACGCCGACATCAATAAGTTGTCGTTGTTCAGCTACCTGTGATCCCCGAAACCGCAACTGTGAACGAATCGACGTTTTATCAAAGTGCGACCTGTGTCATTCAAGTTCTCCTACAGGGTATCCGATAACGGTGTCGAAGCCGGTGCGATTGGTAAGTTGAACCGGAGCGATACAGAGCGACGGATCAGTGTCCGGCGCGCTGCACGAAACATCAGGAGCATCAGACCATGTCATTAGTCCTTAACACGAACATTGATTCGCTGGTTGCCCAGAACAGTCTGGCGTCATCCGGCAGTCAGCTGTCCAGCGCGCTGCAGCAGTTGTCCTCGGGCCTGCGCATCAATACGCCCGCCGACGACGCCGCCGGCTACGCGATCACCCAGGGCATGACATCGCAGATCGGCGGCCTCAACCAGGCTGCGCAGAACGCGAGCGCCGGTGTGTCGCTGACGCAGACCGCCTCGGGCGCGCTGCAGGAAGTGACCAGCGATCTGCAGTCGATGCGCGACCTGGCAGTCGAATCACTCAATGCCACCAACAGCGCGCAGGACCGTGCCGACCTCGACACGCAGTTCCAGCAGCTCAAGGCCGACATCAACCAGGTGTCGCAGACGGCGAACTTCAACGGCGTGAATCTGCTCGATGGCACCTTCCAGGGCGCCACCTTCCAGATCGGTGCCAACGCCGGTCAGACGATTACGGTGGCCTCGGTCGCCAGTTCCTCTTCGAGCAACCTCGGCTCGCTCAACACGCTGGCCGGCATCGCGCCGACGGCGGCAACAGTGGCCGCGGGCGACTCCGGCTCGATCACGATCACACCCGACCTGACCGTGAATCCCACGGCGCCGGCGACCGTGACCACATCCAACTTCACGCTGACCGGCAATGCTGTGACCGACGCCAAGACCGTTGCGGCGGCGATCAACCAGGTTTCTGGCCAGGACGGCGGCTTGATCGCCACGGTCAATGCCAACGGCGGCATCGACCTGAACAGCACCACCCTGCAGACGGTGGGGGCAATCACCTTCACCGGCACGACTGCCGCGGGTGCTGCCACGGCCTATACCACCGATGCGGCCTTCGGCCTGCTCGGCGCCGGCGGGGCGCTGGTAGCCCCGGCTGCGGGCACGGGCACGCTGCAGCAGTCGGACGTCAAGTCGGTCGATGATGCCAACAAGTCATTGGCCCAGATTGACGCGGCGTTGCAGCAGGTCGCCACCACGGGCGCCCAGCTGGGTGCGTATCAGAACCGCTTCACGGCGGCGATCTCGGGCATTAACACCGATTCGACCAACCTGACCAGCGCGCGCAGTGGCATCGAGGACACCGACTACGCCCAGGCCACCTCGCAGCTGTCCAAGGCGCAGATTCTGCAGCAGGCCAGCACGGCGATGGTCGCCCAGGCCAACACGGTACCGCAGAACGTTCTGACGCTGCTCCAGAAGCTTCCGTAAGGCCTTTGGCTCAGCGAACAGAGTCGATTGATCTAGTTGGGCGGGGGCCGCAAGGTCCCCGCCCATTACACTTTTAGCGGCGGGATGTTCTGATGACCACCACCAGCACCACGGGCACGACTGCAGCCACGACCGGCAGCACCGCGTTGACCACGCCGGTGTCGATTGCCGGCAGCAGCAGCACTGCCACGTCCAATGCGGCTGGCGGGTCGGTCATCAATGTCAGCACGCTGGT
>CAVYUK010000002.1:0-747314 GCA_963771665.1 uncultured Gammaproteobacteria bacterium | reverse complement strand
TCGGCGGCATGAGTGCGGTCATGGATAAACTGCCTGCCCAGATGACGGCAGGGCGCGCCGCGATGCCAGCCGATCAGGCCGACCGCGAACTCAAGCGCCAGATCGCCATCATCAACTCCATGACCCGCCAGGAGCGGCTAAATGCCGGGGTGCTGGATGGGTCGCGCCGCCGCCGAATCGCGGCCGGCGCCGGCGTCCAGGTGCAGGACGTCAACAGATTACTCAAGCAATTCATGGAGATGCAGAAACTCATGAAGGGCATGAAGGGCGGCAAACTGGGGCGCATGATCGCCGGTCTGCGCGGCGGCATGCCGCCCGGGATGCCGCGACGCCGCTAGCGAATCAGCCGCATCCTGTAAGCCTTTCATCGGGCGACCGTTTTGCGTAGAATCCGCGCTCTTTTTTGGCCCTCACCGAACAGCAACAGCTCATATGGTCACAATTCGTTTGACGCGCCGCGGCGCCAAAAACCAGCCCTTCTATCACGTCATGGTCACGGATAGCCGCGTCCGCCAGGGTGGCGCCAGCCTCGAGCAGGTCGGCTATTTCAATCCCGTGGCCCGTGGCAAAGACACGCGCCTGAAGCTCGATCTCGAGCGCATCGATCACTGGGTTGCCCATGGCGCCCAGCAGTCGGATCGCGTGCGCTCGCTGATCGCGGGCTATCGCAAGCAGGCTACGGCGCCGGCCGCCGCTGCCTGAAGCGCTACCTGGTACTCGGCCGCATCGTCGCGCCGTTTGGCGTTCGCGGCTGGGTCCGGGTGTACTCCTACACCGATCCGCCCGACGCACTGCTGCAGCACCGACTCTGGGGGCTGCGCAAGCGCGGGCGAGGATGATTCGCTGCGGACGCTGTCAGTGCTGCAGGGACAGTGGGATGGAAATGTGCTGCGTGCACAGCTCGATGGCATCGGCGATCGCGATGCGGCTGAACACATGCGCGAATGGGAGATCCTGATCGCGCGTTCGGAGTTGCCCGCGGCCGCCGAACGCGAGTACTACCGTGAGGACCTGCTGGGTTTCACGGTATGCAACACGGAAGGCGCGGTGCTCGGCGAACTCAAGCACTTCCTGGAAACCCCGGCGAGTGCCGTGATGGTGGTGAAAGGCGAGCGCGAGTACGCGGTGCCGGCCGAGCCGACGTATCTCAAGCGCGTCGATCTGGATGGACGCCGGATCGTGGTGGATTGGCCGGCGGATTTCTGAGGGCACGGTGCGGATCGAAGTCGTAACACTGTTCCCGTCGCTGATTGGCGATGCGCTGCGCCATGGGGTGCTGGCGCGCGCGATCGAGCGTGGCCTGTTGAGTGTCGGGACCGAGGATCTGCGCGCGCATACGAGCGATGCCCACCGGACCGTCGATGATCGCCCCTACGGCGGCGGCCCGGGCATGGTGCTCAAGCCCGAACCGCTGTGCGCGGCCATCGATGCGGCGCGCCAGCGGGTGCCGGCGGGCAGTCCCCGGATCGCGCTCTCGGCGCAGGGCCAGCCGCTGACGCAGCGGTCCGTGGCAGAGCTGGCGCAGCTGCCGGGCCTGGTGCTGGTCGCAGGCAGGTACGAGGGCATTGATGAGCGCGTGTTCGCGCTTTCGATCGACCGTGAAGTGTCGATCGGCGATTATGTGTTGTCCGGCGGCGAGCTGCCGGCATTGGTGCTGATCGACGCACTGGCGCGTCTGCAGCCCGGGGCGCTCGGCGATGAGCGTTCGAACGTGCAGGAGTCCTTCGAGGATGGCCTGCTCGACTGGCCGCACTACACGCGGCCGGAAGTGTTCGCCGGGCGACGCGTGCCCGAGGTGCTGAGTTCGGGCGATCACGCCGCCATCGAGCACTGGCGTCGGCGGCAGAGCGTCGGGCGCACCTGGCTGCGACGCCCGGATTTGATCGGCCGCGCGCCGCCCGATGCGGAGCGCGCGGCGCTGTTGGAGGAATTTTTGACGGAGCAGCGCGATGGCGCGCAACGCTGAATGAGGAAACGACAATGAGCAATATCATCCAGACACTCGAAGCCGAGCGCATGACGCGCACGGTGCCGGATTTCAAACCCGGCGATACGGTGGTGGTGCAGATCAAAGTGGTCGAAGGCGATCGCGAGCGCGTGCAGGCCTACGAAGGGGTCGTGATTGCACGCAGCAACCGCGGTTTCAATTCTTCCTTTACGGTCCGCAAGGTTTCGCACGGTGAGGGCGTCGAGCGCACCTTCCAGACCCACAGCCCGAGCATCAGCGAGATCGCAGTCAAGCGCCGCGGCAGCGTGCGACGCGCCAAGCTGTACTACCTGCGCGATCGCACCGGCAAGGCCGCCCGCATCGAGGAGAAGGTCTAACACCCCGTGCACGGATTCCTCCGGGGACTGTGGCGCGGCCTTGATACGCTGCGCCGGTTCCTGCACCTGCTGCTGCTGCTGGTCATCGTCGGCGTCGTCATCGGCGCGCTGCATACCAGTACCCCGCGCCTGCCAGAGAAGGCAGCGTTGGTTATTCGCCCATCGGGCGAAATAGTCGAGCAGCTCAGTGGCGAGCCGATCCAGCGCGCACTGAGCGAGGCGCAGGGCTCGAACGACCCGGAGACCCTGCTATGGGATCTGACCACGGCCATACGCGCCGCGGCCAGCGATGCGCGTATCGGCGCGCTGTTCATCGACACCGATGACATGGACAGTGCCGGGCAGGTAAAGCTCGAGGAACTGAGTTCCGCCATCGCCGAGTTCCACCGCAGCGGCAAGAAGGTCATTGCCTACGGCAGTTATTTCCTGCGCGGCCAGTACTATCTCGCGGCCCAGGCCGATGAAGTCTATCTCGATCCATTCGGCCTGCTGGTGCTCGATGGCTACAGCCAGTACCGCATGTTCTTCAAGGACGCGCTCGACAAGCTGTCGGTGGACATGCATCTGTTCCGCGCCGGCAAGTTCAAAAGCTACGGCGAAACCTTCACGCGCCGAGACATGTCGCCGGAGGATCGCGAGGAGAGCGAGGCCTACCTGAAAGCGTTGTGGCACGGCTACACCGTGTCAGTGGCGCAGGCGCGGCACCTGCAGCCGGAGGCCATCGCCAGTTACGCCGATACCTATGTCGATCAGGTGACCGCCGTACGTGGCGACTCCGCCCGCGTGGCCAAGGAAAGCGGTCTGGTTACCGCCCTGGAGACGCGCCAGCAGGTTGAAAGCCGCCTGATTGCCGCGGTCGGCGCGGACCCCAGCGGCAAATCCTTCCGCCAGGTCACCGTCAGCGATTACCTGCGCGCCACCCATGCCGATGAGAAAATTCGCGGCAAGGGCGCGGCCGTCGGCGTGATCATTGCCAGCGGCATGATGCTCGATGGCAAGCAGCCCCCGGGCACCATCGGCGGTGAATCCACTTCGCAGCTGCTGCGCCAGGCGCGGCTCGACGATGACATTCGCGCGGTGGTGATACGGATCGACAGTCCCGGCGGCAGCACGCTCGCCTCCGAGCAGATCTATCGCGAAGTGCGCGCGCTCAAGGAAGCCGGCAAGCCGGTGGTGATTTCCATGAGCGATGTGGCCGCTTCGGGCGGTTACTACATTGCCGCGCCCGCCGATGAGATCATCGCCAGCGCCAACACGATCACAGGCTCGATCGGCGTCTTCGCCACTGTACCGACGGTCAATCGCAGCCTGGCGCGGATCGGCATCAACGTCGATGGCGTCGGTACGACCCCGCTCTCGGGCATTCGCCTCGATCGTCCGTTACCCGACAACGTGGCGAAGCTGCTGCAGAGCAAAGTGGAATTCACCTACGAGCAATTCCTGGCGCATGTGGCCGCGGGGCGCGGCAAGACGCGGGACGCCATCGACCTGATTGCACAGGGCCGCGTCTGGGCCGGCACCGATGCGCTGCCCATCGGACTGATCGACCGGTTCGGTAGCTACCAGGACGCCGTGCAGTCGGCGGCCAGGCGCGGTGGACTCAAGGATGGCTATGGTGTGCGGCGAATCGAGCCCGAGCTGACCTGGCCGCAACAGCTGCTGCTGCAGCTGCGATCGACCGGCGAGGGCATGCTCGAGCGTATCGGTTGGGCGCGCGGGGGCTTGAGCGCCCTTGCACAGCGCCTGCTGCCGCTCGATCGCGAAATCGCGCACTGGGCGCGCCTTTCCTCGCCTTACGACAGCTACGCCTACTGCTTCTGCAGCGTCGAATAGCTCTTAACGCAGCAGCGCAAAATCCGTCGCGAGCGCGGGCCGCAGCTGACCCCAGTGAGCCTCGGCGGGGAAACTGATCACGCACAGCCCGGCTGTGTGCAGCTCTACCGGCGGCGGCGTCTGTTTGAATCGCTGCGCCAGCTCGGAAATGCCGGGGTTGTGTCCCACGATCATGACCGTCGCATAGTCTGGCGGACAACGCGCCAGCGGTCGTAGCAGCGTGGCCGGATCGCCCGGATAAAGTTCCGGCTCGATGGTCAGCCGCAGCGGAAAGTCGAGCTCGGCCGCGACGATGGTGGCTGTCTCGCGAGTGCGCAGCGCCGGGCTCACCAGCAGCGCATCACAGCGCAGGCCTGCGCGTGCGATGCGGTCCGCGGCATCGAGCGCCTCGCCGCGGCCACGCGCACTCAGATGACGATCGATATCTTCCGTGCCCGCGACCGCCGGTTCGGCGTTCGCGTGCCGCAACAGCAGCAGCCGCTTCATGCAGTCTCCGCGCTTTACCAGGTCATCCCGGTCTGCAGGCGCGCGGCTTCGGACATCATCGACTGAGTCCAGGGCGGATCGAAAGTCAGGCTGACCTCGACCTTGCCGACCGTCGGTATGCTCTCGAGTTTCTCCCGCACGTCCTGTACCAGCACCTCGCCCATGCCGCAGCCGGGCGCCGTGAGCGTCATCGTGACGCGAATGTCGCGGGTCTGCTCAGCCCCCGCTGCGACCTCGCACTCGTAGACCAGTCCGAGATCGACGATGTTGATCGGAATCTCCGGATCGAAGCAGCTTCGCATCTGCTTCCAGGCCAGCTCCTTGATGTCCTGCTCGGTGGCATTCGGCGGCAGTTCCGGAGGTCGCACTACCTCCTTGCCGATGGCATCGGCCTGATCGCCCGCCAACCGGTACAGATTGCCTTCCACGTAGAGCGTAAAACTGCCGCCCAGCGCCTGGGTGATGTAGCCGGCCAGCCCAAGCTTGAGCGTGATCGGCTGGCCACCGGGCACCATGATGGCCTCCACGTCGCGCTGAATGATGACCGGCTCGTTTTCGTAGGCGCGCACGTGTTACTCCGTACTCACGGGCGCGCGCGTGTCGTTGAGCGCGGCGTTGAGTGTGTGCCAGCACAGGCTGGCGCACTTCACGCGCGCGGGGAATTCGGCGACGCCGCCGAGCGCGGCAAGCTTGCCCAGATCGCTGCTGCCGGGATGGCCGGTCATCAGCGCGTGCACCTGCTGGTAGAGCTGCTCGATCTCCTCGCGCCGCCGTCCCTTGACCGCTTCGCTCATCAGCGATGCCGAGGCTACCGATATGGCGCAGCCCTGGCCTTCGAAGCGCACATCCGCGAGGCGATCGCCGTCCATGCGCAAGCTCACATCCAGCTTATCGCCACAGAGCGGGTTGCGGCCCACGGCCGTGGCATCGGCTGGCTCGAGCCGGCCGAAATTGCGCGGGCTGCGATTGTGATCGAGGATGACATCCCGGTAGAGCTCTTTGAGGTCCATGCGCGCGTCCTGCAGCTTCAGCCGAACATCTCGCGCACAGTGCGCACACCGTGCACCAGCCGCTCGACATCCTGCGCGTTGCTGTAGCAGCCAAACGAGGCGCGCGCGGTGGCTGGCAGTCCGAAATACTCCATGACCGGCATCGCGCAGTGATGGCCCGTGCGGATCGCAATGCCCTCGCTGTCGAGGATGGTGCCGATGTCGTGCGGGTGAATGCCATCCATGGTGAAGGAAACCACCGCTGCCTTGCCCGGCGCGGTGCCGACCAGGCGCACCCCCGGCAGTGCCGCCAGGCCTTCGCTGGCAAGCTCGAGCAGGCCATGCTCGTGTGCGGCGATCGCCGGTCGTCCCAGACCTTCGACGAATTCCAGCGCGGCGCCGAGGCCAATGGCGCCGGAGATATTGGGCGTGCCCGCCTCGAACTTGGCCGGCAGCTCGTTGTAGGTGGAGGATTCGATGCTCACCGAGAGGATCATCTCGCCGCCGCCCTGCCAGGGAGGCATGGCCTCGAGCAGCGCTTCGCGTCCGTAGAGCACACCGATGCCGGTGGGGCCGTAAACCTTGTGCCCCGAAAATGCATAGAAATCGCAATCAAGTGCGCGCACATCGACTTCGGCGTGCGGGATGGCCTGTGCGCCATCGACCAGCACCGGCACGCCCTGCGCGTGCGCGAGCCGCACCATCTCGCGCACCGGCAGCACCGTGCCGAGCGCGTTGGATACGTGCGCGATCGCCACCAGGCGGGTGCGCGGCGACAGCAGCTTGCCGAAAGCCTCCAGGTCCACCTGTCCCGCGGCGGTGAGCGGGGCGGCGCGCAGGCGCGCGCCGGTGGCGGCGCACACCATCTGCCAGGGGACGATGTTGGCGTGGTGCTCGAGGTGCGTGATCAGGATTTCATCGCCCGCGGCCAGATGACCGCGGCCCCAGCTGTTGGCCACCAGGTTGATGGCCTCGGTAGTGCCGCGCACGAAGATGACCTCGCGTGTCGAGGCGGCGTTGATGAAGCGCCGTACGGTTTCGCGAGAGCGCTCGTAAGCATCGGTGGCCCATTGGCTCAAGGTGTGTACGCCGCGATGCACATTCGCATGCAAATGCGTTTCGTAATGTTCCATCGCTCGCAGCACCGCGCGCGGCCGCTGCGAGGAGGCGGCGCTGTCCAGATACACCAGCGGCCGGCCATTGATGGTCTGCTGCAGTATCGGGAATTCCGCGCGCACGCGTGCCACGTCGTACTCGGGATGAAGAAGGGCGGGGATGGCGTTCATGCGAGTGCTCCGAGGTCGGGGACATCCGGCAACTGGCCGGCGGCCAGCCGCTCGGCTTCAGCGCGCAGCGCCGGCACGTCGATCTCGCGCAGCGCATCGCTGAGGAAAGCCCATTTGAGCAGCGAGCGTGCGGTCGGGCGCTCGATGCCGCGCGCCAGCAGGTAGAACAGCAGGTCCTCATCGAGGCGGCCGGTGGTGGCGCCGTGCGCAGCGCGCACATCGTCGGTCAGGATCTCCAGCCGCGGCCGCAGGTCGATTTCGGCCGAGGCGCCTTCGATGAGACCGCGCAGCGACTGGCGTGTCTGTGCGCCGGGCGCCCGCCCATCGATGCGGATGTGGCCGCTGAAGGCCACGCGGGAGCGCTCATCGGCGATGCCGCGAAACAATTCCTCGGTGCCGGTCTCGGGCGCCTCGTGTTCCACCTTCAGGGAAATATCGTGCACCTGCTCGCCGCGACCGACGGCGATGCCGCCCCAGGCGAGGCTCGCGCCCCGGCCGGCAAGCTGCACCCGCGCACTGGTGCGCGCGCTGCCCGCGCCCACGGCCACTGAGCGCACGGCATAGCGCGCCCGCTCACCAATGTGCGCCGACAGCGTGTCGATGAACACGGTGTCGCGGCCGTACTGCTGCAGCCGGTAGTGATTCAGGACCGCCTCGCGCGCGAGTTCGACCGTGACATTCATGGCCACCATCGAGGCGGCCGCGCCGTTGCCCAGGTGGCGTTCGATCAGCCTCACCTGGCTGCCCGGCTCGCAGCGCAACTGCAGCCGCGGATAGGCGGCGCCCGCGGCTGCACGGCCGCTGTTGACGAACAGGATTTCGATCGCGGCATCGCCCGCAACCGTCAGGCGCGCGGCATCCGTGGCGAACATGTCGCACAGCCAACCCAGCCGCTGTTCGGGCAGCCACTCGGCGGCCGCAGGTCCCGGACCCGAGTCCGCGGCCTGTGAGCCATGGCTGCCGGACAGCAACCGGCCATCCAGGTAAATCAGCCGTTCGAAGCCCGGCAGCGCAGGCGGCAGGTCCGGCATTTGAAATCCCGCCACGGCCGCCGTGTCGGGCGCGAAGGCGCCGATTCGCTCCAGCGCGCGCAGATTGGTGTAGCGCCACTGCTCATCGCGCGCGGAAGGCCAGCCGAGATCGCCCAGGCGGGCGGCCGCGCGCGCGCGCACCGCCTTGCTGTCCGCATCACCGGGCAGCTGGGCGGCGATGCCCCGGTAATCTGCGAGTACGCGATCGAGCAGACCCGAGCGAGCCGCGGTGGCGGCGGCCGAGGCGGTGGTCGCAGCAGAGGGGTTGGAAGGCGAGCGCATCGGGACTGTCAGGCGGCCGCCTGTCCGTCGATCCAGTCATAGCCGCGCCGCTCCAGTTCCAGCGCCAGCGTGCGATCGCCGCTGCGCGCGATGCGGCCGCGCGCGAGCACGTGCACGAAGTCCGGCACGATGTAGTCGAGCAGTCGCTGGTAATGCGTGACCAGCACGATGGACCGAGCCGGTGAACGCAGCGAATTGACGCCATTGGCCACTACTTTCAGCGCATCGATGTCCAGGCCGGAGTCGGTTTCATCGAGCAGCGCAAGTTTCGGCTCCAGCACCAGCATCTGCAGGATCTCGTTGCGTTTCTTCTCGCCGCCCGAGAAGCCCTCGTTGACGCCGCGGCCGAGGAAACTCTCATCGATGTGCATCAGCTGCGTCTTGGAGCGCACCAGCGCGAGGAATTCGAAGGCATCGAGTTCGGTCTGGCCGCGCTCGCGCCGCGCGGCATTCAGCGCCGCCTTGAGCAGGTAGGCGTTGTTGACGCCCGGAATTTCCACCGGGTACTGGAACCCCAGGAACAGTCCCGCGCGCGCGCGTTCCTCTGGCTTCAGCGCCAGCAGGTCGCGGCCCTCGAAGCTGGCGCTGCCCGAGATGATCTCGTAACCGGGGCGGCCGGCCAGCACATAGGCCAGCGTGCTCTTGCCCGAGCCGTTGGGCCCCATGATGGCGTGCACTTCGCCCGCGCGAACGCTGAGCGAGACGCCCTTGAGAACGGTCTGCCCGCCGACGCGCGCCTGCAGGTCGCGCACCTCGAGCAGCGGCGGAGTCGCAGCTTCGCTCATCCCACGGCTCCTTCCAGCGTGACGGCCAGAAGATTCTGAGCTTCTACCGCAAATTCCATCGGTAACTCCTTGAAAACAGAGCGACAAAAGCCGCTCACGATCATGTTGACCGCGTCCTCGGCCTCGATCCCGCGCTGCAGGCAGTAGAAGAGCTGGTCTTCGCTGATGCGCGAGGTGCTGGCTTCGTGCTCGACCATCGCGCTGGGGTTGCGCACCTCAACGTACGGAAAGGTGTGCGCACCGCAGTTCGGACCCATTAGCAGCGAGTCGCACTGGGTGAAATTTCGCGCGCCGGTGGCCGAGGGCAGGATCTTGACCAGCCCGCGATAGGCGTTCTGGCCGTGACCGGCCGAGATGCCCTTGGAGACGATGGTGCTGCGCGTGTTCGGCCCGATGTGGATCATCTTGGTGCCGGTGTCGGCCTGCTGGAAGTTGTTGGTGGTCGCGACCGAGTAGAACTCGCCGATCGAGTTTTCCCCGCGCAGGATGCAGCTCGGGTACTTCCAGGTGATCGCCGAGCCGGTTTCCACCTGGGTCCAGGAAATATGCGAGTTACGTCCGCGGCATTCGCCGCGCTTGGTCACGAAGTTGTAGATGCCGCCGCGGCCGTTCTCATCCCCCGGATACCAGTTCTGCACGGTCGAGTACTTGATGCGCGCATCATCCAGCGCCACCAGTTCCACCACCGCCGCATGCAGCTGGTTCTCATCGCGCATCGGCGCGGTGCAGCCTTCCAGGTAGCTCACGTAACTGCCGGCGTCGGCAATGATCAGCGTGCGCTCGAACTGTCCGGTGTTGGCGGCGTTGATGCGGAAATAAGTCGACAGTTCCATCGGGCAACGCACCCCGGGAGGCACGTAGACGAATGAGCCGTCGCTGAACACCGCGGAGTTGAGCGTGGCGTAGAAATTGTCGGTGTATGGAACCACCGAGCCGAGGTACCGCTCGATGAGTTCCGGATGGCGCTGCACGGCTTCGGAAAAAGGGCAGAAGATGACGCCGGCGGCCGAGAGCTTTTCCTTGAACGTTGTGGCGACCGAGACACTATCGAACACCGCATCGACCGCGACGCCCGCCAGGCGCGCGCGCTCATGCAGCGGCACTCCCAGCCGATCGTAGGTGGCGAGCAGTTTCGGGTCCACATCCGCCAGGCTCTTCGGTCCGTCGGTCTTCTGCTTGGGCGCCGAGTAGTAGGAAATCGAGTCGTAATCGATCGGGTTGTAGCGCAGGTGCGCCCAATGCGGCTCGCGCATGCCGCGCCAGTGCTCGAGCGCGCGCAGCCGCCAGTCGAGCATGAACTGCGGTTCGCCCTTCTTGCGCGAAATCAGCCGCACGACGTCCTCATCGAGCCCCGGCGCAACCGTGTCCGAGTCGATGTCGGTGATGAAACCATGCCGGTAGCTTCGGCTGACCAGCGCGTCCAGATCGGCTGTGCTCATGCGGGTTGCCTTTTGAGCACGACAGTGAGGCCGCGGTCGAGGGGGGAGGTGCGGCTGGCGCTCATCGACAGACCGGCCAGTTCCTGCAATGAGATCTCCTGCAACGAGCGGCGGATCGCCAGGTTCACGCGCTGCCAGGAGTGTCCGACGCGGCAGGTGCGTTCGATACCGCAGTGGCTGGCTGAGCCTGCGCACTCGGTCAGCGCCACCGGGCCCTCGAGTGCATCGAGGATCTGTGCGGCGGTGATCTCGGTGGCCGGTCGCGCCAGCACATAGCCGCCGGCGGCGCCCCGCGTGGACATAACCAGGCCCTGCCGGTGCAGCTGCTTGAGCAGCTTGGAGACGGTGGGCGATGCCAGGTGAGTCTCGGCCGCTATCTGCGTGGCCGTGAAGCGCCGCTCGGGCTCGGCGGCCAGCCGGGCCAGGATCACGGTGGCGTAATCGGTCAATTTGCTTATGCGCAGCATGGGAGTCCTCTAACTAGGACTATTTTAGTGCCATATGCTCCGAATGAGAAGTGGTCTGACACGTTGCCGGGAGACAACGGCGCCGCTATGACACAACGCTTTGGTATGCTCGGGGACTCATTCTTCGGAGGGTAGGGGCATGTCTCATAGCGACCTGGAACGCGTCGCCGCCGCCATGGTGGCCAAAGGCAAGGGAATTCTCGCGGCCGACGAGAGCAATAGCACGGCCGCCAAGCGATTCGACAAGTTCGGCATTGCCAAGACCGAGGAGAACCGTCGCCTTTATCGGGAACTGCTGTTCACGACCCCGGACGCCCCCCAATGGATCAGCGGCGTCATTCTGTACGATGAGACCATCCGCCAGAAAACCAGCGATGGGGTGCCTTTTCCGGATTACCTCGCCAAGCTGGGCATCGTTCCGGGTATCAAGGTCGATCTGGGTGCCAAGCCACTGGCGCTGCATGCCGACGAGACCGTCACCGAAGGTCTCGACGGCCTGCGTGAGCGGCTGGAGGAGTACTACAAGCTCGGAGCGCGCTTTGCCAAGTGGCGCGCGGTTATCGATATCGGCGCGGATATTCCCTCGCGCGGCGCCATCGAGGCCAATGCGCACGCCCTGGCGCGCTACGCCGCGCTCTGCCAGGAACAGAACATCGTGCCGATCGTCGAACCGGAGGTGCTCATGGACGGTAGCCACACCATCGAGCGCTGCGAGGCAGTCACGGACGCCACGCTCAATGAAGTGTTCATCCAGTTGCATCGCGCGCGAATCCACCTGGAAGGCATGATCCTCAAGCCGAACATGGTGATCTCGGGCAAGAAGTGTCCGACCCAGGCCACGCCCGAGCAGGTTGCCGCAGCAACCATCCGCTGCCTCAAACGTCACGTTCCCGGCGCGGTACCCGGCATCGCCTTCCTTTCGGGTGGCCAGTCGCCGGCCGAAGCGACGCTGCATCTGTCGCTGATGAATCGCGGCACGACGCTGCCCTGGCAGCTGACCTTCAGTTACGGCCGCGCGCTGCAGGATGCCGCGCTGAGTGCCTGGGCCGGCAAGAGCGCCAACCTCGCCGCGGGTCAGAAGGAATTCGGCAAATGGGCGCGCCTCAACGGTCTGGCGCGCAGCGGCGCCTTCCAGGCGGGCATGGAGAAGCAGGCCGCCTGAGGGCGTCACTGCATCAGCCATTGAAGCCAGCCATTGAATAAACCCGCGGCGGAAACCGTTGCACCACTGATCGATGTGCGGGATGTGCACTATGCGATCGGCACCCACGCGGTGTTCAGTGGCCTCAATGTGCGCGTTGCACCGGGCAGCATCACCGCCATCATGGGGCCTTCGGGCACGGGCAAGACCACGCTGCTGCGGCTGATCATGGGGCAGATGCGGCCGCAAAGCGGAAGTATCACTGTCTTTGGTCAGAACGTGCCTGCGCTGGAACGAGCCGAGCTCTACGCATTGCGCCAGCGCGTAGGCATGCTGTTCCAGAGCGGCGCGCTGCTGACCGGTATGTCGGTGTTCGACAACGTCGCTTTTCCGGTGCGCGAGCACTCTCACCTGCCCGAACCGGTGCTGCGGGAGCTGGTGCTCATGAAGCTGCAGGCGGTGGGCTTGCGTGGCGCTGCCGGCCTCATGCCCTCCGAACTTTCCGGCGGCATGGCGCGGCGGGTGGCCCTGGCGCGCGCCATCGTCATGGATCCGGAGGTACTGCTGTATGACGAGCCCTTCGTTGGGCTGGATCCCATTTCAAAGGGCGTGATACTGCGGCTGATCCAGTCGCTCAACCGCGCCATGAAGATCACCAGCGTGCTGGTGTCGCACGATGTACCCGAGATCAGCAGCATCGCCGATTACACCTATCTGATCGCCGGCGGCAAGGTCGTGGCGGAGGGCACTCCCAAAGACCTCGAGCAGGATGGGACCGCGGTGGTGAAGCAGTTCATCAGCGGTGCACCCGACGGACCGGTGCCGTTTCACTATCCGGCCGAAGATTACTTTGCACAGTTGCTGAGGCGATGAGCGCGCGCGAGGCAGATATCGGTATTCGCGGCCGGGTGATCAAGCTCGGTACCGTGACGCGCTTTCTGCTGCGCGTGCTGGGGCAGAGCGGGCCGGCGCTGAAGCGTCCGCGGCTGCTGATCGAGCAGATCTACAACGCCGGCGCGCGCTCGCTGGTGATCATCATGCTCAGCGGCGTGTTCGTTGGCATGGTCCTGGGGCTGCAGGCTTACGACATGCTGGCCCGATTCGGCTCGGAATCCGCGCTAGGCGTCGCCGCCGCCCTCGGACTTATCCGCGAGCTTGGGCCCGTGCTGACCGCGCTGCTGTTTGCCGGCCGTGCGGGCACCGCGCTGGCATCCGAGATCGGACTCATGGGTGCCACCGATCAGATCACGGCCATGGAGATGATGGCCGTGGACCCGATTCGTTACGTGGTTGCCCCGCGCTTCCTCGGTGGCCTGATCGCGATGCCGCTGCTGACTGGAATTTTCGATTGCGTCGGTCTCTATGGAACGCAATTGATCGGCGTCACCATGATGCGCATACCACAAGGTACCTTCTGGTCGCAGCTGGTGGCCGCGGTCGAGCTGCGCGACATTCGTGAGGGCGTCGTCAAGAGCCTGGTGTTCGGTCTGACCTGCAGCCTGGTGGCGGTCTATGAAGGCTACTATGCCGAGCCGACCGCCGAAGGAGTGGGGCTTGCCACCACTCGTACCGTGGTGACTTCCGCGGTGCTGATCCTGATGCTCGACTACGTTATGACGGCGATTTTTTTGTAAGGCTTCGAAGAGGCACTCCAATATGGCAGCGTCCAATCGTTCCATCGACTTCGGCACGGGTCTGTTCGTGCTGCTCGGATTCGCAGCCATGGCGTTTCTGACTACACAACTCCCCGGCAGTGGCCTACAGCTGCACCACGAGGCGGAAGGCTATAACGTCATCGCAAAGTTCGACAACATCGGCGGACTGAAGGTGGGGGCGCCCGTGGTCATGGCGGGAGTCAACATCGGCCGCGTCGCGGCGATCAAACTCGACACCTCGGAATACAAGGCGGCCGTCACACTGAGCATCGATCGCAACTACGCGAAGATTCCCGATGACAGCGATGCGTCCATCCAGACCTCCGGCCTGCTGGGCGCCAACCTGGTCGCTATCAACGCCGGCGGATCGGAGAAGTTCCTGACCGCCGGCAGCGAGATCCAGTTCACGCAGTCAGCCATGGTGCTCGAGAATCTCATCAACAAGTTTTTCGCCAACAGTGCCGGCAAGCAGCAAGGAGGCACCACCAAATGATTCACCAATCCTCAACCTCACTCCGACGTGCAGCATCGGCAACCGCGTGGCTGGCCTGCTGCGCACTCGGCGTGCTGGCGGGCCAGGCGATGGCCGCCGACGACACCGCTGCAGTCGCCGCGCAGATCGACACCAGCAATCCCGGCAACCTGATCCAGAGCACGGCCAGTGCCATGCTCAAGGATCTCGATGCGCACCGGGCCGACTATAAAAAGGATCCGAACAAGGTTCATCACCTGGTCGATGAGATCCTGCTGCCGCATTTCGACACCGAGTACTCCGCCAGGCTGGTACTGGGCAAGTACTGGAACACCGCGAGCGCGGATCAGCGCACGCGCTTCGTCAATGCGTTCTACAAATCCATGCTCAGCAACTATGGCGATGCGCTGGTCGATTTCACCGCCGATAAGCTCAAGGTGTTTCCATATACCGGCGATCCGAAGGCGCAGTACGCCACGGTGCGCACCCAGATCCGCAAGGATGACGGCTCGCAGGTCGCGGTCAACTATTCGCTGCGCCAGACCGATCAGGGCTGGAAGGCCTGGGATGTCATCATCGAAGGCATCAGCTACGTGAAGAGTTTTCGCGACGACTTCAGTTCCGAGATCGACCAGAAGGGCCTGGATGAGGTCATTGCGCGGCTGGAATCCGGCGTGAAGCCCACGGCCATTGCAGGCGCCTCCAGCGGCAAGAAGAGCTGATCCATGTCGACTCCCAAGCCCTGCGGCCAGCGTGGACTCAGCGGCGCGCGCGGGATCGTGCCGATCGACGGTAAGACGGCCTTCCTGGCGTGCCCTGCCGGCACTGCCGGCGTCTACCGGCTCGAGGATGCGCTGACTTTCGCCACGGTGCCGATACTGCGCCAGCCCGGGTTGGATCTGATTGCAGCGGCCGCCGGTAACGTGGAGTTTGATCTGGAGTGTGTACCGCTGACCGACAGCGCCGGCCTGGCACTGCTGATCGACTGGCTCGCCGAGGCGCGTTCGCGGCAGCGCACGCTGCGATATCTCAGGGTGCCCGAGGCGTTGAGCGAGCTGGCCAAACTCAGCGATGTCGAGGATCTGATCCAGCCGTCGGCAGAGACGCTCAGCGCAGCGTCAACGGCCGCTCGTAGCCCGTGAGTTCCAGGTAACCGCGGCCTACCGGGCGCTGCTGCTCGCTGGCGCGCACGGCTCCTTCCCAGTACACCGCGCCGCTCGACAGGCGGGTATCGTTTTCCTGATCGTCCATTAACGGCACCAGCGTGAATTGACGCTCGCCAATGCGCACGCGAAAGCTCACCGGGTAGTCCGCGCCGGTGTGCGACGAGTGCCAGGTCCGCAGCGCGGTAAAGTCGACTTCCGCGCCGCTGAAGGTGTGCACCTCTCCGCCGGGCGCGCGCACGCTGGCAGCGCTCCAGCGCGAGCGTCCCTCGGCATCGCGCATGCGAAACGCCATCACGGCGCCGCCATCATCCAGGTTCAGGCCGATCCAGTCCCAACCAACCGCCGAAGGATCCAGGTATTCGCTCGACCACTCGTGATCGAGCCAGGCTTCGCCGCTGACCGCCACGCTGTGCTGCTGGCGCCATACCCGGCCGCTCACGCGCAGGTGCGGCTCACTGTAGTAGTAGCTCGCCGACAGCGGCGCGGGGCCTTTTTGGCTGAAACCGCCATCGCCATTGCGCATCGGCGCCTGCGTGGGCGCAAGCTGCAGATCGAGTGCGAACTGTGCAGCCTGCGCCTGGGCCCGGTAGCCGTCCGCGGCGCGTTCGAGATGCCAGTCATCGATGCGCACGCGTGTATCCGACTCCGCCGCAAAGGCGAGCTGCGGATCGGCGCGGCGCACCCGTTGATCGTTCCAGAGGCGTCCGTGGGCCGGATCGCTCAGCGCGCAATGCGCGATCAGCAGTTCCTTTGGCGCAAAGGCGCTGGGGTTGGGTTCATTCCAATCGGGGCGTGTGCGGAAGAAAGTGATCTGGAATCCCAGCGTCTCGTGATCGGCGCTGGTGAGCCACCCGGTCACGTACCACCACTCGGTGCGGTAGGCGGGATGGCTTCCAAAATCGTGCGGAAACCGCAGCGAGTAGCCGGGCAGCACGGGCGCGAACGATGGCGGCGTGCCCCACGCCGCGCTCAGCGATAGCGCCAGCGCCAGCCCCAGCGCGAGCCCGGGCGCTCTCACCAGTCCTCGCGCACGGCCTGGATCGGATCCAGGCTCACCGCCGCGCGGCCGCTCCACAGCGCGGTGAGCGCGGAGGCCGCTACCAGGCTGAGGCTCAGCGCGGCCAGCTGGCCCCACGGCACCGCCAGGTCGATGCTCCAGTGGAAGGACTGTCGATTGATGACGTAGACCAGGATGAGACTCAGCATTGCGCCGAGGACCAGGCCGTAGAGCACGGCGACCGCGCTGAGCGCGACCCCTTCGCCGGCGAACATCCACAGCACCTGCCGGCGCAGCATCCCGAGGTGCCGCAGCATGCCGAACTGCGCGCGACGCGAGAGCGCGGTGGAGCTGGCCGCGACACTGACACCAAGCAGCCCGATCAGGACGGAGATCGCCTCGAGCGCATAGGTCACAAGGAAGGCGCGATCGAAGGCGATCAGCGAGCGTTCGCGCAGCTCCTGGCTGGAGAGGATATCGAGTGTGTCGTCGCTGCCGAGGCTCGAGCGTATGGCCGCGATGAGTGCGGCGGCATCGTGGTGCGGATCGCGCCACACCGAGCCTTCATTGGCGCTGCCATCACCGCTGGCCGCGGTGTAATCCTGCCGGCGAATGACGATGGCGCCGCTGGAGCGCACATAGTCGCGCCACACACCGGCGATGAAATAATCCTGCCGTCGGCCGGCGATCGGCAGCGTCAGTGTTTGTCCGGGCTGGTAACCATAAAGATCCTGGATCGCTTCGGATATCCAGGCCGGCGGCAAGGCTGCCGCGGCGCCCGTTGGCTGCGCCTGGCGCAGCAGCGGCAGCGTCTCGGCCGCGTGATCGGGCGCGATATCGCGTGCAATCAACGTGACGGCGGGGCGGTCCGCACGCAGCAGCAAGGTCTGTGTGCGCCTGAATTCAGCGCGCGTCACGCCATCGAGCGCGCCGATGCGCGCCTGCACGGCGCTCGACAGCACCGGGCTGTCGGGGCCGGAGCCGCTGCGAAACTGGATGTCGGCCGGCAGCAGCTTGGCCAGCCACACCTCGAAAGAATCGCGGAACGAATGCACCATGATCGCCATGGCGACCATAAGGCTGAAGCTGACGATGATGGCTGCGAGGCTGATGCTCGCGGTACTCGAGGAGCCGCGCAGCTGGGCAAAGGCGGTATCGGTCACCACGAAGCCGGTGCGCGGCAGCAGCGCCAGCAGATGACGCGTCAGCGCCGGCACCAGCAGCACCGATCCGATCAGCAGGCAGGCAATGGCGAGGTATCCGGGCAGCGGCAGGCCGCCGACCGGGGGCAGCCATGCCAGCAGCGCGCCGACAATTGCGAGTGCGATGCCGGGGGCTGTCGTGCTCAGGCGGCGCAGGTCCTGCTCGGCATCGCCGGCCTTGAGCGCCAGTGCCGGCGCGCGGTACGCGGCCTGCCAGGCGGGGATGGCGCCGCCGACGATGGCAGCGGCGGTGCCGATGAGCGCAAATCCGAACAGCGGCAGTGCATCCGGCTGCAGCGAGGCGGCGCTGCCGGCGAGTTGCGCGTTGCCGAGATCGGCGCCCAGTTGGTGCAGTATCAGCAACGCCAGCAGGTACCCGAGCAGCACGCCGAGTGCGGAGCCGAGCGCACCGGTGACGGCCGTTTCGGCCAGCAGCGCCCAGCGCAACTCGGTGCGTGTCACTCCGAGCGCGCGCATCAGGCCCAGCGCGACGCGCCGTCGCATGATCGACAGCCACTGCGTCGAGAAAACCACGAAGGCCCCGGTCAGCAATGCCACCAGCGCCAGCACGCCGAGATTGACGCGATAGGCGCGGGTCGCCGCGCTGGCGCGTCCGCGCTCAATGCGCGGACTGATCGCCAGCACGCCCGGCGGCAGCGAACGGTTCACGGCCTCGAGCGCGCGCCGCGGGTCGGTGCCGGCGCGCAGGCGCAGATCGATGCGATTGAGCCGGCCCAATTGCCCGAGCGTCCACTGCGCAGCGGCGATGTCCATGATGCCTAGCGGCTCGGGATAGACATCGCCGGGCAATATGTCGATGACACGCAGCGACTGCCCCTTGCCGCCGACGTTGATCGCCAGCCGATCACCGCGAACCAGGTTGAGATCTTCGGCGGCAGCGCGGCTCAGCACGATCGCATCGTGCGAAAACAGCGGCGTGATATCCGCTCCGAGCGCGGCGATCAGTTCCGGCTGCAGCGCGACGGCACGAAAAGGATCCAGTCCAATTACCTTGAGCGCGGGGCGGCTCGCGGGCACCAGGCTCACGGGCAGCTCGAGCAGCGGACTGGCGAGCCCGACTTCGTCCAGCTTCGCAAGCGTCTCGAAAAGCGACTCATCAAAGCCGGCCACCGGTCCACGTACCACCAGATCGGGCGCACCGATGAGTTGCCGCGTGGCCTGGTCGAACTGCGTCAGCGCGGTGGCGTTGACCAGGTACACCGCCGCGCCCAGCGCCACACCGAGCGCGATCGCAAGCAGTGTGACCAGCGTGCGCAGCGGCTGCTCGCGCAGCTGCGAGAGCGAGAGGGCGCGGGCGCACACCAGGGCAGCGCGCGCGCTCATCAGGGTGCCTGGGGCTGTAGCCGGCCGCCCTGCAGCTGCAACCGCCGGTCCGCCATGGCGGCCGCTGCTGGTGAATGCGTGATCAGGATGGCCGCGGCCCCGCCTGCCTTGAGTTGCTCGCGCAGCAGATTCAGTATCTGCGCTGCCGTGGCGGCATCGAGATTGCCGGTGGGCTCATCGGCCAGCAGCAGCGCCGGCTCATGCACGAGCGCGCGTGCAATGGCGATGCGCTGCAGTTCTCCACCCGAGAGTTCGCGCGGATAGGCTTGCGCCAATGCGCCGATGCCGCAGCGATCGAGCAGCGCCTGCGCCCGCAATGCGCGCTGTGCGCGCTCGATGCCGAGCAGGTCGAGCGGCAGTGCCACGTTCTGCAGCACGGTCAGGTAGGGCAGGATGTGAAAGGCCTGGAAAATGAATCCCACACGCGCACGCCGCAGGCGGGTCAGCGCATCATCATCCAGTTGGCCAAGATCCACGCCTTCGAACAGCACCTGCCCGCTATCGGGACGGTCCAGGCCGGCAATGATGTTCAGCAGCGTCGATTTGCCGGCGCCCGACTCACCCATGATGGCCAGGAACTCGCCCGCCGGAAGCTCGAGCGACAGCCCATCGAGTACGGGCGCGCCGCTGGCCCGATAGCGCTTATGCAGGTCGTCGAGCTTTAGTAACGGGGTCAGGGCGTGGCGGGGGTCGCGGGTGTGGCGGGTGTAGCGGACGTGGCAGGCGCAGAGGGAGCTGGCGTCGGGTTGCCTGCGGCATCGCTGGTATCGTCGGGGAACATCTGCTCAGGCGTCTCCGTCTGATCCCCGTGAATCTGGTACTCGCGCCGCTGCAACCAGACATTGCGGATGAAGGCGTAGGGGTCGAAGCTCTGGTCGATGTACTTGTCCTGATCGAGCAGTCCGGCGCGGTGATCGATCAGATCCACCGTGAACAGCGGCCACCGGATCCAGGGATCGCTGATGTAGGCGCGCGGTGTGCTGTACTCATCCGCCAGCAAGCCCACTGAGTCGCGCACGGTGGAGGGGCCGAGGAGTGGCAGCATCACATACGGCCCGCCGTGCACGCCCCACTTGCCCAGAGTCTGGCCGAAGTCCGCGCTGTGCCGGTCCAGGCCCGAGGGCGTCGCGACATCGAACAGGCCACCGAGGCCGAATACCGTGTTGACCACCAGCCGGACCGTGTCGGTGCCGCCATCCTTGAAGTGGCCCTGCAGGAAATCGTTGATGATGGTCGTGGTGTAGGTCAGGTTCGTCATGAAGTTGTTGATGGCTGTGCGCGCGCCCCGCGGCACCACCTTCACATAGGCGCGCGCGGTCGGACGCAGCACCGCGTGATCGACCTTGACGTTGAATGTGTAGATGGAGCGATTGGTACGCTCCCAGGGATCACGCGGGTCGGGCTTCGCGTTCGGCGGCAGCGTGGCGCAACCCGCCAGCGTCATGAACAGAGCCATCGTCGGCAGCAGTGCGCGCAGGTATGGGCTCCTGGCAGGCCATTTGGGGGTGAGCATGCACCGTGAGTCTAACAGGTGCCTTAGCGGCTGGCGGTGCGGTGCTGCGCTTGTTGTTCACGCAACCAGCCGCGCACCTCTTCGAGCTGCGCCCGAAAGCGTGAACGCTGGATGGGTGTCAGGTTGGGCGAGGCTAACGCCAGTTCCAGTTGCTGGTTGGCGAGCGGCAGGTTGCCGCCGGCCAGGTCGTATTGCGCCATGTAGTAGTAGGCGTCCCCCGAGTCGCCCGCGGCACTGGCGGCCAGCGCGGTCAGGCGAATCTGCGGCGGGGTCGGATCGACATTATTGAACAGGTCCAGCAGCAGCTCGTGCGCCTGGCCAGGCCGCCCCGCCTGCATCAGCGTCTCGGCATAGCGTACGGTCAGCGGCACATTGCGCGGAAACAGGCGGCTGGAGCGTTCGAACAATTCCAGCGCGGCATCGGTCTGGCCGGAAGCCTGGAGAGCCTGCGCCAGCGACGAGTAGAGCATCGTCAGCTGCGGATAGCGGGCCTGCAGTTCCCTGAAGGTGTGCACCGCCGCCGCCGCCTCGCCGTTCTGCACCTGCAGCAGCGCTTCGCCGTAGCGCTCGGCCGGCGACAGCGGCCGATGCTCGCGCAGCGTCGCGTAATACTGCGCCGGGCGTGCCTCGGGCGGCGTGACCAGCACCCGCACGCGCTCTTTGATGAACGCATAGCTCACCGATTCGGGCTGCGGGGTGGCGCGCGGCATCTGCGCGGCGCGTTGCCTCGAGGTGGCGATGCGCTCGCTGGTGACCGGGTGGTCCTGCAGCAGGGCCGGGATTTCGCCTTCGGCCAATCCTTCCACTCGCGCCAGCGACTCAAAGAACACGGCCATCTCGCGCGGGTCGAAGCCCGCGCCGGCCAGCAGCTGGATGCCCACCGCGTCCGCCTCGATCTCCTGGCTGCGCGTGAAATTGATGCTTTGCTGGAGTGCGATGCCCTGGCTCATGGCAATCGCCCCCTCTATTGCCTGTCCGCCTGCGCCGCTGGCGGCGCCGAGCAGGATGGCCGCAAGCAGGGCCGCCGTGGAGGCCAGGGACATGCGCGATTCGGCCTGCACCGCGCGCGCCATGTGACGCTGTACGACGTGGCCGGTCTCGTGCGCCATGACGCTGGCCAGTTCCGCCTCGTTGTCGGTCACCAGGATCAGGCCGCTGTTGATGCAGATGAAGCCGCCGAAGGTGGCGAAGGCGTTGATGATCGGTTCGCGCAGCGCCATGTAGGTGAAGGTGCGGTCATCCGCCCGCGCCTGGGAGGACAGCCGCGACCCGAGTTGCTGCAGATAGTCGGTGACCTCGGCATCCTCGAGGATCACGTTCTGATCACGCAGCTCGTTCATCTCCATGCGCCCGATCTGCATCTCGTCGAACTTGTTGATCATGGCCGTGGCGGGGCCGCCAAGATCCGGCAGATCGCTGGCTACTGAGGGAGCAACGGGAGCGATGGGGCCGGGTTCTGCGCCCCAGCCTGCGGAAATGATCAGCACACAGCCGATGGCTGCAGCGAGGATGCGACGCATAAGGCCTTGAGACTATAGCATTTAGAGCTTGGACTGCTAACGCGGCGCGGGGGTTCCGCGTTGACCGTCAGAGGGCCTCGGAAGCAAAGTCCGCCAGGCGCGAACGCTCGCCCCGGACCAGCGTGATATGGCCGGAGTGCCCCCAGCCGTGGAAGCGGTTGACGACATAAGTCAGCCCGCAGGTGGTCTCGGTCAGGTAGGGCGTATCGATCTGGGCGATGTTCCCCAGGCACACCAGCTTGCTGCCGGGACCGGCGCGCGTGACCAGCGCCTTCATCTGCTTGGGCGTCAGGTTCTGGGCCTCATCCAGGATGATGAAGCGATTCAGGAAGGTGCGGCCGCGCATGAAATTGAGCGAGCGGATCTTGATGCGGTTGCGCAGCAGGTCATTGGTGGCGGCGCGCCCCCAGTTGCCGCCTTCCTCGCTGCGCGTGAGCACCTCGAGGTTATCCATGAGCGCGCCCATCCACGGCTCCATCTTTTCTTCTTCGGTACCCGGCAGGAAGCCGATGTCCTCACCCAGCGGCACGGTGACGCGCGTCATGATGATTTCCATGAAGCGGTTGCGTTCGAGGGTCTGGGTGAGACCGGCCGCCAGTGCCAGCAGCGTCTTGCCGCTGCCGGCGGGTCCGAGCAGCGTGACGCAGTCGATATCCGGGTCCATGAGCAGGTTGAGTGCAAAATTCTGCTCGCGATTGCGCGCCGTGATGCCCCAGACGCTGTGCCGCTCGCTGCGGAAGTCGCGCGCCAGTTCCAGCCGCGCAGTGCTGTGCTCGACGCTGCGTACGATTGCCTCGATACCCTGCGCGCCGGCCTCGTAGACGAAGAGGTTCGGCTGCCAGCCGGCGGCCGTGGGCCCGGAGACCTCGTACCAGGTGCGCTCACCATCCTTCCAGGAGCGCATGTCGTTGCCGTGCTGCTCCCAGAAATCCGCCGGTAGAGCCTCGACACCGGTGTAGAGCACGTCGGCATCTTCGATCGTCTTGTCGCTGTAGTAGTCCTCGGCGTGCACGCCGACGATGGCGGCCTTGATGCGCAGGTTGATGTCCTTGGACACCAGTGCAACGCGCGCCTGCGGTTGCTGGCGTTGCAGTGACAGGGTCTGTCCCAGGATCAGGTTGTCCGCGCCTACGCCCGGCAGCCCCTCCGGCAGTCCGCCAGAGAGCTCCTGCGTCTGGAAGAACAACCGCCCGGAGGAGGGGTTCTTGCCGTGATTGCCGCTGAAGCCCGAGGGAATGACGAGTCCGGCGTCGATCTGCTCCTTGGTGACCCCGCGCATGATGTCATCGAGGAAGCGGCTCACCTGGCGCGCATTGCGCGAGGCCTCGGAGAGGCCTTTCTTGTTGGCATCGAGCTCCTCGAGCACCACCATCGGCAGGTAGATGTCGTGCTCTTCGAAGCGGAAAATCGCGGTCGGATCGTGCATGAGCACGTTCGTGTCCAGCACGTACAGCCGGCGCGTCGCGAGGCTTGCGGCCTTCACAGGGCCTGCGCCGCTTCGAGTACTTCCAGCGCGTGGCCCTCGACCTTCACCTTGCGCCATTCGTGGCGCAGCACGCCCTTGGCGTCGATCAGGAAAGTACTGCGCTCGATGCCGAGCACCTTGCGGCCATACATGTTCTTTTCGCGGATCACCTCGAACAGTTTGCAGAGCTTCTCATCCGCGTCCGATAACAGCGCGAACGGGTAGCCCATCTTGTCGCGAAATTTCTCGTGCGATGCCAGGCTGTCGCGCGAGACGCCGAAAACGGTCACGCCGGCCTTTTTGAAGCGGGCGTTGAGCGCGGCGAATTGCTGGCCCTCGAGCGTGCACCCCGGCGTGTCATCGCGCGGATAGAAATACAGTACCAGCGCGCCGCCCAGCAGATCCTTGAGCCGCACCTTTTCCCCGCCGGTGGAGGCGAGCGTGAAATCGGGAACCTTGGCGCCGACCGCGACGCTCATGATTTGACCGGCTCGAGAATCGCGTCGAGATTGAGTGAATCGCAAAAATCCATGAATTCCTCCCGCAACTGCGCTACCTGGAGTTTGCTCGGGACGTTGATGATCATCTGCACCGCGAACATCGGCGCGCCGGTGTGAGCCGCCGGGTAGCCGCGCGTGGACACCTCGATGATGTCGATGCTGCGGCTGGCGAAGAACCCCGACAGCCCGGCGACGATCCCGGTCTGGTCCAGGCTCACGATGTCGACCGAGTAGGGCAGCATGTCCACGCGCGCCGCCTTCGGCTCGGTACGCTTCAGGTGCACGCTCAGCGCCTCGCTCTCGGCCATGCGCGCCAGCTCGGACTCGATGCGCGCCAACGCGTGCCAGTTGCCGCTCACCAGCAGCAGCATGGCGAACTCCGAGCCCAGCGCCGCCATGCGGCTTTCGGCGATGCTGCCGCCGCATTCGTTGATGACGCGGGTCAGCTCATGGACCATGCCGGTGCGGTCGCTGCCGATGGCCGAAACGGCGAGGTGTTGCTTCATTGCATCCGTAGTCACGCTGGATCAGGCAGTGTACCGGGACTGGCGCGGCTTGCGAACGGCTGACTTGCCTGCGATGCGCTCGCGCCCGTAACATCGCGCGCCCGCACTTTGGTTTGAAGCAATTGAATTTACACGATACTTCCCGGGACTCAGCTCGCCATGTTTTCAGGTAGCCTGGTCGCGATCGTCACGCCGATGCAGCCCGACGGCGCCATCGACTGGGCCGCCTGGGAGCGGCTGCTGGCGCTGCATCTGGCCGCCGGCACCAGCGGCATCGTGGTGGGGGGCACTACCGGTGAGTCGGCGACCCTGACGGATGAGGATCTGCTGGCACTGCTCGAGCGGGCGCGGCAGCCGCTGGCCGGGCGCATGGCGCTCATCGCCGGGGCTGGCAGCAGCAGTACCGCGGCCAGTGTCGAGCGCGCGCGGCGCCTGTCGGCAGCCGGCGTCGACGGTCTGCTGGTGGTGACGCCGGCCTATAACCGGCCGACCCAGGAAGGGCTCTATCGGCATTTCGAGGCGGTAGCGGCGGCCTCGAGCGCACCGGTGGTGCTGTACAACGTCCCCACGCGGACCGCGGTCGACATGCTGCCGGCCACGGTTTCGCGACTTGCGAAACTGCCCCGCATCGTCGCGGTCAAAGAGGCGGTGCCTTCGATGGAGCGGGTGCGGGAGCTGGTCGCGCAGACGCCGAAGGATTTCGTGGTGCTGTCGGGCGATGATGCCTCGGCGGCGTCCGCCATAGCCCATGGCGCGCGAGGAGTGATATCGGTGACAGCGAATGTGGTGCCAAAGGCCATGGCCGGGATGATCGCAGCTGCCCTGCGCGGGGATCGCGAGGGCGCAGCGCGGCTGGACGCGCCGCTGCGGGGGCTGCACGAGGCACTGTTCGTCGAGGGCAATCCGATTCCGCTCAAATGGGCAATGGCACAGCGTGGCCTGATCGGCGGTACGCTGCGTCTGCCGCTGACCGAACTGTCCGAAGGGCTGCGTCCGCGAGTACGCGCCGCGCTCGAGGCCGCCGAGGGCATTGCGACTGCGCCGTTGAATCAGGCGAAGTCCGCGTGACGGCGGCGTCCAGGGGTCTGCGCGGGTACCTGCTCCCGCTGTGCCTGTGTTGCTGCGCGCTGCCGCTGCTGTCGGCCTGCTCGTTCTATAACCGCCTGTTTCATCGCTCGCACGACCATGGCTGCACCGAGAAGCCGTTCCAGGGCAACAGCGTGGAGATGCCGGGGCTTACCGTACCGGAGGGCATGACGCCCCCCGACAAGCGCAACCAGGTGAAGATCCCGACGCTGACCGAGGCAGGGCATCAACGGCTCAAGACCGAGCCCTGTCTGTCGCAGCCGCCGAGCTACAAGACCGGCCAGTCAATCGCCTTGCCGACGCGCTCGGGTCTGCCCGTGGGCGCTCCGGCACCGGCGCCGGTGCCCGTGTCACCAGTGACACCGGTAGATCCGCTGCCGCCGCCGAGTCCGCTGCCGGCACCGACTCCCATGCCGTCGCCGCTGCCTGCGCCGTCGCCTTTGCCCCCGCCGACGCCGGCGCCAGCGACATCGACGCCGCAGTAGGCGCGCCTCGGGGGCGATTGCTAGAATGCTCCACGACGCCTTTTAAGTACTTTAAGTGTTTTCCGTATCTTATTGAATTTTATTGTTAATCGCTTGCATGGAGAGGTGGCCGAGCGGTCGAAGGCGCTGGACTGGAATTCCAGTAACATCTTCACGGGTGTTCGTGGGTTCGAATCCCACCCTCTCCGCCACAGGTCTACGGTGATCCGCGCTGGTTCCTTCGCGACGACTAACCGCGAATTCCGTCAGGCCCGGAAGGGAGCAGCGGTAACGGCTCGGTCGGGTGCCGAAGATATGGCTGGTGCGGATCACCTCCCGTCCGTCTTTAATAGCGCATGAGTTTCTACACCGCACTGGCACGCAAATGGCGGCCGCACAGCTTTGCCGAAATGACCGGTCAGGAGCATGTGCTGCGCGCGCTCATCAATGCGCTCTCCAACGACCGCGTGCATCACGCCTACCTGTTCACGGGCACGCGCGGAGTGGGCAAGACCACGGTGGCGCGCATTCTCGCCAAGTGCCTCAACTGTGAGCGCGGTGTCAGTGCCACGCCCTGCGGTGAATGCGCCAGCTGCCGCGAGACCGACGCGGGCCGCAATGTCGATCTGATCGAGGTGGACGCCGCCTCGCGCACGCGCGTCGATGACACGCGCGATCTGCTGGAGAACGTGCAATACGCGCCCACGCGCAGTCGATACAAGATCTACCTGATCGATGAAGTGCATATGCTCTCGGCGCATTCCTTCAACGCGCTGCTCAAGACGCTCGAGGAACCGCCGCCGCATGTGAAATTCCTGCTCGCCACCACCGAGCCGCAGAAGCTGCCGGTGACGGTGCTGTCGCGCTGCCTGCAATTCAATCTCAAGCGCCTGCCCGTGGGGCTGATGGCCGCGCGGCTGCAGTTCATCCTCAAGGCCGAGAATCTGCCATTCGAGCCCGCGGCGGTGCAGCTGCTGGCCCAGGCCGGCGATGGCAGCCTGCGCGATGCGCTCTCGCTGCTCGATCAGCTGCTGGCCTATGGCAATGGCAAGGCGCTGGAGTCCGATGCCCGCGCCATGCTGGGCGGTGTCGGGCGCGATCAGGTCATGCAGCTCGCACGCCTGCTGGCGGCTGGCGAGCCGCGCGCGTTGCTGGAGTTCGCGCAGGCGCTCGATGAGCGCTCCAGCGACTACGCCGAATTGCTCGACCAGTTATCAGCGCTGCTCGAGCGCGTGGCGCTCAAGCAGCTGGTGGTGGACTACGAGGGCGATGAGCTTCATCCGGCCGAGCACCTCTCGGAACTCGCCGCTGCGATCAGTGCCGAGGACGTGCAGCTTTACTACCAGACCGCGATTCTCGGACGGCGCGATCTGCCGCTGGCCCCCGATGCGAAAACCGGGTTCCGCATGACGCTGATCCGCATGCTGGCCTTCCGGCCCGCAGCCGCGGCGGCGGCGGGCAGCCCGGGGGCTACCCCTGCGCGGGCTCCCGCGCCGAAAGCCGTCGCGGCGCCGTCGCCGCCGCTGGCGCCGCCGCTGGCGTCGGCGGACGACTGGCCGGGTATCCTGGCCGCAATCGATCTTTCGGGCATGCCGAGGCAGCTGGCTGACAACTGCGTACTGCTGGGACGCGAAGGTGCGACGCTGCGCCTGGCGCTCGATCCGCGCCGGACCGCGTTGCAGACGCGTGCGATCGAGGACAAGCTCGCACAGGCGCTGTCACGCCACTTCGGCACCGCCGTGCGCCTGGACATCGAGGTACGCGCCACCGAGGCCGAGACGCCCGCCCGTGCGATCGAGCGCCAGCAGGCCGAGCGTCGTGCGCAGGCCCGCGCCGCGTTCGACGCCGATGCCACCGTCGATGCGATCAGGCAGCGCTTTGGCGCCAGCGTGGTGGCCGATTCCGTGCGGCCGATCGAACCCGAGAGCTGAGTGAATCAAGCGAGGTAGAACCGATGGCGAACATGAACAACTTCGTCAAGCAGGCGCAGGCCCTGCAGGCCAACATGCAGAAGGCCCAGGCCGAAATTGCCAATCTCGAGGTCACCGGCGAATCCGGCGGCGGGATGGTCAAGGTGCTCATGACCGGGCGCCACGAGGTCAAGCGCGTGCAGATCGAGCCCTCGATCGCCGCCGAGGACCGCGAAATGCTCGAGGATCTGATTGCCGCTGCGGTCAACGATGCGGTGCATCGGGTCGAATCCGCCACGCAGGCAAAGATGTCGGCAGCCATGGGCGGCATGTCGCTGCCGCCCGGAGTCAAGCTGCCGTTCTGAGGCGCTGCATCCATGAAACATTCGCCCGCGCTGGCCGTCCTGATCGAGTCGCTGCGCACGCTGCCCGGCGTGGGTCCCAAGAGCGCCCAGCGCATGGCCTTTCACCTGCTGCAGAGCGGCCGCCAGGGGGCGAAGGCGCTGAGCGTGGCGCTCGATGGCGCGCTCGAGCGCATCGGCCGCTGCCGTCGCTGCCGCATGCTCACCGAGGGGGCACTGTGCGTCATCTGCGGCAATCCGCAGCGTGATGCCACCCAGATCTGCGTGGTGGAATCGCCGGCCGATGTAGTGGCCATCGAGGAGTCGGGCGGCTACCGCGGCCGCTACTTCGTGCTGATGGGCCGGCTCTCGCCGCTCGATGGGGTCGGTCCCGATGAGCTGGGCGCACGCGAGTTCGAGGCGCTGCTGGAATCAGAGCCGGTGCGCGAAGTGATCCTGGCCACCAACCCCACGGTCGAGGGCGAGGCGACGGCGCATTTCTTCTCCGAGCTGGTGCGCTCGCGCGGCATTGCCGCCAGCCGCATCGCGCATGGCGTGCCGGTGGGCGGGGAACTCGAGTACGTCGATGGCGGCACGCTGGCGCATGCGATGGCGGGCCGTCACTCGTTGAGCTGACCGCGCTGTCCAGGGGGCGCGCGCAGCCGCTCGGTCAGTCGCCGCAGCCGGCGGTAGCTCTCGTAGCGGCGCTCGCTGATCTGCCCGCCAAGCGCGCCGCGCACGGCGCAGTTCGGTTCGCGCAGGTGGCGGCAATCAGCGAAACGGCAGCCCGGACTTAAGCTTTCGATCTCGCTGAAGCCCAGCGCGGCATCGTGCAGCCGATCGAGCGCTGGCGCGAAATCGCGCACGCCCGGGGAATCCAGGATCGCGCCGCCGCCGGGCAGCGGGTAGAAGCGAGTGGCCGTGGTGGTATGGCGGCCTTCATCGTCGCGAATCAGTGCACCGACGCTGGCATCGCTATCCGGCACCAGCGCGCCCAGCAGTGATGATTTGCCGACGCCGGACTGTCCAACCAGGGCTGCGGTCTGCCCCTGCAGCAGCGCTCGCAGCTCGGTCAAGCCCTGGCCCGTGAACGCCGACAGGCGCAGCACGGTCAGTCCCAGGCGCTCGTAGTTGCGCAGCTCCGCATCGATGCCAGGCTCGGTGGCCAGTTCCGCTTTGTTGAGCAGCACGCAGGCCGCGATGCCGGCGCACTGCGCGGCCGCGAGGTAGCGGTCGACGATGAAGAAATCCGGTGCCGGCAGCGGCGCGACCACGATAGCGAGTAACGACAGGTTGGCGGCCACCGGTTCGCCCTTGCCACGCGCATTGCTGCGGTACAGTGCGGTTGAACGCGGCACCAGCGCCACGACGCGCAGCTCCTGGTGGAGCGTGTCGAACTCGCAATCGACCTCATCACCGCAGACCGCCTGGCCGGCGCGGGCCGATGAGCGAACCATTAGTTGCTCGCCCTCGGCGGTCTGGACGCTTAAATGCCGGCCATGAGCGGCGATGACGCGCGCGCGGCGGCGGATCGGCTGGCCTTGCGGGAAGCTGGCGGACATTCCTTGCTATGATGCCTGACTTCCGCTGCTCCGAGGTTTTACGGTGAGTCACTCGGTGAATCACGAGTATCTGATCTGGATCGACCTGGAGATGACCGGGCTGCTGCCGGACAGCGACCAGATCATCGAAATGGCAACTGTCGTCACCGATAAGGATCTCAACCTCATCGCCGAGGGTCCCGAAGTTGCCATTCACCAGCCCGAGGAAGTGCTGGCTAAGATGGATGCGTGGAACCAGCGACAGCATGGCGGCTCGGGCCTGATCTCGCGCGTACGCTCCAGCCGCATGACGACCGCGGAGGCGGAACGGCAGACGCTGTTGTTCCTGACGACGCATGTGCCGCCAGGCGCATCGCCGATGTGCGGCAATGGCATCTGCCAGGACCGGCGCTTTCTGGCACGATTGATGCCAGAGCTTGAGCGCTTTTTTCATTATCGCAATCTCGACGTCAGCACGCTCAAAGAACTGGCGCGCCGCTGGATGCCGGGAATGTCCACCGGCTTCTCCAAGCAGTCGGCGCACCTGGCGCGGGCTGATATTCACGAATCGATCAAAGAGCTGCGCTTCTATCGCGAACACATGTTCGTGAAGCCCTAGAGATGCAAACAGCGGACCATCCGCGCATGAGAACTGCGGCACTAATTGGGGCTCATACGCAGGTGTACGCGCGGAACTGCATGCTATAGTCGAAGCATGTTTTGCGAGGCTGACATCAAAGTGTCATGGCGCGCCCGGCCGCGCGGATTCGTCGCATTGATGAGTCTCTACGAGAGCAACTACCTGCGCTTCCTGCAGCTGGCGGGCAATCCGAAGCAGCTGCGCGGCACGCTGGTCTCGAAGGTTGTCGGTGACTGCGAACTGCAGCTCGCGGTGATCGAGCACATGCCCTACACCAGCACGCTCACGCTCAGCTATCTGTTCGGCACCTCGGGCGACAGCGAGCGGCTGCCGGACCTGCGGCTGCGCGCCTATCACGATGCGCGGCTGCTGGAGGCCGAGGAATTCCAGGCCTCGCACAAAACGCGCGGGCAGGGCGTGCGCCCGGGGGAACGTGAACTGCATCAGCGCTGGACCCGCAACATAATGCTAAATAAATGGCTGGAGTACTGCGCGGAACGCGGCCACCGGTTCGCACTGCACCAGCCGGCTTGAGAGACGGTGGCTGCAGGCGTTCGGCCCGATGGCCGTGCACATCATGCAGCCACTGATGAAACTGATTCGACAACTGGGATTTTTACGTCTCGGCTGGCCCGCGGATAAGCGCGAGGCCGAAGACGAACGCGTGCTGCACCTGTTCCGCAACCGTGCGGAACTCAAGAAAGCCTATAGCGGTGTGCAGGATGAACTGCAGCGCCTCAGGGATCGCATCAAACAGCAGGAAGGCGCCACGGCGCGCGTGCAGGAGATGCTGCAGGGCCTCGAGGTGCGCCTGAGCGCACCCGAGACGGCATATCCAACGCTGGTCTTTTATCAATTGCGCGAGCTGTGGACCCTGGGGCGCACTGTGCTGACGCAATTCACCGCTGAACTCGCCGAGCAACAGGAAGAGCGCGAGCGACGCGCGTTCCTCGCCGAATACAACCGCCGTCAGTTCGACCGCCGCCAGGGTATCGATGCCAACCTGCGCCTGGCGGAAGGGCGCGCGGCCGATGCGCGCGACGTGGTCACCGAAATCGAGCAGCGCATGCAGGTCCTGCGGGCGTTCTGGCACTACTTCAAACGCCGGGCGCTGCGACAGAAGCTGCAGCAGGCCAATCTGCAGGCACTGCTGTGTACGCAGGACCTGGACGGCGCACGCAGCGCGCGTGCGTTGCTGGATGCCGAGGCAGCCCCGGAATTCGCCGGACTTTCAATCGAAGCGCGACGCGCGATCAATCTCGCGGCGGTCGGCTATGCGCAGATCCTGTGCGACCGGCTGGTGCCCACGGCGCTGCTGGAGCCGGCGCGCGTGGCGGCGGGACGGCGCGAGCCGCCGCGTGATGACTACGGCGATCGTGCCCGTTGCGAGGCCATGATGGCGGAGATCGCGCGATCGCGCGGCTTACTGCAGCAGCGGGCCAACCTCTCGCAGGAGATCAAGCAGCGATCGGATCAGCTACAGGGCCTGGCCAAGTACCGCAACGAGAGCGACACGGTGCCGGTGGCGGACAGCCTGTCGGCAGCCATCGACGGTTCCAAGGTGCTGACCGACGATATGTGGGAAATCTATCGCGTGTTGTTGCGCTAGTTCGACGATTTAGTCGCGCCCGGCGCGGCGACCTGCTGTGCCATCTCGGGCACGTTGCGCGTGGCCTTGGCAGCGACGCCATCGGCCATGATGTCGGCCGCCTGCGCCAGGATCACATCCGGCTCATCGCTGACGACGATATCCTCGACCGTCTTCGCTGCCGCAAGCCCGTCGGCCTGGCGCCGTGCATTCTCCTGGCTCAGGCGCGCCTGATCCTGCGCGGTGCGCTCGGCCTGCCGTTTCTTGAGATTCAGCGACAGGGTCTTCTCCTGGCGGGCGCTGTCCAGGCTCGTGAGGCTGGCCAGCAGCCATTGGTAGTCGGCATTGTGCGTGGCGCGATCGCTCTGCTCGGTCGCGAGCGTCTGCACCAGCGAGCCTTCCGCCGGCAGGGCGCGGAACGGCACGGTCGCGATGCGATCCCAGGGCAGGGCATGCTCGAGTATGCCCTCGCCGACATCCGCCGCACTCACGGCGGAGGGCAGCAGCAGGTCGGGCGTGACGCCGCGTAACTGCGTACTCTCGCCGGTGACGCGGTAAAACTTGCCGATGGTGACCGTGAGCTGTCCTTCGGTGGGCTTGGAAGACCAGCGGTCGAGCGGAATGACGCTCTGTACCGTGCCCTTGCCGAAGCTGGTCTGACCGATGATCAGGCCGCGGTGATAGTCCTGGATGGCGCCGGCGAAAATTTCGGAAGCCGATGCGCTGGTGCGATCGATCAGCACGGCGAGCGGGCCTGCGTAAGCCTGCCCCGGGTCGGGCTCATCGAGCACTTCGAGCTGGCCGGTGGTGTCCTTCAGCTGCACCGATGGTCCATGATTGACGAACAGGTGCGTCAGTCCGATCGCCTCGGGCAGGTACCCGCCGCCATCTCCGCGCAGGTCGAGCACCAGCCCGTCCACACCACCCGCGGCGCTGAACTGCTGCAGCAGGCGCCGCACGTCGTGCGTGGTGCTGCGGTTCTCGCCGGCGCCGGCGCCGCTGTCTTCCATGTCGTTGTAGAAGCTGGGCACGGTGATGATGCCGATCTTGTAGGTGCGGCCGTCTCGCTGCAGGGTGCGCACTTCTTTCTTGGCGGCCTGCCCCTCGAGGGTCACCTTGTTGCGCGTGAGTTGCAGCACGCGCTCGGTGCTGCCCGGCGTGGCGCCGGCGGGCAGCAGCTGCAGGCGAACCACGGTGTTCACTTTGCCGCGAATGAGTTGCACCACATCGTCGAGGCGCCAGCCGATGACGTCGGTCATGGCGCCATCCGCTCCCTGTCCGACCGCGGTGATGCGATCGTTGGGCTTGAGCGTGCCGTCAGCCTGCGCCGGGCCGCCGGGCAGCACATTGGTGACGGTGACGTAATCATCGTTGAGCTGCAGCGAGGCGCCGATGCCCTCGTAGCTGAGGCTCATCTGGATGCGGTATTCCTCGGAGCTGCGCGGTGAGAAGTAATTCGAGTGCGGATCGTAGGTGGAGGCGTAGGCGTTCATGAGCGCCTCGAACACATCCTCGGGCGAGATCTTGTCGATCCGCGCCAGCACCCGCTTGTAGCGCTTGCGTAGCGTATCGGCGGTGTCGTTCCAGTTCTTGCCCGTCAGCAGCAGCGAGATGGCATCGTTCTTCACGCGCAGCCGCCAGAGCTCGTTGATCTCGTTCTGGTCGGTCGGCCAGCTGGCGTGCTCGCGATCGAATTCGAAGCTTTCATCGCGGGTGAAATCCGGTTCCGTGTCCAGCTGCTTGAGCGCGAATTCCATGCGCTCGCGGTTGCGCGTCTGGAAGACGTAAAACATCAGGTAGGCCGGATCGATCTCGCCGGTGTGGATCATCTCGCCGAACTTCAGCCGCCAGCGGTCGAAGCCGGCGATGTCACTGGCGAGGAAATAGCTGTGCTGGGGATCCAGCGCGGAGAGGAAGCGATCCAGCACCTGCGGCGACAGCCGCTCGTCGATCGGGATGTGCCGGTAGTGATTCTGCTCGAGGATGCCGGCCACGCGCGGCGCCAGCGAACGCTGAGCCGGGGTGGGCGCGACCGCTTGTTCGGGCAGCAACCCGGTGGCTGCCGGGGCCCCGCTGGAGCCGGCACCCGCCACGACCAGGACCGCCAGGGCGCTTATGGCCAGCGGTGCGAATACCTTGCGGGCCTTACCGTGCGTGTGCAACATGCGGCAGCTGTGCCTTCATAGCGAATCTCCAGTGCAGTCTATCATTCAGACGAGGTAGCGTTCGTATGCGTCCCATGGCAGTCCTGGTGGGGATCATCATGGGGTCCTCACTGGCTTTGACGGTTTCCCTCACCATGAGTGCCATTGTTTTTCTGCTGCTGCCGGAATATTCCGTGCGGCTGGCCAGCGAACGCATGCCGCTGCTGCGAGCACTGCTGTGGGGCTACGGCCTGACGGCCGTGTCGGCGTCAAGCTTTATCGGCGAACTGCGGGGGTTACGCTGGCGCTATGGCACCGAGGCGCTGCTGGGCGTGATGCTCACCACCCTGGTCTGGATCTACTGGCCTTAAAGTCGGGCCTCAGGCGCGCTTTCGGATGCCCCAGACGTCGTGGCTCGGGCGGCCCAGCAGGCTGTCATAGGGGTTCGAACCGCGGCGACGCTCGTGGCCGCTGACCAGCTGCGCCTTGACCTGCTTGACCACCTCGTCCAGGCGATGCGGCAAGGGGGGAGCAACCGTGGCCGGGGCGGCGACGGCCGGGGCAGCGCTGACTTCGGTGACTGTGGCCTTCGATTCGTTGTCCATGTGCTGTTCCTCAGTTTCCCCTTGCAACAGCATCGCACGCGCCACAGAACCGCGCGGTCCATGGCTACCGAATTGGGACCCAGGTCACGTCGCGGCGGGCTTATGTCTCAGCAACTGCCGCCCGGCGCGCAGGATCCAGAACAGCAGGTAGGGGCCCAGGGCAACGAACCAGGCGGCGTGGGAGCCGGCCAGCAGCGACTGCAGAAAATCCCGCCAGAGCGCAAACAGGTTGCCATGACCGTAGGGCCCGAGCACCAGGCGCCCGGCAATGAAAATCAGGCAGGGCATGGCGATGACGCCGATGATCAGGCAGATGCCGATCGCCAGCAGCTCGCGCCACAGTCCGTGCGCGCTGCGATAATACAGCGCCAGATCGTGCAGTCGTTCGCCGAGGCTCATCGCGTCATAATAGCCGCCGCATGAAAAAAATCAGAGCGGCCGTCATCGGTGTGGGCTACCTGGGGCGATTCCACGCGCAGAAATATGCGGCGCTGGCCGACTGCGAGCTGGTCGCGGTGGCGGATGCCGACGCCGAGGCTGCCAGGCGAGTGGCCGCGGAGGTCGGAACGCGCGCGTTGAGCGACTATCGGCAGCTGTTCGGCGAGGTCGATGCCGTCAGCGTGGTCACGCCCACGCCGAGCCACGCTGAAATTGCGGCGGGTCTGCTGCGATCGGGCGCGCACGTGCTGGTCGAGAAACCCATCGCCGAAACCGCCGAGCAGGCCCAGCAGCTGATCGAACTGGCAGCCCAGAACCGGCGGGTATTGCAGGTGGGGCACCTGGAGCGCTTCAATCCGGCGATCCTGGCAGCCGAGCCGTTGCTGCGGGCACCGCGCTTCATCGAGTGTCAGCGCCTGGCCCCATTCCGGGAACGCGGTACCGAGGTCAACGTGGTGCTGGATCTGATGATCCACGATATCGACCTGGTGCAGATGATCGTCGGCAGCCCGGTGGCCTCGTTCGATGCCATTGGCACGCCGGTATTCTCGGCGGAAATCGACATCGCCAACGCACGGCTGCGGTTCGCGAACGGCTGCGTGGCCAATGTGACCGCCAGCCGAGTGAGTCTGAAGACCGAGCGCAAGCTGCGCGTATTTTGCGATGACGCCTACATGTCGCTCGATCTGCAGCAGAAGATACTGACAGTGATCCGCAAACGTAACCCGCCGGCGGCCGCCGGCGAGCTGCCGGTGCAGATCGAGGAGCAATCCTTCGCGCAGGGCGATGCACTACTGGCGGAAATCGAGGCCTTCATCAGGGCCATCCGCGGCGAGGGGCCCGTGATGGTCACGGGTGAGGATGGACAACGGGCACTGCGCACCGCCATTGCGATCAGCGAACGGGTGGGTGCCAGCTCGAGGGAGAGCGCGCATGTCTGAAGCCAACGCCCGCCAGGTCACGGTGGCGGCCACGCAGTTCGCCTGCAGCTGGGATCTGCCGGCGAATCTTGATCGCGCCGAGCAGCTGGTGCGCCAGGCTCATGCGCGCGGCGCGCAGGTGATCCTGCTGCAGGAGCTGTTCGCGACGCCTTATTTCTGCATCGAGCAGGATGCGGCGCATCTGCTGCTCGCGCAGCCGGTCGACGACAGCCCCATCCTGCGGCGTTTCGGCCTGCTGGCACAGGAGCTCGGCGTGGTGCTGCCGATCAGCTTCTTCGAGCGCGCCGGCAATGTGTATTTCAACTCCCTGGCCATGTTCGATGCCGATGGCCGGCGGCTCGGCATCTACCGCAAGTCGCATATCCCGAACGGGCCCGGCTACCAGGAAAAGTACTACTTCAGTCCCGGGGATACCGGCTTTCGCGTATGGCAGACGCGCTTTGGTCGCATCGGGGTCGGGATCTGCTGGGACCAGTGGTTTCCCGAGAGCGCACGCGCCATGGCATTGCTCGGTGCGGAGCTGCTGCTGTATCCCACCGCCATCGGCAGCGAGCCACCGCCGGCGCCGCCGATCGACTCACGGCTGCATTGGCAGCGCACGCAACAGGGTCATGCGGCCGCAAATCTGATGCCGTTGATCGCCAGCAACCGCATTGGCACCGAACGCTCGCTGCAGCACCCCAAGTCGCTGCACCTGCGCTTCTACGGCTCCTCCTTCATCGCCGATGCCACCGGCGCCATGGTGGCCGAGGCCGACCAGGAGAGCGAATCGCTGATTACCGCGAGTTTTGACCTCGCTGCGTTGCAGACCGCCCGCAACGGCTGGTTCGTGTTCCGGGACCGGCGACCGGAGCTTTATGGTCCCATCGCCACCTTCAGCGGTCGAGCCACGGTCGAATGAGTGGATCACGACCTATTTGCAGTGCGAACAGTAACGAAAATATACTAATGCACCGACGCTGAACGTCCGGGAGTGGCGACCGCATGGAACACACAGGCAGCAACGCGGCGCGCCCGCGCGGGAAACGGGCAGCGTCGGCTGGTCCGCGGGAACGCGCGGCCGGCGCCCGGGTGGATCTGGGCATTCTGCCGCGCCTGCTGGGCTATAACCTGCGGCGCGCGCACCAGCTGTCGTGGCGGACTTATGTCAGCTTCATCGGCGAAAGCAAGATTCGACCGGGCCTTTTCAGCCTGCTGATCCTGGCCCGATTCAATCCCGGGATCGCGCAGATCGAGCTGGGCACGCATCTGGGGGTGGACAAGGCCAGTATCGTGGCGCTGCTGGACCGCCTGGAGCGTGCCGGCCTGATCGAGCGCCGTCGTTCCACGCGTGATCGGCGCCGCCAGGGCATTTTCCTGACCGATGCCGGCAGCAGCGAACTCGAGGTGCTCATGCGGCAGGTGCGCCAGCTCGAGCGACAGATGTCCAGCCGCTTCACCAAGACCGAACTTGATCAGTTCCTGGGTTTCCTGAAGCGCATGCACTCCTGAACGGCTGCGCGCCGCGGGCGCTTCAGCTGCGCCGGGCGAGCCGTTCGCTCAATGCCGCCGTCAGCGGTTTCATGAACCATGAACTCTCTGGCGTGGCGGCGATCGCCACTCCGCGCGCCGCGAGCGTCGCGGCGACCACGGGTCCCACCGCCGCCACATTGGTCGCGGCCAGCGCGGCGCGCACTCGGTCCGGGCTCACGGCGCCAAACAGTCGTTCGACCTGCGCCTTGCTGGTGAAGGCAATCGCATCCACGCGACCGGATTCGAGCTCGGTGAGCAGCGCCTCGATGGCGCTGGCGGCGGGTCCATCGGCGTAGCGGTAAGGGGCCACCGCCAGCACGCGCGCACCGGCGCCCTCGAGAAAGTCGATCAGCGTCCGGTTCGGCTCCTCACCGTAGAGCTGCACGCCCACCCGTCGCGCCGCGAGCGGCTGGTGGCGCAGGGACTCAATCACGCCCTCGGTGGTCGGAATCGCGGCCGCCAGATCGCTCGCCAGTCCCAGCTCGCGCAGCGCGCGCGCGGGTTTTGGGCCGCGCGTGATCTTGCGCACCGCGGCCAGACTTGCCAGAAAGGCGGCGCGCAGTGCCGGCTGGTGCGCATCGATACAGCGCAGCAGGCGGCGCAGTCCCTCGCCGGTCAGCAGAATCAGATCGTCGCAGCCGCCGCCGGCAAAGGCCCGCAGCCACGCCAGCACCGGCGCGGGATCGGGCGCGTCGATGATCTGCACCAGCGGGTAGCGCAGCACGCGCGCGCCGCGGCGTTCGAGCAGCGCCGCGAACACATCGAGTTCGCGCGTCTCGGCGATGGCAATAACGCGATCTGTCAGGGCTTCCATAACGTTGCACCAGGAACGGGCGTCCAGTCTAGCCCTGGGGCTGACGGAAATGCCTGTTCATTCGGTCCGGCGGCCCTGCTACTGTAATGTAACCTCGACTGCCAGAGCCTCAAAGACAACATGCCGATAGCCTGGGACTCCTATCCCGCGGCAGCGAGTTTCGACGAGCTGATCGCACCGGGCGGCGCTCCGCGACCCGGCGCCAGCGCGCTGATCGAATACCTCTCGGCACTCGGTCCGCAGGAACTGGTCATACGGCAGAAGGCCGCCGAAGTTGCCATTCGCACCATGGGCATCACCTTCACCGTTTATCACGAGGAGGGCGGTTCGATCGATCGGGCCTGGCCGCTCGATATCATCCCGCGTGTCATCGCGCTGGAGGAATGGCGCCGCATCGAGGCTGGGTTGCAGCAGCGCGCACGCGCTCTGAATCTCTTCATCGATGACATCTATCACGGTCAGCGCATCGTGCGCGACGGGGTATTCCCCCGCGAGCACCTGGCTGACTCGGTCAACTTCCGCGAGCAGTGCGTTGGCATCGATCCGCCGCAGGGCATCTGGGCGCACATCTGCGGCTCGGACCTGGTGCGCGGCGCGGATGGCACGATGTATGTGCTGGAGGACAACCTGCGCGTGCCTTCGGGCGTCTCCTACATGCTGGAGAATCGGCAGGTCGTCAAACGCGTATTTCCCGAGGTGTTCGAGGCGGCCGGCATTCTGCCCGTGGATGACTACCCTTCGCACCTGTACGACATGCTGCGCGCGCTGGCACCCGCGCAGGTAGAGCAGCCCGAAGTGGTGGTGCTGACACCGGGTATCTATAACTCAGCCTATTTCGAGCATGCCTACCTGGCACAGCAGATGGGCTGCGAGCTGGTCGAGGGCAGCGATCTGACGGTGGATGAGGATGACGTGGTGCATATGCGCACCATCGCCGGCTGGCAGCGCGTCGATGTCATCTATCGGCGCGTGGACGACATGTTCCTGGATCCGGAAGTGTTCCGCGCCGATTCGGCGCTCGGCGTGCCGGGTCTGATGCGCGCCTGGCGCGCGGGCAAGGTTGCGCTGGCGAATGCCCCTGGCGCCGGCGTTGCCGACGACAAGCTGGTCTACACCTTCGTGCCGGCGATGATCCGCTACTACCTTGATGAGGACGCGATCCTGCCGAATGTGCCGTCCTATCTCTGCTGCAATCCCGAGCATCGCCAGCACGTGCTCGCCAACCTGGCCACGCTGGTGGTGAAGCCGGCAAACGAATCGGGCGGCTATGGCATGCTCATGGGGCCGAAATCCACCGCCTCGGAGCGGACGCAGTTCGCCGAACTGATCCGGCAGAATCCGCGCAACTACATTGCGCAGCCGGTGATCAGCCTCTCGACCACCCCGACACTGGTGGATAGTGTGCTCGAACCACGGCACCTGGATCTGCGACCCTTCATTCTCTCTGGGCGAGAGGTGCGCGTGACCACGGGCGGTCTTACCCGCGTTGCAATGCGCAAGGGATCCCTGGTGGTCAACTCCTCGCAGGGCGGCGGCAGCAAGGACACCTGGATAGTCGACACCTCGATCGATCATGCTTTCACGCGTAGCTGACAATCTCTACTGGATGGCGCGCTACCTGGAGCGCACCGAAAATCTGGCGCGCCTGGTGGACGCGAGCGCCAGCCTCATGCTCGATCTGCCGCAACGGCTCAGCCCGGGATGGCAGCCGCTGATCACGATCACCGGCAATGGTTCGGGCTACACCAAGGATGGGGCCGAATTCAACGAAAAGTCGGTGGTCAAATTCGTGGTCTCGGATCCCAAGAATCACGGCTCGATGATCACCTCCATGGCGCGCGCGCGGGAGATCGCGCGCACCGTGCGCGACATTCTGCCGCGCGAAGTGTGGGAGCAGATCAACGAGCTGTATCTTTATGTCAGCGAGCACGCGGCCGAGGCCGCGGCCAAGCGCACGCGCTACGCCTTCCTCGGCCATGTAACGGCCAGCGCGCAGACGCTCACGGGCATGTTCGAAGGCATCTTCAACGAAGGCGACGCGCTCTCGTTCCTGACCATCGGTCGCAACATCGAACGTGCCGATATGACCAGCCGCATCGTCGATGTGCGAGCCGCGGCCATGATGGTGGCGGCCAGTGCCGATGAGTTGCGGCCGTTTGAATCGGTGCTGTGGATGAGCGTGCTGCGCTCGCTCTCGGGCTACCAGATGTATCGGCTCAAGACGCGCGAACGCGTCTATGGCACGGGGGTGGTGCGCTTCCTGCTCGCCGATCATCAATTTCCACGCGCCTGCGTCTGCTGTCTGCGGCGCGTCGAGGAAGTGCTGCACCGGCTGCCCCACAGCGCGACGCTGCTGCGCCGCGTGGCACGCATGCGACGCGCCATTCATCACACGCAATTCGAATCGTTGGGACAAGCCCAGCTGCACGGCTTCATCGATCGACTGCAACTATCGCTGGCACGCACCAACGATGAGCTGGCGCGCATCTACTTCGTCGCCCAGCGGGATCCCGCCGCCGCTATCGCGCCCGTCCGGGTGGCATGAGCGCTACGGCGCTGGTGCTGATTCCCGGATTGATGTGCGACCAGGGCGTCTGGTCGGCGCAGATCGACTCGCTGCGCCGGCTCGGCATCGACTGCCACGTGGCGGCACACGGAATGTCGGATTCACTCGCCGGGATGGCCCGTGCCGTGCTCAATGCCCATCCCGGCCCGATTGCAGTGGTGGGCCACTCGATGGGCGGACGCGTCGCGTTCGAAGTGGCGCGATTGGCCGGGGAGCGACTGCGCGGAGCGGCCCTGCTGGACACGGGCTATCGCCCGCTGGCGGCGGGTGAAGCCGGCGAGCGGGAAACCGAGGGAAGACTGCGCTTGCTCGAGCAGGCCACGACGCAGGGAATCGGGCCGATGGCACGCACCTGGCTGCAGGGCATGGTGCATCCGGACCGGCTGCAGGATCGCGCGCTGGTCGATGACATCGTGGCCATGTTCGAGCGGCGCAGCCTCGCGGAATTCGAAGCGCAGATTCGCGCGCTGCTGGAACGCCCCGATGCGACGCCGGTCTTGCCGCACATGGCCTGTCCTACGCTGCTGCTCTGCGGCGAACAGGATGGCTGGGCAACGCCGGCGCAACACCGCGAAATGGCGCAGCTGATTCCGGGCAGCCTGTTTGCGAGCGTGCCGAACTGCGGGCACATGTCGCCGATGGAACGCCCGGAGGCGGTCAATGAGGCGCTGCAACAGTGGCTGGAACTCGTCGATGTGGTCAGGTTTTGAGTACGCTGATCACGCGCGCTTCCATGTTGCCCTTGAGGCCGAGCGCCGAGTAGTTGCGTCCCAGTCCTGATTCCTTGATGCCGCCGAAAGGCACATTGGGCGCGGTGGCCCGGTGCTGGTTCACCCACACGGTGCCGGCCTCCAGCCGCAGTGCAATCGCTTTGGCGCGCTCGAGATCGCGGCTCCAGACCGAGGCGGCAAGACCATAGCGCGTGTCGTTGGCAAGGCGGATGGCTTCTTCGACATCGCTGAAACGTTGTACCGGCAGCAAGGGGCCGAACTGCTCCTCGGCGACCAGGCGCGCATTCTCCGGCAGTTGCGTGATGATGGTCGGCGGCACGAAGTAGCCGGGGCCTGCCGGGACATCGCCGCCGGCGAGGATCTGGCCGCCGCGTTGCCGGCTGTCCTCGAGGATGCCCAACACCCGATCGTATTGCATGCGGTTCTGAATGGGACCGAACTGCGTGGCGCTGTCCATACCATCGCCAATGCGCGCCCGGCGCGCCTCGCTCGCCAATGCTGCGCACAGGGCTTCGTAGATGCGCTCGTGGGCGTAGATGCGTTTGATCGCCATGCACACCTGGCCGCTGTTGACGAAGGAGGCGAAGAACAGCTTGGGCGCGACGGCCGCCGGGTCGACATCGTCGAGCACGATCGCGGCATCGTTGCCGCCCAGTTCCAGCGTCACGCGCTTGAGCGTGGCCGCCGCGCTTGCCATCACCTGCTTGCCGCTGGCCACCGAGCCGGTAAAGGAGATCTTGTCGATGCCCGGGTGCGCGCTCATCCAGCGGCCACACTCATCATCGCCGGCGAGCACATTGACCACGCCGGCCGGAACGATCTCGCGCAGCAACTCCCCGAGCCTGAGCGTCGAGAGGGGAGTGTAGGGAGAGGGTTTGAGCACCACGGTATTGCCCGTGTAGAGCGCCATCGTCAGCGGCCCGGCCGCCAGATTGATCGGCGCGTTCCACGGCGTGATGATCCCGACCACGCCCAGCGGAACATAGTGCAATTCGATACGCCGCTGCGCATCATCGATCAGTACTTCACGCTCAATCGAGATGGCGGTCATGCCGCTTGATAGGCTGGCTGCTCGTACGATTTCTTCGCGCGCCTGCGACAGCGGTTTGCCTTGCTCACGCGTCAGCAACTCGGCAAGTTCTTCCTGCCGCGCGAGCAACGCCACGCAGAAGCGCTCGATGCAGGCGCGACGCCGCTCAAAGCCGCTATCCCGCCAAGCCGGCTGGGCGCGCCGCGCGGCGGCGACTGCATCATCGAGTTGTGCGCGCGTGGCGCGTGGGGCGCTGGCGAACACCGCGCCAGTGGCCGGATTGATGACCTCGAGCGCCGGCACTCCGCCGACGAGTTGGCCGTCGATCAATTGCGAGAAATCGGTGCGCAAGGCGCCCACGTCGGCGCTCCTCGATCATTGTTTACCGATAGGGGGGCCGCTAACATAGCACCGATGAGCTTAACGCTGGCACCGACCTGCAAAGCCCCCGATCCGAACACGCGCACGCCAAAGTACCGGCCACCCGCCGGCGCCTGCGATGCGCACTGTCATATTTTCGGCCCGGCGGATCGCTACCCGTACGCGGCGGATCGCACCTACACCCCGCCGGATGCGCCGTTATCGCGCTTCAAGGAGCTGCAGGCGACGCTCGGCCTCACGCGCGCGGTGCTGGTCAATGCCAGCTGTCATGGCCGTGACAACACCGTCATCGTCGATGCGATCGCGCAGAGCGGCGGTCGCTATCGCGGCATCGCCAACGCCGATGACAGCTTCGCGGTCGGTGACTTCGAGACACTGCACGCGCAGGGATTTCGCGGCGTGCGCTTCAACTTCGTCAAACACCTCGGCGGCGTGCCGGACATGAAAGAGTTCGAGCGTGTCCTCGGGCGCATCAGGCCCCTGGGCTGGCACGTCGACCTGCACTTCGACGCCGCGGACCTGCTGCAATACGAGTCGATGCTCTCGGCCTTGCCGCTGCCGTTCATCATCGATCACATGGGCAGAGTCCCGACTGCGCAGGGCCTGGCGCAGCCGCCCTTCCAGCAACTGCTCAAGCTGGCACGCAATCTCGACAATTGCTGGGTCAAGATCAGCGGCTCGGAACGCATCTCGAGCGCTGGTCCGCCGTTTACCGATGCCGTGCCATTTGCCCAGGCGCTGATCGAAGCCGCGCCGGACCGGATTCTCTGGGGCACGGACTGGCCGCATCCAAACATAGCGCGGCACATGCCCAACGATGGCGACCTCGTCGATCTGATTCCGCTCATGATGCCCGAGGCGGCGATGCAGCGGCGTATCCTGGTCGACAACCCACACCGTCTCTATCAATTCGCTTCCTGATACCAAGGCGCCCATGGAACGACAGAACGACTACGACGATATTCCCGGCACCACGGTGTTCGATGCCGAGCGCGCCCGGCGTGGCTATCATCTGAACATGTTCTGCATGTCGCTGATGAAGGCGGACAACCGTGCCGCCTTCAAGGCGGACGAGGCGGCTTTCCTGCTGCGCTTTCCGATGACCCCCGAGCAGCGCGACGCGGTGCTCAAGCGGGACTGGAACCGCCTGATCGAGCTGGGCGGCAACATCTACTACCTGGCAAAGCTGTTCTCGACCGACGGCAAGTCGTTCCAATACACCGCCGCGCAGATGACGGGGATGAGCCAGGAACAATACGCGCAGATGATGCTGGCGGGCGGACGCTCGCCGGACGGCAATCGCAGCAAATCGGAATGGAAAGATCGTGGCTAGAATCTACGCCGGACTGACCACTTCGCACGTGCCGGCGATCGGCGCGGCCATCGATCTGGGCAAGACCGCCGAGCCCTACTGGCGCCCGGTCTTCGAAGGCTACGAGTTCAGCAAGCACTGGGTCTCGCAGCAACCCCCTGACGTGGTGATCCTGGTCTACAACGATCACGCCTCGGCGTTCTCGCAGGAGATCATTCCGACCTTCGCGCTCGGCTGTGCCGACCGTTTCGAAATCGCCGATGAAGGCTGGGGCCCGCGCCCCGTCCCAGCGGTACTCGGTCATGCGGAACTGGCCGCGCACATTGCGCAGTCGGTCATCCTCGATGAGTTCGATCTGACCATCGTCAACAAGATGGAGGTCGATCACGGACTGACCGTACCGCTGTCGCTGGTGTTCGGGCAGCCCGCGGAATGGCCCTGCCGTGTGATTCCGCTGGCGGTCAACGTGGTGCAGTATCCGCCGCCAACGGGACACCGCTGCTTCGAGTTTGGTCGCGCCATCGCGCGCGCCGTCGACTCCTACCCCGAGGACCTGCGCGTCATGGTATGGGGTACCGGCGGCATGTCGCATCAGCTGCAGGGTCCACGCGCCGGTCTCATCAATCGCAAATTCGATAACCACTTCCTGGACACGATCGGACCGGATCCCGAGGCGCTGACACGCATCTCGCACCTGGAGTACCTGCGCGAGTCGGGCTCGGAAGGGATCGAACTGGTGATGTGGCTGATCATGCGCGGCGCGCTGCACGAGAATGTGCGTGTGCTGCATCGTTTCTATCATGTACCGGCCTCCAATACCGCGGTCGGACACCTGCTGCTGGATAACACATGAAAGTGATCCTCGCCGGCGCCGGCGCGTTCGGCGTCAAGCACCTGGAGGCCATCGCCAGGATCGATGGTGTCGAAGTCGTATCGCTGGTCGGACGGGATCCGAAAACCACGGGCGAAGTCGCCAGGCAATTCAAGATTCCGCACGTCACCACCGAGCTGTCCGAGAGCCTGGCGCAGCCGGGCGTCGAGGCAGCGCTGCTGGCGACCCCGACCCAGCTGCACGCGGCCCAGGCCATCGAATGCCTGCGGGCGGGCAAGCACGTCATGATCGAGATCCCGATTGCCGACTCACTGGCCGACTCGCAGCGCGTGGTCGAGGCGCAGCGCGCCAGCGGCGGCCTGGTGGCCATGGGCGGGCACACCCGCCGCTTCAATCCCAGTCATCAGTGGATCCACAAGCGCATCAAAGCCGGCGAGATCAAGGTGCTGCAGATGGATGTGCAGACCTATTTCTTCCGCCGTACCAATACCAATGCGCTCGGCAAACCGCGCAGCTGGACCGATCATCTGCTCTGGCATCACGCCTGCCACACGGTGGACCTGTTCCAGTACCAGACTGGACAGACCGTGTCGCAGAGCTTCGCGCTGCAGGGGCCGCCCAGTCCGACGCTCGGCATTGCCATGGATATGAGCATCGGCCTGAAAGTGCCCAATGGCGCGCTGTGTACGTTGTCGCTGTCGTTCAATAACGATGGGCCACTCGGCACGTTCTTCCGCTATATCTGCGACAACGGCACCTATATCTGCCGCTATGACGATCTGTTCGACGGCAAGAACAACCAGATCGACGTCTCCAAAGTCGACGTATCGATGAATGGTATCGAACTGCAGGACCGCGAATTCTTTGCAGCGATCCGCGAGCGGCGCGAGCCTAACGCCAGCGTCGCGCAATGCCTGACGGCCATGCAGACGCTCGATGTCCTCGATCGGCAGCTCCAGCGCGACGCATGATCATCGATTGTCACGGCCATTACACCACCGCGCCCGCGGCGCTGCAGGTGTTCCGCGAGTCGCAGCTGGCGGCGCTCAAGGGACCCGCCACCGCCACCGGGCTCAGCGATCCGCGCATCAGCGACGATGAGATCCGCGAGAGCCTCGAGAATGCGCAACTGAAACTGCAGCGGGAGCGCGGCACGGATGTGACGATATTCTCCCCGCGCGCCTCGGCCATGGGCCATCACCTCGGCAACGAGGCCACGAGTACGCGCTGGACGCGTCTGTGCAACGATCTGATCTACCGCGTCTGTGGACTCTTTCCGCACAACTTCGTCGGCGTCTGCCAATTGCCGCAATCCCCAGGCGTCGCGCCGGCCAACAGCGCCGCGGAGCTGGAGCGTTGCGTGCGCGAGCTTGGATTCATCGGCTGCAATCTGAACCCCGACCCCTCCGGCGGACACTGGAACTCGCCGCCACTGACGGACCGGCACTGGTATCCGCTGTACGAGAAGATGGTCGAACTCGATGTGCCCGCCATGGTGCACGTCAGCGCCTCGTGCAATCCCAATTTCCACGCCACCGGCGCGCACTATCTGAATGCCGATACCACGGCATTCATGCAGTTCCTGACCTCGGATCTGTTCAAGGATTTCCCGACGCTGCGCTTCATCATTCCCCATGGCGGCGGGGCGGTGCCCTTCCATTGGGGGCGATTCCGTGGCCTCGCGCAGGATATGAAGCGGCCGCCGCTCGAGGAACTGCTGCTGCGCAACGTTTACTTCGACACCTGCGTCTATCACCTGCCGGGCATCGAGCTGCTCTGCAAGGTCGTGCCGCTCGACAATATTCTCTTCGGCTCGGAGATGGTGGGTGCCGTGCGCGGCATCGATCCGCGCACCGGCCAGTATTATGATGACACCAAGCGCTACGTCGATGCGTTGCCGCTGAGCGGCCAGGACCGCGATCGATTGTTTTCGGGCAACGCGCTGCGGGTGTATCCGCGGCTCGGCGCTCGGCTCGCTGCTGCGGGCGGCGCATGAACTCGCCCCGAGCCTTTGCGCTCGGCACTTTCTCCATCGCCGGATCAGCACCGTTCGTCGGCTTACTTGTCGATGGGCGCGCCGATGGACGGGTCATCGCGCTGCATGCACTCGAAGCGTTTGCGGCCCGGCTGGGGCTGCGGCTCTCGGGCGGCAGCATGCTCGAACTGCTCGAGGACTGGGAACGAAATCTCGATGTGCTGAGTGCGCTGGTAGAGGCGCTGGCAGATCCTGCGCACGCGGCCGTGGCCGCGCGTGCACTGCCGGCCGCGCAGCTGCGTACGCTGGCGCCGCTGCAACCGCGTCAGATCCTCTGCGCGGGTGCGAATTATCGTAAACACGTCATCGATCTGATTCTTGATCAGCCCATCAGCGTTGATGTCAGCGTCCCCAGGGAGGAGCGCCGGCGTCATGCCGAAGCGCTCATGGATCATCGCGCGGCGCGCGGCAAGCCGTTCATATTCTCCAAGCTCACCTCGTGCGTGGCCGGGCCGCAGGATGATGTGATCCTGCCCTTCGATATGACGCAGCCGGACTGGGAACTGGAACTGGCCGTGGTCATTGGCCGCCCCGCGCGTCGCGTGCCGGCGGCCAGGGCGCTCGAGTATGTGGCAGGCTTCACCATCGGCAACGATCTGACGGGGCGCGAGATGCTGGGGCGGCCGGACATGCCGTCCATGGGGCACGATTGGCTGGCGGGCAAATGTGCGCCGACGTTCCTGACGCTCGGCCCCTGCATCGTGCCCTCACGATTCGCCGGCGATCCGCAGGCACTGCAGATCACGCTCAAGCTCAACGGCCAGGTGATGCAGGATGAATCGACCGCGGATATGATTTTTCCGGTGGCGCGGCTCATCGAATGGGCCTCGACGCATGTGCAGCTGCAGCCGGGCGATCTGCTGCTGACCGGATCGCCCTCCGGCAACGGCACGCACTACCAGCGATTCCTCAAGCCCGGCGATCTCATCGAGGGCACGATCACGGGGCTGGGGGTGCAGCGCAATCGCTGCGTGCCCGAGCAGGTCAGTGCGGAACAGGCGGATGTGCGATTCCAGCGGGTCGAGAAATTCCAGGGCGCACGAACGTCCTAGAAGGCGTCAACGGCTGCGATCAGCGCCTGTTGTTCCGATAGCCTGAACCGGGCTGCTTCCATGCCGCGATCCACGTTGCGGCTCATCTCCGCGGCGACGTGAGCCCGCACCCACTGTTCGATCTGCTCGGGCGGCGCGCTGTTCCAGAAATACTCGGGTACGTATTGAGACGTAATCAGCGGGGCATACTTGGGATTCGCCGACAGCAAGACCTCGGAGTTATCGATAAAGGTTTGCCATGCCAGCTGCGGATGCTCCTGCGCCAGAACTTCCAGCAGGCGCAGTCGCCAGTAGGCCCCCTGGGGTGGAATCTCACCCGACATCGCAATCTGCGCCGCCTGCCGCGCCAGCTGCGGATCACGAACCTGCATCAGTGCCGCGAAGTAGCGCTGCTGCTCGGTCTCATCGCCGGCGGCTGTGGCAATGGCGTGCAATTGCCCGAAAACCGCCGCGTCGGCGTGTTGGGCGACTATGCCGAGAATCATCGACTGGTCGTCGGGGTGAATGGCCGTGTGATCGCCCAGGAATGCGCTGAATCGGGCGTGTGCCTGCTCGATGACCGCGGTATCTCCCCAGGCTCCCAGGTCTGTGATCAATGCGCGGCGCAGTTGCTGCACACCAGGCAATTCGTTTGATGGCGAGTCCCAGCCGAGCCGTTGTACGGCCGGCCGCAGGATCGATCCGGCGCGGGTCACGAAGGCGTCGTGACCGGCGGCCCCGCGCACATCGTATTCGATGCGCGCCAACGCCCCGGCGATCTGCTCCCATGCACGGCTGTCCAGATCCGAACCCATGGAAGCCGCCATGGCGAGGTACGCGGGCAGGCTTTCCCGGCCGGCCTGGACCAGCGCCCATTGATCGTCGAGCAGCGCGATCTTGTCGCCGTCGGGCAGGTCGGAAAAATGCGCCAGGTTCTGGGCCTGGGTGGCGGCATCGTAACTGACCCGATAAAAGCCAAGTGCGTCGGCATTCACGCTCAGCGGTTCGTCGCAGCGCCCGGCCGGTATCGACTGACCATCGCGCGTCAGCAGCACCGTGCCGGGAGTGGCGCCGATGCCGGCACGGATTCTCAACGGCACGCTCCAGTGCGAGGCTTCGGGGGCCGTGCCGCGCATCAGGAAGCGCGACTGCGACAGCGAGATATCGCGCCGGCCTGCGGCATCGCAGGATGCGGCCACTGATACCAGCGGGAAGCCCGGCTGCTCGATCCACGCGGCCGCTATCTGATCCATATTGAGGCGGCTCGCCTTGCCCAGCGCCAACCACAGATCCGCGGTGGTGGCGTTGGAGAACGCCCGCGCCTTGATGTAGGCACGAACTCCCGCCCGGAACACATCGGGGCCAAGATAGGCCTCGAACATGCGCAGCACGACCCGTCCCTTTTCATAGGTAATCGCATCGAAGGCATTGGCCGCCTGCAGCTCGTTGGCAACGTGCTGCTCGATCGGGTGAGTCGATAGCCGCGCATCGGCTGCCATGGCGCGCTCTTTGCCCACATCCTGGTGCTCGGCCCATTTCCAGTCCGGGAATCTCAGCTCGGTTTCCTTGGCGGCGCGCAGCGAAGCGAAGCTCTCATTGAGCCAAAGATCGTCCCACCAGCCCATCGTCACCAGATCGCCATTCCACTGATGCGCCATTTCGTGCGCCTGCACGCTGAATACGCTCTGCTGGTCGGTCATCGTGCTCGCGGGTGTCACCAGCAGCAGCTGGTCGTTGAAGGTGATGGCGCCCCAGTTTTCCATGGCCCCCTGGAATCCGCCGGGCACCGCGATCGAATCGAGTTTTGGCAGCGGATACCGGTAGCCAAAATAATCGTTGTAGTCGGCGAGGATCTGTTTGGCATTGGCCAGCGCCAGCAAGCCGTTCTGCTCGCGGCCGCGTACCGCCCAGACACTTAATGCCGTGCTGCCCAGCCGGGTGGTGACCGCCGCCAGATCTCCTGCGGAGAATTCGATCAGGTAGGTCGGCATCCGCGGCGAAGTCTGAAAGGTCGTCGTCGCCATGCTGCCCTCGGCGATGCGTTTGGCGATCGGCATATTCGAAACCGTGGCCCAGGCTGCCGGCACCGTGACGGTCAGTTCAAAGGTCGAGCGGAACGCTGGCTCATCCCAGCAGGGAAACATGCGGCGCGCGTCAGTGCTTTCCATTTTGGTCGACAGCAATCGCCCCTTGGTGCCGTCGGCATTCAGATAAGTCTGGAGGAAGAGGCCGTGCGGTTGCGTCTCGACTTTCCCGCTATAGGAAAATGTCAGCGTGTGTCGTCCCGCGCGCGCCGGACCGGGCAGATGCACGGTCGTGATCTGCTGCTGATCGTCGCTGACCACGCTCGATGCCGCCTGCCCGTCGAGGCGAATATCGCGCAACTGCTGGTTGAGCGAATTGAAAATGATCGTGTCGGTGGCTTTTCTGAAGTCCAGTAGCACCGATTCCTGCCCCGCCAGCACCAGGGTGTCGGGATCCGGCTGGACGGCGATGATGTAACTGCGCGGAACGACGTCCTTGGGCAACCGCCCCGGCGCCGAGTCGAAGGCGAACGGCGCCGCAGCCGACGCGGGCATGGCCAGCGTTGCGGTCAGGCCGAGCGCACCCAGCAAAGAGGCAACGCTCGCGGACATCTAGTGAAGTGCTTTCACCCCGGCCCTGGCAATCGCGAGGTCATCGCCACCGCTGACACCGACTGCGCCGATGGTCTTGCCATCTACCACGATCGGAACCCCGCCGGGCAGAGCAACGAAATCAGGCATGCTGGCCAACGCGGCCGCCATCTCCGGTGGCGGCATCGCGGTCACGCGGCGCGAGCGCGCGGCACCGCGGGCCTTGATCTGGGCAAATTCGATCGAGTGCACCGTCGAATCGTCCATGCGGATGAATGCCACCAGTTCCCCATGTGTGTCGGTGACGGCAATTGCATTGACCGTCGACTTCAGGCGGGTTGCTTCGGCGCGGCCGGCTGCAATCACTTTCTCGGCCTGGGCCAAAGTAATCGGCATGCCGTAAGGAGGCGACGCGGATTTTTCTCCAGGCAACTCGGCGGCGGCATCGGCGGCCGGTTGCTGCGCCTGCACGCCAAGCGCCATCCCGAGCAGCAGCAGTCCGGAAACCCAGCTTCTTCTGGCGTGTTTGCTCAAGCTGACTTCTCCATCAACGGTATTGCAGTCCGAGCGCCTTGAGCGGCTCGCGCATCTTATAGATATCGAGTCCAAGCTCGCCGGCCGCCAGGCGCTTGCGCTTTTCTTCTTCGTTCGCGGCGCGCAGCCGCGCGGCCGCCGCCACTTCGCCGCACTGGGCGCGGCTCACCACGACCACGCCGTCATCGTCGGCAACGATGGCATCGCCGGGTTCCACGCGCGCGCCCGCGCAGATGATCGGCACATTGACGGCGCCGAGACTGGCCTTGACCGTGCCCTGGGCGAACACGGCCTTGCTCCAGACCGGAAATTTCATTTCGGTAAGGCTCGCTATGTCACGCACGCCCGCATCGATGATGAGGCCCCTGACACCGCGTGCGATCAGCGAGGTGGCGAGCAGATCGCCGAAGTAGCCGTCCGAGCAGGGCGAACTCGGCGCCACTACCAGGATGTCTCCCGGCTGGCAGACTTCGACCGCCACATGCAGCATCCAGTTGTCCCCGGGCGGCACCAGCACGGTGACCGCGGGAGCTGCAACGCTCACGGGCCGATAGATGGGCCGCATATATTCGGCCAGCAGCCCCGAGCGCCCCTGCGCCTCGTGAACCGTGGCGACGCCGCACTCTGCGAGCGTGGCAAGGTCAGCGGCGCTGGGCCGCGCAATTTCGCGGACGACGATGTGCTTGGTTATGACGATACTCCCCAACCGCTCGTGACGACACGCGCAATTATATCGCCGCTTGCGCGCGCCGGCGCGGACGTCCTGCGGACGCGCGGGACGGGCGCTTGCCGCCGAGGGTACGCGGCTGGCGGGCGAGCTGCTCCGCCGTAATCTTGAACAGGTTGCGCAGCCAGGCCAGTCCGAGATCCTGATCGCGGTGGCGGTTCCAGGCGGCCGCCTCGCGCAGGATCGGCAGTTCGAAGGGCATCGGCAGGATCTTGAGCGGCATGTAGCCTGCATAGAGATGGGCGAGGCGGCTGTGCATGGTGGCGATGCGTGTCGAGCCGACCACGTACTGCGGCAGCACGCTGAATTCTCCGACGATCGTCTCGAGCCTGCGCTCCAGGCCCTCCCGCTGGAAGAACAGCTCGTCCACGGCCGGTTGGCGCTGCGGGTGCGCTCCCGGCCGCGCCACCACGTGGCCAAGCTGCAGGTACTGCGCGCGCGTGATGCGTTCTCCGACCAGCGGATTACCGGTCCAGGCGACGCAGACGTAGTGCTCTTCAAACAACACCTCCGAGCGGATTCCCTGCGGCAGGAACTGCTCGGGCATCAGCAGCAGATCGACATCGCCGCTCTCGATGGCGCTGACCGAATTCAGACCCAGCGGCAGCACCTCGAAGCTCAGGTGCGGCGCCATGCGTTCGGCGCGGGTCGTGACCTCGGCCATCAGCACCGTTGAAACATAGTCCGACATCAACAGTTTGAACGTGCGACGTGCCGTGGCGGGATCGAAAATCGGTCGGCTGTCGAGCGTGGCCTCGGTACGCAGCAGCAATTCGCGCACCGGCTGCACCAGGCTAGCACCCAGCGGTGTCGGCACCAGGTTGCGTCCCACCTGGCTCAATAGCGGGTCATTGAAGTAGCTGCGCAGGCGCGCCAACGCGCAGCTCATGGCCGGCTGACTCAGATTGACGCGCTTACCAGCGCGCGTGGTGCTTTGCTCGGCCAACAGCGCGTCCAGGGCCACCAGTAGATTGAGATCGAAGTGATTCAGACGCATGTGACGTTCCGCACGGCGGCCCCCTCAGGCATTGATAGAATTCATACACTTAATTTATATGAATTATTTCCGCAAATATACCGATCGGCGTTACTCTCGCACTCGAGAATTTCGTTTTCGTTGTATGGCAGCCACAAGGGCCGCAGCGTGACGTAATAGGCCCGAAATGGCCTTTGTCTTAAGGGGGATACAATGGATTTGACTCGCTCGTCGACGATTGGCGTTGCCGCGGCCGTAGCCTTTGCGCTGTACGGCCCGGTCGTAATAGGACAGACGGCCGACAGCTCGGCCACCGAATCCGGGGCGCTCGAAGAGGTGGTCATCACTGCCCAGAAGCGCACCGAGCGGCTCGAAGATGTGCCCGTGTCGGCTCAGGTCGTGGGTGCCAGCGCCCTCGAGAATTCCAACATCAGCGACGTGTCCGATCTGAACAAGCTGGTGCCCTCGCTGAACGTCAACGGCACCATCAGCGGCCGCGCGCCGCTTGGCCTGCGCGGTATCTCCAGCGTCTCGAACGAGCAGGCCGTGGGCGTACCCTCCGGCGTTGCCATCATGGTTGATGGCGTGCCCGTGCCATCCGACTCCGACCTGGGCAACAACATCGAAGACGTGCAGAGCGTCGAAGTGCTCAAGGGTCCACAGGCGACCCTCGGCGGCAGCACGGCCGCCGCCGGCATCGTGAACTACGTGACCTTCAACCCGACGGATACTTTCCAGGGCGCGGGCAGTCTGACGGGGACGACGGACCACGAGTATCGCACCAGCGGGCACCTGTCCGGCCCCATCGCCGATAACCTCGACTTCAGCCTCTCGGCCTACGACGCGCATCGGTATTTTCCGATCACCAACGAGTTCTACGGCACCAAGGCGGATCAGCGCGACTACGGTGTACGCGCCAAGTTGCTATGGAAGATCAACGACGATATCGATGCCAAGCTCACCTACCACCACGGCACCGTGCAGCAGCACGGCTTCAATTTCGTCTACACGCACCTGCAACCGGGCGCGGATCTGCTGTTTACGCCCGGCCCCCTGACGCAGGCGCTGGAATTGCCCGGCATCATGCCGAGTTGGGAGAACCTGGATTACAAGAGCCCCGTCAACACCGCCGGCCATCGTGCCGACGACAACGACGCGAACCTCGACCTGAACTTCAATCTCGGCGGCGGCTATACGCTGACCTCGACCAGCGCCTACCAGCACGAGAGCCAGGTGTCGGTGCAGGATCTGTTTGCGGTCGCGAACTACTTTTTCGACACACTCGTTACGGGCAGTTTTGCGGACCCGATTACCAGTGATCCGCACGTGTTCAACAACACGCAGCTGCAGCAGGAATACCTGACGCAGAAGAGCGAAGAACTAAAGCTGGTGTCGCCGGCCGACCTGCCGGTCAGTTTCGTGGCGGGCTTCTTCTACTCCGACAGCAAGGTCGAGGAGATCTATCATCGCGGCCTGCCGCCGGCGGCACTGAATCTGGATGTGCGCCCGGATACGGCCACCTACGATGTCTACGGCCGCGTTACGTGGAAGCTCACCGATGACAATGCCCTGATCGGCGGCCTGCGTTACAACTACGATCGCCTGTCGTATACCTACAGCCAGGTGATCTACAACAGCGAGGGGCCGTTCTACAGCTCTGGCAGCAACAACTCATCAGCGGTGGTCGGCGATGTCAGCTTCCAGCATCGTTTCACGCCCGACGTAATGGCCTACGCGACTTACGCGCACGGCTATTCGCCCAAGGTGTACAACACTGCTGCCACGATGACCTCGGATGCTGAGCTCACACCGGTGGGCCAAGAACACATCAATCATTTCGAAATCGGGACCAAGGGGACCTATCTCGACCATCATTTGACCGCTAACCTGTCGTTGTTCGATACCATCTACAACGACTACCAGATCCAATCCTATTCTTCGGTCATCGGGCAGATCACCTCCAACCTCGATCTGGCCTCGGCCGGCAAGGCCGAGACCCGCGGCGCGGAGTTCGATACCAGCTGGCGCGCCACTGACTACACGACGGTCTCGCTCAGCAGCGCGTACATCGACGCTTACTTCGCCGATTACAAGGGCGCGCCCTGCGAGGGATTCGCGACGGCCGGTGTGGTGCCGGCAAATTGCACGCCTGCGGCGGGCGGGACATTCACGCAGGACATGTCTGGCCAGAGGATGCCAAATGCGCCGCGCTGGAAGTTCTATCTCGATGGCCAGCAGAAGATTCCGCTGGCGGGATTGCCATTCGACATCATGGGCGATGTCAATTGGGCCTATCGCACCTCGGCGGAGATGCTGCCCGACAACAATCCGAACGCCATCATGGGCGCCTTTGGCATCACCAACATCTCGATCGGCGTACAGAGCAAGAGCGGCAAGTGGTCGGTGACCGCCTTCTGCAACAACCTGTTCAACAAGATCTACTACCAGGACGTCGAGGACTTCTGGAATGGCCCATGGAGTGGCACCAGCACCGTGATCGCGGAACCGGCGCGTGATGCCGTGCGATACGGCGGCATCCGCATCAACGCCAGCCTATAGGTCTAGCGACCGCCCTCGATGGTGACGGTGGCGTGCGCGCTCGGCGCGCCACCCTCGCCGCGATGGCTCGCGGCATCGACCAGCGCCACACGGAACTGCGCGCCTGGTGTTCGCTGCGGGTTGGAGATGATCGGGACGTACACGGTCAGCTTGTCCTGGCCATTGACCAGGCGCTCAGTGCGCGCTCCCAGGGGCGCGTAATCGACATCCGGTTCCGCGGTACCGCCTTCCGTCCACCAGATGAAGTTCAGATCCCCCTCGCTGCCGGCTCCGCGCTGGATGATGATGCGCGCGGCCGGATCTCCGGGGCCCACGACATAGTGCTGCGCAGTGAAGGACACGTGCGGGACGCCGTCCACGACCGCGGCCGGTGCCGCCGCGGTCGGTGCCGCCGCGGGCGCAGCCGCTTGGGCTGCCGGTACGGCAGCGGTGGCCGGGGCGATAGCCACGTTGGCGGCTGGCGTTCTCGGCGTTGAAGTATGCGTCCGCGCTGGCGCCGGCGGTGCGGGTGCGGTGACTGTGGGCGCGATCGCGGCCGTTGGAGCGGGGGCCGGTACCGCGTCCGTCGGCGCCGTTGCGGTCATGGAATTGATTGAGGCGAAGGTTTCATGCACCGAGCCCCAGGCACTCCTCAACGCGGCGTTGAGCGTTTGTTCCCAATCCGGCGCTGCGTTCGACAGCACCGCCCACGTACCTACGGTCACCACCAGCGCGGCAGCTGCCATGAGTGCTGCGCGCAGCCCGGTTTGTTGTGATTCCACCGGTGCCGTCAGATCCTGCAGCGGCGGCAATCGGGCGGCCGCGCCTTTGAGTCCGAGGCTGGCCAACCAGGCATCCATCGATTCCGGCTGGCTGCTGCGCTCGAACATCAGGCCGTGCCGGAGTGCGCGCCATTGCGGGCCCGGCATACCCGATGGCCGTTTCGGTTCCAGGCCGCGGCGACGCGCCTCGATGGAGGAGAGATGATCGAAGGGATGCCGCCCGGCCAGCAGCAGATAGGCAATGCAGGCGAGCGCGTAGATGTCATCGCGCGGATCGGCGCGCCCCCGCTCCAGCTGCTCGCAACTCGCGAACGCAGGCGTCGCTTGATGGAATGCATCGTCGGCATCGCCGTCCGAGATCCACGGCTCGCGTGGCGGCATGTTCGAGCCGCCGAAATCCAGTACCCGAACCTCGTTCTGCAGCGTGATCATGACATTGCTGGGCTTCAGATCAGCATGCACGACGCCACGCGAGTGCGCGTGCGAGATCGCGGCGCCAATATCGCGGATGATCGCCAGCGCGTAACGACGCTCAAGCTTCGCGCCATCGACCCGCAGCACGGCCTGGCTCAGGCGCGCGCCGGAGAGCAGCTCCATGCTGTAGAAAGTCGCGTCCTCGACCTGGTCGATATCGTAGACGTTGATGACATTGGGGTGCGACAACCGCTGCGCGCTCTGGAACTCCTGCAGCAGCGCCGCGGCGCGCCCGGGCTGCGAAGGATCCTTGGTCACGACTTTGAGGGCCACGAACCGGTCGGCAACGCCCAGGCGCTCGCGCTCCCGATCCACCGCCCGGTAGACCGATGCCATGCCGCCACGCCCCAGCAGCATCTGCAGCTCGTAGCGATCGGTCAGTTTCAGTCTCGCGCCGGATTGCGCCGGATCGATGGCTTCAGCCGCGCTGGCGGCAGGCGGCGGGACGGCCGTGGCTGCCGGTGGTGGCGGCGCCGCCATCGGGGGTTCCCTCGCGGGTGGCATCAGCACCTCGGTGTGGGCCGCCGAAAGGGCCGATATAAACGGGCTCTTCTTCAGGGGCGGAAGCTGCTGGGTTTCGAGCCGCTCAGCGAGCAGATGGGAATTTTCGGCGACGATGGCGGCGATCCCGGCGATGCGCTCGTCGCGCCCGGTGAGCAGTACAGTGCGTTCGACCACCAGATCGGCGCGCTCGGCGACGGCCGCCGGCATCCCGCGCGGCAGGCTGCCGCTGCGAGGAGGGGGTGGCGGACTTTCGACCGTGGGGTTTGAGTCGACCAGTCCCGCCGCGCGCTCGCGCTCCCGGCGCACGCTGTTGGCATCGGGACTCCTGGCAGGCGAGCCCTTCGCATACGAACTGTTGGACTGCGCACTGTTGACGTTGACGTCCGCGCTCTTGGGGCGCGGGGTGGTGTTGGCGTGCGAGACGCCGCGTGCCGCCGCCGCGATAGGCTCGGCCGTCAGATCGCAGGTCGGATCCTCGAAGCGTTCGGCATCCGCACGCGAGGAATTGCTGTTCGAATGGGCGCCGCGCGGCCGCGCCTGGTCAATGCGCGTCTGGATCTTGCGATGCTGCGAGCGCGGCATGCGCCCCAGGCGCTGGTGACGGTCGATGATTTCACGCAGAATCCCGGCGGACTGCGGCTTACGCCGGCAGATCGAGAACACATCATCGAGATAGGAGTCGCCTCGTGTGTGGCCTCCCAGGATCGAACGCACGAGCTCACGAAGCTCGGAATCGGATTCAAGCAAAGCGCTGGTGCCGAGATCTGCGTTTGCTGCCATAAAAGCTCAACGATAGCGTCGAAAGTAAGACGATATAACGTTACGGCCGCGCGCAGGTCGCGGGAAATGCGCCTACACACGGTATCAAAGATCGCACGATCTTGTAGTCTGTTTGCACACGGTAAAGTTCCGATGGCGGCGCCCGGTGCGCAAGCTGTCGGCGATTCAGGTCAGATGAGAAAGAACAACCGGAAAATCAACGCCACAGTTCGGCAATCCTCCAAACGACCTGATCTGTGCCGCAGCGCGATGATCTGCGCCCTGACGCTGTCGATCCTGGGGTCGGCCGCGAGGGCGCAAGGCCGGGAGGATTTTTGCGGCCGCGGGCTCTCGCAGGGTTTCGATCCGGCTGCGGAGCGTCCACGCAGCGGCCGTTATGTCAACGCGGCTTACGGCTACTCGGTGCAGATTCCCGCGGGCCTCGGCGGTGTGGTCAGCGCGACGGGCCCTGAGCGCGGCTTCCTCATCGCTTTATCGCAGATGCCGCGCGCATACCTGCGCGTTGATGCTGGCTACGATGCCTTCTACGACATCACCCCGGCGGGGGTTCATCTGCGCGATCTGAATGCGATTCGCCTGCACGATGCCGTACTCGCGGATGAAACAGCGGCCGGCTCGCTGTCGCACGAAGCCGCCGGGCGCTTCCTGACGCGCCTGCAGTGTCACGGCGGAGGCGATGTCGTCGTGCGCGAGGCGTTCATCGTGGTACGCCGCCGCGAGATCTATCGGCTCGATCTGCAGTCCACGCCCGATCGGCTCGTGCAGGATCAACGTCAGCTCGATGCCATGATCCGCTCGTGGCGGTGGGAAACGATCCGCTAATTCGATGCCACCGCGGCAGGGCCCTGCCAGCCGCCGCCCAGCGCGCGCACCAGCTGCACGCTCGCGCGCAGTTGCCGGGTGGTGATGTCCAGCGCCTCGATGCGTGATTGCAGCGCGGCAGTCTGTGAGACCACGACGTCCAGGTAGTTCACGGCGCCGGCCGTGTAGCGCGTCATCGAGTAGTTGAGCGCTTCCTGGGCAGAAGCCACCGCGGACCGCTCGGCCTCATCGGCGATGTGATAGCGCCCGATGAGCGCCAGGTTGTCTTCGATCTGCTGGAAGGCACTCAGCGCCACGCTGCGATAGTTGGCGGCCGCCTCATCAAACTGCGCCCGCGCCTGTGCGACCTGGGCCTTATGGCGCCCGGCGTCGAACACGGTCAGCAGGGCGTTGGGTCCGAAGGACCAGTAGGTGTTGGGCGCCTGGATCCAGCCGCTGCGCTGGTCGCTCTCGAAACCAATGTTGCCACTGAGCGTGACATCGGGAAAGTAAGCAGCCTTGGCCACGCCGATATTGGCGTTGGCAGCCTGCATGCGCCGCTGCGCCGCGGCCACATCGGGCCGGCGTTGCAGCAGCGTCGAGGGCAGCCCCGGCGGTACATGCGGCAGTGTCAGTGCGTCCTGCTGCGGCTCGAGCGTAAAGCGGGATGCGTCCTCGCCGATCAGCGCCGCGATGGCGTGCTCGCTGAGCGCGCGTTGCGCCTGCGTCTGCGCCACCTGGGAACGCGTTTCATCGAGCTGATTCTGCGCCCGCGCCACATCGAGCCCCGAGGTGATACCGCTGTCGAATCGCTGGTGCGTCACGGCGAGTGCTTCGCTGTAGGCCGCCACGGTGTCGTTGAGCAGTGTGATCTCCTGATCGAGCTCCCGCAGTACGATGTAGTCGTCGGCGAGCTGCGCCTGCAGGCTCAGTCGAGCCGACTCGAGATCGCCGGCCGCGGCTGCGGCCTGGGCCTTGCCCGCAGCGACGCTGTTGCGTACGCGGCCCCAGAGATCGAGTTCGTAGAAGGCCTGCAGCCCGACGACGTTTTCGTTGTAGTCGGTCGGTTGCGTCAGGTGCTGCAACGGCGTCATCAGCGCTTCGCGATTGTGCGTCACGCCGGCGTTGGCGTTGACGCTCGGAAACAGCGCGGCATTCTGCTGCGCCGAGACGGCCTGTGCCTGCTGGTAGCGCGCCAGCGCGGCGGCAAGATCCGGGCTGCCGGCGATCAGTTGCTTCTCGAGCTCATCGAGCCGCGAATCCCCGTACAACGTCCACCAGGCATCGCGCGGCAGCTGATCGGCCGGCTCGGCCGTGATCCAGGGATCGAGCTCTTTATAAGAGTCCGCGACCGGCATGGGCGGCGTCTGCATGTGCGGGGCAAACGAGCAACCCGCCGGCAGGGCGGCCAGCAAGACGGCCAGCAGAGGCGCCGCGCGCGTTGCGCCGCGCGCTGCGGCGTCAGCTGCGTTCATTTTTGCCTTTGCCGCTTTGGGTGTCCGGTCGGCGTTCGTCAGCCAGCGCCTTGGCGGCATTGCCCGCGATGCGTACCGCGCTGCCTTCGGCGAGCCCATCGGGCGGGGTCTGGATCACGCGGTCCTCCGGTGTCAGCCCGGAGCCGATCTCGATGGTGGCTCCCAGATCGCGCGCAATTGTCACGGTTTTAAGATGCACATGATCGCTGGCATCCACGGTCGCGACGCGCAGGCCCTGCGCATCAAAAATCAGTGCGCTGGCGGGGACGTTCAGCGCGCTCGCATCGTGCGGCAAGGCCAGCTGTACCGAGGCATAGCCGCCCGGCAAAAGTTCCCGCGCCGAGTTATCGACGGCCAGCTGCATGAGCGTGGTACCTGAGGCCGCCACCACAGCCTGCGATGAGGACTCGACGGTGGCATCGTAAGTTTTATCGGGGTGTTCGGGTACGGTGATACGTGCCCGCGTGCCGGGCGGTACACGCGGCACATACGCTTGCGGCACATTCACGTAGACCCGCAGCTTGCTGACATCGGACACCTCGAACAGCTCAGGTGAGCTGCCGCCGCCGGCTTGGATCAGCTGGCCGATATCGGTCTGACGCGCGGTCACGATGCCATCGAACGGTGCCACAATGCGCTTGAACGCTTCGGTGGCGCGCAGCCGGTCGAGGTTGGCGCGCGCGGCCTTGACCAGCGCCTGTTTGGCGGCCAGGTCACCGCTCTTTTCGTCCACCTCCTGCTTTGAAACCGCGTTGGTGCCCAGCATCGACTGCCAGCGCTGCGCGGTCGAGGCGGAGAGGGTCAGGTTGGCCTGGGCCGTGGCCAGGTCGGCCTCCGCCTGCGCGAGCTGCTGATCCAGATCGGGCGCGTCGATTTCCGCCAGCAGCGCGCCGGCTTTGACCGGAGCGCCGATGTCGTACTTCCAGCTCTTCAGATAGCCGCTCACGCGTGCGTAGATCGGTGCGCGGGCATAGGCCTCCAGGCGACCGGGCAGGCTCAGCGCGCCGCCCGCGGCCGAATCGCCGGGCGCAGCCACCGACACCGTCGGTACCGCCTGCGCTTCGGTCCAGTCGCGCAGCTGCGCGCTTTCCTCCGCGCGCGTGATCAGGCCGCCGGCCACCACCAGCAGTGCGAGGCCACCCAGGATGACCGCGCCCAGGCGCAATGCGCGGCGTGATGGCGGCGCGCCGCTAGTATTGCTGGCGTCGCTGTAGACAGGCGCGACGGCAAGGTGTGAATCAGGCGGGGACATGCGCATCTCCCTTGGCGGGCGGCAAGTTCTTTACATACCGCTTGTGAACGAAGCTGAAAACCACTGGAACGAAGACGAGCGTGGCGACGGTCGCGAACAGCAGGCCACCGATGACCGCGCGGCCGAGAGGGGCGTTCTGCTCGCCGCCGTCACCGAGGCCGAGTGCCATGGGGGCCATGCCGATGATCATGGCCAGCGCGGTCATGAGCACGGGACGGAAGCGCACGAAGCCCGCTTCGAGCGCGGCCGCCGTGGCATCGCCGAGCTCATCGAGTTTTTCGCGCGCGAAGCTGATGACCAGCACGCTGTTGGCCGTGGCGACGCCCATACACATGATCGCACCGGTGAGTGCGGGCACCGATAGCGGCGTATGGGTCGCAAACAGCATCCAGACGATGCCCGCCAGTGCCGCGGGCAGGGCGGTGACGATCACGAACGGATCGCTCCAGGACTGGAAATTCACGACGATCAGCAGGTAGATCAGCACCACGGCACCGGCCAGGCCAAACAGCAGGCCAGAGAAGGAGTCGTGCATGGTCTTGACTTGCCCCAGCATGGTCACGGTGGCGGCCTTGGGCACATCCTTGGCGGTGTCGGCGAGGATCTGGCGGATATCGCCCGCCACGCCGGCCAGGTCGCGATCCTGCGTGGTGGCGAAGATCTGCACCATCGGCTGGATGTCGTACTCGGAGACCACATCGTTGGTCCAGGTGCGCTTCAGATCGGCGATGCCGCTGAGCACCTGCTGCGTACCGGCGCCGGCCGGTGTGATCGGCAGATTCTGCAGCGCCGGGAGCGAGTCGATCTGATACTGCGGCGACTGCATCACGATCAGATAGGAAACGCGATTCTGCGGGTTGAGCCAATAGGTGGGCTGCACCTGGCTCGAGCCAGCGAGATTGACCACGAGGCTGTTATCGACATCGCGCTCGGTGACCCCGGCATACTGCGCGCGCGCGCGATCGACATTGATCTGAAATCCCGGCTCGCTGCCTGATTGCTGGATGCGGGCATCAGCCAGGCCCGGAACGCGCCGCAGACGCGCGAGCAATTTCTGCGCGTAAGCCATGTTGGCCGCGATCGTGGCGCCACGGATCTGGATATTGATGGGAGCGGGCGAACCGAAATTCAGGATCTGGCTGACGATGTCGGCCGGCAGGAAGGAGAACGTGATGCCGGGGAAGCGGCGCGGCAACTGCTCGCGCATGCGGCGAATGAAGTCATCGGTGGGCGCGTGGCCCTTCTTGAGTGCAATCTGCACGTCCGCGTCCTGTTCGCCGATCGTGCCGGTGTTGTTGTAGGTCAGGTTGATGCTGCTGATCGGCAGGCCGATGTTGTCGGCCATGGTCGCCAGCTGCGAAGGCGGAATGATCTCCCGCACGGCCTTCTCGATGTCGGCGAGGCGGTTCGCGGTTTCCTCGACGCGCGTGCCCACCTGCGCCCGCACATGCATCAGGATCTGGCCCGAATCCACCGAGGGGAAGAAATTGCGTCCCAGGAAGGGCAGCAGCAGAAAGGAGAGTGCGCCACAGAAAAGAAAAACCGGCAGAAAGACCATACGGCGCGCGATCAGCACCGATAGCAATGCCCGGTAGCTCTGCCGGATGCGCTCGAACCGCGTCTCGAAGCCACGCTGAAAACGCACCAGCGGGTTGCGCGAACGCGAAGCGGCATCGTCCTGGCTGGCCGGCTTGTGCGGGTGGAGCATGTACTTGGCCATCGTCGGCACCAGCGTCCGCGACAACAGGAACGACCAGGCGATGGAGAAGATCACCGCCTCGGCCAGCGGCACGAACAGGAAGCGCGGCACGCCCTGCAGGAAGAACATCGGTACGAACACGATCGAGATGCACAGCAGCGAGACGAAGGCCGGCGTTACGATCTGCGCCGCGCCATCGAGGATGGCCGTGGTTACTTCCTTGCCGAGTTCGAGGTGATAGTTGATATTCTCGATGGTGACCGTGGCATCGTCGACCAGGATGCCCACCGCCAGCGCCAGGCCGCCGAGCGTCATGATATTGAGGGTCTCGCCGCAGGCTGCCAGCACCACGATGGCGCCCAGCACCGACAGCGGAATGGACACCGCGATGATCAGGGTTGATCGCCAGTTGCCGAGGAACAGCAGCACCATGACGCTGGTCAGCAGGGCCGCGATGACGCCTTCCCGTACCACGCCGCTGATGGCGCCCTCGACGAAAACCGACTGGTCGCCAATGGGAGCGATCTCCAGCGTCGGCGGCAATGCCGGCTTGATCTCGATGAGTTTCTGCTTGATGCCTGAAATGATCGAAAGGGTGGAGATGGAGCCGTTTTTTAGAACCGACATCAGCACCGAACGTCCGCCATTGACGTGCACGATGTTGGTCTGCGGCGGATTGCCGTCATGGGCGTGTCCGATGTCGCGGATGTACACCGTCGCGCCGTTGACGGTCTTGATGGGCAGATCGTTCAGCGCCTCGATCTTGTCGGGCGCGTTGTTGAGCAGCAGGTTGTATTCGAAATCGCCGATCTTCTGCGTGCCGATGGGCGTAATCAGGTTCTGTGCCGCGAGCGCATTGGCGACGTCCTGGCCGGCGAGACCACGCGCCTGCATGGCGTTGGCATCCAGATCGATCTGCACTTCACGCGTCTTGCCGCCGAAAGGATATGGAATTGCCGCGCCAGGCACGGTGACCAGGCGTGTGCGAATCAGGTTGAGCCCCAGATCCCCAAGGTTCTGCTCCGAGAGACCGTGCCCCGAGAGCGCGAGTTGAATGATGGGCACGGTGGCAGCGTTGTAATTGAGAATGAGCGGGGGCGTGGTGCCCGGCGGCATCTGCTTGGTCACGGTCTGCGAGATCGCCGTCACCTGCGCGTTGGCGGTACGGATGTCGACGTTGGGCTGGAAGTAGATTTTGACGATGCCGAAGCCGTTGTAGGAGTTGCCCTCGATGTGTTCGATATCGTTGACGGTGGTCGTCAGCACCCGCTCGTAAAGCGTGGTAATGCGGCCAGCCATCTCATCGGGCGAGAGTCCTGTGTACTGCCAGGCGACGCCGATGACCGGAATGCGGATGTCAGGAAAGATATCCACGGGCGTACGCAAGGCGGCGAGCGTGCCCGTGATCAGAATCAACAGCGCCAGCACCACGAAAGTGTAAGGACGCCGAAGGGCAATACCAACAAGATCCATGGGGTTCCGGTGCGGTCGTCAGAGGCGGACAATTATCCGGTCCGCGGCGCCGGCCAGAACGGTCATTTCAATGAAGATTATTTTATGTTGTCAGCCCGTCATGTGCTTATGCGGCCGCGGTCGAACAATAGATCGTCATGCGTGATCCCGTCGGCTCATTGGCACTGATTTCAAGCCGGAATCCGTGCAATTTCACGATCGCGGCGACGATACTCAGGCCCAGACCGAACCCAGGGCGATTCTCGCCTCGCTGGGCGCGATAGAACCTCTGCAGCACCGCCTCGCGCTCCTCGGGCGCGATGCCCGGCCCATTGTCGAGTATCTCGATGCGGGGGCCGCGCGCATCCGCCCGGGTTCGAAGCCCGATGCGCCCGCCGGTGGGTGTGAACTTGATCGCATTGCTGACAAGATTGGTGACGGCTTCAAACAACAAATCGGCATCGGCGTTCACGGTTGGCACGGCGTCGGCCTGCAGCGAGAACTCCAGCGACTTGTCTTCGGCGAGCGGCGCATAGAGTTCGTGCACCCGACGCAGTATCTCGGTCAGGTCGACCTGGCGGAAGCCGGCGCGCCGGTGCAGATCCTCGAGCTCGGAAATCCGTAGCAGCGCACGAAAGCGGTCCAGCAGCGCATCGGTTTCCCCGAGACAGCGCTCGATCAGCAGCGTGGCCTGTTCACCTTCGGGGCGCTCACGTTGCAGCCGGTAGAGCTGCGCGCGCAGGCGTGTCAGCGGCGTGCGCAGGTCGTGTGCGATGTTATCCGAGACGCCCTTGACTTCACCGAGCAGCCGTTCGAGCTGATCGAGCATCCGATTGACGATGTCGGCCAGCATGTCGAGTTCGTCGTGGCGGGGCGAAAGCGGCAGACGCGCACTCAGGTTGCCGCGCATGATCGGCTCGATGGCCGCCTCGATGCTGCGCACGCGCCGCAGCGGTCCGCGCGCCAGCAGGAAGCCACCGAGCACCCCCGGGATCACCGTCAGCGACAGGGCCCAGACGAGGCTGCCGCGAATGATCGTGCCGACGCGATCCACCGCGCCGTAGTCGCGCACCAGCACGATCACCAGGTCGTCGCCCGCGCGCCGCAGAGCCACTCCACGCGTGCGCGAACCGCGCTGGCCGCTGAGCCGCGGGACGCCATTGGGCAGGGGGTGAACCTCCCCGTCTACCGGCAGGTCGGAGGGAAGCTGATCGATGTCGCCCAGCACATAGCGGCTGTCGGCGTCGAAGAGTCCGAACGACAGCACGCCACGCAGATCCAAGGCCGTGCTGGCGGCCAGCAGATCCGGCAGGCGTTCACGATCCACGGCGGCGAGGAAATGCACGCGCTGCACGAGAATGCGGTCAACCACGCTTTCGAGGTAGCGCGCGGTCTCCCAGCTGATGGCGCCGATCAGCATGATGCTCCAGACCGCGAACAGCGCGCCATAGCCCAGGATCAGCCGCGTGGTGCTGGTGCGCCAAAGCGCACTGAACCCGCCGACCAGCGGCCGCGCGCTCATTCGATTTCCCCGAGCCGGTAGCCGACGCCACGCACCGTCTGGATCAACGACAGCGCGTGGCCGGCATCGACCTTGCGCCGCAGCCGCGCCATGTGCACATCGATGACATTGGTCCCGGGATCGAAGCGATAGCCCCACACGGCCTCGAAGATCATCGTGCGCGTGAGGACCTGGCCGGAGTGGCGCATCAGGTAATCGAGCAGTTTGAATTCGAGCGGCAGCAGCTCGATCAGCTCGCCGCCGCGGCGCGCGGTGCGCGTCATCAGATCGAGCTCCAGGTCCGCGACGCGCAGCAGTGTCTGCTGTTGCGCGGGCTCCCGCCGCAGCAACACTTCGATGCGCGCGGCCATTTCATCGGGTGCGAACGGCTTGGTCATGTAGTCATCGCCGCCCGCACGCAATCCGCGGATGCGCTCATCGACATCGCTCAGCGCGCTGATCATGAGTACCGGTGTGCGCACGCCCGCTTCCCGCAGACGCTTGACCAGGGTCAGACCGTCGAGCTCCGGCAGCATGCGATCGAGCGTGATGACATCGTAGTTGCCGGTCAGTGCCTTCTGCAGGCCCTCGTTGCCGCTGCTGACATAGTCGACCTGATTGCCATGGATCTGCAGCTCGGCGACGATCTCGCCGGCGGTGACTGCATCATCTTCTATGGTCAGGATCCGGGCCATGCGGCGCAGATTGGTAGCAGACATTGCGCTGCCGCACCACTGTCATCGTTTGCCGTAGGTCTCCAGGGACAGGTCCGGGGTCGCTGCGGCCAGTTTGGCGCCCTCGCTGCACGGCGGCCCCGGTTCGTTGGCATTGAAGGCGTGCGGGTCGATGAAGACCACGCTGCACCCGGCGCACTCGTAGAAGCTGGTCGGATAATGTGAGCCGTCGGGCCGCGGCACGACCACGGGACGGAAAAACCCGCCTCCGCAGAGCTGGCAGCGGAATGCTCGTTGGCTCATGGCAAAAGGGTGCCGGATCGGCTACTGTATGTCCATACAGTCTTTCGGATGAGCGGCAGGTTGCGCCGCCGAGCGGGTCTAGCGCGTCAGCTTCCTGCGGATGGCGAGCAATTCGCGCCGCCGTGCCGGACTGGTCTGCGGATAGCGCATTTTCAGGCTCTTGAGGGTCTCGAGCAGCACCGCCGAGACGATCAGCCGGGAAGTGGCCTTGTCGTCCGCGGGCACCACGTACCAGGGCGCAAAATCCGTGCTCGTGGCGCTCAGGCACTTCTCGTACGCCTTCATGTACTGCTTCCAGAACTTGCGCTCCTGGATATCCGCCAGACTGAACTTCCAGTTCTTCTCGGGTTCATCGATGCGCGCCAGGAAGCGCCGGCGCTGCTCTTCCGGCGACAGGTGCAGGAAAAATTTGATGATGCGGGTGCCGTTGCGGGACAGATGCCGCTCGAGTTCGACGATCGAGTGATAGCGCTGATGCCAGACCGAGTCCTCACCCGGCACCGGCACCGGCAGGCCCTCGTTGAAGAGGATTTCCGGATGCACGCGCGCGATGAGCACTTCCTCGTAATAGGAGCGATTGAAGATGCCGATGCGGCCCCGTTCGGGCAGATCGCGCGTGGTGCGCCAAAGAAAATCGTGCATGAGCTCGGTCGGGCTCGGGTGCTTGAAACTGTAGACCTGGCAGCCCTGCGGGTTGACGCCGGACATCACATGCCGGATGACGCCGTCCTTGCCGGCCGCATCCATGGCCTGAAAGATCAGCAGGATCGAATAGGAATTCGATGAGTAGAGCAGCTCCTGCTGCTCGCTGAGCTGAGTGACGTGCTGCTCAAGCAGCTTGCGGTATTCATGCTTGGAGTCGTAGATCGGCTTGACCTTGGTCGGCCACTTGCGCAGCTTGACCTCGGCCCCTTCGTGGACGCGGAAATCATCGGGTATATGTTTCTTCATGTTGTCAGGCTACCAGCGCGGCATCGACCACGGCCTGCGCCTCCTTGAGAATGGCACCCAGATGCTCCTTGCCATGGAAGCTTTCTGCATACACCTTGTAGATATTCTCGGTGCCGGACGGACGGGCTGCGAACCAGCCCCCCGATGAGATGACCTTGATGCCGCCGATGGGTTCATTGTTGCCTGGCGCGCGATCCAGCACCTGTTCGATGCGGTCTCCGGCCAGTTCCGTGGTTTTGAGCTGGCCCGGCGAGAGTTTCGACAGCTTCTTCTTCTGTTCGGGCGTCGCCGGCGCATCGATGCGATCGGAAGCCGGGTCGCCGAACTCGCGCGCCAATGCGGCGTAGCACTCCCCCGGATCGCGGCCGGTGCGCGCCGTGATTTCGGCCGATAACAGCGCGGGTACGATGCCGTCCTTGTCCGTGGTCCAGGCCGACCCGTCGCGGCGAATCATGGTGGCGCCGGCGCTTTCCTCGCCGACAAATGCCAGTCCGCCGTCGATCAGACCATCGACGAACCACTTGAAGCCCACCGGTACCTCATACAGCCGGCGGCCGAGCCGAGCGGTCACGCGGTCGATCATGGCGCTGCTGACCACGGTCTTGCCGACGGCGGCCTTTGCCGTCCATTGCTTGCGCTCGCGGAACAGATAATCAATGGCGACGCTCAGATAATGATTGGTGGGCAGAAGGCCGACGCTGCGCGTGACGATCCCGTGCCGATCGTGATCGGTATCGCAGCCGAAGGCGATATCGAAGCGATCCTTGAGCGCCAGCAGCCGTTGCATTGCCCAAGAAGAAGAGGGGTCCATGCGGATGCGGCCGTCCCAGTCGAGCGTCATGAAACGAAACGTCGGGTCGACCTGTTCGCTGACGACTTCAAGATTGAGCCCGTAGCGCTCGGCGATGCGCGCCCAGTAATGCACGCCGGCGCCGCCGAGCGGATCCACCCCCAGGCGGATGCCGGCAGCGCGAATCACATCGAAGTCCAGTACCTGGCCAAGATCCGCGACATAGGTGCCGATGAAATCATGCTCGCGCGTGCTGGCCGCACGTCGCGCCTGCTCGTAGGGCGTTCGCGCGACACCCGCGAGCTTCGACTCCAGCAGCGCATTGGCGCGTACTTCGATCCATTTGGTGATGGTGGTATCGGCAGGGCCGCCGTTGGGCGGGTTGTACTTGAAGCCGCCGTCGGGCGGCGGGTTGTGCGATGGCGTGACGACGATGCCATCGGCAAGGCCGCTGCTGCGTCCGCGGTTGCGCACCAGGATGGCGTGCGAGACGGCCGGGGTGGGCGTGAATTCGCCGCCGGCGGCGATCAGGGTCTGCACACCGTTGGCTGCGAGCACTTCCAGCGCGCTCTCGAAGGCCGGTGCCGACAGGGCGTGTGTATCGATGCCAATAAAAAGCGGCCCATCGATGCCCTGTTGCGCGCGGTATTCGCAGATCGCCTGCGTGATGGCCAGCACATGCCATTCGTTGAAGCTGCGCTCGAAGGATGTGCCGCGATGGCCGGAGGTGCCGAAAGATACCCGCTGGGTGGATTCGGCAGGATCGGGTATCAGATCCCGATAGGCGGCGAGCAGCCGGGGAACATCGATCAATGGCGCCGATGTGGCCGGTTTGCCCGCGAGCGGGCTGATCCTTGTGCTCAAGAACCATTCTCCTGTGGGGTGAAGCTGCGCAGCACACGCCGCGCGGCTTTCAGATGGGGCAGATCGTACATCTTCCCGTCGAGCGAGACCGTGCCCTCGCCGGCACCGAAGGCATCGATGATGCGTTGTGCCTGCCGCCGCTCGGCGTCGCTGGGTGTGTAGGACTCGTTGATGACGGCTACCTGGTCCGGATGAATCGCCAGGCGGCCGCCGAAGCCATCGTGCCGCGAAGACGCGCAGGCCAGTTTGAGCCCCTGCAGATCGCGGAAATCGACATGGACGCTGTCGATGGCCTCGATCGCCAGCGCGTGCGCGGCCAGCAGGCACTGCGTGCGTGCAAACTCGTAAGTCGGTCGCCAGCCTCCGGCCGCCGTTCGCGGGTCGCCCGCGCCCAGGGCCGCGCTCAAGTCTTCGGCACCCCAGCTCAACGCCACCAGCCGCGCGCACGAGAGCTCGAGCAATTGCGGCATGCGCAGCACCGCGGCGGGCGTTTCGGTGACCAGCGCGAGCAGCGAGACCGCGCCGGCCGGGAGTCCCGCGGCGGTCTCGAGCTGGCCGATCCGCTGGGCGATCAGTTCGATGTCGCGTGGACCTTCGATCTTGGGCAGCACGATGCCCGCGGGCCGCTGCGGGATTACCGCGGCCAGGTCCTCGTCGGCGAGACCGCTGCCGCGATCGTTGATGCGCACCCAGATGCCGGCGCATTCGCGGGCGGACTGCAGATACTCGGCGGCGAGGCCGCGCGCCACTGATTTACGCGCCGCCGTCACCGAGTCTTCCAGATCGAGGATCAGCGCATCCGCACCGACGCTCTGCGCTTTTGCGAGCTTGCGTTCGCTGTCGGCGGGAACGAACAGCAGCGATCGCACCGTCAGGCCTGCGGCGGCTGGCGTAGCATCAGGGCTGAGCGCTTGCAGCTCGCGACCAGCTCGTCGCGCTGGTTGTAGGTGCGATGGATGAAAATGACGATGCCGTTGTCCGGCCGGCTCTTGCTCTCGCGCAGCTCATGCACATCGGTTTCCACTCGCAGCGTGTCGCCGTGGAACACCGGTTTGGGAAAGCGCACCTCATCCCAGCCGAGGTTCGCGACCGTGGTGCCAAGGGTCGTGTCGCCGACCGAAATCCCCACCATCAGGCCCAGCGTGAAGCAGCTGTTGACCACGCGCTGACCGAACTCGGTGTGTTGCCGGCAATACTCCTCATCAAGATGCAGCGGCGCTGGATTGTGAGTGAGCGCCGAGAAGAAGACGTTGTCGGCTTCCGTGACGGTGCGCCGGATCGCATGCACGAACTTCTGACCGACGCTGAACTGCTCGAAATAAAGTCCGGCCACCGCTGCCCCCTCGCGAAGCCTGCAAGCTCTCAAGCCTATCGTACACGCCACGCGCGGTGAAGCGCGCGGGCGCGGGGGTTCAGGCGGGCGGTGATTTTGCGCGCGGCAGAGGCAGGAAGCTGTTGGTCTCGCGCATGAGCTGCTGATATTCGGGCCGCACGCCCATGAGACTGTCCTGCAGGGCGCGCCCGAACAACGAGGTCAGCATCAGCGTGTTAAGAGCCGGCGCGACCACCGTCCACCAGATCGCAGGATTGCCGGCCACCGCGACCAGCCAGATGCCCCACCACACCGTGCAGTTGCCAAAGTAATTCGGATGGCGCGTGTAGGTCCAGACACCGGTGCGCAGATAACGCCCCTTGTTGTGTGCATCGGCCTTGAAGGCCTGGAGCTGGCCGTCAGCGACCGCTTCGAAGTAGAAGCCGATGCCGAACACCAGCAGGCCGAAGGCCGCCAGCAGATTCAGCGGACTGACTGTTGCGCGTGTCGAGAGGATGCCCATGACCGAGGGCAGACCGATCAGGACGATGATCAGCGCCTGCGGCTCGGTGACGATCAGGAAGCTTTTCCACCAGTAGCCTTGCGCATACTTCTGGCGGAAGTTCAGGTAGCGCTGATCGCCGCCGGTTGTGTGCCGGTAGCCCCACCAGCGCTTGGTCAGATAGAAGCCGAGACGGCAACCGTGCAGCGAGGTGATCGCCAGCAGTACCGCGGCGGTTGCTGAGACGGCACCACTGAGGGCGTAGGCAATCCATGCAGGTATCGCGAAGCCGAAGCCGTAATAGCCGTCAATGAGAGAATGGTTGCCCTGGAAGAGGCCCACGATCCAGATCAGGGTGATCGCCAGAAGCGTCCAGGCGCTGCACAGCGCGAACAGCTCCCAGGTAGAGGAGGCGTCCAGCCCCAAGCTCGACAATAGTTGCGGCATCGTTGGCGAGACCTGTTGTGCCGGTAGGAGTAGCAGGATCGTTTCACAGTGTCAATTTCAGCGCCCGCGCGTAGCGAATCGATAAGCGCCGGGAGTAGACTGGTGAGGTCGGCGCGGGGGATACGCGCATGCTGCTGAGAAATTCATAGAAAATTTCCATGGCCGATGAGCGACACGAGTGGTTCCTGAATCAGATCTTCCGTCATCGCGCGGCGCTGCATCGCTATCTGCGACGTTTCACTTCCGGCGCCGAAGATATCGAGGATCTCGTGCAGGAGACCTACGTGCGCGTTTACGCGCTGCCGGACTATCACGCCGTCGAGTCGTCCAAGGCACTGCTGTTTCGGATCGCACATAATCTGGCGATCGAACGCGCGCGACGTCGGTCCAGCCAGGCGACTGACAGCGTGGGGGATTTTGAGGCGCTAAACGTCTATACATCTGAGGCTCCGCCGGATGAGCAGGCCGACGCGCGCGGCCGGTTCGAGGCATTTTGCGCGGCCGTCGATCGGTTGCCGCCGCTGTGCCGCCGGGTGTTCGTGCTGCGGAAGGTCTACAAGCTCTCGCATACGGAAATCTCGGAAGTGCTCGGCGTTTCGCACAGCACGATCGAGAAACATGTGGCCAAAGGGCTGATGCGCTGCCGCGATTACCTGCGCGATTCGGGTCTGCTGGAAGTTAAGGAAGCGATGGATACCAAGGGTCAGGCCGCCGTGGCCCTGCGCCGCACGGGCGATGCCGGAGAGGCTGAGTGAGCGATATCGTCAAACTGCGCACCCGCGCCGAGATCGAAGAGCAGGCGTCGCTGTGGACCTGGCGTCTGGATGCCGGTCCGCTCGGCGAAGCCGACAGCCATGCCTACGAAGCATGGCTGCGGCAGGATCCGCGGCACCGGCGCGCGATGGAGGAGATTTCGAAGGTCTGGCTGGCGCTCGACGGCCTGGCCGAGGCCAAGCGCGGTGAAAAGATCGCGACCTTCACGCAAGCCCAGCGGCGGGAACCGCGGCGGACGCACCGGCGCTGGTGGTTCGCAGCCGCGGCCAGCGCACTGCTGGCGATGGCCGCTGTTCTCTGGTTGCGGCAGGGCAGTGAGATCCAGACGCTGTCGACCGCGGTCGGTCAGCAGCGCAATGTCACCCTGGCCGACGGTTCCGTGGTGTTACTGAACACCAATACCATTCTCGAGACCGACCTGAGCCGCGATCTGCGGCAGATTTACCTGCGCAAGGGTGAAGCGCACTTCCAGGTTGCCCACGATCGCTCCCGGCCCTTCCTGGTGCACGCCGGCGAAGCGGTGGTGCGCGCTGTCGGCACCGAATTCGAGGTGCGCCTGCACAACGACCAGCACGTGGAGGTGGTCGTCAATGAGGGTCGCGTCGAAGTGCAGAACAGCGCGCCGAGCGGCCGCGGTGTCGTGCTGCCGACGGTGCGCGCGCTCAGCGCCGGCGAGGCGCTTTCGACCGCCAGCGCCGACTACGCCGTGACATCAGTGACGCCCACGCAGCTGTCGAGCGAGCTGGCGTGGCGCGAAGGCGCAATCGTTTTCGATGGCGAGCCGCTGTCCGAGGCGATCGCCGAAATCGAACGCTATACGGACGCCCGCATCATCATCACCGATGCGCACACCGCGGCGCTGCCGGTGGGTGGGCGCTTCAGGACCGATGACATGCAGGGCTTCTTCGACGGCCTGCAGGCCGCATTACCGGTCGCAATCCATCGCACGCCCGATGGTCTTGTCCACGTAGATCCCCGCCCCTGAGGTCGACTCGCTGCCGCCACTGCGGGTGGTGACAGTAGCGGTTTTTTCATCGTCAGCCGTCTATTCATGACAGTGCCCTGACTACCGCGATTCCTGAGAGCGGTGGAGGGGTCAGTGAGGGGGAGTAATGCGGATTGTCTTTCGACAGACGGCTCGCATGCTGGTCCGCTGTCTGGCATTGACGATGATCGGGGCCCCGGTCTTCGCCGACACCGGGCTGCGCCATTTCGATATCCAGACGCAGGCTGCCGGGGCAGCGCTGAACGAGTTCGCGCGTCAGGCCGATATCACTCTCGTGTTCTCCTCCGATCTGGTCGCCAGGCACCAGACCGCGGCAATCCGCGGTGACTTCACGATCACAGATGGTCTCAGGAAGTTACTGGACGGCACCGGCTTGTCCTTCAAGCAGGTCGGCGTCACGACGATTGCCATCAGCCCGTCCGATGGAAATGGCGAGCCGGCGGATCCGCCGGCGGCGGCTCCGGCCGTCAGCCAGCCAGCGGGCAGCGACACACCGATCAAGGGGGACACGAGCATGAATCATCGGAGTTTGTTGACGCGCATAGCCGGCCTGTTCGCGCTTGGAGGCGCTATGGCGGCGGGTGGAAGCCATGCGTACGCGCAGGAGGCAGCTGCCGCGGAGGCCACCGCTCCTGGCACTGCGGCGGTCGCGCCAGTCGATGCCAGCGCAGCCGACACCAACACGCTGGAGGAAGTTGTCGTCACGGGCACCGCGTCCTCGAGCGGCCTGAAGAAGCTCGACGCCAGCTATCAGATTACGACCGCGAGCCTGGAGGAGATCAAGGATGCCGGGCCATCCAGCGCTGCCGATCTGCTGAAGATCGTGCCCAGCGTGTGGGCGGAATCGGGCGGTGGAGCGGCGGGTCCCAATATCGAACTCGCAGGCTATCCGGGCGGCAGCGGCGCGCCGTACGTGACTTATTCGATCAACGGTTCACCGATCTACCCCTCTCACAACCTGTCCTTCCTCGACGACTCCTCGATGTTTCGGCTCGATGAGACGGTCGAGCGTGCCGAGGTCGTGCTCGGTGGACCCGGCGTGCTGTATTCAGACGGCCAGATGGGCGCGACCGCCAACTTCATTCTGCGCCAGGGCACCTCGACTCCGACCGGTGACATCGGCATCACGCTCGGCACCGAGGGCCTCTACCGCGTGGATGGTTTCTACGGTGGGCCGCTGGCGCAGAGCTGGTATATGAGCGTCGGCGGGTTCTACCGCGTGTCCGATGGCGTGCGGCCATCGCAGTATCCGGCGGACGAGGGTGGCCAGTTCACGGGCACTCTGACCCATACCTTCGACGAAGGCACGATCATGTTCTACGGACGCGTGCTCAACGACAAGAACCTGTTCATTGCCGACATCCCGCTGATCGCGACCGGCAGCGGCAAGAATGTCAGTTACTCGGCCTTCCCCGGGTTCAACCCGCTCACCGGCTGGTTTGCCGGCAGCGCCATTCAGGGACTGTCGGTTCAGGAATGCCCGGGATGCGCGCCGCTCACGGCCAACCTGGCCGACGGGCGCGGTGCCAACCTGCACACCTTCGGCAGCAACCTCGATGTTGAAGTGAATGACGGCATTTCGCTCAGCGACAAGATGCAGTACACCGGCGGCGACATGCCGACCATCGGCATCTTCACCGGCGGAGCACCGCCGACGACGCTCGCTGCCTACGCCGCCTCGCAGATCACCGCGGCCAACGGCGATGCCGCCGTGGTCACTGCGGGCGGTGGTCCGGCAACCGGCTACGCCGCCACTTACGCGGGCAATGGCGCCGCCGTCAATCCCAACACCTACGTGATGACCAATGGCTTCTGGGTGGTGGACAAGAAGCTGCAATCGTTCACCAACGATCTGCGCTTCACGTTCGAGCTGCTGCCCGGCAATCACCTGACCGTGGGCAATTACGTCGCCGCCTACAGCTCGGATGACACCTGGTACCTGGGCAATAACGAGCTGATGACGGCGACGCCCAACTCGCAGCTCATCAATCTGACGCTCAACAACGGTGCCGTGGTGTCGAACAACGGGCTGACGGGCGCCTGCACGTTCTGCCTGGTCGACCGATTCCAGGGACTCAATGTGGCCTTCTTTCTCTCGGATTCCTGGCGCATCAACCAGTGGCTGTTCGATGCCGGCTACCGCATCGAGGAGCAGAAGGTCAGCGGTACCATCGAAAATGATGCGGCTGAGGATCTCGATACCAATCCGCTGCATCTTTATAACAAGGGCGTCAGCGTCCCGAACGGCAGCTTCAACGTCTATGACTGCGAGTTGACGCTCAAGCTCGGCAATGCCGCCCAGTGCGACGAGTTCGAGAAGATCAAGGGCTCCTGGGCCGTGGGCGGCACTTACGAATTCACGCCGCATATGAGCGCCTACGCGCGCATCAATCAGGGCGTGCACTTTCCGAGCTTCGACGATCTGCGTAACGGTACGCCCCAGACCGAGAGTATCCGCAACTACGAGATCGGCTATCGGATACAAACCGAGACCCTGTATGCCGACATCGATGTCTTCGATCGTCAATTCAGCGGTGTGCCGTTTCAGCAGTTTGTGACCACTCCCGGCGGCGCGCTCGAGAACCTGGTGTTCAGCTACGGCGTGGATAGCAAGGGCATGGACTTCAACGGACGCTGGGAGCCGATCCGGCACGTGAGCCTGAGTGTCATGGGCAATTGGCAGGACTCCGTCTACAAGGACATCGTCGCTGCCGGCGGCGCCGGTGCGGATGGCAATGTGCTGCAACGTCAGCCGCGGTTCCAGGCGCGTGTCACGCCCGCGTACGATCTGCCGTTGGGCTCTAGCAACCTGCGGGTGTTTCTGACCTACAGCTACATCGGGCTACGCTACTCGGACCCGGGCAACGCACAGGTACTGCCTTCCTACCAGACGGTCGACGCCGGCATCGTGTCTGAAATCGGGCAGCACTTCGAAGTGCGCCTGCAGGGCACCAACCTGACCAACACCCTGGGTGTCACCGAGCAGGATGCGCGCGCTGCCAGTGGCACCAGCGGCACGGCCGGTGGTTTTGCCCTGGGTCGTCCGATTTTCGGCCGCGAGGCCAACCTGGGCCTCAAGTACAAGTTCTGACCATGCCCCCGCTACGGGCGGGCGCAGGATCTGAAGGGATCCGCGCCCGCCCGGTTTTTCCCATTGACTTACTCTCAAGCCTTAAGCACTTTCAGGCCATGACGGTTACAACTCGAACGGAAGCGACGGCTGACTCCGCGGCAGGGCATGCCGATGTGCCGGACCTGCGCATCTTCATATTTGCGCTGTTCTTCATCTTCGGCGGCATCACCAGCCTCAACGACGTGGTGATCCCGAAGCTGAAAACTCTCTTCACACTCAGCTACGGCCAGGTGATGCTGGTGCAGTTCGCGTTCTTCATGGCGTACTTCGTCGTCTCTCTGCCGGCGGCCGCCATCGTTCGCCGGGTTGGCTATATGCGCACCGCCGCCATTGGACTGCTGGCGATGACGGCGGGGTGCCTGCTGTTCATACCGGCGTCCTCCTCGGCGCAGTTCGGAATTTTCCTGGCAGCATTGTTCGTGCTCGCCGCAGGAATCACCATCGTCCAGGTGGTGGCCAATCCGCTGATCTCGTTGCTCGGTCCCCCGGCGACGGCGCACAGCCGATTGACCTTTGCGCAGGCCTTCAATTCCGTTGGCACGACCATATTTCCCTACGTGGGCTCGATCCTGATCCTCGGCCCGCTGGCTTCCGTCGACCCCTCGAAGCTGGTCGAGCCGCAGCTGTCAGCGTTCCGGAGCCAGGCATCGCATGTCATCGCGCTCACCTATCTTGGATTGGCCACGGTACTGATCCTGGTGGCCGCGCTGGTCTGGCTGCGCCGCAATCGACTGGTCGAATCCCCGGTCGAAGCCGTGACGGCGCGCCACGCTTTCGATCTCCTGCGCCAGACGCGTTTCGGATTCGGTGCGCTGTGTATCTTCTTATATGTGGGTGCCGAGGTGGCCATCGGCAGCCTGATCGTCAGCTACCTGATGCAGAGCGACGTCTGGGGTGTCGGCCAGGAAGCCGCGGGCAAACATGTGCCGCTCTACTGGGGCGGCGCCATGGTGGGTCGATTCATCGGCGCGTACCTGCTGCGCGTGCTGTCGCCGGGCAAGGTGCTCGCTGGCGCGGCTGCCGCGGTGCTGCTGCTGTTGATGATCTCCTCGCAGACGACCGGCTCGACTTCCGGATGGGCGCTGCTGGCCATCGGACTGTTCAACTCCATTATGTTTCCTACGATCTTCTCGCTCGCCTGCGAGGGGTTAGGTCCGCGCGCGGCCGAGGGCTCGGGGATCCTTTGCGTTGCGATCGTTGGCGGCGCCATCGTGCCATTGTTGACCGGGCATGCGGCGGACTGGGTCGGGCTGAAGACATCCCTGTGGGTGCCGGCGGTGTGTTACCTCGGCATCCTCAGCTTCGGCGTCTATGCGCGCCGACCCAGGGCCGATGCGTAGATGCCTTGCGCTGGCGCTGCTGTGGCTGCCGCTGCAGTCACTGGCGGCAGAACTGGCGGCGAATCCCGAACCGCCGCAGGTGTTGTTCAAGGATCTGTTCGTGGCGGTGCAGGAAGCCGGGATATTCGCCGACGGCAAAGCGTTTCCGGATGCGACGCCCCGGGAGTCGCCCGATCAGATCCTGGCTCAATTCCACGCCGCGATGCCGGATTCGCCGCAGGCGCTGGACCAGTTCGTGGCAGCGCATTTTGTGCTGCCGGCTCAGGCTGCCGCGCCGCGAGCGCTGCCCGAGCAGGTACCCATCGTCACGCACATCGACCAGCTCTGGGACGTGCTGACGCGCCGTCCGTCCGACACACCACGCTACTCGTCGCTGCTGCCGCTGCCGCGGCCGTTCGTGGTTCCCGGCGGCCGATTTCGCGAAATTTATTACTGGGATTCCTATTTCACGATGCTCGGCCTCAAGGAGAGCGGTCGGGAGGATCTCATCGAGGACATGATCGGCGACTTCGCCTACCTCATCGATCGCTACGGTCACGTTCCCAATGGTGCCCGCAGCTACTACCTCAGCCGCTCGCAACCGCCGTTCTTCTTCGAGATGGTGGGACTGCTGTCGAAGACGGATTCGGGCGCCATGTACGCGCGTTACCTGCCGCAGCTGCGGCGCGAGTATGACTTCTGGATGGAGGGCGCGGCGGGGCTGCGCGCCGGTCGTGCGCACCGCCGCGTCGTCGCCATGCCCGACGGCGCCATACTCAACCGTTACTGGGACGATCTGGACACCCCGCGCGATGAGGCCTGGCGTGAGGATGTGGAGCTGGCGCGGCAGAGCGGCCGGTCTGCCGGGGAGCTTTACCGCGATATTCGCGCCGCCGCGGAGAGCGGCTGGGACTTCGGCTCACGCTGGTTCGAAGACGGGCAGACGCGCGCCAGCATCGACACCACGCAGATCATTCCGGTGGATCTTAATAGCCTGCTGTTCGGCCTCGAGAATGCGATCCGCGCCGGGTGCGAGCGCCGTGGCGATGCCGACTGCGCCAGGCAGTTCGCGCACCGCGCGCAGCGGCGGCGCGCGGCCATCGACCGCTACCTCTGGAACGAATCCCTGGGTGCCTATCTCGATTTCCGCTGGACTCGGCAGGTGCCCGTGAGCCGCCTATCCGCGGCAACGCTGTATCCGCTCTTCACGGGAGCCGCGTCCGGTGCCCAGGCAGCCGCGGTCGCCAGGACGACGATTCGGGACTTGCTGCAGGCCGGCGGCATAGTCACCACGCCGCTGAACACCGGGCAGCAGTGGGATGCGCCCAACGGCTGGGCGCCCATCCAGTGGATCGCGGTGGCCGGGTTGCTGCGCTACGGGCAGGGCGCATTGAGCGCCACCATCGCCTGCCGCTGGAACGCCAATGTCGAGCGCGTCTACCAGCAGACCGGCAAGCTGGTTGAGAAATACGATGTGGTGACGACCGGCCGCAGCGGCGGGGGCGGGGAGTACCCGACGCAGGATGGCTTCGGCTGGACCAATGGCGTCACCCGCAAGCTCATGGCGCTATATCCGCAACCCTGTGCGACGCCGTGAGGCCCGAATATAACAATGATGCCGGATGCTCATGCGGCAGGCGCTGTGTCGACAGGCACGCCGACAATTACAATTGAGGCTATGGCAACCATCGCGTTGATCGGCGCCAGCGGCAACATCGGCGGGCGGATACTGGCGGAAGCGCTGCAGCGCGGACACACGGTCGTCGGGATCGCGCGTAACCCCGAGAAGCTGGTGGCGGCACCGCATTTCACGACCGCACACGGCGATATCGCCAATCCCGCCGAGCTGGCAAAGCATCTGCGCGGGGCGGAGGTGGTGGTCGCAAGCGTGCGCTGGGCCGATAACGCATCGCAGCTGCTCGATGCCGTGCGCCAGGCGGGCGTGCCGCGCCTGATCGCGGTGATCGGTGCGGGTAGCCTCGAGGCCAGCCCCAGTGTACGCGTCATCGATACGCCCGAATTTCCGCCCGCCTGGCGCCCTGGGGCCGAAGGCGCAGCCCATGCGCTCGAGACTTTTCGCTCGGAGAAGGGCATCGATTGGGTGGCGGTCTCGCCTTCCTGGAATATTGCCCCCGGTGAGCGCACCGGCCGGTTTCGAGTCGGCGGCGATCAGCTGCTGCGCGATGCGGCCGGCGAGAGCCGTATCTCACGCGAGGATTTCGCGATCGCCATCGTCGATGAAATCGAGCGCCCCACGCACCGTCGCCAGCGGATTACGGTCGGCTACTGACTCGGCGGGCGCGCATGCAGCGCCATGGCGATCAGCGAGGAGCCGCCGAATAGCATGTTGATGCCGATCAGCATGCCGAGCGCCCAAAGCGCGGTACCCGGTAGTCCCGACAGCAGAATCCCGCCGAGGACGATATCGAGCAGTCCGCTCACCAGCATCCAGCCCCAGCGGCCCGATTGACTGCCGCGATGTTCCAGGGCGTAGATGATCGAGACAATGCCCTCGATGAGCAGAAACGCGATCACGATGCCGGTCAGCGACAGGGTGCCCTTAAGCGGCGCGTCCAGCAGCAGCACGCCGGCGACCACTGCGAGGATGGCGGAGGCCAGCGACCAGACGAATCCCGGAGCGCGACGAGCGCGGAAGGAGGCGATGAAACCGATGAAGCCGCTGATGAGCAGCAGCCAGCCAAAGAAAATGGTCGCAGCCAGCGATGCAAAGGCAGGTTCCGCCAATGCCAGCAACCCAAGCACCATCAGCGCGATGCCTTCCAGCAGAAACAGCTGCCAATGTTCGCGTACCGTACGCCCGGCGGCCAGCCCGATTGTTTCGGCATTGAGCGACGGTTGATCGACCATGACCGTATCCTCTCCAAGGCGTACGCTGCTGCGTCTGCTTAAGCATAACAGTCCGGAGAGACCATGAATAATCGCTCCGCCCGCTGGCGCACCGATGGCGTGCGTGTCATCCGCTCCGATCAACTCGATTCCAACACCCCGCAGACGCCGGGGATGCAGCGGCGCGCGGCCGTCACCACTCAGCTCACGGGCGCCTCGAAGCTCTGGGCGGGCACGGTGACCATTGATCCTCGCGCCAAGACCGGCGCCCATCACCACGGCGATCTGGAGAGCGTCATCTACGTCGTCGAGGGCGTGGCACGACTACGCTGGGGCGACAGGCTCGAATTTGTGGCCGAGGCGGAATCCGGGGACTTCATTTATATCCCGCCCTTTGTGCCTCACCAGGAAATCAACGCGCGGGACGATCTGAAGTTGCACTGTGTACTCTCGCGCAGCGGACAGCAGGGTCTTGTCTATAACCTGGACATTGATGCCGTGGAGGCGCCGGAGCTCATCCGCTGGATCGATGATCTGCATTCGTAGTCCCGCGGACCTGATACAGCCCCGCTTGGAATGTCGTGTCTGCTGACAGGCAGTCACGGTAGCAGCCGACAACCCTGCACCGGCAATGCCCCTAGAGTGGAACAAGTTTAATCACTCATTCAGGGGGCTACCGTGTTCAGCAAAATTTTCTACCTCGGAATGGCGACATCCGTTGCCAGCATGTTGATGGCTTCTGCATTACTGGCGCAGTCATCGCCGCCGCCGAGTTCGTCAGGCAACATGTCCTCGTCGTCTTCGTCTTCGTCTTCGTCGGGCGCGAATACGCCGGGCAGCAATACCAAGGGCAACAATCTGAAGACCGTGCCTGACTCGAAGAGCTCGAGCCAGGGCTCGAACTCCCAGTCGACACCTGGCAGCGACAAGAAGGGCAACAATCTCAAGACCACACCGGGTTCCAGCAGCTCATCCTCGGGCGGCGCGTCGTCGTCTTCCTCTGGAAGATAGTACGGTTGGTGCCTTGGCCAAAAAAATGCCCGCATCGTTGCGGGCTTTTTTTAGCTGGTGGAGGCGGCGGGAATTGAACCCGCGTCCGCAAGCCCTAGACTTCAGGATCTACGCGCGTAGCCAATTCTTTGTTTCTCATCCGACGCTACCCGAATGGCAGGGAAGACGTCAGACCAGCAGACAGTAACTCTTAACGCTGCAACCCGTCGCACACGGCAGCGCGATCCTATGAGCGCGTCCCCTGGTTCAGTCGCATAGGCACGAGCTGGTCAGAGGTCAGCTGCGACTAAGCAGCTAGAGCGTAGTTGTCGTCGTTGGCAACTAAGATTTGCAATGGTTATTAACGAGGGCCACTGCGCCTCGGCACGCCCCTGAAGGTTCGTAACCCACGTCGAAACCGGTCGCCCCCTTCAGTGCGACCATTCTAGCCGGTACTGCCCGCGGACGCGAACCGCCGATTCTGGTAAATGGACAGCGTGGCGTTGGCGGCGCGCAGCAGCGGCGCTGCAAGCCCTGCCTGCTCCGCACGCGCCAGCAGGTCGCCGATGATCTGGTCGGCTTCGACCGGGGCGCCTTGCTGCAGATCGCGGTACATCGAAGCGGTGAGGGGGGAACCCTTGGCGGTCAGCATCGCCCGGGTCATGGCCAGGAAGGCATCCCTCGGCGGCTTGCCGACCCTGCGAACGATAGCCACCACTTCATCGATGAATGCGAGCGCGAACTCTCGACCGCCGTGGACCGCTTCGAGCTCCCCGATGCTGCCGCGCATGAGACAGGTGATGCCGCCCATGCATGAGAGCAGGATCCATTTCTCCCACATCTCGCGTTCGATTTCCGTGGACAGGCGCGCGGTGAACCCGCCGCCCTGCATCAGCGCATCGAGTTCGCCAATGCGCGGCGACAGGCTGCCGTCGAGTTCGCCGTAGGTGAGTTCCTGGCGGGGATCGAGCTGCACGATGCGACCGGCCGCATCGACGGTGGCCACGACCACGCAGATGGCGCCGATCACGGGCCCCTGGCCGAAGCGCTGGATCAGCACATCCATGTGCTTCATCCCATTGAGCACGGGAAGGATCAATGTATTCGCGCCCACCGCCGGCGCGAAATCCTCGATCGCTGCCGCCAATTGATAGGACTTCACCCCGACGAACACCACATCGAAGGGCGCGCTGATGTCGCTGGCCAGTGCCAGTCTCGGCTGGAGCGTAGCGTTGCCGTGCGGACTGACGAGCTGCAGTCCCTGCTCGCGCAGGGCCTTGGCGCGAGCGGCACGCACCAGGAAGGTCACGTCGCGGCCCGCCTGCAGCAGTCGTCCACCAAAATAGCCGCCGGTCGATCCGGCGCCGACGATCAATACTCGCATCACGCGACTCCTTAGCTGTCTCGAGCTGTCTGGCTGTTGTCTCGCCGCTATCCCCGCCTCAACAGCCGCGCCTTGTCGCGCTGCCAGTCGCGATCCTTCTCCACAGCCCGCTTGTCATGCTGCTTCTTGCCCTTGGCGAGACCAAGTTGGAGCTTGGCCCTTCCGGCCTTCCAGTACAGTTCCAGCGGGACGATGGTGTAGCCGCGCCGCTCCGTGGCGCCGATCAGCCGATCCAGCTCGTGTCGATGCAGCAGCAGTTTGCGGGTGCGAACCGGGTCGGCGATCTTGTGTGTCGAGGCGGTACGCAGCGGCGACAAATGCGCGCCGATTAGAAAGGCCTCGCCATTGCGCACGTACACGTAGGCTTCGGCCAGCTGTGCCTTGCCCGCGCGCATGGATTTGACTTCCCAGCCCTCGAGCACGATCCCGGCTTCGAGCCGTTCCTCGATGAAATAGTCATAACGCGCGCGCCGGTTCTCGGCGATGACACGCTCGGTGGTAGCTGGCTTAGGCATGGTGTCATTGTACAGAGAGCGGCTTGAGCCCGAGCCAGCGGTCCGCCACACTTGCCGCATGCGTGAAATGACCCGTACATCGCTGGTGGCGAGATTGCCGCATGTGGTCTATCGCCTGGTCGACGACATCGAGCGCTATCCGGAATTCGTGCCCGGCTGCACCGAGGCGCAGGTGCTCCAGCGCAGCGCGCAGGAGGTCGTGGCACGCCTGGTCGTGCGGCGAGGGCCCTTGCGCACGGAGTTCACCACGCGCAACCGCCTCGATCCGGATCGCAGCGTGCACATGCTGCTGGTCGAGGGGCCCTTCAAGATGCTCGAAGGTTCCTGGGATTTCACCCCGGTCGCCACCAATGGCTGCCGCATCGACTTCCGTTTGCGGTTCCAGTTCTCCAATGTGCTGAAGTCGGCGCTGTTCGAGCCGCTGTTCGAGGATGCCCAGGCGGAGCTGGTGCGCGCCTTCGTGGCGCGCGCCCAAAGCCAGCCGGAGTGAACCGGCACCTCATGGCGAAACGCTGCCGCCTGGTTTGCGATACGCCCACCGGCATTCGCGAGTGCGACCTCACGCTGCCCGATGAGGCCGATATTGCCGCTGCCATCGAGGCCGCGCGGCAACGGCTTGGCCCGGACGCTGCGCCCTGGCAGACGGCCGTGACCGGTATTTTTGGCAACGTCTTCGAGCGCAGCCACGTCCCGGCGGATGGCGACCGCATAGAGCTGTACCGGGAATTGCTGATCGATCCGCGGCGGGCCCGGCGCGAGCGTGCGGCCAGGGGGCCGAAGCGCCCCGCCTGATCAGTGTCCGCCGTAGCCGCGCGGCTCGGGGGCCTGGGCGCCGCGATTGCTCAAGGGCGCAAATGGGGCGCTGGTGACATTGCTGTCGACGCGCGCGACCAGGTTGTTGGCGAAGAATACGGCCACGTGCCCACGATTGGGACTCTTCAGGCGCTTGGTTTTCAGGTAGTAATCGTAGTCCCAGCGCGTGTTGTCGAAGCTGCCCGGCACCATGGGCGTGCCCAGCAGGTAACGCACCTGACTATGAGTCATGCCCGGCTTTACCTGCGCGATCACGACCGGGTCGAGGTAATTCCCCTGCTGGATCGCCATGCGATAGACGCAGCCGCTGGTCGCCAGCACGGTGACGGCGACGGTCAGTGCGCGCCAGGGAGCGCGGCGAAGTTGCGCGAAGTGTCTGTAGGGGCTCATTCTCATGAGACAATCATACCGTATCGTTCGTTCGGGACATGCTCCGATAGAGGTTCATGGTGGAAGGCAAGGACCTGCGCAAAGCGGGACTCAAGGTCACATTGCCGAGGCTGAAGATTCTCGAGATTCTCGAGGGTAGCCAGACCCGGCACATGTCGGCCGAGGAGATCTACAAGAAACTGCTCGACTCGAGCGAGGACATCGGCCTCGCGACGGTCTACCGCGTGCTCACGCAATTCGAGAGTGCAGGCCTGGTTTCTCGCCATCATTTCGAGGACGGCATGGCCGTGTTCGAGATCAACCATGGCACGCACCACGATCACATCGTGTGCATGGACTGCGGCCTGGTCGAGGAGTTCGTGGACCCGGAGATCGAGACGCGGCAGAACGCCATCGCGCAGCGCCTGGGGTTCAATATCGAGGAGCACTCGCTGGTGCTCTACGGCCGCTGCCAGCGGCAGAACTGTCCGTCGCGCAAACTCGCGCGCAATCGCATGCACCTGAGCCGCGCGCCGAGTTAGATGACGATCTAGCCGCGATCGGGCCGTCCGCGCTGCACGCGCCGCCGCGCGGTGCTGTCCAGCGGGGCGTCGGCGGCTGCAGCTGCGGCTGCGGGTGCCGGCGAGGCCGCCGCCGAGATCATCTCCAGCGCGTGCGCGCGTGCACGCTGCGTGATCTCCACGCCCCCGAGCATGCGCGCGATCTCCTGCACCCGCTCCTCCGCGCTCAGCGCATTGACGCCAATGCGCGTGCTGGTGCCGTCGTTGAACTTAGTGACACGCAGGTGCTGGTGGCCCTGGGCGGCCACCTGTGGCAGATGAGTGACGCACAGCACCTGGCCGGCGGTGCCGAGCAGGCGCAGTTCGCGCCCGACGATCTCCGCGACCGCGCCGCCGATGCCGCTGTCGACCTCATCGAACACCATGCAGCGCGCGGTATCGGCCGCGCAGGACACCTGCACGGCCAGCGACAGCCGCGCGAGCTCGCCGCCGGAGGCGACCTTGGCGACGGCGCGCGGCGCCTGTCCGACATTGGTGCTGACCCTGAACTCGATCTGGTCGATGCCGTGTGCGGCAGGCTCGGCGCTGTCGAGCGGGGAGACTTCGATCAGGAAGCGGCCGCCGCCCATCCCGAGGGCCTGCATGCGCGCGGAAATATCCTTCGCCAGCCCCCGCGCCGCCGTGGCGCGCCGCGCGGACAGCTGCCGCGCGGCCTCCTGGTAGGTGACTAGCGCCGAGGCCAGTTGCGCCCGCAGCGCGCCGCGGTCCGAGGCGGCGGACTCCAGTGCCGCCAGCTCCGTGCCCAGCGCCTCGCGTCGTTCGGGTAGCGCCTCGGCTGCCACCCGGTGCTTGCGCGCCAGTTCCTCGATGGCCGCCAGCCGCCGCTCGATGGCATCGGCTCGCTGGGGATCGATCTCGAGCCCATCCAGGTACTGCTGCAGGCTGTGGCCGGCCTCCTTGACGCGCACTTCCGCTTCCTCGATCAGCGGTGTCAGGGATTGCAGCTCGGTATCGAGCGAGCCGCCCTGGCGCAGCGCTACCAGTGAGCGCGCCAGCAGCGCATGGGCCGTCGGACCATCCGATTCGTACAGGCACTCGAGCGCGCCGCGCGCGGCTGCCAGCAGCCGGCCGCGATTGGCCAGGCGGGCGTGTTCGGCGTGCAGCTCGGCGATCTCCCCGCTCTTGAGGGCCAGGGCGTCGATCTCCTGCAGCTGGTGCCGCAGCAGGTCCAGCCGCGAGCCGCGCTCATCGGCGGCGCTGTCCACTTGTATGCTGCGATTGAGCAGTGTCAGCCAGACGCTGTGCGCGGAACGCACCTGGCCTGCCAGGGATTCAAGTTTGCCGTAGCTGTCGACCAGCGAGCGCTGCGTCGCCGGCCGCACCAGCGACTGGAATTCGTGTTGGCCGTGAATGTCGATCAGCAGTCCGGCGGCGCGCCCGAGTACCTGCAGCGGTACCGACTGGCCGCCGAGCCAGGCCCGGCTGCGTCCGTCGCTGCCGATCACCCGGCGCAGAACCAGCTCGCCTTCGTGCGCGATCGACTGCTCATCGAGCAGGTGCCGCAGCTCCCCGCCGACGCCTGCGACATCGATGGTGGCGGAGAGCTCCGCCCGCTCGGCGCCGGTGCGCACCACATCGCCACCTGCACGGCCTCCGGCCAGCAGCTCGAGCGCATCGACGATGATGGATTTACCTGCGCCGGTCTCGCCGGTGAGTACGGTCAGCCCACCGCTGAATTCGAGTTCGACACTATCGATGATCGCGAAGTCGCGGATTTGCAGGTAGCGCAGCATGCTTCAGCGTTCGTGGCGCCAGCCGCCCAGGCCCCAATGCAGCTTGGAGCGCAGCAGCCGGTAGTAGTCATAGCCAGGCGGGTGCAGCAGCGTCACGCTGCGGCCCGCTGGCGCGATCGACAGCCGCCAGTCGAGCTTGAACTCCCCGAGCAGCCCGGCGTCGCAGGTCACCTGCACGGTCACATCGCGCGGCGCGACCAGGGTGATATCGATGCGCGAGCTGCCCGGCACGATGATGGGCCGATCCGAGAGCGTGTGGGGACTGATCGGAGCCACCACCAGCACGTCCAGCCCGGGTTCGATGATCGGGCCGCCGCACGACAAGGCGTAGGCGGTGGAGCCGGTGGCGGTGGCGACCACCATGCCGTCGCCGCCGTGTGTATTGACGTAGCGATCGTCGATGCGGGTTTCGAAAGTCAGCATGCGACCGGTTTCGAGGCGATTGAACACCACATCGTTGAGCGCGTAGCTCGAGGCTTCGATGCCGGCGGGGGAAATCAGCCGCGCCTGCAACAGCGGGCGGCGATCCGGGGTGCAGTCGCCGGCGAGCACCGCATCGAGAGAGGTGAGCATGTCCTGCGGCAGCACATCGGTCAGGAAGCCGAGCGTGCCGCGATTGATCCCGAGCAGTGGGATGTCGTATTCGGCGACCAGTCCGGCGCCGTACAGCAAGGTGCCATCGCCTCCCACGGCGATCACCAGGTCGGCGCGCTCGATGAATTGCGCCAGCGGCAATACCTGCGCACCGGGCGGGGCATAGGCCGCTTCGCCGTCCTCCGGTGCCAGTACTTCCAGGCCCCTCGCGAGCAGCTCCGGCACCAATGCCTGGCAGCTCTCGGCCACCCGCGGGTCCCGGAACTTGCCTACCAGGATGCAGGTGCGAATGGACTTGGGCATGGTGACTAGCCTTGTAGCATGGCTCACCGGCCGCGGCCACGCGCAAACTTGCCATATTGCGCACATTGAGCGCGGTGCTTGACGAGGCCCCCGGTCACTGGTTAGCTCCGGGGCACTCATGGCAGCCGACAATAAAGACGAGGGACTGAATGAACGCGCCCAACGTCTGCTGCGCGTGCTGGTGCAAAGCTATATTCGCGATGGCGCCCCCGTAGGCTCGCGCTCGCTATCGCGCGATTCGGGGCTCTCGCTCAGCTCGGCCACGGTCCGCAACGTGATGGCAGATCTGGAAGGCCTGGGCTTCGTCACCTCGCCGCACACCTCGGCCGGACGCGTGCCCACCGACAAGGCCTATCGCTTCTTCGTCGACTCGCTGCTGCGCGCGCAGATGCCGGCGGACGATCTGAGTCTGGAGGAGATTCGCCGCCAGCTCGATCTGCCATCCGACAGTTCCAAATCGCTGGTCGCCACCGCCTCGCAACTGCTGTCCAACATCACGCATTTGGCCGGCGTGGTCACGCTGCCGCTGGCGCAGGCCGCCTCACTGTCGCAGATCGAATTTCTGGGGCTGTCGGAAAATCGCGTGCTGGTGGTGCTGGTGCTCAACGATCGGGAAGTGCAGAACCGCGTCATCCAGCTCGAACGCCACTATTCCTCCGAGGAGCTGCGGCGCGCCGCGAATTTTCTCAATGAGCATTGCGCCGGCCGGACGCTGCCCCAGATTCATTCCGAGCTGGTGCAGCAGCTCAAGGAATCGCACGAGCACCTGAACCAGGCGATGCTCGATGCCATTTCGATGGCGCAGCGCCTGTTCGCGCAGGGCAGCGCTACCGAGGACATCGATTACGTCATAGCTGGGGAAACCAACCTCATGCACCATGGGGAGAAGGCCAGTGTCGACAAGCTCAAGCGCCTGTTCGAGGCCTTCAATGAGAAGCGGGATATGTTGCATCTGCTCGATCAGAGCCTGAAGGCCGAGGGCATACAGATTTTTATCGGCCAGGAATCGGGCTACCGTATCCTCGATGATTACAGCGTCGTGACCGCGCCGTACAGCTCCGATCAGGGGGTGGTGGGCGTGGTAGGAGTCATCGGCCCCACGCGCATGGCGTATGAGCGTGTCATCCCGCTGGTCGACCTGACCGCCAAGGTTCTCAGTTCTGCCTTGAATTTGCGCCGATGAGCGCCATCAAGGGAGAGAAGGGCAGCGGGGGCTGCTCGAATAGGTATTAGATGTTCTTCGTAAGAACATGATCTAGGAAGGGTTTCTACTGATGAGTGAAGCGACAGACTACAGCGCAGCGGGCTCCCCGCACCAGGCGGCAGCGTCAGAGGCCGGTGGCGGCGAGTCCGGCGATGTCACGCAGCTGCGCGCGGCCCTGGCCCAGTCCGAGGAGAACACGCGCCAGCAACGCGACCTGTACCTGCGCAGCGCGGCCGAGCTGGACAACGTGCGCAAGCGCGCGCAGCGCGATGTCGAGAGCGCGCACCGCTACGGGCTCGAGCGCTTTGCGACCGAGCTGCTGCCGGTGCTCGATAGCCTCGCACTGGCGGTCAAGAACGGCACCGGCGCGGATCCGCAGAACATGCTGGCCGGCCAGGAAGCCACCCTGAAGCTGCTCGAGCGGGCGTTCGAGAAGCTCTCCATCCAGCAGATCGATGCGGCCGGACAGCGCTTTGATCCTGCCAAGCATGAAGCAGTGCTGATGCAGCCGACCGCCGATGCAGCGCCCAATTCGGTGCTGACGGTGGTGCAGCCCGGCTATGAACTCAATGGCCGACTGCTGCGCCCGGCGCGCGTCGTGGTGGCCACGGCGCTGGCGGGAAAGTAGGCGCGACGTTTAAATATCCGATCGGCGGTAATCACTTGAAACGAAAACCCCGGTCCCCATCTAGTCGTTCATGACGATGAAGTTATGTGGAGTTGATCTATGAGCAAGGTAATCGGCATTGACCTGGGCACCACCAATTCATGCGTGGCGATCATGGAAGGCGGCAAGCCGCGCGTGATCGAGAACAGCGAGGGCGATCGCACCACCCCCTCGATCATCGCCTTCAGCAAGGACGATGAAGTTCTGGTGGGCCAGTCGGCCAAGCGCCAGGCGGTCACCAATCCGCAGAACACCCTGTTCGCGGTCAAGCGCCTCATCGGCCGCAAGTTCGATGACGAGGTCGTGCAGCGGGATATCAAGATGGTCCCCTACAAGATCGTCAAGGCGGATAACGGCGATGCCTGGATCGACGTCCATGGCAAGAAAATGGCGCCGCCGGAGATTTCCGCGCGCGTGCTCATGAAGATGAAGAAGACCGCCGAGGATTACCTGGGCGAACCGGTCACCGAGGCCGTGATCACGGTGCCCGCCTATTTCAATGACTCGCAGCGCCAGGCGACCAAGGACGCCGGCCGCATCGCGGGCCTCACCGTCAAGCGCATCATCAATGAGCCCACCGCGGCCGCATTGGCGTATGGGCTGGACAAGCAGGGCGCGGATCGCAAGATCGCGGTGTATGACCTGGGTGGCGGCACCTTCGACGTGTCGATCATTGAGATTGCCGAGGTCGATGGCGAGCGCCAGTTCGAGGTGCTCTCGACCAACGGCGATACCTTCCTCGGTGGCGAGGATTTCGACCTGCGCATCATCAATTTCCTGGCCGATGAATTCCAGAAAGAGACGGGCGTGGATGTGCGGCGGGATCCGCTGGCAATGCAGCGCCTCAAGGAAGCTGCCGAGAAGGCCAAGATCGAGCTATCCTCGAGCCAGCAGACCGATGTGAATCTGCCCTACATCACGGCCGATGCTGCCGGTCCGAAGCACCTGAACGTCAAGCTCACGCGTGCCAAGCTCGAGTCGCTGGTTGACGATCTGCTCCAGAAGACCATCGGGCCCTGCCGCATGGCGCTCAAGGATGCCGGCCTGGAAGCCAAGGACGTCGCCGAGGTCATCCTGGTCGGTGGCCAGACCCGCATGCCGCTGGCGCAGAAATACGTACGCGATTTCTTCGGCCAGGAGCCGCGCAAGGACGTCAATCCCGATGAGGCCGTGGCCGTGGGCGCCGCGATCCAGGCGGGCGTGCTGTCCGGTGAGGTCAAGGACGTGCTGCTGCTGGATGTGACGCCGCTGTCGCTGGGTATCGAGACCCTCGGCGGAATCATGACCAAGCTGATCGAGAAGAACACGACCATCCCGACCAAGGCCGCCAATACCTTCTCCACAGCCGATGACAATCAGACGGCCGTGACAATTCACGTGCTGCAGGGCGAACGCGATCGCGCACAGGACAACAAGTCGCTGGGCAAGTTTGACCTGACCGATATTCCGCCCGCACCGCGCGGCATGCCGCAGGTGGAAGTGACTTTCGACATAGATGCCAACGGCATCCTCAACGTGTCGGCCAAGGACAAGGCGACCAACAAGGAGCAGCGCATCGTCATCCGGGCCTCCGGCGGCCTCAATGACGACGAGATCAAGCGCATGGTCAAGGACGCGGAGTCGCATGCCGCCGAGGACAGGAAATTCCGCGAGCTGGTCGAGACGCGCAATCGTGCCGATGCGCTCGTGCACCAGGTCGAGAAGGCGCTGAAGGATCTGGGCGACAAGGTCACGGGCGATGAACGCGCCAAGGCCGAGTCGGCGCTGGGCGACCTGCGCTCGGTGCTCAAGTCGGATGACAAGGAAGCCATCGAGAAGAAGACCGAGGCGCTGGCACATGCCTCCGCCGCAATCGCTCAGCGCGCCTATGCAGGCGCCGAGGGAGCAGCTCCCGGCGCGGCCGGCAGCGCCGGTGCCGGCGAAGGCTCTGGCGGCCCCGGTGCGCAGGGCGCCGCGGGCGGCAGCGCCGGTGCGGGCGCCAAGGCTGAGGAGAATGTGGTGGATGCGGAGTTTGAGGAAGTGCGCGACAAAGGACGTCGGGCCTCGTAAGGGCCAGCGCACTAGATAAGCTCCGGAGCAGTTGATGGCCGCCAGGCGCCGCGAGGTGCCGGGCGGCTGTCGCGTATCCGGAACCCGGACAATCGGACAGGTGCATGGCGAAACGCGATTACTACAAAGTGCTGGATCTGGCACGCAATGCGAGCGAAGCGGAGATCAAGAAGTCTTATCGCCGCCTGGCGATGAAGTACCACCCGGATCGCAACCCGGGCGATCACGACGCCGAGGAGCGATTCAAGGAGGCCAAGGAGGCCTACGAGGTGCTCTCGGAGTCGCAGAAGCGCGCGGTATACGACCAGTACGGTCACGCCGGCCTCGAGGCCAGCCGCAGCAGCGGCGCGGGCGCGTCCGGCTTCACGGGTGCCGAAGCCTTCAGCGATATCTTCGGCGATGTGTTCGGCGACATCTTCGGCGGCGCACGCCGTGGCGGCGGACCGCAGGCCTATCGCGGCGCGGACCTGCGCTACGAGGCGGAGCTGGATCTGGATGAGGCCGTGTTCGGCCGCTCGATCGAGATCGATGCCAATAAGTTTGCCGAGTGCGAAGTGTGCCGTGGCTCAGGCGCCGCCAAGGGATCGAATCCCTCCACCTGCGAGACCTGCAATGGCAGCGGCCAGGTGCGTGTCTCGCAGGGCTTCTTCACGCTGCAGCAGACCTGCCCTCATTGCCGCGGCTCGGGCCGCGTCGTGCGCAACCCCTGCGATCAGTGCCTGGGCCAGGGGCGCGTGCGGCGCTCGAAGAAGCTGTCGGTCAAGATTCCGCCCGGTGTCGACACCGGCGATCGCGTGCGCCTCGTGGGGGAAGGAGAGGCCGGTCGCAATGGTGGTCCGGCGGGCGATCTTTATGTCGAGGTGCGGGTGCGCGAACACGCCATCTTCGAGCGCGACGGCGTGCACCTGAGCTGCGAAGTGCCCATTGCCTTCACGACCGCGGCGCTCGGCGGCAGCGTCGAAGTGCCGACGCTCGATGGCCAGGTGGTACTGAAGATTCCAGCCGAGACGCAGTCGGGACGCGTGTTCCGGCTCAAAGAGAAGGGCGTAAAGTCGGTTCGTGGGCCCACGCGCGGAGACCTCTTCTGCAGGGTCGTGGTGGAGACGCCGGTGCACCTGTCGCAGGAGCAGCGCGCGCTGTTGCGCGAACTCGATGACTCCCTCAAGCACGATGGCAGCAAGCATTCGCCGCGCCAGAAAACTTTCATGGATGGGGTAAAGCGGTTCTTCTCCGGCGGCAGCGCGTGAGTGTTGCCCCAATCCCCACCGTGCTCATCGGCGCCACCGGGCGCATGGGCATGGGCATCCTGCGTGAGCTATCGCGCTTCAAGGCCCTGAAGCTCTGCGGTGCGCTGGCCTCCGAAGGCAGCGCCGCCCTCGGCGAGGATGCCGCGGCCCACGCCGGGCTGTCGCCGATCGGTGTGACTGTCTCGGCCTCCTTGCCGCCGCTGCTGCGCGGCGCTGGGCTGGCGATCGATTTCTCGAGCGCGCGCGCGGCACCTGCCACGCTGGCCGCCTGCGTAGCCGCGCGCGTGCCATTGCTGCTGGGGACTACGGGGCTGGCGCCCGAGCTGGCAGCCCCCATGGCGGCGGCGGCCGACAGCATCGCGCTGCTGGTGGCGCCGAACACCAGCCCGGGGCTCAACCTGCTGCTGTCGCTGGTGGGCACCGCGGCGGCGCGATTGCCCGCGGGCTTTGACATCGAGATCATCGAAACCCATCACCGCGACAAGACCGACGCGCCATCAGGCACGGCATTGGCGATTGGCGCGGTGGCGGCTGACGCGCGCGGCGTGGCGCTGGCGGATGCGGCCCTGTACGCACGTCATGGCAACACGGGCGTGCGGGCGCGCGGCAGTATCGGATTTGCGAGCCTTCGGGGCGGCGATATTGTCGGCGAGCACGAGGTGCTCTTCCTTGGGCAGGGGGAAAAGCTCTTGCTGCGGCACAGCGTAAGCGACCGCGGCGTGTTTGCCCGCGGCGCTCTCATGGCCGGGCAATGGCTGGCCACCCAACCCCCCGGCCGGTATGGCATGAGCGATGTTTTTATCAGTTAATACAAGCTTCTACGTAGCCAAAATGGAAGCTCTGCGAGAGCTTCTGCACGCCGTGGGACGCCAATGAGCGGCCAGCAATTCGGGCAGATTGGCGTGGACAGGGACGGTAGGGGTCTTTACACTTTTATCCGTAATCCGAGTATCGGGTTAGTCCGCACAAGGCGGGAGGATGTTCCAAAAGAACTCCTCCCGCTTTGTGCATCTGCGTGTCGCAAAGGGGCGTGAATGACTGCACCGGCGGTGCTCGCTCTCGCGGATGGGAGCATCTTCAGAGGCCACTCCATTGGCGCTTCCGGTAATACGACAGGTGAGGTTGTTTTCAACACAGCCATGACTGGCTATCAGGAGATCCTCACCGATCCCTCTTACGCCCGCCAGATCGTCACGCTGACCTATCCCCACATTGGCAACACCGGTGTAACACCCGAGGACATGGAGTCCTCGCAGATCTACGCCGCCGGACTCGTGGTGCGCGACCTGTCGCTGGTGCCGAGCAGCTGGCGCGCTTCCGGTTCGCTCAGTGATTTTTTGCAGCGTGGGCGCATCGTCGCCATCGCGGGTATCGACACCCGCCGCCTGACGCGGCTGGTACGCGAGAAAGGCGCGCAGGCCGGCTGCATCATGACCGGCGAGAAAATCGAGGAGAGCGCCGCTGTGCGCGCCGCGCGCGCCTTCCCGGGCCTCAAGGGCATGGACCTCGCCAAGGTCGTGACCACGCGCGCGCCTTATCAATGGAACGACGGCACTCTCGGGCGCGATGCCGCGCCGCTGCGCGCGCAGCAACGATTGCACGTGGTGGCCTACGACTACGGCATCAAGCGCAACATTCTGCGACTCATCTCCGACCAGGGGTGCCGGGTGACCGTGGTGCCCGCCTCGACCACTTCGGCGGATGTGCTGGCACTGAATCCTGACGGTGTGTTCCTCTCGAATGGACCCGGAGATCCCGAGCCCTGCGACTACGCCATCAAGGCGATCACGGAATTGCTGGAAACGGATATGCCGATCTTCGGCATCTGCCTGGGACATCAGCTGCTGGGACTCGCCAGCGGCGCGCGCACGGTCAAGATGAAGTTCGGCCACCACGGCGCGAATCACCCGGTGCAGGAGCTGAGCACCGGGCGCGTGATGATCACCTGCCAGAATCACGGCTTCGCGGTCGATGAGGCCACGCTGCCGGAAAACCTGGTGGCAACCCATCGCTCGCTGTTCGACGGCACGCTGCAGGGGCTCGCCCGCACCGACCGTCCGGCGTTCAGTTTCCAGGGCCATCCCGAGGCGAGCCCCGGACCGCATGACCTGCGGCCGCTGTTCGAGGGTTTCGTGCAGGCGATGGTGCGCCGGCTGCAGCAGCAGCTGCGTGCGCTGCGCTCCAACCCGCGCAAGCAAAGCGCCGAGCGTTAGCGACCGGTATGCCCAAACGCACGGACATACAAAGTGTGCTGATCATTGGCGCCGGCCCGATCATCATCGGCCAGGCGTGCGAATTCGATTACTCCGGCGCACAGGCCTGCAAGGCGCTGCGCGAGGAGGGCTATCGGGTGATCCTGGTCAATTCCAATCCGGCCACGATCATGACCGACCCGGAAACCGCCGATGCCATCTACATCGAGCCGATCAACTGGCGCACCGTCGCCCGCATCATCGAGCGGGAACGGCCCGATGCGCTGCTGCCGACCATGGGCGGACAGACCGCGCTGAACACGGCGCTCGACCTGGTGCGCGAGGGTGTACTGAAGGAATTCAACGTCGAGATGATCGGCGCTTCACGCGAGGCCATCGACATGGCCGAGGATCGCGAGCAGTTTCGCAACGCGATGCGCGACATCGGCCTCGAGACCCCGCATTCACAGATGGCGCGCAGCCTCGAGGAGGCGTTGGCCGTCCAGAGCAGCATCGGCTACCCGATCGTGATCCGCCCCTCCTTCACCATGGGCGGCAGCGGCGGTGGCATCGCCTACAACCGCGAGGAATTCGAGGCCATCGTGCAACGCGGCCTGGAGGCCTCCCCGACCCGCGAGCTGCTGCTCGAGGAGTCGGTGCTCGGTTGGAAGGAATTCGAGATGGAGGTGGTGCGGGACCGCAAGGACAACTGCATCATCGTCTGCTCGATCGAGAATTTCGACCCGATGGGTGTGCACACCGGTGATTCCATCACGGTGGCGCCGGCCCAGACGCTGACGGATAAAGAGTATCAGCGCATGCGCGACGCCTCGATCGCGGTGCTGCGCAAGATCGGGGTCGAGACCGGCGGCTCGAACGTGCAGTTCGCGGTCAATCCCGCGGACGGCCGGCTGCTCGTGATCGAGATGAACCCGCGCGTCTCGCGCTCCTCGGCACTGGCCTCGAAGGCCACCGGTTTCCCGATCGCCAAGATCGCCGCCAAGCTTGCGATCGGCTACACGCTCGATGAGCTGCGCAACGAGATCACGGGCGGCGCGACGCCGGCATCCTTCGAGCCGACGATCGATTACGTAGTGACGAAGATGCCGCGTTTTACCTTCGAGAAGTTTCCGGCGGCCAACAATCGTCTTACCACGCAGATGAAATCCGTTGGCGAGGTCATGGCCATCGGCCACAACTTCCAGGAATCGCTGCACAAGGCCTTGCGGGGACTGGAGACCGGCCTCGATGGACTCGACCCGATCCTGACGCTGCCGCTGTCCGAGGAAGCGCAGAAGGAACTCATCTATGAGCTGCGCGCGCCGGGCGCCAACCGCTTGCTCTACGTGGCCGATGCGCTGCGCGCGGGTTGGGATGTCGAGCGCGTCAATGAGCTCACGGCCATCGACCCCTGGTTCCTGGCGCAGATCGCGGACCTCATAGCCGAGGAGGCGCGCGTACGGCGCGAAGGCGAGAGTGCGCTCGGCGTCGAACGCCTGCGCGCGCTCAAGCGCAAGGGCTTCTCCGATCGCAGGCTGGCAACGCTGACCCGCTCGACCGAAGCGGCGCTGCGCGCCAAGCGGCGCGAGTTCGGCATCGCCCCGGTCTACAAGCGCGTCGATACCTGCGCCGCGGAGTTCGCCACCTCGACCGCCTACCTGTATTCCACTTATGAGGAGGAGTGCGAGGCCGAGCCCACCAAGCGCGACAAGATCATGATCCTGGGCGGCGGTCCGAATCGCATCGGCCAGGGCATCGAGTTCGACTACTGCTGCGTGCACGCGGCACTGGCGCTGCGCGAGCAGGGCTACGAGACCATCATGGTCAACTGCAATCCCGAGACGGTCTCGACCGACTATGACACCTCGGACCGGCTGTACTTCGAACCGCTGACGCTCGAGGATGTGCTCGAAGTCATCGCCAAGGAAAAGCCCGGCGGTGTCATCGTGCAGTTCGGCGGCCAGACGCCCCTGAAACTGTCGCGTGCGCTGGAGGCCGCCGGTGCCCCCATCATCGGCACCTCGCCCGATTCCATCGACGTGGCCGAGGATCGCGAGCGCTTCCAGCAGCTGGTGAAGCGCCTGGGGCTCAAGCAGCCGGCCAACGCGACCGCTCGCACCGAGGACCAGGCCGTGGTGCTGGCGCGCGAAGTGGGTTACCCGCTGGTCGTGCGACCCTCCTACGTGCTCGGCGGCCGCGCCATGGAAGTGGTCTTCAACGAAGAGGACCTGCGCGCGTACATGGGGCATGCCATGAAGGTCTCGAACGACAGCCCGGTGCTGCTCGACCGCTTCCTCGATGTGGCCATCGAGGTGGATGTCGATGCGGTCTGCGACGGCGAGGACGTGCTGATCGGCGGCATCATGGAACACGTGGAGCAGGCCGGCGTGCACTCGGGGGATTCGAGCTGCTCGCTGCCGCCCAACAGTCTGTCGGTGGAGCTGCAGGATGAGATGCGCGCGCAGACGCGCAAGCTCGCCCGCGCGCTCAATGTCATCGGCCTCATGAACATCCAGTTCGCCATCCAGAACGGCACCGTATACGTGCTGGAGGTCAATCCGCGCGCCTCGCGCACCGTGCCCTTCGTCTCCAAGGCCACCGGCGTGCCCATCGCCAAGATCGCCGCCAGGGTCATGACCGGGCGCAAGCTGCGCGATCTGGGATTTCTGTCCGAGCGCGTGCCGCAGTACTATTCAGTGAAGGAGGCGGTATTTCCCTTCATGAAATTTCCCGAGGCCGATCCGATTCTCGGCCCCGAGATGAAGTCCACTGGGGAGGTCATGGGCACAGGACGCACTTTTGGCGAGGCATACGCCAAGTCGCAGAGCGCATCGGGCGTGGTGCTGCCGCGCCGCGGCTGCTGCCTGATCAGCGTGCGCGAGCGAGATAAGAGCGGGGCGGTGCCGCTGGCGCGCCGGCTGATCGAACACGGCTTCACCATCGTTGCCACCAGCGGCACGGCCCAGACGCTGACCGCCGCCGGCATCGAGTGCCGCGTCGTCAACAAGGTGCGCGAGGGTCGCCCGCACATCGTCGACATGATCAAGAACGACGAGATCGACCTGATCGTGAACACCACCGAGGGCAAGCAGGCCATCCTCGAATCGAATTCGATCCGCCGCGAGGCCGTGCATCGGCGCGTGACCTACTACACGACGCTGGCCGCGGCGCTGGCTACCTGTGAGGCGCTGGATCACCTGGATGAGGTGGACGTCAATCGCCTGCAGGATCTGCACAAGCTGGTCGGTACATGAAGCGCTCGCCCATGACCTTGCGCGGCGCGGAGCTGCTGCGCCAGGAACTCAAGCGGCTGAAGTCCGAGGACCGGCCGCGCGTCATCAAGGCCATCGCCGAGGCGCGCAGTCACGGGGATCTTTCCGAGAATGCCGAATATCATGCCGCGCGCGAGCAGCAGGGATTCATCGAGGGACGGATCGGCGAAATCGAATCGCGCCTGGGCGCCGCCGAGATCATCGACGTGGCGAGCCTGCCGGTCACTGGCCGCGTGGTGTTCGGCGCCACGGTCGAGATAGAGGATCAGGATCAAGGTTCAGCGGTCACCTACCAGATCGTGGGCGAAGATGAAGCCGACATCCGCCAGGGGCGGATCTCGGTGACTTCGCCAATTGCCCGCGCGCTGATCGGCAAGAGTTCGGGTGATGTGGTCGATGTGACCGCTCCCGGCCGCACGCGCAGCTACGAGATCGTCTCGGTCAAGTACATCTGACCGCGCTGCAGCATCCGGCTGCCGCCGATCAGTCTTCGGGCAGCGGTATCCGGGACAGCGGCGTGCGTGGTTTGAACAGCACCGCGACGTGACCAATGCGCTGCACCAGCGCGCTGGCGGTCTGCTCGGTGAGCAGGCTGACCGCAGTGTCTCGCGCCTCACGATCTCCGGCCTGCACGCGCACTTTGATGAGTTCGTGATCGCTCAGCGCGCGAATGGTCTCGGCGGTGACGGCCGCCGTCAGCCCGTGCTGCCCGATCTGGATGACCGGCTTGAGCGCGTGGGCGCGGCCTCGCAGAAAGCGCAGCTGCTTTTCGCTTAGAGTGATGTTCGTCATAGGGCGCGTCGATCCAGGAGCAGCGGCCGTTGGCTGCCTGAACATTTTACCGGTCTATTCGTCAAACAGGCTAAGCCTGAGCGCTGGCGCCCTTGAAACCGGACGGCAGCGCCCTGACTAACCCGCTGCAGGGTGCTGGTTTTCGGGAATTTGTCGCATCAGCGCGACGAGCTTTCGGGCAGGTGAGGCTATTGAAACATACTTACTGGCCTCCGGCAGGCGGATGGTGTAGCGTCCCATTTGATGCAAAATCCGTCACGGTTCCGCGATTTATTTGCAACACGGTGAATCGAGTTGAATGACCTGACCAAAAATATCCTGCTCTGGGTCGTGATCGTCCTGGTACTGCTGCTGGTGTTCAGCCGCTATGTACCGAGCGGCCCGCAACGCGAGCCGATCCGCTACTCCGAATTCATTGCCGCCGTTCACGACAACAAGGTCGAGAGCGTCGTCATCCAGGGCGACACCATCCGCGGTGTGCGCAAGGACAAGCAGCAGTTCGAGACCTACAACCCCGAGACCAACTACACGGTGTTGATCGGCGACCTGCTCAAGGCCGGTGTATCGATCGAAGGGCAGCCGCCCAAGCAGCCGAACTTCGTCGCGCAGTTGTTGCTGCAGCTGGCCCCGGCATTGCTGATGCTGGTGGTGTTCGTCTATCTATTGCGCCAGATGCAGGGCGCCGCGGGCGGCCGCGGAGCCATGTCGTTTGGCAAAAGCCGGGCTCGACTGCTCGGCGAGGACCAGGTCAACGTCACCTTCGCCGATGTTGCCGGCGTGGACGAGGCCAAGCAGGAGGTCGGCGAGATCGTCGATTTCCTCAAGGACCCGGGTAAGTTCCAGAAGCTCGGCGGCAAGATTCCCAAGGGCGTGCTGATGGTTGGCTCGCCCGGCACGGGCAAGACGCTGCTCGCACGTGCTATCGCCGGCGAGGCCAAGGTGCCTTTCTTTACGATCTCCGGCTCCGACTTCGTCGAAATGTTCGTCGGCGTCGGTGCCTCGCGTGTGCGCGACATGTTCGAGCAGGCCAAGAAGCACGCGCCCTGCATCATCTTCATCGATGAGATCGACGCGGTCGGCCGCCATCGCGGCGCGGGCCTCGGCGGCGGACACGATGAGCGTGAGCAGACACTGAACCAGCTGCTGGTGGAAATGGACGGGTTCGAGGGCAACGAGGGCATCATCGTCATCGCCGCCACCAACCGTCCCGACGTGCTCGATCCGGCGCTGCTGCGCCCGGGCCGCTTCGACCGCCAGGTGGTGGTGCCGCTGCCGGATGTGCGCGGACGTGAACAGATCCTGCGCGTGCACATGCGGCGCGTGCCGCTGGGCGATGACGTCAAGCCGTCGCTGATTGCGCGCGGTACCCCGGGTTTCTCGGGCGCCGATCTGGCGAACCTGGTCAACGAGGCCGCGCTGTTCGCGGCGCGCGCCAACCAGCGGCTGGTGTCGATGGATCAGTTCGAGCGCGCCAAGGACAAGATTCTCATGGGCGCCGAGCGGCGCTCCCTGGTCATGACCGAAGCCGAGAAGCGCATGACCGCCTATCACGAGTCAGGGCATGCGATCGTGGGCATCTCCACCCCCGAGCACGATCCGGTCTACAAGGTCACGATCATTCCGCGCGGCCGCGCGCTGGGTGTCACGCAGTTCCTGCCCGAGCAGGATCGCTATTCGATGAGCCGCCGGCGACTCGAGAGCTCGATCGCCACGCTGTTCGGCGGACGCATCGCCGAGCAGATCATCTTCGGCGACGATGCCGTTACGACCGGGGCCTCGAACGACATCGAACGCGCCACCGAGCTGGCACGCAACATGGTTACCAAGTGGGGCCTGTCGGACCGCCTGGGTCCGCTGACCTATACGGAAGAGGCCGGCGAGGTGTTCCTCGGCCGCAGCGTCACGCAGCACAAGCAGGTTTCGGACGAGACCGCACACGCCATCGACGAGGAAGTGCGGCGCGTGATCGAGACCAACTACAAGCGCGCCAAGGAGATCCTCGAGACCAGTCTCGACAAGCTCCATGCCATGGCCGAGGCACTGATCAAGTACGAAACCATCGCCGACGATCAGATCCAGGACATCATGGCCGGCCGTACGCCGCGTCCGCCGGATGGCTGGGACGACACGCCGAGCACCGGTTCGGGCGGCGGCAAACCGGTCGTGACGCCGGTGGGCGGCCCCGCCGAAGCACCCATCGCCCGGCCTGCCGGGCAGCATTGAGCTGACGGGACCGATGGCGGCGCCCGCTCCACGGCTGCCGCCTGTGGCCGCTGCCGCGCGGTTGCTCTGCGCCGGCCGGGTGCTCGAACTCGATTCGGCCGTGGTCATGGGCGTGCTCAATGTCACGCCCGATTCCTTCTCCGACGGCGGTCTTTACCTGGATCCGGACGCGGCGCTGGCGCATGCCGAACGCATGGCCGAGCAGGGCGCCGCCATCCTCGACATCGGCGGCGAATCCACCCGCCCCGGCGCGACAGTGCCCGACAGCGAAACGGAAATCCAACGGGTGCTGCCGATGGTCGAGCGCATCGCGGCGCGTCTGCCGCTGCTGATCTCGGTCGACACCTCCAACCCGGCACTGATGCGGCGCGCGGCCGATGCGGGCGCGCACCTCATCAATGATGTGCGCGCGCTGCGCGTGCCCGGTGCCCTCGAGGCCGCCTCGGCCGGCAACCTCGGTATCTGCCTGATGCACATGCGCGGCGAGCCCGCCGACATGCAGCGTGAGCCGCGCTACGCCCAGGTCGTGGTCGAGGTGCGCGCCTATCTCGAGGAGCGCCTGCGTACCAGCATCGCCGCCGGCATCGATGCGCAGCGCCTGTGTGTCGACCCGGGTTTCGGTTTCGGCAAGACCACCGCGCACAACCTGGAGCTGATGCGGCACCTGGATGAATTCGCATCGCTGCAGCGGCCGCTGTGCGTGGGGCTATCCCGCAAGTCTTTCGTGACGGCGCTCACCGGACGGGCTGCTGGCGAACGGCTGCCCGGAAGCCTGGCGCTGGCCACGGTGGCTGTGCTGCGCGGCGCGCGCATCGTGCGGGCGCATGATGTGGCCGCGACCGTGGATGCCGTGCGTGTCGCCAACGCGATGCGGCGCGAGTTGCATTAGACGCCGGTTGGATCAAGGGAGTCGCGCAGTGGCAAGGCAGTATTTCGGCACCGATGGCATTCGCGGGCGCGTGGGCACGGAACCCATGACCGTCGACTTCGCACTGCGCCTGGCGAGCGCTGCCGCGCGCGTGATCATGCCGGGGGGCGGCACGGTCCTGATCGGCAAGGACACGCGACTGTCGGGCTACATGTTCGAATCGGCGCTGGAGGCGGGCTTCGTGGCCGCGGGAGCCGATGTGCTGCTGACCGGTCCGCTGCCGACACCGGCCGTGGCCCACATCGTCCGGCGGCTGCGCTGCAAGCTCGGCGTGGTGATCAGTGCCTCGCACAACCTGTACGAGGACAACGGCATCAAGTTCTTCGATGGCGAGGGCGCCAAGCTCTCGAACGAGATCGAGGAACGCATCGAGGCCCAGCTGTCGGCGCCGCCGACGACCCGCGCCTCGCGCGAGCTCGGCCGCGCGCGTCGAGCCGAGACCACGCAGCAGCATTACCAGGAGTTCTGCGCCGGCGTGCTGCCCGAAGGCATGGACCTGTCGGGCGTGAAGATCGTGATCGATTGCGCCAATGGTGCAGCCTACAAGGTGGCGCCGCGCATCCTGGCCGACCTGGACGCCGACATCGTCCCGATCGGCTGCTCACCCAACGGCCGCAATATCAATGACGGCTGCGGCTCCACCTCGCCCGAGCTCCTGCAGCTCACGGTGCCGGGTGTGCGGGCGCACGTGGGCGTGGCCCTCGATGGTGACGGGGATCGGGTGGTCATGGTCGATCACCTGGGCAGGCTGGTCGATGGCGATCAGCTGCTGTACGTGATCGCCGCCCACGCCCACAAGGCCGGGCGGCTGCGCGGACCCGTGGTCGGCACGGTCATGAGCAATTTCGGGCTCGAACTCGCACTGCGGCGGCTGGGTGTGGAATTCGTTCGCGCCCCGGTCGGCGACCGGCACGTGCTCGCCAAGCTGGTCGAGAGCGGCGGCATGCTCGGCGGGGAAACCTCCGGACATATCCTGAGTCTCGATCGCACCACGACCGGCGATGGCCTGATCACGGCGCTGCAGATCCTGGCCATCATGCAGGAGACCCGGCGCCCGCTGGCCGAACTGGCCGCCGGCATGGACAAAATGCCGCAGGTGCTGCTGAACCTCGAGGTCGAAACCCGGTTTGACCCCAGCACGGTGCCCAGCATCGTCGCCGCCCAGCGGCGCATCGAGGAGCATCTGGCCGGTGAGGGCCGGGTGGTGCTGCGGGCTTCGGGCACCGAGCCGCTGATCCGGGTCATGGTCGAGGGCCGGGATGAGGCCGAGGTTCGCACCTGCGCGGACGAGCTGGCGCAGGCGGTTCGGGCGGCAGTGCCGCGCCGGCCGGTGACCACCTAATAAAGCGCGTTGCGCGCCCGGAGGGGCGCCGATATGATCCGCGCGCCCAAAGATGGGGCGTACAGCGGGGCGGCAATGATGCGGCGCAAGCTCGTGGCCGGCAATTGGAAAATGCACGGTTCGCGCGCGGCAAACGGGCCGCTGGTCGAGACAATCCTTGCCTCGCCGTACCTCGACCAGGTTACCTGCGTCATCTGCCCGCCGTTCGTCTACCTGTCGGATATTGCGCGGCTGCTGCGCGATTCGGCGGTGCGGCTGGGGGCGCAGGATGTGTGTGCCGAGGCCCACGGGGCCTACACCGGCGAGGTGGCCGCGGCGATGCTGCACGATGTCGGGTGTCGCTACGTGATCGTGGGACACTCCGAACGGCGCAATATCTACGGCGAGGACGATGTGCTGGTGGCGCGCAAGTTTGCCGCCGCGCTGGCGCACCAGCTGACGCCGATCCTCTGCCTCGGGGAGTTGCTGGCGGAGCGCGAGGCTGGGCAGTGCCAGGACGTGATCGCCCGCCAGCTGGATGCCGTGGTATCGCTGACCGGGATTGCGGCCTTCGCCGGCGCCGTGATCGCCTACGAGCCGGTCTGGGCCATCGGCACCGGCCGCACCGCCTCGCCCGAGCAGGCGCAGGAAGTGCATCGGTTCATCCGGGAGCGGCTGGCGCGGCAGGATGCTAAAATCGCGGACGCCTTGCCGATCCTCTACGGCGGCAGCGTCAAGACGGGCAATGCGCGGGAGCTGTTCGCGCAGGCGGACGTCGATGGCGGCTTGATCGGCGGGGCTTCGCTGAAAGCCGAGGAATTCTTGAGCATCGTGGCCGCCGCACGCGGCTGACACTGGGATCGTACATGTTGCATTCAGTATTACTGGTCATTCATTTCATCTGCGCCTTCTCGATCGTGGGCCTGGTGCTGCTTCAGCGCGGTAAGGGCGCGGAGGCGGGCGCGGGCTTCGGTGCGGGGGCCTCCGGCACGGTGTTCGGCGCACGCGGCGCCAGCACCGCGCTGTCGCGTGCCACCGGCATCCTGGCCGGCATCTTCATGGTGACGAGCCTGTCGCTGACGTACGTGGGCTCGCACAAGGCCGCGGCCTCCTCGGGCACGATTCTCGAGCAGCTGCAAACGCAGCCGGCGCCGGCGAATTCGCCCAGCAGTGTGCCGGTGCTACCGGGAGGACCCACGGGTTCCGCCATACCCTCGACGACGCCGTCGAGCACGCCTGGCGAGCCGGCGAGCGCGCCCGCGGCGCCGGCGAGCGGCACGCCGCCTGCGAATAAATAGCGCTTCAATTTCAAGCCGACGTGGTGGAACTGGTAGACACACTAGCTTGAGGGGCTAGCGCCGCGAGGTGTGCGAGTTCGAATCTCGCCGTCGGCACCAATTTAATGTAATCGCCTGTTACACTAAGCACATAACGGGGCGAAGCAATGGTCGCGTGAGCGAAGCATGCCGCCCCTTTTACATACCGGCTCGGGCATGCTGACAAACTACCTGCCGATACTGATCTTTCTTTGCATCGCGGCCGCACTGTCCGGCGTATTGCTGGGACTCGGCAAGGTGCTCGGGCGGCTCGGCGTCCGTCATCGCGGTGATGCTGAGAAGCTCTCCGCCTACGAGTGCGGCTTCGAGCCCTTCGAGGACTCGCGCGTCAAGTTCGATGTGCGCTACTACCTGGTGGCGATCCTGTTCATCATTTTCGATCTGGAAATCGCCTTCCTGTTTCCATGGGCCGTCTGGGTCGGACGGGTCGGTGCGCAGGGCCTGCTGGGCATGGGCATCTTTCTGCTGATTCTGATCATCGGCTTTGCCTACGAGTGGAAGAAAGGAGCGCTGGAGTGGGATTAGAAGCTCTCGACACCGAAGGTTTTGCACAGCGCGGTTTTCTGACCACCCGCGTGGATGACCTGGTGAGCTGGGCGCGCACCGGCTCGCTCTGGCCGATGACCTTTGGCCTGGCCTGCTGTGCGGTGGAGATGATGCATGCCGGCGCGGCCCGCTACGACCTGGACCGCTTCGGCGTGGTGTTTCGCCCCAGTCCGCGCCAGTCGGATGTCATGATCGTCGCCGGCACGCTGGTCAACAAGATGGCGCCGGCACTGCGCAAGGTGTACGACCAGATGCCCGAGCCGCGCTGGGTGATCTCGATGGGCTCCTGTGCCAATGGCGGCGGTTACTACCACTATTCGTATGCCGTGGTCCGGGGCTGCGATCGCATCGTGCCGGTCGACATCTACGTGCCCGGCTGCCCGCCCACGGCCGAGGCATTGCTCTACGGCGTCATCCAGCTGCAGCGCAAAATCGAGCGGCGCGCGGCCGCCGCGGCCTGATCGATCGCAAGGACAGCCACGGTGCCCGCATACATCGATGAGCTGGCCGCACGGATCGACCGTGCGCTCGGCCAGCGTGCGCGGCGCTACCCCTCGCTCGCCGATGAAATCGCCATCGAAGTGGCCCCGGCCGACCTGCTCGAGGTCGCCCGGACGCTGCGCGATGACCCTGAGCTGCGCTTCGAGATGCTCATGGACCTGGCCGGCGTGGATTATCTCGACTTCGGCCGCGCGGAGTGGCGCACCGTCGGCGCCACCGCGTCGGGGTTCAGCCGCGGCGTGAATCGCGCGGCACCTCACACCCTGGCGGGTAACAAGCGATTCGCCGTGGTCTCCCAGCTGCTCTCGATTGCGCACAATCGGCGCCTTCGCATAAGGGTCTGGTGCGATGAGATCGAGGATCCGGTCATCGATTCGCTGACCGGCATCTGGGCCAGCGCCGACTGGTTCGAACGCGAGGCGTTCGATCTGTTCGGGATTCTCTTCAAGGGGCACCCGGACCTGCGCCGGCTGCTGACCGACTACGGCTTCATCGGCCATCCGTTCCGTAAGGACTTTCCACTGATCGGCAACGTCGAGGTGCACTACGACCCGCAGCTCAAGCGCGTGGTCTATGCGCCGGTCAGCATCGAGCCGCGCACGCTGGTGCCGCGCGTGATCCGGCACGACAACCGCTACGATCCGGCGCTGCACGATATCAAGCGCGCGGCCGACGATCCGCGCGAGTGATGCTGCAAGTCTGATGGCCCCCTAATGGCAGAGATACGCAACCTCACGCTCAACTTTGGTCCGCAGCATCCGGCGGCGCACGGCGTGCTGCGCCTGGTGCTGGAGATGGACGGCGAAGTCATCCAGAAAGCCGACCCGCACATCGGTCTGCTGCATCGAGCCACCGAGAAGCTGGCCGAGTCCAAGCCGTTCAATCAGTCGATCGGCTACATGGACCGGCTCGACTACGTCTCGATGATGTGCAACGAGCATGCGTACGTGATGGCCATCGAGCGGCTGCTCGGCATCAAGGCGCCCGAGCGCGCGCAGTACATCCGCGTGATGTTCGATGAGATCACGCGCGTGCTGAATCACCTGATGTGGCTGGGCGCGCACGGCCTGGACATCGGCGCCATGACGGTGTTCCTGTTCTGCTTCCGCGAGCGCGAGGACCTGATGGACTGCTACGAGGCGGTCTCGGGCACGCGCATGCACGCCACCTACTATCGTCCGGGCGGGGTGTACCGGGACCTGCCCGAGGCGATGCCGAAGTATTTCGCCTCGCGCTGGCGCACGCAGAAACAGGTCGATCGTCTCAACGAGGTGCGCGCGGGCTCGCTGCTGGATTTCATCGAGGCCTTCACCAAAAAGTTTCCAGCCTGCGTCGATGAATACGAAACGCTGCTGACCGACAATCGCATCTGGAAGCAGCGCACGGTGAATATCGGCGTGGTCTCACCCGAGCGTGCGCTACAGCTCGGCTTCTCGGGACCGATGCTGCGCGGCTCGGGTATCGAATGGGATCTGCGCAAGAAGCAGCCCTACGAGGTTTACGGCAAGCTCGATTTCGACATCCCGGTCGGCGTCAATGGCGATTGCTACGACCGCTACCTGGTGCGCGTCGAGGAGATGCGCCAGTCCAATCGCATCATCAAACAGTGCGTGGACTGGCTGCGCGCCAACTTAGGTCCGGTCATGGTCGATGATCGCAAGGTGCGCGCCCCGAGCCGCGAACACATGAAGGAGGACATGGAGTCCCTGATCCATCACTTCAAATTCATGACCGAAGGCTACTGCGTGCCCGAAGGGGAGACCTACGCGGCCGTGGAGGCCCCCAAGGGCGAGTTCGGTGTGTTCCTGGTATCCGATGGCGCCAACAAGCCCTATCGGCTCAAGTGCCGCGCACCGGGCTTCCCGCACCTGGCCTCGCTGGGTGAAATGGTCCAGGGCCACATGCTGGCCGACGTGGTGGCGGTCATCGGCACACAGGACATCGTCTTCGGGGAGATCGATCGCTGATGGCCACCGAGCCGGGCAAGACGGGTCTGCTGTCCGAGCACACGCGCGCGGAGATCGACCACTGGGTGGCGAAGTTTCCGCCCGGCCGCCAGCGATCGGCAGTCATATCGGCGCTGCGCGCCGCGCAGGAGCAGAACCACGGTTTTCTGACGCCCGACCTGATGGACGCGATTGCCGAGTACCTGCAGATGCCGCCCATCCAGGTGTATGAGGTGGCCAGCTTCTATTCGATGTTCGAGACCCATCCCTGCGGCCGGCATCACGTCAGCGTCTGCACCAATATTTCCTGCATGCTGCGCGGGGGCGAGGACATCGCCGCCTACGTGGAGAAGAAGCTCGGCATCCGCACCGGCGAGAGCACGCCCGATGGGCGCATCTTTCTCAAGCGCGAGGAGGAGTGCCTGGCCGCCTGCACCGGAGCACCGATGATGATGGTCGATCATGTCTATCACGAGTATCTGACGACTGAGAAAGTGGACCGGATACTGGCGGACCTGAAATGAGCAACTGGGACGACAAGCGCAATCTCACCTGCTTCGAGCCGCTGAAGTACGAGCGCCCGTGGGAACTGGCGACCTATCAGCGCATCGGCGGCTACGAGGCCTGGAAGAAGATCCTGGCCGAGAAGACCCCGCGCGAGCAGATCATCGAACAGGTGAAGGCCTCGGGCCTGCGCGGCCGCGGCGGCGCCGCCTTCCCCGTGGGGGTCAAGTGGAGCTTCATGCCGCGCAATGCCCCCATGCAGAAATATGCCGTGTGCAATTCGGATGAGAGCGAGCCAGGCACCTGCCACGACCGCGACATCCTGCGCTACAACCCGCACTCGCTGATCGAAGGCCTGGCCATCGGCGGCTACTGCATGAATGCGACGGTGGGCTACAACTACATTCGCGGTGAGTTCCTCGGCGAGCCCGTGCCGCGATTCGAAGCCGCGCTCAAGGAAGCCTACGATTCCGGACTGCTCGGCAAGAATATCCAGGGCTCAGGCATCGACTTCGATCTCTATACCTACGTCGGCGCGGGCGCCTACATCTGCGGCGAGGAGACGGCGCTGCTCGATTCGCTCGAGGGCAAGACCGGCAAGCCGCGTTTCAAGCCGCCGTTTCCCGCAGCCTTCGGGCTCTACGGCATGCCCACCACCATCAACAACACGCAGAGCTATGCCTCCGTGCCCACCATCCTGCGGCGCGGTGCGCAGTGGTTCGCCGAGCTCGGGCCGAAGAACTCCGGCGGCACCGCGATCTTCTCGGTGTCGGGCCACGTCAACAAGCCCGGCAATCACGAAGTACCGCTGGGCATTCCCTTCACCGATCTGCTGGAAATGTGCGGCGGTGTGCTCGAGGGTCGGCAGCTCAAGGCCGTGATACCGGGCGGCTCATCGGTGCCGGTGGTGCCGGCCGCCACCATGCTCAAGCTCAACATGGATTACGACTCGCTCAGAACCGGCGGCTCGAGCATCGGCTCCGCCGCGGTGATCGTCATGGACGAGACCACCTGCATGGTGCGCGTGCTCGAGCGGCTGTCGCGCTTCTACATGTCCGAGTCCTGCGGCCAGTGCACGCCCTGCCGCGAGGGCACTGGCTGGCTGAATCGCACGCTCAAGCGGATCCTGGCGGGGCAGGCGAAAATGGATGATCTGAACCTGCTGCTCGATGTGGCCAACCGCATCGAGGGTCACACCATCTGTGGCCTGGGCGACGCGGCGGCCTGGCCGGTGCAGAGTTTCCTCAAGCATTTTCGGCACGAGTTCGAATACATGGTCGAGCACGGTGGACGCAGCATCGTCAATGCGGTGAGCGTGGCGGCATGAGCGAGGATCTGGTCAACATCGAAGTCAATGGCGTGCCGATGAAGGCACGCAAGAACGAACTGATCATGCGCGTGACGGATCGGGAAGGGGTTTACATCCCGCGATTCTGCTATCACGAGAAGCTGCCCATCGCGGCCAACTGCCGCATGTGCCTGGTGGAGGTCGAGAAGGCGCCCAAGCCGCTGCCGGCCTGCGCCACGCCCGTGGCCGAGGGCATGAAGATCTTTACGCATTCGGTGAAGGCGATCGGCGCACAGCGCGCCACCATGGAATTCCTGCTGATCAACCATCCGCTCGACTGCCCGATCTGCGATCAGGGCGGGGAGTGCGAGCTGCAGGACCTGGCGCTGGGTTTCGGCCGCGACATCTCGCGCTTCGTCGAACGCAAGCGCGTGGTCAAGGACAAGAACTTAGGTCCGCTGGTCTCCACCGACATGACGCGCTGCATCCACTGCACGCGTTGCGTGCGCTTCGGCCAGGACATCGCCGGCATCCAGGAGATGGGCGCCACGGGCCGCGGCGAGCACATGGAGATCGGCACCTACATCGAGCACAGCGTCGATCACGAACTCTCCGGCAACATCATCGACCTGTGCCCGGTGGGCGCGCTCAACAGCAAGCCCTTCCGCTACCGCGGCCGCGGCTGGGAGATGACGCAGTTCCCGATGGTCTCGCCGCACGATGGCATGGGAACCCAGATCTTCGGTCATGTGCTGCGCGGCCGGCTCATGCGCGTGGTGCCGCGTGAGTGCGAGGAGATCAACGAGACCTGGATCGCCGATCGCGACCGCTTCAGCTACGAGGGCATCTACAGTGACGACCGGCTGCAGCAGCCGCAGGTGCGCGCCGCCGACGGCAGCTGGCGCGAGGCGTCCTGGGATGAGGCCCTCGAGAGGGCGACCGGGCTGCTTAAAGTCGCGGCCGGCAGCAGCGACGGGCTGGGCCTGCTGGCGCACCCCTCGAGCACGCTCGAGGAACTGTATCTGTTGTCGCGGCTGGCTGATGGGCTCGGCAGCGCAAACATCGATCACCGCCTGCGGCGGCGGGATTTCCGCCACGAGGCCGCCGATGCGGCCGTGCCCGCGCTCGGACTGCCGATCGCGGCCGTCGATGAACTCGATAGCCTGCTCATCATCGGCTCGAACCTGCGCCAGGAGCTGCCGATGCTGGCACACCGCGTGCGCAAAGCGGCACTGCGCGGCGGCAAGATCAGTTTCATCAACCCGGCGCTGTCCAAATATCTGTTCCCGGTTTCCCGTTACATCGTCGCGCGCGCCGATGGCGATGTGGCCGCGCTCGCGGCGGTGTTACGGGCGGCGCTCGGCGATGCCGCAGCACCCGCCGGTGTCGGCTCGCTGCTCGAGGGCGTCACACCCGATGAGGGCCATCGCGCCATCGCCGAGTCCCTCAAGGCCGGTACGCGGCGCGCGATCTGGCTCGGCGCCTTAAGCCTGCGCAGCGCACGCTATAGCGAAGTGCGCGCGCTGGCGCGTGCACTGAGTGTCGCCACGGGCGCTGTCTTTGGCGAACTCGCGGAAGGTGGCAATGCCGTCGGCGCTCACCTGGCCGGTGTGCTGCCGCATCGAGGCGCAGCCGGCGCGGCCCGCGCCACGCCCGGCAAGGATGCGCGCACCATGCTCGAGCGGCCCCTGGCCGGCTACCTGCTGCTCAACTGCGAACCCTGGGCCGATGCCTTACAGGCCGGCGCGCTCGAGACGCTGGCCAAATCGCGCGCGGTCGTGGCCGTGACGCCTTATGCGAGTGCGGAGATGAAACGCGTCGCGCAGGTGCTGCTGCCCGCCGGCAGCTTTGCCGAGACCTCGGGCACCTATGTGAATCTCGAAGGCCGCTGGCAGAGCTATGCCGGGGTCGCCAAGCCGTTGGGCGCGGCGCGCCCGGCGTGGAAGATCCTGCGCGTACTCGGCAACCTGCTGCAGCTGGCCGATTTCGACTACGACTCCTCCGAGCAGGTGCGCGATGCGCTCAAGGCGCGCATTGATGCGCTGAAACAGGCGGCTGCGCCGACAGCGGCCGGCACTGACGCTGCCGCCTCGTGGGCGCGGCAGGGCCTCTCCGCCGATCCCACCTTTGATATCGGCATGTACGAAATCGATCCGGTGCTGCGCCGTGCGGGCGCACTGCATCGCACGGTGGAAGGCCGGGGCGCTCCGGCCGTGTATGCGAGCGCTGCCCCGTGAAGGCCACCCCGTGAAGGAAGCCATCGCCGCCTGGCTGGCGCTGCCGCCTTACGTGCACTCGACGGTGTTCACGGTGATTCTCACCGTGGTGCTGATCCTGTCGGTGGCGTATCTCACGCTGTGGGAGCGCAAGCTCATCGGCTGGATGCAGATGCGCATCGGGCCCAACCGCGTGAAAATCTTCGGCTTCGCAGGGGGCATGGGCCAGCCCTTTGCCGATGTCATCAAGCTGCTCATCAAGGAAGTGGTGGTGCCCACGCGCGCGAACAAGCTGCTGTTCACGCTGGCGCCCGCCATCACGCTGATCCCAGCCTTTGCCACCTGGGCCGTGGTGCCGATTGCACCCAACTACGCCATCGCCAATGTCGATGCCGGACTGCTCTATTACCTGTCGCTGACCTCCATGGGCGTCTACGGCGTGATCCTCGCCGGCTGGGCGTCAAACTCGAAGTACGCGTTTCTGGGCGCCATGCGCTCGGCGGCGCAGATGGTGGCCTACGAGATCGCCATGGGCTTCGCGCTGGTCGGCGTGCTGATGGCTTCCGGCAGCCTGAATCTCGGCGCTATCGTTGCGCGCCAGCACGGCGGCGTGGGCGCGTGGAACTGGTTCTGGCTGTTTCCGCTGCTGATGGTGTACTTCATTTCCGGCATTGCCGAGACCAATCGCGCGCCCTTCGATGTGGCCGAGGGGGAATCCGAGATCGTCGCGGGTTTCCACGTCGAGTATTCAGGCATCGCCTTCGCGCTGTTCTTCCTGGCCGAATACGCCAACATGATCCTGATCTCGGCGCTCACCGCAGTGTTCTTCTTCGGCGGCTGGATCAGCCCGGTCGAGGGCATGCCCTGGCTGGGCGGCAATACGCTGCTGGGATTGCCGGGTACGCATTGGCTGGCGCTGAAGATTTTCGGGCTGCTGTGCGTGTTCCTCTGGCTGCGCGCGACCTTCCCGCGCTATCGCTACGATCAGATCATGCGCCTGGGGTGGAAGATCCTGATTCCCATCACGCTGGTGTGGATCGTCGTCGAGGCGGCCATGCTCAGCTATCACCTCGGCCCCTGGAGAACCCCATGGCCATGAACAACCCCATCAAGACGTTCCTGCTCACCGAGCTGCTGCAGGGACTGTCGGTGACGGCGCGCTCGCTGTTCCGTCGCAAGGTCACGGTGCAGTACCCGGAAGAGAAGACCCCGCAGTCGGTGCGATTCCGCGGCCTGCATGCGCTGAGGCGTTATCCGAATGGCGAGGAACGCTGCATTGCCTGCAAGCTCTGCGAGGCGGTCTGCCCGGCGCTGGCGATCACGATCGACTCGGACGTGGCTGCCGATGGCACGCGCCGCACCACGCGCTATGACATCGATCTCTTCAAGTGCATCTACTGCGGCTTCTGCGAGGAAGCCTGCCCGGTGGATGCCATCGTGGAAACGCGGATCCATGAGTACCACATGGAGCACCGCGGGGAAAACATCATGAACAAGGACAAGCTGCTGGCCGTGGGCGATCGCTACGAGGCCATGATCAGCGCCGACAAGAGCGCGGATTCGCGCTACCGCTAATGCCATGCTGCCGCTGATTCTGTTCTACGTGTTCGCGACCGTGCTGGTCGCTGCCGCGCTGGGCGTGATCATCACGCGCAACCCGGTGTTCGCCGCATTGAGCCTGGTGCTGTGCTTCGTCACCAGCGCGGTGCTGTGGCTGCTGATCGAGGCCGAGTTCCTGGCCATCGTGCTGGTGCTGGTCTACGTCGGGGCGGTCATGGTGCTGTTCCTGTTCGTCATCATGATGCTCGACATCAACCTCGAGGAGCTGCGCAGCGGATTCGTGCGCTATGCCTGGTTCGGCTGGATCATGGCCGTGGTGGTGGTGGTCGAGGTCGCAGGCGTGGTGCTGACGCGCAAGCTCGGCATCGATGTGACGCGCGGCGCGGCGCCGTTGCCGCCCAACTACAGCAACACCTTCGCGCTCGGCGAGGCGCTCTATACGCGTTACACCTACGCGCTCGAGATCGCGGCCATGGTGCTGCTGGTAGCCATGGTGGCCGCCATCACGCTGACCTTGAGGCACCGCATCGGACTCAAGGCGCAGGACATCAACAAGCAGGTGGCCGCGCGCGCCAGCGAGCGCGTGCGCATCGTCAAGATGGACTCGGAGACGCGCACATGATTACGCTCGGGCACATGCTGACGCTGTCGGCGATCCTGTTCGCGCTGTCGGTGGCCGGCATCTTCATCAATCGCAAGAACGTGCTGCTGCTGCTGATGTGCATCGAGCTGCTGCTGCTGGCGGCCAATTTCAACTTCGTGGCCTTCTCGCGCTACCTCGGCCAGCTCGACGGCCAGATCTTCGTGTTCTTCGTGCTGACCGTGGCCGCGGCCGAATCCGCCATTGGGCTCGCGATCCTGGTGGTGCTGTTCCGCGAGCGCCGCAGCATCAACGTCGAAGAGCTCGACAGTCTCAAGGGCTGAGCATGAATCCGACGCTGCTGCTCGCCATTCCGTTGCTGCCGCTGATTGCGGCGTTGCTGGCAGGCCTTGCCGGCAAGCAGATCGGCCGGGCAGGGGCCGCGGCCGTGACGATCACGGCGGTGGGCGTGTCCTGCCTGCTGTCGCTTTGGGTGCTCAAGCAGCTGCTCGTCGACCAGGTGCCCGATTACCAGGGTACGGTCTACACCTGGCTGGTCAGCGATGGCGTGCGCATGCAGGTGGGCTTCCTCATCGATCACCTCTCCGCGCTGATGATGGTGGTGGTGACCTTCGTGTCCTTCTGTGTGCACGTCTACACCGTCGGCTACATGAGCGACGATCCGGGCTACCAGCGCTTCTTCGCCTACATCAGCCTGTTCACCTTTTCGATGCTGATGCTCGTGATGTCGAACAACTTCATGCAGCTGTTCTTCGGCTGGGAAGCTGTGGGTGTTGTCTCGTACCTCCTGATCGGCTTCTGGTACACCAAACCCAGCGCAATCTTCGCCAACCTGAAAGCCTTCCTGGTCAACCGGGTCGGCGACTTCGGTTTCGTGCTGGGCATCGCCGGGGTGCTGTATTACACCGGCTCGCTCGATTACAGCGAGGCTTTCAAGGCCGCGCCCTTCATCGGCGCCAAGACACTGGCCGTCTTCCCCGGCCATCCCTGGTCGGCGATGACGCTGATCTGCATCTGCCTCTTCATCGGCGCCATGGGCAAGTCCGCGCAGGTGCCGTTGCACGTGTGGTTGCCCGATTCGATGGAAGGCCCGACGCCCATCTCGGCACTGATCCACGCGGCCACCATGGTGACGGCCGGCATCTTCATGGTGGCGCGCATGTCGCCGCTGTTCGAGTATTCGGATGCCGCGCTGTCCTTCGTGCTGATCATCGGCGCCACCACTGCGCTTTTCATGGGCTTCCTCGGCATCGTCAACAACGACATCAAGCGCGTGATCGCCTATTCGACGCTCTCGCAGCTCGGTTACATGACCGTGGCGCTGGGCGTCTCGGCTTACAGCGTGGCGATGTTTCACCTCATGACGCACGCCTTCTTCAAGGCACTGCTGTTCCTGGCTGCCGGCGCGGTGATCATCGCCATGCACCACGAGCAGGACATGCGCAAGATGGGCGGACTGCGCAAGCGCATGCCGGTGACCTATTGGACCTCGCTGATCGGTGCGCTGGCGCTCATCGGCACGCCGTTCTTCTCCGGGTTCTACTCCAAGGACACGCTCATCGATGCGGTGTCCGATTCGCATCGCTTCGGCGCGACGTACGCCTACTGGTGCGTGCTGCTGGGCGTGTTCGTCACCGCGCTCTACACCTTCCGCATGATCTTCCTGACCTTTCACGGCCCCGAGCGGCTCGATCATCACGCGCAGGAGCACTTCCACGACGTCGGCTGGAACATGAAAGGGCCGCTGGTGGCGCTGGCGATTCCCTCGCTGGTGATCGGCTTCCTGACCGAACAGACCGTGCTGTTCCGCGGCTATTTCAGCGATTCGATCCGCGTGCTCGAGAGCGATGATGTCGTGGCCGAGGTGGCCCGGGAGTGGCATGGCCCGGTGGAGTTTGCGCTGCACAGTTTCTTAGGGTTCGCGCCGTGGCTCGCGGCTCTCGGGGTGCTGACAGCCTGGTACTTCGTGCTGCACAGGCCAGCGGCCGGCGATGCGGTACGGGTGCGCTTTGCAGGCGTCAATCGCGTGCTCGATAACAAGTACTACTTCGACTGGTTCAATGAGAACGTCATCGCGCGTCTCACGCGCGCCATTGGCATGGTGCTGTGGCGCGGGGGCGACCAGGCCATCATCGATGGCGGCATGGTCAATGGCTCCGCGGGGCTCGTCGGCTGGCTTGCGGCTGTCACCAGGCAGCTGCAGAGCGGCTTTCTGTACTCTTATGCGTTCTGGATGATCATCGGCCTTGCAGCATTGCTGGGCTGGTTCCTGTGGCGGAATTAGGCGTTAGCGTGCTGCACATCGGTTTGCTGTCGGTCGTCATCTGGCTGCCCATCGCTGGTGGCATCGTGGCCTTGATCTTGGGCGATGGTCGCGCGCAGGCGGCGCGCTGGGTGTCTCTGATCACCTCCTTGCTGACGCTCATCGCCTGCGTGCCGCTGTACACGCAATTCGTCAACGGCACGCCGAACTTCCAGCTCGTGGAGCGCGTGCCCTGGATCCCCGCACTGCATGCGCAGTACTTCATAGGCGTGGACGGCATCTCGCTGCCGCTGATCCTGTTGACGGCTTTCATGACCGTGCCGGTGATCATCGCGGGCTGGTCGGTGGTCGAGAAGCGCCCGGCACAGTACTACGCGGCCTTCCTGATCATGGAAGGGCTGATGATCGGGGTGTTCTCGGCGCTCGATTCGCTGCTGTTCTATTTTTTCTGGGAAGCCATGCTGATCCCGATGTTCGTCATCATCGGCGTCTGGGGCGGCCCGCGGCGCGTGTATGCGACGCTGAAGTTTTTCCTGTACACGTTCCTGGGTTCCGTACTGATGCTGGTGGCGCTGATCTACCTGTATCTCAAGGGTGGCAGCTACACCATCGCCGCGATGCAGGCGCTGCCGCTGTCGCTGACCGAACAGCGCTGGATCTTCTTCGCCTTCCTGCTGGCCTTTGCCGTCAAGGTGCCGATGTGGCCGGTGCACACCTGGCTGCCCGATGCGCACGTGGAAGCGCCTACCGGCGGCTCGGTGATCCTGGCTGCCGTCATGCTGAAGATGGGCGGGTACGGCCTGCTGCGATTCAGCCTGCCGATCACGCCCGATGCGAGCCATCAGTTCGATGGCCTCATGGTGGCGCTGTCGCTGATCGCGATCGTCTACATCGCCTATGTCGCCATCGTGCAGCAGGACATGAAGAAGCTGGTGGCCTATTCCTCGATCGCGCACATGGGCTTCGTGACCCTGGGCGCCTTCCTGGTGTTCTTCATCATGGCCGCCACCGGCTCCACGCGCGGCGCCATCAACGGCCTCGACGGGGCCATGGTGCAGATGGTGTCGCACGGCCTGATCTCGGGAGCCATGTTCCTCTGCATCGGTGTGCTCTATGACCGCATGCACACCCGAGAAATCAGCGCCTATGGCGGCGTGATCAACGTCATGCCCAAGTTTGCGGCACTGATGGTGCTGTTCGCGCTGGCCAATTCCGGGGTGCCGGGCACCTCGGGCTTCATCGGCGAGTTCCTCGTGATCCTGGCAAGCTTCAAGGCGAGCTTCTGGTTTGCGCTCACGGCGGGGACCATCCTGGTGCTCGGCGCCACCTACAATCTCTGGCTCATCAAGCGCGTGATCTTCGGCCCGGTGGCCAATGACAAGGTGGCCGCGCTGCAGGACCTCAACCCGCGCGAGTTCCTGGTGCTTGGCGTGCTGGCGGTTTCGGTCATCCTGCTCGGCATCTGGCCGGCACCGCTGCTCAACATGATGGAAGCCTCGACGCAGCATCTGCTGCAGCAGCTCTTGACCAGCAAGATCGGGGTAGGACCATGAGGTTGCTGGGTCTGCTGGATCCCACCGATATCAGCTGGCCGGCCATTCCGGAGATCTGGGTCGGCGCATCGGCCTGCCTGATCCTGCTGGTGGATGCCTATGTCGGTCACCGCCGCCGCGGCGTGACGGCCATGATCACGATGATGAGCCTGCTGATCGGTGCGGTGCTCATCAGTCTCTTTGGCATGGTGCTCACGCACACGGTGCTGTTCCACGGACTATTCGTCGCTGACGGACTCAGTACCTTCCTGAAGCTGGCCGGCTTCGTGACCATGGCCACGGCGATTTTCTACTCCCAGGAATACCTCGAACAGCGCCTCATGGTGGGCGGGGAGTACTACGTCCTGTGCCTGACGGGCCTGCTGGGCGTGTTCGTGCTGATTTCGGCCAACAGCATGCTGACCGTGTATCTGGGCATCGAGCTGCTGTCGCTGTCGCTGTATGCGCTGGTGGCCTTCGATCGCGATTCGGGTATTGCGGCCGAGGCGGCCATCAAGTACTTCGTGCTCGGCGCGATTGCCTCCGGGGCGCTGCTGTACGGCATGTCCATTCTCTACGGGCTCACGGGCACGCTCGATCTGGACGCACTCAGCACCGTGGTGCGGCAGGGGCCCAGCGAGGGCGTCATCGTCGCGATCGCGTTCATCGTGGCGGCCATCGCCTTCAAGTTCGGCGCCGTGCCGTTCCACATGTGGGTGCCCGACGTCTACCAGGGGGCGCCGACCAGCGTGACGATGTTCATCGCCACAGTCTCGAACCTGGGCTCGTTTGCGCTGATCGCGCGGCTGCTCTCGCATGGCCTGGCCGGCATGCCGGCCATCTGGACGCAGATGATCATGGCCGTGGCGGTGCTGTCGGTCGGATTCGGCAACCTGATCGCGATAGCGCAGACCAACCTCAAACGCATGCTGGCTTACTCGGCCATTGCCAATGCCGGATTCGTGCTGCTGGGATTCTCGACCGGGCAGGCCGTCGGCTACCAGGCGGCGCTGAACTTCACGATCGCCTATGTGCTGACGACGCTGGCCGCATTCGGTCTCATCCTGACGCTGAGCCGCACCGGCTTCGAGCACGATGAGATCGCAGACTTCAAGGGGCTGTCCACGCGCGACCCGGTGCTGGCCTTGCTTATGCTGGTGATCATGTTCTCGACCGCGGGGGTGCCTCCCTTCGTCGGCTTCTGGGCCAAGCTCTGGATCATCCAAGCGCTGCTGAGCACTCATCACGTCTGGCTGTCGACCTATGCGGTGCTGATCTCGGTCATCGGCGCGTTCTACTACCTGCGCGTGGTCTGGTACATGTACTTTGAGGCGCCTGCTGATCAGACGCCGGCTGTAAGAAAGCCTCGTATGCGCTTGATTCTGCTACTTAATACTTTGGCCGTTGCAGCCTTAGGGCTGATGCCGAACTCGCTGCTCGAGATCTGCCAGCGGCTGTTTCCGTAAGCTATTCGGGCAGGTATGGACGCGGGCCCGCGCTGATGTAGAATGCGCGACCCAACCGGTGCGGGGTGGAGCAGTCTGGCAGCTCGTCGGGCTCATAACCCGAAGGTCGCAGGTTCAAATCCTGCCCCCGCTACCAGCCGAACCTGGTCCTAACCGGGCACATGGTACCCATTTCATTCCGGAGACATGGGTAACAGTTTGGCGCCGAACGGGTTAGGGGCACACTCGACGCGACCTACCTCGTGATCAAAGAACCCCAGGTCGTAGTGCATAAAGCTGACCAGCCAGATCTTTTCAGCCACTTCTTTGATGCCGACATTCTGTCCGGCGAAGACCTGGCTTAGATTGATCTTACGCCGTCCGAAACAGATGCGCCCACAGGTGGTCACCGTGATGGTGCGATCGTGGAAGGGATATTCCAGATCACTCAAGCCGGTGTAGGGTCGCCGGGACGGTCGATACAGCTGAGCGGGGCAGCGACCCTCCAGGGCCTGGTGCGGGCGTTCTCGGTTGTAGTACTCGATGAAGTGATCGAACTTGGCTTGCTGCTGCAACAGATTGTTGGCCGCCGGCTTGGTAGCTTCCTTCTTGAGGGTCAGATGCATGCGCTCGTGGCGGCCGTTCTGTTGCGGATTGCCGGGCTTGATGCGCTCGATGCCGATCCCGAGGCGCAACCACCACACTGAGAGCTTGGAGAGGCCGAAGAAGGCACTGCGGCTGGCGAAGGGGATGCCGTTGTCGGTACGGATAGCCAGAGGCAGTCCGAAGTCCTTAAAAGCCCGCTCAAACACGGTAAAAGCGAACATCTCCTGGGTGCTGCCCAGGGCGTCACAGCAGAGCAGGTAGCGACTGGCGAAGTCGGTGATGGTCAGCGGGTAGCAATACCGTTTATCGGCGAGCATGAACTCGCCCTTGTAATCGGCGCACCACAGATCGTTGGGTCGGTTAGCCTGGGATAGGGTCGTGCCCTGAGCCTTGTAGCGCGGACGACCCTCATCGCCCACCAGGCCGTTGCGGTACAGGACCGCATGCACGGTGCTGATGGCGGGAAGGTGGATCTTGGTGTGGAGCAGCTTGATCTTGTCCCGGATCTTCTGCGCTCCCCAGCTCGAGCGCTTCTCCTTGATCTGCAAGATCAGCTGCTCAATCTGAAAGGGCAGCCGGTTGGCGTGTCGGTACGGGCGGCGGCTGCGGTCGGTGAGCCCTTCGATCCCCGCGTGCTTGTAGCGGTTGAAGATCTTGTAGCCGGTTTTGCGGGAGATATCGAACTCACGGCACAACACCGCCATCTTCTCTCCCTCCATCAACCGAGCCACGAAACGCATCCTCTCGTCCATCTTGGATAACTCCTTCCAAGGCATGTTGCGTCTCCCGCAAATGCCGAAAAGTGTTACCCATGTGCTCGGAAGAAGTGTTACCTATGTGCCCGGTAGGACAGAACATTGACAGTTCGAGAATACTAGTAATATCATTACATCGTGAAGGCCAAAAACGTCGTCGCCGCACTTGGGGCACTCGCCCACGAATATCGGCTGGGGATCTATCGCTTGCTGGTTGAGCGTGGTCCGGAGGGTCTGCCGGCCGGGACCATTGCCGAACGAATCGGCCTGGCCCCGTCATCGCTCACCTTCCACATTCAGGCACTACAGCGTGCAGGACTCATATCCCAGCGGCGCGTGAGTCGGCAGCTTTTCTATGCCGCCGACTTCGGGACTATGAACGCGCTTGTCGGCTACCTGACCGAAAACTGCTGCGGCGAGGCGTCGGTCTGCGCACCCAACTGTCAGCCGGCGAGTACCGCCATCAAATCCCGCAATCCCCGGAGAGCCGCATGAAACGCTTTCACATTCACGTCTCGGTCAAGGATATTGCGCAAAGCATCCGCTTCTATTCAACTGTATTCGGGGCACAGCCTGCGGTGGTCGAAGCCGACTACGCCAAGTGGATGCTGGAGGATCCCCGGATAAACTTCGCCATCTCGAATCACGGGCAGCCCATCGGCGTGAATCATCTCGGCTTCCAAGTCGATTCGGGCGAGGAGCTGCGCGCGCTGCAATCTCAATTGCTGGCAGCCGATGCACGACTGGTTCAGGAAGATGAGCAGGCGTGCTGCTATGCCCGCTCGGACAAGTATTGGGTCACCGATCCGACCGGCATGGCCTGGGAGACGTTTCACAGCCTCGGCCGCATCCCCATCTATGGAGAGGACACGGCCGTATTCGATCATGGAACCTCCATCGTCCGTGGCGGAACCGCGCCCAGGAATGCCTTCTGCGTGCCAAACGCCGAATCGATTTGCTGCGCCCCGTGAACGGTTCTGCGATCAGGCGCGGCGAGCCTTCTGATCTTCCGACTGTGCTGGCTCTGCTGCAGGGGGCGAAGCTGCCGACCGATGACTTCACCAGCGCACCAGCTCTGCAGACATGGTTGCTGGAAGTAGAAGGCCAACTGGCCGGCGCCATTGCCCTGGAGGGTGCAGGGGCCTCGGCGCGCCTGCTGCGCTCGTTGGTAGTGGCACCGACTCATCGACATCGTGGACTCGGCCATTCGCTCGTCGTGCGCGCTGAAAGTGACGCGCGCGCCGAGGGAGTGCAACGGCTGATTCTGCTGACGGAGACGGCGCAGGGCTTCTTCAGCCAGTTGGGCTATCAGGTCATCGAGCGTAGCGCCGCGCCCCAGCCGTTGCAGCAAAGTGCGGAATTTCGGTCGCTGTGCCCAGCCTCGGCCGTGTGCATGTCCAAGACTCTCATCCGTGGCTGATCTCGTCTACAACGTGTTGTTCCTATGCACGGGCAACTCAGCGCGGAGCATCCTTGCCGAAGCGCTCATGAATCGGTGGGGCCAAGGGAAATTCCGTGCCTTCAGCGCTGGCAGTCATCCCAGTGGCACAGTGAACCCTTACGCCCTGGCGCTGCTGAAAAAGATCGGCATTCCGTTGGACAACGCGCGCAGTAAGAGCTGGGACGAGTTCGCTGTACCGGGCGCGCCTGAAATGGATTTCATTTTCACGGTCTGCGACAACGCGGCGGGAGAAAGCTGCCCGTTCTGGTCCGGTCATCCCGTGACAGCGCACTGGGGCGTACCGGACCCGGCCGCAGAGGAGGGCAGCACGCCGGATAAGGAGAAGGCTTTTTGGTCGGCCTTCCGCACCCTCGAAGCCCGCATCAAGCTCTTTGCGTGCCTGCCGATTGCGAAGCTGGAAGGGATGACGCTTCGTCAGCGGCTGGCCGAGATCGGTAAGGCCGACGCCAACGCCAACGCACAGGATTGATGTCTATGCGCCGCAAGCTAGTCGCCGAAGCCCTCGGCTCACTGCTGCTGGCCTCAACCGTCATCGGCTCCGGGATCATGGCCGAGCGTCTGGCGAATGGGAATTTGGCCGTTGCTTTGCTGGCGAACACCGCCGCCACCGTGGCAGTGCTGGCCGCGCTGATCGCGCTATTCGGCCCGATCAGTGGCGCGCATTTCAACCCGGCCGTTAGTCTGGTGATGGCACTCAAAAGTCGGCTATCGTGGTCTGAGGCGCTGGCGTATATGGCCGCACAAGTCCTTGGCTGCTGCGCCGGTGCGGTGCTGGCACATGCGATGTTCGAGCTGCCGCTGCTACAAAGCGCCATGCGTGGGCGCGCTGGCAGCGCCCAATGGCTCGCGGAGTTCGTGGCGACTTTCGGGCTGCTGCTAGTCGTACTAGGGCACAGGCGCTCAAGTGATGCGCCGTGGATGGTGGCCGCTTGGATCGGGGCCGCCTACTGGTTCACAGCCTCGACCTCCTTCGCCAATCCAGCGATCACGATAGCGCGCTCACTGTCGGATACGTTTTCTGGCATCCGACCACCGGACGTACCGGCCTTCATCATCGCGCAGCTCGCAGGCGCGCTGGCTGCATGGGCCTTGGCGCGTGTGCTATTCACAGCGCCGAATGATCAGGCCGCAGCGGCGACGCAGCCTTCCGAATCCAGGAACTGTGAACCGACTGCTGACTCAGTTAACAATAAGCGTCCGATTGACGCGACCACGCCGTGAGCTTCCAGCCGCGCAAAGGGAGATCGGTCACTCACTTTGAATCGTAAAGTTAGGAATGCGATCTGCGTTCGCGTTATGTCGCGGAATTTTTAATGTAATTCGGTGCATCCATATCTGGAAGCACCTTCTCCATGGTTCGGAAAAGCCGATCATCCAGCCGTAGCGCCCCACCCAAGCGCAAACTACACGTCGATGCCTCGACACTCGGAGACCTTCGGGATCATCTGAGTGCGCTATCTAAATCGCAGGCGATGATCGAGTTCGATGCGGATGGCACCATTCGCACCGCCAACGAGAACTTCCAGCGCCTGTTCGGATACACGATCGGCGAATTGCGTGGCCAGAACCACTCGATGCTGCTCGAGCCTGGCTACCGCGAGAGCACGGCATACCATGCCTTCTGGGACAATCTTTGCAACGGAGCGTTTGAAACCGGCCGTTTTAAGCGGATCGGCAAGGGCGGCCAGGAAATATGGGTGCGCGCCAACTACAATCCGATCCTCAATGCCCAGGGACGGCTCATCAAGATCGTCGTCTATGCCGCGGACATTCGGCCGCAGATCCTGCGGGAGGCCGATCTCGACGGTCAGATCAATGCCATCAGCAAGGCACAGGCGGTCACGGAGTTCGAGCTGGACGGCACCATTCGTCGGGCCAATGAGAACGCCTTGCGCATGTTCGGCTACTCGCTGACCGAAATCAAAGGCCAGAATCACAGTGTGCTCGTGTCACCGGAGATGCGCGAAAGCGCCGAGTATCGTGGGCTATGGGACAAGCTGCGGCGCGGCGAGTACGACTCCGGCCAGTATCATCGTGTCACTAAGGACGGTCGACAGCTATGGCTCCAGGCCACCTACAACCCGATCGCAGACGGCAACGGCAAGCCATTCAAGGTCATTGAATACGCTAGCGACATCACAGCCCAGGTAAAACTCTCGCTGCAGCTACGCAACACCGTCGAGCAAACCCAGGCGGCCGTCAAAGCCGCCGTCGGGGGCGATCTGTCCGTACGACTGCCGCTCGAGGGCAAGAGCGGATTGCTCGAGGCCCTGTGTCGCGGCACCAACGATCTGCTGAGCACCATCAATGGCCTGGTCGCCGATATCCGCACAGTCGTTGAGCGCGCCAAGCAGCGCGACCTAACCGCCCGCGTGGACGTCTTCGGAAAATCCGGCGCCTTCGAGGGGCTCTCGACCGGCGTCAACGCCCTGATCGAGCAGATGATGGGCGTGGTGCATCAGATTCAGTCGGCAGCGCACAAAGTGCGGCTGGGTACGCAGGAAATTGCCGACGGCAATTCGAGCCTGTCGAAGCGAATCGAGGAGCAGGCGGCGAGTCTCGAAGAGACCGCATCCTCAATGGAGCAGATGACGGCGACCGTTCGCCATACAGCTGACAACGCCGGCCAGGCGAGTCAACTGGCGTTGGCTGCGCGACAGCAGGCGGAGACGGGCGGCGAGGTCGTCAAGTCGGCGATTGCGTCGATGAGCGCGATCAACACCGCGTCGAAAAAGATCGCCGATATCATCGGCGTCATCGACGAGATCGCCTTTCAAACAAATTTGCTGGCACTTAACGCCGCGGTCGAGGCTGCGAGGGCCGGGGAGCAGGGACGCGGGTTTGCAGTCGTCGCATCCGAGGTGCGCAACCTGGCAGGCCGCAGCGCCACGGCGGCCAAGGAGATCAAGGCGCTGATCCGGGACAGCGTCACCAAGGTGGAAGAGGGCAGCAAGCTGGTCAATCAGTCCGGCATAGTACTTGAGCAAATCGTCGCTGCGGTCACGAAGGCCACTGACATCGTCGCCGAGATTGCCTCGGCCTGTCGCGAGCAATCCTCAGGCATCGAGCAGGTTAATCGCGCCGTCATGCACATGGACTCCAACACGCAGCAGAACGCTGCGCTCGTCGAGGAAGCTGCGGCGGCCAGCCGCGCCATCGTCGAGCACACCGAGGCACTCAACGTCATGATCGCGCGCTACACGGTGTCTGCAGAGGCGGTGCTGTCTTCTCCTGAGACCTTCAATTCCGCCGACAGTCGCGGCTTATCCTCGGAGCAACGCCTGCGAGCTTAGTTCCCTGCTGCTGCGCTAAGATCTCTCCCAGTGCGGCCATAGCGAGACGGCGTCCGTGTCTTCCGAAGCCAGCGGGTCCTGGAGCCTCCCCGAGACCTTCACGTTCGAGGGCCACGCGGTTCGTTATGGAACTCTCGGCAGCGGCGACAAAGCACCGATCGTCCTGGTTCATGGGACACCATTCTCCTCGATCGTATGGCGACGAATTGCTCCGCACCTGACCGGGCACCGACAGGTGTTCTATTTCGATCTCCTGGGTTACGGCCGCTCGCAGATGGGCGGCAGCCTGGATGTCTCACTGGCGGTCCAGGGTCGGTTGTTCGCCGCTCTGCTTAAGCACTGGCGCCTCGCCAGGCCCGATGTGGTCGCGCATGACTTCGGGGGCTGTACGGCTCTGCGCGGATACCTCCTGCATGGCTGCGAGTACCGCTCCCTCACCCTGATCGACCCGGTCGCGCTCGCTCCCTGGGGTTCCCCGTTCGTGCGTCATGTCCGCGAGCACGAGGCCGCCTTCGCAGGTCTCCCACCTTACATTCATGCTGCAATCGTGCCGGCCTATATCGCCGGCGCGGCGTTTCGTCCCCTATCGGCTCAGGCACTGCAGTTGTATGTCGATCCCTGGCTCAGTGAGTGCGGTCAAGTGGCCTTCTACCACCAGATCGCCCAGATGGATCAGCGTTACACCGATGAGATCGAATCACGCTACGGCGAAATTCGCTGTCCGGTCACAATCCTCTGGGGTCAGGAAGACGGCTGGATTCCGATAGAGCAAGCCCGGGAACTGGCTTCGCGAATTCCAGACTCTGCCTTGCGCTGTGTGCCGGATGCAGGTCATCTGGTGCAGGAGGATGCGCCGGAAGCGATTGTGGCGGCGCTCCTGGGCTTTCTCAGCGAGCAGAGATAACCCCGGTTCGATCGCCGGCGCAACTCGCCCCTCATTGCGGAGGCTCCCAGTCACGCCAGTTACCGGGTTGAACCAAATTGATCGCTTACTTTGGCGGAAACGGCATCAAGGAATGGCCGACCAGCGAGATCTGGCTGTTCGCGTTGAAGCAGCTTGATATAGCGCATTGCGAACCGCGTTTTTGCATAGTCTGAGCCGTACCAGGGATTGTCTGCCTTCCAGCTGATGAACTCCTGGCGCTGTACAGGTTCCTTTGCTGACTTTTCGTGCTCCAATTGCTTGGTGAGATTCTCAATTTGATGTTGCATGCCATCTAATTGCTTTTGATTTTGCGGTTGTTGTGCGCTTAGTTGGTTCTGTCCGTCCCGTTGCTGTTGCAGCTGCTGTTGCAGGTCCTGTTGCTGCCGCATCAACTGCTGTTGCTGTTGCGCCAGCTGTTGCTGCTGTTGCGCCAATTGTTGCTGCTGCAGGGCGAGCTGTCTCTGCTGTTGCGCCAGCTGCTGCCGTTGTAGCTTCTGCTGAGTATCCTGGCACTGACCGAGAGCAACGCCCGCCAATCCAGCACACGGATCTGCCTCTTGAGCAGGAATCGTCACGGAAAAAGCTGCAAGGCAGAGCCCCAGTACATGCCACTTCATGTCTTCACCCTCTTCGTTAGCTCCGCGCACCGAGACTGGGTCTCGGGTCATGGAGGGCTATCTTTTCCGGTGTGGCTGCAGATGGCTGCAGCGCGCCGGGATAAGTTGGACCAGGAAGGCGCTCCAGGCGCAGCGAATTCAGCACCACCAGCAAACTCGAACCGGCCATGACAGCAGCCGCCAGGATCGGCTGCAGCAGCCCGAGCACGGCGCAAGTCAGTGCGACCAGATTGTAGCCGAACGCCCATGCCAGATTGGCAAGTACGATCGAACGTACCGCACGGGCCCGACTGACTACCCAAGGCAGCAACCAGAGGCCATTCGGCGGCAGCACCAGATCGGCGGTCTCGCGCGCTAGATCGGTGGCCGAGGCGACGGCGATGCCGACATCCGCCCAGGCCAACCCGGGACCGTCATTCAAGCCGTCGCCGACCATTGCCACCGCGCCGCCATGCGTTCGGCATTGATCCAGAGCGACTCGTTTGTCGTCCGGCAGCAGGCCGCACCGCCAGTCATCCACGCCCACGGCGGCCGCGACACGCGCGGCCGCACCGGCGTGATCGCCGGTCAGCAACATCACCCGCAGTCCCAGGCCGCGCAACGCCTTGATCGTCGGTCGGGCCTCGGGCAGCGTCGTGTCGTCGAAGGAGAGCGCGGCGCGTGCGCGCCCCGGGCGATCGTTTTCGCTCCAACCCAGAAATACCACCGAGAGCCCGCTGGCCGCCATCGCATCGGCCTGGTCGACCAAAGAAGGCGGCAGCTGCCAGCCCAAATCGTGCATCAACGCTGAATTGCCGGCTGCGACAGGTTCGCCGCGGACAAAGCCACGAATGCCTCGCCCAGGCACGATTCGGACATCCTCGGTGGCAATCGGGCGCAGCCCGCGGGCACGGGCTGCCTGCTCGATGGCACGTGCGAGGCCATGCTCGGAGTGCTGTTCCAGACCTGCCAGTCGAGCCAGTACCTCTGCTTCCCCGACTCCATCGATCGCAAGACCGACGAGTTGCGGACGGCCCAGCGTAAGCGTGCCGGTCTTGTCGAAAGCGATCAGACGAGTGCGGGCGAGGGCTTCCAGCGCGTCCGGGCTGCGGACCAGGCAGCCATGCCGGGCCAATTGTCCGATGCCGAGTGAGTGCGCCATTGGCGCGGCGAGGCCGAGCGCGCAGGGACAGGCCACCACCAGCACCGAGAGCGCAGTGAGCATCGCCTGATCGAGCGGCACGCGCTGCGCCCAATAGGCCAGGGTGACGCCGGCGAGAACCAGCACCATCGGCACGAAAGCGCCTACCACGCGATCAGTAATACGCTGCGTGCGGCTCGAGTGTCGTAATGCCTCGCTGACGGATCGGCAGATCTGCGCCCATCGGCTCTCGCTCCCCGAGCCGCTGCTACGGATCAGCAACGGACCGTCGAGATTGATGCTTCCCGCGAGGACGGGGGCGCCGGCCGCTTTCGCAATCTGTCTGCTCTCGCCGGTGATCACCGAGTCGTCCGTATGGGAGCGACCTTCCACGATCAGGCCGTCGACCGGAATGCGCTCACCGGGCCGGACCCGGATCAGCATCCCGGCACGCACCTCGCGTACCGGGCGGCGATGCTCTTGCATGCCGTCGACCACCATCGCTGATTCGCTTTCGGCGGCCAACAGCGGCGCGAGATCGCGCGACGCCCGGGCTCGACCTGCCGCATCAAGATACCGGCCAAGCGTGAACAGCATCAGCACCATCGAGGCGGTATCGAAATAAAGATGGCCGCCAAGTTTGAACACGGCGAGTGTGGAATAAGCATAGGCGGCAACGCTGCCAAGGACGATGAGCGCCGAGGCGGTCAAACGCCCGCGTCGTGCCTGCGACCAGGTCTCACGCAGGAAGGGCTCACCAAGAATCAGTACGGCGGGCGTCGCCAGTCCCCATAGCAACAGATGAATCATCGGCAGCACGCGCCGATCGGCACCGCTGAATGCGCCCGAATACACCAGCAGGCTGAACAGCATGATGTTCATCGACAAAAAGCTGCCCACGCCCAGGCGTATGAGGAACCACGCCGCTTCCGATGCCTCGCCACTGCCAGCTCCTCACCTGATACGCGATACAGCAGCCATAGCAGCAGAACTGGCAACCCTCGCCGTTCACGGTACGGGCGAAGCCGCGTCGCCCGACCGACAGCAGACAGTGACGGCATAACGCTGCCGTTGCTGCCGTCATGCGCTGGGCCAGAGGTGGTGCAAGCGATGTCCGGCCGCCATGGGCAGAACGCCGCGCGCGAGCGTGACCAGCCCCAGCGCCAGGATGAAACTGCCGGCCAGCCGTACACCGCGTTGCCGCCAACGCGGCGCCAGCAGCCGGCCGATGCCTCCCATCGCGAGCATCGCCGGGAAGGTACCGAGGCCGAACACCGCCATCGTCAAACACCCGGACAACACGTTACCGGTTGTCGCAGCCTGCGCGATCATCGCGTAGACCAGTGGACACGGCAGAAACCCATTGAGCACACCGAAGGCGAGCGGCGCGGCGTGCCCGGGCCTGCGGAGCAGGGTACGCAGCGAGGTGACCAGCATTGAGCTACCGAAGCCGCCGCTGACTCGCTGCCAGCCCCGCCAGCCGAAAAATCGCAGCGCCATGAGGATCATCAGCAGCCCGGCCAGTAGCGCGAGAGCACGCTGCGCGGTGTCGAGCGAGACGCTGAGAATCGGAGCTTGCGGCGCGGGCCGTGAACCCAGAGAAGTACAGATCACCTGGCCCAGACCGCCGGCGAGGCCGCCGAGGAAGCAGTAGCTCGTCAGCCGCCCGGTGTTGTAGAGCACATGGCGCAGCGAGGTGGCGCCGGCGCCGCGCGGATCGGCCCCCAATCCGCAGGCGAAGCCACCACACATGCCGATGCAATGGAAGCTGCCTGCAAAGCCGGCAATGAACAGCAGCGCATAGTAGGTCATGACCGATGTTCTCCGGCACGCCGCCCACTGCCTCAGCGCGGCGGGTGACGGGCCGCTATTTTCTGCGCGCCAGGCGGGCGAGCCAGATGAAAAACCCGATCGTGAAGATCGCGAAGCCGATGAACGCGACTTCCTGCAGCGTGCTGGCCCTGGCCAGCGAGAATCCGGTTTGCGCCAGCATGGTTTGGTTCCTCTTCAGCCGAGAGCGGTACGGACCACGTTCATGATGAGCTCAAAACCCAGGAACCCCAGGTTGATGATGGCGACCCCGAAGATGATTTTTACGCCCAGCAAAGGTTTGTGTTCCGCTTGAGACATGGCCATTACCCGATACGGCCCGGTCCGACGCCGCCCCAGTAGGTCACGATGTAGTAGCAGGCCCAGAGGAAAAGCCCGAAATAGACAAACAACAACCAGATCGGAAGCACACCTTCGTGCGCCTTGATATAGCCACCGGCATATTCATGCAGGTCGTGCGTGTCATGATCGCCGTCCGCCTTAGGGTCGGTCACGGTGGTCCTTGAGTCTGTCATTGGCAATCTCCGCGTGATAGAAGTCGAGGGCGGCCTGGTCAGTCTCATTCAGCGCTCCGCCCATGACGCCCCAGATGAATATACAAATCGAGCCCAGACCCATCAGTATCGCCAGGGCATATGGACCCAGTACTTCGTATTCAGACATCAGTCAGCCTCCCGCGGTGGCCGGCGCTATGGTGGCAGCAGTCCATACGCTTGCTCCGGACCTGGTGTTTGCAGCTTGGGATTGTCCAGTGCCTCACGATCTGCCGCCGTGATCGTCAACGGCTCGCCGTTGATCGGGTCGGTGAAGGCTGACAGCGATAAAATATAGTAGGCCAGGGCCCATCGATCGGCGTCCGGAAAAGCGTCGCGATAGGATGGCATCGGTGTGCCGCTGAGCCCCGTGGAAATGGTTCTGAAGATATCGGTTACTGACGGGCCGGATTTGAACTGGCCGCCCTTCAGGTTGGCGGGGCGAATCGCGAAACCCGGATCATCCGTCAGCCCGGCCGCCTTCTGGCCGTCGCCCTTACCCGTCTCGCCATGGCACTCCCAGCACTTGGCCTCGGTCCAGACTTCCTTGCCGTGAGTGATCATGGTGGTCGTCGGCGACGGCGGCGGCGGAATATAGAGTGGTTCGCCGGGAGACTCATCGAAGAAGCCGATCGGCTTGTTCGGGTTGGTGCGGTCCACTGCCAGTGCGTACTTGATGTACTGGATTACCGCCAGGCGATCGTTCAGCGGTAGATCGTACCAGGGTGGCATGGCGGTGCCGCGCACCCCGCGCGTGATGGTGCGCAGCATATCGCCATCGGTCGGCAACGAGCCCTCGGTCAGCCTGAACTTGAAGACGCCCTGCGTGAAATTGCGCGGTCGTTGCTTGTACATGAAAGTCGCGGCCGGCCCATTGCCATCGCCCTTCACGCCGTGGCAACCAACGCAACGACGCTCATAGACCTCCTTGCCGTACCCAATCCATGCTGCCGAGCGCGGCATGCTGACGCCGGCCCCATCCATTTCCTGTGGCTCGAACAGATCCCGCCACTTGCCGCGGTTCATGCCCAGCTTTTGCACATAGGCAATCAGACCCTCGACCTCCGCGGTCTCAACGACCAGTTTGACGGCGTTACCGGCGTACTCGTTGTTGGGCGTGAAGATCACCGGGTACTTGCGCTGCGCGATCACTGGCACGAACAGCAGGCCGTCGGGATTGGGTGTGAGCTTGATCTGGTCCTTACTGCTGAAATCGAACAGTTTTTCGGTGACCGCAGTGCGCTCGAGCGTTTGCCCCGAAGTACCGTCCTTGACGATCTTCAGCGCTTCTGAGGGGGTATAGAACAGATCGGAATAGCGGTCCATCACCGAATCGGGAGTCAGCATTCGCGGATTGTAGAAATGCGCCAGATGCCATTCGTCACTGTATTTGAGCCCCTCACGCGTCAGGTCCGGGCCAATGCGCCGCGTGCCAAACAAATGCGGCACGTCGTAGGCGTATTCACCCGCTTCGCTCACCGGCCCCCAGCGGCGCGTCTCGCCGGTCACCGGCCGCACGTACTGGGAGTGGCAATACCAACAGCCTTCGCGCAGGTAGATGCGCCGGCCGGTGTTTTCGAGCGGGGTGTAGTTGGTGGCGGAGGTCTCCATCCACTTGAGCTGGCCGATATCATTGCGGATCACGGCCGTCACGTGATTGGTGGTTGCCGACGGCTCGAAGTAGGGCAGCACTCCCTGGGTGATCAAGGCAAGGAAGAAGAAGCCCACCCCGGCCACGAGTGCGACGAAGCGCGCGGTCATTTTGCTGGCTCCGCGGCTGGCATCGCGGCCAGGCCTGCAGGCCCGGTATCCTGAGATCTGAATCCGATCGCGTCATCCGAGCGCTTCAGTGCGGTCATCATCAGATTGATGATCAGCAGCGACATCCCGATATCCATCGAGATCCCCGCGAGCGTGCGTACCAGCCAATAGGCACGCATCTGAACCACGGTATCGACCCACTCGACGCCGTTCATCCACTGGAAGCCCTGCTGCAGGCCACCGGCGCTCAGCACCAGACCCATGGTGGTGATGCCGCAGGTGATGAGCCAGAACGACCAGTTGCCGAGCTTGAAGGACCACAGTTCCCGCCCGCACATGCGCGGCCAGAGGTAGAGCAGTCCGCCCGATCGCCCAGATGACGAAGGTCCCGAACACCGTCAGATGCGAATGCGAGATCACAAAGTCGGTGAAATGGGTGGGCTGCTGGATCGAGCGCAGCGCCTCGGTCGAACCCTGAAAGCAACCGAACAGGTACATGAGCGAGCCCATGATGAGAAATTTCGCCGGCAGGTTCGGTCCGAACTCGCGCCAGCGACCCTTGACGGTGCCGAAGAAATTTACCAGCACGGTCCAGACCGGAATGATCAGCAGCATGGAGGTGATGATCGCCAGCGTTTCGGCCCAGTCGGCGATCGGGCTGTAGAGATAGTGGTGAATACCGACGAAGGGATAGAACAGCGCAAGTGACCAGAACCCGACCAGCGACAGCTTATGGGCGTAGAGCGGATTGCGCACGCTGAGTGGCAGGAAGTAGTAGATCAGCACGTATCCGGCCGGTGTGATCCATAAGCCAACGATGTAATGGATGTACAGCCCATGGAAGGCGGCGCTGTTGATGCCGGCGATCTGGTACGGCAGGATGAAGCTACCCAGCACCAGATTCAGCGACGTCCACACGAAGGCCCCGATCAGATACCAGAGCGATACGTACAGCGATGGATCGAGCCGCCGTCCGATCGTGGTCAGGAACTGCAACGTCGCTATGACGGTGCAGATGAAGATCGGAATTTCCGCGAGCAAAGGCAGCTCGCCCGCTTCGAGACCGTGATTGTAGCCAAGCGGCAATGAAAACAACCCTGCCGCAAGGAACAGGTTCCAAACCCAGGCGACCAGCACGCCGTAGCGATTGAAGGCGACCCGCACGCCGCACAGGCGGGGTACCAGGTAATAGCATTCGCCAATGAACAGGCCCGAGAATGCGCCCATGATCACGCCATTGACATGCACCGGCCGAAGTCGCCCGAAGCTCAACGCCAGATTCGATCCGAGATAATCTGGATAGTTGAACAATCCGGCTATTGCAGCGCCGACCGTGGGCGCAATCATCAGCCAGAACATGCCCCAATACAGCCACACTCGCACCACCGGCCAATCGACCAGTGCATCCAGATCGAGCCCCGCGTATGGACCGTGCAACACCTCTGCTGTTGTTCCCGTTCCCGTCTCTGGCATAAGTTCGCCTCCTTATTATTGCTCTGTCGGGGCCTTAACGAATCTGTCGATCTGTGATCGAAGGATTGATCGCTCAGGGGTTTGCTCTTGCCGTGCTATTGGCCGCGGTGCGCGCGACATTCTTGGCATACCTGGGACTCAGGCTTTCGATGAAATGGACCAGATCCCACGCGTCGGTGGGATCCATCGAATCCGCGAACGTCGGCATGGGGGTGCCCGATAGACCCGTCATGAACACTCGATAGATATCAGTGGCCGTGTCGCCGCACTTCACATGTCCCTTCGTCAAGTCGTACGGGACTATGTCGTTGCCCCAGTCATCCTTGAGATCGTGCGCGGAGGGCCCGTCACCCCGCCCGCCGTCGCCGTGACATTGTGAACAGTTGTACTTCTGGTAGATCGCCGCTCCGCGTTTGACTGAGTCATCGTTGTAACCCGGCTCGGGCGGGATGATGATGGGGGCCTGCGGCTTCTCGCTCGCAAATCGCGGCGCAAAGGTCTTAATGTAGGCGATGACGTCCTGCCGCGATCGCTCACCGAGGAAGCCCCAGGTCGGCATATAAGTGCCGTAGACCCCGTTCAGCAGAGTGTGCTCGAGGTCGGAGTCGAGCGGCAGCGACCCAGACGGCGTGGTGCGCCACTTAAAGGTACCCTCACGATAGTCTCGCGGCTTGGTGCTCATGTACTTGGCGGCCTCGCCCTGGCCGTTGCCTTCCGCGCCGTGACACGTAACGCACCAGCGTTCGTACACCACCTTGCCGTCCCGAACATCTCCGGTGTCCGCCCCCGCGGTGCCCACAGCAAGCAGCAGCAGACCCGAGAGCATCAGGCCCAAACGTGCTACGCGAAATGGCATATGAACTCCCTCACGGTGAGGCGACGCGAATTACTTTGATCAAACTCGGGCATGACGGTGTCCGCGCGCTGCTCCAGTGCTTTATTTGGCTGCGAGGGTAATCTTCGACTTTGAGGTCTTGCCGGCTGCGACCACCACCGGCTCGGACTTCTCGCCAGCGGCCTCATGCCAGACCGCCAGCGTGTAGCTGCCCGGAGGCACATCCTTGATGGTGAAATGACCGTCCGGGCCCGTGGTCGTGTAATAGGGATGGTCAAGTTCCATGATCCATGCATGCATCCACTCATGCGCGTCGCACTTGATCTTGATCAGCTCCGGGTTGGCCGGCAGCGGCTTGGTCACGGAGAATCCTTTGAATGGCAGCGCGATGTTGTAAATCGTAGCGTTGGTTTCGGCGTTCTGTGGATGGGTGTTGTGCAGAATCGGGTCGTCCGATGAGATGGTGATCTGTTCTCCGACCATCGCTCCCTGCACTCGCGGCGAGAACATGCAGTGCTCGTTGACCAACTTCAGCGGTTCGGTGGGTCCCGGCTTGCCCTTCGTGATGTCCTTGAGATAGACGATCACATTCGCCAGCCCACCGGAAGAATCGATGGTGTAGGTAGGATCAGGTATGCTGGCGCCGCAGTAATCTTGATTCTTGGTAGTTGTGATCGTCGCCCCGGCGTGTGCGCCTGAGAGCGTAACGACACCATCGATGGTGCCGCCATTGTTGACGGCGACCGCCTCGTAGGCAGCAGAGGGAAGCGCCGCCAAAGACCCGGCGATTCCGAACAGCGCCAGACCCGCGGCTAGACGAAACGAGTGGCGCGCGCACTGCGTTGCGCTTGTGGCGTTATTCATCGCTCATCACCGGACGTCTGCTATTCATGGCGATCCCTCCGTCACGCACGTTCACGCGTACGCTGACTGATTGTTAGAAACTACTTGGATGCTAGATACTCGGTCACTGCGGCGATCTCATCGTCGGTAATGTTCGAGATGAAGTGCTGCATGATTTCGCTTTCCCGCCCATTACTCCGGAACTGCTGTAACTGTGTCGAAAGATAGTCTCGATGCTGTCCCGCCAGCCGCGGGAATGTGTGGATTCCCTGGGCGTTCGGGCCGTGGCAGGGAAGGCAAGCGAGGATGTCCCGCTCGGGCACCCCGCCTTCGTAGATCAACTTGCCCTTCTGGGCCAAGGCTGAATTGCTCGACGGCCTGCCGCTCACGGCTGGTTGACTCGAAAAGTACTGCGCCAGCGCGCGGATTTGATCATCCGTGAGAGCTCGGGCTATCCCCCACATAAAGGCTCGCGCGTGGGGATCGCTGCGATCACGCAACCGAAATAGCTGTAATTCCATCTCGATGTAGCTGGCTTGCTGCCCCGCCAGAATTGGAAAGAGCGGCGAGATGCTGACTCCGGTAAAGCCATGGCACTTGGAGCACGCCCGGCTGATCAGCACCTTGGCGTCCCACGCCGCTGCATCGTGCGGCACCAGGGAGTCCGCTGCCATTGCATCACGAGCGCACAGGGCTACCATGCAGATCGCGGCGACGAGGAGTGAGCTTATTGCGAGCCTTCTCATTAGAAGTCCATCCATAGCCCGAATACAAAGGTATTGTTGTTCGACGCCTGGGGATTGGTCGCGTTGAGAAGAATGAACGGGTTCTGGTTGTTCTTGACGACGTTGTAGATGTTGTATTGGAGAATGAACCTGAAGTTTAACCAGGGCAGGTAGTCGAGCTCCAAAACTTCGTACTGGTAGCCCGGTGAGCCGTTACCCCCAAGGATGGCGGCATCGGGGGTTCCGGAAGCATGAACGAAGTTGACCAGCGCGCCATAGTGACGGTTGTAGAAGTAGGTGCCCGTCACGTTCCATTGATCAAAATTATCTGACCGGTTGCTGTAATAGGTGGGCACCAGTCCGGGATCGTGGTCTGCCTTTTCGTGGGTGTAGCGACCCAGGAAGCTAAAAATATTGTGCTGACCGATGTACTGGTACTGCCAGTCATAACTGATGTCCAGGTAGCGGTTGATAAATCCAGGGTCGAGTGTCTGCCCGGCAATGAGGGCCGGCGTGAACCTCGAGTACATGCCCGAGACGCCCACCGAAGCGGAGTTGTAGCCCCAGTCGCGCTCGTACGCGGCTCGCCAATACGGGGCCCAGCCCTGGAGGGCGCCGCCTCCTGCGCTGAGGTTGGTGCTATCAAGCGTACTGGTCGCACTGCCAGACACCGCGGCGTGATATTCCGATATGCCGAGGTAGAATGAATCCTTGTACCAAATGTACGCGGTGGGGCCGGCCGTCAGCCCCCCGAGGCCCTCAAAGAACGCCGAAGTCAGGCCGGCGCCACCGGCTCCCCCGCCACTCCAGAGGGACTGGTTCGAGAAGTCGAGGGTCGGATACGCGGCAACCGAGTTCCAAACATCCTGGTTGCCCGGATTGTTGTTGAACAACACCCCCCAGACAAAATCATTGTTTTGAGTGTGGTCGGAATATCTGAGGTCTGTGTTATCGACGCCGAAAGTCCCCGAGGGCTGATCGTAGGTCATCTGCAGAAAGCCGCCGATCTGGTCGGTGATGGCCCCGCCGGCAATGAGGCTGAACTGCTGCGGAAATTCCAGGTTTTCGCTTTGTGATTTAGCGCCGGGCACCGCGCTATCGGGTGGCGTCCGGTCGTAATGGTTGTAGGTCGCCTGGAATAGAACGCCTAACCCCGGCAGGTCCGAGAGCCACAACGTATTCTTCTTGTGGTCGTCGGTGTCCGAAACCAAGGGCGGCCTTGTCGTCAGAGTGTAACCATTGAGCTTGAAGCGCCGGCCGAAGGGCGTGAGCTCCGGGGGTACGGTATGGCAGGCCTCGCAGGCCAACCCGGTCTGCCGGGCGAAAGGCGGCACTGCCTGTGCCGGCGTTGAAACCAGCATCAGCACTGCTCCACTGAGCAGAAACATGGCCACCGCGCCGACGCGCAATAACCTCACCGCAGCCGATCTGACTTCTGACCTCGACTCGTGATGATCGCGGGCCATTCGGTCTCCCCCCCAACTATCTGCCCAGTGCCTTTACGGCATCGGTATGCAGGCATCTGCAAGATGCCTTTCCATACCGCCAAATCTAGCGAGCTGCCTCTGACCTGAAGATGACCTCAAGATGACAGATTGGTCATGCTCGCGAAAAGGAGAACAAGGCGCGTCGGGCGGAATCAATATCCGGCAATGGGCCTGACGAGAAAACCAGGGAAGCAGTCGTGCCTTGCCCTACCGTGCTGTCGATGAGCAAGCTGCCGCCGTGCAGTGTCATGATGGACCTCACGATGGCAAGACCGAGCCCTGCTCCACCAGGGCTGGCGCTACGGGACGGATCGGCTCGAAAAAAGCGGTCACCTAGTTTAGTGAGATGCTCGGATGCAATCCCGATGCCGGAATCGATCACACTCAGAGTCTGGGTGGTTCCCGGGCCCTCGGCCGCGCGCAGCGTCACTCGACCGCCGCGAGGTGTGTACTTCAGTGCATTCGACATCAGATTGCTGAGCGCGCGCCGAAGCAGCATCGGGTCTGCGGTAACCCTGGTCTGGCCCTGGCAGGTCAATTCAACGCCTTGCTCCTCCGCCAGGGCGTGGTAGAAATCGCGCACCGCTTGCAGTTCGTCGCCCGCTTCCAGTGAGACCGGCGCGAGCACGGCCGGCCGCTGCTCGGCTTGGGCTAGAAACAGCATGCTGTCGATCATACGTGCGAGACGCGTGTACTCTTCGAGCGCGGAGTGAAGCACTCGCTTGTACTCCGGGACCGTGCGTTCGTGCGAGAGAGCTACTTGGGCTTCGCCCGTCAGATTGTTGATGGGAGTGCGAAACTCGTGCGCTACATCCGCCGAAAACTGCGAGAGCTGTTCAAAGGCCTCCTGCAGACGATCGAGCATCCGGTCGAAGGCGCTGGCCAGTGATACCAGCTCTTTGGGCCACGGGCGGGCTCTAATCCGGTCCTGTAGATGCTGCACGCCAATGTGCTCGGTAGCGCGGGTAATGTCCGTGATGGGTCGCAGCCCGTGCCGACTGATGACGGCTCCGACTGCGCTGGCGATGAGCATCCCACAGACGAGCACGCCGGCGATATAGCGTCGATATGAGCCGAGCAGGCTCTGTTCCGAGCTCACGTTTAGCGCGGCCTGGATGTACAGGCGCGACGAGGCCCTCGATATCAGCGGCATGGCAGCTGAGGCGAGCAGAAATTCCTGCCGGGATACTGAGTGCCGACGCAGCTTCGGTTCGGTGGAGTCCGCAGTTGGAAACGCGGAGATCGGCAGCTCGGATGCCATGCCTGGGGTCTCTGCGACTAACTGCTCCTTTGCATCCAGCACACGCAGGAAGAAGGAAGACTGTAAGCGATCCGAGATTTCCGCTTCCTCCCACACTTCCTGCTTGATGTCTGGGCCACTGAGTTCCTGGTCCTGCAGGATCTCCCCCAGGATCTGCACCTTCTGAACAAGGTATTCACGGCTTTGTTGGCCCATGCGTCGTTCCAGCCCGGAGTACAGAAAGGCCGACGCCGCGGTCAGCAGGACGAAGACGAAGATGGTGTAATACAGCGTCAGCCACGTGGACATGGCCCAGCGGTTGTCGACATTGAAATTGCTGGCCTCAGCGCGTTTCGAGAACATAGCCCATGCCGCGCACGGTATGAATCAGCTCTGGGGTGAATGAATCATCGATCTTCCGGCGCAGTCGGCGCACCGCCACATCTACCACGTTGCTGTCACAATCGAAGTTCATATCCCAGACCTGCTCCGCGATCCGCCGCCGACAGAGCACTTCCCCTTGATGGCGCGCCAGCAATGAGAGCAACGCAAATTCCTTGGGGGCCAAATCCAGCCTCACCCCTGCCCGGTACGCCTTGTGGCCCAACAGATCGACGCGCAGATCCGCAACCTGGAGGATGTCGTCTTGCCGCTCTGCGCGGCGTCTGAGCAACGCGCGGATGCGTGCCACCAACTCGGTAAAGGCGTAGGGTTTCACGAGATAATCGTCAGCGCCGAGATCGAGGCCTTTGACCCGATCGGAGACCGAGTCGCGCGCGGTGAGAAACAGTACCGGCGTCGATTTATGCTGTTGCCTGAATTCAGCGAGCACCGACCAGCCGTCCTTTCGGGGCAGCATGGCATCGAGCACGATCAGGTCGTAGTCGAAGCTCATCGCATTGAACAGGCCGTCCTCGCCGTTCTCCGCGACGTCCGCTATGAATCCAGACTCGGTCAATCCTTTACGCAGGAATTCGGCGGTCTTTTTCTCATCTTCGATGATCAGGATACGCATCGGACGGGCCAGACCCCATTTCAATGTGCGCTTTGTTGTGCAAAGTTAGGCCGAATGATTTGCATTTGCAATCCGATCCAGAATAACCCCCTCAACAGCTTGATAATGAAGCTAAGCTTGCTCAGGGCGAACGACTGAATTGCTTTGCTCGACTCGGCCGCCGGCGTTCATAATTCCGCGACTGAACTGAAGAGCACAACAGCAGCCGACTGGAGGTCGATAGTGGAAACGGTTCGAGTCGTCTGCGCGCACGATTGTCCGGACCTGTGCTCGCTGCTGGTCAAGGTCGAGAACGGCCGGGTCGTACAGGTTCGGGGAGATGATGACCATCCGTTCACCGCGGGCTTTGCATGTGCCAAGACCAATCGGGACGCCGAGCTGGTCAACTCGCCCGAACGGCTTACCACACCACTGCGTCGAATCGGACCCAAGGGTACGGGCAAGTTTGCTCCCATCGGATGGGACGATGCGTTGGACGAAATCACGGCGCGCTGGACTGCGATCGTCCGTGAGTCCGGTCCACTCGCCATTCTCGGATACGCTTACAGCGCCCACACCGGGCTGATGAATCGTGGGCTCTTGAATGGCGTATTTCATGCGCTCGGGGCCAGCCGGTTCGAGGCCGGCACTGTGTGCGACAGCTGTGCAATTGAGGCCTGGAACGCCACCCTTGGACCGATTGGCGGTGCGGATCCGGAATCGGTGCTTAGATCGGATCTGCTGGTGTCCTGGGGCTGCGATCTGGTCACGACGAACGTCCATTTCTGGGCGAAAATCGTGCAGGAGCGCAAGCGCGGCCTTCAAGTCGTTGTCATTGATCCGCGCCGCAGTCGGACGGCAGCGAGTGCCGATTGGCACATTCCGATCCGCATCGGGACCGATGCGGCACTTGCGCTGGGCGTCATGCACATTCTGGCGCGTGACGGCCTGTGTGACCGGGCGTACATCGCCGAGCATACGATTGGCTTCGAGCGCCTGGAGCGGGAGGTCCTCCCGCGCTATGTGCCGCGGCACGTGGCATCGATCACCGGGCTTACCGTCGAAGAGGTAGAGCGATTCGCCGCTCTCTATGGCGGGTCCAAAGCTTCGTTCATTCGCCTCGGGGAGGGTATGACGCGCCTCGCGCAGGGCGGTCAGGCCCTGCGATCGGTCGCGTTGCTGCCTGGCGTGACCGGTGCGTACGCGCGGCCCGGCGGCGGTTCACTTCTCTACACCGGGGAGTTTGGTGAGTTGAATCAGGACGCGGTCTGCAGGCCTTCAGGTCCGGTTGCAACACGCACGGTCAATCACCTGCGCCTCGGCGAGGCGCTGCTCGAACTGGTTGACCCGCCCATCCGTAGCCTTTTTGTCGCCAGCAATAACCCGGCCGTGACTTGTCCGGATGTGGGGAAAGTCCGGCGCGGGCTCGCGCGCGAGGATCTGTTTACCGTGGTGCACGATCCGTTCCTATCGGTGACGGCCCGCTATGCTGACATCGTGCTGCCGGCTGCGGTTTATCTCGAAACGGAGGATCTCTATCGCGCCTATGGTGCGTATTACCTCCAATACGCTCCTCGGGCGGCGGCTCCCCGCGGGTTGGCATGGTCCAATTTTCGGCTGGCGCAGGCGCTCGCTCAGAGGATGGGGCTGCCCGATCCGGTATTCCGGATGCCAGAGGCGCAGGTGATGCGCGAGCTATTCCGCAGCGCGAACGGCACGCCGGCAGCCCTCGATCCCGACGAAGTGCGCATGGCCGGACCGATCAGGATGGCTCCCGCTCACGGTCAAAGCTTTCGCACGCCCTCCGGTAAGCTCGAATTTTATTCGCAGTCCCTTGCCGACAGGCACCTGGCGCCCATGCCAGAGTGGTGCGCCGATCCCGAAGATGAAAAAATGGCGGCTCGCTGGCCGCTGCGACTACTCACGGCCCCGGGATATTTTCAGCCGCACACGACCTATTCCGGCGTGGGATCGTTGCGACGGCAGGAGGGTGAACCGGTCTGCATACTCCACCCCGTAGAGGCGAAGTCGCGCAACTTACACGACGGGCAACGGGTGCGGATCTTCAATGATCGTGCAACGATCGGGCTCGTGCTGCGGGTCAGCGATGAAGTGCAAACCGGCGTCGCGTTCGTTCCCGGTCAGCGCCGCGATGATGAGACCCTGTCAGGAACGGTCAATATGCTTTGCTCGGATCGCTATACGGACATGGGCGACGGCGCCACCTACCAGAGCACTTGGCTCGATGTTGCCTCCTGGGACCCCGATAAACTCTTGACGTGAGTTAGGGGCGCTGGCATAGCAACCACCTGGCGCTTCCAACCCTTATTCGAGGCCTTTGATTGCAAGGCAGTACGTCGGCCAAAACAAGCGCGTTGGCCGTGGTGTCAGCTACAAGCTGGCAACTTGCGCCGACAGCCGGATTCGCCCCGCTAATCGGACGCAGCCAACATCAGTCGGTCCCGCCGCGACAGGCATCTGCGGCTTTGTGTGATAGCGAACGGACGGCGTTGATCGGGCTGCAGTCTAATATTGGCCCAACGACGCAAGCGGAGAGCGACATGTATATCGGTGGCGGATTGCTTGGAACCGTTCTGGTTGTTCTTCTCATTATTTATCTGGTACGCCGAGTGTAAATCGCACCCGCAGCTCGTGGCCGGCGAGAAGTGCCCCGCGGCTTAGGACAGCACGAGGCTGCATCCGGCCGCGGAGCGTGCCCCTCCCTGAGCGATAACCACGATACGCCCAGTGCGGCGTCGAAAGCTCTCAATGAAACATATCGCACCGATCGCCCAACGCAGCCGTGCACAGCGCGACTGCCGAGAGGCTCCGCAATACGACGCTGCGATTCATCGCCTCATGATCTCGCGCATTAGTCTTGTCGCGCCAGTGTCGGTCAGCACACGATGAGGTCAGAATCCGGATTTCTCGGCCCGCTTCTTCAGGGCCTCGTTCATCAGCACGAAGCCCGCAGCCTCGGGTTTGAAGTTGAAGAAGGGGATGATGATCCCGGACATCCTTTCATTCTGGTAGAACAGCGTCTTATTCGGGCCTTGCGCTTCGATGATGAACTCGTGGTCACCCCGGAAGAGTCCGGGAATCGCGAGGCTGCCGGTCCAGGCAAGGCGCGTGTCCGTGAGCGAGGTGACTTTGGTGTCGCCCGACAACGCATTCCTGCCAACGGGCTTCACAGTCACCCTCACCGTGCTGCCCTCCGTGACCACGCCGTCAACCTTGATAATGAAGGGATTCCAGCCAGGGTAGTCGCCAAAGTCAAACAGCACTTCCCGCACGTCCTTTGCGGAAGCCGCGATCTCTATTTTTGTCTGCACGGACGTGCACGCCGTGAGTAGCAGAATCCCAAGGAAGGCAACAGCTTTCATCGATGTCCTATAGCCGCCCATGTACGCGGATTTCAATGTGCCGACTCTTCGGTCTTTGCAGCCCAGGCCTGGTCGGTAATGTAGGCGTGGATCGCATGGGCATCAGCGGGCGAGAGCACGTCGTTGAAGCGGCCCATGCCCTTCGGGCCGTAGGCACCCTCGAGCACGATGTCGTCGAACAGGTTGTGAGTGGCAGGTGACATGCGCCGAAGATCCGGCAGGATGCTGTGGCCGAACACGTGACAGCGCGAGCAGTAACGATTGTAAAGAGGTTCGCCCGCGGCAATCTGCGCGGCGTCAACTGGCCGCGCCGGCAGTTCCGGCCACGCGGGAGCCTGGTACGCGGGCGGTAGGGGTGGAGCCGGGCCGTCAAGTTTGAGTGCGATGACGCGCCCGTCGTTGCCGTAGCGATCTGCCGCCGAGGCCGGGTCGAAAGGCGATCCAGTGATCACCGCACCGCCGCCATAGCCGGCAATGATCGCGACGTACTGCGTGCCATTGACTCGATAGGTCATCGGCGCGGCCATCATGGACGAGCCCAGGTTGATCGCCGCGAGCTTCACGCCGCTGTCCGCTGCGTAGGCGTTGAGATAGCCGTTCGCATCGCCCTGGAAGACGATACCGGACGCCGTGGCCATGACGCCGCCGTCCCAGCTGGTGGCAGTCGACGCTTCCCATACTACGCGGTGCTCTTTGACGCTCCAGGCGCGCACGAAGCCGCGCGAGGCCGTGTTGTTCGTGAAGCCCTTGGTAAGTCTTGCCAACGTCGGCAAATCGCCATAGAGGCTCTTCATGCTCTTCGGATCGTAGGCCTCAGGTACGAATGCCGGCGTGGTGAACTGCCCCTCCACCAGACCAGCGCGGCGCCTGGAAGATTCCACGAGAATGTTGCCGGACTCGATCACGGGGATGAAGGTCAGTCCGCGCGCGCCGTCATAGGCCATGGGCTGCCAGCTGTGTGCCCCGGCCTCGGACGGAAAGACAAGCGTTGGGCCTTTGTCGTAGTCGGCACGTGGGTCGATGATTGGGCGCCCGGTCTTTGAATCAATACCGCGAGTCCAGGTCGCGACCGCAAAGTTATTCGCTGACAGCAGCTCTCCCGTGGTCCGATCGATCACGTAGTAGAAGCCATTCTTGGCTGCCTGCATCACGACCTTATGCGGCTTGTCGGCAAGCGTGACCTCCGCGAGCACGAGCTTTTGCGTCGAATCAAAGTCCCAGCGATCCTGCGGAACGGTCTGGTAATACCATGCGAGCGTGCCATCGTCGGCATGGATCGCCAGTATCGAGGCGGTGTAAAGCTCGTCACCGCCCTTGGTGGCATCGAGGTGACTGTTGTAGGGCGCGGCGTTGGCCGTGCCTATGTAGACAAGCTTGAGCGCAGGATCGTAGGCCATTCCGTCCCAGACTGTGCCGCCCGAGCCTGCGTCCCAGCGATGCCTGGAACTCCAGGTCTTCAGCGCCGCCTCGAGGTGCGGCTGATCCTGCGGGCCTTCTGCTGGATTGCGCGGTACCGTAAAGAAGCGCCAGCGTTGCGCACCGGTCTTCAGGTCGTACGCCGTGACATAGCCGCGCGCGCCCGCAAAATCGGAACCAGAGTTGCCGATCAGGATAGTGTCGCCGGCGAGCAGTGGCGTGCCGGTCAGCGTGTAGGGCTTGCGCTCCGGCCGTCCGATGAACGTATCTACCTTCCACTTGAGCGTTCCGGTGCGGGCGTCAATGGCGTGCAGCCAGCCATCCAACGCACCAACATAGAGCGTGCCCTCGAAGGCCACGAGTCCGCGATTGACGGCGTCGCAGCACGCGTAGCGCGCCCACAGACCGTCAATGTGCGGATCGTATTTCCAGAGTTCCTTGCCGGTGGCAGCGTCGAGCGCGTACACGCGGCCGAAGTTGCTGGTCGCGTAGAGCACGCCGTCGATGACGAGCGGTGTCGATTGCTGACCACGATTGGTGCCGAGCTTGTAGTCCCAGGCAAAGCCAAGCCGCCCGACATTGTCCGGCGTGATGTCCTTGAGCGGCGAAAAATAGGTGCCGTTGGCATCGCGTCCAGCGGTGAGCCACTGGTCGGCCTCGCCGTCCCCGGAGTACGGCCGCGCGGACGTAACGTTGGCGGCCGGTTGTGGCTGTGTCGCCGCAGAAGGCGTGACCACTTTCTGGCTACAGGCACCCAGCGCGAGCATGGCCAGCGTGGGGATAAGGGGCGGTCGGAATGGGCCGGGCATCAATGCATCCCTTGGCTGGGCTTGGTTGATCGCGTCTGCGTAGCTTACCTTATCTCAGAAGTCCTATACGATAGTATAGGAGCGCCGCAGCAGGCGCCTGGGGCGTGGAGGGCAGGTGAGTAAGCGCAAATCGAAATCGTTCCAGCGGCAACCGTCGGCCGATCGCCGCCGCCATCTGGGAGAGGCGGTGCTGCGTTGTATTTTAAAGAACGGCAGCGCCGGGCTCTCCGTGCGCCGGATCGCGGCGGAGGCGGGAGTGTCGCTGGGACTGATCCGATATCACTTCGGCGAATTCGATGAGCTGATCGCCTACGCCTTCGACATGACCACGGATGCGTTCTTTCAATCCATCGACGCGGCCCTCAAGCGGGCCGGCACAAACCCCAAGGCCCGCCTGGATGCCTTCATGGCCGTTTCCTTTTCCCCGTTGATGCTTGATCGCAACGTGCTGGGCGTCTGGGTCGTGTTCTGGGGATTGATTCTGCATTCGCGACGCATGGGCAGCGCGCAGCGGCGTGAATACTCACTCTATATAGCGCGCGTCGAAGGACTGCTGAGTGCCCTGGCTGCAGCCGAAGGCATTCCGATCCGCAGTATCAAACTGGCCTCAGTGGGCTTTACCGCTTTGCTGGATGGCCTGTGGCTCGCCTGGTGCCTCAATCCGGCCGCCTTTAAACCGGAGCAGGGTGTGTCCCTGTGCAGGATGTGGCTCGAGGGTCTGCGGCGCGGCGCCTACGCCTGATCGGCCGGCACGGGTTTGACGCACAGTCCTATACGAACGTATAGTTCGTATCGCAATCGACCGAGACGTCGGAGAGAGCCATTCTTTCGAACCCCTAAGGGAGTGGCTTCGCAGATGTGGCGGCAATCACTGGCCGATGTCCCCATAGAGGCTCTCATGATGACGGGATTGTTGCTGGCCGCCTTCGGCCTGCATTTTCAGAAAACGGCGAGAACCTATGGATCGGACCGCGCCGCGTGGAAACTTTTGCTGCTGATACAAGCCCTGCCATACGCCTGTTCGTTGATCGTGTCCCTACTCAGTGCTCTGCCGTTACCCGCCAAGCTACTCGGCTCGCATCCTGCGGGAATGCATCTAGCCAAGCGGGCCGAGTCACAGTCACGTCCCCAGTAAGGCGGTATCGTGCGGCGCAAGCCGCGACCTTCGGTTGTATCCGTGCCCTTGACTTCTCACGAGGCGCGGGCTGCCTCGCGCACGCTGTCCGGACCGCGCTGGGAAACGCTCCAGTGCTCGGCTATCTTTCTATCCTGAACTCGAAAGATCTCAACGTCACTGCTCGTCTCTCCCTGGCTCGCGACGCTATGGTGGTAAAGCACAACGATGTCGCCGTCGACAACCACGCGCTCGAGTGTGCGTTTGGTGTGGGGATCTGCCGCCTGCCGCGCACTTAAGCGCGCGATGAGCGATTCGCGGGCATCTTCGGCGGTGTGAGTGTCCTCATGATTGATGAATTGGGCCGCCACATACCGCGTCACGGCCTCCTGAGGCTTGCCTTCATCGTGGGCCAGGTGGTCAAAGCCCAGCACCACCTCGCGGGGTGTCATGGCGGTGCTTTCCACACTAGCGTAGTGCGCGCTGCTGCGTGGTCCGTGCGAGGAGGTCGTCCAGGCCTCAAAGCCCACCGCGGCCGCAATACCGGCCAGCGCGCTGATGGCATGTACCCAGGGTCGCATCGTAGTCGCCTCTCGTGGGGTGATTATTGCGCAAAGCCAAACAGAGTCTTGAGGCCCGACAAGCTCGGATCGCCATTGCGACGTGCGAGCATCGGCAGAAACTTGTCCAAGTGACCGATTCCGATCACGCCATTCAGTGCGATGACAAAGAAGGCAATGACGTGGCTGAAGAGATCGCTATTTGCGATGAGGTTCAAGTGCGCAATGGAGAAGGAGATCGGAAACGCGGCCACGACCGCCAGCGGTATGAAGCGGTTTGCCAGAAAGGCGATTCCGGTGACCACCTCGAGACCCTTAACCACCGCAAAGAGCTTGGTGTCGATGAGCGCGCGGATGAGCTCGTGAGATAGCCCGGAGGATCCCGAGGGCTGGGGAAAGAAGGTCAGGAAGAAATTCAGGCCGTTATACAGGAACCAGCCGCCGAAGAAGAATTGCACGGCGTACACGCAGATCCGAAACGCCCGTTCGCTCCCGTGATCTGTATATGACGCCGCGGCAATAGTCGTGCTCGCCATCTCTCATCCCCCGGATATCAAGAACTCACATATTAGCCGTCGTTGCTCCCGCGTGCCCTGGCAGCTGTAGTGTCGCGGAAGAGTGCCTGGCTGCGATCGGTTGCGGCGTCACTAATATATTCTGTAGACAATTTAGTCTATCACAATAGAATATACATCGTAAGTCTGGCGCCATCGCTTCGAGTTCGCGCCGTTTCGGCGGAGGGGATGTCCGTTTTCACGACTAGGCGCACCCGCGCCTTGGCAGAGGTAACTATGCGACACAGCGTGGATCGAATCCTGGTGACTCACGCGGGCCGGCTGTCGGCCAGTCTGCGTGAGTTCGAGCCGATCGATCTGAAGATCGGACGCGGAGAGTCCCATGAGGATGAGGCGTACGCGAAGATGAAGCGGGCCGCGATCCAGGACGTGGTACGTCACCAGATCGACATCGGTATCGATGTGATCAGCGATGGGGAGCTGGGCCGACGTCGCGACTTCACCTACTACAGTCGTCGTATGAGCGGCATCGAGCAGCGCGAGCTCAAACCGGGCGAGGTCGGCGCCACCATCTTTCGTTCGCGCGAGCGGGAAGCATTCAAGGAATATTACGCCGAGGCGGATACCCAACGTCCTCAGGTGGCGCGTCCGAAAAGAACGGTGTGTACCGGACCTCTGAAGTCGAAAAGCCTGGATGACCTGCATCAGGAGATCGCGGCCTTCAAGAAAGCGCTCGGCCAGACCGAACGCGAGGCATTTTTTCCGGTGATCGCCCCAGGTTGGATCGATCATTTCATCTTCAACGAGTATTACAAGACCGATGAGGAGTTCATTTTCGCGCTCGCCGAGGTGATGCGACCGGAATATCTGGCGGTCGTGGATGCGGGGTTCATTGTCCAGATCGACGATCCGGGCCTGGCGGATGCATGGCCGACTTTCATTCCGAAGTTATCGGTCGAGGAATACCGGCGCTACGCGCGGATCCGCATCGATGCCCTCAACCACGCGCTCAAGGGCATCCCCGCCGAAAGCATCCGCTATCATTGCTGCTGGGGCAGTTGGCATGGTCCGCATACCGAGGACATTCCGCTTTCCGACATCGTCGATCTGATGCTTTCGCTAAATATCCAGGCCTATAGCATCGAAGCGGGCAACGTGCGTCACGAGCACGAATGGAAAATCTGGCGCGACACGAAGCTCCCCTCGGGCAAGATGTTGATACCGGGGGTGGTGAGCCACAAGACCGAGACGGTCGAGCACCCGGAGCTGGTGGCGGACCGCTTGACGAATTTCGCCAATCTCGTCGGCCGTGAGAACGTCCAGGCGGGCACCGATTGCGGCATGGGGCTCGGCCGGGTCCATCACGAAGTGGGTTGGGCCAAGTTGCAGGCTCTGGTCGAGGGCGCGCGCCTGGCATCGGAGCGCTTGTGGTAGGCGCGGAGTAGAACCCGAGACTTGAGTCTGGCGCCGCGGTCGTTAGCCTTGTAGTGCGGCGCCGGTTGGCCGGACGGCGGCCGACGTGGCCTGCTCGGCTGCGATCAGACGCTGTAGCATGCGTCGCGCTGCGATCGGCGCGCCATCGGTGCGCAACAGCAGGGGATGCAGTGAGTCGAGGTCCGAGGTAGCTCCCATCTGCGCCTGGACCGCCTCGATCATCGGTTCGTCCTGCTCGCGGAACGCCCGATCCAAGGTTTCGAAAAGCTTGCGACCCACGTTGGGATCGTCCCGCTTCAGATTGTGCGTGGCGATGAAGAAATAATGACTGGACAGCTCGGTTTCCGGGGTGATGAGATGAGCCTGCGGCATGCAAAGCCCGTCCTCTTCCGGTGTCCCGCTGAGACACGAGCCAACATCAAATCGGAGCAGTGCAGGGGGGTGCCAATGCATGTTGGAGCGGCTGTCCACGAGTTCCGGGCCAAAGCCGAAGATTTCCCGAGTCGGGGCGTTCGGCGGCACGCCAAGGCGAGTGCGCAACGCCGAGACTCTACTGCCTTCAGTCACCGTGCGGCTCGTGACGGCGGCGAGCTGCTGCTCGACCGACATCCCGGGAATGGCGAAATGGGGATGAATGAACAGGGCGTGGCTGAGATCGAGCAGGTTGTCGACAATCAGCTGATAATTTGCCTTCACATGCAGATAGCCCGGAATCACGGCGAACCGCTGCGTGTCGCTGAGAAACGGGAAGTCCGGAATCAATTCCGGATCGGCGCGTTCGACATCGCCCGGCCAGATCCAGAGGATGCCGAAGCGCTCGACGATGGGGTACGAACGCACCGCGGCTTTGCCGGGGATCGGGCCGTGAGGGTTGTGGGAACAGCGACCGCTCGCATTGAAGCGCATGCCGTGATAGCCGCACTGGATCTCATCGCCTTGAATTTTGCCGCGCGACAGGGGGGCAAATCGGTGCGGGCAGCGGTCCTCCAGGGCCACCGGCTGCTGCCTTGAGTCCCGGTACAGCACGATGCGGGAATCCAGCAGCTGGCGGGCGAACGGCGCCGCCTGAACTTCAGGTCCATGAGCCGCGGCGTACCAAGTGTTCAATAGGTAGCTCAAGCTATCACTCCGTATACGGTACCGTTGGGCAGATTATACAGTAGTGCCTACAGTCTGGTAATATCATATGGCGGGGTGGGTTTGAGCGTGAACGATCGGAGCGGGGTGATCGACGTCGGAGTCGGGCGCGCGCTGTACGTGCTTGCCTTACTGACCCTCGTCAATGCGTTCAGCAACATCGACCGTTATGTGTTCAGCATGCTGCTGCCCCTCGTCAAGCGCGATCTTGGGCTCTCGGATGCCATGCTCGGTCTGCTCTCGGGCGCCGCGTTTGCGATCTCCTACTCGGTACTGAGTCTGCCGTTTGCGTTTCTCGCCGACCGCTGGAATCGCAAGCGACTCATCGCGATCGGATTTGCCACCTGGAGCGCGGTGACGGCGCTCACCGGAGCCACGGTCTCGGCGGCACAGCTCGGCGCTGCGCGATTCGTGCTAGGGGCGGCGGAGGCCACCAGCCTTGCGCCGTCGACTTCCATTCTCGCTGACCTGTTCGGTCTTCGCCGGCGTGTACTGGCGCTGGGTGCGCTCGGCACTTCCCACTCGATCGGGCTGCTCGTCAGCTTTCCGATCGTCGGGTTTCTGGCCGAGCGGTTCGGCTGGAGAACGGTGTTCGTGGCGGTCGGCATCCCCGGCGTCATCGCGGCGCTGATTTTTGCGCTCACCGTGGACGAGCCGCGACGCACGGCGGCAGATGGTCCTGGCGGGTTTCGGATGGCCGGCGTCGGGGCCACGCTCAGGTTTCTGTTCGGGTCGCGGGCGTATGTGCTGCTGCTCGCCGGTGGCGCATTCACGGCATTTAATCTGGGAGCATTCATTGCCTGGACGCCAACGTTTCTGATGCGAGTGCACCAGCTCAACCCGGCACAGGTGGGTGCAATGGTCGGACTGGCGCGCGGACCAGCTGGTATCCTGGGATCCCTGGGTGCGGGATTGCTGGTGTCGCGGCTGGCCCGTTCGGATTTGCGCTGGCACGCGCGAGTTCCGGGCATCGCAATGATGCTGCTGTGTCCGGTCGACCTGTTGCTGCTGTTCTCTCCTCAGCCCTCGATGTGGGCACTCGCGCTCATGTGCGATGCATTCCTGGTCGCGTCCATCGTCGGGCCGTGTTTTGCGATCGCCTCGAGCGTCGCGCCGCCGCGGATGCGCTCGGTTGCGGCGGCGCTGTACCTGGTGTTCGCATCCGTCACCGGACAGTCTCTTGGTCCGTTCTTCATCGGCTGGCTGAACGATCGCCTGTTGCCGCAGCTAGGCGCCCAGGCAGTGCGGTACTCGCTGGCGGCCGCGGTCGCAACCGCGCTGTGCGGCGGTATCGCCTATTGGCTAGCGGGCGCGTTTCTGATCGCGGACACACGCCGCGCGCTCGACCCGCCGCCGCTGGCAGAGGCTGTCGGCGCAATATAGTATGCAGATATGTATTCTCCGTGCGGCGGTAACTTTCGTTAAGGACAGCACATGCAAATTCAACAGATCGGGTCGCTGGAAGTGCACAAGGTCCTGGAGATGGAACAGCCGGCGCCGATGACGATGGCGTTTCCGGACCTGCGGGCCGAGGATCTGCGGCAGCTGAGCAGCTGGTACACCGATCGCTTCCTCACCCCCGATCCGCAAACCTCGCAGATTAACCTCAGTATCCACAGCTTCGTGGTGCGCTGTCGCGGACGTAACATTCTGATCGATGCCTGCAATGGCAATGACAAGCACCGCACTATCCCCTTCGCGAACCAGCTCAAGACCCCTTATCTGGAGCGCCTGGCGGCGGCTGGCTTTCGGCCGGAGGACATCCACCTGGTGTTATGCACGCACCTGCACGGCGATCATGTGGGCTGGAATACGCAGCTGCGTGACGGCCGCTGGGTACCCACCTTTCCGAATGCCCGTTATGTGTTTACGCGCCCCGATGTCGAGCACTTCGGCGGCAGCGATGCGGAGCCGTTCCACACCGAGGCGTACGTGGACAGCGTGCTGCCGATCATCGAGGCCGGTCAGGCGCACATCGTAGAAACTGAGCAGGCAATCTATGCCGAGCTCGATGAAGGCATCTGGCTCTCGCCGGCTCCGGGACATTCGCCGGGCTCCTGCCTGATCCATGCGCGCAGCGCCAAGGCCCATGGAATCTTCTCCGGGGACTTGTTCCATCATCCGATTGAACTGGTGCGCCCCTCGATGCCGTTTTTCGCAGATTTCGACTCCGTGCTCACGGGCGTGACACGCACCCAGGTGTTCCAGAAGTACGCTGACACGGATGTGCGGTTCTTTCCGGCGCACTTCACTGAGCCGACGGCGGGGCGGATCCGCGCGCGCGGCGACGCCTTCAGCTACCAGTTCGTGTAAGCGGCTGCGGCGGGCTCAAATGGCGCGGCCCGCCATCACTTCGAGCACCAGGCGCTCGAACTGCTTGCGCCGCTCGGCGCGCACGCGAATCACCCGGCGTCGATCATGGTCGGCTAATGCCTGGACCAGCTCGTGCTTCCTGACCAGCGTGCGCTCGGCGCTTGGGCGCTGCGGCAGCGGCAATAGCGAGCGATAGCGGTCGGTCAGGCTCCACAGCCGCATGGCCTCGCGGATGATCAGCTTCTGATCGGATAGTTCAAAGATCATGCGATGGAAGTCCCGGTGACGGGTCCACCATTGCACTCGATCGCCGGAGTTGAGCAGCCGCTCGAGCTCGTTGGCGTGGAGTGTGAGCTGTCCCAGTTCCTCTTCGTTGGGCCAGCGGATACTGCTGAGCAGCGTGTCCTCGACCAGATGCCGCAGCTTGAACAGCTGGCGCGCCTCATCACTCGAGAGCGAGGCGACAAAGAAGCCGCGATTGGCATCATGGACGATGATGCCTTCGGCCGATAGCAGCTTCAGCGCCTCGCGCACCGGCATGCGACTGGCATCGAAGCGCCCCGCCAGCTCCTGCTGGCCGAGCCGCACGCCCGGAGACAGCGCGCCGCGGCCGATGAGCTCTCGGATCTGATTGGCGATGTGGGCGGGTATACCCGCATGGACTTCCCCATCGTCCTTGGTCTTCTTCGACATCATTGACCTCAATTTTTCAGTTCCCTATGCATCTGCGACGGTAGTCCTTGTTGCTGACCAGCCGTCGTTAACGCCATTGAATTATATAATGGCTGCATCCCCCCGCATGCGGCAGCTCAGGGTTGCACTGGCGCAGCGGCGCGACGCGCGCGCTCATCTCCCACGATAAATGCCTTGATGTCCGCCGCATCGTCGCTGGTGAGCACGTCGGCAAAGCTTGCCATGCCGGCGTAGCGCAATGCCCCGCCCAGCACGATCTGATTGAACGCGTCGAGCGTTGTCGGGGGCAGGTTCCATAGATTGGGGAAGGCGGCAAAGCCGCCGCCCACCACGTGGCAGCGCTGGCAATGATCATTGAATAGCGCCGCGCCATGCGCCAGCGTTGCTGCACTGGCTGCGATTGGCATCGGGGTCGGCTGCTGCACCGCCGGGCTTACCGGGGCAGGTAACGGAGTCGGTGCTCCGTCGAGGCGAAACACCAGCAGCCGCTCGAAGTTCTGATAGCGATTCGCCGCCACGTCGGGCGGAAACAGTGCTGCCTGTGGGCCGCCGGCGCCCGCCATGACCGCTATGTACTGCACGCCGTCAAGCTCGTAGCTGATCGGCGCGGCCAGAATGGCGGTACCGGTGTCGATGCGCTGGAGCACACGGCCGCTGCGCGCATCATAGGCAGTGAGCACGCCGTCGGACGCGCCCTGGAATACCAGGCCCCCGGCCGTACTGAGCGTGCCCCCGCTGCTGAACGGCAGCGTCGGCGAACTCCACACAGTGCGTCCGCGCACCGGGTCCCACGCCTTGAGGTGCGACTCCACGCGCGGGGCGGGTTGCCCCGCCAATTCCCGCAAGTCAGCCGCATCGGTATAGGGCGGAAACTCCCCGCCCGTCGCCTGGTTGCGGAATCCGGGTTCAAATTTCGCATCCCTCGGCGCATGCATGCGCATCGGCGCATCGTAGACAGCGATGTAGATGAGACCGGTCGCCCGATTGTAGGAAATCGGCTGCCAGCCATGCGCGCCGGCCTCACTGGGCCAGATGATCTGCGGCTGCTCGGAGTAGTCCGCATGCACAGTCAGGTGGGGCCGGCCGGTCTTCAGATCGATGCCGTCGGTCCAGTTGATGTAGGTGTAGGGATCCGCTTTCAGCAACTCGCCGGTCAGACGATCCAGGACGTAGAAGACACCATCCTTGGCGGCCTGCATGATCACCTGTCGTGAGCGACCGTGAAGGCGCAGTTCGGCGAGCACCATGGGGGTGGCAGCGTCAAAGTCCCAGCTGTCACCGGGCACTTCCTGGTAGTACCACTTCATCCGACCCGTGGCGGCATCGAGCGCTACCAGCGAACTGATGAAGAGGTTGTCGCCGCCGCCGGGGCTGCGCAGCCAGCGCGGGTGAGGATCTCCGTTGCCGACGCCTATGTAGATGAGACCCGCTTCCGGATCGTAAGCCATCGAATCCCAAACCGCGCCGCCGCCGCCGAGGTCCCAGCGCGTGTCGGCCGCCCAGGTGGGGCGCGCAAGCTTGACTTCCGGCGTCTCATCAGGCCCTGCCTTGGGATCACCCGGCACGGACCAGAAGCGCCACGCAAGCTGTCCGTCCTCGAGGCTAAAGGCGCTCACGTAACCGCGTGCACCCATGTCGGAGCCGGAGTTACCAATGAGCACCTTGTCTCCCGCGATGTAGGGCGCGCCGGTGATCGTGTAATTCCAATGACGGTCGACGAAGGTGTCAGTGCGCCAGATCGGCTGACCGGTCCTGGCATCGAGGGCGATGAGGTAGCCATCGAGCGAGGCGACGTACACACGGCCGCGCCACACCGCGATGCCGCGATTGACGACATCGCAGCAGGCCGAGCGCGCGTACTGGCCGTCCGCTTGCGGGTCATAGGTCCAGAGCCGGTGTCCGGTGCGCGCATCGAGCGCATAAGCCACGCCCCACGGGCCGGAGAAGTACATGACCCCATCGATCACGATCGGGTTGGCCTGCATGCCCCGATGCGTCCGACCGCGCACCACAAAATCACGGAACTCCCATGCCAGGCCGACCCGCCCGACGTTGCCGGCATTGATCTGATGCAGCGGGGAGAAGCGCTGGCCGTCTACGCTGCGACCGTTCCAACTCCAGGACGCATCGGGCAGAGCCGCCGCGGTCGCGAGGCCACGGGGGGCCAGGGCCGACACCACGATGAGAAGTAACAGGAGCCAGCTGGCGCGTACACAGTTCAAGGCTTCAGCTTAATAGTTTTGCATGCAAGATAGAAGAACCTCCTGTTAGTCTTTCGCAGACCAGGTCGCTGCGAAAGCGGTATATTTATCGACACGAATACGAAGGGGAATCAGGGGACATGCCAGTGAGCGGGACAGTACGCGCTGCAGTGAAGGTCGATGTCGAGCGCATCGAAATCCAGAGTTTCGCGCGCCCGGCGATCGGCGCCGATGCGGCGCTGCTGCGCGTGGAATCCTGTGGAGTAGGCGGCAGTGACCCGGAGTTGTATCGCTGGCCGAATCACGCGCCGGTGATCATGGGACACGAGAACGTCGGTACCATCGAGGAGATCGGCGAGGTTGCGGCCCAGCGCTGGGGTGTGCGCCCGGCAGACCGGGTGGCATTGCACGAGTACTTGCCGTGCTGGCACTGTCACTGGTGTCGGCAGGGGGATTTTCGCCTGTGCGAGGAGGCGGACTTCTTCTTGGTGAAGGATCGCTTCCGCACGCTGCGCTTCGGCATGTCGGACTGCAGGATCGCGCCGCATCTATGGGGTGGCTTCGCCGAATATCTGTATTTGCCGTTCAATTCGGTGATTCACCGCATTCCGCCGGATATGCCGGCTGACCTGGCGACCCTGGCGATTCCGTTCGGCAACGGCTTTCAATGGGCGGTGCTCGATGGCGGCGCGGGTCCGGGCAAGACGGTGCTGGTCTTCGGCCCCGGCCAGCAGGGATTGGGATGCGCCTTCGCGGCCAAAGCCGCGGGGGCGATCTGCGTCATTCTCGTCGGACACTCACGCGATCGTAACCGCCTGGATCTGGCGCTGGAGTTGGGAGCAGATGTGGTTATCGATGCGGAGCGGGAGGACCTGAAGGAGCGTGTGAAATCACTGACCGCCGGACGCGGCGTCGATGTCGTCGTGGACACAACCGGAGATCCGACCGGGCAGATCGCGGCCGACGCGGTCGCGCTTGCGGCCAAGGGCGCGCAGCTGAACCTCAATGGACTGTCGCAGAAAGTCAGCGTAGGCGATTTAAAGCGAATGTATCTGACAGTGAGGGCGCCGCGGGGCCACAGCTATACCGCGGTACAGATGGCACTGGACTACCTCAATGCGCAGCGCTCGCGCCTGGGGGTGCTGTGCACGCACCGCTACGGCCTGGACGCGGTCGACAGCGCCATCCGGGCCACCGCGGGCCGCGGGATCGAGGGCGCGGTTCACGTGACGGTGGATCCGCGCGCGTGACAGGGAGCCTGTCGCGCACGTCCAGGCGCCTCTGGATTCTGGTGCTGGCGGCGCTCGCCTTCCTGGCCGATGGCGTCGGCACGCAGGCGATGGGACTTGCCCTGCCCGCGCTGCTTGCAGACTGGCATCTGGTGCGCGCTGCGTTCGCGCTGCCGATCGCACTGGGGCTCGTGGGCTTTGCCATCGGCGCGGTCGTGGGCGGCGTGGCCGGGGATCGCTTCGGTCCGTTGCGGACGTTGGTGGGCAGTCTGCTGTTGATGGGGCTGTGCACAGCGGGCTGTGCCTTCGCCCGCGATCCTGTCGGCATCGGGTTATGGCGCATTCTGGCGGGCCTGGGACTCGGCGCCTCGCTACCCATCGCGGCCACCGTCATCGCCGACTACAGCAGCGAGCGCCGTCGCGCACTGGCAATGGCGGTCGGGTTGGCTTTTCTGCCGCTCGGCGGGTTCCTGATCGCGGAGGCGGCTGCTGTGATTGTGCCGGTCTGGGGCTGGCGTGGGCTGTTTGCGGTTTGCGGAGCGGTGGCGATGGTGCTGGCGTGCGTCGCCGCACCGGCGGCGTTCAGCGTGGTGCCGCGGCCGGGCGATGTACAGCCTTCACGCGCGCAGGGCGGGTTGCCGAGGCTCACGCTGCGGCTGGCCGCGAGCGCGCGCGACACGATCGGGCTGTGGATGGCTTTCTTCTGTACCGTGCTGCTCTACTATTCGATGTTCAGCTGGGCACCGACGGCATTGATTGGCTCTGGTCTCTCGATCCGCGCTGTGAGCCGCACGGTCTCGGTGTTCTCGATCGGCGGCCTGGTCGGCGGGCTCGGCACCGGCCTGCTGCTGCAACGGCTCGGCTCGCGGCTCTGCCTTGCGGCGCTGGGTACTGGAGCGGTCGCGTGCGGACTCGCGCTGCCCTACGTCCTGCCGAGCGGGGGCGGTACGCTGCTGCCGCTCAGCGCCACGGTCGCGCTGCTCGGCGTCACCGCCATCGGAATACAGACATTGCTCTACGTGCTCGCAGCGCGGGTCTATCCGCTCGCTCATCGGGCGACGGGTCTGGGACTGGCCGTGGGGTGCGGGCGCCTGGGCGCGATTGCGAGCTCCTATACGGGGGTGACCGCACTCGATCGCGGCGGATTTGGCGGTTTCTGCGCCAGTCTTGCGCTCGCAGCCCTGCTTGCATTGGCCGCGGGGCTGCTGGTTTCGCGCCAGATTCCGGCGCGGATCCGCCAGGATTCAGCCCGGTGAGGCGCTGATCGAGAGAGCTTCCCAGCGTTCAAGCTCGGCCAGTTGCTGCTGCAATGTCTGCCGCACCATCGCAGCGGCATGCTCGCCGAGCACCAGGTGCAACGGCGGATCCGGCGCTTCGACGGCCGCAATGATCGCTCGCGCCGCCTGATGAGGATCACCCCATTTGAACGCCGCGAGCGCCGCGGCCATGGCCGCGCCCGCGGCGGCATACGGCGGGCTCGGCGGAACCGACTCCAGCGAGGATCCGAAGCGCGTTGCAAATGCACCGGGCTCCACCACCGTCACCTTGATACCGAGCGGGGCCAACTCGGCGGCGAGCGCGATCGAGGCGCCTTCGATGGCGAATTTGCTGGCGCTGTAGATTCCAATCAGCGGCGCTGACAGGCGTCCGCCGACGGAAGAGATGTTCACGATGTGACCACTGCCCTGAGCGCGCAGCAGCGGCAGCGCCGCGCGGATGACGCCGAGCACGCCGAAAACATTGGTCTCGAATTGAGCGCGGGTCTGCGTATCGCTGATGTCTTCCAGCGCGCCCTGCAGGCCATAGCCGGCATTGTTGACCAGCACGTCGATACGTCCGAAGACCGCTTGTGCGCGCGCGATTGCGGCGCGTACCTGATCGGGCTGCGTGACATCGAGCGACAGCGGACAAACCAAGTCGCCGAACGCACTGCTCAAGCCTGCAAGGCCGGTGAACTGACGCGCCGTAGCGACCACGCGCTCGCCACGCTGCAGGGCCTGCTCGGCAAGACTGCGACCGAAGCCTGAGCTGCAGCCGGTGATGAACCAAACGCGCGGCACTGGAGTAGTCACGCTGCACCTCATGCAGTTCGCCGGAGCGACGGCCCGCGCCGCAGCCTCGTCACGTTAAAGTGTAGACTTAATCGGCTATCATTGTCGCATACATGATGCGTCGAGGAGCGACTGATGAAACGGGAACAGGAGGGTCGGGTCGCGGTCATCTCCGGCGCCGCCGGCGGTCTGGGGCAGGCATGCGCGCAGCGCCTGGCGCAGGATGGCGCAGACATTGTCGTCGTGGACCTGAAGTCGGGCGCGGACACGGTGCAGCTGGTGGAGCAGCTTGGGCGGCGTGCGCTCGCGGTCAGCTGCGATGTGACCAGCCCGGAGCAGGTGAGTGCGCTTGTGCAGCAGGTGCAGGACGGCTTTGGCCGCTGCGATATCCTGGTCAACAACGCAGGCATGTACAGCACCGTGCCGTTTCTGGAGCTGAGCTACGAGACCTGGCGCCGCTACATGGCGCTCAATCTTGATGGCGCGTTTCTGTTGGGGAAGGCCTTCGTCCCAGGAATGATCGAGCGCACCTGGGGGCGGATCGTCAGTATCGCCTCGAACTCCTTCCACTTGGTGACCCCGCCCGGTCTCACGGCCTACGTTGCCAGCAAGGGCGGGCTCATCGGATTGACGCGTGCGCTGGCAAGCGAGCTTGGTGCCTCAGGCGTGACCGTCAACGCGGTCGCCCCGGGTCCCACGGTCACCGCGCAGCTCGAGTCGGCGTTCTACCAGATGGCCGGTACGCGCGATCACGCCATGTTCGAACAGTTCATGACACAGCTGGCGCAGAACCAGGCAATCAAGCGGGTGGGAACGCCCGCCGAGGTAGTCGGGACAGTGTCGTTCCTCGCCAGCGAGGACGCCGGCTACATGACGGGGCAGACCCTCATCGTCGATGGGGGCTGGGCGCGACAGTGAACCCCTGGCCGTGCGGCACACATCTCTCCGGGAAGCAGCGCCGATGAGGGAATTTCCAGCGCGCGTGCGTGCGGCGGTCAAGGTCGGCAGCGAGTACACCGAGATCCAGGAATTTGACTGGCCAACGGTCGGCGCAGCCGAGGGTGTGCTGCGCGTGGAAGCCAGCGGCGTCGGTGGCGCCGAGCCGGAAATCTACCGCAGCGAGCGCTGGCAGCCGATCATCATGGGCCATCAGGTGGTGGGCTCGATCGCCGCGCTCGGGCCGCTTGCACGCACGATGTGGCAGGTACAGCCGGGCGAACGAGTCGTGTTGCAGGAGTACCTGCCCTGCAAGAGTTGCAAGTGGTGCCTGCAGGGGGAGTACCGCTTCTGCCCGGCATCGGATTTCTTCGGCAACCGTCCCAATCGTATTGGCCTGATGTCCTGCGCGCCGCCGCCTCACCTGGTCGGCGCGTTCGCCGAGTACCTGTTCCTGCCATGGAACACAGTGCTTCATCGCATACCGCAGGATCTGCCGGCTGCGCTTGCGACGCTGGCCATTCCGCTGGGCAACGGCGTGCAGTGGGCGACACTCGATGTCAACGCCGGACCGGGCAAGACGGTGCTGGTCATCGGCCCGGGACAGCAGGGGCTCGGCTGCGTCATTGCGGCCCGCGACGGCGGCGCTTCGCAGGTGATCCTCGCTGGTTTGAGCCGCGACCTGGCTCGAATGGAGTTGTCGCTGGAGTTGGGCGCGGACCACTTCATCAATGCGGAAACGGAGGATCTGCCAGCGCGTGTCCAGGCACTCACAGGCGGCGCAGGACTCGATGTCGTTATCGACACCACCGGCGATCCGGGCGGCCGCAATCTGCAGCAGTACCTGCAGGTGGTCAATCAAGGCGCGTGGCTGTGGGTGAACTGCGTCGACAGCGCTGTGCCGGTGCGTGAAATCAAGAAGAAGTACCTGACGGTACGCTCGGGCCGCGGCCGCACCTGGCAGGCGGTGGAGCGGGCGCTGCGCATCATCACGTCCCGACGCTTTGCACTCGAGAAGATGTGCACCCACACTTTCGGACTGGGGCAGGTGGATCTCGCGATCAATGCCACCGCTGGGCGCAAAGTTACCGGCGCCGTGCACGTAATCGTCGACCCTTGGCAGGTCTGAAGGTGCGGGTTCGCCGCTACTCGGCCGCGGCGGAAGCGCGCGGCCGCGAGAGCTGCCACCCATCTGCGGGACGCAGGCGCGCCAGACCGAACGCGGAGCTCGCCATCAGCAGCGCGAGCACCGCGAGCACGGTACCGAAGTCCGCGACGCTTGGTCCCTGGGGGCCGGCGAGCGCGTCCAGTAGCGCCCCGGCCAGGATGATGCCGCCGCTCATGAAGCAGCGGGCGGCCAATGTGATGAGCGTGGTGGCGTGGCTGAGCTTGCCGTGTTCGAGATCGGCGTAGCCGAGCGCGGTCAGTGTCGAGAACTGCACCGACCGCAGAAATCCCAACACGAGCAAATAGACAAACAGCCACGTATGCGGTGAGCCTGGACCAAACAGCCGAATCCCAGCGATCATGGCAGCCAGTATCAATGCATTACCGATGAGCAGCATGCGCAGTGAAAGCCGCCGCATCACCGCGGCAGCGCCCGACCGTGAGACGAACGCGCCCACAGTTGTGGCCAGCGTGAGCAGTCCCGAATGCAGCGGATTGAGGCCAAATCCCAACTGCAGCAACAACGGCAGCAGGAACGGCAGCGCGCCTGAGGCGATACGCGACAGGCCCCCGGCCAGCACTGCAATGGCGAGCGTACGCGTGCGCATCAATTTCAGGTCCACGAGCGGGTGCGGCGAACGCCGCGCGTGCCACACGTAGGCGGCCAGGAGCGCGATCGGCAGCGCGATCAAGAGGCCGTGCTGACCTGAGGCACCGGCTGACGGCCCGGTCGGGCGCACGATGAGCTGCACGGCCGCGAGGCCGAGTGCAAGCAGGGCAAAGCCGGACCAGTCAAACGGTCGTGCAGGCTGCGCCGGTACTCGCGGCACTACCGCGAGCGAGACCAGGATGGCGAGGATCCCGAGCGGTACCGTGATGAAGAAGTTCCATCGCCAGGACAGGTACGTGGTGATGAATCCACCCACCACCGGCCCCAGCAGCGAGCCGAGCAGCGCCGGGGCGATCATATAGTTGCTGACCGTCAACAGCTGATCCTTGGGCGCGGAGCGCACGCCGATGAGCCTCCCGACCGAGGTCATCCAGGCGCCGCCCATGCCCTGCAAGGCACGGCCGATCAAGAGCAACGGCAGCGAGCCTGCCCAGCCGCACAGCGCCGAGCCCGCTGCAAAGATGCCCAGAGCAGCGCAGTAGATGCGGCGCGCTCCGAAGCGATCCGCCAGCCAGCCGCCTACCGGCAGCATGATGGCGACACTGAGCAGATAGCTTGAAATCGCCAGGCTCATTCGCGGCGCGTCTACGCCCAGGCTGCGCGCCATCTGCGGCAGGGACGTGGTGATGATGGTGCCGTCGATCTCTTCCAGGAAGAACGCGACCGCGAGTGTGAGCGGGATCGAATGCGATCGTAGAGCCTGCAGCAGGCGCAGGACCGCGCTCATTGCGCGGGCGCTATCACAAGGCCGCGGTAGCGAGGTGCTCGCCGCTCAGCCTAAGGACTGACTGCCGGTGGCGGGGCGAGACGCGCATCGAGCGGGACTTCTTCCTTCCACGTGCGCGTGGACGGATACACCTTGGTATCCGCGCGGACAACGCGCCAGGGAATGGACGGGTCGAGTGCCGCAGGCACCCGGCCGGACTCTGCCAGTGTCCGCGCCGCCTTCAGAAGCAGCCGGCGCCACGCCACGATGGCCACGTCCGAGGTGCCCAGGTGCTCCTTGCTGCGATCGAGGATCCGTCCCTGGGTCTCACTGACCGCATGGTCCTGCGTGACCACACCGCGGATGCCGGCGAAGTCCTGAACCGATTCCCGATCCTGCAGGTACCAGTTGTCCTTGTTGCGCAGCTTGCGGAAGTTCTCATCCAGCCAGTGGCCGCCCTCGTCGATGCGGTACTTGACGTCGATGGGTTGGGTGTCATCGAAGAACCACTGGATGTGCCACGTCGACACATCATCCCGGGGCACGAAGCAGTTGATCAGCCGACGATCCTTGCGCGGCCCACCGCCATCGGGCGGAATGAACGTGTAGAAGGGCAGTACCACCTGCGTCACGCGTGCATGGGCACGCTGATCGTCAAACTTGCGCACCGCGCCGTAGCGCAGGCCATAACGGGTGTATTCGACTTCCAGCTTTGGCACCAGATCCTTCTCGTGCGGTAGCTGCGGCGGAGCGTCCCAGGGGGATGACTTGTGCAGCACGCCCGCATGGGCCGAATCGATCGTGCCCTCGACGGCCTGCGCATAATTGCAGTCCTCCAGGATCTTGAACGGGACCGAGTGAGTTCCGGGCATGGCGAGCCACTCGTAGTCCGGAAACACCGGCTTGTGCTCGGGTGGTCCCATATAGGCCCAGATGACGCCGCCGGCTTCGTGGGTCGCATAGGCCGTGGTGCGGATCCGTGCGCAGAACTTCTCGCCACCCGCCTCGGTGGGGGCGTCCTGGCAGCGTCCATCGACGCCGAATTTCCAGCCGTGATAGAGGCAGCGCAGTCCCGAATGCGCGTTCAGGCCGAGCGCCAGCGAGGCGCGCCGGTGGGGGCAATGCTCATCGAGCAATCCCACGCGGCCCTCGCTGTCACGAAAGCCGACCAGGTCCTCGCCGAGCAGGCGGATGCGCACCGGTTTGCCGTCCCGCTCAGCGAGCTCCGAGGCAAGGAGTGCCGGAATCCAGAAGCGACGCAGCAGCCCACCCATGGCAGTGCCCGGGCCAGTGCGCGTCAATGTTTCATTGTCTTCCATGGAAAGCATGAGAGTGCCTCCTAAATCCAGCGTTAACCAATCAGTTCGCGAAGTCGTTCGGCGGCGGCCGCGGGCTTGCCATCCACTCCCACCAGATCATGCGCCTGCATGACAATGTCGCGCGCCCGCTGCAGGCGCGCAAGTTCGGCGGCGGAGCCGCCCGTGGCTCGCAGGCTCGTGATGTCCAGGTCGAGCAAGCGCCAGATCTCGTCCAGTTCGCACTCGCGGTAGATGAGCTGTTCGGGCGTATTGCCAACGAGCAGCCGCTCGATCTGCGCCTGCAGTGTCTGCGCCGAGTAGTCCTCGATCTCGTATACCTCGTCGGGATTGACCATAACCGTGCCGGCAGGACAGTCGCTAGCGTCCGCCGCGCGGCACCATCGAGGAAGGGGGCAAGCCGATCAGCACGCGCCCATAGTTATTCATGGCGCTGTCCCAGGTAAATGCGAAATGCTGAGCAGCGGAGTTCACATCCCGCCAGATGCGCTGCAGCTCGGAGGCGTCGTAGATGCCGCTGCCTCCGGCCGCTTCGAAGACGCGATTGACGGCGTGGCGCGCGGTCTGCGCAGCGAAAGCCCAGTTGCGCAGAAAGCGCGCGCGTGTGAGTCCGCCAAGCGACTCGGGCGAGAGCGCCTCATCCAGTTGCACCGCATCCTGCAGTGCGAGCGCGTACGCGGCATCGATCTCCGCCGAGGCCGTCGCCAGCCGGGCGAACGTGGCCGCCTGGCCGCTCACCTGATCCTGCGGCATCTTCTGGATGCTCGCTGCGAGGCTTTCCCCAAAGGCGCGCACCGCGGCGCGAGCCATTCCGAGCGGAGCGCCGATCAGCGAGAAGGGCGAGACGTCCTGGAACGCCATACGATAAAGCGCTCGCGCGTGAAAGCGCCCGCCGCGGGAGCTGCCGGTCATCATCTCCTGCACGGTCACGGCGTGGTGCTCGGGAACAAAACAGTCCTTGACCCGGATCGAGCGACTGCCCGTGCCCCGCATGCCCGCGGTGAACCAGTCGTCGATGATCTCGATTTCCTTGCGGGGCACGACGAAGAAGTAGGACTCCGGAGGCCCGCTCTCGCTGCTGACGGGGCAGCCGACGATGACCCAACTGGCATGATCAATGCCGCTGCAGAAACGGCCCTCGCCGCCCGTGAGGCGGAAGCCGCCGCTGACACGTTCGGCCTTGCCGCCGAGGCGAAATACGGTGGCCGTGAGTGCGTGCGGATCGGCAAAGATTTCCCGCTGCGCCTCGACCGGAAACAGATTGAGTAGCCAGCTGTGGCCGGCGAGCACGCCATACACCCAGCCGGTGGAACCACAGGCCGAGGCAAATTCTGCCGTCACTTCAACCAGCGCGGCGAAACCAAGCTCCAGGCCGCCGAACACCTTGGGCGTGACGATGCGAAACAAACCGGCTGCTGCGATCTCCTCGATCGTCTCCCGCGGCACCAGCCGATCGGCCTCGGTCTGGCGCGCCCGCATCCGCACCCGCGGGGCGATCGCCGCCGCCGCTGCCAGTGCTTCGGCACGGGTCGTGGGAGTCGCCGCCCCCTGCTTTTCGGATGGAGTAGCCAACATTGTATTCATAATGGTAGGTGACATTCTGATACTACCAAACTGTAGGCAGGGTTGTATATTGTGACCTGCCGCAGGCAATACCGGTACCGTCGAGCCCAGCATGGTCAAGCCGCTTTTTGCGAAACCTGCATTAGTCGCCGAGATGCCGCGCGCCATCCGGGCTGAGGCATGAACGCGGGAGCCGGAAGCGCGGCGACGCCGTTCGACTACATCATCGTCGGCGCCGGCTCGGCTGGTTGCGTGCTGGCGAACCGCCTGTCCGAGGATCCCACGCGGCGCGTGCTGCTGCTGGAGGCCGGCGACAGCCGACGGTCGCTGCTCATGCGAATGCCGCTGGGCTTTCTGAAACTGATCCGTGATCCGTCGATCAGCTGGGGCTACACCTCCGAACCCGAGCCGTGTGCGGACCAGCGCCGACTGTGGCTGCCGCGCGGCAAGATGCTCGGCGGCTGTTCGTCCATCAACGGCATGCTCTACGCCCGCGCCGATGCGCGTGATTATGACGAGTGGGACCAGATGGGTCTGGCGGGCTGGAGCTACGCGGAGGTGCTGCCGTATTTCCGGCGCGCTGAGTCGAGCTGGCGCGGCAATTCCGACTTGCACGGCGACAGCGGCCCGCTGTCGGTGACGGGTTGGCAGACGCGGGGCGCGTTGCGCGATGCCACGTTTGCCGCGGTCCGTGCCCTGGGGTACCCGGTGCACGAGGATCAGCATGCATCGGGGCTGTGTGAAGGTTTTGCGCCGCCCGAGGCTACGATTCATCGCGGCGAGCGTGGCAGCACCGATGTCACTTATCTGCGTCCGGTCATGCATCGGCCGAACCTGGTGGTGCGCGTGTGCTCGCAGGCGCTGCGCGTGCTGATCGAGGGCACTCGGGCGGTCGGTGTGGAATATCAGGTGGAAGGGCGGCGAGTCACTGCCCGCGCTGACCGCGAGGTCATCCTGAGCGGGGGCGCCTACAACTCTCCGCAGCTGCTGCTGCTTTCCGGGATCGGTCCGGCGGATCAGCTGCGCGCGCTCGGCATTACGCCGCGCCTGGATTCCCCGGAGGTCGGCGCCAACCTTCAGGAGCACGCCACGGTCGCGCTCGGCTGGGCTGCAAAGCCGTCGGTCGGCTTTGACGCACAGCTGCGGTTGGACCGGATCACGCGGGCGGTACTGCAGTGGCTGCTGTTTCGCTCCGGGCCTGCGACACGGTTGCCCATTACCTGCATGGGATTCGTTCGCACCCGCCATGGACTCGCGCGCCCGGACGTGAAGGTGAATGTCTATCCGACCAACATGGACGCGCGTGTGTGGGTGCCGTGGCTGCGCCCGTCGGCTGGATCGAATGTCTCGGCATTCAACATCCTGCTGCGGCCCGAGAGCCGCGGGCGGATATCTCTTGCGAGCGCAGAGCCGCTGGCCGCTCCGCGAATCTGTCTCAATGTGCTTTCCTCTCGCGAAGACGTCGCCACCCTGGTACGCGCGTTCAAGTGGACGCGGGAGTTATTCGCTACGGTGCCACTGGCCGATCTGGTGCGGCAGGAGCGCCTGCCCGGGCTGCAGGTACGCACTGATGCCGAGATCGAGGCCTACATTCGCGCCACTGTCGCAGTGGCGCATCATGCGGCCGGCACTTGCGCTATGGGCACGCATGCCAACGCTGTGCTCGATGCGCAGCTGCGGGTGCGCGGCATGGAAGGTCTGCGCGTCGTGGACGCCTCGGCCATGCCGCGGGTGTTGGGAGGCAACACCAATGCACCGATCATCATGATGGCCGAGAAGGCCGCGGACCTGATCCTCGGGTATCCGCGGCTGCCGCGGGGCGGGATCGTGAATACCGCGGCGGGCGAGTCCCTGGACGCACCCGCGTACTCGTAGCACAAAGGGGGTAGCATTTGGGGGTGCCGCAAGAACAAGTCCTGGGCGCGGCAAGTGCCCGCGCGCTCGTGAGCCTCGTGGTGCTGGCTGCGGCGACCGCTCTTAATAATGTCGACCGGGGGTTGTTCGCGCTGCTACTGCCCGCCATACAACGCAGCATACCGCTCGGGGATGCCCTCGTCGGCGTGCTGCTCGGCCCGGCGTTCATGATCATCTACTCCATCGCGGGTGTGCCCATCGCATGGCTGGCAGATCGATGGAACCGGCGCAACATCATCGCGCTCGGGCTGGCAGCCTGGAGTCTGGTCACCGCGGCCACGGCGGCGGCGACCAGTCCGGTGCAGCTGCTCTTGCTGCGCGGCGCCCTGGGTATCGGCGAGGCGACCAATATCGCGCCCACGACCGCGCTTGTGAGCGACCTGTTCCCAGCGCGCCAGCGCGCGCTTGCATTTGCAGTGATCACGGTGGGCACACCGCTGGGCACGCTGCTGTGTTTTCCCATGGTTGGCCGGATCAGCGCCGTGCAGGGCTGGCGCACAGCTTTTGTCGTGATGGGTTTGATCGGGCTGATCGTGGCATGCGGCATATGGCTCCTCGTCCGCGAGACACGCGGAACTTCGGGCGCGCCGCAGGCCCAGGAGGGAGCGCCCCGCGTGCGGGGCCTGGCGGCAGAATTCAGGCGCGCGATGAGTTCACGGCCTTTCAGACAGCTGGTGATCGCCGGTGGGTTTTTCAGTTTCAACTACGCGGCCATGTCGGCGTGGGTCCCGGCGTTCCTGGCACGGAGCCATGGACTTGGAGTGCAGGAGGTCGGAGCGACGCTCGGCGTTTACCGCGGCGCCTTCGGCATCGTCGCAGCTCTGGCTGGCGGTGCATTGGTTTCTCTGCTCGCGCGGATTGATATGCGCTGGAGTGCCTGGATGCCCGCGGCACTGTGTGCGCTGATCGTACCGGCGGAATTCGTGCTGCTCTTCAGCCCTGTGCGTGCGCAGTGGCAGGCCGGACTCGCGCTGGAGACTTTGTTTCTGACTGCGGCGATTCCGTGCGCGTTTGCGCTGCTCGCGCAATTGGCGGACGCCCGTGCGCGCTCAGTCTGGTCGGCGTTGTACTTCCTGGTGTTCAATCTGATCGGCCAGAGCCTGGGACCGCTCAGTGTGGGTCAGCTCAGCGAGCATCTGCAGCCGCTGCTTGCAACGCAATCGCTGCGCTACGCACTCACGATCGCGCCGCTGAGCATGGCCTGCGCGGCCGCGCTGTTTACCAGGATCGGCAGTTCGATCGAATCCCGGCAGCTGCATAGCTAGCGTCGTCCGGCGAGGTCGGCGCCGTCATTCTCGTGCATTGCGCGAAAGCCGAACAGGCACAGGCTCTGCAAGGCGGCCATCGCCACGAACGGTGCGATGAAATCATGTCCCGCGAGATGCCCGTCGGGCCGCGCGATCTGCAGCGCAAAGGCAGACAGGGAGACGCCGACGGCAAGAGAAAACCGTTGGGAGACTGACGAGATGGTTGTCGCCTGGCCTGCCGCTTCGGCTGGAATGCCCGAAAAGGACAGCGCCGCAATCGTGGACAGCATCACCGATTGCAAGACTCCGATTCCAAATAGATAAACGAGCAGCACCGCATCGCTGGCGCCCGAAGTGAGGCTGGCGAGGCCGGCAAGTGCGAGCACCAACAGCAGGCCACTCGCGAGCAGCACGGTGCGCAGGTTCCACCGACGATAGATCGCCCGGATCAGGAAGCGCATGGCGATTTGACCGGCGGCCAAAGCGAACATCAGCACGCCGGCGTGGAAGGCCGAAAAGCCAAACACAACCTGCAGCAGGATCGGCACCAGGAATGCGGGCACGGCGATGCCGATGCGCGCCAGCGCGCCGGCGAAGATGGCAATGCGGAATAACCGGCGGCTGAACATCGCAAGATCGATGACCGCGTGCCGGCGGCGGTGAGCATGCAGTCCGTAGAGCAGGCCGCCGGCGATGGCAGCCACGAACAATGCGCCGGCCCGCGCCAGGCTGTCTGCGGCGCTGAGCAGGCCGAGGGCCGATTGCAGGCAGGCAAAGGTAGCGCCAGCCAGGACGAACCCGCGAAAATCGAACGGGCCCGGCAGCGGAGACTCGAAGCGATCGATGAAGGAGAGCGCCAGGACTATCGCCAGCGCGGCGAGGGGTACGTTGATGAAGAAGATCCAGCGCCAGTCTGCGTACGTGGCGATGGAGCCGCCAATGACTGGCCCAAGCATCGGCCCCACGAGGCCCGGAATGATCATGAAGCTCATCGCATGCACCAACTGATCCTTGGGAAACGAGCGCACCAGGATCAGCCTTCCGACAGGATTCATGAGCGCGCCGCCCAGGCCCTGGATAAAGCGGCCGAGTACCATCACCGTCGGGCTGGTACTGAGTCCGCACACCACTGAGCCGATAGCGAACACGGCGATGGCCGCGCAGTAAACGCGCCGGATCTCGAAGCGGTCGGCGAGCCAGCCGCTCAAGGGAATGAAAACGGCGATGCTGACCAGGTAAGTGGTGATCGCCGAGCTGATCGCCGCGACGTGGATGCCGAGGGCGGATGCTATTTGAGGCAAACAGGTCGTAATGACCGTGGAATCCAGCCCCTCCATGAAGAAAGAGCTGGCGATAGTGACGGGCACGAGCATGCTCGTGCGCGATGGCTGTGTTGGCGCTGTGTAAGTCAGGGTGTGGATACCAAAATGCAGACACTTTATTATGTCGCACATGACTCACACGCACGAATTCTTCATCGATGGCGCCTGGGTGCGAGCCTCGGGGCGGTCGCTGGCGACGGTGATCAATCCGAGCGATGAGAGCGCTATTGCCGAAGTGGCGCTCGCGAACGCTGCGGACGTGGGGCGTGCCGTGGACGCGGCGGTCGGTGCCTTCGAGCGCTATGGGCACAGTGCGCTCGCCGAACGCATCGCGCTGCTGCAGCGGCTGCTCGAGGCCTATCGCGCCCGCGCCGGTGACATTGCCCGGATGCTGGTGCAGGAGGTCGGCATACCGACGGGCCTGGCTGCCGGCCAGGTCAAGGTGGGAGAGGCACACCTCACCACCATGTTCGAGGTACTGCGCAGCTTTGCCTTCGTCGAGTCGCGGCCCGCTTTCGATGTGGTCAAGGAGCCGGTGGGCGTATGCGCGCTCATCACGCCGTGGAACGCGCCCGTCAGCCAGGTGCTGTGCAAACTCGTGCCGGCGCTCGCCGCCGGCTGTACCACGATCGTGAAGCCGAGTGAGGTGACTCCGCTCTGTACTCTCATTCTCGCCGAGATCGTGCAGGCGATTGGTGCGCCCGCCGGCGTGATCAATCTCATCAACGGTGATGGACCCGAGGCGGGTGCTGCGCTTGCGGCTCATGCCGGGGTCGACATGGTCTCCTTCACAGGTTCGGTACGCGCAGGCATAGCGGTGGCGCAGGCTGCAGCGCCGACGGTGAAACGCGTGGTACAGGAGCTCGGCGGCAAGTCTGCCAATATCATTCTGCGCGACGCGCAGCTCGAGCCCGCGGTACGCAAGGGCGTAGCAGCATGCTTCTTCAATTCGGGTCAGGCATGCGCGGCTCCGAGCCGGATGCTGGTACCGCGCGAATGGCTGGGGCGCGCGGCACAGATCGCTGCCGATGCGGCGGCACGACTGAAGGTAGGGCCACCCAGTGCACCGGACAGCGAACTCGGACCACTGGTCAACCGTATGCAGTTTGATCGTGTCCGTGGTTTCATCCGCAGCGGCATCGAAGAAGGGGCGGTGCTTGCGGCCGGTGGCCTCGAGCGGCCGCCCGGACTGTCGCGTGGCTACTTCGTGCAGCCCACCGTGTTTGCCGACGTCGATCCGGCGATGACGATAGCGCGTGAGGAGATCTTCGGACCGGTCCTGTGCATTCTCGGGTACGACACTGAGGCGGATGCGGTTCGGATCGCCAATGGGACCCCGTATGGACTTGCCGCCTATGTGGCGTCCGAGTCCGAGGCGCACGCTCGTGAAATCGCCGCGCAACTGCGCGCCGGCTACGTGTCTATCAACTATCCGCCGTGGAATCCCGTAGCGCCGTTTGGCGGCTACAAACGCTCCGGCAACGGTCGGCAGTATGCCGAGCACGGCCTTGCCGAATTCCTTGAGATCAAATCCATTGTGACGGGTCAGGCGGCCGGCTGACAACGCAAAACCCGCTTGTCCGGGTCGGAATTGCCGGCCCGAACTCCCCTGCCGTGCGATCTTCGAATATACTGCTTTGCAAGGCAGGCAGCATAAGTACTGAATCCAATGAAGGAAAAGACGAAAAGCAAGAGTGCCGACAGGCCTGCCCTCGTCGCGGATGAGATTCGTTCCCTGGTGACCCGTGGAGTATTCGCACCCGGGCTGCAGCTGCGACAGGTCGATCTGGCCGAGCGTTTCGGAGCGAGTCGAGTCCCGGTACGCGAGGCGCTGAAGCTGCTCACGGGCGAGGGCGTGGTGGCCCACGATCCGAATCGCGGATTCTTCGTCGCGGGTCTGTCGAGCGAAGAGGCACGCCAGTTGTACCGGATCCGCACTCTCCTGGAAACCGAACTGCTCTCAACAGTCGCCTGGCCCGACAAGCAGCGGCTCGCCGAGCTCAGCGTGCAGCTGAAGAAGCTCGACAAGCTCATGAAGGAAGGCGATCGCGCCGAGTGGGCGATTCAGCACCGGCATTTCTATCGAATGATATTTCAGTTGTCGCCGCAGAAGGTGCTGATGCAGGAAGTGTTGCGGCTGCTGCGGATGACTGATCGCTACCGCTCCCTGGGTCCGCACGCCAGCCACCAGGACAACGTCGCCACCGAACGGCACGTGTTCAAGGCGCTCGCAGCGCGTGACCGACCAGGGTTGCTGCGGGTATTCGAGGAGGACCGCCGCCGCATCGAGGAAGGCCTGGTAGCCGGACTCTCTGGCCGCGGCCTGTAGCTCGGGTCGATCTGCTGCGCAGCGCTATCCGCTAGCGCGCGAGTTCACGAACCTACTCGAAACAGCGCGCGTGCTGTCCCGGCGAACACCTGAGCGCGCGCGGCGTGCGAGGCCTCGTTGAACAGCTCGAGTGTCCAGTGCAACGCATTGGCGTAGCCCTCCCGTGAGGAAACCACGGGGAAGTCACTGGCCCAGCACAGCCGCTCCGCGCCGTACAGCGCCATCAAATCGAGTGCGACGCGCGCCGAGGCAAGTTCGAGGGTGCGTCCCGCGGGCGGTAGTTGCGGACCACGCTTTACCAGCTGGCCGAGCGGGGGAACCTTGAGGTGAAAGTTGCTGAAGCGCGCCAGTGCCCTGATGCCCTCAAGCGTTGAGTCTGAGCTGTCACAATCCGGACGCCCCCAGCCAGCCAGGTGCTCGGCGAGCACGTTGACGGCGGGGAAGTCGGCGAGCAGCGCGGCGAAGTTTGCGGTCAGAAACGAGGCGGCGGGGCCGACACAGCTCACTACGAGGTGCTGCTCGGCGGCGACGCGCCACAGCGCGTGGGGATCCTGGCCCGCGGCTCGCGTCTCCGGGCGCATCCGCACGCCGCGCGCCCCCTCTGCAGCGAGCGCGCGCAACCGCTGCGCGGCATCCTGCGATCCGGCATCCACCGCTACCACGCTGGTAAAGCGTCCGGGGTAACGCCGCACGCACTGGGTCTGATATCCGTTATCGCTCTGTCCGAGCAGCTGCGTGAGGATCGCATGACCGACGCCATGAGCGTCCATGTGGAACAGCAGTGTCTCGACTGGCTCGAACCACACGGGCGATACATGGCAATGGGTATCGATCACGTCCATTGGTCAGATTCCATTGCGCGTTGCTGCACGGTCGGATAGTTGGACAAAAGAGCCTACAATTCGACAGACTATTTCGCCAGTCGGAATGAGGCCGGAGCTGCGCCGTGGAGACCAACAAAGCTCATCTGATCATCCTGCCGGGTTCGATGTGCGACCGGTGGGCGTATGCGCATCAGATCGAGACCCTGTCGGCAACTCGCGATATCCTCGTGCCGCATCTGCTCGGGGCTGACTCCCTCGACACGATGGCCGAGACAATTCTGCAGCAGGCGCCGCCCCGGTTTGCCCTGGCTGGGCATGCGATGGGTGGACGAGTCGCGCTCGAGATCATGCGCCGCGCGCCGCAGCGGGTCGAGGCGCTGGCGCTGATCGCGACCACGGTGCATCCGGTTCGCGAAGGGGAGGGACCCCGGCGACAGAGGCAGATCGATCTTGCGCAAGCGTCGGGGATGGCCGCGCTGGCAGCTGCCTGGCTGCCGCGAATCGTGTACACCGGATCGCTGGCCGATGCCGCGCTCATGGAGGGCTTGACGCAGATGTATGGCCGCTTCACGCCCGCGGACTACGCGCGCGAGGTGCATGCGCTGCTGCATCGGCCTGATCCGCGCACGATCCTGAGGCAGATCGCGTGCCCGACGCTGGTAGTTTCGGGGCGCGAGGATGCGCTGTGCACACCGGATCAGTCCCGCTCGCTCGCCGCCGAGATTCCGCAGGCGACGCTGCAGATTCTGGAGGACTGCGCCCACTTTCCAACTGTGGAGCAGCCGGCGGCCGTGACCGACTGCCTGCTGCGACTGCTATCGTAGTTGCCACCCTCAGTCGCGGCTTTCCCGATGCAGAGCCATCCTGATCATCAGGGCGCAGCCGATGAAGCAGGCGGCAATGATCAGCGCCATCGGGCGCGCCGTATGGTCGTAAAGCAGGCCGGATACCCAGGCAAGCAGCGCACCCGCGGCGAAGGAGCAGGTTCCGTACAGGGCCGCGGTCGAGCCGGCGCGTGTCGAATCGGTCGCGAGCGCTCCGGCCATCGCATTCGACTGCACCAGGCTCACCGTAGAAATGGCGAAGAATAGTGGTGCGGCGAGTCCCGCCAGCGCTCCAAACCCCGTTATGGCTGCAACGCCGATCCAGACGGCGATGATCAGGCAACAGACCTGCGTGCCGCGCAATACGTGCTCGACCGTGTAGCGCGCGAGCAGCAGGCGGTTGATCTGACTGGCGCCGACGAGACCGATGGAGTTGAAGCCGAACAGCAGGCCGAACTGTGTCGGCGTGAGATGGTACACATCGATGAACACGGTGGGCGAGGCGGCGATGTAGGTGAACATGGCCGCACCGTTGCAGGCGCCGGCGCCCAGAAAGCCGGTGAGACGCCGCTGACGCAGCAGCTGCCAGTAAGCGCGCAGCGGGTGCTCCTGGCGCGCGCGCTGCGCAGTCGCTTCCGAGCGTGTCTCGGGCAGCAGCCACCACATCCACACTGCCACCGAGATACCGAACAGCGCCAGCACGGCGAAAATGCCGCGCCAGCCAAACAGCAGCAGCAGCCCCGCGCCCACGGTCGGTGCACAAATGGGCGCAATGCCGCCGATCAGCGCCAGCAGCGAGAACAGACGCGCGGAGTCCTGCAGTTCCAGGCCGTCGCGGATCACCGCACGGCTGATGACCACGCAGGCACAGGCGCCGAGCGCCTGCGCCAGGCGGCCAGCCAGCAGCAACGGCAAGCTGGTGGCAAAAGCGCTCGCCAGCGAGCCCGCAATGAAGATCAGGGTGCCAAAGAGCAGCGGGCCGCGCCGGCCGAGCCGATCCGACAGCGGGCCGTAGACAAGTTGCCCCGCCGCCAGCCCGATGAAGAAGATCGCAACCGTCGGCTGCACTGAGTCGATAGATACATCCAGGCTGCGCGCAATGTTGCCGAGGCTTGGCAGGTACATGTCGATGGACAGGGGACCTAGCGCGGTCATGGCCGCGAGCAGCGCGACCATGGCGCGGGGAACGGGCACCGGCAGTGCTCGAGCGGTCCTATTCATAGGGGTAGCATTCATGGGACGGCAGCTGTGTATCCAATCGCTGAGTTTCGTATTCTTGACGAATCAGGCAAAATGCGTAGACACTAGAGCCTACCATTTTGCGAGCGGAATCGCGCTTGCTCGCAAAGTACCAGTTGGTAACTGCGCAACGAACGCAGCAAGGGGGAGCGATGCGGCGAGTTGAGAGCTACGTCTTGCTGTTCATCAGGGTGTATCTCGGGGCGTTCAACGTCGCGAGCGGCCTGAACTTCTTCTTCGGTGTATGGCCGCAACCGATTCCGGCAGATGCGCTCGGTGCGGCTTACATGCATGTGACGCTGCAGCTCGGCCTGTTCCAAATCGCCAAGGTGCTGGAGACAGTAGGCGGTCTATGCTTGCTGACGAACCTCTACGTGCCGTTTGGCCTCGTGCTGCTGTTTCCCGTGACGATCACCATCTTCGTCATGAACGCGTTCTTCTCGCCGATGATTCACGTGGTGATCTCCGGCATCCGAAACTTTGTGTTCCATTGCGCCCTGTTGGCTGGCTACTTCGGCTACTACCGCGCGATGCTGGTCGCGTCCGCTGCGCCGGACCCGCTGTGGCGCGCGGCACGCGGCGGCTCCCCGGGAGGACATCATGGTTGACCTGACCACCCCTAATCCGCTGGTAATGACGCATTTTGAGCTGATCGCCTTCGTGGCGGCGACCTTCGCGGTGTTACTGACGGTGGCGCTCGACTGGTGGCGCAGCAAACGCGGCGGTCCTCGTCCACCGCAGCGCTGAGCGGGCAGTGGCGGGGAAGAGTGGGCGCGGCCTTGTCGCGTCAGCTCGCGGTCGGATCCAGCACTATCTTCCCGGTAAGCGTGCGCGCGGCAACCAGGCGATGTGCCTCGGCCGCCATCCCCAGCGGCAGCACGCGATCAATGAGCACCCGCAACCGCCCGTGCACGGCGGCCTCTAGGGCAAAGGAGACATCTACCTCGCTGAACCCGACGCTGCCCATGACCGCAATCTGGTACAGGTACAGGCGCTGCACATCCAGTGGCACCGTGCCCCCGCCGTGGCTGCCGGCGGTCACCAGGCGTCCGTGCCGCGCAATGGCGTGAAAGGCCTGAGGGAACAGCACCGGGTCGGCAATGTTCTCGAATACCACATCGACGCCTCGGCCCCCGGTGAGCCGCAGCACTTCGGCGGTGAGCTGCTGATGGCCATAGTCGATGCCGTGGTCGGCGCCGAGGCGCAGCGCTGCCGCGAGCCGTTCCGGCGCGCCGGCGGCGGCGATGACGGTCGCTCCCAGGAGCTTGGCGACCTGTATCCCCGCGCTGCCCAGTCCGCCTGAAGCGCCCATGACTAACACCCACTCGCCGGCTTTGAGCTGGGCGCGATCCCGCAGCAGATTGAACGCCTGGGGTGCATGCCGCGCCACGACCGTTGCGACTGTGAAATCCAGGCCGTCCGGGATGGGTACGGTGGCTTTCGCGGGCACCTTTACATATTGGGCGTAACCGCCCAAATGTTGAATGCCCAGCGCATCGAGCGGTCCGACCGGCCGTGTGCGCCAGGGCAGTGTGACGACGCGGTCACCGACGTGCCGCTCGGTGACGCCCGCACCCACGGCCACCACGACACCGGATGGGTCCACACCCAGAATGTGCGGCAAGTGGATCGGCGCGACATAGCTGCCGGCGCGCACCGCAAGATCGAGCGTGCGGTTGACCGAGACGGCGTGCACTGCGAGCACTACCTCGCCAGGACCGGCAACCGGGTCGGGAAAGTCCGGCTCGAGGCGCAGAACCTCGGGTGGACCGAAATCACGCAGAACGATGGCTCTCATGGAGACAGGGGGGTGATTGCCGAAGCTCCGAAGTAGCCAAATTGATACGCACGATCCTACGACTGAACAGTATGCTTTTCGTGCTCGCCGCCGCAGCGGCCGGCGCACGGTTCGGTCGCTTGCGACACCTACCGCCACAGTATACAATTTTACATACGATTCTGAGTGTTGTTGGAGATGCCGATGTCAGCCACACCCGAGTTGCCCGTGATATGTCTTTCGGCAAACGGCAACACGTTGTGCGAGTCCGAGCGCGCCGCGCGCACCCTGCTGGTGGCCACCACCGAGGGCGTGTACGAGTTCAGCCGCGCGGAGGCGACTGCGCCGTGGAGCTGCGTGCGCAAAGACCTGCTGGCCGGCAATCATGCCAGTGCCCTGGTCTACGAGCCACGCTCCGGACTGCTGTTTGCGGGGCTGCATTTTCAAGGCGGCCTGCAGGTCAGCGCCGATCGGGGGCGTACCTGGGAGGCGCGCAACAACGGGCTGCAGTCCGGCCATGTCTACACGCTGCTGGTCAAGTATGTCGGGGCGCGCACCGTGCTCTACCTCGGGACCGAGCCTGCCATGCTCTACCGGAGCGATGACCTCGGGGTCACCTGGACCGCACTGTCCGCGGTACGCGATGTGCCCGACACCGACAAGTGGTTCTTTCCGCGCTCGGTGCCGCACATCAAGAATATTGCCTCGCATCCCTCGCAGCCGGAAACACTGTATGTGTGCGTCGAGCAGGGCGACCTGCTGAAGAGCACCGACGGCGGCAAGAGCTGGCGACAGCTGAGCTCGCTTGATCGCCCGGACGACAAGTTTCGTCGCGACATGCATCGAGTGACCTTTCGCAGGGATGATGCGCAGGAGCTGTTTCTGACCTCGGGCATCGGTCTGTATCACTCGAAGGACGGCGGCGATTCCTGGGAGCACGTCACGGACCCCAGTTTCGTGCTCAGCTATCCCGACCCGTTCTTCATACACCCGCTGCAGCCCAACGTGATGTTCATGGCGGGCGCGGGGATCTCACCGGGTCCCGATTGGGGCAAGACGGGCACGGCGAACCCCATATTCATGCGCAGTACCGACTCCGGGCGCTCTTGGGTCGAGGCGATGAGCGGCTTCCGCCGCCCGGTGCGCGGCAATATCGAAGCGGCCGCTCTGCATTATTCGCAGGAGGGCGGGCTTGAGCTGTTTGCGGGGACGGCGTGTGGGGAACTCTATACGAGCCGGGATGAAGCCAACAGCTGGGTGCTCGTTTCCGGGGAGATCGGCCCTGTCTCCAAGGGTCCACATTTCCGCTACTTCCTCAGCAGCGACCAGCGCGAAGCGTATGAGAACAAGCTGCGTGCCATCGGCGCATTCTCCTGATTATCCGTGCCGGTGATGATCGACGCGCACGCGCACCTGATCGCAGCTGATTCGATCGCCTATCCGCCAGCGCCGCGCAATGGCGCAGCCAAGCTGGAGGAGGTTGCCAATCCGATGACGGTCGAGCGACTGCTGGAGGAGATGGATTGCAACGGTGTGCACAGGGCGGTGCTGGTGCAGCGCGGGTCGATCTATGGCTTCGATAACAGCTACGTGTGCGACTGCGCGCTGCGCTACCCGCAGAAGCTGGTGGCGGTCTGCGCCATTGACGCGACCGCGGACAATGCGGTCGCGACCGTTCGGCATTGGGTCCAGGAGCGCGGGGCCGCCGGTATCCGCTTGATGGAGCTCGTGAAAGGATCGGATCTGTCCTGGCTCGACTCAACCAACGCCCGTGCCGTGTGGCGCGAGGCGCACGCCTTATCAGTGCCGGTATGCGTGCACTTTTTTCCCTGGAATCGAACGGCCGGATTGACGGCACTGAAGGCGATCCTCACGGAGCTGCCCGAGGCGCGCGTCGTCATCGATCATTTCTCCAACATGAGCGTGCTGGACGGGCCACCCGATTACGGCGTCGATGGGCTGCTCGCAGATGTGGCGCAATTCGCGGGGGTTAATACCAAGTTCACGACGATTCCGCTCGGTAAGCTCGCCACGGCGGGAGTCGACGCGGCTCCGATCGTTGCCCGAGTGGTAGCGCTCTTCGGGGCCAAGCGCATGCTGTGGGGATCGGACATCTCTCAGACCGCGGGCAGCTACAATTATATGGTTGATCTGGCCCGGCGCGCCGTCCGGTTACTCAGTCCGGCGTTCCAGCAGGAACTGCTCTCCGGCACGGCGCATGCCCTGTACGGCGGCCGGTGGTCCTAACCCAAGCGCGGAGCGTCCTGATCATGCGACCCCAATTGCTCTATATCATTGTCCTCGGCCTGGCTGCCATCGGTGTGTGGCGCGCACGGCGCAAAGGATTAGCCAAGGATTTCAACAACACATGAACGCTAAAATCGTAACGGTACTGCGGATTCTGTTCGGCCTGCATTTCCTGGTGAACGGACTGAACTTCTTCTTCCATTTCTTCAGCGTTCCGCCCCCCCAAAACCCGCTGGCTACCCAGTTCATGAAGGCAATGGTGGAGACTGGAGTGGTATTCACGCTGGTGAAAAGCGTGGAAGTGGTGACCGGGATAGCGCTGCTCGTCAACCGCTTCGTGCCGCTGGCGCTGGTCGTCGCCCTGCCGGTATCGGTCAACGTCTTTCTCCTCGACGTTTTTTTGATCGGCACCTGGTTCGGCGGCTACGTGCTCGGCGGCGGGACCCTGCTGCTCAACGTGCTGCTGTTACTGGCGTACTTGAAGTATTACCGGCCGATGCTGTGCGCGAAGGCAGACCTGTAAGGCGCTCGCCTAGAACATGCTGTGTCGAGGGGAGACCTTTTCGGAGACCTGTTGACCCACGGCCCAGTGCTCGACGATCAGGCCGTCCTTGACCCGGAAGATATCCACGTAGGCCGTGCCGCGATCGTTCGGGCCCTGGGTCACGCAATGAAACACCATTGCCCGGTCTTTGTCGGCAATCACCTGGTAGACAGTGTCCTGCTTTAGGTCGCCCTTCTTCCAGCCGCGGGTCTCGAAGAAGCGGATGGTCGCGTCTTTGTCGCTGCCCGGACCGCCGGGAGCCAGATCGGGATAGCGTTCGACGAAGTCCTTGGACAGATACTTCTTCATCGCGCCGACCGGGTCATGGTCAAAGAAGGCCATCTGGTTAAAAGCATTGACGACCGCGGCCGGGGACCGGTCCCCTGGCGCAAACGCCTTGCGCTGCGCCTCGGTCTGGGGCGGGTTGGCGGGCGGAATCGGCCCCTGTGCTTCCTGGGTGGACGCAGCGGTGCCTGCACTTTGGGAGTGCGCCGCAAGTCCGGCGAACAAGCCCGCGGCGCTGATGATGGAGGCGATGAGGCAGGTGCGTGGTGAGCGCGTAATCGGTGACATGGCAAGGCCTCCTGAGTACAGCGGTGCCGGCGATTTTAGCGTCGCGCAGCGGTATTGTGGCGCAAGATTGCATACGGTGGCGGAAACACCGCCGCGCCTCCGCCCGCGAAATCTCCGGGGGGGTGGAATTCGCGAACGAAGGCGCGGCAAGTGAAAAAGATCGTCAGAGACGGACCCGGCAATCGGCTCCGGCGGCATATCCTCCCTGACGCCCGAGCTTGTGAAGCCAACTTAACTATGCAACATTGTAGACAATAAAGTAGGTTACGGACAACAGGCAAGCACGCCTGATAATAAGTCCGGGGGCAGCCGCAGGAGTTTCCAGAATGCGAAGTCAGCATCTATTGGTGGTCGCCTTTGCATCGCTCTCCGGCTTTGTGATGCTCGGTGATTTCTCGGCACTCAGCGTGGCGCTGCCATCGATCGCGCGGCAGCTCGACATCACAGCGACGGCGCTGTCCATGATCGGCGCCGTCAGTACCCTTATGTTTGCGAGTTTCCTGATACTGGGCGGCCGGCTGACGGACCTGTACGGTTCGATGCGCGTCTGCGCGGCCGGGCTGTTGCTGTACCTCATTGGAATCCTGATGGCCGCGAGCGCGACCGGCGCAGCAACGCTGATCGTGGCGCGCGCGCTCGGCGGGATGAGCTTCGCCCTGATCGGCCCCGCCAGCTTCTCCATGATTGGCAACTATCTGCCGGCCGGTCCCGTACGTGATCGCGCCGTGGGTATTTACGTCGCCTCGCAGGGTGCGGCCATGATCGTGGGATCCACGCTCGGCGGCGCGCTCACGACCTACTTCGGATGGCGCGTGGTGTTCCTGATGAACGTGCCAACGGCGCTGGTTACGCTCGCACTCGGGTGGATCCTGGTGCGGCGCGAGCCGGCGCGCAATCTGACCGGTTCGATCGACATCGTCGGCGCGGTCCTGATGGCCGCGGGCACGGCCATGCTGGTCTGGTCGCTGACGAAGATAGGGCAGGGTGGGTGGCGCTCGCTGCAGGTGCTGGCAACGCTCGCCGGCGGTCTCATGTGCTACGCGCTTTTCTTCCTGTACGAGCGCTCGATCGCCGAGCCGCTGGTGCCAATCGCGCTGTTTCGCGACCGGCGCCTGATCGCGATCAATCTGACGACCCTGTGCATCATGATGGCGGCAGCCGCCATGTTCATACTGCCGAATGTTTACATGCAGCGGGTCATGGGTTTCTCGGCGGCGCAGTCCGGACTCGGGATGCTGCCGCAGGCGCTGGTCAATATCACCACCGGAGGCGCGCTTGCGTATGCCATGGGCCGCTTTTCGTTTGGTTTGAACCTGTTTGTGGCCAATCTGATCTACCTGGCTGGCCTGGGGTTGTTTCTGTTGCTGCCGCCGCTGTTGCCCCACGGCGGCTATCTGATGCTTGTCGGCGTTCCCCTGGTGCTCTCATCCTTTGGCGGGCCCTTCGTTGCCTTTGCACTCATGTCGAACGCTACGGCGAATGCGGCTGCCGGCCAACAGGGCATAGTTACTTCCGTGGTGATGACTTCGCAGCAGATCGGGCTGGCGCTCGGCGTTGCCATGGTGCTGACCATCGCGGGCTCCGGCGATGCGCTGGGTTTGGATGTCGAGAGGTCGGTTCGGTACGCATACTTCGCCTGCTTCGGGGCGGCACTGCTCGCGGCGCTGTTCGCGTTCGGTGTACGCACTGCCAGGCAGCAGGGGCAGCGCGCTAACGCGATGGCGTGAGCGCTCGGTCGGCGTCTTGCACATACGAGCAGCAACGTGACCGATCCGCGCACCCTTGCCGGCCTGCGTCAGTCCTCACCACGGGCAACCTACGTGATCGTCGGTGGCGGCTCGGCTGGTTGTGTGCTGGCGAGCCGGCTATCCGAGGACCCGGCCGCCTCGGTGCTGTTGCTCGAGGCCGGTGGGCCGGATAACGCCGCGATCCTCAGCATGCCGCTCACCTGGCTGACAGCAGCCTTCTCGAGCCGCTATGGCTGGGGTTATCAGTCGCAACCTGAATCCAGCGCGGGGAATCGCACCGTGCCGATCCCGCGAGGCAAGGTGCTGGGGGGCTGCTCGTCCATCAACGGCATGATTTACGCGCGCGGCCACAGCACCGACTATGACGGGTGGGCCGCGAGAGGCCTGGCGGGCTGGTCGTTCGCAGAGGTACTGCCGTACTTTCGCCGATCGGAGAGCAACTGGCGCGGTGATTCTGTCTATCACGGCAGCCGTGGTCCGCTCATGGTAAGTCGCGTGCACGATCCGACCGAGGTTGGCAGGACGGTCTTGTTGGAAGCGGCCCGTGAACTCGGCTATGCCTGCATCGATGACTGTCACGGTGCCGTGGAAGAGGGCTTCCTGGTGCCGGACTTCACCATCCATGGCGGTCGGCGTATGAGCGCCGCGGTAGCATATTTGAGGCCGGGCATGCAGCGGCTCAATCTGCGAATTATCACTGGTGCGTTCGTGACGCGGATAGTGCTGGCAGGTGCGCGGGCCACGGGCGTCGAGTTCGAAATCAATGGCGTGCGCACTCGCGCGCACGCCGATGCGGAAGTCATCCTGGCGGCAGGTGCGTTCAACTCACCGAAGACCCTGCTGCTGTCCGGAATCGGACCGGCAAGCGAGCTCACCCAGCTGGGAATCAGGCCGGTACAAGACCTGGCGGGCGTGGGTCAGAACCTACAGGAGCATCCAACGATCTTTGCCCTCTACCGCGCGAGTGGTGCCGATAGCTTCGAGCCGCAGTTGCGCATGGATCGGCTCGCGCGGTCCGTGGCGCGCTGGATGCTGTTCAAGAGCGGTTCTGCCGCGAGCATGCCGTTCGGCATCGAAGGCTATTGCCGCAGCGAAGCGGGCCTGGATCGCCCCGACGTCCAATTAATGGCGACCCCTGTCGCAATGCATGCGCGGCCCTGGCTTCCGGTGGTGAGGCCGGGAGTGGGACACTTTATCTCCGCCGGTGGGTTGCAGCTGCACCCGCAGAGCCGCGGCGTGGTGCGGCTGCGCTCCGCCGATGCGCAGGCAGCTCCGGAGATCTGCTTCAACCTGCTGGCGGCGGACGCTGACCGCGCGGCGCTTCGCCGCTGCGTACAGATCATTCGCGCGTGGCTGGGCGCCAAGGCTGCAGCCCGCTTGGTCGGAGCCGAGGTCATGCCCGGGCCTGGCGTACGAACGGATGCTGAGCTTGATGCCTACGTTCGCCAAAGCGCAGGAATATCGCATCATCCAGTCGGAACATGCGCCATGGGGAATTCGGCCGAGTCGGTGGTCGATGCACAGCTGCGGGTCCACGGGCTGGAGGGGCTGCGCGTAGCAGATGCCTCGGTGATGCCGACCATCGTCGGCGGCAACACCAATGCGCCGACCATGATGATCGCCGAGAAAGCCGCAGATATGATCCTGGGTCGCGCGGCCCCGATGGCACTAGATTCGCAACAGCTCACCGCGGAGGCCTCCTCATGACAAGCGTAACAGGCAAGCGCACCCTGCTGGTCACAGGCGGCAGCGGGCGTCTGGCACGTGAAGTCATTGAACTGTTGCTGCGACAGGGCACCGATCACGTCGTGACCACCACGCGCACGCCAGCGCAGATCGATGACCTGCGCCGCCGTGGGGTCGAAGTCCGACGTCTCGACTTCGACGACGATGAGGACACCCTCAGCGCGGCGCTCGTCGGTGTAGACCGCATGCTCATGATCAGTACCCATGCCATCGGCCGCCGGGGCGAGCAACAGGGCCGGGTGGTCACCGCCGCCGAACGCGCGGGTGTCGGGCATCTGCTTTATACGTCGTGCGCTTCTCCCAATCCAAATCCGATCAGCGCCGTCGTCTCCGATCACTTCTGGACCGAGCGCGCCATCTTCGCGAGCCCGCTTCCCTGGACGATCCTGCGTCACAACATGTACTCCGAACACGTGTTCCTGTTCCTGCCCTCGGCGCTCGCCTGCGGAGAACTGCGTACTTCTCTGGGTGCCGGGGCCCGCGCCTACGTGACGCGGCAGGACTGCGCCGCGGCGGATGCCGCGGCGCTCCTCGGGGATTGGGCCGACTGCCGGATCTATGACGTCGGCGGACCTCAGGCACTGACCACGGATGATGTCCTCGGCATCGCACGGGAACTCACCGGAACCACCATCAGGCATGTGCACACCAGTGACGAGGAGTCACTGCGCAGTTTCGCCGCGAGTGGCCTGCCGCCGGGCTTTCCGGAAGCGGCCGTGGGCTTCGATATCTGCGCCCGCCACGGCTATCACGCCCTTGTCGCGCCCGCGGTTCGCGATCTGACCGGGCGGGAGCCCGAATCGCTGCGATCATATCTGGCACAGCGCATCGACGCGCTTCGGGGCGGTCAGGCGCGCGTGGATCTCTGAGACTAGGTCGCGGCCAGGCCGGCTACCACATACCGTTTTTGTTTGCGGGCGTCTCCGGCACCAGCTGTTTGACGTCCCAATGCTCGCTGATCTTGCCGCCGCGGACCCGGAAGATATCGATGTTGGTGCTCAGGCGCGTGGCTCCGGGATACAGCACCTGCCGATGCTCGAGCACGTAGTCGCCTTCAGCGATGATACGCGTCGCATTGGCGTGCGGCCTGGGCTTGGAGGGGTCGCCGTATTCGCGCTCGAGATACTCAACGGCACCGTCACGGCCATCGGCAATATTGGGACTATGCTGGCGATAGTCCGGCGTGAACCATCTGAAAATGGAACCGCGCACATCCCCGCCTCGAATGCCCGCCGTGTAGTCGTTGATGACCCCAATGGACGCATCCCGCCCTGCGCGGCCATCAGGAAGCAGACAGGTCGGATGCTCGGGCGAGGAGACGAGCTTTACCGCCTCGGCGTAGGTCTCTCCATGGCCGCATCCCATGCCATTGGTATGCATCATGGTCTCGGGGTAAGGTTGAATCACATCCCAATGCTCGACGATGCGGCCGTTCGCGACGCGCCAGATATCGACGAATACGCGTCCCTTGTCCTGCGGACCGCTGAAGGCGTGATGATGGATAGCGAACAGGTCCTTGTCCACGAGCACTATGTTGTAGACGTTCACCAGCGGAGCCGGATGACCCCCAGACTGTTTGGCACGTTCGGTGAAGAACGCCTCACGGCCGGCAATGCCGTCGGCCATCTCGGGATTGTGCTGCACGAAGTCCGGTGCGACGTACTTGCGGTAGGCGCCGAATGAGTCCTGCTCGACGAACAACTGCTGCATAAATGCCTGCGCAACTTTGCGGGTCGCGGTAGTTTCCTCTGCGCCTGCCGTGCCGCCGGTTGCAAGCGCCGAGACCATCAGCGACAGGCCCGCGGCGACACCCATCAGTGCTGTTGCATCCAATCGCATGTTGATCCCCTTAAGCTTCCATCCGAAACTTGCCAGCCTCTTTATCGATCTGGAAACGCCCGGCCGCAATCTGGGAGATCCAGCGCGCCGTCTCCATAGAACCTCCAAAGCTAAAGAAGTGCGGTGCCACGATCTGCACGCTGGGTGACGCCGCCATGCTGACCAGGCGCAGCAGATGCTGATCGGGGCTGATCGCCAGCTCAGCGATACTGCCGACCGCGCTCAGATTGAGCATGACCTTGCGCAGCGAGGCTCCAATCCCACATTGCATGGCAAAGTGAATGAGCCTGGATAGAGGTGCGGGACCTGCTATGCCCACGTGCACGGGCAATTGAATCTCGTGGCGCGGAAGTTGAAAGCCCCAGTCACTCAGGGCGTCAGCGTTAAAGCCGAACTGAGTGACGATGTGCATCCGTGTCCCGGTGCGAACGGCAAAGGCTTGCTTGGCCTGGAGCGCTTCCCACAGCAGCAGCGGCCCGACTGCCTTATGCCCCTCCGGGTGCCCCGCCACGCCGATGCGGGCAATACCCGCCTCTTGCAGCGCACCGCATTCCAGCACATCCAGCGCCGTATAGAACTCTCCGGTCGGCTGCGGCGCGTCACCGGCGATGAGCAGAATTTGCTCAACCCCGCCCGCTCGCAGTTGCGCCAGCGCGCGCCGCAGGCTTAGTGCGTTGGAGATGCGGCGCGCGACAATGTGCGGTGTTGCCAGGAATCCGGCGCGTTGCACCGCCAGGGCTGTGCGCACCACATCGCTCAACGACGCCCGAGGGGTGTGAGCCACATAGACAGCGGCGCCGGGGGGAAGATAGGAACTTAATTCCGGCAGACTGCGCTCGTCACCGGGCGTGATTTCGGTCGAGGCGCCGCGCACAAAGTGCACGATCTGCGACTTCAGGTCCTCACTCGTGTACTCGGCCAACGCCGAGCGACTTGCCGGCAGCATCTAGGGGCGCCGGCGCGACACTATGAAAGTCTCATCGTTGAACCATAGACCGCCATGGCTTTGCAGTACCTGCTGCGTGGCACGGAGGTAGGCGCCCGTGGTGACGACCGCATCGAGCCGCTCATCTTCGATCTGATTGACGTAGATGGCCGCGTTCCAGGCGGCATAGAGGGTCGAGGTGCCGATGCGATCGCCGATCTCGGAAGGCAGCGTGTGCATCTCGTAGCGAAACACGCTCTTGTCATCCGGCAGAGCCTGAAGATGGAAGTCGCGTGCGTCGCGCCCCAGCTCCTGCCGGAGCGCTGCGATCAGCTGATGACGATCCACCTGGAACGGGTTCTCGCCCGGCCAGAGTTTCTGCACGATTTCCAATCCCGGGTCCGCACCGCAGGATTGAATCGCCAGCAGTCGTCCGCCGGGCGCCAGGCTCCGGCTCAGGGGCGCGAGCACTTTCTCGGCTTTGAACTTGGCCGACATCCGCGCACGCCAGGGTTGTGACGCCAGGATCAGATCGTAGCTCTCAAAAGTCCGGCCTGGTTTGGGTATCACGGCATCGAGTAGAAATCGATGATCCTCGCGGTAAATCACCAGCACCGAGGGACGCACGTAAGTTGGATTGCCTGTCCTGGGACTGGGCTTCGTCTGCCAACCGTGGGTCAAGGTTGGCCCGAGTTCTTCGATTTGTTCCGCATACTCGTGCGCCGAGCTGCCCGTCAAGCGCACTTCCTGCCAGTTCAGCGAGGCGGCGGATTGAAGGTCGCGCGACATCAGCCGCGGAGCCTCGGCATAGGTCAGGTTGGTGACAACGAAAACCGTAGCGGCATGCTCGAACAGCCGGTCAGGAAGCTTTTCCAGACCCAGTCTCACATCCTCCAGGCTGATTTCTTTTGCCACCACCAGCATCGGCACGGTCGGAAACTGATGGTGAACGCTGCGCATCAGGCGCCCCAGCACGGTGGCATCCCCCATGCCGGCATCGAACAGGCGGATGGCAGGCGGCGAGGGTCTTAGCTGTGCCAGCTCAAGCGCTGCCCGGCGCGCTACGGCTGACTTCTCGTTGCAGGTGTTGACGAATGCCAGGTATTTCTGGCGGTTATCATAAAAGCGGAACGGCGGAGATGCCGTGGATGTGGGCTGAAGACCGACCATCGATTCCATCGTCGCGACGTTCACCCCTGCGCTCCTGGGGATCGTTGCCCCGTCCGTACCTAAGCTCGTCTGGGACATCGCGACTCCATCTCATCGAATGGAGCTGGAAGTCTCTTCTGCAGTTTGATGTAGAGGATTAGGTCTAGCGAAAGTGAATATTATACGTCCGCTTTCGAATGCCCGCCAGCCCGCCGTGGCTTATGGCAGATGGATCCCTGACTCCTCCGACTTCCACGCTGACTGGCCGCCGAAGGGGACGTTGACCAGTACCGCATCGATATGGGCGATGCGTCCGCTGCGGATCTTGAACAGTTCCCGCACCAGGAAGCTGTAGGGACTCGGTAGCGTGACGGAGAGTTGCCCGGAAGCGCTACCGCGACGCGCCAGACCATCGTGGTCAAAGATCGCAGTGGCAAATACCAATCCGTGCTCCTCGTCGATGACCGGATAGCTCAAAGCACGGATGCGCGCTACGAAGGTCAGGCTGCGGGCCTTGAACTGTGCGAGGCAGCTGAGGGTGCTGAAAGGGGCGTTGAGCGCCGTGCCGGCATCGCTCGAGGCTGGCAGGGGATTGTTGGTCGACTGCACGCCGTTTTCGATCCGATTGCAGCTCTCATCGAACTCGGGCAACGGCGCATCGCTGTCGACCAGATTGCGGAAATAGTTGGTGGCGATAGCTACCAGTTGGGCCCGCGGCCGGCGTTCGACCGGTGTCAGCGGGGATTCCATCAGCGCAGCCTCGTGCGCAAAACCTTCGGGCTTGAGAAAGGGGGTTGATTCCCGGCGGGCCACTACGGTATCCAGTTCATTGATCTTGCCGTGCTTGAGTGCCAGTCGCGCTGCCAGCAGGGCCGGGCGCCCGCCTTCCTCAACGGCGACCAGGACCGCGACTTGTCCAGTGGCGCGGTCGGCAACATGAATCGGAGCCGGGCCCACTTTGCTGACGGTCCTCCACAGGGCCTCACCGGCATTCAACGGCGTATTGTTTTCCGTGAAAACAAGCTTGTGGTCGAAGTGCGATCCCGCAGGGGAGTGGGCCGACAGATCGCTGAGGTAGCCGTCGGCCGCGCCAACCAGGCAAGCGGGGTCGCAGTCGGCTCGAGTCACTGTCGGGACGAGGGCAGCGACCACGAGCAAGCATCGCACCGCACGCCTATGTGCTGTCACCACTCAGCGGCTCTCCGCCAGGCGGAACCCCAACTCGGTCGAGTCAAACGTCTCGCCGGCGGCCGAATGCGCGGCGATCATCATGCCCCGGCGGATGCTCGCGTAGCTGCCGCCGCGTAACACGCGGCTGTCGCACACGCCCTCGATCCAGGCGCTTCCATCAGTCGGCGCGCCCTCGTAACTGCCGTGGCGGCAATCCTCGGTGAATTGCCAGACGTTTCCAGACACGTCGTACAGGCCGAAGGCGTTGGCAGGGAAGACGCCGACCGGAGAGGTATAACGATAGTGATCGGCGCCGGCGTTGGTGGCGGTGTTAGCCTTGTTGGGATCGGGCTGATCGCCCCACCAGTAAGCCGTGGTCGTGCCTGCTCGCGCGGCATACTCCCACTCGGCCTCGCTTGGCAGCCGGAAGTGCCGGCCGGTGCCCTCGTTCAACCACTCGATGAAAGCCTTTGCATCGAGCCAGCTCACATGGATTACGGGCCGCTCACCGCGCCCCCAACCCTCATCCGTCGGCAGATCCCGCTTCTTGGCGCGTGCGAACGCATCGTACTGATCGAAGGTCACGTCATATCGAGCCAGGCGAAAAGCGCGCACGCTCACGGCGTGCGGCGGAAAGCCGTTCTGAAAGCTGACGGAGGCATCGGTGCCCATGGTGTACTGCCCGGCCGGGATGTCCACCATGTCAACCGTGGCGGCAACCGCTGAGGGTGTATCAGCGGTGGGTCGCGGCACCGGTCCCTCGCGGGTGCAGGCCGTGAGCAGCACCAGTAACAGGAGAGTCTGGGCTCGCGCGCTCATCGCGTGAGCCTCAGATGCTTCTGATCAGAGAAATAACTCGCGAGCTGCTCGATCTCCTGCGGCGTCAGGCGCGAGGCGATGGGGCCCATGGTGGCGTTGCGCCGCGTGCCGTCGCGGTAGCCATTGAGGGCATAGACGAGGTAATCGCGATTCTGTCCTGTGATTACCGGGATGCCCCACATCTCGCCCATGCCGCTCTCGCCATGGCATCCGGTGCAGTCGCGGTGCACCTTCTCGTGCGCCCAGCTGTCGGCGTCGGCGGCGATCGGCGGTTTGTCCGGTCCTTCGGCGGCCAGGTACGCCCCAAGATCGCGCAGGTCCTGGAGCGACAGCGCGCTGGCGATCGGTCCCATGATCGCGCTGGCGCGCGTGCCGCGCTGATAGGCGAGCAGCGCCAGATAAATTGCATCGGGACGCTGCCCGATGAGCTTCGGCGGATGGATCTCGGGCGACCCCACCGGGAGATTGGGCGGTCCGTGGCAGACGAGACAGGTCGCGGCAAGGGTCTGGCCGCGCTCGGCGCTCGCCGGAAAGAATGGGGGCACCGGCGATGCCGCCGTGAGCTGCACGCTCGTCAGTAGCACGAGCGCGCCGATGATCGACAATATTCTCATGTGCGAATGCACTGGTTCAGCGCGCGCGCATCAGGCATCGCGCCACAGCTCGCGCGCCAACTCGACCACCTCGCCGAGCTTTGCCCATTGTTGGGATTCGCTCAGGTCATTGCCCTCCGCCGTGCTCGCAAAGCCGCATTGCGGGCTCAAGGCGAGCTGATCCAGGCTCACGTACTGGCTGGCCGCCTCGATGCGCTGCCTGATCACGGCCTTATCCTCCAGCGCGCCAGTCTTGGTCGTAACAAGGCCGAGCACGACGCGCTTCTTGCCCTTGGGCACGAAGCGCAGGGGCTCAAAGCCACCCGCCCGCTCCGAGTCGTACTCGAGAAAGTATCCGTCATAGTCGATGCGGTTGAAGAGCGCGTCGGCGATCGCCTCGTATCCGCCCTGCGCAAACCAGGTGGAGCGGAAATTGCCGCGGCAGATGTGGGTCGTCACCGTCAGATCCGTCGGCCGTTCGGCGAGCGCGGTGCTCAAGGTGCGTACCCAGGTTTCGAGCAGCGCCTGCGGATCATCCCCGCGCGCCTGGAGCCGCTCGCGCATGTTTGCATCGCACAGATACGCCAGGTTCACATCATCCAGCTGCAGGTAGCGACAGCCGGCATCGTAGAAGGCGCGGATTGCCGTGCGATAGGCAAGCGCCAGATCGTTATACAGCTCCTCTACGTCCGGATACACAGCCTGGTCCACCGTCTCGCGCCAGTCACGCGAGGCCGACAGCAGCATCGCCGGGGAGGGAATGGTCATCTTGGCTGTCGCCCGCGTATGGGCCTTGAGGAAGCGAAAATGCTCGAGCATCGGATGGCCCGCGAAACGGATCTTGCCGGCGACGGTGGTCACCGGCATGGTGCGAGCCTGTTGCATCTGGCCGCCGCGCAGCGCGGCAGCCACCTCGCGCTCCACGACGCGCGTCCCGCCGAGCCCCGAGAGGAAATCCAGTGCCCAGTTCTCGCGCCGATATTCTCCGTCGGTGACCGATCGCAGCCCGATCTCTTCCTGCTTTGCAATGAGCTGTTCGATCGCGCGGTCTTCAATCTCCGCAAGCGTGGCGGCGTCGATCTCACCACGGCCGCGCCGTGCGCGCGCCTCGGTTACGGCCCTTGGACGCAGCAGACTGCCGACGTGGTCGGCGCGGAACGGTCCCTTTGCCATGTTACATCCTCACTTAGTATTCAAGAGAAGCCCAAATTGAACGGCCGGCGCAATCCTGATGCCTCCAGGCGCGGCATCACCTCACGGCTCCAGGTCGTGATGCCTTCCTCGTAGTTGACCCAGTTGAGCATGATGCCGTCAGCTCCCAGCGCGGCGATGTCCTTCATTCGATCGGCCACCTGATCGGGTGTGCCTACGACGTGCAGCCCGCCAAAGCCTGCCCTCGCCTTGATCCGGAACTGCTCCAGGATCTCGGGCGGGGTATCCTTCGGCGGCAGCACCTCCGGTGGCAGGCCATCGACCGCACCCGCATCCCCGTGTTCCAGGATGCAGTAGTCGCGGAAACGCTGCGCTTCAGCTTCCGTCGGCCGGCAAATCACCCAGCAGCTGGTCCAGATCTCGATCTCGCGCTGGTACTCTTCGTGCGCCAGGCGGCGTAGCGAGGCGAACTTCGCCCGCACCACATCGAGCGGTTCACTCTCGGCGATGCTAAGGAAGGCGATATCGGCATACCGTGCGGCGAAGTGCGCACCGGTCGGAGACTGCCCGGCATTCATCACCGGCGGCATCGGCATTCGAATCGGCTTCGGTTGACTCACGCCCTTCTCGATGCGGAAGAACTTGCCCTCGTAGTTGAATTCCTCCTGTGCGGTCCACAGGCGACGCACGATTTCGAGCCACTCCGCGGCATACTCGTAGCGCTTGGTGTGATCCATCATCGGAGCGCCGAACATCGCGAACTCCGCCGGAAACCATCCGCAGACGAGATTGAAGCCAAATCGGCCGTTGGAGATGTGATCGATGGTAGTCATCTGCTTGGCGGCGACAATCGGATGGATCACTGGCACGTGGATGGTCGCGAACACATTCGAGTGCTCGGTGACCGACGCCACGCCTGCGGCCCAGGTGAGCGGTTCGTAGTTGCAGCCGTTGAAGTTGGTGATGCCCCCCAGGCCGCGCCATCGGGCGAGCGGTACCTGCAGCTCAAAGCCGGCCTGATCGGCCAGACGCGCGACTTTTTTGGCTGTCGGCCAGTTCAGGCGATGGCGCTCCTCCGCGGTGGTGGCGGTGAGCCCGCCATCGAGGTTGGCCGCGAACACACCCAGCTTCAGACGATTGTCACCGAGCAGAGACATGGGGCACTCCGAAACTTCAGGGATTTATCAACCTGCGACGCAGGAACTCGATCAGCTGCTCCCAGTGCCGCTCGGCGGCATCAGGCTCGAAGGCGGCATCGGCGATCGCAAAGCCGTGATAGGTGCCGGGATAGACATGCGTTTCAAAGGCAATCCCGGCCGCCGAAAGGCGCTCTTTCAGTTGCGTGATCGCCTCGGGTGTCATGAAGGCATCGGTCTCGGCAAAACCGAATAGATAGTTCGCCTGCGTGCGCGTGGCGAGCCGGTCCGGGCTCTCCGGCGAACCCGTCGACAGGTGACCACCGTGAAAGGTCGCCACGGCACTGAAGTCCTGCGGACACACGGCCGCAGTGGCGATCGCGAACGCCGCGCTCATGCAGTAACCGACGCAGCCCATGGAGCCTCGGGCGCCATGCGCGCGCAGCGCCGCGGCATAGCCGCTGGCATCGCGCTCGACCATTCCACGTGTCAGAGACTGTGCCAGCGTGAGCAGCCGGCCGAACTCTCCCGAGCGGTGCACCGACAGCGGCGGGTCCGCCGGCGGGCCGCTGCGATAGAAAAGATTCGGGAGCAGCACCAGGAAGCCTGCGGCCGCCAGGCGTTGTGCCATCTCGAGAAACACCCCGCGCACGCCCATGATGTCGGAGTAGAGCAGTACGCCGGGGTAGGGGCCGCCCCCCTGCGGGCTCACGATATAGCCTTCAGCGGTGCCATCCGCCGTCGGAATGCGGATGCTCTTCGTGGTTGTGGCCGTCGTGGCCGTGGCCGACACCGCAGGCGGTGCTGCGCGGCTTTCCTGTCCGAAGGACATGCCGACGCCGAGCGTCTGACCGCCATCCACCACGATGTTCGTACCGGTCACGTAGGCGGAGTCATCACTGGCGAGGAACAGCGCCACCTTGGCCACATCCTCCGCGCGGCCGACGCGCCCGAGCGGGGAGGTGCGCACCTGCTTGTGCATGCCGTCAAAGGGATCCTTCAGATGTTCCGTGAACATCTCGGTCGCGATCAGGCCCGGACTCACCGCATTCACGCGGATACCGAGCGGACCGCCCTCGATCGCCAGATGCACGGTGAGCGCCACGACGCCGGCCTTGGCCGCTCCGTGCGCGCTCATCGGCATGTCGGTGCCGTGGGCGGCGATGATTGAGCCGGTGTTGATGATAGAGCCGCCCTTGCGCGCCACCAGGTGCGGCCACGCGGCGCGAGTCACCAGATAAATGAGATCCAGCTCGTTGCGCAGCGTGAACTGCCAGGTCTCGAGCGACAGTGACGCGAACGGGCCCACGCGGCCGGTCGAGGCGTTGTTGTAGAGGATGTCGATGCCGCCGTAGGCAGCAACCGCCTCATTGACCCAGCGGCTGGCCTGTTCCGGCACCGACAGATCCACCGGCGCCATCGCAATCATTTCACCGCCGGCTTGCCGCACCAGCGCGACGGTTTCCTCGGAGGCGGCCACCTTCAGATCGCATCCAATTACGCGCGCGCCTTCGCGCGCGAACAGCAGCGCCGCGGCGCGCCCCTGGCCGCCCGCTGTGCCAGTGATCAACGCAACCTTGCCGTCCAGACGTCCCATAATGATCTGCTTTCGCCCCCATCGTCGCAGTCAACAGAGAATACCATTTTGTAGTACACGAGGGGCGGGCGGTTATTCCGGCTGCGCGCACGGCTCGGATATCATGGCATTAACGCCAACAATGCCCGCCGCCCCATGCCCAAACCACGACATCCACGCCCCGCCGCTCGAGCCACCCGCCGGGGAGCGCGCGGCCAACCCTCCTCGGTCAAGCCGGTCAGCGGTTTCGAGCCCTTCGGAGAGGCGGTCGTCGACCGCATCGTTGCCGAGTGGAGCGCCGTGGTGCCGCGCCAGGACGCCGTGGCGCGCGAGATCGCGGCACTCGTGTCGCGCGTTGCCACGCTCATGCAGAAGGACACGCAGCGCGTGCTGGCGCAATTCGGCCTGCTTGATACCGAATTCCGCCTGCTCGGCGGGCTGCGCCGCGCAGGCCCCCCTTTCTGCAGCAGCCCCTCGGAGCTCAGCCCTCGTTATGTGCCGCTGACCTCCGGCGGACTCACGGGCGTCATCAACCGCCTCGCGCGCCGCAAGCTGGTCCGCCGATTGGTGCATCCGCATGATCGCCGCGGGGTGCTGGTAGAACTGACCGCGCTGGGGCGCAAGCTGATTGAGGCGGCGATGGCCGCCGTGGCCGCACGAGAATCCTCGCTGATGGCCGGCCTCACTGCCGCGCAGCGCCGCCAGTCGGCCCGGCTGCTGCGCCAGTTGCTGCGGGCCGCTAATGCGGCCTTTGGCGTCTCGCCCTACGACTGAGGCAAGCCGCTCGCCGATCGATTTGACGCTGTGGTACCCTGAAAGTAACTTAGCACTAAGAGAGTTGCGAGATAGACAGCTGCCACGGCGATGCCGCTTGTGGAGATCGTGCAGTTATGATCGACACCGAATTTGACCTGAGACTTGAGCCGGACTACTGCTGTGGCGGCGGCCATTGCGGACCGCTGCCCGGCTATATCTTCCAGTGCCCGAGTTGCGGCAAGCCGAGCGGCTGTCGGACCGGCGAGGCGCTGCAGCCGGGAGAGATCCTCACCTGCTTCATGTGCAAGCGGCGCATGAAGATGGTGCGGGAGCTCGAGGATTTTCACCTGGTATTCGTCTATGCCGACTGATCTCGCGCAGCGGAGCGCCGCCTCGTGAGGACCGTCGATACCGATGTGCTGGTCATCGGCGGCGGCTCGGCCGCCATCCGCGCGGCGCTGGAAGCGGCACGGGCGGGCGCCGACGTGGTGCTCGCCGACAAGGGCAGTCCCGGCCAGAGCGGTTCGAGCCCCGTGGCCCTCGTGGGCTTCAGCGGCATGCTCGGCGATGAGACCGATAGCGAGCAGCTGTTCCTCGAGGATTGGATCAAGGCTGCGGGTGGCATCTGCGACCGCAACCTCGTGATACAGGTAATCCGACAGGGGCCGACGCTTGCAAAGGATCTCAGCTCGCTGGGAGTGGAGTTCATCAGCAATCCCGATGGCAGCTGGTTCATTGCCCGGCGCGCCGGGCACTCGGCGCGTCGCACCGTCATGGTCAAAGGTCACGCCAATGCCATGCTGCCGGTCCGGCAGGCCGCAGCGCAGGCCGGAGTTCGAATCATCGAGGGCGTGATGGTGACCCGGATCCTGCAGGCCGGCGGTCGTGCGGTCGGCGCAGTGGGCGTCAGCGCGCAAGGCGAGCCGCAGCTGTTTCGCGCGCGCGCAACGGTGCTCGCCGCCGGCGGGGTGAACCGGCTCTACACGAATCTGTGCGAGGAGGTCGTGGACCCGGTGCACCGCACCTGCGGGGACTCCTATGCCCTGGCATTCCAGGCGGGCGTGCCGCTGGTCGATATGGAGTTCACGCAGTTCCGTGATTCGCCGCCCGCCGGACCGATCTTCGGCGCTCACTACCTCAATTCTCTGGGCGAGCGGGTGATGCTCAAGTACGACCCGGTGGCACTCGAGTGCGCGCCGCGTGCCACGATGGCCAAGGCCGTCTACACCGAGAATATCGAAGGCCGCGGGCCGGTCGTATGGAAGGTGGAGGAGAATCAGGTGAAGCGCTCGCGCGCGCCGGTCGGCCAGCAGTACCTCGCCGGCATGGTCGTACCCATCACGCTCATGTTCCAGCGCCTGATGGGCGGTGCCCGGATCGACGAACACGCAGCCACCAGCCTGCCGGGGCTGTTTGCCGCCGGTGAGTCATCCGGCGGCGTGCAGGGCGGCGATCGCATGCAGGGTTGCGGTTTCTGCGAAACGCAGGTATTCGGGGCAATCGCCGGGTGCTCCGCCGCCGCCTTTGCCCGCTTCCGCGAGCCCGAGGCCCCTGATGCGCAGCAGATCGAAGCAGAGTGCGCGCGGTTGGCCGCGCGCGGCGGGGACGCAGATCCGGCGGAGTTCATGACACGCGTGCAGCAGATCGCCTGGGAGAAGGCCGGCGTGGTTGCCGAGCGCGGCAAACTGCTGGAGGCGGCGAGAACGCTGGAGGAGTTGCGGCGGCAGCAGGCCCCGCAGCTTGATCGCGGTAACCTCTTCAGCGCGCTGGAGGCTGCGAATCTCGTACTGACCGCCGAGCTCGTGGCGCGTGCCAAGCTTGCGCGCGAGGAGTCGCGCAGTGCGCACCACCGCAGCGATTTTCCCCTGATGGACGATCGTTGGGTCCGGCACGTGACGCTGCAACGATCCGGCAACGATGGCGTGCAGGTCGGCAGTGTCCCCGTGGTCACCTCAGGGATTTGATCCTCGCGATCAGACGTCCACAGTCGGAAACCGGTCCGGCGGCAAAGGATCCCCGGTCCTGAGGCCCTCGACACGCAGAGGCTGATCGCCGCCATCAGCACGATAGGTGGCATCATCGCCGACCCAGCGCGTAGCAAGCGCCCGGCGGCGTATGGACAGCGATGTGTTACCGCCGGCGCCATGCACGGTGAGTCCATGATGGACCAGGCAGTCACCTGGGGCCATGTCCCAATTGAGCATCCGATAGCTCGCCCGGTTCGCGGCGATATCCGGCATCAGGTCATCTTCCTTGAAGCCTGGCTGCTGCTCGACGCCGTCTATGGCTGGCGGCTTGAAGAATTTGCCCCACCGGTGTGAGCCGGCGACGTATTCAAGGCCACTGGTCGCCTTGGTAACAGGGTCGAGTGCCAGCCAGACCGAACAGATCTGGTGGCCATTGACCGGCCAGAAGGGTTGATCGTGGTGCCAGGGGCTGGGGCCGCGCATGCCCGGCTCCTTGACAAAAATCTGGTCGAAGTAAAACTGCACTTTGCTTGAACGCATGATGCGCTTGGCGATTCCGGCCGCCGGTGATTCCATCGCGAACGCCATCAATTCCGGTTCCTTGTGCGCTATGCAATGTTTCGAGAACGAAAAGAAACGACTGTGACTGGTTTCCCTTGCGGTGATGTCGGCAATCGCGGCTCGCATCCTGTCGACCCAGTACTCATCGAACAGCCCACGCAGGCAAATGGCGCCATCGGAATCATATTGTTCGAGATCGGCGTCGCTAATCCTGGCGGCCGCGACATCCATTAGCGTTCTCATAGCTTGGTTTCTTCCGCGATTTGATTTTCAAATTCCAGCAGCGTAGCTCTAGCCAATAGTGTATTAGGAGAGTCGGACCGATGTCAAACCAGTTGGTATTGTATTATGCGTGAGGCAAAGCGAAGCAAAAATCCAGACGCCAGGTTCAAGCATTCACGCAATCGCATCCTCAATGCGGCGCGAGAAGAGCTGGTCCGGTATGGCGCAGCAGGTGCACGCATCAATCGGATCGCGGAAGCTGCTGGCACCAGCAAGGAGCGGATGTATGCCTATTTCCGCAACAAGGCTGACCTGGTCGATGCGGTCATGCAGGAGCGGCATCGTCAGGTGGACCAGGCGACGCAGTTCGACGCGATGGATTTGCTGGGCTATATGGGCAGGCTGTTCGACTTCTATGCGAGCAACCCAGATGATGTTCGCCTGTCGCAATGGCTGGCGCTCGACAAGACCTTATCGATCCTGGACACGTCTGATCCGAGGATCGTTTCCCTTAAGCAGAGGATGGAACTGATCCGGGAAGCGCAGCGGGCCGGCATCATTGATGCGCACTGGGAACCGCTGACACTGCTCAACCTGCTCGTCGGACTGGCCCTGTCATGGGCCACCGCGCCGCAATTTGTGCATCAGATAGACCCGTGGATCGGCAAGCGCACGCAAATGCAAATGCGCCGTCAGGCTGTCATAGAGGCGGCAAGACGACTGGTAAGTAGCGCAGATAAAACATCTGGCTAATTGGGCTCGTAGTCCCAGCTCGGGATCCAGAGGCTCTCGAGTTCGCGTGCCTCGGCGTATGAGTGGAAGCCGCCGTAGGCGCCGTGCACGTACAGCAGCGGTTTCGCCGCCGCGTGGCGCACGCTCACGTCCTCGATCAAGCCGAACAGGATGCCGTGCGTGCCAACCGCCACATCCCGGCTCACGCTGCAATCAAATGCCGCCAGCGCGCTCTCCAGCAACGGTGCGCCGGTGACCTGCGAGCGCCACAGCCCCGAGGCGAACTTCTCCTCTGCGCTTACCGGACTTGCAAACAGGTCGGCAAGCGGACGGTCCTCGAGCGAGAGCACGTTGACCGCGAATGTGGCCGAGTCGCGGATCGCCTCATAGGTCAAATTACGGCGGTTGATACAGCACAACAGGGTGGGCGGCGCGGCCGACACGGAGCAGACCGCGGTGGCTGTCATGCCGCGACGGGAGCCATCGGCGCACCGCGTGGTGATCAAACACACTCCCGCCGGCAGGCGCCGCATGCCGAGCTTGAAGGTGTCCTGATCGGTAGCCACGATCGCTACGACGGTGGACTGCGCCAGCCATAGATGTCGAGCGTGCGCTCGCCGGCTGCGATGCGCGTCAGGATCGCAGCCTCCTCAGCGTCCCGTCGCCGCGCGGCAGTGAGAACCCCGGAGATCGCATCGGCAGCCACGGCGACCACCCCATCGGCATCTGCGAGGATGAGGTCGCCCGCGCTGACGGTCACATCCCCGAGCAGCAGCGGATAATTAATGAACCCGCGGGCGCCGAAGTCCTTTTCCGTCCCGCGGATGCACAGGCCCCTGGCAAACACCGGAAAGCCGATCTCGCCGAGCAGCACGCCATCGCGCACACAGCCGTTGATGACGAGGCCGGCAAGGCCGCGCTGCCGCGCCGCGCTCGACATGATCTCGCCCCAGTAGCCGTGCTCATAGCTGCCGCTCACGTCAACCACCAGCACATCGCCGGGAGAGGCCAGATCCATGGCGCGATGGATCCACAGATTGTCCCCGCCGGGGGATTGCACAGTGAAAGCGGTGCCGCAGAGCCGGAAACGTGGATCGACCGGCTTGATGGCGCTGGGCAGGGCGCCGCGCTTGCCGCTGGCTTCGTGCACGGTCGCAGAGGAAAGCTCGTGCGCGGCTTTGAGCAGCGCGGCATCGAGCCGGGGGGTGATCGCGCGCGTGCTGAGCGCGGGATCGATCGCGCGGCTCATGACTTGTGGCTCTGCAGCTGATGGTAGCGAAAGCGCTTCCGAGCCTCATCCAGCCGCATGCCGGCTCTGGTCGCTTCGCGGATGTGTACTTCCGCCGCGGCGATCTCCTCGGCCGCCGCCAGCACGGCCTCCTCGTGTTCACGTGGGATCACGATCACCCCGTCGGCGTCGCCACGCAGGATGTCTCCGGGCTGCACGCGCGCAGCGCCGATCGTCACATTGATGTTCACGCCTTCGACCTGCACGCGGTCTTTCCCGGTGCGCATCCAGCTGCCGCGGCTATAGACGGGGTAGCCGAGCGATTGGCACAGCGCCACATCGCGATTGATGCCATCAATCACCGTGCCGGCAATTTCGCGTCGATGGGCAATCTCGGTGAGGATGTCGCCCCAGACGGTGCAGTCCTCGCGGCCGCCATTGTCGAGCACGATGACTCCGCCGACGGGTACATCATCGATATAGTCGCCGACGGTACCCGCGGGCTTGGCCGCCGGCCCGTAGAGCAGCGTGAACGCCCGGCCCGTCATGCGAAAGGTCGGTGCGCAGGGGCGGATGCGGGCACATTGCCCCAGTATGCCAAGCCGGTCGAGTGCATCGCTCAAGGTGGCGGTGTCGCACTGCGCGGCACGCTCTACTGCGGTATCGGCTGCGGAGGTCATGGGGTTGCGCCTTTCAGCATGTTTTCATAGTTGCCCGCCATTACGGCGGCCGCGTCGGTTCCTTCCAGCAACGCTTTGGCCATGGCCGCCTCGCGCGCGGCGATGGCTTCGGCGGCCTCGAGAACCTGGTCGATGTCGTGCCCGCGGATGAATACGACTGCGCTGCGGTCGGCGATCACGTAATCCTCCGCGTTCAGCGCATGAGACCAGGGCGAGATCGGAACGTTGGTGCCGAGCTCGACGACGCGTCCGCGCGCAGTGCGCGCCGTCAGCACGCGGCTGAAGATCGGAAACCCGAGCGCGCGAGCCTCATCGATATCGCGCACCGGCCCGTCGGCAATGACCCCGGCGATGCCGCGCACGCGCGCGCCGAGTGTGAGCAGGCCGCCCCAGCAACCGGCATCGATGCCGGAGCGTTGCTCGATCACGATGACATGATCGGTGCCGCCGAGCTCGATCGCGCGCGTGCCCAGATGGCGCGGCGGTCCGGGCGGTGGCTGGCCGACCCCGACCTGGAGGGTGATGACCGCACCGGCGATCCTCTGCTCGCCGGACTGCTGCGGCACCTGGTTCTCGACGCCCGTGAGCTTCAGGCGATCGAGCGCATCGCTCACTGCGCACGCATCAAGGCGCCGCAGGCGGCGGACGCGTTCAGCGCGCACCGCATCGGGTGCCAGCGGCTTGTTCATGTTGTGCCAGGTTCAGGCCGCCAATAGACAAAGCCCATGGCGTTTCCGGTGCCTGCAAGTGAGCGGTAGCAGGGTATGTAATCGATCACGTGCGCGGGCACGCCGAGCGCCGACATCATGGCGACCACGGGGATCCAGTTCTTGATCTCCGAGGTGCCCGACTGAAAGGTCGTCTCGGGCAGGCATGTGATTCCGTTCACATCGCCGCTGGTGATCGCCCCGAGTACCTGGCGGTCGATCTCCTCGTTGATCACGAAATGCGTGAGTCCGCCGGAGGCCATCAGTGCGATACGCAGCGGCTGCGGCCAGTTCTTCAAGGCCTCGAGCAGTGCAAGCCCAAGTTCGGCGCAGCGAGCGGCGGTCGGCTGGTTCGGCGGATAGAAGGTATTGATGAACACCGGGATGCTCGGAATCACCCGGTCCGACATGATCTGCCGGCACAGGAACCCGAAGGCGTGCGGGGTCTCATCACCGGGCAGGCGCTTCATGGCACACAGATCGAAGCCTGAGGCCTGTACCTGGCTGATCAGGTGCAGTGCGAGCTCGGGTGAGCCGGGGTAGGTGGCTCCGCCCGGTGGAATGTGCCCCGGCAGGCTCGGCGCGATGCCCGGGGGCAGGGAGGCGATGCGCTCGGTGGCGTACTCGCTGTTTACGAAGTGTTCGCCGTAGAAGATCCCGAGGCTCGGCACGACGCCGTGCCGGAAGCATTCCATCTGATCGTCTCCGAACAGGATCGTCACGTCGGGGCGTACCTCCTCGAAGATCGCCGCGAGCTGGCGAATCGCGGACCGACAGGCCGCGTGGCGCTCGCGCCAGCGCGCGAGCGTCACCTGCTGCTCGAGCTGCTCGCCGCGCCGCTCGGCGACCAGTTCATCGAAGCTCCAGGTTCGGTTGCGATACCACTGGCGGTTGCGGCGGTCATCCGGCACGCGCAGATCCCAACCCTCCGGCGGGGTGGAGAGCATGGGGCCGTGGGAGCTGCCGATGGCAAGTACGATCTCGGCCATGGCGCTACAGCTTGAAGAGCTTGCGGGCGTTGTCTTCGAAGAGCGCCCGCTTCTGATCCGCGGTGAGCCACTCGAGGCTCTCGATCATCGGCTTCACATCATCGAGAGTGCGGCCGGTGGCGGAGTCAATCGTGGAGCCCACACCGGGGCACTCCGCGCCGAACAGGCACCGATCGGGACCCATGGTCTTCAGCAGCAGGTGCAGTGCATCAGTGGTGTAAAGCACGGTGTCATAGTAGAGCTTGCGCGCCAGCTCGAGGAAGTCGACACCGCGGCGGTTGCCGCCTGACTGGAAGCGGCCGAGCTGATAGGGGATGGCCCCGCCGCCGTGGGAGACCAGGATCTTCAGGTTCGGAAAGTCGCGGAACACGTTGGAGTTGATGAGGCCAAGGACCGCAATGGTCTCCTCGTTGATGAAGTGCACCGTGTAGGGCGTGCGGTCGGACTGTGAGCCGGTGGCGTGGATGTGAGCTGGCACGTCGAGCTCGCACAGCTTCTCGTACAGCGGGTACCAGTAGTGGTCGCCGAGCGGGGGTGCCTCCTCCGGGCCGTTCTCGAACGGATCAGGATTCAAGAGACAGCCGCGAAAGCCCATTTTCACGCAACGTTGCAGTTCGGGGAGCACGACCTGGATCGGATCACCCGCCACCTGGGGCAGCCCTGCGATGCCGACAAAACGCTGCGGCAGGAGCTTGCAGCTGCGGGCGATGATGTTGTTGGTCTCCTCGGTGAACCAGTGCACCAGCCGCCCGGGCTTGGCGCTGTGCATCATTTGGAACGGCCTGGGGGAGAGCAGTTGCAGCTGCGTGCCGACGCGGTCGAGCATGTCGAGGTGCCCGCACGGCGCCATCTCCTTCTTGTTTGCAGCGTGCAGAATTTCCTCGTCGCTCACTTCGGCCATGCGCCGGCCGTGCTCGCCACGGTGGGACAGGATGCTGGCCTTGTACGCCCACAACTCAGTCGGCGGGCTGACGTGACCGTGGCAGTCAATGATCATGTGGTCACTCCATGCGTCAAAGATCAAGAACGAGGCGCGGGGTCTTGCTGCCCGACACGCAGATCATCATCGTGCGACCGCTCGCGCGCTCCTGCTCGGAGAGGATCGCGTCGCGGTGATCCGGTATGCCCTCGAGCACGCACGTTTCACAGGCCGCACAGATGCCTTCCTCACACGATGAACTCACCGGTATGTCGGCTTCCCGCAGCACCTGCAGGATGGTGCGGCCGGGCGGCACGCGCAGTTCGCGGCCGCTGCGGGCGAGCCCCACGGTGAACTCGCCGCCGAGGGCGGCCGGTTCGTGCGCCGTGAAGTATTCGAGATGCACCTGCTCGCTGGGCCAGTCGCGCGTTGCCGCACTGAAGGTTGCGAGCATCGGTGCGGGCCCGCAGCAATACAGGTGTGCCGTGCGCGGCGCGGCGGCGATGGGCGCTGCCAGATCCAGCAGACCTCCCTGCTCGGTATCGACGTGCAGATGCAAGTTTGCAAAGCCGGCGAGCTCGCTCTCGAAGGCAAGCTCAGCGCGCTCGCGGCAGGCATACCAGAGCTCAGCGGAGCGGCCGCGCGAGGCGAGCGCATCCAGCATGGCGAGGATTGGGGTGATCCCGATCCCGCCGGCGAAGAAAAGACTCTGCGGAGCGTCACTGACGAGCGGGAAGTTATTGCGCGGGGCATCGACCGGGAAGATGGCACCGACGCGCAGCGTTTCGTGCATGAAGCGCGAGCCGCCGCGGCTGGTGGCATCGAGCTTGACGGCAATCTGATAGGCACGCGGCTGCGCCGTGGCGCGCAGCAGTGAATATTGGCGCACCATCCCATTCGGCAGGTGCAGCCCGATATGGGCGCCGGGCTCGGCGACGGGAAGCGCGGCGCCCTCGGGTGAGACCAGCTCAAAGGCGAGAACAGAGCGGGCCAGGTAGCGCACGGACTGCAGGCGCAGATTGAGCAGGGTTGGGCGCTCGCCCGGGGGTGCTCCGCTTGCTTCCAATGCATACTCCGAGGCCGCGGCGCCCAATCCGGCCCGCGTCCAGCTGCTACAATATAGACTACCGAAATTGTATAATATTTGCCAGATTCGGGAAAGCGGATGATGCGGCAGGCCCTAGCGTGGCTGCAGCGCATGGATCGCCGAGATCGGCAATGGGTGGATTGCGTACTGAACAATCATCGCCCCAAGCCAGACGACCATGCTCAGGCCCAGCAACGCACTCAGCACCCCCAGGCCCGGCATCAGCGGCCGCAGCGCCGAGGCCATGTAATCCCGGTCCACGCCGCTTCGGGGGTCGAGGTTTGCGTGGCCGCGCACAGTCAACATCGACCGGTAGTGGCCGAAGTACGCGCCCAGCAGGAACAGGTTCATGGTCAATGCCCCGGTACCCATCAGGATCGCCCGCAGGTGGGGATGCCCATTCAGGGTATCGACGATGAATACCGGCACGGTGACAGTCATGGCAAGCACCAGCGCAAGTGGGACAAATAGATCACTCAGGAGTGCAAGCCCGGTCATGAGCTCGATCGCCTTGGCGAGCGGGAACAGCACCCCATTCTCGATGAGCGCACCCACGATGTCCGGCGGCGGATGGAAGGCGATGAAATCCGAGATGCTCGGGTAGGGCGTGATGATCTTGTGGAACCAATTGAAGCCATTGATCAGATAGTCCAATCCGAGCAGGTAGCGCACTAGCAGGATGAGCGCGCGGCTCCAGACAACGGAGCCGCCGGCGGTCGTCTTCAGGTTGGCACTACCCCTTTCCATACTGGAGCCGGACCCACCGCTCACAGGACGGCGCGGCGCCGCCTGTCATCGTGGGCGTCTGCCGAACGTGTGGCGATTTGGCCCTCCACGTGTTGGCGCACCAGCAACGTTCCGAGCAACGCGAGCGCGGTAGCCACTGCGACCAGTGCGAAATAGCCGGCCGTTCCGGCCAGCTTCAACGTGAGCACTCCGGTGTATGAGCTCACAATGGCGCCGATGCGGCCGACGCCGGCGGCTGCACCCACGCCGGTGGCACGCACCGCCGGCGGATAGCGGAAGGCGGCGAGGGTATACAGGCCGTTGTGCAGCCCGCCGATAAAAAAGCCCTCGATTAGAAGGGCGCCCGCGGCCAGTGTGGCACCGTGCCGCGGGTCAAGCGGCATCACTCCAAGCATGATAGCGCCGAGTGTCGAGCCAATAGCGAGGCCCGCGACAGTGCCACGAGATCCGCGCCAGCCGATGAGCCAGCCGCCAACCAGACTCCCCACGATGCCACCCACATTGAACACCGTCATTCCCACGCTCGTCATCGACAGCGCGAAGCCCTGTCCGAGTAGCAGTGCCGGAATCCAGCTGAACAGCGTGTAGCTCGCGAGCAGGCAGGAGAAGAATGCGAGCCACAGCGCCAGGGTGTCATTGCGCAGGCCGTGGTCAAACAGCGCGGCAAAAGGCGCACGCGGGGGTGCGGTCGGCTCCTTGACGAACACCATCGAGCGGTCGACCGCGCAGCCGCAACGCTGCAATAGCCGCAATAGCTCCTCGCGGCGACTGTCGTAGCGCAGCAAATGGCGCGGCGATTCGGGCAGCCAGGCCAAAAAGGACAATGACAGCAGCACGGGCAATGCACCGCTGACCAGGAACAGCGATCGCCAGCCGAGCACCGGCAGTAGCAATGAGCCCAGCAGGCCCGCCAGCACGCCCCCAACGGGGATGAATAGCATTCCCACCGCGATCGCCAGGCTGCGCCGATGCAGAGGAGTGAACTCGGCGATGAGTGCCGCGCCGTTCGGGATGGCGCCGCCGATGCCGGCGCCAGCGATGAATCGCAGAATAGTGAGGCTCGTCAGTCCGTGACAGGCGGCCATGCCTGCTGTTGCCAAGCCGAAGAGAAGCACACTGCCGGTCAGTCCGGCAGCCCGACCGCGACGATCCCCGAGCGCACCGCCTATCGCGGCACCGAGGGCAACCCCCGTGAGGCCGAGCGCCACTGCGGGCGCGAATGCATCGCGCGTCACGTGCCAGTCGCGGATCAGGGCAGGCACGGCAAGCCCCAAGACCTGATTGGCAAGACCGTCGACGGCGAACGCGAGCGCCGCGAGTGCCAGCAGACGCTTTTGGAACGGGCTCCAGAGGCCCCGATCGAACAGCTGCGCAAGATCGACGGGCAAACCTTCCACGGTCGACATCAACGGTGCTCCCCTGTGATCACCCGTTCAAGACCGCGCGGCGGACGCGCAAGCCTGCCGAGGGAGATCATCAGATTGATTCGCATCCAAGATAGCATACTATTCCCACATACTCGCCGCCATTGAGCGCGACCCGGGGAGTGTTATGACCATGAGCTTTCACCGCCGTGCTCAAACAATACCCGCGCTCGCGATGCTGATGTGTTGCGCCATATTCGGTTGCGCAACCGCGCTCAGCGCGCTGGCCGACGAACGTGCCGGACAAGCGCCGCTCATCCTGGCGAAGGAAGGTTACTTCTACGTGGGCGGTGCGCTACTGCCTCGTGATCAGGGAATGATCCACGTTGATCAGATGTTCGTGGAATACCAGGTGCCCGCAGGCCGTGTGCACCGCTACCCGCTCGTGATGGTGCATGGAGGCAGTAGCACGGGAGCGGTGTATGCGGGCACGCCGGACGATCGGGAAGGTTGGCGTGAGTTTTTCGTTCGAGCCGGCTATACCGTCTATGTAGTCGATGCACCCACGGCAGGACGATCCGCTTACGATCCAGCCACCGATGGTCCGCTGGAGCAAGCGCCGCCGGGAGCGCGAGAGCGCATGTTCACGAGGCCCGAGCAGTTTGGCCTCTGGCCGCAGGCTCGACTGCATAACCAATTTCCGGGCACTGGGCTTCCCGGCGATCCAGTCTACGAGCAGAGCGCCGAAGCGTCCGTCCCCAGCGTAGCCAACCAGCAGCGCCTCGATGAAATCAATCGTGATGCCCTCGCTGCGTTGCTCGATCGGATCGGGCCCGCCGTCATCCTCACGCACTCACGCTCTGGGCCCTATGGCTGGCTTCTAGCCGATGCGCGTCCGGGCCTGGTGAAGGGCATCATTGCGATCGAACCTAATGGGCCTGCGTTCAGGAATCAGCCGTCGCAGGCGGGCCAGGCACCGCCTTCGGCAACGGATCGCGCCTGGGGTATCTCCTATGCGCGGCTCACCTTCGATCCCACAGCGGCCGATCCAGCCGATCTTGGTCCCCAACAGGTTCCGCCGGAAGCACCAGATCTCATCGGGTGCTGGCAGATGAGCGGACCGCGCCGAAAATTGGTGAATCTGATTGGCGTGCCGGTGCTCATCGTCACCTCAGAGGCGGGTTACCATGCCCAGTACGATCAGTGCACCTCCGAGTTTCTCACCGCAGCTGGCGTCCGTAACGAGCACTTAAGACTCGAGACGCATGGAATCCACGGTAACGGGCACCTGATGATGTCGGAGAAGAATAACCTTGAGATCGCGGCGCTGATCGAGCATTGGCTCGCTGCGCATGTGAAATGAGAATCTGAAGCACGCCGTTCAGAATTCGGAATAGCGTCGAGTCATTGGATATAGCCTTGCTCGCGGTAGTAGCGCTCCGCACCCGGACTCAGCGGCACGTCCAGATCTTTCGATACGGTGCGCGGATCGTAGGAATAGGGCCGGATATACCACTTGAGTAAGCCGCGGTGCAGATCGATTGCCCGGGCCAGATCATAGGCCGCCTGCGGAGGAGTGTCGGCACGACAAAATATGACTTCGCCGGATCGGCCGACTGTGCTGATCGGCCGGTCAAGTCCGCGCAGCAAGCCGATATGTGCCGTTACGCGCTGCTCGCCCGGAATCTTGCTCAGGCGCACGAGCAGCGGCTCGGGAAGCTCCAGAAAGCGCAGCGCCAGGCGCTGGCTCGCGTTGGTCCAGATTGCGGACTCCGGATTATTTGCAGGACTTCCCAGGTCGCTGATGATGACATCGAAATCGTTGGGCACCTCTCCCATGGCATCGCCCAGGGATCCTCCCCAGCTGCGCAGCGCCTCGGCACTCAGCCCGTAGGCATCCAGAACGATGCTGCTGGCTGCGCCGCTGGCGAGAATGGTCACGGGCAGCCGCTTTGACTTGATCTCAGCGAGGTCCTGTATGCCCGAGGATGCCTTGACCGCAACCAGCAGATAGGTGGGATCTTCGATGTGCGCGATCAGGCGCAGATTCCGATACGGTCCACCTTGTTCGTAGGGAGGTCGGCCGCTGAAGGCCGCTGCCAGCAGCCCGCTCTCGGTAACCCCGAAATCGATGGTCGCATTGATCCGCGTAGTAGTGCCAAGGGCCCGATCAGAGGGGAGCAGCGGCGGGGCGTATCCAGCCGCGGCAACGATCCTGGGCCCCGCCGAGCGATTGCAATTAGTGCACAGAATGACTTCATAGCCGAGCGGTGCCATCGCATCCCGCACGAACTGTCCCAGCTCTCCCCAGGGGCAGCCATTCAGGCACGCGGCGGCCATCACCGGCCGCTTCAGAGCGAACCCCGCGGGACCCACATCTACCGTATTTCCGGCCTCCGAACCCCCCGTAATGCCGTACGTTGTGTCTTGAGCGTTGACGATCAAGCAGCTACACGAAGCTGCAACGACAGCGAGCCAGCCGGCCGCAACGCGTGTCGAGCAGACGCTGCTTCTCCTGCCGGCGTAACGGGACTTGCCGGTAAGTGGATCCATTGTGTTTTACCTCGGTTGTCTAATGTTACTGTAGTTGCCTAATGTATTTAATTGAGTATATTCTCTGGCCTTGGATGGCCGGTTCCGTCGCCGGCCCTGCTTAAAAAAAGTCACCGTCCGTCGATCAACGGTTCAGAAAGAGGGGGTTGCCTGTGAGTCAGTCAGATCGGGCCTGTGCGAATCGGCGTCTCGTGCGTACCGCGCGGCTCGCGAGCATCATCGCGCCTGTCATTGGCCTATCAGCCTGGCACCTGGCCGGTGCAGAAACGGCAGACGGGAATTCATCGACGGCGGCGCAGTCAGCCGCAGGATCCGGGCAGGCTGCCGCGCCGGTATTGGTTGCGCAGAACACCACGGCCGCGCCGCGGGCCGCGGCGACCGCCGAAGGCAACTCGGACGAGCTGGTAGAAGTGATCGTGACCGCCTCTCGTCACGCCGAAGATGTCCAGAAGGAGTCGCGGCCTATCGATGTTCTCACGGGCGAGGAATTGCAGCGCAACGGGGTGAACTCGGCGAATGCGCTCAACGCGCTGGTGCCCGGCCTGTCGGTCGGCAACAGCGCCGACCAGTTGCAGGTTTACATCCGCGGTGTCGGTGATCGCACCGTGACGGCCCAGACGGACCCGGGCGTGGCATTCGACTATGACGGGGTTTACCTGCCGCGCGCCTGGGAATCGGTGCTCACCTTTTTCGACAACAATCGGCTCGAGGTCCTCAAGGGACCCCAGGGCACCCTGTACGGCCGCAACTCGGCCGCCGGCGCGCTCAACGTGGTGCCCAATCTGCCCACGTTCAATGGCGTAAACGGGGACATCGAGGCGCAGTTCGGCAATTACTCGGAGCGCCTGTTCTCGGGCGCGGTCAACCTGCCGCTCAACGACATCTTCGCCATGCGCGTGTCGTTCCAGACGGACAATCACTCCGGCTATCTGAGTGATAATTCCAACGACGCCGACAATCAGGCCGGCAGGGTGCAGTTGTTGTTCCAGCCGAACGATGATTTCTCGGTGCGGTGGGACAGTACGCTCACGCACAACGGTGGCCACGGCCAGAGCTTTGTCGCCTATCCGCTGGTGAACCCGAGTAATCCGTGGATCTCGCTCAACAATCCGACGGTCAATGGCGCCATCACCGGGCCGCCATTCCTCATTAGCCCGCTGGAATCCAATAACTTCCAGAACGTACGCACCTGGATCAACCTGCTCGACATCGAGTGGAAGCTACCGGGGGCGACGCTGACAGTGATCCCGGCGTTCGTGGATGGCAACGAGACCAGCCTGACCTATCCGATCATCTCCGATGAGGAGACAACGAATTCCAAGCAGAGCTCAATCGAGGTACGGCTTGCCTCCTCTGATCAGGGCGCGCCACTGGTCCCCGGGCTGCAATGGGTGGTGGGTGCGTTTGGCTCTCACGAGCAGCTGAGCGAGGTCACGGTGGCCGGCGAGGGCCACGTGCTGGGCAACCTGATCACGGCCTTCCCGAAATTGAATGACACAACCGGCGCGGTATTCGCCGAAGGCAAGTACAGCCTGCTCAATAACCTGCGGTTGATCGGCGGGCTGCGCTACACCTCGGAGCAGAAGATAGCGGCCGGCTCTACCACGGCCAATCCCTATGGCGACCTGTCGTATCCGAACGCCGGCAGCGGCTACTTCAGTGGCACCAAGGATTTCAGCGCGGTCAATTACCGCACCGGCCTCGAGTTCGACATCGCGCCGCAGACGATGGCGTACTTCACGACGAGCACCGGCTTCAAGGCCGGCGGCTTCTTCGCAGCCCCGCCGCCGAACACCTACGAACCAGAGAAGCTGACGGCGTACGAACTCGGTATCAAGAGCCGCCTGCTGGACAACCGGCTGCAGGTTAACCTTGAGGCATTCGACTGGGACTACAAGAACCTGCAGGAGCAGTTCATCGCTGTGCTGTCGAGCGGCGGCGTGGGCCTGGTAACGCACAACGCCGCCCAGTCGACGCTGCGCGGAGCGGACCTCAGTGTGAGCGCGCTCCTCACCCAGGATGACCTGTTCATGTTCGAGACCGAGTACAACCACGCGGTCTACGGCAACTATCAGTACGACACGCTGTTCCTCGGGCCTCCGGCGACGGGCTGCATCGCCACCGAGGTTCCGACAGATCACCTCGACTGCAGCGGCATGCAGCTGGTGAGGGCCCCGACGTGGACAGGCTCACTGGACTATCGGCATACGTTCAGATTCGCTAACGGCAACTCGTTGGCGTTCGATATCCAGCAGCACCTGTCTTCTTCCTACTGGCTGGCGGACGACTTCACGCCCAACGAGCGTGCTCCCGGCTACGGAATCACGAACATAGTAGCCACGTACAGCTTCTCGCAGGCCTTCGACGTGAGTGCGTACGGCAGCAATCTTCAGAACCGCGCAATCTACAACTACGCCGTCCAGAGTCCGGCCGCGCCGTCTTTTTCAGAGACGGACATCAGCCCCCCAAGGACGTACGGCGTGCGTCTGCTGTACCGATTCTAAGAGATCGGAATACTCATGACGCACGCGGGGCGGCCGCGTGCGTCTACCGCGCTAGTAGTGCCTTTAGAAGCGACTAATCACCGGAAAGCTCCGTAGCCGAGCGCGGTCACGCTCAGCCGGCCCTTGCCCCCACGCGAGGCATAGCTTTCATCGCGCTGCCGCTCGTCAGAGCCGCTAGTGCCTATGCCGACGCTGCCGAAGATGCTCTCGCCCGATCCTTGACCGTCCCGGCCTGAGTTTCTGGAGAAAGACCCAGGCTTAGCGGCCGGTGAAACGCGGCGTGCTGTTGCAAAGTGATTGCCTTGGTCTCGTGCGCTGTCTCGCCCGCCGGGGCAAAATGGCGCGTATTGATCCTGGCCGCCAGTTCCGCCAGGGTGGGCAGAAGCGCGCGCCCCAGATCCCTCAGCCTCAACAGCAAGGCCCGGCGATCCGGGAGGGATTTTTCGCAATAGATCAATCCCTTGACTTCACGCCTCTTCGCCAGCCTCGAAATGTGCCCGCGGGTCAGGCCAAGGCGCAACGCCAGAAGGCTCGGCATCGCGCCATGCTCGTGCTCATGCAGCTTACGCAGAAACACCGATTCGGCAGCAGTGACGCCTATTGCCAGCGCCCTTACGCATCGAGCGAGTGATGAAGGCGATCGTCCGGCGCCGCCGGTTCAGATTTGTGCCGCCTGATCGGTGTCGCCTGCGTAAGCCCCGCTACCTGCACTTAATAGATCTGGATTGGAAAGGAGACGAAGAGAGTGACGGGGCCGGACGCGACGGTTTATTCCCCCGGCTGCCGGTACGCTGAGGCTTCCACCATTCCTATACGATAGTATAGGAGTGTCGCGGCGAGCGCTGAGGTGCGGAGCAAAAATGAGTAAGCGCAAATCGAAGTCGTTCCAGCGGCAACCGTCGGCCGATCGCCGCCGCCATCTGGGAGAGGCGGTGCTGCGTTGTATTTTAAAGAACGGCAGCGCCGGGCTCTCCGTGCGCCGGATCGCGGCGGAGGCGGGAGTGTCGCTGGGACTGATCCGATATCACTTCGGCGAATTCGATGAGCTGATCGCCTACGCCTTCGACATGACCACGGATGCGTTCTTTCAATCCATCGACGCGGCCCTCAAGCGGGCCGGCACAAACCCCAAGGCCCGCCTGGATGCCTTCATGGCCGTTTCCTTTTCCCCGTTGATGCTTGATCGCAACGTGCTGGGCGTCTGGGTCGTGTTCTGGGGATTGATTCTGCATTCGCGACGCATGGGCAGCGCGCAGCGGCGTGAATACTCACTCTATATAGCGCGCGTCGAAGGACTGCTGAGTGCCCTGGCTGCAGCCGAAGGCATTCCGATCCGCAGTATCAAACTGGCCTCAGTGGGCTTTACCGCTTTGCTGGATGGCCTGTGGCTCGCCTGGTGCCTCAATCCGGCCGCCTTTAAACCGGAGCAGGGTGTGTCCCTGTGCAGGATGTGGCTCGAGGGTCTGCGGCGCGGCGCCTACGCCTGATCGGCCGGCACGGGTTTGACGCACAGTCCTATACGAACGTATAGTTAGTATCGCAATCGACCGAGACGTCCATGTCGCTACCACCCCGCTACGAGGTACTGTTCGAACCGGTCCGGATCGGGCCGGTCACCGCGCCGAATCGCTTTTACCAGGTGCCGCACGCAAGCGGCATGACCAACGCGCTGCCCCGGATCCGGGCCGCCTTCCGCGAGACCAAGGCCGAGGGCGGGTGGGGCGTCATCTGCACCGGCGCCTGCTCCATCGACCCGAGCTCGGACGATACCCCGCTGCCGTTTGCCTCGCTCTGGGATGACAACGACATCCGCGCGCATGCGCTCATGACGGAGGCGGTGCATCGGCATGGCGCACTGGCGGGGGTGGAGCTTTGGCACGGCGGTGCCTGCGTGATGAATCGGGCCAGTCGCCTGCCGCCGCTGTCGCCGTCGGGCACTCCATGGATGGCCACGCACATCGGCTTCATGGGCAACCTTCGGCCCAAGACCATGGACCGGAGCGACCTTCGCAACGTACTGAAGTGGCAGGCGGACGCGGCTCGCAGGGCCCGCTCCGCGGGCTTCGACATCGTCTACGTCTATGCAGGCATGGGATATCTGGGCTACGAGTTCCTGCTGCCCGACTACAACCAGCGCACTGACGAATACGGCGGTGCCATCGAGAACCGCGTGCGCTTCGTGCGCGAGATGATCGAGACCACCAAGGATGCGGTCGGCAAGGATTGCGGGGTGGCGCTGCGGATCAGCCTGGAGGAGTTGCGCGCGCGTCCCGGTCGCAATGCCGAATCCGAGGCCCACGAGGTCATCAGCCTGCTGGCCGACTGCCCCGACCTGTTCGATGTGAAGATGGATTCGAGCCCAACGGACTGCTCGGCCTCGCGTTTCACAGGCGAAGGCAGCCATGAGCCGGTGATCGAGTTCGTCAAGCGCCTGACGCGCAAGCCGGTGGTCGGAGTGGGTCGCTTCACCTCGCCGGACACCATGGTGTCGCAGATCCGGCGCGGCATCCTCGATCTGATTGGCGGCGCGCGCCCATCGATTGCCGATCCCTTCCTGCCGCGCAAGATCCAGGAGGGACGCCTGGATGAGATTCGCGAGTGCATCGGCTGCAATATCTGTATATCGAGCTGGCACGACAGTGTGCCGGTTCGCTGCACTCAAAATCCAACGGCCGGTGAGGAGTGGCGCCGCGGTTGGCATCCGGAGCGAATCGATCGCGCACCTCAGGCGGAGAAAATCCTCGTGGTCGGCGCTGGGCCGGCCGGCCTCGAGTGCGCCCTCACGCTGGGGCGGCGCGGGCATGACGTGACACTGGTCGAGGCCGGTCACGCGTTCGGGGGGCGCCTGACCTTTGAGACGCGATTGCCCGGACTTGCCACCTGGGGTCGTGTGCTCGACTACCGCCTCGGTAGGCTCAACGCCATGCCGAACGTCGAGATGTACCTGGACAGCCCGGTCGAGGTCGATGAGATCATCGAGCTGGCACCGGACCGCGTCGTGATCGCCACCGGTGCGCGCTGGACGCGGATGCTCTACTCAACGATGGAACTCCCCACAGGCCAGCTCGATCACCCTGAAGTTTTCACGCCTGACGACATCGCGGCCGGGCGACTGCCGGAGGGTCCTACGCTCATTTTCGATTTCGATAATTACTACATGGGCGGCGTTCTCACCGAGCATCTCGCCGGGCTTGGAATTCCGGTGCGTTATGCGACGCCCGCCGGGCATGCTTCTGCCTGGACCATCATGACCAATGAGTTGCCACTGGTGCATCGCGCGCTTGCGCGCCGCGCGGTGCCGGTCACCACGCTGCATCTGCTGTCGGCGTTCGACGGCGAGACGGCGATCATGAAGCATGTCTTTACTGGCGAGGAATTGCGGCTCAGCTGCGGCTCGATCCTGATCGTGGGCATGAGGAAACCTCGGGAAGAGCTGCTATTAGTGCTCGAAGCGCGGGCGACGGATGTCGCGGCGGCGGGTGTACTCTCCGTGCAGCGCGCCGGTGACGCGCTCGCACCGGGCGCTATAGTGCATGCGATTCACAGCGGCCACCTGGTCGGCCGGGAAGTCGGTTTAAGCGAAAGGCGGCCGTATCGGCGCGATTTCCCGCTGGTGCCGCCGCTGGTCGGCGCTGACGCAGGAGGAGGGGAGTGATGAGTTCTGTCGCGCTGGAAAAGACGCTGCCGTCCGAGTGTTACCGCTCGCCTGAAATATACGCCAGGGAGCGGGAGCGCATTTTCTGCCGCGAGTGGACCTGCGTCGGACGCGAGAGCGAACTGCCGGGCCCTGGCAGTTCGAAGGTGCTCGACGTCGCCGGGGAAAGCATCCTGCTGGTGCGCAATGAGGCCGGAAGCCTGCGGGGCTTCTTCAATGTCTGTCGACATCGCGGCGCGCAGCTATGCGGCACAGCGCTTCCGGGCCGTGCCAGCGAGGGCGGCGTGGTGGGCGGCAAGCGAATCCGCTGTCCCTATCATTCCTGGACCTACAGTCTCGACGGCGAGCTGCTCGCGACGCCCTATATCGAGGGTCTGGATCGCAGCAAGCTGTCACTGTACCCGGTCGGCGTTGCGAGCTGGGGCGGATTCATCTTCGTGCATCTGACGCCCGCCGGAGCCAAGCCGCTGAGCGAGCAGCTCGGTGAGATCCCTGCCCGCACCGAGCGCTATCCGCTGGCTCGCTTAAGCGTCGGGCACACGATTAATTACGATGTTGCGGCGAATTGGAAAATCATCGTCGAGAATTACAATGAGTGCTACCACTGCGGCGGCGTGCATCCGGAATTGTGCGACATCGTGCCGGCCTTCCGGCGCAACGGCGGCAATGATCTGCAATGGGCGCAAGGCATCCCGCATCGCGACGGCGCTTACACCTTCACGCACAGCGGCAGCACGGCTCGCGAGCCTTTTGCCGGTCTCAACGAGGCAGAGCGTCTGCGACATTTCGGGGAAGTCCTTTACCCGAATCTCTTCATCAGCCTCAGCTGTGATCATGTCGCGGCCTTCATCCTCAGACCGCGGGGCCCGGAACGGACGCTGATCGAATGCCAGTTCCTGTTTGCGCCCGAGGCGATCGCCAGCGCCGGCTTTGATCCTTCGGACGCGGTCGAGTTCTGGGACATCACTAACCGTCAGGATTGGGCGATCTGCGAGAGCGTGCAGCGTGGTATCGCCTCGCGCCCGCACCAACATGGTTACTACGCGCCGATGGAAGACTACAGTCTCGATATTCGCCGCTACGTCGCCGAGCGGCTCGGCCTCGAATAGAAGCTTTCTTGGAACCGTCCTCGCGCTTCGGCAACTCCCGTGTCGGATGGCGAATATTCGCGATGCTGGTGGGCTTCGGCACCATCGCGTACTTCCAGCAAAAGGGCGTGACGATTGCAGCTGAGCGCATCATGCCCGAGCTGTCGCTCAGCCAGATGCAGATCGGCTGGATCCAATGGGCGTTCCTGCTCGCCTATACGCCCGGGCAGATCGTCGGGGGCCGCTTGGGGCAGCGATTCGGGGCGCGCAGCACTCTGGCCGTGGCGGGCGCCATCGCCGTCACGGCGACCATTGCCACGCCACTGGTGCCTGCGGTCCTCACGGGAGGGGCCGTTTTTGCCGCGCTGTTCCTGGCCCAGTTCACGCTTGGATTGGCGCAGGCGCCGCTCTGGCCCGTGGGCGCCGGCGTCGTCAGGGCTTGGCTGCCGGCGCGTCGGTGGGGGCTCGCCAATGGCGTCCAGTCCATGGGCGCGCAGTTGGGCGCGGCGATCACCCCGGCGGTGATCGTCATGCTGACGCAGGCATTCGGTTGGCAGCGTGCGCTGTTCTGGACTGCATTGCCCGCGCTCGGACTGGTGCTGGCCTGGGCGTGGTACGCGCGTAATACACCAGGCGAGCACCCCTCGGTCAGGGGCGAGGAACTGGCGGCACTGGCCGCGCCCGTAGATCAAGCAATCAAGCCCGGCAAGACCACTGGCAGCAGGTCACCGCTGCGGGATCTGACGTTACTGACGACGTCCTATACGATTGTGAATTACGTTTTCTTCCTGCTGGCCAACTGGTCATTCCTGTACCTGCTCCAGGAACGGCATTTCACGGTGGCGCAAAGCGGCTGGCTCGCCACTTTGCCGCCCATCGGTGCCGGGCTCGGAGCCGGCCTCGGCGGTTGGCTGCTTGATGTCCTGTGCCGCAAATGCGGTATTCGCTGGGGCTCGCGGCTGGTTCCGCTGCTGTCGCTGCCGAGTGTGGCCGGATTGCTCGTATTCGCCGTCTACGCGAGCAATCCACTGGCGGCTGTGATTGCCATGACACTGTGTTTTGGCCTGGTCGAAATCAACGAGGCCGCTTACTGGACTGCGACCATGCGGGTCGCCGGCGCCAATACGATGACCGCAGCCGGCATTCTCAACACCGGAGGCAGTCTTGGCGGACTGATCGGAATTCCTATCGTTGCCTTGTTATCGGGTCGTGGGGAATGGAATGCCGCGTTCCTGATTGGCGCGCTTTGCGCCGCGCTCGGTGCGGTCGCCTGGCTGGGCGTGGACGCGACCGACGAGGGCTAGGCTCCAGTCGTGGAAGTAGTGGGATTCTCGAGCTAACTGCGCTTCGCATCACGCCGAAGCCCGTCCGAGGTCGATATCATCACATCGTAGGTTGGCCGTAGCTTCCTACTCCCCGCCGTTGGGATGTAACCAACCGCATCCGCAACGGAAGTGACTCATGTTCCCCTGTCTTGTCACGTGCGTATCGCGCGCGGCGTTCTTTTCCAAGTCCGCCGGCGCAGCGCTTCTATTGACCCTTCTGGCTCTCAGTGGCTGCGGCGAGGGTGATAGCGTACCTGCCGCAACCCCGACCTTGCAGTTGATCGAGATTACGCCACCCAATCCGAGCCTTGCTGCTGGTACATCGATCCAGTTGATAGCCACCGCTGTCTATAGCGACAAAAGCCACGCGGATGTGACGACCCAGGCGCAATGGAGTTCGTCCAACAATGCCATAGCGACCCCGCGGGCCGGCACTGGTGAAATACTGGCGGTCAGTCCCGGCTCGGTGACTCTGAGTGCGAGCCTGCAAGGTATCAGCGCCTCGAGCACGCTGGTGGTAAGCGCCGCCACCCTGGTGTCGATCGCTGTCACGCCGCCGGCACAGAACATCGCGGTGGGCACGGCGCAGCCGTTCACTGCCACTGGCACGTACTCGGACAACTCGACCCAGGAATTGACCGCCCAGGTCACCTGGCTATCTGCCACGACTTCAGTGGCGACGATCAGCAATGTTGCCGGATCCAACGGTCTGGCCACCTCGGTCGCCGTCGGCACCAGCCTCATCACGGCTGCCATGGGCAGTACCAGCTCCGCAGCGGTCACATTGACCGTGTCGTCCGCCACGTTGGTTTCCATCGCGGTGACGCCGCCAACTCCGAGCTTGGCGTTCGGCACGACACAGCAGTTCACCGCCACCGGCACATATTCGGACAACTCGACCCAGATTTTGACTACTCAGGTGACTTGGGCCTCTGCCACCTCGTCGGTGGCGACAATCAGCAATGCCGCCGGCTCCAACGGCTTGGCCAGTTCCGTCGCGGCCGGCACCAGCGCCATCACCGCCGCCAGGGGCATCATCGTTTCCGCACCGGTCAGTCTGACCGTGTCGCCCGCCGTGTTGCTATCCATCGCGGTGACGTCGATAAGGTCCAAGATCGCCTTGGGCATAACTCGCCAGCTCATCGCCACCGGCAGCTACGCGGATAACTCGACCCAGGACCTCTCGAGCACCGTGACCTGGGTGTCCGATACACCCTCGACGCTTTCCATTAGCAATGCCGCCGGATCTCAGGGGCAGGGCACGGGCCTCGCTATCGGCGCCGTCTCGGTCAGCGCGTCCATGGGTACTGTGACATCCCCATCCCTGCCGTTGACTGTGACCATCGCGCTGTATGCCTATCTGGTAAATTACAGCGACAACACCGTATCGCAGTACGAGATTGGGGCGGGTGGCTTACTGACCCCGATGACGCCGGCAACGGTGAGTGCAGGGCTGAATCCCCGGTACGTCAGCGTCGATCCGGCCGGTCGCTATGCCTATGTGGCGAACTCCGGCGGCAACACCGTATCGCAGTACACGATCGGTACGGGCGGCGCGCTGAGTCCGATGACGCCGGCAACGATCGCTACGGAGCTCACTCCGTACTACCTTACTGTCGATCCGACCGGTCGCTATGTCTACGTATCGAATGGCAACCAGAACACCGTGTCGCAATACACGATTGGTACGGGCGGCCTGCTGGCCGCTATGACGCCGTCATCGCTGGCCACTGGAGACGGGCCGCTCTCAGTCACGGCCGATCCGACCGGTCGCTACTTATATGTGGTCAACTCCTTCGGCAACTCAGTATCGCAGTACACGATTGGGGCGGGCGGCGGGCTGATGCCCATGACACCGGCAACCGCCGGTACGGGAGGATCTCCGTATTCCATCAGCGTCGATCCAAGCGGCCGCTATGCCTACGTGGCAAATCTTGGCGACAGCAGCGTGTCGCAATACGTGATCGGGTCGGACGGCGCCCTGAGCCCGATGACGCTGGCCACGATCGCCGCGGGGACGAATCCCTACGGGATAACGGCCGATCCGAGCGGTCGTTACGTGTACGTGGCCGACTTTGGTGGCGGTGAGCTGTCGCAATATTCTATCGGCGCAGGCGGCGCACTGAGCGCTTTGACGCCGCCGATCATCGGTGCGGGTTCGGGTCCACTTTCCGTCACAGTCGATCCAACCGGCCGCTTTGTCTATGCGGCGGACTTTATGGGTGCCAGCGGGTGGCAGTACACAATTGGGCCGGGCGGCGCACTGAGCACGCTAAGTCCGCCGACGTTCGCGACCGGTGCCGCAGCGTTTTCGGTCACCACCACCGACTGAAGACCGGAGCTTCATCCAACGCAGGATTGACTTCACGCAGGCGCGTTGCGTGGCGGTGTATATTCGATGATTGTCAACCGCGGCCGCGTCCATGAAATCCTGGTTGATTGCCGCGGCATTTGCTGCTCTGACCTATACCATCTGGTTTGCCTTCAACCGCCCCTGGAGTGAGCCGCCATGGCCCGCCCGTGTTGACGGCTTTTCCTTCCAGCCCTTTCAGGCGAATCAAAGCCCTGTCTACAAGACATTCCCGAGTGATGCTGAACTCGATGCGGACCTCAGACTGCTGAGCGGGCGCACCATGTCGGTGCGTACCTACGGCGTCGGCAGCTCTCTCGGTGACATCCCAGGGTTGGCCGAGCGATACGGTATGAAGGTTTCACTGGGGGTTTGGATCGACAAGCACCTCGACGCCAACGAACAGGAACTGGACAAGGCCGTCGCGCTGGCACGGGCTCATAGCAACGTGGAGCGGGTGTTCGTGGGTAACGAGGTGGTGCTGGAAAAATACCTGCCCATTGGGGATCTGGAGAAATATCTGGATCGCGTCCGCGCAGAGATCAGCCAGCCGGTCGGAACCGCCGAGCCATGGGCCATCTGGCTGGAGCACCCGGAACTCGCCGATCACTGTGACTTCATCGGCATTCATTTGCTGCCCTACTGGGAGAGCGTTCCGGTAGAGGAGGCGGTCGAATGGTCGCTGGATAAGTTTCATCGCGTGCAGAAGGCATTTCCCAGCAAACCCGTCATCGTCGCCGAAGTGGGTTGGCCGAGCCGGGGCCGGACGCGCTGGCGAGCTGTGGCTTCGGATGCAAACCAGGCTTTGTTCCTGCGTCGCTTCCTGCAGCGCGCCGAGCAGGAACACATCAATTACTTTGTGATGGAAGCCTTCGATCAGCCGTGGAAAGGATTGGAAAAAGAAGGTACAGCCGGCGCTTATTGGGGCGTCTACGACGCGTATCGGGGTGAGAAAATTCAATTCACCGCTGCCGAGCTGGTGCGCGTGCGTCATTGGCCCTTGCTGGCCGCCGCCTCCGTCATGGTGTCCTTGTTCGTATTGCTCATCATCTACTTGCATACCGTACGGCTGCGGAACCGCGGCCGGGTCTTTCTGGCCGCGGTGGTATTCCCAGGCGCAACGTTGGCCGTCTGGCTGTTCTATGATTTCGTCGAACAGTACATGACCATCGCCAACGCCGTGTTGGGATTGTCGCTGCTCTTCGCCATGGTCAGCGTATCGACCTTGGTGCTGATCGAAGCGCACGAATGGGCGGAGGCGCAATGGGCAATTTCACGGCGGCGTGTCCTGCTGCCCGAGAGATCCGGCGGATCATGGCCCAAGGTCTCAATCCATGTGCCGTGCTACAACGAACCCCCCGAAATGGTCATGGAGACCATAGGTGCCTTGGCGCGGCTCGACTACCCGAGCTTCGAGGTGCTCGTTGTCGATAACAATACCCGCGACGAGTCCGTGTGGCTGCCCGTACAGGCGTACTGTGAGCGACTGGGCCAACGATTCCGGTTCTTCCACGTCGCACCCCTGGATGGGTTCAAGGCGGGCGCGTTGAACTTCGCATTGCAGCGGACAGCGGACGATGCCGAAATCGTAGCCGTTATCGACAGTGACTACGTAGTCGACCCCAACTGGCTGGCGAAGCTGGTGCCTGAATTTCAGGACCGGACAGTGGCAGTCGTTCAGTCACCCCAGGACTACCGGGACCAGGCCGCGAGCGCCTTCAAGGCGATGTGCTATGCCGAGTACCGGAGCTTCTTCCACGTCGGAATGATCACGCGCGACGAGCGCAATGCCATCATTCAGCACGGGACCATGGTGCTCATCCGACGCAACGTGTTGCAGAGCGAAAGCGGATGGGCGCACTGGTGCATCACAGAGGATGCGGAGCTGGGCTTACGGATCCTGATGGCCGGCCATAGAGCCATCTACCTGCCCACCGCGTATGGACGTGGCTTGATGCCCGACCGTTTCATCGATTACAAGAAACAACGCTTCCGATGGGCCTATGGGGCCATGCAGATTTTCAAAGCCCATGCGCGCGCGTTGTTTTCAAACGGCGGCCCGCTATCACGCGGTCAACGGTATCATTTTGTGGCAGGCTGGCTGCCCTGGGTCGCGGACGGGTTCAACCTGATTTTCAACCTGGCAGCCTTGGCGTGGTCGGCCGCCATGTTGATCCTGCCGGAGCGTATCGAGCCGCCCCTGCTGATTTTCTCGGTGCTGCCAGTCTCTTTGTTCGTTTTCAAACTGGCCAAGCAGGTACACCTGTATCAGGTCCGGGTGGGCGCCAACTGGCGACAGACCGTGGCCGCTGCCATCGCCGGGCTTGCCCTGACGCATACCATCGGCGTTGCCGCCCTGAAAGGCATGTGGACACGGGGAGAGCCGTTCTTTCGGACCCCTAAGAGGGTGACTTCGCAGATGTGGCGGCAATCACTGGCCGATGTCCGCATAGAGGCTCTCATGATGACGGGATTGTTGCTGGCCGCCTTCGGCCTGCATTTCCAGAAAACGGCGAGAACCTATGGGCCGGACCGCGCCGCGTGGAAACTCTTGCTGCTGATACAAGCCCTGCCATACGCCTGTTCGTTGATCGTGTCCCTACTCAGTGCTCTGCCGTTGCCCGCCAGGCTCCTCGGCGCGCATCCTGCGGGAATGCATCGAGCCAAGCGGGCCGAGTCACAGTCACGCCCGTCGTCTTGATGACCGCAGAGTTCGTGAACCCCGCACTTTCGTGCCATGATTGGAGTTCCCGGGTCTGTGGATCGAGTAGGTAAAAAAAGCCCCGCACGGGGCGGGGCTCAATCATAGGGGAAGAATCAATGTCGGGGCTGAATCTAGTCCTTTACGAGCCGCCCGATGTTGATCCGCGTCACGATATAGGCAGCAAATGCCAGGGAGCGATGACATGGAAGCGAATTGCGATATCGGATTGATCGGTCTTGCCGTCATGGGGCAGAACCTCGTGCTCAACATGAACGACCATGGCTACAAGGCGGTAGTATTCAATCGAACGGTTTCCAAGGTTGACGAGTTCCTCAAGGATCAGGCCAAGGGAACCCAGATCATTGGCGCCCATAGCCCTGAGGAAATGTGCCAGCTGCTGAAGAAGCCGCGCCGCGTGATGCTGATGGTAAAGGCGGGAAGCGTCGTTGATCAGACCATTGAGCAGCTCGTTCCATATCTGGAAAAGGGCGACATCATCATTGACGGCGGCAATTCCCTCGACACGGATTCCGACCGCCGCACCAGGGAGCTGGCCAAGAAAGGAATTCTGTTCGTCGGCACCGGTGTATCCGGCGGCGAAGAAGGTGCTCGCCATGGTCCATCAATCATGCCGGGCGGTAACCCCGATGCCTGGCCCTACGTAAAGGACATCCTGCGTTCCATCGCGGCCAAGGACCTCGAGGGGGCTCCCTGTTGCAACTGGGTCGGATCAAACGGCGCCGGTCATTATGTCAAGATGGTCCACAACGGCATCGAGTACGGCGACATGCAGGTGATCGGCGAGGCCTACCACCTGCTGAAGGCGGGCCTGGGCCTCTCTGCGGATGAGCTTTCTGCGGTGTTTGCCGACTGGAACAAGAGCGAACTCAACAGCTTCCTCATCGAGATCACGGCGCAGATCTTTTCCAAGAAGGATGAGGATGGCAAGCCGTTAATCGACAAGATACTCGATTCTGCGGGACAGAAAGGCACCGGCAAATGGACGGCCATCTCGGCTTTCGATCTCGGCATGCCGGTGACTCTCATAGGCGAAAGCGTATTCGCACGCTGCCTTTCGTCGCTGAAAGATGAGCGAGTACGCGCATCCGCGATCCTGCACGGTCCCGCGTCGCAGCCGATTGGCAGCGCTCAGAAGAAGGAGTTCATCGAGAACGTACGCAGCGCGCTCTATTGTTCGAAGATCATCAGCTATGCCCAGGGCTATATGCTGCTTCGCGCGGCGGCCAAGGACCGCGGCTGGAAGTTGAACCTGGGCGAGATCGCGCTGATGTGGAGCGGCGGCTGCATCATTCGCTCAGTGTTTCTCGGCGACATCAAGCAAGCGTTTCATAAGAATCCAGAGACGGACAATTTGCTGATTGATGATTTCTTCTCAACCGCCATTGAGAAATATCAGCCCGGTTGGCGTCGGGCGCTGATGCACGCCGTCGCCATGGGTATTCCAACGCCGGCTTTTTCAACTGCCCTAGCCTTCTACGATGGCTATCGGACACAACGCTTGCCCGCAAACCTCATACAGGCGCAACGCGACTTCTTCGGCGCGCACACCTATGAGCGCATCGACAAACCGCGCGGGACTTTCTTTCACACCAATTGGACTGGTCACGGCGGCACTACGGCGTCTTCTTCATACAACGCCTAGGTATGGTGGCGACACCCCGCGAACGCATCTGCCCGGGACGCCAGGTAGGGAGGCTTCGAGGGGATGACGATTTACGCGGGGCGTCGCCCTGGCTTCGACCCTATGCCGCGATCGCGTCGCTTTTATTTCAGTCTCTTGCCAGTTAGATGACGAGTCGTGACGATTTGATTGACGACTCCGCTCAATCGCCTGATTCGACAGAACTTCCGTTAATACCGGGCAAAGTCGTACCGCGGTGAAATGGATTCTGTTAACCGCGAGATGTTTTTATCGGGACTTCGCGCACATTCCTGAGCGAAGCGCTGTGAGACGTGACCCATCGGTAATCGCGCTTTTCTAAACTGAATCGATGGACGTCGAGACCAAAGAAATGGTGCGTCGCCTGGCGATCGGGATGGCCCTGGTGGTGGTTCAGGGCTGCGCGTTTTTCGCGGTAGTAGCGAACTTCGCGCCCTGATTTGCAGTCTGTCGCGATTCGCGACGGGGACGCATACAGAACAAACTTCAGCGGTCGCATACACGCGCCGCTGCGCGACTCTGCCGTGTCCGCGGCGATATTCCATGTCGCCGATCAGCGACTGATTTCGCGACAGTCGCCGACTCGCGACGCGTTGCGATCGGTTCTCCGCTCGGGCATAAGGTGGTCATCCCAGTGGAGACGTTTGTGGACATGGCGAAACTTTGCTTCAAGAAAATGATGATTGTAGGTGCCTGCCTTGCAACTGCCGTCTTGGCGGGTTGCGGCGACGTTGCCACGGCCGATACCGAGGGCGCGGCGACAAGCAGAGTCTCTGACTCGGGTGATCCCAGCAAGTCCGGCAGCTCGAGCAGCACTTCCAGCAGCTCCAGTTCCAGCAGCAGCTCCAGTTCCAGCAGCAGCTCCAGTTCCAGCAGCAGCTCCAGTTCCAGTTCCGGCTCCAGCAGCAGCTCGAGTTCCAGCAGCAGTTCCAGCGGCAGTTCCAGCAGCGGCTCGGCAGCGGGCAGTGGACCTGCGGCAAAACTAGCGAGCAAGCTTCACGCGCCATCGCGGCTGTTGATCGGCCTGGGTGCACAGGGCGACACACTGACGCAGACGGATATCATCTCCGAAAATCTGCACGTCGACATTGAGGAGTCATACCTGGTTGGCGCAGGGTCGGGCGACTGGACCACATGGAATAGCCCGGCCGGCTACTACGTTCAGGTAGTGGCTCAGAAGGCCGAGGCGGTGGGTGCCATTCCCATGTACACCCTGTATCAAATGGCGCAGGACGGCGCCTGGAATCTTGGCAAGCTCACCAGTTCGGCATTCATGACCGTCTACTGGAAAAATGCGCGACTCATGTTTCAGCAGATCGCCGTCAGCGGCAAGCCTGCGCTCGTCAATATCGAACCGGACTTCTGGGGCGTGACTGAACAAGGGTCGAGTGGAAATCCAGCCAGCTTGCCCGCCGATGTCCAGATCAACAGCGATTGCGCATCAATCGCCAACAATGTGGCAGGCATCGCCCCGTGTCTGATTCTCATGGCCCGCAAGTACGCTCCGCTGGCTTACGTCGGATTCCCGCCTTCATCGTGGGGCGCCGCTACCGATGCGGAAGTCGTCAAGTACATGAACGCCGTGGGCGCGCAGAATGCCGACTTCATCGTCGAGCAGACACTCGATCGGGATGCCGGGTGCTACGAAGCGAAGGCGTCGTACTGTACTGGCGGAGTCCCGGTAAAATATTGGGACGAGACCAATACAACGCACCCGAACTTCAACGATTACATGTCCGAGGTGGAGGCCTACCACACCGGCATCGGCAACCTGCCGGTGGTTCTGTGGCAGACGCCAGAGGGCGTACCGTCCTCAACCCCAGGCGGCAGTCCCGATCATTACCGGGACAACAGGGTGCACTACTTTCTGACCCACCCCGGCGAATTGACCGCCGTCGGTGTACTGGGGGTGGTGTTCGGCGACGGCGAAGGGCATCAGACGAATGTCGCCTCCGATGGGGGCCAATTCCAGGAGCTGTCGGGCAAATATTTGGCGGCACCGGCCGCGCTACCCTGATCCGGGGGTTGTCAGGGCTCGTAAGCCATTGATTTTTTGAAAGACTGCTCGCGGGCAGTGCCGGTTGACCGAGTATCGCGGCAATATTGATATTGTCGTGGCATTTAACTTATATACAGTCAGACACTCGACATCGCTGGGGGTGCTCCTGCGCCCCTGACTGCAGATAGGGTTGAACCACGACAGAGCCAGTTGCGCATGCTTATACCCGGCGCCCGGACCGTGTTGCAGCGGATCCACTTTCAAAACACTGAACCGCTGGTGCAGAGTCATCTACCAGCCGAGCACAGTGAAGTCGGCTCTCGCGCGCATATCGTCAGTAAGTCCGATTTGGAGTTCTGGAAGGTAACCCTGGCCGGCGCGCAGCCGTTGCTCGAGTTGCCGACCGACCGGGCGCGCCCCACGATCGTGAGCTATGCCGGCGGTCGAGTGGCGGTGCAGCTGACGGCCGAGCTAACCGCGGGAATACGTTGCCTGAGCCAGCGGCATGGCGGCACGTCATTTATGACCCTTCTTTCGGCCTGGTCAATTCTGCTCTCCAGATTGACGAAGCGCGGCGACATCGTGATCGGGACGAAAGTGCCGAGTCACCTGCGCAACGACACCGACGCTCTATCCGGTTGCAGCGCCAATCTGCTTGCCCTGCGCGTGCGGTTGACGCCGGAGCAGCGGGTGGCTGACCTGTTGCTGCAGATCAAGGCAAGTGCCATGCAGGCATACGCCCATCAGGACGTTCCGTTGATGGAGATAGTCGACGCCCTGGAGCTCCCCGGCGATTTGAGTTACCACCCGATCTTTCAGGTCACGCTGGCAGTGGACGATGTGTCCGACGACGAATCAGGAGCGGACCGACGTGCCGTCGATGATGATGATTTTGCCGAGGCGCAGGTCAAGGCGAAATTCGATCTGACGCTAGAGCTGACCGATACCGGGAAAAGCATTACCGGGTTTCTGGAATACGCCAGCGATCTGTTTGAACGTTCCACTATCCAGCGCATGGCCGGCCAACTGCAAGTCGTGCTCGAAACCATGATCGCCGACGATCAGCAGTATCTTGGCGCGCCGGACCTGCTGTCACTACACCGCGACCAGCGCCCGCAACCGGGCTCCTCCGTCGAGGTGGAAGGCGCCGCTCCGAGTAGCGCTGCCGTGCTTGGCTATATTCGGCATGCTCTCGAGCGCATGGGAGCCATTCAAGACCCACTCAATGCCGCGGAGCCGGCACGGCTGCTAATACGCCTCGATGGCAAGACAGCCGTGTGGCACCTGCTGGGCAGGCATACGACGATTGGCCGAACGGCCGAAAACGACGTGTGCATCGATGCCGAATTCATCAGCCGCCATCATGCGGTCGCCCTGCGCGACGGTGCCGATACGGTTGTCGAAGACCTGAAAAGTACCAACGGTACCTACGTCAATGGCGAGCGTATCAGCAGGCGTACGCTCAAGGATGGAGATGTGGTGACTCTGGGCACGATGGAATTTCACTTCAGCGCCAACAAGTCTCCGGCGTGAGGCGCCCCTGTGTCAGTGCCCCCCCGTCGGCTAGTCTACGCGGCTCTTGCTGTATGCATTATCGCGGTCGGGGAAGTCCGCCAGCAAAGGCTCGCCAGATCAGATCATCAATGATCTGACTCGCCGCGCCGTTGTGGCGTTCTAATGATGCGGTTCTTAGCTGCACGCCGAAGGTCGTATGCTCAGCCATCTTGATCCTGCCTCCGCGCTTGCCTTTGGTCTGCTGATATTCGCCTTGGTCATGGTGGTGGCTTTCGAAGCCACGAACGGCTTTCATGACGCCGCCAACGCAGTTGCCACCGTCATTTACACCAAGTCGCTTGCCCCCGGCCCGGCCGTGGTTCTTTCGGGTGTGCTGAATTTCACCGGCGTCATGATCGGCGGGATCGCTGTCGCATACGCCCTGGTCGAGCTGCTGCCGGCCGAGGTACTGTCCCCGCCGGATGGAGGTCCGGCGGTCGCCATGCTGGTATCTCTCTTCGCGGCGGCGCTTTTATGGAACGTCGGCACCTGGTGGTTTGGGTTGCCCAATTCCAGCTCCCACTGCCTGGTCGGGTCGCTCATCGGGGTCGCCATTGGCAATGTGTTCGTGCGATCCAGGAGCCTTTCGGAAGGAGTGCACTGGGAGCAACTCTGGAAAGTCATCAAGGCACTGGCGGTCTCTCCGGTGCTCGGCTTCCTGCTGGCCGGAGGGCTCTATTTCCTCTGTCGCAGGTTTCTGCACGACAAGCACTTGTACGAGCCGGTCAAGGACAAGCCGCCAATCTGGTGGATGCGCGGCATCCTGATCCTGACCTGCAGCGGCGTCAGTTTCGCGCACGGCACCAACGACGGTCAGAAGAGCATCGGCCTGATCATGCTCACCATCATTGGGCTGTTCCCGGCCACCTACGCTTTGAATCCGGAGGGCCGTCTGTCACTGAACGACATGGCCGGCATTATGCGGGACGCCGAGCCGCTGATTCGCGATTACGGCGACGATCAGAAAATAGCCGCCCTCGGCTTTGCGGCAGCCATCGAGCAGGAGGCAGGCAAGCCGGATTCGGAGCAAGCCCCGGAGAAGCCGAAACTCGAGGCCGGCCCCAACGCACCGACCGCGAGTAGGCGGGCTTCGATCCGTGATGACATCTATCAGGTGATCTCGGAGTTGAAGCACGCCGAGGCAGCGGTGAAGGGCGACGAGAATAAGAAAAAACAGGCGCAGGATCTGGCCAAGCGACTCGGAAATGCCGTTGAGTATGCCCCGCTGTGGGTGCGGCTCCTGAGCGCCATCTGCTTAGGGCTAGGAACGATGATCGGCTATAAACGCATAGTGACCACGCTCGGTGAGCGGCTGGGAAGCGTGCACCTGACGCCGGCGCAGGGAGCCTCCGCCGAACTGGTTTCGGCCGCGCTGATCAGCGTGGCCGGATTTACAGGTCTACCCGTCAGCACGACACATATCGTGACTTCAGGCATCGCCGGCACCATGGTCAGTTCCGGCGCGGGACTGCAATACCAGGTCGTTTCCCGCATCGTCATCGCATGGGTGCTGACGCTGCCGGTTACGATCCTCGTTTCCGGGACGCTGTATTACATTCTCGCTGGCTAGTGATCGTCGGATTCGTTCGTGAGTTGCACGATGCGTTTGATGATGGTGTCCACCTTCTCATCGCCCTCGAGCGGTGTGTCCGCTTGTCCCGGGTACGGCTCGCCGCGCGCAGCCTCGGCTGCCTCAGCGATAGCCCCCGGTAGCTCCGCGTAAAGGCTCTGGAGTTCGGCTGTCTCTTCCGGCGTTATCTTCGGACGTCCGACCATTCGCAACCCCCCCTTGGTCAACACCGCAGATCATAACTGCTGCGGCGCGATTTCGCCTCCCGGCGTCATTGCGACGGCTATGGAGGCTTCTGCGTGCCATGCGATGCCAGTGCCTGCGCCACCTGTTGCGCGTAATCGGCTACCTCGCCCGTGCCTGAGGCGGGCGATACGCCGGCCGCGGTGATCGCGCGACAATAGGCCGTGCTCATGGCTTCGATGACTTGCGCACTCGAGCTTTGCGGCCGCTGCCGCTCATAGGCGCCGACCAGCTCCCGAATCTGTGCGGGATCGCGTGCAGCCTGTCGCAAAGCCTTCGCATCTGCGCTCAGCGCCGGCTTGAGTACGCCCTCATCCACGGCCGGGCAGGCGAGAGCCGCGGGCGGCCCATTCGCCACCGGCTGCAACAGCAGGCGCCAGCTGCCCACCGTCCAGGGCGTCGAATTTGGCGCGCCGTGATTGCCCCACGCGGTGCGCACATAGTTGCTGACGTCGGCAATCTGCTGATCGTCCAGTGACTTGGCAAACGATTCCATGCCGGGCCCGTTGCCATGTGGCTTGACGCCCTCGAGCAGTGCCAGGTTGATGGCGTACGGGCTATGCGCACTGGCCGCGGCGCTACCAGCCGGGGAAGTCTTTTTGGCCTGGCCATTGGCGCCGTGGCAACTGACGCAATTGCGTTGGTAAAGCAGCTTGCCCTCGCGCAGATTCTCATCCGATGTGGTGGTGACTTCCTTGCCGTGCACGGCCGGTTCCGATGCAGTCGGATCCTTCAGGTAGGTGGCCATCGCCAGTCGATCGGCGTCAGTGAGCTGAGTCAGGCTGTCATGGACCGGCTTTGCAGGTCCTTCGCTGCCCGGCGCACGGCCATTTTGCAGAAATGCGGCAATCTCCTCGGGTTTCCAGCGTCCGGCGGCCGCCAGCGGGTCGTTCTGGAGAGCCGCGATGTACCAGCCTGTCAATTGCGCCGGCGTCAGGGATGCGCCGCCGGCTGTCGCCTGGCTGTTGAGGGTTGAGTGGCAGGTATTGCAATGGCCGATCGCCTCGACCAGGTAGTGGCCCCGGTTCCAGGCTTCAGGCTTGGCCGACAGCGGCGTGAAGGGCGTGGGCTGGTAATAAAGGCTCTGCCAGATGGCGAGCCCCGGGCGCAGATTGAATGGAAAAATCAGCGCGGCCTGGGGTGTCGCGTGAGAGACCGCAGGCATGAGCCGCAGATAGTTCCACAGCGCTGCCATGTCGTCGCGACTCATGTGCGCATAGCTGGTGTAGGGCATTCCCGGAAAGAGCAGTTGCCCGTCCTTGCGCACGCCTATCCGGACCGCGCGCTCGAAATCCTGCTCTTCCCAGCCGGCGATGCCGGTTTTGTCGGTCGTGATATTCGGCGCGTAGAGATCGCCGAACGGCGTCTTGATGACCGACCCGCCCGCAAAGGCCTTTCCTCCCGGCTCGGTGTGGCAGGAGAGGCAACCCGCGGCGCGGGCGACGTATTCTCCGCGCTGGAGCACCAGATTGCGTGCTGCTTCGGCCTCGGATTGCGTGGCTGCCACGGTTGGCGCGGCGACTAAGCCGCTGGCGATCAATGCCCACTCGGCTCGCATGGGAGCCCGCCTTGGCTGCAACCGGGAAGCTCCGGTCAGCGCACTATGGGAAGCGCGGGCAAGCGTTGCCGTAGGACGGTCGATCATTAGTTTGTCCTCGCCCGCTTATAGTGGTCCCGCCACGATATCTGGCATAAGCCGTCTCTATAAATTGAACCGGGGGGAGACGAATGAAACTGTCTGAACTGTACGCAAAGATCCAGGCCGCGGGCGATGTGGCCTCTTATGTTGCTTTTCTTGCGGCTCCCGACCGTGATGGCGTGGATGTTGATCTTGCCGCGGTAGGTCGTGTGGAGCTGGATCGGGCCGCAGGCGATGCGCGGCTCTATCCGACATCCATGGCGACAGACGATGACTCCTCTGAAGAGCCTGAGCCGTTTCTTCTCATGGTGCTGGAGCAGCTGCCCAAGGACGTGAGCGGCGGCGAAGATCTTCGCCTCATGGTGGAAAGCCCTCTGATTCGTGATGAATCAGGTAACGACCGGGTAAGTTTTGTCGAGCTGAAGGCTATTCATATCGGTCCGGAATCCAAGGAGGCATGGCTCCTGCTGGAGCCGGCTTCCGCCTTTGCGCGTGGTTTGCTGCCCACGTGAGAGCTTGTGTCAAACGCTTGACAGAAGAGCGGAGGTCTTGAGTTCAACATATCTCCTGACGGTTACAGATCAACTCAATCTTAAGGAGATTCACATGAGCAACGTTTTCAATGTTTTCGTACAGAAGTTCGTGGCCTCGATGGTCGCGGTAGCGATGACGGCACTTCTTGCCTGGAGCGTGGTTGATTCCACCACCAGCGGACCCAACCAGCAGATCAGCGTGCGCGACCTGGCGTAATCCCGGGCATTCTCGAGCAGCGCGGGGATACGAGGCCCGAGTCTGGAATGCCGGACTGCGGGCCCTCGGCGCGCTTACGGCGCGCCGCCTAACGCAACTGACGTGGATCCACGATCACTCGCAGGTAGCCATAGTTCGTGTCGTCGTAATTCTCGAAGGTGACCGCGTCGTCGCTCGCCGTCTTGGCTTGCAGTGTCTGCGGTGCGCGCAAGGCCACGCCTATTGATAATGGCTCTGAAATTCGGGGCGCGGTCGGTCAGGTATCACGCATGTATTACGTGTTCGATTGGGTGCGCCAGATGGCACGGCGGGATTGATTCGATCAATCGCGGCAATAGTGACAATCGATTTCAACCCGGCGCTGCCTGGGCGTAGGCTGGGTCCCAGATGGTTTTTCACCATACGGGGATAAGCACAGATGAACGCAGTGGTCAAAGAAAGCAAATGCCCGTTCGGCCACATGGCCGGCGGTGGCACGGGCAACCGGGACTGGTGGCCCAACGATCTGCGGCTCGACCTGCTGCAGCAGCATTCCTCGAAGTCCAACCCGATGGGAACGGATTTCAACTACGCGCAGGAATTCAAGCGCCTTGATTACCAGGCGCTCAAGCAAGACCTGCTCAGGGTGATGACCGACTCCAAACCCTGGTGGCCGGCGGATTTCGGCCACTATGGCCCGCTGTTCATTCGCATGGCGTGGCACAGTGCCGGCACTTACCGCATCGCCGACGGACGCGGCGGCGGCGGTCGCGGGCAGCAGCGCTTTGCCCCGCTCAACAGCTGGCCTGACAACGCCAGTCTCGACAAGGCGCGTCGTCTTATCTGGCCCGTCAAGCAAAAGTACGGCCGCAGGATCTCCTGGGCCGATTTGATGATCCTGACGGGTAACGTTGCACTGGAATCGATGGGATTTAAGACATTCGGCTTCGGCGGCGGCCGCGAGGATGTATGGGAACCGGACCAGGATGTGTACTGGGGCCAGGAGAAGGCATGGCTCGGCGGGGACCTGCGCTATTCCGGGGACCGCGTGTTGGAAAGCCCGTTGGGCGCCGTGCAGATGGGGCTCATTTACGTCAATCCGGAAGGACCAGACGGCAAGCCCGATCCACTGGCCGCAGCGCGGGATATTCGCGAAACCTTCGCTCGCATGGCGATGAATGACGAAGAGACCGTGGCGTTGATCGCCGGTGGACATACGTTCGGTAAGACACATGGCGCTGGCGATGCATCGCATGTGGGAGTCAATCCCGCAGAGGCCGATCTCGAGGCGCAAGGGCTGGGCTGGAGCAGCAAGTACGGGTCCGGCATCGCAGGCGATGCCATCACCAGCGGCCTTGAAGTCACATGGACCACCACGCCGACGAAGTGGAACAACGACTTTTTCAAGCATCTGTTCGGTTATGAGTGGGAGCTCACCAAGAGCCCGGCTGGAGCGCATCAGTGGCAGCCGAAGAACGGCGCCGGGGCCGGCAGCGTGCCCGACGCGCACAACGCCTCAAAGCGCATCGCCCCCAACATGCTGACTACGGATCTGGCGCTGCGCGTTGATCCCGCTTACGAGAAGATCTCGCGCCGTTTCCTGGAGCATCCCGATCAGTTCGCGGACGCCTTTGCGCGGGCCTGGTTCAAGCTGACCCATCGCGACATGGGCCCGCGGGCACGCTATCTCGGCCCCGAGGTTCCGAGCGAAGAACTCATCTGGCAGGATCCGGTTCCGCCTGTCGCGCATCAGCTCGTCGATGCGCAGCACATCAGCAAGCTCAAGGCCAGGATCCTGGGATCGGGACTGTCAATTTCGGATCTGGTGTCGACCGCATGGGCTTCGGCGTCCACTTTCCGCGGTTCGGACAAGCGTGGCGGCGCAAACGGCGCTCGCATCCGGCTGTCGCCACAGAAGGATTGGGCGGTCAATGAGCCTGCGAAGCTCTCCCGGGCTCTGAAGGCCTTCGACGATATTCGGGATGGGTTCAAGATCTCCCTCGCCGACCTGATCGTGCTGGGTGGTGGCGTCGGCGTAGAAGAGGCGGCGAAGAGGGCGGGCCATGTGGTCACGGTGCCGTTCACGCCCGGCCGCACGGATGCCTCGCTGGAGCAGACTGACGTTGCCTCCTTCGCGGTACTCGAGCCGGTCGCGGATGGTTTCCGCAACTACACCAGCGCAAAGATGCCCGCGTCAGCTGAAGAGATGCTGCTCGATAAGGCACAGCTGCTGACCTTGTCCGCCCCCGAAATGACCGTGCTGCTGGGTGGCATGCGCGTGCTCGATACCAACGTGGGCAAAACCCGGCATGGCGTCTTGACCCGGAAACCCGAAGTGCTGACGAGTGACTTTTTTGTCAATCTCCTCGACATGCGCACGTCGTGGAAGGCGACCTCGGATGCCAAGGATATCTTTGAGGCGCGCGACGCCAAGACCGGTCAGCTCGAATGGACCGGCACGCGCGTGGATCTGGTAATCGGTTCGAACGCGCAGCTGCGCGCCATCGCCGAGGTCTACGGCAGCGCGGACGCGCAGGAGAAGTTCGTCAACGATTTCGTGGCTGTGTGGACCAAGGTCATGAACCTCGGCCGTTATGGCTAAGCCAACGCCGAGGCGGGCTCTTCTCGCATCGCTGTTACCGGACGATGACGAAAGTGATTCAGATCCTATATCCGATCTCGAAGGGCCGGGGTACTTCAACTCTTGAATTCCGAGAGCACCTTGAGGATCTCCTGCGAGACGCGTTCGTCGGTTTCCGCTTCGTGCAGCAGATGCACCGGGTAACGCACCAGTGCTTCAACGCCGGAAGCTGAAAATCGCAACTGCACCTGGGGCACCGGCTTCACAACGGTCGTGGAGGCGGTGGCCTTCTCGATCTGCTGTGTTTGACGGGCGAGTTCCTCGTGATTCTCGCTGAGCACTTCGTTCAACGCCGCGAGCAGCTTCGCCTTGATCGCAGCGTAGTCACTGCCTGCGGGCAGGGCGAGCGTGGCCTCGTGCCACACGAAGTCCACCCCGGCAATCTGGCGGAACAGCCCGTTGGCGGCCTGAAACACGATCGAATTCGGAAATGCCACGACGCGGCCCGTGGCTCCCAGAGGGCCCTGGGGATTTAGCTCCATCAGATGCATTCGTACCAGGCCGAGACTGATCACCTCGCCGGTCACCGCCCCGATCTGCACCCGATCGCCGATGCGCAGGCCGTACTTACCTATCAAAAGGAAGTAACCGACCATGGACAGCAGCACGCTCTGCATGGCAACAGCCAGTCCCGCGGTGATCAACCCGGCAAAAGCGGCAAAGCTGCTGAACTCGGTGACGAAGGTCAGCGCCACGACGGCCGCTGCCAGTATCCAAACTGTGAGTGTTCGCACCAGCAGCTGCTGGTGCCGGCGCCGCGGCTCCTGAATGTAGCGGATTATGAGCCGCCGCCAGATCTCTCCGCCGCCAAACACAATGAGCAGCAGGCCGATCAGGATGGTAACGCGAATGCCAAGCTCCTTGAGCGCGTCCTGGTATTCGTGGCTGACCGCATCGCGCCAATTCTTGAGGTTGTGGCGGTACTGCTCGAGCAGCACACCTTCCTTGCTCATCGGAATCCAGATGGCGGAGGTCTGCTGGAACAGCCATGCCAGCGTATCGAGCTGATCGCGAATGGTCTTGAGAGCCGGCCCGTGAGCCGTATCCGCCTGCGACGCGAGCGCATCGCTCTGCGTGGTGAGGCTCTTGAGGCGCTCCAGCGGAGCGGCGCGAATGGTGCGGAAGGTCTCCTCGAGGCTCGCGGTGCTGCGATCGATCGCCTCGATGGTGCGGCCTTTGGCGCGAAGTTTGAGCGCGCGGCTGGCAAGCTCCCAGATGCCAGCCTGTGTGCTGGTCGCGGCGCTGCTGGAAGGCGGCGGGGTTGCGGCTGTTCCCGGCTTGCTCGCCGTAGTCGTCGAAGGCGCTGTCGGGCTTGCCGCGGTCGCAGACACCGTGGCCGCCGCCGATGCAGGTATCGATGCCGCGATGGCATCGATGTGGGCCTTGAGTGCACTGACGCTCGCGGTCTTGGTGTTGCTCTCGCTGAGGAACTGCTGCATGTTGTCCAGCAGGTTCAGCCGCGCATTGATCATGTCGAGCTCGCCCTGGAGCTCTGAATGCTTTGCCTGGCGCTCAGCCGCGCTGCCGGTGCCGGCAGCCATTTCCGCCTGAATGGTCTGTTGCTGCGCCTTGAGCTTTCGCTGCAGCGCATCCGCTGCCTGCGCGGCCGAGGGATTATCAGCGGCGGTAGATTCGCTGCTGGCTTCGCTGCTGAGTAGTTCCGCGTTGGCGCGGGCAATGTCGAATGCCAGTGCGACGACCTGGCTGGCCGTCTGCTGGTTGGCGTAGTAGATCAGGAGATCGCTGGGTTGAGTGGAGTTTTGCTGCTGCGCGCCCAGCGTTCGGTACCATTGGACGGTTTCGTCCAGGATCTGAACGATCTGATTGCCGTTCAGCACCGCCACCTGCGGGCTCGGCGCCGGCTCAGCCCCAAAGGCGCCCGAAAGCAGCAACAGCGCTGCGATGCCCCCGACACGCGTGGAAGATCTCATCGCCCGATCGTACCGCATCCGCAACAGCGTCAGCGGCACATCGCCAAGGCTCAGAATTTATAGCCGATCCTGGCCTCGACCACGCGCGGCCGCAGAATTGTTTCCGCCAGAACGAACTGGTTGGTGGATGTGTAGGTGCTCTTGTTCTGGTTGGTCAGATTTTGCACAAAGATCTCGGCGCTCCAGGAATCCTTAGACGTGCCGATGGAAGCATCCAGCGTCGTGTACGGCGGGTTCTCGAACCGCAGCAGCGTGGTGCTGACGGCCCCGCCCGCCGAGGCTGCAGGGCTGGAGCTGGACTGGGTGTATGAATGCGCGGTGTGCGTAACACCCGCCTGCGCGAAGTTATTGTAGGAGAACAGGCTCCACTGGTAGCGCAGGCGCATGTTGAACTGGAACGGCGGCGAGTTGGCGCTCGGGCCGCCGGCCGGACCGTAAGGGTTCTGAACGTCGGTAATCGGCTGGCCGAACTCGGCCTTCGTTGCGGCACTCTTGAGCAGGTCGGGGTTGTTCGCAATCAGCAGCGGCGAGTTGGTCTGCGTGCTGCTGTTCCACGAGGCGGCACCCTGTGCGACCAGGCCGTGGGTGATCGCCGCGATGATGGAGGTCTCGACACCGCGAACGCGGTAGTTGGGTCCATTGGTGCCGAAGCCAAGATTGCCCAGCACGCCCGGATCGAAGAACGCCACCTGCACGTTGTTCCAGTTCTCCTGGTAGACGGCGCCATTCCACTGCAGGCGGTGGTCGAGCATTTCCGTCTTCCAGCCGAATTCATTGTTGGTCAGATTGTCGGAAGCGTACGCCGAAGGGGTGCAATAGCGATTAGTGCCCGCGGCGTCTGGCAGGTAGCAGCCGGTGCTGCGGTTGAATGCGCCCGGCCGAAACCCCTGCGACCAGGTGTAGTAGGCGAGTACATCCGGCAGAACGTGCCAGGTGAGATTCCCGCGACTCTTGAATCCGGTGTATCGCTTATTGAGATTTTCGGCATCGATATTGATGGCGCCCGCCGTGCAGGGTGGCAGCCCGGCCTCGTAGCAGCCAAAGCTGCCGACCTGGCTACCTTTCTCATCATTGGTGAAATGGTACCAGCGCGTGCCGGCAGTGAAGGTCAGCGTCTTCGGAATGAGGTCGAAATCCAGCGAGGTGAAGAATGCAACCTGGCGGTACCCGCGCTGCACATCATTGAAGAACGCGATGTTGTCGTTGCGCAGTCCCGGGCTGTTGACGCTGGTATTTGGTACGGTCGCCACGTCGGTGAAACAGCCCGCGGTCACCGTGGCGCTGCAGGCCGGCAGGGTCTTGTAGGCCCAGTTGAGCTGATCATCGATCTGCAACTCTTCCCAGTACGCGCCCACGATGCCGCGCACGCGCCAGTCATCCGGCGTGCTGAGGCGAAACTCGTGGCTCTGGTGTGTGTTCTTCTCGATCTCGTTCCAATAGGTGGACGGCGAGCCGCACGCTGCGGCCAGTCCGTTCGCCGGCTCCGCGGCGTGGCACTGGTAGTAACCGCCATAGAAGCCGCGCGCATAGTTCGTGTAGTCCTGCAGTTCGGTGACATTGCGTACCAGGTAGGCGCCCGTGTACACCGCGCGCAGGTCGCCGATCTTGCCGTTGATCGTCCAGGCGGTATTCTCGAACCGATCCTTGTTATAGGACGGGTTGAACAGCGACACCGACTGTGGCGGCAGCGGCACGCCATCCGAGCTGAAGGGCATCTGGTAGAACACGCCTTCCGCGTCCATGCTCTGGTAGCTCTCGGTAACAAGCGCGTTCCAGTCTGGCGTGATATCCCACAGCGCTGACACTCGCAGTCCGGAATAGGTCACCGGATTGATGGCGTTGCCGGCAATCGCGGCGTTGCTGAGAACCGGCGAGCCCGGCGGCGGCTGGCACACGGTCGCGCCGGGGCCTGCGTCCTGCAGCTGGGTGCAGCCGGCCGGGTAGTTGGCGTAATGAATGCCCAGGTCGCTCGCCTTGCGGGTGAAAGTCGAGGGCACGTTATTGATATAGCCGCCGTGCCTGTCATCGTAGATGACCGCGCGCACAGCGAGGGTATTCTCGATCAGCGGCAGGTTGAGCACGGCCGTGACATCGAAATTCGGATCGCCGCCGGCGGTGAGTCCGTAACCGGCGCTGACATTGCCTTCCGTGACGTCGATCTTGGGCTTGTTGGTGATGTACCGAACCACGCCGGCCTGCGCACCCGCGCCGAACAGGGTGCCCTGTGGGCCCTCGAGCACTTCGACGCGCTCCAGGTCAGCCGCGTAAACGTCGAGGTTGCGCCCCGGCAGCTGGCCCGACTGGTCATCCAGGTAAATGGCGACGTTTGGAAAGCCATTGATCGAGCCGCCGGATTGCACGCCCTGGTCGCCGACGCTCAGGCCTCGCATGTAGATTTGGGATTGACCGGGTCCGACGACCGAGGCCGAAACGTTCGGCAAATACTTCATCAGGTCATCGAAATTCGTGACGTTCAACTGCGACAACGTCTCGCCGGTGAACGCCTGGATCGCGATAGGTACGTCCTGTACGTTCTCAGTGCGCCGCTGAGCCGTGACAACCACTTCTGCCAGAGAGCCGCTGGAGTCCAGCGCCTCATCCGCGGCTGCTGCGTAGACCGCGACACTCGCGTGCGTGCCGAGGATGGCAGCCACTGCGCGCGCGCACTTATGGTTTATTTTTTTCACTGCCGCACCTTCCCTGTTCTTGCGTGCACCGTTGCCGGGCACTGTCCGGTCGATGCTGGTGCAGCTTGTCGACCGCGCGATGGAGACCGATTGCGTTGTGTGGCAGTAAAAATTACTGCATCCCGCGCACTAGTACCATATCGAGTGTCGCGCTTCAACCCCGCCAGCGGCGCTGTTCTTCAACCGGCAAATCGTAGCTGGCCAATCGCGCGGCAAGACGCTGCGCTTCCAGCGCGGCATCGGCTTCCGGGCGCACGATGTGGCGCGGTGGTTGCGCGACGCCGCGGTGTTTGAGCAACGGGGACAATCGGCGCCAGTGCAGGCCGTCACCTGGTTCACCGTGCACGCCGACCGCCAGCACGGCGTAACCGTGGTGCGAGTACTCCGCAACCTGGTCGGCAATGACGGCAAGCAGCAGGCGATGCTCGCCCGGCGGCGGCAGCTGCAGCACACCATAGCCGCCGGCCTCCAGCACGCCGAGCATGTCAGGCAGCGCGGCGCGCAACGCGTGCGACGGGTTGACGAGCGAGTCGGGCACCAATGCCATCCGCCAGCCGCGAGCATCACTGATCACGGTGCCCCCGAATCCTCGCCGCGCGCACCCGCAGCACTCTCGCGGCTGTCCAGAAACTGCTCCAGGTCACGGCGCGAGCCCGCTTCATCGAAGCGGCCCATGTCCAGCGCCCAGCCGGTGGCGGGCACCGGCGGCAGGCCACGCTGTGCGAGTTCAGCTTCAAGCTCTTCGATCCAGACGCCGCGGCGCGGCACGATCTCCCAGTCATCCTCGGGCCGGTTGGGTCGGCCGCCCCAATCGGGTTTGCTGGAAGTGAAGCGCACGCCGGTGGAAGGACTGCCATCGAGTCCGATCAGGATCACCTCATCGCCCTGGCGCAGATGACCCTCGATCAACGGCGCGATGGCCTGGGCCAGGCGGCGACAATGCGCCCGATAGGCAGGAGTGTCGTATTGCTCATAGACCGCCCACCAACGCCGCGCACCGGCGAAGGCAAGCTCAGGGCAGGGCAGCTGCAGCATCAGGTATCCGCGGCTGCGCAACGCTTCCACCACAGGATTGACCACGCCGCGATAGCGGGCGCCCTCGCACACTTTGGCATTCTGGTTCAACAGGCAATTGGCGAGCAGCGCCACCTTGCGTGGCGTACTCATCTCAAGGGGCCCATCGATAAACCACCCCGGCAAACGGCGGCTTCCATTGTTCGAAGGCGCCGGTGACGAACACGACATTGGGCTGCAGTGGATCGAAGGCCATGTTGGTGACGTAGGGAGTTGGCACGCTGATCATGCGCAGCAGCTTCCTGTCATCGTTGACGACGAGCAGCCGGCCGGAGCCGTTCTGGGCGATGTAGTAGTTTCCATCCGGTCCCAGCTTCAGGCCATCGGGCCCGTTGTAGGCATCCATGTGCCGCGTCGGCCGCGCCAGGTCCTGCATTCGGGCCCAGACGGTACGCTCGCCCAGCATGCCGTCGGCTTGGATTGGAAAGTACAGCAGCCGCCCCGCGAGCATCTCGGCCACCAGCAGGTGGCGCCGGTCTCGGGTCAGCGTCAGCCCGTTCGGATAGTGGATCGTGGTGGCGACCTGGGTGATCGTGTTGCCGTCCGGGCGCAGGTAAAGCACCGTGCCGGTGATCGGCGCCTTCAGATCGTACGCACCGGAGGCGGAGAAGTAGATTCCGCCCTGATCATCGGGCGCAAAATCATTCGGTCCGGCGAAGCTCTGGCCGCTGCTGTCCGTGCCCAGCGTGCGAACCTCGTGGCCCGCGGCATCGATCTGCAACAGATAGTTGCCGTCATAGCAGGCGATCAGCAAATCATTGCCGCGGGATAGCAGCGCGCTCGGGCCGCAGCCATCTTTGTGCCAGAAGATTTCCGCGCGCGTGCCGTTCCAGATTTTGATATTGCTGGCGGCGTACTCGACATAGTAGAGCTTGCCGTCGCGCCACAGCGGGCCCTCCGGATAATGCGCGTCACGATCGACTGTCGTGAGTTGCGCGCTCTGCGCGCCCGCTGCGCCCAGCGCCAGCAGGCTCGCCAGCAACAGCGGCTGCAATCGGTTCTGCATCAGCGCCAGAACTGCTGGCTGGCGATCGCCGCGCCCTGCGCCAGTGCCTGGAGTTTTCCCCAGATCACTTCCGGATCCACCCCGCTCGAGCCGACGTGGATGCTGAATCCGCAGTCGACCGCGGCCATGACATTGTCGCGACCGACCAGGTGCGCATAGCGCCCGATGCGTTGTGCGACCAGTTCCGGGTGCTCGATATAGGTGGATTGGCACTCGATGACGCCGGGGACGAGCACCTTGCCTTCGGGCAACTTGACCGACTCGAACAAGGCCCATTCGTGTGCGTGGCGCGGATTGGCCGCCTCGAACAGGATGGCGTGTGGCTTGGCCTTCCAGACCGTGTCGATGATATCGGCGAGCGGCACATCGACATGATGCGGTCCGGGATAATTCCCCCAGCACACATGCATGCGCACCTTCTCCGCCGGGATATTCACCAGCGCCCGGTTCAGCGCCTCGACATTCAACGCCATGCGATCCAGGAAACCCTTCAGATCCAGCTGCGCAAATTGCGTGTGCCGTCCCATGGCCAGATCCGGGCAGTCCACCTGCAGCATCATGCCGGCGGCAACGATGGCTTCGTATTCCTCGCGCAAGGCGTCGGCGCAGGCGAAGACATAGGCCTCATCGCTCGGATAGAAATCATTGCGGAAAAACAGCGCGGTCACCCCGGGCGAGGCGGCGTTCAGGAACAGGCCCGGAGGCTTCTGGCCCTTCATTGCGCTGCGCAGGCGCTGTGCATCCTGCTTGGGCGCCTCGAGGTCGCGCACGCTTATCGGCGCATTACACGCTGGGGTCTTGCGGTGCTTGCGTCCTTCGTCGGAAAACATCCGCGCCTTGGTTCCCGGATAGGCTTCCAGATCCTGAAACACGTAGCTGTTGCCGCTGCCGCCGAAACCGTTGAAGCGGTCTTTGACGTAGGTGGCGTAGCTCGGCTTGGGCATTTCCCCATCATTGATGATGTCCAGCCCGGCTTGCAGTTGCCGGCCAACCACGGCCTCGACGGCCCGGCCCACCTGCGTCTCCAATGCGTCCTCGTCAAACGGCAGGCCGTCCTCGCGCGCGAACATCAGCTGCATGAGCGGCTCGGGCCGCGGCAGGCTGCCGACATGCGTGGTGAGGAATCTGCCGCGGCTGGTCATCGGTGCATGGCCTCGCTACTTCAGACGGTCGGCAATCCTGGCCAAACCGGCGTTGACGCAGACTTCGTCCTTGTCACCGCCGGGCGCGCCGGAGGCACTCATGGCGCCGATCACTTTGCCGCCGGCTTTCACCGGCACGCCGCCCGCCCATGAAATCAGGTTCGCATCGCCATTGATCGGTCCCGGCATCGGCGGCGGACCCGTGCCGGGAGCCGGTGGTAGCGGCGGGGCTGAGGCAGGCAGCGTTTTGCCAAAATCGCCGGAGGACAGACCGGTCTTGATCACGGTATAGGCTTTGCGCCGCCCGATCTCGACCGTCCTTTCGCCCGCGCCATCACCGCGTAGAACCACTCGGGTCGAGAAGTCCGGATCCATGACCGTCACCGTGACCTGGTAGCCATTCGCCCTGCAGGTATCGAGCGCCGTCTTGGCCGCTTCCAATGCCAGCGCGATGGGCACATCGGCCGCCGCGGTTTGCGCGTATCCGGCGATGGCGGCAAGGGCGGCGAAGGCGGTGCATATCGCGAGAGTTTTCTTCTGAATCATTCTCGACAACCCCCGCTGCTAAGTCTGGTGGCACTATAGCGATGAATCGGCGGTGGGCCAATTGAGTGACGCACTTTGGGGGGATTTCGCTATGCGCAAGAATTATTACCTTCTTACACTAGTATGCTTGCTGGGACTCACAGCCCAGGCCGCAGTCAGTGCGGATGCCAAACAGGCGGTGCCGACCATGAAGTACGTGCATGTCTACGCTGACAGTGCGGGTGTATCGCATTTCCGCGAGGAGCATCTGGATTTCGCGCCGGGCCGAACCGAGGAGACATCGATCCATGCGCTCGGGGCCAAGGGCAGGACCACGCTGCTGCGGCTGCGCGTCGGCGCGGTTGAGGATTGGCACAATGCGCCGCGCGCCTGGTTCCTCATCGTGTTGCAGGGTGCCTCGGAGGTCACCACCTCGGATGGCGAAGTGCGCCAGTTTGGACCGGGCTCCCTGGTATTGCTGGATGACACCACGGGAAAGGGACACCGCACGCGCGCGCTCGGAAACATCGATCACGTCGCGGCCGTCATTCCGATCGCGGACGATACCCCGGTGACCGGCGCGAAGTAGGGCTGCGCCGCTGATGGGCATCCGATTAGTTTGGGCCGCGATGATCGCTGTCACCACCCTGATCGCCGGCGGTCGAGCCAGCGGGCAGGCGGCGATGGCTCCCGGCACTGAGTCCGGCTTCGCGCTGTTCCAGAAGAAATGCACGACCTGTCACGGCAATCCTGCGGTCGAGCGCGCGCCATCGCCCGAAGCCGTACGCAGTATGCCGCCCGAGAAGATTTACCAGGCCCTGGGACCCGACGGAATCATGTCAGCGCCGGGCGCGAGCCTGAGCGATGCGGAACGACGCCGCATCGCGGAGTTCATGAGTGGGCGGCCGTTGGGGAGCGGGCGTCTGGGCGCAGCCGCCGCCATGCCCAACCAATGCCGCGACAATCCGCCGCTGCGGAGCCTCGCCTCGGCGCCGCAGTGGAATGGCTGGAGCACGGATGCTTCCAATCATCGATTCCAGCCTGCCGCGGCAGCGGGTATCCGCGCACAGGATGTGCCGCGGCTGCGGCTCAAGTGGGCATTTGGATTTCCCGCCGGGGTCTCTGCCAATGCCGAACCCACCATTGTTTCCGGCCGTGTGTTCGTCGGCAGCGACAACGGCTTCTTTTACTCACTCGACGCGGCCAGCGGTTGTGTCTCCTGGTCGTTCGACGTCGGATCGACAGTGCGTGGCGCGGCGACCGTGGCGCGGATCGCGGGTCACACAGCGTCGCGCTACGCGGTGTTTTTTGGTGATGGCCGCGCCAATGTCTATGCGCTCGATGCGCGCTCCGGCGCACTGCTGTGGAAGAGTCGCGTCGATGAGCACTTTGTCGCCCGCATCACGGCCGGTCCCCGGTTTTATAACGGCAAGCTGCTGGTGCCGGTGTCCTCCTCGGAAGGGTTCAGCGCCGGCACTCCCGATTACCCCTGCTGCACGGCTCGCGGCAGCGTCGTGACACTGGATGCGGCAACGGGCCAACGCATCTGGAAGGCGTGGGTGATCGCTGAAGAACCCAAGCCCTACGCGACGCAGCCCAATGGCGTGGTGCTGTCGGGGCCATCGGGCGGTTCGGTCTGGAACACACCCACCGTCGATCCGCGGCGCCATGCGGTCTACTTCGGCACCGGGGACGCCTGGGCGGCACCGTCGACGGCCACCACCGATGCCATCATGGCGGTCGATATCGACAGTGGTCGGTTGCTGTGGGCCTACCAGGTGACCGCAGACGATGTGCACCTGGGCGGCTGCAACGGGCCGCAGCTCAGCGCGGCCTGTCCGAAGAACAATGGTCCCGACATGGATATCGGCAACTCGCCCATCCTGCTGTCTTTACCCAGCGGCGCACGCCTGCTGCTGGCCGGGACCAAGGCCGCCGATGTGCTGGCCGTGGATCCGGACCACGGCGGCGCGTTGATCTATCGCGTGAACCCGACCGGCGCTGCTCCCGGTGGCAACTACAAGGTCGGTGCGCCGGCGATATTGTGGGGCGGCGCGGCCGATGCCACGCAGGCTTACTTTGGGATGGGTACCGGTGGCCTGGCCGGCATCGAGGCTGGCAGCGGGCGGACGCGCTGGGTATTCAAGCCCGCGCTGCCGGAGGGCTCCGGGGCCATCTCGCTGGGCGCCGCGCCGACGGTGATTCCCGGTGTGGTCTTCGAGGGCTCCACCCAGGGCGTGCTTTATGCCGTCTCGGCCGCGGACGGCAAAGAGATCTGGCGATTCGATACGGCAGAGAGCTTCGACAGCGTGAACAAGGTGCCGGCGCACGGCGGCGCCATCGCCGTCTCAGGCGCCGTCGCCGTGGGCGGCATGCTGTTCGTCGGTTCGGGCTATGCGGTCGGCAGTGCCGCGACGGCGGGCAACGTGCTGCTGGCCTTCTCGGTGCACTAAGCTCCCAGCCGCCGGCTGAAACCGCCAGGTCAGCTGCGGGGTATTACCTCACAGAGCCCTTGAACGGAGATCCTCGTATGAACCGAAGAATGACCGCCCGCTACGTCCTCGCGGCATCCCTGATGACAGCGATGCTGTTGGCAGCCTCCGCTGCTGCCGAAGCAAAGGGTTGTATCAAGGGTGCGGCCGTGGGAGCCGTTGCCGGCCACGTGGCCGGCCATCACGCGGTGCTGGGGGCGGCGGCGGGTTGCGCCGTCGGCCACCACATGGCCACCAAGGGCCAGAAGCAGCCGCCACCACAGCCGCAGTCGCAGCCCCCTCAGCAGTCGCAGCCCCCTCAGCAGTCGCAGCCCCCTCAGCAGCCGCAGACCGGACAGCAACAGCTCTAGGGCTACTCCATGCCCTCGGCCTTGAGCGCGGCCTTCACGTGGGGTCGTGCGGCCACGCGGCCATTGTGAGCCTTGAGCACGGGCCACTTGCCTAAGTCGACGCCGACGTGGCCTGACCAGCTGAGCACGACGTAGAGATAAGCATCGGCCACCGTGAACTGCTCACCCATGAGGTAGGGCTGGGACCCGAGAGCCTTCTCGAGCCAATCGAGCCTCTTACTGAGATTGTCACGCGCGAACTTCTTGGTGTCCTCACTGACTGTCGGATAGAACAACGGCGAGAAGTTCTTGTGAATTTCGGAATTGATGTAGGCCAGCAGTTCCAGCAATCGGTAGCGTTCGATCGTGCCAGCGGGCGGCGCCAGTTTGGCTGCCGGGTTGAGGTCACCGATGTAAGAGAGCACGGCGACGTTTTCCGTCAATCTCTGGCCGTCGTCCAGCTGCAGCACCGGGACGTACCCCTTGCTGTTGATGGCGTTGAGATCTTCGCCGGCAGCCGTCTTGTGCGTCTTGTGGTCGACTTCGACGCCCTCGAATTTGATGCCGGCCTCATTCAGCGAGATATACGAGGCCAGCGAGCAGGCCCCCTTCAGGTAGTAAAGCTTCATTATCGATTTCCTTGATGATGTCCAGTGTTAGGCGGAATGTGCGTACGCAACAGGTAGTAACTTAGGACCAGCACGATGTCCATTATCCCTACTGCGTAGAAGAAATTGCTGACCGGGGGCTGTGGACGCAGTCCAAAGAAGGCGCCGGCGGCAAGGCCGCCGAGCACGCCGCCGATGCGCGAGATGGTCTGCGCGGAGCCGACACCGGCGCCGCGAACGTAGGTGGGATAGGAATGAGCACCGATCGCGTAGACGAATGACTGCATGCCATTGAAGGCCACACCGGCCAGCAGCACCAGCACAGACAGTTGCAGGCCCGGCGCGGTGGAGGCGGTCAGTGTCGCGCCCACGAGCGCGGTTGCTCCTACACCGAGCAGTGCCAGTCCAGTACCCACAAAACGCGAGCCGTAGCGACCGATGAGAATCGCGCCGCCGATGGCGCCGAAGAAGCCGCCGAAGTTGAAATATTTGAGATCATTCAGCGCCGCTGTCTGTGTAAAGCCCGCTGATGTCAGCACCGTCGGCAGCCAGTTGACGTACGAATAGAGACCCGTGGTGTTGATGGCGAAGGCTGCCCATAGCAGAAGCGTGGTGCGCCGGTATTCGCGACCGAGAATGATCCCAAGCCAGTTGCGCGCCTGCGTGCTGGGCTCGGCCACGTGGAAGCGCTCGGTGCCCGCGAAGCGCGATTCGCCCACGAGCCGATTGAGGATCCGGGCCAGTCGCGCGGATCTGGCCGGATCCTGTGCCAGGTATCGCGGCGACTCCGGCAGCAGTGCGGCGGCGAGCAGGCACAGCAGCAGCGGCAGGGCGGCCCCGATCCAGAAGATTCCTACCCAGCCGAAGGCCGGAATTACACGCTGCGCCGCCATGGCGCCCAGCATGCCGCCCAGAGGCACCGACACCAGCACGCAGGCGACGGCGATGGTACGCACCCGTCGCGGGCTCCACTCGGCCACGAAGGTCGTGGCCAGCGGCGTGAGCCCACCAAGCCCGATCCCGGTGAGCGCCCGCCAGGCCACCAACACGGGCAAGGAATGCGCATGCGCGCTGAGCAGCGAGCCGGCGCACACCGACAGCAGGCTCGACAGGATGGCGCCCTTGCGCCCGATGCGGTCGCTCAGACGGCCGAGCGCCACGGACCCCACAGCCATGCCCATCATGCTGGCGGTGAGCACCAGGCCCAGATCGGAGCGCGCCACGCCCCAGTCGGCGACGATGGCCGGGGCAACAAACGACATGGCCTGCAGGTCGTAGCCGTCGACCAGCATGATGCAGACCGTGAGGATGGCGACCCCGAGCGGCAGTCCGACATAGGGCGCGGAATCGACGACCTCGATGACTTCGACCGCGGTCCCCGGCGAACTCATGCGCTGACGTTCGCGTCCCAGGCCTTGATCGCCTCGGTGTGATCGCGCGCGTAGCCGAGCTCATCGCGTGCGGCATCGAATCGCTGGCTGACCAGCTGCACCAGGGGCGCATCGAGCTTGACGTCGTCCGCCAGCTGGGCGGCAATCTTGACGTCCTTCGCCAGCAGCCCGAGCTGGAAACCGCTGGCGAACTTGCCGCCGACCACGTGCTCCTGCAGCACTAGATCGGTGTGGAAGTTGCGTCCGGTGGAAACATTCAGGATCTCCACCATGCGCTTGGGATCGAGCCCAAAGCGCTGTCCGGCCAGCAGCGCCTCGGCGCAGGCGGCAAAGGTGGCCGCGGCGACGAAGTTGTTCAGCGCCTTCATGGCGTGACCGCTGCCCAGGCCGCCGGTATCGAACAGCCGGTCCCCCATGGTGCGCAGTAGCGGTCGGGCGCGCTCGATGGCGGCTGGATCATCGCCGCCGATCATGATGGTCAGGGTGCCCAGTGCCGCGCGCGGCACGCCGCCGGAGACCGGCGCGTCGAGCAGGGTGATGCCGAAGCCCTCCAGCGCCGCGCCGAGTTCGCGAGTACCGGTCGGGCCCGAGGAACTCATATCGATGGCGATGGTGCCGCGGCGCAGCCGCTGCGCCAACCCTTGGCGCAGGTAGAGATCACGGACGATCTGGCCCGTGGGCAGCATGGTCACAACGAAGTTCGCGCTTGCCAGGTCATCGATGCTGGCTGCCGCCTGGCAGCCGTGATCGGCCGCCACCTGCCGAGCGCGCTCCAGCGAGCTGTCGTATACCGTGACCGAGAGTCCGGCGCGTGCGATGCACGCGGCCATGGGGGCACCCATGGTGCCCACACCGACGAATGCGATGTTCATGGCTTGGTTCCGGTACCGATGCCGGGCTGGCGCGCAAGCACTTCTGCCGCGGCGGTGAATGCCTCGACGCCGCAGGGCACGCCCGCGTAGACCGCGGTGTGCAGGATGGTCTCGCGGATCTCCTCGATGCTGCAGCCATTGGCCAGCGCGCCGGCGACGTGCACCTTGAGCTGATTGGGCTTGGTGAGCGCGGTCAGTGTCGCCAGCGTGATCAGGCTGCGCGTTTTGCGATCCAGGCCCGGCCGCGTCCAGGTTTCGCCGAAGCAATGGCGCGTGACCGCGTCCTCGAATGGCCGGTTGAAGTCTGTCGCCTGTGCATAGCGCTCCTCAGCGCCGCCGGGCCCGAACATCTGCCGCCGTACCTGCATGCCTGCGGTGAATGCCGCGTCTTTATCCCCGCTCACGTCCACCCCCATACGATGTGATTGAGACGATCCGTTTGATCGCGGCAGCTTCGCCGGAAACCCTGCCGGCCGCAATGCCTGCGCGTGCGTTACGATCCCCCGACATGTACACGCAAATCACGACGCCGGTTGATACCGAGACGTTTCACCAGCGGCTGTACGCGGGCGAGATTTTTCTATTCCGGGACCTCCCCGCGATGCGCTCGCTGGTGGCGTTCGCGCAAGAATTGCTCGTGCGGGCGTTTCACCCGCACGCGCCGCCCACGGTCCATTCGCAGCTGGCAGGCGAACAGCTCGCGCAGATCTTCGCCGCCGCTGGCAGGGAATTCACGCGCTCACCGGCCGTGAAGGAGCTGTGGCGCGAGCTCTTCGGCAGTGTCGGCCTGGACGCGGAGCGCCTGGCGCGCGACCGGTTGCGGCTGCGCTTCCAGCCGCCTTTGGCCAGCGAACACACGAGGGCCAAAGGCGTGATGCGCTCAACCGTGCCCTTCCACCGCGACACCTGGGGCACGAATCTCTACGCGCAGATCAACTGGTGGGCGCCGGTTTATCCCATCTCTGAACGGCGCACGATGGCGCTGTATCCGGCGCTGTGGGACCGGGCACTGCACAATAGTTCCGCGACTTACGATTTGCAGGCGTTGGTCAAACTGGTCGCGGAAAAAGGCCGTGATTCAATTACAGGGGAAATGGCAGTGCCGGAGCTGTTGGAATCGATCGATTCGGCGCAGGCGCTGCCCGTAGTGATCGAGCCGGGTTCGGTGATCGTGTTCTCGAGTGCCCACGCGCACGCCGGCGTGCCGAACTCGTCCGACCAGGCACGTTTCTCCCTGGAGACGCGCACGGTGTGGATCCCGGATGTCCGCTCCGGGCGCGGCGCGCCGAATGTCGATGGCGCCGCGCGCTGGATGGCCCCGGGCTTTTTCTATCGTGTGAGCGATGGCGAGCCGCTCAACGAGATCCTCGGCCTGAAGCGGCTGGAGCCCTACGAGGCAGGGCCCAGCCGGCGAAGCCAATCCGAATCTACGAGATAGCCGCCTAGCGCAAAAGATCCGGCGGCACGTTACCGCCGTTCGCGGCCAGTTTCTGCAACACCTGCTGATGCAGCCACATGTTCATTTGCGCCGAATCCGTCATTTTATCGGCCGGACAATTGAGCTCCGTGGCCAGCTGCTTGCGAGCCGCAAAGCTGCTGTCGAGTCCGAGCAGTTTCATCAAGTCCACGATCGACACGCGCCAGTTGAGCTTCTCCGGATTCTTGGCCGCCAGGGCTTCGAGCTGACCCACTACATCCACCGGGGACAATGGCGCCGCAGGGGCTGACGCTGAAGCCGCGGGAGTTGCGGGTACTGCCGGTGCGGCAGCTGGGGCTACAGTGGATGCCTGGACTTGCGAAGGATGAAAACCCAGCTTGCTCAGAATGCTTGAAAAAATACTCATCATTTCCCCTTGGGATGCAGTCGGTAAAGGAGGCGGCTACGCCAGCACTCGGTCGGATTCGCCATATCGAGGGCGAGCTCGAGTGCCAACAATGCAGGTCAGAGATTATACACGGCGGCGATCAGCTGGCCGCACGGGGGAGGGACTTCGCTGACCAATTCATCAACCCGATCCAAAGGATCGATTCAGCGCGCTTACTCGTCGCTTGTCACTGAGCGCCGGCTATCCAGAGCAGCAGTGTGCGGCTACCCTGCCAGGCGCCGACGACGGTGTAGTAGGCGACCAGGTAGGGTAGGGTGAAGGCGAGTATGGTTCGGCCAACGGTTTTCAGCGCCAGCCGCCACAGGCTCACTTCCATGGGATCATCGGAGGTACCGCGCATGAGCAACATTTGGCGACACTGTGGAAGGTTCAGCAGTGATGCCGCTCTCCCTCTGGCCAATCCATCCATTCGACGGATTCACAAAATTCGACTTGGCTGGCTATTGGCGCTGTTCAGCCTGTCGACCGGCGCTGCGCTCAGCCAGGATGCGGCACCCCCAGCCAGCGCCCAGGCGCCGCCACCAATCGCGGCAGCGACCGTAAAGGTCGTGTTGCGAACCAGCCTCGGTGACATCGTGCTGGCGCTGGAAAAGGAGCGCGCCCCGGTCACCGTCAACAACTTTCTGCATTACGTGGATCAGAAGCGCCTGGATGGCACCGAGTTCTACCGCGCACTGATCCTGGATGAGCAAGGGCAATATGGCCTCATCCAGGGCGGCCTCCGAAACAATCCCAAGCGCGTGTTCAAACCCATCGCTCATGAGCCGACCACCGTCACCGGACTGAGTCACGTGAACGGCGCCATCTCGATGGCGCGCGCCGATCCCGGTACCGCCTCGGCCGACTTCTTCATCGTCATCGGCGACAACGTCTCTTATGACGCGCAGCCGGACGGCGGCGATCCCGGCTACGCCGTCTTCGGTCATGTGACCGAAGGCATGGATGTGGTGCGCGCCATCCTGCAGCAGCCGCGCGCCGGCGGGACCGGCGAGGGCGTGATGAGCGGACAGATGATCGCCAACCCGGTAAAAATTCTCACCGCGCGCCGCGCCGATTGAGCTCCCCGCTGCCCTAGTGGGGATTGCGGCCGCGGAGCAGGCTGCCCACATCGTCGATCTTTTCATCGAGCAGATTTAATTTGCGCGACAGTCCCTGAATGTCGGAGGCCGCGCGTCGATTCACATCGAAGTCGAGCTCTCCGCGCAGCCGGTCCTTCGTGTCCTGGCGGTTCTGGCTCATCATGATCACCGGCGCCTGAATTGCAGCCAGCATCGATAGAAACAGGTTCAACAGAATGAACGGATAGGGATCCCATGCCTTGGTTTGCATCAGGATGTTGATGCCCGTGTAGATCAGCATCAGCACGCCAAAGGAGATGATGAAGGTCCACGAGCCGCCAAAACGCGCCACGTGGTCCGCGATCCGCTCGCCCACCGTCGCCTCCGTTTCAATAAGATCGTTTGGATTACGGGTGGCGCGCATCCTGGCGAGCTCCTGCGCGGCGTGAAACTGCCGTCCCAGCGTTGTCAGCAGATCCATGCCGGCGTGGGGCTTGCGCTCGAGCAGGGTCTGGATGTCATCGCGCGACACCTCCAGGCACGAGGTCTCCTCCAGTGCGATGGCATTGGTATGGTGCGGCGTCTGCTCGAGCATGGACGCGAAGCCGAAGAATTCCCCGCGCGCGGGCTCATCGACCACGACTTCCTGCTGGTCTTCGTCGACCGTCGTCACCCGCACTTTGCCGGAGAGCATCACGTACGCCTGGCCGCCGGGATCGCCTTTCTTGTAGATGCGTTCGCGAGCCGCGAATTGCTTCAGCTCGACCTGCGCGGCCAGTACGGCGGTCTCATCATAGTCGAGCAGCGCGAACAGCGGCACGCCTTTGAGCACTTCTGGATTGCAGGCCATTGGTATCTCCTGTCTGGCAAGGGTAAAAAAGGGAGGGGCGGGATTTGCGGGTGTTCCGATCGTTCTTGTTGCCATGGCAACAATTTGTGATTCGAACTGTTACTGCGCGCCCGGCCGGTGAACCAGTGAACCGAACGTATTGGGAAAATCTATGGAGATGCCGAGCTGTCCACCCAGCCTCGGACTGGCGGTGAAGGTGCCGGCAATTAACCCCAGACAGATGCTGACGTTGTCGCGGACCGCGTATTGCGCACCGAGCATGGCCTGAAGCTGGGTTCGGTCCAGGCCGTCATTATCGGAAATGCCGCCGTAGATCTCCCCGCCCACGGTGAGCTTTGGGTTGAAATCGTGCAGCACCGAGATGCCTCCTGTGAAAACCTGGCCCCGTGTCGTCGAGATGCCCACGACCCCGGTGCTGGTGTTGCCGGCGAACAGGATGCCGAGGTCGATGTTGACTCGGGTGCTCTCCGACAGCGGCCTCTGCACGATGAAGTTTAGCCAGTAGTCGGTCAGGCCGGAGCCCAGTTCCTGACGGGCATCCCCGGTTGGAAATTCCGTGTAGAAGCTCACGGCCAGGGCCGGTACTGGCGAGTTCGGCGCAGCCTCGTGAATATTCCATTTCACGCCCATGTCCGTGTCGCCGACCCCGCGTGAGCTGCGCGACCCGGGTGCCCGGTAGATGGTCAGATACGGTGCGTCCACATCGAGTTCGAAACCATGGGGCAGCCCGACATTCACTTTCAGATTGGCGGTGTTCTGCCGCAGGTCGGGAAACTGCATGGACTGCAGCGCATCGACCTCATCAAAGATTTCGACGTGCAGCGTCCCCGGCTCCGTCACCGCGGAGTCGTCGGTGTAGAAGGGCATCTGCGCGCGGAGCGGGCCGGATGCCAGCAGCGCGAACAGCAAAAGAATGGAGGGCCTGCAGACTGGAGGCATCGGTGGAGTGCTGACGGACCTGCGCCGCGACGGTCATTGTCGTTGTTGAGTCGGGGCGCCCATTATTAGCCGAAAGATTAAGAATGCGTGACAGTTGTCCCGCAATCAGCCCCGCAATCCACCTTTCCGGCGCGGCAGCCGGCAGGTTTCGTCTAGTTTTCCGCCGCCCAGCCGAAGCGGCGCCGAAGGAAGGCCCAGCGCGGCTGGCCTTGAGCCTGGGCTTGGGCGATGTCGGCCTCGAATCGCGGCGCATGAATGAGCGCTATGCTCAGCCAGACCGCGACGCTGAAGTACAGCGACATCCAGACGATCTCGCTCTTCCAGGCATTCCATTGATAGGACACTACGCGGCGGGCGGCGACATCGTGGATCCCCTGCGCGATGCTCAGGTAGTGCCGCCCGATGGCCTGATCGGCAATCCACCGCGACCAGTACATGGGCACATCGATCCGGAATATGTAGGTGACATAGGCGGCGCCCGCCAGGCACCAGATGAATAGCATCGGGCGACGCGCCGCAGAGGAGCGCGCACCCACGGTGATAACACTCGCCACCATCAACGCGACTGATATCCCCCAGAGAGATTCCTCGGCCACATGCCCGATGTTGGCGGTGGTCAGCACCGAATACCACGAGCACATCTCGGCGACGGCGATCATTGGCACCAGGATGAGGGACACGAATCGCGCGAAGCGGCTGCCGGTGGCGCGCGAGGTCTCGTGCAGCATCACGGCCCACTGGGCGACGAAGCACAACTCGGCACAGGTGGCCACCGATCGCCCAACGAGGACGCTGGAAAGCCAGGAATCCACCAGGCAGAGCCGCGGGACGTCGAATACCGGCAGCGCAGAACGAAACGCGCAGCCGAACACATAGATGGCTGCCAGCTGCAGCTGCCGCCGACGCGCCGCGTGGTGCTCGGGAAGCATCCCCGCCCGGCGGCGATTCAATGCCACCGCCGAGAGCGACCAGGCCAGGATATTGAACCCCGCCACGGTGCAGAGACAGGACCACCAGGACACCACGCCGACTGACATTATCTTGTCATGTTGCCATGTTACAGGCGCCCGGCCAACATCGGTTTTGCACTTCCGAGGTGCTGTCGACGCCAGCCTTCCCGGTCCCCGACATTATGGCAACGGCTCCTGCTGCGATTCGGCGACGGATTCCCGGCCTGCCAACGGGCTTTTGCGATGTGCGGCCGCCCGCCGCTCAGCGTCGCGGTGCTAGCGTCTGGAATATCGATCAGACGGTGCATGGGAGGCCGCGTGACTCGGATCAAGTTGGCATTGATTGCCGTGGTGCTGGTAGCCGGCGTGCACCTTTGGCATCAGCATCAGCGCGCGGTGATCAACCGTGAGCTGGCGGCGGTCGCCGACAGCAACGGCTTTGTTCCCATCGCGACCGCCCCGGGCAGCGCGCAAAACGTGGCTGTCGTCCTGGCGGCGCTCAATTGCCCGTCCGCCCAGGCGCAACGCGCGGACTCGCTGGCAGCGGAACTGACTCGCCTAGGGCTCGCCAACCAGCGCGCGAATAATTATTACGCTTCGATCAACTCGCGCGATCAGATCCCGCTGCTGGATCGCACCAACACGGTCTTGGGGGGCGAAATACCCATCGTCATCATCAACGGTCGCGCTAAAGCCAATCCCACGATCGAGGAAGTGCGGGCCGAGTACTCGGCCGGAACGCTTTGAGGATGCGCTTGGCTAGCCTGGTGGCGGGGGCGCCGGTTCCGCTGCGGCGCTGACCTGATCCTTGCTGAAATCGAACCGCAACAGCCATTCCCGCGTGGCGTGGTCGTCCGTGGCAGCGAACTTCCATTCCCGGGCCGCCGTGCTCGCCTGCTTTGCGAAGTATTTGCTCGGGCCGGCATCTTCCAGCGTCTCATCGATCACCTTGCCGGACCGGTTCACGACCACGCGGACGATGACTCGAAAGTGGCCATGAATCGTTTCATTCGCGCTGCGCGCGACGGTGGGTAATTCCTGGTGCAGCACGCCGGCAGGCAGGCCGGGCTCGGCCGGTGCTGAGGGCGGCGAGGGCGGCGAGTGTGGCGGCGCTACCGCCGGCAATGGCTGCTGCGCTGCTGCCGGGGCTGGCTGAACTTCAGGCGCCGCACTCGGCGTCGGATTGGCGTGCTTTTGAGACAGGTGCGACCAGCCCCAGATGATCAGTAAACCGATGACGGCGCCCCCCACCAATGGCGCGATCGAGCGTTTGGGTTTTTCGCCTACGGGCTGGCGTGATGTGGCGTCGGCTACCGCGCGGCTAATGATCTCGGCGCGCGCCGGCTCGGAGAGTGAAGGCGGCGTGGGTACTGGCTCGTTAGGTGCGGGCTTTTTACTGACATTACCTTCCCGCCGAGGCGGCAATTCGGGGGCGACGACGACCGGCTCCGGCAGCATAGCCAGCGGCGCGGTGCTCTCGCCGCTGAGCTGCGCCTTGAGCTCCTGCGGGGTCGGGCGCTGGGTAGGATTCTGGTGCAGGCAGCGCAATACCACATCGATAAAATCCCGCGGAAAGCTTGGCGGGAGCACAGCGGCCGGCGGTCGCCCGTCGGTCCAGGTCGGTAGATGCTGCGTCAGGGCCTGCACAATTGTGACACCCAGTGCCCACAGGTCCCCGGCCGGTAATTGGTGGCCGGATGCGGTTTCGGGAGCATCGTAGACGGTGGATCGCACGATGCCGGGTACCGCAGCCCCGGTGGGTTTAATCGTATCGCTGGCCAGCTTCACCTGATCGTCGATCACCAGGACGTTGGATGGCTTGAGCTGGCCCTGAACGAGCTGGTTGGCATGCAGGAACGCCAGCGCGTCGAGCACCGGCATCAGCATAGCGCGCACTTCCTCGGGAGTCAGCGGTCGGTGCGGCAGGATTTCCTCGAGGCTCTCCTCCGCACACTCCGTTACCACGTACAGGAACGGACGCCCTTCCTGCTGACACTGTCCGGACTCCAGAATGCGGGCCAGATTCGGGTGAGTAAGCGCAGCAGCTTTGCGCCAGTTCGCGAGCTGCGTATCGGCACCCCCAGTGATCTCCGGGACGAATTTGATGGCGGCGTTGGAGATCGCTTGCGCAGGATAGTCGGTCAGGAAGACGGCGCTGTGATCGGTCTGACCCAGCAGGCGCCGCAGGGCAAACGTGCCATTGATCACCTGGCCCTGCCATGTCGTCCATGACTCAGTCATGTTTTGCCATCCGGTGATGATCCTGAACGCGGGGGCGCGAAATTGCCTGCTGTCGCACCTTGACGACTACGGTCGGCCGAATATGTTACCCGAAGCCGGGCTAGCTGCTGCGGATTCTATAGCTGAAGCGCAGACCGATGGTGCGCGGGCGGTTGACCGTGATGGCTTGGTAGAATTGGCGATAATTAGCAAATAACTGCGCATGTGTGTCGGTGAGGTTCTCTCCATAAAGCTGCAGCAGCCAACCGCCCCTGCCCACGCCGACGGCACCATCGAATGTGGTAAACGGCGGCAGGGCGTAAGACTCCGAGTTTCCCTGCAGGTCGAACGCCAGCGCGTCGGTCGAAGAGAGTGAACCGGACTGATGCGTCACTGCGAGCTGCACGAACGTATCGTAGCTGTTGAAAGATCGCTCATAGCGCGCGCGCAGGTTGCCGCGAAAGGACGGTGCACCCGCCAGGGAGCTACCGAGCACGCCGGCGGGATTCGGCAGCTTGCCCGCAGATCCGAGCGCGTTGAAATTGATGGCCGTGCCGTCGAGCCAGTAAAACGTTGCCTCTTTGACCAGTTCGCTGTGGTTCCAGGCGGCGCCGAGGTCGAGCGTCAGCCCACTATCGAATCTGGCCACCACGGCGGTCTCCAGGCCGCGAACGCGATAGTTACCGCCGTTGATGGCGGAGTTGCCGAGTATGCTCGGGTCCGCCGTGTCCAGCTGAACGTGATCCCAGTCCTCCTGGTAAATGGCTCCGTTCCATTGCAGGTGTTCGTCACGCCAGCTCGTTTTCCAACCGATCTCGTTGTTTGTGAGGGTGTCCGGTGCCACCGCCAGCGGTGGCTGCCATCCGCCATGAGCGACCGCCACCGCCTGATTGGCGGTGCGGTTGCCCGGATCCAACGGCGAATACAACGGCGAGTTCTCAGGTGTTCCGAAGCCGCGATTAAAGAAGCCGGGGCGGAATCCCTGTGAAAAGGCGTAATAGATCACGGCATCCTCGCGCGGCTTCCAGCTGATCGAGGCGCGACTTCTAAAGCCCGCGTTGGTCCTGTCGAGATTGAGAGCGTTGATATTGATGAAATCGCGATTGCGGCAGGGATTTGGCGGAGCTGGAGTCAGAAGCGTGCTGCAGCCGAAACTTCCCGCCAGCGCGCCCACTTCCCAGGGCTCGGTGCTGGAGTATCGCGTGCCGGCGCTTAGAGTCAGCGTGCGCGGGATGACATCGAAGTCGACCGACGTGTAGACAGCCTTCTGCCGATAGCCGCGCGTGACGTCCTCAATAAAGGCATCCCCGGTCGGCCGTACATCTGGATTGTTCAGCGTTGGGGTGCCCGGCGCAAATACACCGCCGTTGCAGAAACAAGCCACCTGGCCATCCGGCAGAATGGGTGAGCCATTGACCGCCCAATAACCCGTGGGCGGCGCGACTGGAATGAAGTAGGGAGTCGCCGTCAGATAGTAGAAGTCCGTCTGGTCGAAGATGGAGTATTGCTCGTAGTAGAGGCCGCCCACCGCGCGCAGACGCCAGTCATCCGGCGTGCTCAAACGCAGCTCATGGGTCTGATGCGCGTTGCGCTCCTGGTTGTGCCAGGTCGAGCTGGGTGAGAAGCAGCGTGCGGCCGGAACCGGGCCAGGTATGCACTGGTAATAGTCGGCGTACGGGCTCCCGCGGTTGTAGTTTGTGTAGTCCTGGACCTGCTCGACATTCCGTACCAGGTAGGCGCCGGCATACAGAACCTTCAACGGACCGACATGGCCGCTCACTGTCAGTGCTGTGTTCTCGAACCAGTCCTTGTTGTAACTGGGGTTGAAGAGCTGCGCTGTCAGCTCGGGTTCGCGCTGGCCGAGCGAATTGACGGCCTGCTCGGCAAAGACTCCATCCGCGTCGATCCGCTGGTATGACTGCGCGATCAGGGCGCTCCAGTCCTCGTTGATCTGATAGAGCGCCTCTGCCCGCACGCCGGTGTAAGTGACCGGATTGAAGTCGTCGGCGACCAGACCGGTGTTCTTCAAAACCACACTATTTGCAGGCACGGCGCCGCCCACGTAGGCGATGCTGGCATCGCTGTTGGAGCGCGCATAGGTGGCCGGGATGTTATCGATATAGCCGCCGCGTCTTTCGTTGTAGACCACGCCGCGCACCGCGAGTGTGTCGGTGATTAGCGGCAGATTGATCACGGCGCTGATCGCATTACTGGGTGCGCCGTGGGTGGTGGTCGCGGCGCCGGCAGTCACCGAACCTTCGGTCACATTCAGCTCGGGCTTGTTGGTGATGTAGCGCAATACGCCCGCTTCCGCACCCGCGCCGAACAACGTCCCTTGAGGTCCTTCCAGGACCTCGATGCGCTCGAGATCGGCGGTGTAGATGTCTAGATTACGACCCGGCAGCTGCGCCGATTGCTCATCCAGGTAAAGCGCCACACTCGGAAACGCGCCGGAGAAGCCGAGTCCCTGCACACCGTTCTGGCCGGTTCCAAGGCCGCGCATGAAAATCGTGTTCTGATTCGGACCCACACCATGCGCCGTCACATTGGGAAGATAATTGGCGTAGTCGTCAAAGGTCGTGGCATTGAGTTTGGCCAAGGTCTCACCGGTCAGCACCTCGATGGTGATGGGCACATCCCTCAGGTGTTCGTCGCGTCGGCTGGCCGTGACGATGACCTCAGATAAATCAGTGTCTGTAGCGCTGGTGTTGGTGGCGCTGGGGGTCGGCTCGGCGGCGATGATGCGAATGCTATGCGGGGTCAGATACTCGAACCTGAGCCCCGTGCCTCGAAGCATTCGGACGAGGGCCTGTTGGGCACTCAGCCCCGCCGCAACCGCGCGGGACTTCTTGTTCCGCACGACTTCGGATACATAGACCAGCTGCAGACCGGTCTGGCTCGCGAGGGCGGCGAGCGCCTGTGCGAGCGGTTGCGCCGGGATGTCGGCGGCAAGCGCACCGCCTTCTGGAGTCTGAGCCACAGCGGCCGACGCGCCGATGAACGCCAGCGGCGCGCAGATCGGCAATGCGCGGAGCACCGCGCAGACGGCTGCGGCGATCTGCGCCGATGGGTGGCGCGCGCGAGCGTACATGAACGTCCTATCCAGTTTCGCGTGGGCTCATCGCCGATTGTACAGACAGCGTGCCCGGCGCGCTGTCTAGTCCTGCGACACGCGGATGCTCGTTGCGGTGACTTCAACGTGTACGCCCTTGAGGCTGCGGAGGAATGCGATGAACGCCTCGGTATCGTCGGTGGCGAAGACTCCGCTGATCTCCAGGCCCTGCAACGCCGGCGTCGCGATCTCGATCGGCTTTGGGCTGTAGCGATTGAATTCTGTCGCCACGCGCTCGAGAGGCTCGCGTTCGAACATGATTTGCCGATGCAGCCAGGCGGTGGTGCGCTCGGCATCAACGGAAATTGGCGCCGATGACAGTGATTGATCGGCCACGCTGATCTGCTGGCCCGCTCCCAGTTCCACCGCTTGCGACTGGCGAGAACGCCCTGGATTCGTATTGTTGACGGCGACCCGACCTTGAATCACGGTCACCACGGCGGCTTCGTTCTGCAGTCGAACATCGAACACAGTGCCGACGTCAGTTACCTCCGCCGGACCGGCAATCACCCTGAACGGCCGCGATGGCTGGTGCATGACCTCGAAATCCGCCTCACCGGCCGTGAGTGTGATCAAGCGCTCTGAGTTGCTATAGCGGACTGTCACGGCACTGTCGGTATTCAGGTGCAACACCGAATCGTCCATCAGCCGGAAGCTCCGCAGTTCGCCGTGCCGGGTTGAGAACTGTTGCGTCATCGCCTGATCGGAGGGGGAGAGGCCGGGCGAGATGCCGAAATGCCATAGCGCCAGGGCGCCAAACGTCACCACTGCCAGGGCCGCGACGGACACGGCCGCTCTCATCCAATCGAAGGAGAGCAGTTGGGCAACCGGGGCAACGGTGCGCGGCCAAAACGGCTGAATCACGCCGGACTCCTCCGCCCGCGCGCGCGCGACGACTGCATCGATCGAGTTGTCAGGCAGGTCGCAGGCCGGAGTCAGATCGCGGGCGGTGACGGCAACGGCCAGGTACTCCTCCACGTGCATCGGGGAGGCTCTGAGCCAGGCAGAGAAGGCATCGCGCTCATGCTGGGAAAGATCCGCACGATTAGCGACGAACCAGTCCGCCGCCTGTTGGGTGATGAGGTCGCGCACGCGTTCTTCACTCGCACTCATGAACTTACCCCAGCCGCGCCATGCGGCGCCGGCAATGCATCAAGGCCTGACTCAGATACTTTTTGACCATATTCGAGGAGATTCCAAGTCGCTGTCCGATCTCCTCGTAGCTGAGCCCGTGCCAGTACTGCAGGATCACGGCCGCGCGACATTTTGGCGTCAGCTGTTCCAACACTTCACGTAATCGCTCGATGCGCTTTTGGAAATCGAGATCACCGGCGAGCGTGGGCAGCTCGGCGAGTTGCTCCTGCACCCCGGGATCGTCGATATCGACCACCGCTGATGCGCGGGGCTGCTTGTGCGCGTGTTCCTTCGCAAGATTGCTGGCTACTGCATACAGATACGCTTCCGGATTGCGGATCGCGGCCATGTCCGGTACCCGCAGCATCCGCAGATAGACCTCCTGCGCAAGCTCTGCCGCATCCGGATGCACACCGACGCGCCGATAGAGGAACGCCCGCAACGCGCCGCCATGCTCGGCGAACAGCCGCTCCACCAGCGTTTTGCTTACTTCGGCCATCTGACCTTTGGGTAGCCGGTCGATACGGACCCTGCATCAAGGTAGGAGTGGCAGCCAGGGAATTCGGGTACCAGAAAATCGCCAGGTACCCGATCTGCGAGCGCCGGACTCTTATCAAGCAGGCCGCATGGTAACGCGGATCACTTCAGGAGTTCCCCATGGATGTCAAGATGCCTTTGCTGACTGCTCGCGTTCTTATAGGTTCAGTGCTCGCCTGTGCGCTCTTCTCGGGCACTGTCGGCGCGGACAATCAAAGGGTCATCGTTTCCAAGCAGATCGACACCACGGGGCTCGATCTGAATCGGCCCGGCGATGCCCAAACGTTATACACCCGTATCCGCCACGCGGCGGACGATGTCTGTACGCGCGGCAAGCAGGTTGACCTGGCGCCGGTGGATGATCCGAAGCACTGCTACGAGAAAGCGCTCGGCGATGCCATCCGTGCGGCGAAATTGCCGATGCTGACGCAGATCTATCTGACCACTCACAGCATTCAGGAGGCGGCAGCGCGCGGCATCGAAGTGCCCTCCCAGGTGGCTGGGACGCACTGATTCCAGGCTTCGGCCCCGTACTCCCTCCCCGGGTACGGGGCCCGGCAGTAAGCGGAATGCTCCGGCGCCAGACTGGCGTCGCCGCCTACAGACCGCGCGACGCACATGCGCTTTAATCCGTCGGCCACAGGCCAATACACACGCCAATACAGAGGGTCGCAGGGCTATGAGCTATCTGACGTCCAATCTCGTTCCCGGGGAAAAAGTGATCTACCAGACGCGCCTGCATTGGATCGTGATGCTCGGAAATCTGGTAGCGGGTTTGCTGCTACTGGCAGCTGGCGCAGGCGTGCTGTACTACGCGACGACCCAGGCTTCATTTGATATCACCACGATTCACCTCATGCAGGGGACCGGCGCGGCGCTCGGCGTGGCCGGGCTGATTGTTATCTTTGTGGGCATGGCGCGGCGCAATGCCACGGAGATGGCTGTTACCAATCGCCGCGTCGTCGTCAAGACCGGCCTCGCCAGCCGCCGGACGATCGAAATGCTGCTGAACAAGGTCGAATCGATCGAAGTCAGCGAGACTACGATGGGTCGACTGCTCGGTTACGGTGCCATCGTCGTGGTCGGGACCGGCGGGTCTACGGAGCCGTTTCGCAAGATCGCCCATCCGCTGACATTTCGAAGCCGGCTGCAGGAACAGATCGAGAAGCCGGTACTGGTCGACGCCGTCGTAAGAGACCCGACCTTGCCGACGGCCAGCAGCCCGGCAGTCGTGGGCTCTGCCGCGCGATAGTCTTTAGCCAGCAGCGGCGATCCCCAGATTATTTCCAATCCGTTCTATCTAACAGCACTCCTTTTGCGCTAACAGCACTCTCTCCGCGCCGACGGTCCGCTACAGTAGCCATAATTCGGAACTCGTCAGGGGATGGCTTCCGACGCCTGTCAGTCATCGTCCTACATCTATAGCTCACCTGCCCACACGGCATTCGTCCAAAGCACGGGGCCGCAACCGCCGCCGTTCCGTCGCAACCGCTGCAGCGCCGCGGTATTTTTCTACACATCGAGTCAAAGGTTGTGAGTCACCGGCGCCGGCCGTAACCGCAAAGCGTGTGAAGATGGCTAAATTCGATTATCAGGGAAGTTCGTTGCATTACCGGGTGCGCGGACAGGGTCCATACCTGCTGCTTATCCACGGACTGGGATCGAGTGGTGCTGATTGGGAGTTTCAGGCGCGTGCGCTGGAAGGCCGCTTCCGCATCATCATTCCCGACCTGCCGGGCAGCGGCGATAGCGTTCCGCTGGGCAAGGATCAGTCCACGATTGCGGGCTTCGCGCAAACACTCTGGGCACTGCTCGATCATCTCAAAGCGTCGTCAGTGAACATCATCGGATTTTCGCTCGGCGGTGCGGTCGCGCTCGAGATGGCGCTGGGGCAGCCCGCGCGGGTGTTGCGCCTGGGGCTGATCAACAGCCTCTGCAGTTACCGGATTGATAGCCTGCGCAAATGGCTCGAGGCCCGCGTGCCCCCGATGCTTGTGCGCCTCATCGGTATGCGCCGGATGGCCTGGCTGGTCGCCACGCGACTGTTTCCGAATCCCTGGCAGCGGCCCTTGCGCGAGCGTGCCGCCGCTGTCATCAGCGCGGCGCAGGCCAGTTCTTATCTCACCATGGCGTTGGCTCTGGAGCGCTGGAAATCCATCGATGGCTACGCGAGTCTCAAGAGCAAGACGCTCGTCATCGCCGCTGAGCACGATTTCACGCCTGTGGCGGAGAAAAAGGCCATGGCTGCAGCGTTGGGTGCGCAATTCGTGGTGGTGCGTGGCTCCCGCCACGGCACGCCCTTTGATTCCACCGAAGCCACAAATGCCTGTCTGTCAGCATTCCTGTCGGATCGACCTTTGCCACACCCCGAGCGATGGATATGCGACGGGCCGCCCGTCGTAGAAAAACTATCGCTGCTGACCGGGCTCGGCCGACAGCAGATTGCCGGTCATTGACGAGTCGCGGTCGCCGCAGCTATTTCAGCTCGATTTCCAGGAATCGAAATTCAAAATCATTGACGTTGATGACGTTGTGGTTCACGCCGGCAGACCTGCAATAGGAGATGCCGGCCGTGAGCTGGGCATCCCGTGTTCCCTCGGGTTCTATCAGGCGCAGGGCGCCGCTGGTCAATGGCACGACCACATAATCCATGCCGTGGATATGCTGGCCGGTCTCCGCGCCCGGCGCGAACGCCCACTCGGTGACAATGACGCGCGAAGTGTCAACCTGGACCGTCCGAACAGCTTTCATGGCGTCAATTTCTCTCGAAAGCACGCATTGGTCAACCACCGGTAGTGGCGGCGGAGTGAGTCCGCCGGCATGATCGCATGGCATGAGTATTCCCGATCGTCTCGATGCCAGTAATGCGGAGCGTAGCGGTGAGTTCCGCTGACCGCATTGTCGTTTACGACGGCTACTGCCATGTCTGCAGTGGCGGCGTGCGTTTTTTCGAGAGATTGAGGGTAAAGCCGCCGTTCTTATTGCTTCCTACGCAGAGTGCGCAAGGCCGGGAATTGCTCGCGCGGCACAATATCGATCCGGACGACCCCGCGACATTTCTGGTACTCGATAATGGGCGGGCATATACCGCCTCGGATGCATCGATACACATGGTGGTCGTCATGGGTGGTCTCTGGCGGCTCGCGCATCTGGCTCGCATCGTGCCGCGGCCCTGGCGGGACGCCGCATACCGACTGCTTGCTCGCAATCGATACCGCTGGTTTGGCCGCCGGGCCACCTGTTATCTGCCAACGGATCGGCGCTGACGAACTCGCATGCGAGTAGTAGTCCTCGGCGCTTCGGGAAATTTCGGGGCGCGAATCTGCCGTGCGTTGGACGGCGATGCCGGAATCGAGCTGGTGCGCGCCGGTCGACAGCCCACCGCTGCATGGGTGCGCGAGCGCATCCCGCATGCGCAACTCGACATCGCAGCGGCAGGATTTGCAGACGCGTTGCTGGATTTGTGGCCGGATCTGGTCATTCACTGTATCGGGCCGTTCCAGGGACAGGACTACCGGGTTGTGCGCGCGACGTTGGCCGCTGGGGCGCATTACCTCGATCTGGCGGACGGCCGGAGTTTCGTAGCGGGGTTTACCGGTGCGAACGATGCTCAGGCAAGGGCGGCGAATCGATTGGCAATCAGCGGCGCGAGTACTCTGCCAGCGCTATCTTCAGCTGTGGTTGATGAGTTGTTGCAGCGCCTGGAGAGCTTGGACACCATTGAACTTGCAATCGCACCCGGACAGCGCGCGCCACGAGGAGTCGCAACGCTGAAATCGGTCTTCAGCTATGTCGGCGAACCCTTCTTGTGGCTGAATAAGGGCAGATGGGTCAACGCCCACGGCTGGCAGAACCTCAAGCGCGTGCAGTTTGGCTTTGGCCGGCGCTGGGCTGCCGCTTGTGACGTGCCCGACCTCGAGCTGTTGCCGCAGCGCTATCCCACTGCAAGGACGGTGCAGTTCAGGGCGGCGCTGGAGATCGGTGTCCAGCAATTTGGCTTGTGGCTGGTGGCTGCTCTCAGGCGGTGCGGATTACGCCTGCCACTTGAGCGCTGGGCCGCAACTCTCGATCGCATGGCTTCGGCAATGGATCGCCTGGGCAGTGACTGTGGCGGCATGCAGGTGAGCGTGTCGGGCGTGCGACCGGATCGCTCGCGCCACAGTGTTACCTGGCAGCTCACGGCGGGGGGTAATCACGGCCCGGAAATACCATGCATTGCGGCGATACTGCTGGCGCGCAAGATCGCTGCAGGCGAATTGCCGCAACGTGGCGCGCATGCATGCCTGGGTTTTCTAAAACTCACCGACTTCGAGCCGGAGTTCACGCGCTGGGGAATACGCTCCCGTATCGAGCAGCGGCCCGAGTGACCGCGGTGAAACCCGCCGACAATCCCGTGCTCCAGACCATCTGGGATATCGTCGCGATGATTCCGCATGGACGTGTGTCGACGTACGGGAACGTGGCGCGCGCGGCGGGTCTGGCGCGGGGCGCGAGGCAGGCTGGCTATGCGTTGCGCATGACGCCGCCCGGGATGAAGCTGCCGTGGCATCGAGTGCTCGGTGCCGGGGGGCGAATTGTCTTTCCGGTGTCATCGCCGCAGCATCGCGAGCAGGCCAGGCGCCTGCGCGCCGAAGGCGTCATTGTCAAAGGTGGACGCGTCGATCTATCCGCTCTCATCAACCTCGAGGAACTCTAAGCGTCAGCGCTCGGGTGCCGGCGAATGAATCCACTTTCACTTCCAGGCAGCCGCCGCAATCGCTGGCGCGGTGCCGACACCTGCTGCGATGCCTGGCGAATTCTGGCGTCGGCGGTGCCGCCCAGTGCATTGGTGACTGGCGCTGCGTGCAGCGGTGAGGCGAGGGAGCAGAGTGCGATAAGGAACGCGGCAGGCAGATCTTTAGCCATGACATTACTCAATAAGGGGGTGGGCGATGCGCACGCTGGGCCCTGGCAGCTTCTGTCCACCAGGCAAGATCGTCAGCAAATCGTGGAAAGGCGTCGCTCAATCGCTTGCCGAATTCGCCGCGAGGTTGGCCGTGTTCATCGAGGGTCTCCGCGATCGGGCCCACGGTGATGGTGCTCGAGATGACGAGCAGGCCCATCTCCGACAGCGTCGCGTGCCAGGCATAGTTGGATCGCGCGCCTCCGAGACGACCGCCCGAATAACTGAGGATAGCTGCGGGACGCCAGAACCACTCTTCCAGGAAGTGGTCGGTGAGGTTCTTCAGGCCAGGCTGCAAGCCCCAGTTGTATTCACCAGCCACGAAGACGAAAGCATCTGCGCCGATGATCTTCTGCGCCAACTGTTCCATCGCAGGAGGCGCGGTACCCCTGGGGTACTCTTTGTACATGCGGTCGAGCATGGGCAGACCCACGGCCTTCGCGTCGATGAGTTCGACATCATCGCCGCGCGAGCGCAACTGCGAAACCGCATAGTTTGCCAGGCGAATGCCCTTGCGGTCGCTGCGATAAGAGCCATAGAGGACGAGGATGCGGTTCGACATGCCTGGAGTTCTTGCTGCCATTCTTGACTCAGTGGGCATCGGGTCGCAATCCGGCTACGAATTTTGAGCTTTGGGCTGCACCAGATCCCAGAGATTTCCATAGAGATCCCTGAAAACCGCGACAGTACCGTACGGCTGTGCGCGAGGTCTGCTGCGGATCGACCGCTCGGGCGAGAAGGAGTTGGGATCCCTCGAGTGCCTCGTCGTATTCGCGGACGACCAGCGCTGCCTGGGCAATGGATTGCTTCATGTGAATCACACTATCCGCTCGAGGAAAATCGGGCTAGGCTCAAGTCGCGACATAGCTCGCCAAGGAGAGCATCGTAGGTACGCCGGTCTACTACCACGCGCACGAAACCGCACGCCAGGACGAGGTGAACGGCATCAGGCTGGCAGGCTTTACCCGGCGCGCGATCGGGTTCGGAATTGATTTCATGCTGGTCTCGATCCTTCGCAAGCCGGCGCTGTTCTTGTGGCAGAACTATGTGCCTCATGACTGGGAGCGTCACACGCTCCTTGATCTCTTCCATGTGGTAAGCGCGATCGTGCTGGTGATTTATTTCTCGCTGGCCTTGTACATCGGCAATGGGCAGACGATCGGCAAGAAACTCATGGGCACTCGCGTCATTTCGCTGACCCACGCGCGAATAACGCTCTGGCAGTCAACGGAACGCGCCTTGGGCTATGGGGCGTCGTTTCTCGAAGTGGGGTTCGGATTCCTGCAGTACTTTATCAACCGCAACCGTCAATGTGTGCACGACCGGATTGCGGAGACGATCGTCGCCGACGTCAGGCCTTCACCCTGACACCCGAAGGCATCGCGCTGCCGGAAGCAAGAAATAACAACTTATGTTTATCAGATAGTTATAGCACAAACCTCGAATATGAATTATGCGCGTGCAAGAAGCCGCGCCCCGATGCGATTCGTTCATTCGCATCGCCTGCTCACTAGAATGGCGCCCCATGAAAATGACAGAAGTCGCGCGGCGACGTTTCCTGCTGGGTGTATTCGTCGTCTCCGGGTTCACCGGGCTGATCTACGAATCCATCTGGTCGCACTACCTGAAACTCTTCCTGGGCCACGCGGCTTATGCGCAGACGCTGGTCCTCGCCATCTACATGGGCGGCATGGCGCTCGGATCCTGGGGCGTCGCGCGTTACTCGAGCCGCATTCGTCGGCTGCTTTGGGGGTACGTGCTCGTCGAGGCGCTCATCGGGCTGCTGGGGCTGATCTTTCATCGCACCTTCGTCGATGCAATCAATTTCTCATTCGTCTCCGTCATTCCCGCCATCTCGAAGCCGTGGCTGATCGACGCGTTCAAGTGGACGCTCGGCGCGACCCTGATCCTGCCGCAATCCATATTGCTGGGAATGACCTTTCCGCTGATCAGCGGCGGCCTGATCCGTCGGTGGCCGGCTCGGCCCGGAGAGACGCTGGCGACGCTCTATTTCACCAACAGTCTCGGCGCAGCCATCGGCGTCCTGGTGAGCGGATTCGTGCTCATTGGTGCGGTGGGTCTTCCAGGCACGATCCTGGTGGCCGGGCTGCTCAACCTGGTGCTGGCGCTGATTGTCTGGCTGGCGGTGCGCGCTGAGGCTGAGCCCGCGGGCGCATCGGTAGATGCCGCAACGATGCCGGTCGCTGCATCGATCACGCCGACTGCAGGCTCGCTCGCCAACTGGTTCACGGTCGCCGCGTTTCTGACGGGCGCAGCCTCGTTCATGTACGAGATCGGCTGGATCCGCATGCTGAGCCTGGTACTGGGCAGTTCGACGCATTCATTCGAACTGATGCTCAGTGCCTTCATCTTCGGGCTGGCATTCGGTGGCCTGTACGTGCGCCGGGATATCGAGCATGTCATTGACCCGCAGCGCTACGTCGCATGGGTGCTGATTGCCATGGGTACTCTCGCCGCGCTGACGCTGCCGGCCTACAACCAGACCTTCGATCTGATGGCCTGGTTCCTGGGTCAATTTGCGCGCACCCCGGGCGGGTACGTTGGATTCAACCTGGTCGGCCAGTTGATTGCGGCACTCATCATGATCCCGGCAACCTTCTGCGCCGGCATGACGCTGCCGCTGCTGACCAACGGGCGCATGCGCCAGGGCGCGGGTGAGCGCGCCATCGGCACCATTTACTCGGCCAATACTTTGGGTGCCATCATCGGCGTGCTGCTGGCGATTCACCTATTGATGCCGCTCATCGGCGTAAAGGGCGTGATTCTCGCAGGCGCGGCCATCCACCTGTGCCTCGGTGCCTCGCGGCTCGTGGTCGGTCGCGTCCGGCTCTCGGCGCCGGGTGCTGTCGCCTTGGCGGGCTCTGCAGCGGTGTTCGCTTGCGCCCTGTTCATTGTGAAACTTGATCCGCTGCGCATGACCTCCGGTGTGTACCGCACCGGGTCGGCGACACTGCCCGAGGGCGTCTCGGTCGACTATCTGCGCGATGGCAAGACCGCAACGATCAGCCTGGTCGACCGGGCCGGTCGCGTGACCATCGCCACCAATGGCAAGCCGGACGCCGGTATTCAGATGGGACCTGGGGAGCCATCGCCCGATGAGGTGACGATGGTGCTGGCTGCCGCGGTGCCCCTGAGCATGCAGCCGCATCCGTCGCGCGTGGCCAATATCGGTTTTGGATCGGGACTGACGACACACACGCTGCTGGGCAGCGAGCGCGTGCAGCGCCTGGACTCCATCGAAATTGAACCGTTCATGGTGGCGGCTGCGCGCCAGGGCTATTTCGAGCGCATCCGCAATGTCTTCGAGGATCCCCGCAGTCACATCATCATCGATGATGCCAAGACCTTCCTGGCCAGTGCCCACCAGCCGTACGACCTGATCGTCTCCGAACCCTCCAACCCCTGGGTGAGCGGTGTCGCCACGCTATTCTCCGATGAATTCTACGGCCGTATAGCCCAGTACCTGACTCCCGATGGCTATTTCGCGCAGTGGATGCAGGTCTACGAAACCAACCCCGCCATCATCGCCTCGGTCATCAAGGCACTGGCTCCGCACTTCGGCGCCTACGCGCTCTATAACGTCGATGACGTTGACATGCTGATCATTGCGACGCGCGCCCCGGCACTGCGCACGCCCGACGAAGCGCTGTTGCGCTCGAAGCTGCTGCGCTCGGAGCTCACGCGGGTCTCGATCCAGTCGGTGGCCGATTTCCAGTCGCGCCAGATGGGCGACAACCGCACGATCGGCCCGTTGCTGACAAGCATGGCCGCACCGGCGAACTCCGACTTCTATCCCTACATCGACCTGAATGCGCCGCGATCGCGATACCTGCGGGAAACCGCGATCGATCTGCCCGCACTGACGGTATTGCCGATCCCCTTCTTTGAACTGCTCGGGGCCCCGGCAGCGAGTGGTCCCACCGTTGAGCCCGCCGCCGGCAGCGCGCTGTTCCGCGATGGCCTCGTGCGCCGCGCGCTGCAGATCCGCGATGCGGCCGCGAGCGGTGATCTGAACGGATTGGATCCGGTCGCGGCCCGATTTCTGTTCCGCATCGACGCCAGCCGCGAGCGCTGCGCGGGCGACGCCGCGCAGCAGGATTGGCAGGATGCCGTAAAGGCTACCAGCGATGCGACTGCTTCCTACCTGGCGGCTGATGAACTGCAGCCAATCTGGCGGAAGATTCGCTCGAGCCCCTGCTACCAGGAGGCCAATGGCCTACGTCGTGCGTGGGTGGATCTTTGGGAGGCCATCTCGCAGCGTGACGCCCAGCGGACTGCACGACTGGGCACTGACCTGCTGGCATCCCCTGACGTGGATCTCAAGGACGACATCACCTATGTGACCGTGGTGAGCGCCGCCGCCCAGATCCGCCTCGGCGATTTCGACTCAGCGCGCCGGCTGCTCGAGACACAGTGGCCGCGCATTAATCACAGCGGCAAGTTCGCATTCGCCCTGCGCGATCTGCGCGCCATCGCCGCCGCGCACTGACCTGTCAAGGCTCGGCGCTCACGCGCGGCACGGCTTCGATGACATCCTCGATCGAGGCGAACCGATCCGGTTGCGTCAACAGCAGCCGCGCCATGGCCAGCGCGCGCGATTCGCATGCGGCGCGCCGCTGCGGATCCTGGATGGATTCCAGATCGATCACGTGGGCAAACCCGACAATGCGGCGGATCATCTTGCAGGCCGCGAAGCCGAGCATGTCGGCGAACAAAGCCTGCACATGTGCCCGCCGTGCGGCCTCGAGCGCTGGGCGATCTGCGGGCGCCGGAAAGAGGTCGGACGGAAACGCATCGCCGCCCGGGTGCTCACGCCAGAGTGCCAGGAAGCGGGTGCGGAAAGCTTCCCAGAACGCCCCGAGCTGCTCGAGAATCCAGTCCCGATAGGTTGAACGATCCTCATCCGCGCTCGCATGCCCGGCCTGCGAATACCAGCTCAGCAGAAGATTACCGAAAAACGCACCGAGGTCGAATCCGATCGGGCCGTAGAAGGCGAATTCAGGATCGATTACGCGGGTGTCGGACTCCGTCACCATCACCGAGCCGGAGTGCAGATCGCCATGGATCAGCGCTTCGGGCTGATTGAGGAATTTCTGACCGAAGCGCGCGGCGGCCAGCTTGAGCGGTGTGTCGGCGCGAATGGCGGAAACAATGGCGTCGAGTTGCGGGCTGGTATGGCGATTGCGCGCGCTGACACGGTAGGGGTCGGCGAAAACGAGGTCGACCGTGATCCGCAGCAGCGGGAGATTCGCTGCGAACAGCGCCACGCCCTGCAGCTTGCGTTCGAACGGCCGCGCCAGGTCAGAGGTGTAAAAGCACGCGCGGGCTACGTAGTCGCCGATGTCGCGCGCGAGTGTGGGATAACGGCAACCGGCGATGAGTCCATGCCTCAGGATAATGTGGGGCGAGAGCCGCTCCATGACCAGGCAGTAGCGTTCGCGATCGAAGTGATAGATCGCCGGGATCCGAGCGCCGACATAGGGCGCCACCGTTTCGAAATAGGCGCGCTCAAAGAAGATCCGCTCCGGTGACATAGGCCATGAAGGCCCGGCGGCTCGCACATAAGGCAGCGCCTGCTTGACGCAGACCGACCCGTCGGGTCCCTCGACGATGAAGACGAGATTGAGATTCCCATCGCCGACTTCCCGGATCTGCCAGGCAGTGGGTTGCGGCCCCAGGCGCGCCCGCACATCGGCAATGGCGCCCAGGTAGGATCGCAACGCCGCCGGATCAATGATATCCATCGCCCGAATGACCCTTAGCGCCCTGACGGACCGCTCGTGCCCGGCAGCGCCTCGCCGCCGCAGCGAAGCTCGTCATCGGACGCATCCTGCTGTCCGTAGTGGCGAAACTTCTCGATGATGGTGCTCATCTCGGCCTGGTCGAGAATGCGGGGCGCGCCGATATCCAGAGCCGCGCAATACTGCGCGGCAAGGTTCTCGACTTCTCCGGCCAGTGACAGCGCCGCGGACAGATCGGCACCCAGGGCGATGAGGCCATGATTGGCCAGGAGGCAGGCACGGCGGCCTTCGAGTGCGGCGATCGCCGCATCCGACAGCGCCTGCGTGCCAAAGGTGCGGTAGGGCGCGCAGCGAATGTCCGCGCCGCCGGCCACCGCCACCATGTAGTGGAAAGCAGGTATGTCGCGCCCATTGCAGGCTAGCGCGGTCGCGAAACGGGAATGCGTGTGCACGATGGCCGCGATGTCGGTGCGTGATTTGAGAATGTCGCGATGGAAGCGCCATTCGCTCGAGGGTCTGCGGCGCCCGAACCAGTGGCCGTCCAGATTCATGAGCGGAATATCTTCGGGCGACAGCGCTTCATAGGCCATGCCGGTGGGGCTGATGAAAAAGGTTTGATGATCCCGCCGCAGACTTACATTGCCGGAAGTGCCATGGGTCAGGCCGCGCCGCGTGAGCTCCTGGCAGGCCCTGATCAGCGACTCGCGCTGGCTCATGCGGTCGCCCGCTGCTCGGGGTAGAGGCTCAGCAGACCCGCGCGGCTTGCGGCGCATACGCCGCGCTCGGTGATCAGGGCGGTTACCAGGCGTGCCGGCGTGACATCAAAGGCAAGGTTGAGTGCGGGGCTGCCTTCCGGCGTTAATCGCACCGTCTCAATCGTGCCCGCGGCGGTCTGCCCCGTGATGTGGGTGAGTTCTCGCGCCGAACGTTCCTCAATGGGTATGTCCCGTCCCTGATCCAGTGACCAATCCAGGGTGCTCACGGGCAAGGCGACGTAGAAAGGCACGCCGTTGTCCCGTGCGGCCAGGGCCTTGAGGTACGTCCCGACCTTGTTGCAGACATCACCGGTTGATGTGGTGCGGTCGCTTCCCACGATGACCAGGTCCACGCGGCCGCGCTGCATGAGGTGGCCGCCGAGGTTATCGGCGATCACGGTGTGGGGTACGCCGTGCGCGCCCAGTTCAAATGCGGTCAATGCCGCGCCCTGGTTGCGTGGGCGGGTTTCATCGACCCACACGTGGACCGGTATGCCGGCATCATGCGCCATGTAGATAGGTGCGAGCGCGGTTCCCCAGTCAACGCAGGCCAGCCAGCCGGCGTTGCAGTGGGTCAGTATGTTGACCGCACCGCCGGTCGATGCCGCCGCGCGGCGAATGATCTCGAGCCCGTGCGCGCCGATGCTACGACACTGCTCGACGTCGGCCTCGCAGAGCAGGGCGGCTTCCCGATACGCGGCCTCGGTGCGCGCATCCGCTTGCAATTGCATTAGCGCGCTGCGCATGCGCTGCAATGCCCAGGCGAGGTTGTGCGCCGTCGGCCGCGTGGCCTGAAGGACCCGGACCGCCTCGTCGATCGAAATTCCGGGGGAACCCGCTCGCAGCGCCAGTGCGATTCCATACGCGGCCGTGGCGCCAATCAGCGGCGCGCCGCGCACCACCATGGTCCGGATGGCCTGGGCCGCATCCTCGAGTGTTTCGAGCCGCAGCGTGGCGAACTCGAAGGGCAGGCGCGATTGATCAATGACCTCCACGGCGCCATCGGCCCGCGGCCAGATCGTTCGGTAGTGCTTGCCCGCTATTCTCATCGCGCCAATCGTCCCGGTTTCGCGACCGAACCGCAATGAGGCTGTTACTCGGCGCCCGTGCTGGCGATGTACCAGTCAGTATTAGCCGCCTGATTCCGGCTCTAGCCCCGGCCAGCGAAAGGCATCCGTGTGGCCATCAGTGTCATGAATGGCACGTTCACATCGAGCGGCAGATTGGCCATGCTGACCACAGCGTCGGCGACATGACTCACATCGATCGTCGGTTCCGGCAAGGTTGAGCCGTCTGGTTGCAATGCGCCCTGCGTCATGCGGGATGCCATCGCCGTGTGCGCATTGCCGATATCAATCTGCCCGCAGGCTATCTGGTGCGCGCGGCCGTCCAGCGACAGCGATTTGGTGAGGCCCGTGAGTGCGTGCTTGGTCGACGCATACGGGGCGGAATGCGGACGAGGCACCTGCGCCGAGATGGATCCGTTATTGATGATCCTGCCGCCCTGCGGCCGCTGTTGCTTCATGATTCCAAACGCCGCGCGCGCACACAAAAACGCGCCCGTCAGATTGACGGCCACGACCTCGTTCCATTGTTCCAGCGTCAGATTCTCGAAGGGCAGGGCGGGCGCGGCAGTGCCGGCGTTATTGAACAGCAGGTCCAATCGCTCAAAATGCTCGAGCGTCACGCTGAACAGGGCCGCCACCGACGATTCAGTGCGGATATCGGTGGGCACGGCCAGCCAACGCGATTCTGTGGGCGCCAGCGAGCCGGTCTCATCCAGCGCGTCGCGCCGGCGTCCGGCCAACACGACGGCGTAGCCGGCGCGCAGCAACCCGAGACTCAGGGCGCGACCGATGCCGCTGCCCGCTCCGGTGACGACGGCCACCTTCATGGCTTGCGGTTCATGGTCATTCGATGAAGGCCTCGACCGCTACGCGGCGGCCGCACAGGAACGCGTCGGCCACCAGCTGCAGCGGCGACACATCCACATCGCTGGCACCGCTGTGCACCAGCGCGGCGAAATGGGCGTAGAGCGCCGAATACTCCTCGATTGGCGGTGTATCGATGACTCGACCACCCACCTCCATGATGCGGCCTCCTGCCAGCAGCCCCAGCTCGCCGCCGTCGGTATCGACACGAATATCCCAGCTCGGCGCGCCGGCGTGGAGAAAGTCCAGCTCCATGCGTACCGCGGTTCCGTTCGAGTCGAAGGTTGCATGGGCGGCGATGGGCGTTTCGCAATTCGAGGGAAAGGACAGCTCTGCTTCCTTGAGTGTCAACATGCCGGACAGAATGCGCGTCAGGATCGACAAGGCGTTGATGCCGGGATCGAAAACGCCGAGGCCCCCCGCACGCCAGATCCACGCCTGCCCCGGATGCCATTCGCGCACATTCTCTTTCCAGGTGACGGTGACGGCGCGCAACGTCTTGCCGGAAAGCCACTCCCGTGCCGGCTCGACCGCGCGGCCGTGTCGGGAATGCCAGGACGCGAACAATGTCACGCGCTGTTGTTGCGCAAGCCGTGCCAGCGCCAGCACTTCGCTCACGGTCATCCCCGGTGGCTTCTCGAGCAGCACATGTCTGCGATGCAGTAGGGCGTATTTCGCCACCTCGAATCGCGCCTGCGGCGTGGTGCACAGAGCCACGGCGGTAATCGACGGTACTTTGTCCAGCAGCGTTTCTATATCGCCGTAACAGGCCAGCCCCTCCAGCCTGCTGTGAGGGCTCGCACCCGCGAGCAGCCTGAAGGCGCCGTTGGCCGCGAGCGCCGGTACATGCTGATCCCGGGCGATCTTGCCGAGTCCCACGATGCCTACATTGATGACACGCGATTCAGCGCCGTCGGCGTGTTCATTCACAGCTGGTACTCCGGCTCGGCAAGCCCCTGCACTCCGGTGTGATAGAAGAACACGGCGCCCGCATGAGGTTCGGATTGCAGGGCCGCTTCACTCAGCCCCTCGCGTGCGCTCGTCACGCAGAGCACATCCAGATTCGGGCCCGCAAAACAGGCGCAGGTCGGCTGGCTGGCTGGAATGGCGATCGTGCGATCAATGCGACCCGCGGGGGTGTAACGAACCAGGCAGCCGCCGCCCCAGTGCGCACTCCACAGGCAGCCATCGGCGTCCACGGTGGCGCCATCCGGTACCGCCCCTGGCGGTGTGGTCGCGAACACGCGCTGAAGTCCCAACTCGCCGCCGGGCTCATTGAGTTCGTAAACAAAGATCGTGCGGGTCGGCGAGTCCGCGAAGTACAGCCGCTTGCCGTCGGGGCTGGTGCAAATGCTATTGGAGATGCGCACGTCGCGAACATGGCGCCGCAATCCGCCGCGGCAATCCATGGAATACAGGCTGCCTTTTTCAGGGCAGTCATCATCTTCGACCATGGTGCCGCACCAGAAACGTCCGCGGCGGTCAATGCGGCCGTCGTTGAAACGTATCCCGGCTACGATCTCTTCAGGTCGCGCCAGCCACTCGATGCCGCCTGTGCGCGCATCGTAGAGTGCGATGCCGGTGGCAAATGCGGTAATCAGTCGATCGTCGCCGGCCACCAGGCCAAAGGAGCCCACGCGCTCGGGGGTATCGAGTACATCGATTTCCCCGCCGTCCCAGTGATAGCGATACAGCTCGTGGCCCTGAATGTCGGTCCAGCACAGCTGCCGCCGGGCCGAGTCCCAGAGGATGCCTTCGCCGAGGATGTTGCCCGACTCGAGAATCTCGACCGGCTTCATCAGTGCGATTCCCGGTCGACTATGCTGCCGCTCCCCCCGGTCAGGAAATCCAGATCGCAGCCCCGGTCTGCCTGCGACACGTGCTGCACGTATAGCTGGTAGTAGCCTCGCGTGTACTTGGGCGGCGGACGATTGCGCTGCCACGCTTCGCTGCGCGCGGCAAGCTCTTCCGGGCTGATCAGAAGTTCGAGACGGCGTTTGGCGCCGTCGAACAGGACTTCATCCCCGGTGCGCACCATCGCCAGCGGCCCGCCCGCTTCAGCCTCGGGCGCAACGTGCAGCACCACGGTGCCGAAGGCGGTGCCGCTCATGCGCGCATCGGAGATGCGCAGCATGTCCCGCACACCCTGTTCGAGCAGCTTGCGCGGCAGCGGCATGTTGCCGACCTCGGGCATCCCCGGATAACCCTTCGGTCCGCAGCCCTTGAGCACCAGCACCGAGCTAGCATCTACTTCGAGTCCCGGATCGTCGATGCGCTGGCGCAGATCTTCGATGGATTCGAACACTACGGCACGGCCGCGATGCTGAAACAGCGCCTCGCTGGCGGCGCTGGGCTTCATGACCGCGCCATTGGGACAAAGGTTGCCCTGTAGCACCCAGATGCCGGCGACCGGGTTGGCCGGAGCGGCGACCGTATGAATGACGTCCCGATTGAAGCATTCCGCCGCAGCGATGATTTCGCCCACGCTGCGTCCGGAGATCGTCGGCGCATCCGTATGCAGGAAGGGAGTCAGCTCCTTCATGACGGCAGCGAGCCCGCCCGCGTAATGCAAATCCTCCATCAGGAACCGCCCGGAGGGTTGCAGATTCACCAGTAGCGGTATGTTGGCGGTGAGCCGGTCGAAGTCCGCCAGAGCCAGCGGCACGCCGAGCCGGCCGGCGATGGCGAGCAGGTGGATCACGGCATTGGTGGAGCCGCCGATGGCACCGAGCACGCGGATGGCATTCTCAAATGCGCTGCGCGTCAGGATTTTCGACAGCCTGAGATCATCCAGCGCCAGCTTTACGATCAGCCGCCCGCTCTCATGCGCAATCCGGCGGCGGCCCGCATCGACCGCCGGCGTCGTTGCGTTGAAGGGCAGCGCGACACCCATCGCCTCCATGAGGCAGGCCATGGTAGAGGCCGTCCCCATGGTCATGCAGGTGCCCGGCGTGCGCGACATACCCGATTCGGCCGCCATGAAGTTGTCGAGCGACATCTTGCCGGCCCGAACGTCCTCGCTGAACTTCCACACGTCCGTGCCCGATCCGATATCGCAGCCGCGGAATTTGCCGTTGAGCATGGGACCGCTGGATATGACCACCGTCGGCAGATCCACGCTTGCAGCGCCCATCAACTGCCCGGGGGTGGTTTTGTCGCAGCCGCCGAGCAGCACGACCGCATCGATGGGATTGCCGCGGATCGATTCTTCTACTTCCATCGCGAGCAGGTTCCTGAACAGCATCGCGGTGGGGCGCATCTGCGTTTCACCCAGCGACATCGCGGGAAACTCCAGCGGCAGACCACCCGCTTCCCAGACTCCTCGCTTGACGTGCTCGGCGATATCGCGCAGGCCGGCATTGCAGGGTGTCAGCTCCGACCAGGTATTACAGATGCCGATTACCGGCCGGCCGTCGAACACGTCCGGGGGAAATCCCTGGCTCTTCATCCAGCTGCGATGGATGAAACCGTCGCGGTCTTTGCCGCCATAGCTGCGGCTGCTGCGCAGCGGTTTTTTCGGCGTTGTCACTGGTTCACCAGCCCACGGCCTGGCCGTCCTTGCGGTGATCCGAGCCCCCGCGGTACACGCGCTGTTCTTTGGAGCCCGGGCCCTCCTTGGGCGGCAGCTGCACCAGGATCGATTGGAATCCTCCCATCTCGCCGCCGTCGACGGAGTGGACATTGTGTCCCATGGCTCCCAGCGCGCTGCCGACGAGGTCGAAAAGCGGCGATTCGAGCGTCAGCACATTGCGAATCTGCGCGTGATTGAATCGGGCCATGTCACTGGCCGCCTGCAAATTGGCGCCGAGGTCGATCATGTTCACGAGCACCTGGGCGTGACCCTGGGCCTGCATGTCACCGCCCATGAGCGTGAGAGTCATGAGCGGCAGGCCATCATGCATGACGAAGCCGGCCGACAAGGTGTTGTAGGGGCGCTTGTGCGGCGCCAGCGCATTCGGGCTCTTGGGGTCCAGGGAGAACAGGGCACCGCGATTGTGAAGGATGAAGCCATAGCCTGGAACGGTGATCCCGGAACCGAATTCCCAATAGTTGCTGTTCACCCATGACACCATGTTGCCGTCGCTGTCGGCGGTCGCCAGCACGATGGTGTCCCCATCGCCGTTAGCCGTTCCGGGCGGCCAGGGCACCGAGGCATGCCTGGGATCGACATGATCGCACAGCGATGACGCGTAATCACTCGACAGCAGCCGCTGCAGCGGCACCTGCGTGAAGTTCGGATCGCCATTGAATGCGTGCAGGTCCGAATATGCGAGCTTCTTGGCCTCCACCATCAGATGCCAGTACAGCGGTGAACGCGGCCCCAGGCTTGCCAGTGTTTCGCCTGGTGCCCAGCGCGGGACGCAGGCCTCCAGGATGTTGAGCATCTCGAGCGCCGCCCAATCCTGCGACGGCGGCGGTAGCTCATAAATGTCATAGCCGTGGTATTGCGATCTGGCCGGTTCGCGCCACTCGCCCTGGTAGGAGGACAGATCATCGAGCGTCATCGTGCCGCCGAGTGCGGTCGACTTGGCGACGATGGCGCGCGCGACCTCACCGCGATAAAAACCCGCCGCGCCGCGTTTGGCCAGCAGCTCGAAGGTGCGCGCGAGATCCGGATTTCGGAACACGGTGCCGGCGGTCGGCGGCTTGCCGTCGATGTACCAGGCGTGAACGGAATCCGGGTCGGGCGCCGACGTGCCATCGCTGCCCTTGATGGCCGGCAGCAGCCAGTCGCTGGCGATACGCTCGCTCACGGGTGCGCCCTCGCGTGCGTAATAGATCGCGGGCTCGAGCACCTCTTTGAGGCTCATGGTGCCGAAGCGCCTCAGCATCGCTTCCCAGCCCCACGCGGCACCAGGCACCGTGACCGGCAGAATGCCGAAGATTGGCATGCCGGAGCCCGGCCCTGGATTTTTTGGATCGCGATCGAACCCGAGCGTGTGCAGGCGCTCGATGGTCGCGCCCGTTGGGGCCATACCGCTGGCATTGAGCGCGTAGAGCTTGTTCTCGGCGGCAATGTAGATGATCGCGAACAGATCGCCGCCGACACCGGTCATCATGGGTTCAACCACATTGAGCACCGCGGCGGTGGCGACCGCGGCGTCGATGGCGTTGCCGCCCTGGGTCAGAATCTGCAGCCCGGCCTGCGCGGCCAGCGGTTGGCTGGTGGCAACCATCCCATGTTGAGCGATGACTTCCGAGCGGCTCTGCGGATGCCAGCCCTCGGAGCGATCGCCGCGTACGGCCTGGCAGAAGGGCGGCGGCGTGGCGCCATCGCAGGCAGTCGGCACCGCGGGCGCCGCGACGGCGCGCCCGGTCGCCAACGCTGCGATCGTCATGGCAACCCAGAGCTCAGACCTTCGGCCAGTGATTCTCATGCCCGCGATGCTCCCTTTGCATACACTGGTATCATCGCATGGGCGCCAGTAAGCGGAGGGCAGTGATGCAGAACCACCAGGTGGTATCGTGCGATGAATGGATGGCGGCCCGCAAGGCGCTGCTCGCACGCGAGAGGGAAGAGACACGCCTGCGTGATGCCGTGAATGCCGAACGACTCGCGCTGCCCTGGGTGCGCGTGGAGAGGAATTATCTATTCGAAACATCTCGCGGTCCGAAGGCATTGGCCGAGCTATTCGATGGCCGCAGTCAGCTCATCATCTATCACTTCATGCTCGGACCGGATTGGGAGGCGGGTTGCGACGGCTGCTCCTTTCTGGCCGATCATCTGGACGGCACGCTGCCACATCTCAACCATCACGACGTGACGCTGGTTGCTGTCTCACGGGCACCGCTGATACAAATTGAACGCTATCGGCAACGAATGGGCTGGCAATTTCCGTGGGTGTCCTCCTTCGGAAGCACGTTCAATTACGACTTTCACGTGTCCTTCACTGAACAGGAACTCGCATCGGGCACTGTGGAATACAATTTCGAGGGCACGCCTGCTGATAACGGCATGGCCGAAATGCCGGGACTGTCAGCATTCTTCAGCGATGAGGCCGACGGAGTTTTTCATACCTATTCGAGTTATGCGCGCGGACCCGAACAGTTGCTCGGCACCCTGATGATCCTCGATCGGGCGCCGAAGGGTCGCAACGAACGCACGACAATGGATTTTGTGAAGCGGCACGACGAGTATGAGGCCGCCGCCCTCACATCCTGCTGCGGCACGAAGTGATGCCGATTCGGGACTCATGGCGTTGATCAATTTCGGAGATCATTCCGGTGCACAATCATATGGTTACAGAGATAGCCTAATTTAAATTAGCATCACGAAGATACCTGGTGCGCAATGGCATCAACACCGTGATTGCCAACAGGGCCGTGAGAAAATCCAGCGCAATCACGACGGAGAAAACCGCGATCCAGCTGCCCGTGCTCTCGTGCATCCAGGCCGCCAGCGGGCCGCCGAGGATGGAGCCCACGCCCTGCGCCATGTACAGCAAGCCATAATTGGTCGTGGCATGCGTTCTGCCAAAGGTATCGGTCAGGGTCGATGGAAAGAGAGAGAAGATCTCTCCCCAGCCAAAGAAGGCGACCCCCGAGAGCAGCACGAACAGTACCGGGTCGTTGCGGTTGAGAAGCCACACTGTCATCGCAACGCCCTCGAAGACGAAGGCCAGCGTCATGGTGCGCTCGCGTCCGATGCGGTCCGATACCCAGCCGAAGAAAGGACGCGTGAGGCCATTGGTGAATCGGTCGAGCGTCAGCGCCAGCGGTAGCGCTGCGGTTCCAAACACGATGGCTGTGCTGACGCCGAAATCCTTGGCGAATGCCCCCATCTGGGAGATCACCATCAGTCCCGAAGTGGACATCATCGTGAACATGACGAACATCAACCAGAACACCGGCGATCGCAGCACCTGCGATGGGCGCGCATCGCGCGTGCGGGTCGGAGTCGGCGCGCCGGCGCTCGCCAGATAGTCGGGCGGGCGCCGCATGCCCTGCGCGGCCAGCAGTGCCACGGCCCCGAAGCCTACGCCAAAGCGCAACAGCGTCGGCTGATAGCCGAGCGCAGCGATGCTGTTGGAGATGGGAAAGGTGGTGAGCACGGCTCCCATGCCATAGCCCGCCGCCACCATGCCGGTGGCGAAGCCCCGCCGGTCCGGGAACCACTGCACCATGTGGCCGACGATGCCCACATAGATCACGCCGGTGCCGATGCCACCCAGCACCCCGTAAGTCAGATACAGCGCGTTGAGTTGGCTGGCTTGTGATGCCAGCACCCAACTCAGCCCGGTCAGTATGCCTCCAGCCGAGAGCAGCAGCCGCGGTCCAAAGCGCTCGATCAGGTAGCCCTGCAGCGGCGACAGAAAAGTCTGGAACACGATCAACAGTGAAAAAGTGATCTGCAGCTGCGACAGCTTCACCCCCAAGGCAGCCAGCAAGGGCTTGGTCAGCAGCGCCCAGACGTACTGCGGACTGGAAATGGCCATCATGCAGACCAGCCCGAGGCCCAGCTGCAGCCATCGTTGCGATGCCAATGCGCGATCAGTGGATGTGGACATGGCAGCCATGACGCAAGGAGCGTGCCAGCTCGTAGCACGGGAATCATGCGGTTTTGAGCCCGGCAGCAGTGAATCAGGCGTTGCTTCGGTGCACCGGCGCGTTGTTTTGGTGCGCGCCGCAACGGTGTGCGGCAAGATGTACCATGCGTCCATCATTGATAGCCGCCCTCTGCGCGCTGCTGCCATGCGTTGCCGCCGCCGCTGGCGATGCGGATTTCCGGGCGGCAATCGATCGGTATCGTCGGGCGCATGAATCGCAGATAGTCGGTACGCTCGATGAGCTGACGCATTTTCCGAGTGTGGCGGCAGATCCTGCAGGAATCAGCGCGGCCGCTGATTACCTGGTCTCGGCATTGAAGGCGCGGGGATTCGATGCGCGCCTGCTGTCGGCCGGTCCGGGAACGCCGCCGATGGCCTATGGCGCACTCGGCAATGCGCACAAGCTGCGCACCGTCGTGTTCTACGCGCATTACGACGGGCAGCCCGTCACCCCTTCGCAATGGCACTCCGATCCGTTCGCGCCCGTAATGCGGGGCATGGCTCCCGGAGGCGAGTGGCAGGACATCGACTGGCGGCAAGTGCACGGTCCCTTCGATCCCGAATGGCGCCTGTTCGGGCGCGCCGCCAGCGACGACAAGGCCTCCATCGTCGCGTTTCTGGCCGCATTCGATGCCGTGCGGGCGCAGCAGCGGCGACCCTCGGTGAACATCCGGATCGCATGGGAAGGTGAGGAGGAGGCGGGATCACCGCACCTGGCGCAAATCCTGGAGCAGAACCAGGCATTGCTCAAATCCGATGTGTGGTTGATTGGCGATGGGCCGGTGCATCAGTCCGGGCGACCCATGATTTACTTTGGCGCGCGCGGCGTCATGGGTCTGCGATTGACACTCTATGGACCGGTCAAGGCCGTGCATGACGGGCACTACGGCAATTGGGTTCCGAATCCTGCCGCGATGGCCGCCGAGCTCATTGCGCAGATGCGCGATGAGGATGGCAGGGTGCTGATTCCGGGCTTCGAAGCCGGTGTGCGTGCGCTCAATCCCGCGGAGCTCGCGGCCATCCAGGCATTGCCGCCGATCGATCAGGCGCTGCGGCTCGAGTTTGGCATCGCGCGGTCCGAAGGCACGCAGGCCTGGGCGGCCAGCATCATGCGGCCGTCGCTGAATGTGCGCGGTATCCGTTCGGGGCAGGTGGGCGATGAGGCGGCCAACGCCATCCCCATCGATGCACAGGTATCGCTTGATTTCCGCCTGGTGCCTGATCAGACCACCACCGGTGTACAGCGATCGATCGAACAGTTCCTGCGCCAGAAAGGCTGGACGCTGGTCGATGAGCCACCGGACGCGGCAACGCGGCAGCAGCAGCCTCGCATCGCGCGGATTGAGTGGGAACCCGGGTACCCGGCGCTGCGCTCGGACATGTCGAGCCCCGTCGCACAAGCCATCATTGCCACCGCCAGCCGCAGCAGCGCAGGCCCGGTGGCGGTGCTGCCGATGATGGGCGGCAGTGTGCCGTTGTATTTGTTTGCGCAGCGCTTCAATGTGCCGGTTATCGGACTACCCATCGTCAACCACGACAACAATCAACACGCGGCCAACGAGAATCTGCGCCTGCAGAATCTTTGGGACGGCATCGACAGCTACGCCGGCATGATCGCGCAGCTGCGCTGGTAGCGGCGGCCGTCGGCCGCCGGCTGCATCGCCTTATGGCGGGTGGGCTGCCGCAGCGATTCCATGCCGCGAAACTCGACGAACCGGACGATGCGTTCCCAGAGGTAGTCGCCGAATAAAAAGGGCTCGAAGCTATCCGCTGCGTCGATCGGAAGCGGGCCGATCGTCGCATCCGCGCGCGCTTCATAGAAGAAGGGGATGGAGAAGCGCTCGAGGGGCGAACCGAGAACCCGGTGTTCGGTCGCCCTGATGCGACCGCCGCACCAACGCTCCAGTACCTGGCCGAAATTCACCACCAGCGCGCGGTCGAGGGGCGGAACATCCACCCAGCGCCCCTCAACGCTGCGTGCCTGCAGGCCGCCGACTTCATCCTGGGCGAGCACGGTGATGAATCCGGAGTCGGTGTGCGGCGCGCCCGACAGGTGACGCCGCTGGCCATTGTGCTCAACCCACAGCGCAGGCTCGCTGCTACCAGCGAGCTCCTGATAGCTGCGCGGCGGGTAACGCAGCAGCCGCAGCGTCGAGAGTCCCCGATCAAACGCGGCATCGAAAAAGTGCTGGGGCAGTTGCAGGCTGCGCGCGATCGAATGCATGAGCACCTGGCAGACCTGCTCCATAGCCGCGTAGTAACGCGCAACCGCCGCGCGCCAGCCGGGCAGTGACATCTCGGGCGGCAATGGGGTGGCCTCGCGCAACGGATCGTCCGTGCAAATCACCTCGTCGCCGTGCCGTACATCGGCGCCCAGGTCGATGCCCTCCTTGGCAGTGAGGTTGCCCGGTTGCAGCGGAAACCAGCCGCGATAGATATTGGCATTGCCCGGCTCGAATTTCTGGCGCCAAAGCAGGCGCAGTACCGCCGGCTCCAGCGCGAAGATGCGCAGCAGCTGCGCGCGTGACTGCATGCCGATGGGCATCGCCTGCGGCAGGCCGGCGATATGCAGGAATCCGATTCTGTGGGCCGCGGCGAGGATCGCGCGATCGGCATCGTCCCGCGCCTTGCCCGGCGGCGCGAACAACGGCGCGATATCGACGACCGGAACTGACATGCGTCGGGCGCTATCAGGCCAGCTGTGCGCGCAGCCACTCGTGCAGCCGGTGCAGCTCGTATTCCTCGGGCATCAGCATGCCGTGCGTGTGCGGCGCTGAACGTAATCCACGCTGGTTGATCTCGCAGGCTGCCGCGTCCTCGGCCAGTACCTGCGCGGAAAAATCGCACACTGTACGGATGTCGGCCTTGGCATCCTCGAGCGTCTCGCGTGGAAACAGCCACTCCACTTCGATTTCCGTTTCCTCAGGGCCCAGCGGCAGTAGCCTCGATGAGCGAACGTAGTCGACGTGCGCGGCCAGGTAGTGTGAGGGGAGATTGGTCACGAAGTGATAGCCAACCCGGCGCTCTTCGTCGGTGAGCGCGGGAAATTCGTGTCCCAGCGTGCGACCGTCGGCAGACCAGGTGCGGGCGCCTGCGCGCAGGCCGCCCTGGACCGCCGGATCGGGGTCGTCCGAGCGGCTGCGCCACTCTGGATCATCACGCTGCTCCATGATGCCGCGCCGATAGATGGGTACCAGCCGGCTGAGCGCCGGATGCACCGTGGGGCAGTGCAGGCACTCGTTGTAGTTTTCCCAGAAGATCTTCCAGTTGCACCGGATGCGCTGGGTGAGTCGATGACCGACGATGAGATCTTCCAGCGGCCAGTTGGCCACAGTCTCGGTATTGGCGTTGAAGTCGTGGCTGAGGGCCGGATTGGGCGCCGTCAGGTTGACGTACACGAATCCGCGCCACTGTTGGAGCGAAACTCCATACAGCGCCGTATCCGCCATCGGTACGAAGTGCGCGCGTCCGGCAGATGGAATGCGCGCCAGCTGGCCGCTCAGCCGATAGGTCCAGGCATGATACGGGCAGGTGATGGCGCGAGCCGGGAGCTTGCCGGACGGCTCTGCGCAGAGCAGGGAACCACGATGCCGGCAGGTATTGAAAAAGGCGCGCAGTTCACCCGACTCGTCCCGCACCAGCACCAGCGGCTGTGTGCCGATTCTGAATGTACGGAAACTGCCGATATCCGGCACCGACTCCGCGCGGCACAGGTAGATCCAGTTGCGCGCCCAGACATGTTCCAGCTCGAGCTCATAGTGCGCGGCGTCGAAGTACCAGCGGCTCGGCAATGACGGTACCGGCCGGCGCAGTCCCGAAAAGCCGGTGGCGATCGGATCGGAATTCGCATCGACGCTCATGGCCGCGATGTTGAGCGGCGCCGTCGTCAAGCGCAAGTCCACGCCCTGTCGCAGTTGCGGTATTGTTGCCGCATGCGCACCACCAGCCCCTCCGGTTTGAGCGTCGATGTCAACGCCAACGGTTCACTGCGTCGCTTCGACTGCGAATCGATTTCCCTCGGCCTGTTCTTCGGCAATGAGATCGAGGCCGGACCGGGCAATCTTTTTCTGCGTCGCCGTGGCGATGACGACGCATGGACCGCGCTGCTCGGCCCGGGCAGCCCGACCCGCTTTCACGCGCCCTCGCTCAGCGGCGCAGGCGAATGGGACGGACTCGCCTATTCGATCGCACTGGTGCTCGCGGCGCGAACGCGTGCGTGGTTCTGGCACGTTCGCATCGAGAATCGCGGCAAGCAAACGCAGCAGTTCGATTTGACTTATGTCCAGGATCTGGCGCTGGCACCCTACGGCGCCGTGCGGCTCAATGAGTTCTATGTCAGCCAGTACCTCGATCACATGCCGCTGACGCATGCGGGGCACGGCATCGTGGTGGCCACGCGGCAGAACCAGGCCGCCGACGGACGTTATCCCTGGAGCCTGATCGGTTCGCTGCGCGTGGGCAGCTCGTTCGGCACCGATGCCTTGCAGTTCTACGGCCTGTCCGGTCGTGCGGGACAGAGGCCGATCGGACTGGACGGCGATCTTCCGGGCCGGCGCCTGCAGCACGAGCACGCCATGGTGGTACTGCGCGATGCAGCGATTCGGCTTGAGCCCGGCCAGGCTGCATCGGCCGGCTTTTTTGGCCTTTACGAGGCCGATCATCCCGACGCCACGAGTGATGCCGACCTCGCGCGGGTGGCGGCGATCGTGTCGCTGCCCGAAGCCGCGCCGCCGAGCAGCGCCGCGCCGCCAGGTACAGCCGCGGCGCCTCAACCGGGCCCATCGGCGGCCTCCACGCTTTTCAGCGCCGCGCCGCTGCTCGCAACACTCGAGCTTACTGAAGGGCGATTGCAGGAGTTGTTCCCTGGCCCCTGGCGGCATGAAGAGTTCGGCGATCACGGCGCTCGGCTCGCTTTCTTCCACGGCGATGACCGTCACGTCGTGCTGCGTGCCAAGGAATTGCTGGTGCGTCGCCCGCATGGCCACATCCTGCGCGCCGGATGGCACGTCACCCCCGATGAGACCGCGCTCACCTCGACGGTTTGGATGGCTGGCGTATTTCATTCGATGCTGACCCAGGGTCATGTCAGCATCAATCGCGCGCTCTCCACGGTTCACAGCTACCTGGCGCTGTTCCGCTCGCAGGGACTGCGGCTGTTCGCCTGGATCGGCGATCGCTGGCAGTTGTTGCAACTGCCCTCGGCATTCGAGATGGCCCCCGATGCCTGCCGCTGGATCTACCGTCACGCCCAGGGCGAAATCCAGGTCCTCGCCGCGGCCGGCGCCACGGCCGACGAAGTCACGCTGGAAATCGAAGAGCTGTCTGGCGCGCCCACGCGAATGCTGTGCTCGCTGAACGTCGCGCTCAACGGCGATGATGGCAGCACCGACGGGCCGGCGCGCTGGCGGCGCGATGGCGATGATGTCGTGCTGCAGCCGGCACCGGACGGGGAAATCGGCAGTCGCTTCCCCAAGGGATCGTTTCGGCTGATTCCGGGCGCCGGCACGCGCATAGAAGGTATCGGCGGCGATGAAATCCTGTTCCTCGACGGTGCCTCGCGCCAGCAGCCGTATGTGGCTCTCACCCTGGCCCCATCGCCGAAACTGGCGCTTCGCATTCGTGGCGAGTTGATCGATAAGGCCGTGCCGCCGCCGCAACTGGTCGCCAGCGGCGAGGCACTGATTCCGCAATTGGCGATGAGCCTGCCGGAGACCAGTCCACCGGCCTCCGCCGTGGCGCGGCTTGCGGAGATCGTGCCGTGGCTGACGCACAACGCCCTGGTGCACTATCTCTCGCCCCGTGGGCTCGAACAGTATTCGGGCGGCGGCTGGGGCACGCGCGATGTGTGCCAGGGGCCGGTGGAAATGCTGCTGGCGCTGGATCGCGTCGCGCCGGTGCGCGATCTGCTCACTCGCGTCATGGCAATGCAGAATCCGGATGGCGACTGGCCGCAATGGTTCATGTTCTTCGAGCGCGAGCGCGGCATACGGGCCGGAGATTCGCATGGGGACATCGTCTTCTGGCCGCTGCTGGTGCTGGCGCAGTACCTGCTGGCCTCGGGCGATGCGGCCTATCTCGATGAGGCGATAACGTTCTTCGATGCGCGCGGCGCCGACGCCGGTGAACGTGCGAGCGTGTGGCAGCACGCCCAACGCGCGCTCGTCGTGATCAACCAGCGCGTGATCGCTGGCACCGCGCTGGCCGCCTACGGTCATGGAGATTGGAACGACGCCCTGCAGCCGGCCGATCCGCACCTGCGCGAGCATCTGTGCAGTGCCTGGACCGTGACACTGCATTTCAAGACGATGACGACCCTGGCGCGCGCGCTGCGCGCGATCGGCCGGCCCACCGACGCGCAGCCACTGGAACAGGCCGCGCAGGCCGTGCGAGCCGACTTCGATCGCCTGCTGCTGGTCGATGGAGTCGTGGCCGGTTACGCACTGTTCGAGTCGGGCGGAGCCGTGCGTCATCTGCTCTATCCAGGGGACGATGTCACCGGCGTGCACTACAGCGCCCTCGCCATGATCCACTCGATCATCGAGGATCTGTTCTCGCCGCAGCAGGCGCGCGAGCATGTGCGCCTGATGGAGAGCTACCTGCAAGGTCCGGACGGGTTGCGGTTGTTCGATCGCCCGATGGCCTATCACGGTGGGCCTCAACGGCTGTTCCAGCGTGCCGAGAGCGCGACTTTCTTCGGTCGCGAGATCGGCCTCATGTACACGCACGCACACCTGCGCTATGCGGAGGCCCTGGCGCACATGGGCGAATCGGATCGCTTCTTTCAGGCACTCTGCCAGGCCAATCCGATCGGCATCCAGTCGGTGGTCCCGAGCGCGACCGCTCGGCAATCCAATTGCTACTACTCCAGTTCGGATGCCGCCTTCGAGGACCGCTACCAGGCCAGTGCCGAATACGATCGTGTCGCCCGCGGCAGCATCGCGCTCGATGGCGGCTGGCGCATTTACTCGAGTGGTGCGGGCATCTCGCTCGGACTCATCATGCGCCATTTTCTCGGATTCGACTTCGCGGCCGACGGCTTGCGGCTGGATCCGGTGATGCCATCGCGGCTCGATGGATTGCGGGCGGACACCACGCTGCGGGGGCGCCCCGTTTCGATCGAGTATCGCATCGGCGCGCGCGGCTGCGGCGTGCAAAGTGTGGTGCTCAATGGCCAGGCGCTGCGCTTTGAGCGGCAGGCTAATCCCCATCGCGACGGCGCCGCGCTGATCGCATGGCAATCGGTGTTGGAGTCGCTCGCGGACGCTGGCAATCGGCTGCAGATAGCGATCGGTTAGCTCAGTCCTGGGCCGCGCACTCGTAACGGTCCGGAAACAGTGCCGCGCTGCCATCGAGATTGCCGGTCTCCGAGTACATCAGTGGCCGGGCTTGTGGACGCTGCAGCGCGCCATCGATGACGGCGCCCAGCACCAGGCGGTGATCCCCAGCGGCCGATTCCGCGCGCACCGAGCAATCGAAAAAGGCCAGCGCCTGCGACAGGATGGGCGCCCCGGAAAGTCCATGCCGCCATTCGATGCCTGAGAGCTTGCCGGCGGCATCATCGGCTTCGGTGCCAAAACGCCGCGCCAGATCCACCTGTGAGTGATCCAGCACGCTGACGCTGAAAGCCTGCCCGGAGCGCAGCAGCTCATAGGAGGCATGACGGGGATTGATGGCAAGCGCCAGCAGCAGAGGGCGATAGGACACCTGCATGATGCAGGCCGCCGTGAAGGCATCGAAGCGGTGTCGATCGCCGACGCCCACCACATAGACGCCAGCGGTCAGGCGTCGAAACAGCGCGATGAGCTCCGCATTCATGCACACAGCATCGCTCAAGCGGCGGGTTGTGCACGTCGGGTGGCGGCGCGATCGGCTGTCGGCATTCTCCGGCGGGGGAGTGCGCGCGCGACGCGCATAATGGGGCCCATGACTCAAGATAAGCGCGCGCGGCTGCGTCGCATGCAGCGGCTGAACCTGGCGCTGCTCGCTGCCAACCTCATCGTTCTGATCCTCAGCGTTCAATTCGAATCGACCTGGCACTGGCTGCGATGGACACAGGCCTTCGCGGAAGCCTCGGCTATTGGCGCGATCGCTGACTGGTACGCGGTGGTGGCGCTGTTCCGGCGGCCGCTGGGTCTGCCTATCCCGCACACCGCCATCATTCCGCGCAATCAGCGCAACATCGGCGACAGCCTCGGCGGCTTCGTGACGCGCTACCTGCTGACGCCCGACACCATCGTCGGCAAGCTCGAGGGACTGAATGCGGCGGGGCAGATGGCCAACTGGCTGGCGTTGCCGGCCAATGCCGCCGCCGTTGCCAATTCGCTCACCAGCTTTCTGCCGGCACTGCTGCGCGCGCCGGAGGATGAGGATCTGCGCCGCCTGTTTCGCGTCAATCTGCTGCCGAAACTGCTCGAACTCGACGCAGCGCGTTTGCTCGGCAGGAGCATGGAGGTGCTGCTCGATGCAGGTCTGCACCGGGTACTGCTCGATCGCGCGCTGCTCGCCATGGATGGCTGGTTGCTGGGGAACGAGCAATTGGTGCGGGAGAAATTCGCGCAGGCCTCGAAGTACACGCCGGCTTTCGTCGATCAGTACATCGTGCGCAAATTCCTCGATGGCGTCCGGTCGCTGTTGCACGAGGTTGCGGGCGATGGGGAGCATCCGCTGCGCGATTCGCTGGCCACCGCGCTGCGGGATTGGGCCCGCGAGCTCGAGGAGCTGCCGGCGCAGCGTGAAGCCGCCCAGGCGTGGCTACGCAGTGCCCTGGACACCTTCTTCGGCGACAGCGACCTGCGCCGGCTGCGCGACACCCTGGCGGCGCGGGCCGAAGCCGATCTTGCGCGGCCGGATTCGCAGCTGCGCCACTACGCCAGCACGCTGCTGGCGGCGCTTGCTTCAGGCGTGGCGCGCGATCCGGTGATCATGCAGCGGCTCAATGCCGCGTGGCTGAAATTCGCGCGCACGCTCACGGCGCGCCACGGCGGGCAGATCGCGGCGCTGATATCGGAGGTGGTCCGAGGCTGGGACGCGCAGGAAGTCAGTGACCGGATCGAAATCGAAATCGGACGCGACCTGCAGTTCATCCGCATCAATGGCGCGCTGGTCGGCGGCATCGTCGGGGTATTGCTGTACGCGGGGACGCGCCTGATCGGCTAGCAGCGCGGCGCTACCGGTAACCCTTGGGGATGATGTTCTTCTGGCGCGCTTCGCGTTCCAGCCCTTCGCGATAGTCGGGGTGGGCAATCGAGATCAGTGCCACGGCGCGTTCGGCGACCGACTTGCCCTTGAGATTGACGATGCCGAACTCGGTCACCACGTACATGGTGTCGGTGCGCGGCGTGGTGACGATGTTGCCCGGCGTCAGCGTGGCGACGATGCGGCTCTCGCGCACAGCGCCTTTGCTGAAGGTCGAGGACAGGCACAGAAAAGACTTCCCGCCCTCGGACGCGTATGCCCCGCGTACGAACTGCAACTGGCCGCCGGTGCCGCTGACGTGACGATTGCCGCAGGACTCCGAGGCTGCCTGCCCCTGCAGGTCGATCTGCGTGGTGTTGTTGATCGAGACGACTTTATGGTTGCGCGCGATGTTGTGCGGCAGGTTCGTATAGTCGACCGGGCAGGCGGACACGGCCTGGTTGCCATCGATCATGCGATACAGCCTGCCCGAGCCGAGCGCGAAGGAGAACACGCTGCGGCCGACATCCATCTGCTTGCGCGCGTTGGTGACGATACCGGCCTCGATGAGGTCGGCAATGCCGTCCACGAACATCTCGGTGTGGATGCCCAGATCGCGTACGTTGGCATGGCGCAGCAGCGAACAGACCGCATTCGGCATGCCGCCGATACCGATCTGCAGGCAGGCGCCATCCTCGATTTCCGCCGCGATCAATTGCGCCACCTGCCGTTCGACTTCGCCGCTCGCCGCAGCCGAGATTTCCGCCAGCGGTGAGGCGCCATCGTCGATCACGAAGTCGACATCGCGCGCATGAATGGCATTGTCCGGACCCGGCACGCGCGGCATCGCCTCGGTGGTCTCGACGATGATGGTGCGCGAGCGTTCGATCATGGCGCGCAGGTAAGTGGTGCTGCAGCCGAAATTGAAATAACCCAGCGAGTCCATCGGCGCGGTCTTGATACAGGCGACACTGATCGGGTCGATGAAGCGCCGGTAATAGCTCGGTGCCTCGCCGAAGTTCATCGGGATATAGTTGCAGCGACCGGCGTCGTGCTGTTTGCGGTCATAACCGGAGAAGTGCCAGTTGAACCAGAGAAAATGCTCGCCTTCGGGATCCACGTCCAGCACGGCACGCGGCCGAACCGTCAGCGCCGAGCGGATCCTGACCTGTTCGAGCTCCCCCGCACGTGCCGCCAGTGCACGATCGAACGCATCGGGTTGCGCAAGGCCGAATCCGTAGTCGACCCAGTCGCCGGATTGAACCAACGCCGCGGCCTGCGCCGCAGTCACAGGCTGTGCCTTCTTTGCCCCCATGGCCGTCAATTTATCGGCAAACAAGTGCTTTGAACAGGCGCCGCGAGCTAACGCGTACAATGGCGCTCCAGGAGGCGGAATTATGGCCAATAGCAGCGCCGATGTGTCGGTTGCCAGCGCGGCGGAAGCGCCGTTCGTGCGCGTGGATCGTGACGGGCCCGTGGTCCGCCTGACCCTCAACCGCGCCGCCAAGTACAACGTGCTGTCCGCGGCCATGATGGCAGCGCTGAAGGATTCGCTGGAGGCCGTGGCCAGCGACCGCTCGGTGCGCGTGATCGTGCTGGCGGCCGAAGGCCGCGCCTTCTGTGCCGGGCATGATCTCAACGAGATGGGCGCGGAGATCAGCACGGAAGCAATGCGCGCGCTGTTTGGCGTCTGCAGCCAGCTGATGCTGAGCATCCGCCGCCTGCCGCAGCCGGTCATCGCGCGGGTACAGGGCGTTGCCACGGCGGCGGGTTGCCAGTTGGTGGCCATGTGCGATCTGGCGGTGGCAAGCGATGATGCGCGCTTCGCCGTATCCGGCATCAACCTGGGCCTGTTCTGCTCGACACCGGCCGTGGCACTGTCGCGCAATCTGCTGCAGAAGCCGGCGCTCGAGATGCTGCTGACCGGGGAGTTCATCGATGCCCCGACGGCCCGCGAGCGCGGCCTCGTCAATCGCGTGGTGCCGCAGGCGCAGCTTGATGCCGAGATCGCCGCGCTGGCAGCCCAGATCGCAGCCAAATCTCCCGAGGCGGTCGCGCTCGGCAAGCGCCTGTTCTATGAACAGCTGGAACTTTCGATCGAAGCTGCCTACGAGAAGGCCTCCGATGTGATGGCCTGCAACGCCGGCACCGAGGATGCGCGACGCGGCATAGCGCGCTTTACCAAGCGCACGCTCTGATCGTCGTTAGGACCAGGGTCGCAGCGCCGCGATGGCCGCGCCGTCTTTGCGTGGATCGGAGGCGCCGAACAACATGCCGCGCGCCAGATCGTGCTCGACGGCCTGGCCGCTGCCCATGCGAACCGAAGAAAAATCACCGCGCAGTACGATCTCGTGTCCCATGGCGGCCAGCTGCTGGCGCACCGCCTCGGGGATGCGCGCTTCCAGGCTGACGTCGCGCCCGGGAAAAGTATCCTTGGAGAAACGCGGCGCATCGAGCGCCGCCTGGATGTTCATGCCGAAATCGACGACATTGGAAACGAACTGCGCGTGCGCCTGGGCCTGGTTCCAGCCGCCCATGACGCCGAAGGCGATGCGCGTGCCGGGCTGGTGCATGAAACCCGGGATGATGGTATGCAGCGAGCGCTTGCGGCCTGCCAGTTGATTGGGATGGCCCGGCTCCAGGTTGAAGAGACCGCCGCGATTCTGCAGCACAAAGCCCGCACCGGCGACGGCGATGCCCGACCCAAAGCCCACTGCCGCAAAGTTGCTCTGAATGAGTGAAACCAGGTTGCCGGTGCGATCGGCCACCGCCAGGTACGTGGTGCCGTGATCCGTGCCCGGCGGTGTGCCGGGGGCGGCGATCGACGCGGCGCGCGCCGGATCGATCTGCGCGGCACGCTCGGCCGCGTACTCTCGCGACAGCAGCCCGGCCACGGGTATGCGTGCAAAGCGCATGTCACCAACGTGGCACGCGAGGTCGGCGTAGCTGAGCTTCTTGGCCTCGATCAGCGCATGCAGCGTACGTACCGAATTGTGACCCCATTCGCGCAGCGGAAAGCGCTCGATGATGTTGAGCATCTCGAGCGCGGCAATGCCCTGGCCGTTGGGCGGCAGCTCGCTGACGGTCCAGCCGCGGTACGTTGTGGAAATCGGTTCGACCCATTCGGCTTCGAACTCGGCCAGGTCGGCGGCCGTGAGTGTGCCCTCGTGGGCGGCCGAGGTCGCCAGGATCCTTTGGGCGACTTCGCCGCGATAGAAAGCGTCTCGGCCGCGTGCTGCGATCTGTCGATAGGTCCAGGCCAGCGCGGGATTACGGAACAGTTCACCGACCTGCGGTACCCGGCCGTGGGGCAGGTAGGTGGCCGATGCGGCAGCATCCTGGCGCAGCACCGCTTCGCTGGCCTGCCAGTAGCCCTGGACCACTTCTTCCACGGGGAAGCCGTGCTCGGCGTAGGCAATGGCCGGTGCCAGCAGTTCGGCCAGCGGGCGGCTGCCGAAGCGCTGCGCCAGGCTGTGCCAGCCGGCGACCGCGCCGGGCACCGTCACCGCGTGGATGCCCTGCTGCGGCATCTGCTCCAGCTGCTGGCGCAGCAGATACTCGGCACTCAGGCCCGCGGGCGCCCAGCCCGAGGCATTGAGCCCATGCAGGCGGTCGCCGCGGGCCTCGTGCACGATGGCGAAAAGATCCCCGCCGATGCCATCATTCATCGGCGCCACCAGTCCGAGCATCGCGTTGGCGGCGATGGCCGCATCGATGGCGTTGCCGCCGGCCTCGAGGATGCGCGCCCCCACCTGGGAGGCGAGTACGCTCTCGCTGGCGACCATGCCGTCCGCGGACGCCACCAGGGAGCGCGAGCGCGACCGGTCTTCGGCGGCGGCATCAAGGCTGGGTGCGGTCATCGGGCCGCATTCTAGCCCACGCCGGCGTAAACCTTTCGAGGCCCGGTCGCGTCTAATCCGACAACGAGCATGGGAGCCTTAGGTGCAGGCGTCAGCGGCCACGATCGATTTTCCGGATGCCGCGGCGCGCGCTCTGCTGGACGAGCGCAAGGCGATTGTCGCGGCCGCCGCCGGCAACCGGGTGGCATTCGAGCGCCTGTACCGCCTCCATGCCGCACGCGTGCATGCGCTGTGCATGCGGCTGACCGGACACCGGGAGACTGCCGAGGACTGTGTGCAGGAGACTTTCATCAGCGCCTGGCGCGCGCTGCCGCGCTTCGAGGCGCGCAGCGCCTTTGCGACCTGGCTGCACCGGATCGCGGTCAACACCGTCATGGCCCGACACCGTGGCCTCGCCCAGGCGTTCGAGACCGGGGCCAGCGAGGCAGGCTCAGCCTTCGAATCCCAGTCTGCAGAGGATACGCCGCCGCTCGATCTGGAAGCGGCCATCAGCGCCTTGCCGGCCGGCGCGCGCCAGGTGCTGGTGCTCGTTGGCATCTATGGATTCAGCCATGAAGAAGCCGCCGACGCGCTCGAGATCGCAGTCGGCACCAGCAAGGCGCAGTTGCATCGTGCGCGGCAGATCCTTGCCGCGCGTCTCGACCTGTCCCCGGAGGACAAATGAATAGTCTCGATGAGCGCCTGGCGCAGTTGCCGCGCGAGCTGCCCCTGGAGCGCGATCTGTGGCCCGCGATCGATGCGGCGATCACCGCCGAAGGCGCGGTGCGGGAGCGGCCGCGACCGCGACCGCGACGTATGCCGCTGGCGCTGGCCGCGGGCCTGGCGATTGCATTGACGGCGGGAATCATCGGGTGGCAGGCGGGCCGGTCGCATTCGCTGCTGGCCGCGAGCGCACCGGGCACGGAAGGTTTCGCCGTGCCGGCCGATGCGGAATATGTGAAGACCCGCGCCACCCTTGAGCGCACCTACCGCGATCGCCTGGCATTGCTCGAACCGGTGACGCGTGAGCGCATCGAACACGACCTGGCGATCATTCGCACCGCGAATGCCGATATCCGCCGCGCCCTGGGGGCCGATCCGCAAAGCGCAGTGCTCAACCGGCTGCTCGAGAGCACCTGGCAACAGGAGTTCGATCTTTATACGACGGTGGTGCGAACCACCGAACCGGCCATGCAGAGGAACCGCACATGAGAATTCCCATATCCATCCTTGCGCTGCTGGCGGCATTGAGCGGCCCCGCGGCACTGGCCGCATCGCGCGATGTCGATGAACATCGCTCGGCCGATCCGAACGGGCAGGTCGAGATCGTCAACCTCGACGGCAACGTCGATGTGATCGGATGGGATAAGCCTGAAATCGAAGTGGCCGGCACGCTCGGATCGAACGCGGACAAGCTCGACATCGGATCGGTGGGCAACCGCACCACCATCCGCGTAGTCGATTCCGAATCCGACTCCGACCAGCAGCACTGGGGCATTCGGATCCGCATCCGGCACGACGCCGTACTGAGCGTGCACGTGCCGCGCGGCAGCAGTCTGTCGGCCTCGATGGTGAGTGCCAATCTGTCAGTCCGGGACATTCAGGGTAATCAGGAGCTGCAGTCGGTCAGCGGCAATGTAACCGCCGCGGCCATGCACGATGTGCGCATTCATACCGTCAACGGCGACATCCATCTGACGGCGGGACCTGAGTCGCGTCTGCTGGAACTCGGCACTGTCAGCGGCGATCTCGATGTCGAGGGCGGCCGCGGTGACATCAACATCAATACGGTCAGCGGGGAGGGCAAGCTCTCGCTGGGCGCGATCACGCACGCGAGCATCAAGTCCGTGTCGGGGAACTATCAGATCCGCGCGGCGCTCGCCGGCGATGGATTGCTGGAGGGCCAGTCGGTCAGCGGGGATTTCACCATCGACTTCACCGGCGCTCCCCCGGCGGCGGACTTCGAGCTGCACACTTTCAGCGGCGATCTGAAGAGCTGCTTTGGTCAGAAGGCGACGCACGAGAATTACGGCCCCGGCTCACGGCTTTCATTCCGCCAGGGAGCCGGCGGCGCGCAGGTGCGCATCGATACGCACAGCGGCGATGTGAGCCTGTGCGCGCAGGGTAGCTAGGGTCCGGCGATCGGCGGCGCGTCGGTGCGGAAGGGTGGCGCGGGCAGGCCCGCACGGTTGTAGAGGTTGCCGTCGGGCGTATTCCCCCAGTCATAACGGACCGCGCTCGGGGCGGGGACTTCGGCGCTCCAGACCAGCACATCATTGTTCTCGATCCGGGCGCTTGCCCAGTGAAACCGGCCGTCTGCGCCCGCGATCGAGAATCCGCGACCGGCAGCGCGCGATGGGAGCGCGTCGCGAAATACGATGCCTGAGTCCTCATCATCGAAGTGCAATCGAATCTGATTGCCCTCACGCCGCATCGAGCGATAGCGCGGACCGGAAGCGACCACCGAGCCATCGTAGGCCACGCGCTCGGCGGCAAGCGCCAGGCGGTGCGCGACAGTCTGCTTGTCCCTGGGATGGATATCATTGGCATCGCCCACATCGATGGCGACGGCCATTCCCGTACGCGACAGCGCCAATGCGCCGGCCTGTGCTTCGCGCAGTTCTGCCCAGGCGGAGTCCGCAGGTTCGGGCGCATCACGACCGTAGCCCGCGAGCTGCACGAATAGAAACGGCAGCTCATAGCCCCACTGCGCTCGCCAGTCCCTGATGAGCGTTGGAAAGAGGGTGCGGTACTGTGCCGCGCGCGCCGCGTTCGCCTCACCCTGATACCAGATCGCGCCGCGGATGCGATAGCGGATCAGGGGCGCAATCATGCCGTCATAGAGCGTCGCCGGCGCCTGCGGAAACGGCGTCATGAATTCGGCCATGGCAGGTGGTTCAGGCAGGTCAGTCAGATCCGGCCCCGGCTGATAGGTCCAGGTTCCCGCGAGCGGCAGACGCCGCAAGTCATTCGAAGCGCCGGCGACCTGAAGATACAGATCCGCCGCATCGCCGAGCATGCCGACATAGCCACTTCCTGAGGAGTAGCTGCCGGCGATCCGCACGGTAATGGTGTTGCTGCCGGCGTGCGCGATTCCCGCCGGGATGGCGTAGTCGCGTTCGCTGGTTTCACCGTCGACCGCTCCGACCCTGACACCGTTGAAGTAGGTCGTGTCGGCTTCGCGCAGGTGTGTCAGGTGCAGCCGCTGCACCCGGGCCGCGCTATCGGCATCCAGCTGAATCGTGCGGCGAAACCACATCGTGCCGTCGAATTCTTTGATCGTTTTACGAGGCCAGGGCTGCGGTTCGACGGTCGTCGGCCAGTTCCGATCAGAATACGTCGCCGCGGCCCACAGATCCTGACCCTCGACACGGCCGCGATCCTCGCGTCCATGCGCGGCGTACCAGGCGTTGCGGGCCGACAGATAACTCCCGTAGGCCAGCAGCGCCTGGTCATTCACCTGCGAGAGACGCTCGATCGATGCATCGAACTCCGGAAACTGCTTCAGGCCACCAGCGCTGATCCAGCACTCGGCGGGTGTGCCACCCCAGCTGGAATCGATCAGCCCGATCGGCACTGCGTAGCGGTGATGCAGCTCACGCCCGAACAGGTACGCCACCGCCGAGAATCGAGCCGCCGTCGCGGGCGTAACGGCTTGCCATCCATCCGAGTGCACATCCTCGTTGGGTGCAAATCCGGGATCGCGAGCCACCAGGAACAGCCGCATGCGCGGGTAATGCGCTGCTGCAATTTCACGCGCGGCGTTGTTGACCCCGCCGAAGCCGCCCTGGGATTGCAGTGGGAATTGCATATTCGACTGGCCGGATGCGAGCCACACATCGCCGACCAGAATGTTGCTGAGCGTGATGGCGCGACGGCCGGCAAGCCGCAATGAATCCGGTCCGCCCGCGGCCAGCGGTGCCAGCGTCACCGACCAGTTGCCGTGCGCATCGGCGCGTGCATCGCGCCGCTGATCACGGAATGCGACGGCGACTCGCTCGCCGGGATCGGCCCAACCCCAGATCCTGACCGGTGCATCGCGCTGCAGAACCATGTTGTCGCCAACCAGGCGCGGAAGACGGATGTCGGCGCAGGCGGTGCGTGACCAGGCCAGCGAGCTCACAGCCAGGATCGCGATTGCAGCAGATGCTGATGCCATCTCGCGCGTAGGTATATCATGTCGCGAATTCCTCACGCTCCGATTTCGCACTCACCAGGCACCGTGCCGCTCAACCCGATTCTCACGACGTGGCCGCTGCTTCTCGGTATGGGCGTGCTGATGCTTGGCGCCGGGCTGCAGAGCACGCTGCTCGGCCTGCGCGCAACGCTCGAGGGATTTCCCTCGCCCGTGACCGGCATCATCATGTCCGGGTACTACGTCGGCTATCTCTTCGGCACCGTGGCTGCGCCGCGCCTGCTGCGCCAGGTAGGGCACATCCGCGTATTCGCGGCGCTCGCTGCCATTGCAGCCTCGGCCATCCTGGTACAGGGGTTGCTCGTCAACCCGGTGACCTGGGCAGCCATGCGGCTGCTGACCGGGATCTGCTTTGCAGGTATCTACGTCGTGGCGGAGAGCTGGCTCAACGATCGCGCCAGCCGCGACAATCGCGGCCGGCTGATGGCCGTCTACATGCTGATCCTGTACGTGGGATTGGGCGCGGCGCAATTCCTGCTGCTGCTCGCGAACCCGATGTCACCCACGCCTTTCATGGTGGTGTCGCTGCTGATATCGCTGGCGATGATCCCGATCGTGATATCGGCAACGCCGCTGCCTGAACGCGAGGCGCCACGCAAGGTCCGCTACCGCGACCTGTATCGCAACTCACCGTTGGGCGTGGTGGCGGTCAGCGTCTCGGGATTGACCTCGTCCATCATTTTCTCGATGGGACCCGTCTATGCGATCCGTCGCGGACTGGACACCACTGGTGTGGCCACCTTCATGGCGCTGAGCATCTGCGCGGCCGTGGTGACGCAGTATCCGGTGGGACGCCTGTCCGATCGCATGGATCGGCGCACGGTCATCGCCGGTATCTGTGCGCTCGCCACCCTCGTGGCCGGCAGCATCGTCGCCTTCGGCTCGATGCCACACCTGCTTTTCATGTTGCTCACCGGCTGCTTCAGCGGGCTCGCCCTGACGCTTTATTCGCTGGCCGTCTCGCATGTGAACGACAAGCTCGAGCCGGCACAGATGGTGGATGCCAGCAGTGCGCTGCTGCGCCTGAACGGCTCGGCCGCAGCCTTCGGCCCGGTGGTCATGGGCAGTCTCATGCAGGCTTTTGGCCCGCACGCCTACTTCGCGACGCTGGCCTCACTGACGGGTGGCCTGACGATTTATGACCTCTGGCGCAAGAGCCGGCGCCGCGCCGTGCCCTCGAGCCAGAAGGGACCTTTCATAAGCGCCGAACCGCAGGGCATGACCGGCCAGATCGTCGGCTACGATCCGCGCTCGGACCGGCGCAGCTCCTAGAAAAGCCCGACCACCTTGCCGTCATCGTCCATGTCGATCTTGCTGGCTGACGGTACCTTGGGAAGTCCGGGCATGGTCATGATGTCGCCGCAGACCATGACGATGAATTCAGCGCCCGCGCACAGCCGCACTTCGCGCACGTTGATGGTGTGATCCGAAGGCGCTCCCTTGAGCGCCGGATCGGTGGAGAAGGAGTACTGCGTCTTGGCGACACAGACCGGGTAGTGCCCGTAGCCGTCCTCCTGCAGCTTCCTGATCTGCGCATGGATCTTGGAATCAGCCGTGACCGCGCTGGCGCCGTAGATCTTGATGGCGATGGCGGTCATCTTCTCCCACAGCGGGGCCTTCTCCTCGTAGACGAACTGGAAGTCCGTCGCGACCGTGTCGATGATATCGACCACGGTGCGTGCCAGTTCCGCCGCGCCCTTGCCGCCCTCGGCCCAGTGGCGACAGACGATCACGGGGGCCTCGTGGCGCGCCATTTTCTTCTTCAGCAGGTCGATTTCAGCCTGCGTGTCGAAGGTGAAGTGGTTGACGGCCACCACGCAGGGCAAGCCATAGTAGTTGCGGATATTGTTGACGTGGCGCTCGAGATTGGACATGCCCTTGGCGAGTGCCTCGAGGTTCTCGGTGTTGAGGGACTTCAGATCGACGCCGCCGTGGAATTTGAGCGCACGCAGCGTCGCGACGATGACCACCGCGTTCGGACGCAGGCCGGACTTGCGGCATTTGATGTCGATGAATTTCTCGGCGCCCAGGTCGGCGCCGAAACCTGCCTCGGTGACGACATAATCGGCCAGCTTCAACGCGGTCTTGGTGGCGAGCACCGAATTGCATCCGTGCGCAATGTTCGCGAACGGGCCGCCGTGGATGAAAGCCGGATTGTTTTCGAGCGTCTGTGCCAGGTTGGGCTTCAACGCGTCCTTCAGCAGTACCGCCATGGCGCCGTGCGCATTCAGATCGCGTGCGTGGATCGCCTTCTGGGCGCTGGTGTAGCCGATGACGATGTTGCCCAGTCTTTGCTTGAGGTCCTTCAGCGAGGTGGCGAGGCAGAAGATTGCCATCACCTCCGAGGCAACCACGATGTCGAATCCGTCCTGGCGCGGGTAGCCGTTGCCCGGACCGCCCAGGCCCACCGTGATGTCGCGCAGTGCGCGATCATTCATGTCGACCACGCGCTTCCAGGTTATGCGACGCACATCGATCCCGAGTTCGTTACCGTGATGAATGTGGTTGTCGATCAGGGCCGCCAGCAGGTTGTTGGCCAGCGCGATGGCGCTGAAGTCCCCCGTGAAGTGCAGATTGATGTCTTCCATCGGCACCACCTGGGCGTAGCCGCCGCCGGCCGCGCCGCCCTTCATGCCGAACACCGGGCCCAGCGAGGGTTCGCGCAGGCAGATGCAGGCCTTTTTGCCGATCAGGTTGAGCCCATCGCCCAGCCCGACGGTGGTGGTGGTCTTGCCTTCGCCGGCCGGAGTCGGCGTGATGGCCGTGACCAGGATCAGCTTGCCGTCCGGCTTGGCTGTCAGGCTGTTGGCGTACTCCAGTGACACCTTGGCCTTGTAGTGCCCGTAAGGCTCCAGATGGCGATCGTCGATGCCCAGTTTCTCTTTGGCGACGTGAGTGATGCGCTGTAGCTTTGCCTTTTGGGCGATCTCGATATCGGATGGCATGGTCTGATCTTTATTGGGTTATGGCTTGATTAAGTTATGGCTGTTTAATTGTAGCGGCTCACTGAGCCACCGAAAGGTTTCTGCACGAACCTTCATATCGAAGAGTACGCGTGAACGGGGGCAGCATGAGCGTATTATCGCTCTTCACGGGCCTTCGTGCTTCACTTGAACATTTCCGCAGTTCGTGCTGTACGGAACAGCCATGGGAGCCGGCGGTGATTGCGGATCAGCCGATCGGCGGCTTGCTGGATGCGCTTGCCGCGGTCAACGCCACACCGGGCGGAGGCAGCGCCACGGCGCTGCTTGCCGCGATAGCGGCGGCACTGGTGAGCATGGTTTGCCGCCTGAGCGTCGATCGGCAGCAAGTGCCGGCTCGACGCGATGAAATGGCCGCGGCGCTCGACGGCGCGCAGGGCCTGCGCCGGCAGTTGATGGGGCTCATGGATGAGGACGTCGCCGCGTTCGATGCGGTGATGCGGGCCTATGCACTGCCCAGGAGCGGGGAAGCAGAGAGGGCCGCCCGCAGCCAGGCAATCCAGGCGGCGATGCGCACCGCCACGCTTGTGCCGCTGGCCTGCGCGCGGGCCTGCGGCGAGGTGCTCGAACTGGCGCGATTTGCAGCGGAGATGGGACATTCCAATGCGGCCGGCGAGGCCGGGGTTGCGGCATTGACGGCGCACGCAGCATTGCGCTGCGCGGCCTTGAACGTGCGCATCAATGTCGGCAGCATCCGGGATGCCGGGTTCGTCCAGGCTACGCTCGCCGAGCTGGATCAGATCGTGCGCCGGTGCGGCGAGGGAGAGGGATCGAATGGACATTCATGAATACCAGGCCAAGGAGCTGTTGGCGGGCTATGGCGTGCCCATACAGCGCGGGGCCGTCGCCTACAGTCCGGAACAGGCCTCCTTTGCGGCATCCGAGTTGGGCGGGTGGCACTGGGCCGTCAAGGCGCAGATTCACTCCGGTGCCCGCGGCAAGGCCGGCGGCATCAAGCTGTGCCGGACCTATCACGAGGTGCACGAGGCGGCGCAGGCCATGCTCGGCAAGAAACTCGTCACGCATCAGACCGGTCCCGAAGGCAAGATCGTCCAGCGCGTGTACATCGAGGTGGCGGAGAAATTCGAACGCGAGCTCTACCTGGGGATAGTGCTCGATCGCAAGGCCGAGCGCGTGCGCGTGATCGCCTCCGCCCAGGGCGGCATGGAGATCGAGGAGATCGCCAAAACTTCCCCGGACGCCATCCTGCAGATCATCGTCGAGCCGGCCGTTGGGTTGCAGCCTTTTCAGGCGCGCGAAATCGCCTTTGGACTCGGACTCAATATCAAGCAGGTGAGCCGCGCCGTGGCCGCCTTCATGGGCGCGTACCGTGCCTTCCGCGCGCTCGATGCCACCATGGTGGAGATCAATCCGCTGGTGGTGACCCCGGATGATCGCGTGATCGCGCTCGACGCCAAGATGTCCTTCGATGACAACGGCCTGTTCCGGCATCGCGACGTCTCGGAAATGCGCGACCTGTCGCAGGAGGACCCGCGCGAAGCCGAGGCGTCACAGGACAATCTCAGCTATGTGGGTCTCGAGGGCGACATCGGTTGCATCATCAATGGCGCGGGCCTGGCGATGGCGACGATGGATACCATCAAGTATGCGGGCGGGGAGCCGGCCAACTTCCTCGACGTCGGCGGTGGCGCATCGCCCGAGCGCGTGGAGAAGGCATTCAAGCTGGTGCTATCGGATGCCAAGGTCAAGGCCATCCTGGTCAATATTTTTGCCGGCATCAATCGCTGCGACTGGGTGGCGCAGGGCGTGGTGCAGGCCGTGCGTGCCATCGGCATCAAGGTGCCGCTGATCGTGCGGCTGGCGGGAACCAACGAAAAGGAGGGCCGCGCCATCATCGCCGACAGTGGCCTTCCGATCATCAGTGCCGCGACGCTGGCCGAGGCGGCGCAGAAAGCGGTCGCCGCCGCGAAAGGATCGCATCCCAAGGTGACGCCATGAGCATTCTGATTGACGAGAAGACCCCGATCATCCTGCAGGGATTCACCGGCGATAAGGCCACCTTCCACGCGCGCGAGATGATCGCCTACGGCACCAATGTCGTCGGTGGCGTGACGCCGGGCAAGGGCGGCCAGAAACACCTGGATCGCCCGGTATTCAATACCGTCAAGGAAGCGGTCCGCGCCACCGGCGCCACCACCAGCCTCGCCTTCGTGCCGCCGGCATTTGCGGCCGATTCGCTCATGGAAGCCGCCGATGCCGGGCTGCGACTGGTGTGCACGATCACCGACGGGATCCCGGCGCAGGACATGATGCGCGTCAAGCGCTACCTGATGCGCTATCCGCGTGAGCGGCGCACGATGGTGGTGGGCCCGAACTGCGCGGGAATCATCAGCGCGGGCAAAGCCATGCTGGGCATCATGCCGGGACACATTTACAAGCGCGGCAACGTCGGCATCGTGTCGCGCTCCGGCACGCTCGGTTACGAGGCGGCCGCGCAGATGAATGCGCTCGGAATCGGCCAGACCACCAGCGTCGGCATAGGCGGTGATCCGATCAATGGCAGCTCCTTCCTTGATCACCTGATGCTGTTCGAGCAGGATCCGGAAACCGAGGCGGTGATGATGATCGGCGAGATCGGCGGCCCGCAGGAAGCGGAAGCATCGCGCTGGGTCAAGGAGAACATGAGCAAGCCCGTGATCGGCTACGTGGCCGGCCTCACGGCGCCGAAAGGGCGCCGCATGGGGCACGCCGGCGCGATCATCTCCTCCGCGGGCGACAGTGCCGCGGAGAAAACCGAAATCATGAAATCCTACGGCCTGACCGTCGCGCCTAGCGCTTCGGAACTTGGTTCCACGGTGGGCGAGGTGTTGCGCAAGCGAGCCGGTCGTCGCAGTGGATACTGAGGGCGCGGATTCCGATTACGAATCGCGGGTATCCGGGCTGCTGTTTGAGCTGCTGCTCGAAGTGGCTGCGCGTCACGAGCCCGAGGTCGTGCCGCTGCTGCGCGGGGAGATCGAAGGCGAAGGCCTGACGCCGCGACTGCTGGCGCGCACGCTGCAGGCCCAGGGCATCTGGTTCCAGCTGCTGAGCATCGCCGAGCAGAATGCGGCGATGCGCCGCCGGCGGGAAGCCGAGAACCGGCTCGGCTATCAGAGTGTGCGCGGCACTTTCGCACAGCTGATTGCGGACGCCGCCGCTGCGGGAATCAAAGCCGATCGTATCCGCGGCCTGCTGGCGGATCTGCGCATCCGGCCCGTCATGACGGCGCACCCCACCGAGGCCAAGCGGGTCACCGTGCTCGAGCGCCATCGCCGTATCTATCGCGGGCTCATGGACCTCGAGTCACCGCGCTGGACGCCGCGCGAGCGCGCCGACCTCGTCCACAAACTCGGCAGCGAAATCGAATTGCTCTGGCTTACCGGCGAGCTGCGGCTGGAGAAGCCCACCATCGCGCAGGAAGTGGCCTGGGGTCTGCATTTCTTCAATGAAACCTTGTTCGATGCCGTTCCCGGTCTGCTCGAAAAACTGGAAACCGCGCTAAAGCAGAGCTACCCGGGCGAAACCTTCGAGGTCCGGCCCTTCTTCCAGTTCGGCGCCTGGATGGGAGGCGATCGGGACGGCAATCCGTTCGTCACCAACGAGATCACGCGCCAGACCCTTGAGGCCAACCGAGCAGCGAGCCTGGCGCGCTATCGCGCGCGCGTAAGCGAGCTGATCGGCACGCTCTCGATTGCCGAAAGCACCGTGCGCGTACCGCCCGGTCTGCGGGATGTGCTGGCGCAGTTGCTCACCGAAGTTGACAACCCCCGCGGCATCACCGGCGCGCAACCGGGGCGAGCTGTTCCGGCAATATTTCGTCTGCATGCTCGCCAAAATCGATGCGACGCTCGCCCCTGCGGCCGCCGGGATCCCCGCATCGCATCGGTATGCCGGTGCCGATGAATTGATTGCGGATCTCATGGTGGCGGAGGATGCGCTGATCCAATGCCGCTCTCCGGGGCTTGCCGAGCGATTCGTGCGGCCGCTGCGTCGCGAGGTTGAGATCTTTCGCTTCTGCAGCGTGCGACTCGACTGCCGGGAGAATTCCACGCGCACCACCGCGGCACTGCAGGCGCTGTGGAAGGCTGCAGGGGGCAAGGGCGAGCCGCCGCCGGCCGACAGCGCTGCCTGGCGCAATTGGCTGATCGCCGAGTTGTCCCAGGCACGTACCGGCGTGCGCGATCTGCCCGATCTCCCTCCCGAGGCCGCCGAGACGCTGGGGATCTTTCGACTCATCGCCGAGACCCGCCAACGCGCCGATCGCGATGCGTTCGGCACATTCATCCTGAGCATGACCCACAGTTCCGAGGATCTGCTCGGTATCTATCTGCTGGCCAAGGAAGCGGGGCTCTTCAGCGATGCCGCCGCGGTCGAGACCTGCACGCTGCCCATCGTGCCGCTGTTCGAGACCATCGAGGACCTGCGTGCCGCGCCCGCGATCATGCGCGAACTGTTGGGCAATGCGATGGTGAAACGCAGCATCCGCGCTCAGGGCGGCGTGCAGGACGTCATGATCGGCTATTCGGACTCGAACAAGGATGGCGGCTTTCTCGCCTCCAACTGGGAGCTCTACAAGGCCCAGGTAAAGCTCACGCGGCTCGGCCAGGAACTCAATGTGCCGATTTCCTTCTTCCACGGTCGAGGCGGCTCGGTCAGTCGCGGCGGCATACCGACCGGGCGCGCCATCGCGGCGCAACCGGCGGGCTCGATCAATGGACGGTTCCGCATCACCGAGCAGGGTGAGGTCGTCTCCTTCAAGTATGCCAATCGGGGTACCGCCTCCTACCAGCTCGAGCTGCTGGCGACGAGCGTGTTCGAGCACAGCCTGAAATCCGAAGGCGAGCAGGCGCTGGAGCCGGTCGCCGAATTCGAAGAGGCCATGGAAGCATTGGCCGGCACTTCGCGGGCGGCCTACAGTCAACTGATCCAGCAGCCTGATCTGATCACCTATCTGCAGGCGGCGAGTCCACTCGATGAGCTGGCGATGCTCAATATCGGCTCGCGTCCGGCCCGCCGGTTTGGCGCCAAGACGCTGTCGGATCTGCGCGCCATCCCGTGGGTGTTCGCCTGGTCCCAGAATCGCCACATCATCCCCGGCTGGTTCGGCGTCGGCAGCGGCCTCTCGGCCTTTCTGCAGGTGCGCAAGGAGCCGGGCCTGACGCTGCTGCAGCGCATGTTCCGGGAGTTTCGCCTGTTCCGCCTGATCGTGGATGAAGTCGAGAAGACTCTGCTGCAGGTGGATATGGGGATCGCGCGCGAATACGCGGCGCTGGTGAAAGACCCCGCCGTACGCGCTGTGATCTTCGACAGTCTCGAGCGGGAATACCGCCTGACATCGGATATGCTGCTGACCGTCACCGGCGGCCGCGAAATCGCCGAGCGCTTTCCGATCCTGCGCGCGCGCCTGGCACGCAAGTTACCGAGCATTGCGCACGCCAACCGGCAGCAGGTGGAGTTGTTGCGTCGCTATCGCGGCGCACGACAGGATGCCGAAAAGGAATCCTACAAAGCGCCGCTGCTGCTGTCGGTCAATTGCATCGCGGCCGGTTTCGGCAGCACGGGTTAGGGGGTAGTCATGAGTTTCACGAGCATCGAACAGGCCACTGCACGGTTGCACCGCTCGGAGCTGGCCGTTCCCGGCAGCAATCCGGCGTTGTTCGAGAAGGCCGCCAAGTCCGCGGCAGATATCATCTTCCTGGACTGCGAGGATGCGGTCGCGCCGGATGACAAGGAGCGCGCGCGCGCCAACATCGTGCAGGGACTCAACGATCTCGACTGGGGTACGAAGACCATGATGGTGCGCATCAACGGTCTCGACACGCACTACATGTACCGCGACATCGTCGACATTGTGGAGGCCTGCCCGCGTCTGGACATGATCCTCATACCCAAGGTCGGCGTATCCCAGGATGTCTACGCGATCGACATGCTGGTGACGCAGATCGAGGCGGCGAAGCGGCGCGAGAAGCGCATCGGCTTCGAGGTGCTGATCGAGACGGCGCTCGGCATGGCCAACGTCGAGTCGATCGCCCAGTCATCACGCCGGCTCGAGGCATTGAGCTTCGGCGTCGCCGACTACGCCGCCTCCACGCGCGCGCGCACCACGGTGATCGGCGGCGTGCACAAGGACAGCGGCGTGCTCACGGACAAGGACGCCAATAATCGCCGCGAGTATTTCTGGACCGATCCCTGGCACGCGGCGCAGACGCGCATGATGGTGGCCTGCCGCGCCTACGGCCTGCGGCCCATCGATGGACCCTTCGGCGATTTCAGCGATCGCGACGGCTACATCGCCGCCGCCAACCGCGCCGCCGTGCTGGGCTACGAAGGCAAGTGGGCCATCCATCCGTCACAGATAGAGCTCGCCAACGAGGTGTTCACGCCCTCGCAGTCGGAAGTGACCAAGGCGATTCGCATCATGGCGGCCATGGCGCAGGCGGCGAAGGAGGGCAAGGGCGCCGTGTCACTCGATGGCCGGCTGATCGACCTCGCCAGCATCCGCATGGCCGAGTCGCTGCTGGACAAGGCGCGTGCGGCAGGCTGTTTGCCAGAAAACACGGCAGCGTCAGGCGCCGCATGACTCCCATGCATGACTATCAGCTGGTCTATCCCATGTTCGCGCTGGTGCTGCTGACCGTCATTGTCCTCGTGACCCTGTTCCGCCGCAGGGTGCGGGCGGTGAGCGAAGGTCACGTGTCGATGGGCTACTTCGCACTCCACCGGGGCGCAGTCGAACCGGAAGCCAGCGTCAAGGCCGCCCGGCATTTCTCCAACCTGTTCGAGGCGCCGACTCTTTTCTATGCCGGCTGTCTTGCCGCGATGGTGACGCACGATGCCGGCATCGCGGTCCAGGTTCTGGCGTGGCTCTACGTGGCCGCGCGCGTGCTGCATGCCATCATTCATCTGGGCGCCAACCGGATCGGGCATCGTGTGCGGGCCTACGGCCTCGGCTGGCTGGCGCTCATCGGGCTTTGGATTCAAGTGGTGGCGCACGTGGCGCTGAATACCTAAGGGGGACGGTTGAGACCGATAGTCACTTCCGCGGCCGTGGCCGCATGGGCGGTGCTGGCGCTGGCGGCGGCAGCTGTGCCGCAGGCGTTCGCTGACGCGACCCTTATCGACAACGTGCACGGCTACACGTTGACCGGCGATGATAAGAAGCTGCATCACTTCAGCGCGCTGGTTTTCGATGAAGGCAGGGTGGTGCGGACGGGCCAGACGGCCACGTTGCGCCGTGCCTATCCCGATGCGCGCATCATCGATGGCAACGGCAGCACGCTGCTGCCGGGCCTCATCGATGCGCACGGACACATCATCGATCTCGGTTTGCAGTTCGTGCGCATCCAGCTTGTCGGCACCGCTTCGCTGTCGGAGGCGCAGGAACGCATTCGACGCTACGCCGGCGAGCATCCGCAGCTTGCGTGGCTCCGCGGCGCCGGCTGGAACCAGGTCATCTGGAAACTCGGCCGCTTTCCGCTGGCGAGCGAACTGGATGCGGTGGTGTCCGATCGCCCTGCCGTGCTCGAGCGGGTCGATGGCCACGCGCTGTGGCTGAATTCCGTGGCGCTGCGTGTCGCCGGCATCACGCGTGACACGGCAGATCCTGTCGGCGGACGCATCGAACGTGACGCCGACGGCAATCCGAGCGGCGTGCTGGTCGACAAGGCGATGGATCTGACGGAGCCGGTAGTGCCGCGCCCGGATGCCGCAGAGAGCACGAGTGCGCTCAAAGCCGCGCTGGCGCATATGAATTCGGTGGGATTGACCTCGGCGGGCGATGCCGGCGTGCCCGCCCAGACGATCCAGCTGTATCGCCAACTGGCCGATCAGGGCGAACTGCCGGTTCGCATGTACGCCATGATCATGGACGTGGGCGAGGATTTCCGCGCGCTCTCAAAAGATGGCCCGTTAATCGGCTACGGGCAGGATCGCCTGACGGTGCGCTCGGTCAAATTATTCGCCGATGGCGCGCTTGGCAGCCGTGGTGCGGCCCTACTCGCGCCTTACTCGGACAAGCCGGATCAACATGGCCTGCTGTTCATGTCGGATGCCGAAATGGAGCGCAAAATCCAGGCTGGACTCGGCGCGGGATACCAGGTCAACGTCCACGCCATCGGTGATGCCGCCAACCGTCAGGTGCTCGATGGTTTCGAAGCCGCCTACAAAGCCGTCGGCGGCCGGGAGCTGCGCAATCGCATCGAGCACGCGCAGGTCGTGGCGCCGTCGGACATCCCGCGTTTCAAACAGCTGAATCTGATCGCCTCTATGCAGCCCACGCACGCCACCAGCGACAAAAACATGGCGCTCGATCGCATCGGCGCTGAGCGCCTCAAGAGCGCCTATGCCTGGCGCACCTTTCTCGATCAGGGCACGCGGATTGCGGGCGGCTCGGATTTTCCCGTGGAGTCGGACAACCCGTTCTTCGGACTGCACGCGGCGATCACGCGCACGGATCATGAGGGTCAGCCCCCGGGCGGTTGGCACCCTGAGCAGGCCATGACACCGATTGAAGCCTTCCGCGCCTTCACACTGGACGCGGCCTATGCTGAGCACTGGGAGACCCGCATCGGCTCGCTCGAGCCGGGCAAGTGGGCAGATTTTATTTTGATCGACCGCGATCTCTTCAAGATACCCGCGGGCGACATCTGGAAGATCAAGGTGCAGCAGACCTGGGTCGCGGGCAAGAAAGTCTTTTCCCAATGACGAGCCGGATCACGCGGCGGGACTTCATCGACGGTTTCGCCTGCGCGGTCGTTGCAGTAGGCGCCGGCGTGGGCATTGCGCAGGACACGGCTGGCACACCGGGCTCGCCGTACCCGCCGGGACGCACAGGTTACGTCGGTGGCCGGCCGGAGGATTTCGCGGTCGCGCATGGCATTCGCGATGGGCGCCGCTACGACCTCAACGCCGCGCCGGTGAGCGAGCACTATGATGTGGTGGTGATTGGAGCAGGCCTCGGCGGGCTCGCCACCGCCAACTATGTGCACCGGGTGCGACCGAAGGCGCGCATCCTGATTCTCGACAACCACGATGAATTCGGCGGTCACGCGCGGCGCAACGAGTTCAATGTCGATGGCCGATTCCTGCTCGGCTACGGTGGCAGTGAATCGCTCGATAGCCCCAGGCGGCGCTGGAGCCAGGCCGCGCGCGATTGCGTCGCATCCATTGGCGTGGACCTGGACCGGCTGAGTCGGGCTTATCACGCCAATCTGTATCCCGATCTGGGGCTGTCGTTCGGTCTCTTCTTCAACCGCGAACTTTACGGCACCGATCGGCTGGTGACCGGCGATCCGGTGCGCTCGGTTCCGACCGATATTGCGGCGGCACGTCAGAACGCCCGCACCGCGGCGGCGTTCGTCGCCGACTGGCCGATCGATGAGGAACAGCGCGCTCGCGTGCTCGCCTTATTGACCGACCGGCGCGATGTGCTTGCCGGGCACGATCACGCAGCCAAGCGCCGCCTGCTGAATACGACTTCTTATCACGACTACCTGGCGCGCTACTTTGGTCTCGATGCGCGCTCGCTGGCGATGTTCGACGGCCGCACGCTCGATCTGTTTGCGGGTAAATCGGTCATGGTGCCGGCCTCCTATGCCTGGGCAACCCAATACCCGGGATTCGCGGCCCTGGGATTGTCGCCGCCGGCGGAAGCGCAGTTCGAAGATGAGCCCTACATCTATCACTTTCCGGATGGCAACGCGTCGCTGGCGCGGTTGTTCGTGCGGGGCATGATTCCCGGCGTCGCGCCGGGGCGGGACATGGATGACATCGTCACTGCGCGATTCGACTATGGCCGGCTGGACGTCGAAGGACAGCCGGTGCGGCTGCGGCTGGCGGCAACGGCGGTCGCCCTCGGCAACACGGCCAACGGCGTCGAGGTGCTGTACGCACAGGGCGAAAGACTCACGCGCGTGAGCGCCGCTCATGCGGTCTACGCCGGCTACTCGGCGATGGTCCCCTACATCTGCCAGGACCTCGGCACCGAGCAGCGTGCGGCGCTGGCGCAGCAGGTGAAGGCGCCGCTGTGCTATGTGAACGTCGCGGTTCGCAACTGGCAGGCCTGGGTCAGGCAGGGCGTGCACTTCGTCAACACACCCAGCGGCTTCTTCTGCAACATGAAGCTCGACTACCCGGTGAGCCTGGGGAGCTATCGGTTCCCGACACATCCGGAAGAGCCCATGATCATTCATCTGGTGCATGTGCCCTGGGTCGACGGAACCGTTACCGATCTGCGCGCGCAGAACCGGCAGGACCGCCGCCAGCTCTACGCGCGCACCTTCGCTGAATTCGAAGCGCACGCGCGCGATCAGCTCACACGCGTGCTCGGACCCGGCGGATTCGATGCCGACCGGGACATCGCCGCCATCACGGTTAATCGCTGGGGACACGGCTATTCCTATGAGCCATTGCCCCTGTTCGATCCGCCGGCGGCAGAACGCGCAGTGAGCATCAGCGCCTCGCCGGTGGGAAGAATTCACTTCGCGGGCACCGATGCGGTCTGGGAGGCATATGCCGATCGCGCCATCGACAGCGCCCACCATGCGGCGAACCAGATTGCGGGCTGAGGGCCGGGAGCACGCCCGGATACAACCGCCGTTGCGGTGTGCGGAACCTACCCGTTACACCGAACGTTATGAAAGTAAGTATCCTCATCGCGGTCTTCAACGAAGCATCCACAATCGGAGAGTTGCTCGAGCGCGTCCACTTGCAGCCCATGCCTGCTTCGAGCCGTGAAATCGTCATCATAGAGAGCCAGTCCTCCGACGGCTCCCGCGCCATCGTCACCGATTTTGCCGCCCGACACCCGGATGAGCCGCAGTGCACCGTGCGCCTGATCCTCGAGCCGGCGCCTCGCGGCAAGGGACACGCCATCCGCGCCGGCCTGGCCGCGGCCACGGGCGAGGTGATCCTGATCCAGGATGCCGACCTCGAATACGACGTCAGCGACTATCCGCTGCTGCTGCAACCGATCGTCGAAGGTCGCGCGGACTTCGTCCTGGGCAGCCGCCATCTCGGGCCCGATCGCTGGCGAATCCGCAAGTTCGCCCGCGGCAGCCTGCAGGCGGCCTTCATGAACATCGGCGGCCTGCTGTTTCATGCGCTCTTTAATGCAGTGTTCGCGAGCCGGCTCACCGATCCAACCTCAATGTTCAAAGTGTTTCGCGCCGACTGCGTGCGCGGATTGCGCCTGACCTGCAATCGCTTTGATTTCGATTACGAACTGCTCGGCAAGCTCATGCGCGCCGGCTTTGCACCGCTCGAGGTGCCGGTGTCCTACCGCTCGCGCGGATTCGACGAGGGCAAGAAGATCCGGGTGCTGCGCGACCCTCCGGGCTGGGTATGGGCTATCTTCAGGGCCCGCTTCGCAGGCAGTATCAAAGCTGAAATCCCGCGCTCCGCGCATCGTCGTGAAACATGCGCACCGTCTCCAGCGAGTAATCAGCCAGGTCATACCCCACCCGCGACAGCCTATTCAGGATCTCCTCGGTAACCGTGATCACCTGGCAGCCGACCGCGTCGGCCTGGAATATATTGAGCAGCTCGCGCGGACTGGCCCAGATGAGCTCGGCGCGCGGATTCTCCCGCAGGATCGCCACCGCCTCGGCCATCAGGGGCAGCGGGTCCACGCCGGTGTCGGCGATGCGGCCAGCGAACACCGAGACATAGCTGCAGGTTGCAGGATTGAGCGCCGCGGCCACCTCGCGCACCTGCTCGAGCGTCATGACCGCCGTGATGTTGAGCTTGATCCGCCGGTCGGCGAGCCGTTTGATCAGCCCGCAGCAGCTGTGCCGCCGGGTGTTGGTCACCGGAATCTTCACATAGACATTGTCCGCCCAGCCTGCGATCTCCAGCGCCTGTCGTTCCATCTCGGGCGCATCGTCGGCCAGCACTTCGAAGCAGACCGGCTTGTCACTGATTTCTGCCAGCACATCCCTGGCGAACGCGCGATAGTCGGCAATGCCGGCCTTGCGCATCAGCGAAGGGTTGGTGGTGAGTCCCCGGATGTAGGGTCGGGCGGACATCTCCAGCATGCGGGAGCGGTCGGCGCCGTCCGCGAATATCTTGACGTGGAGCCTGCCGAGGCCGGTCATGGCCGCGGCTCGCGGGCAGCGATGATGTCGGCCGCCTCGGGCAGTGAGCCGACGCGATAGTCGAACGCCGATGGCGCGGCCTCGTCGTAGCCGAGGTCCACGAAAAAAGTACCGCAGCCCGCGCGGCGCCCGGCCTCGATGTCGCGCCAGCGATCGCCCACCATGAAGCTGCGAGCGAGGTCGAGATCCAGCTGCTGCGCCGCACGCAACAGCAATCCGGGCTGCGGTTTACGGCATTGGCAGGCGTCGGCATCGTCGTGAAAGCAGGTCAGGATGGCATCGAGCGGCAGGCGCTGGCTCAGCATCTCGTGCATGCGATCGATCGTGGTGCGACAGCCGCTGCCGCGCGCCACATCCGGCTGGTTGGTGACCACGATCAGTGAATACCCGCGCGCTCTGAGCATTTCCAGGGCCGGGGGCACGCCGGGCAGTACTTCGAGTTCGGCCAGCGTGGCCGGGGGGTGAGGCCGGCCCTTGATGAGCCTGGGTCGATTGATGACCCCATCGCGATCGAGAAACACCGCCGCGCGCGTCATCGCGCCATCGACTCCCATTTCGGGGTACTTTTCTTCAGCCGTGGATGCGACACCAGCAGGTGCCAGATCACGGATTGGAAGGCCTCCGAGTGTGGCGTCACGGTCTCGGGATTGACGGTTGGAACGACCACCGCAGCATCGGCCACCGTGGCGGTAAAACCGCCGTCGCGCCCGAGGATGGCAACTACCTTGGCGCCGATGGCCTTGGCGTGGCGGATGGCAGCCACGAGATTCAGGCTGATGTTCTTTTCTATGCTGCCGCCGCCCACCGATAGCACGAACAGTGCGTCGCTTGCCTTGAGACGGCTGATCTTGAGCCATTCGGAGAAGCTGCTCTCCCAGCCCTCATCATTGATGCGCGCGGTCAGTTCGGAAACATTGTCGGTGGGCGCGTAGCACTCGACTCCGGCAAGCTTGCGAAAATCGTTGACCGCATGCGAGCAGTTCGCGGCGCTGCCGCCGACGCCGATGAAGAAGATACGGCCGTCGGCGGCCTTGATTCGGGCGAGCACATCGACCATGCGGTCGATGGCACCCACATCGAGCGCCTGCAGGATCGCGGCGGTCTCGAGCAGATGCTGGCGTGAATAACTCAGCGGCGCCTTCATCAGTGCATTCATCGGCGAATCATCGCTGCGACAGGTAGGCATGGGTTTCGCGCATGCCCTGCAGTGAGCCGATCTCGTAGAACCGCTGCGAGACTTCGAAGCCTGCCAACCGGCCCTGCCGGCTCAGCGTGCGACAGATATCGGCAAGATCGATGCAACGCTGAGGTGCGAACGGCTCGAACACGGCGCGGGACAGCACCGATACGCCGAAGTCGATATGCGTGAGATCGCAGCGCCGGGACTGCTTGTCGTACTCGAGCACGGCATCGCCATCGAAGACCGCGTTGCTGCGGTCCCAGCGATTCTCATTGCGCATGACCGTCATCAGCGCCGGCTGTCGCGCGGCCTCATACGCGGCCTGAACGGCGCCGAAGGAGCAGGGCAGGTAGGCATCGCCATATAAAACGAAGAAATGCTCGCCGAGCAATGGCAGCGCCTGCTTGACGGCGCCGCCCGTGCCAAGCAGCGGCGTGCCGTCGAAGGAGTACGTTATCGACAGCCCGAGCGTACGACCGTCGCCGACGGCGGCGCGTACCTGCTCGCCCAGGTGACCCACGCAAAGCACGATGCGCTCGATGCCCTGACTTTTGAGCAGCTCGAGTTGATGGAAGATGAACGGGCGCCCCGCCACGCTCATGAGTGTCTTGGGCACCAGCGCACTGATGGGATAGAGGCGAGTGGCCAGTCCGCCCGCAAGTATGGCGACGGGCAACACGTCAGGACAGGACGACCTTGGTACCCTCGAATTCGAAGCGAAACCGGACCTCTTCCAGACCCGCTTCGGCCATCGTCTGCCGCAAACGGCTGCGATCGGCAGCGTAGAACATCAGGAAGCCGCCGCCCCCCGCGCCTACCAGTTTTCCGCCAATGGCTCCATTGCTCATTGCCAGTGTGTACCACTTATCGATATTCGGGTTGCTGATGCCCTCCGAGCGGCGCTTCTTGTGCTCCCAATGCTCGTGCAGCAGTTGTCCGAAACGCATGAGATCGCCCCCTTCCAGCGCTTCACGGCTTTGGTAAGCCATTGCTTTGACGTAATCCAGATTTGCCAGCATCGCGGCATCGCCAGCCTGCGAGCGTTGCTGCTGATCCTGAAGGATGTCAGCCGCGGCGCGCGTGAAGCCGGTAAAGAACAGCAGCAGGTTGTCTTCGAGTTCCAGCAGCGTTGATCGTGCCAGCCGCAGCGGGACCACGCTGACGCGATGATCACGATGAAAGCTCAGGCATGAGATGCCGCCATGCGCGGCGATATACTGATCTTGTTTGCCAACAGGTTTCTTTAACCTGTTGATTTCTATATTGCAAGCCAAGTCCGCCAAGTCACGATTTTCAACTGCTTCCTGCCGATAGGCGTGCAGCGCGCGCAGCAGCGCGGTGGTGAAGCTGCCCGAGGAACCGAGGCCGGTACCGGCGGGAATGTCGGCCAGCGTGGTGATTTCGATCTGCGGGGTGCGCAGGTTCAGCAGTCCCAGCACCTCGCGCATGATCGGATGCCGGACCTGCGCGACCTGCTCCACGTGCTCGGATTCGGAGTACTTGAGATAAATGCCGGGTCGAAATGGCCGCGTAACGGTGACGTAGACGAATTTATCGATGGCGGCGGCGATCACCAATCCTTCGTGTTCGGTGTAGTAGGAGGGCAGGTCGGTGCCGCCGCCGCCGAGCGTGATGCGCAGCGGACTGCGCGCGATGATCAAGGCGGTCTCCCATTCTGGGCGTAAATGCGCTCGACCACGGCCAGCGCCGCCATCGCATCGGCAAGTCCGGGGACGCTCGGCCGCGCGGCGCCAATGTCCTCGATGAACTGCGCCATCTCCACCGACCAGGAGTTGTCCTGCATGGGGTACTCCCACACCTCGGTCTCGGGCGGTCCCATCTGCGGCAGCATGCGATACCAGGTCAGTCGCTCGATGCCGTAGCTGCCGCCGAGTCCATCGATCTGCAATTTGCCGAGCCGGCCATACAGCTCCCAGGAAAACGTGTTCTTCCATTCGGTGCAGCTCGCATGCAGGAAGGCCACCCGGTCCGTTGCCGTGCGCAGCAACAGGAAGCCGTTGTCCTCCACCGGCATGTCCCAGAAAAAAGTATGGGCGAAGCCTTCAACCCGCGTGAACTCGCCGAGGAACCAGCGCGCCAGGTCGATCAGGTGCACGCCCTGGTCGAGCAGTTCGCCGCCCCCGGAGAGTTGCGGCTGTGCGCGCCACTCTTGCTCGTAGCCGGGCCGTCCGCCGTGCCCATAGCGTGCGCGCAGGTACATCAGTTCGCCCAGCGCGCCGGAGTCCACCAGGCTTCGCGCCTGTTGAAACGCGCGGTGATAGCGATGATTGAAGCCGATGCGCACGCGCACGTCGTGACGTTCGGCCAGTTGCGCCAGGTCGTGTATCTCATCGCGCCTTCGTGCGGCGGGCTTTTCGATCAGCACATGACGGCCGGACTCGATGGCCGCGCGCGCGATGGGGGCGAGCGCATCGTGCGTGGTGGCGATGACGATCGCGTCCACATCCGGTTGCGCCAGCAGGTTGCGCCAGTCAAAGCCGGGCTCGCAGCCCGGATGAGCGGCTGCGATCTCCCGCGCGCGCGCCAGGTCGCTATCGACGCAATGGGTCAGGCGCGCACCGGCCAGGTTCTGCGCACGGCGTCGACCAATGAGGCCGCAGCCGACGATGGCAAGATTCAATCGCGCTTCCCCCAGGTGAGGTCGCGGTCTTCAGGGGTGATCCGGCGCAAGGTATAGACATCCGTGGCACTGAGTTCCTCGATTCTCCCGGGCAGTTCTTTCCAGGGATCCCAGATGGCACTGATCAGCCGGCCGGTGATGCCATTGCTGTGTGCCGAGCCGAGGAACAGTGCCAGTTCCGCAGCCTTCCACAGGGGTGCGCCGCCGCCGCGTTTCTGCTGCAGCACCTGCTCGTAATGAGCTTGTCCCAGCACTTGCGGGCCAGCGCTCAGGATTTCATTGAGCATGCGTGTGTCGAGGGCTCCGGGAGCGATGGCGTTGATGTCGATGTGCCAGGCCCGGGTCTCGTGCGCCAGTGTTTCGACGAAGCGCACGACGGCGGCCTTGGAAGCCGCGTAGGCGCTCAACATGGGCGTGGGCTGCGTGGCGCCGCCGCCCGACAGCTGGATGATCTTGCCGCGACCGATGCGCTTGAAGTGGGGCACTGCCGCGCGGCTCAGCCACACCGCTCCCATCAGATTGATCTCGATGGTTCGCTGCCACTGCACCCAGTCGAGCTCCTCGAGGGGCCCGATGGGACCGGCGATGCCGGCATTGTTGACGATGACGTCCAGCCGGCCAAACTCGGTCAGCGCGCGATCCACCAGTGCGGTCGCATCGCGCACCTGCGAGACATCGGCGGGTATGGCGATAATCGATTGCCCCGCGGGGACCAGCTGCTTGAGCTCGTCGAATGCTTTGTCGAGCACGCGCGCATCGCGTGCACAGATCAGCAGGTTGGCGCCAGCGCCGATGTAGGTTTTCGCTATCTCGTATCCCAGTCCCTGGCTGGCGCCAGTCACGATGGCGCAGTGTTGGTCCAGCGCGCCTGTCATGAGAGCGCTTCGGGAGCGTGCATTGCCCGCAGATACTCGAGCGTGCGCAGCACCGACTCACGCAGCGGCAGCGTGGACTGCCAGCCCAATGCGCGAATGCGGCTGCAGTCCAGCTGAATGAAGGGACTATCGCCGCTCCAGCCGCGATCGCCGCCGCTGAATTCGATCGCCGGTGCTATCGCCAGCGCGGCGCAGATCCAATCGATCGACTGCCGCACTTCGCAGTAGTCATCGCCGCCGAGATTGAACAGGTTGATCTGTTCGTCCGTCTGGTCGATGGCGAGCAACATCGCATCGATGCAGTCGCGCACATAGAGGTACGACTTGCGCTGATGGCCATCGCCAAGCACGCGCAAGCGGCTCGCATCGGCGCGCAGTTGCGCGTAGAAATCGAACACGTGTCCATGCGTGTAGCGCTCGCCCAGGATCGACACCAGGCGAAAGATGTGGCACTGGAAGCCGTACCCGGTGCAGTACGCGGTGATCAGTCCTTCCGCCGCCAGCTTGGAGGCGCCATAGAGCGAGGTCTGAATGGGGCAGGGCGCATCCTCGGGTGTTGGAATCACCGCGGCGTCCCCATATACCGAACCGGTCGATGTGAAGGCGATGCGATGCACGCCGGTGCTGCGCATCGCCTCGAGCACATTGTGCGTGGCGATCGTGTTCTGTTCCAGATCGCGCCGTGGCCGCGCCAAACCGAAGCGAACGTCGGCGTTGGCCGCGCAATGGAACACCCGTTGCGAGCCGCTCATGGCAGCCGCCAGCGTTGATGTGTCGAGCGTATCGCCGCGGATGAGCCGGAAATGCGGGCTCTCGAGCGCCAACTCCAGGAAGTATTCCCTGCCGGTGGAAAAGTTGTCGTAGCCGACAACTTCGTGGCCGCGAGCGAGCAGCCGTTCCGTCAGATGGCTGCCGATGAAGCCGGCACAGCCGGTTACGAAATAACGCACACGCTGTCCTGTTGGGGCGGCGCCGCCGGCATTTCAAATTGACAATCAAAGCTATTGTGCATCATCTTGCCGCGCGCTGCCGAGGGCGCTCATGCCGACCGAGTACACCCGACCTGTTGCTATAGGGCCCTGGTGGCCGGCCGTCGCGCTGCTCGCGATCGGCTCCATGACGTTCGTGCACCTTCTGGCGATTCCGGTTTTTGAGGATGAGGGTTCGCAGATACGATGGGTAGACCGGATCATCACAGCGGGCGAATGGCTTGGCCCGATGGGAGACGGCAAGCCGCTCGAGGCGTGGCCGATGGTGCCGTGGGTAGCATTCGGCCTCCCGGCGATCCTGGTCATGCGCACGCTGCATGTGCTCTCCGGCGCGCTCGCGGCCGTGCTGGTCTATCGCATCGCCTTGCGCGTGCTCGACTGGCGCGCGGCGTTCGTGGCGGGAATTCTCTTTGCCGTTTGCCCCTTTGTTGTCTATCTGCAGCGCTTCGCGTTATCGGACACCTTCGTTTGTCTCGCAGCGCTCACGGTTTGCTTGAGCTTTCTTCGTTTCATGGAGCGTACGCGCTGGCGCGATGCGATGCTGCTGGGAGCGGGCCTGTTGCTCGGCGCGCTCTCCAAGCTGCCGGTCGGATTCGTGCTGACGATCGCAGCTCCGCTGGCGCTGCTGCTGATGCCGGCAGCAACGCGGCGGAATCTGCTGCGAGCACCGGCGGGCATGCGATTGCTCGCGGCGCATGTGCCGGTGGTGTTGCTGGCGATACTGATCGCCGGCATCGTATGGCTGCGCGTGCGGCGCGGGCAGTCTCCGGGATTCGGGCTCGCGGATTTTCTGGGCCTGGGGCTGGGCGGGTATGGCGGCATTGGCGCCGTGATGGGCGCCGCGCCGCTCACATTGCCCGGGGAGTTGGCGGCGCAACTGTCCTGGCCTGTGACCATCATCGGCGCCGCCGGTGTCGCGGTCGGCATATGCCTGCGCGACTGGCGTTTGCGCTGGCTGACAGCGTTTGCCGCGGTGCCGATGCTCGCGATCGCGGCCTTCGCGAGTTTCTGGTTTTCACGCTACCTGCTTTTCACGCTGGCGCCGCTGATCATCGTCGCTACCGCGGGCTGGTGCGCGCTGGCCGCGCGCGCGCGCCCCATGCTGGCCCGGCCTGTGCTCGCGGCGCTGTGCGTTGCCTGCCTGGCCCTGATGGGCCATCAGTCAGTACTCATCGTGCTCGATCCCACCGCGGCGAGCTGGTCACCGGTGGATCGCTTTCAGTACTTCGAAGGCTGGAGTTCTGGCTACGGTTACCCGGAAGCTGCCGCCTTCCTGCTCGACGCAGCGGCGCCGCCCCCGAACGTGTTCGCGCTCGATGGGCACAGCGCCTATCAATTGCGCAGCTACCTGCCGCGCGCCTGGGCCTCGCGCATTAACAGTATCGACTACGGCCCGGAAGGACGGCCGCTGCGCACGAGGCTCGAGCGGCTGGAAAATCTGCTGCGGGCCGAGCGCGCCTGGATCATCATTCCCGAGCCGCTGCTGCAGCGCTATCTGGATACGAGCTTCCCCGCCGACAATCACCTGCGGCTGCGGCTGATAGCGGCGTTCGATAAGCCGGGTGTGCGCACACGCCTTGCGATCTACGAAGTCACCGCTGGCGCCTCGCTTGCGCCAACGGCGATGCGCTGATTGTGTGGCAACCGCGCGTAATCCAGCCGGCACCTACGATACAGTTGACGCGTGCGCGGCCGGCGAGGGTCCCGGGTTGATACGAGCCAGGTGGTTGCTGTTGTTGCTGGGGCTGACGTCGGTGGCGGCGCCGGCGGCCGATCTCTATGTGCTCTCCAGCGACAACACCCGTATCACCTTCTCCGTGCGCACTCTGGGTTTGACCTGGATGAGCGCGCATTTCAGCGATCTCTCGGGCGAGCTCGTGCCCGCAAACCGTGCCCAGCCCAGCCGGGTGGATGTCACCATCAGCACCGCGTCCCTGACCTGCGAAAGCCCGCACTGGAATGCGCGGCTGCTCTCGCCGATCTGGTTCGATGCCCGGCAGTATCCCCAGATCGTCTACCACTCCGAGCGCGTGCGTTTCGAGGGCGGGCGCGGCGGCATGGTCAGCGGCGAGCTCACACTGCATGGCCAGACGCATCCCTTTGATCTGACGGTTAATCGCTGGGATTGCGCCAACCGGCCGGGCGCAGCCGACACATGCAGTTTTGATGCCGAGGGCCGCATCCGGCGCTCGGACTACGGTCTGCCGCACGGTATCCTCGAGGGCGGCGATGAGGTCGTCATCGACATTCGCGGGGATGCGATCAGGGCCGCGACATAACGCCACACATACAACCTGCGGGGCCTTTGGCGGCACCTACGCTGTGCCGCAAAAATCGACTGGAGGCTAAGGAATGTTGGGGTCGGAACGTCAGCGGGAGCCGGAAGCTACGCGCGATGATGCTCGCGACCGCGAATTGCTGCAGCAGATCGTGGCAGGTGAGCGCCGCGCGCTCGAGCGGCTGTACTTCAATTACCACGGCCGTCTGGCGCAGTTCCTGACTCGACTGACCGGCCGGCGCGATGCCATCGAGGAGGCGATCAACGATACCTTCTGGATCGTGTGGCAGAAGGCTGCGCAATTCAGAGGCGATTCGCGTGCCTCGACCTGGATCATGGGCATCGCCTGGCGCTGCGGCCTGAAGGCTCTGCGCCGCGCCGGCCCGCTGCCGCCGGAACATGGCGAGTCGATGCTCGATGCCATGCCCTCATTCGATACGACGCTCGCATCCGAGGAATTGCGCGAGTGGCTCGATAGCGGATTGCGCACGCTGCCCTTCGAGCAACGCGCAACCATGGAACTTGCGTATTTTCTGGGTCATTCCTGCGAAGAGATCGCCTCGATCATGGGCTGCCCGGTCAATACCGTTAAAGCGCGCATGTTCCAGGCGCGCATCAAGTTGCGCAATCTGCTGCCGACGCTCGGCGGAGCGACCTCCGAGGAGAGGTTTCATCATGACTAATCAATCGCAGTCCCATCGTCAGATCTGGGAGATGCTGCCGTGGGCGCTCAATGGCAGTGCCTCCGAAGCGGAGGCGCTGGCGGTGCATGAGCATCTCAGACAGTGCGCCGATTGCCGGCAGGCCTGGGCATTCGAGCAGCGCCTGCACGATGCGCTGTCGCGCCCGCAGCCGAGCGCGAGCGATGCGGATGAGGGCTGGTTGCGCCTGTCGGCGCGGATCGATGGCGCCGGCAACACGCCGTTGTCGGCGCGGCTGCGGCCGTCAGCGACCACGCAGGTGCGTTGGCTGGCCGCTGCGGTCATCGTCGAGGCGCTGGCGCTCGGATTCATCGTCACTTCCTCTTGGACCGGCCGGCCTGCGCGCGATGTCGCCGGCGTGTACCAGACATTGTCCAAGCCTGAGGCAGCGCGCGCGGCGCCCACGATCCGCGCCGTGCTGGCGCCCGAGATGACGCTCGATGAGTTCCGTCATCTGCTCGGCCAGGCGCACCTTCAGGTCGTGGCGGGGCCGGGCGAATCCGGAGTCTGGTCGCTGGCACCTGCGGATGATGCCAACGTCGCGGTTACGGAATCGGCGCTGCGGGAACTGCGCGGCAGCGCGCAGGTGCGGTTTGCCGAGCCGATCGGCGGCGCCGCCGGCGTCCGATCGCCCTGAGTAAACCGTCAGCGCGGCGGTTTTCAGCGCCCGCCGTCGAGCAGGTGGCGCAGCGCCACCGCCGACTCGCTCGGATGACGGCCGCGCTGCAATTCATACGTCTTGACCCCCGCCAGCCGCCGGCGAAAAGCCGGCCACTCCGGCAGGCCTGAGGCATAGGGCTGGGCCGCGGCAAGCCGCGCGAGCGCGCGCCGCGAAGCGAAGGGCGTCAGTGTCGCACCAGCGCCAGCGCGGCGTTTGGAGAGAAACACGATCCCGGTAATGCGCAGCGGGGCGGGCGCGAGGCGGCTGCCGAGCTGGCGCAGGTCGACTTCGTACTTGGCCGCGCCGCTGCGGCGATGAATGACCGGTGAGGCGGCAATGCGAGCGGCCACGGCGGCATTGTCAATCAAAGGCAGTGAGTCATACCGGACATGGACGAAATTCGAGATGCCGGATGCCAGCAGTGTCCGGGGATCAACGAACACCGAATCCTCCGCCAGAAAATCGGTGCCCTGCAGTGCACAGTGCAATGACAGCGTTGATTTGCCGGCGCCACTGTCTCCGATCAGCAGCACGCCGCGACCGGCGCGTCCGACACAGGCTGCATGCAGCGGCACCAGTCCGAGTGTGCGGGCTGCCAGCGTGAACACCGCGAATTCGAGCAGTTCATAGCGGGCGTGGTAGCGCTGCGACAGCAGATCGCGCGACACGCTGACCAGGGCGGCGCGCTCGCCGGGCGACATCAGCACGAAATTGGATTGATCCATGACGCCGCACAGCAGCCCGGCGGGCCCCGACAGCGTGCTCAAAGGCGGGGGCTCGCGTATGCGCGCGCCACGCCCCAGGTGCACTACGGCAGGATCGCGCAGGCGCAGCTGAACCCGCAGCGGCGCGCCCGCCGAGCGCGCGCGGTGCGCCGGCAGTCCCTGGTAGGCGTGATCCACCAGTCGAAGCAGTTCAGGCTCTGCGCTCTGGAACAGGAAGCGCGCGCCCAGCAGCGACAGCCGCCGGCTTCCCGTGGATTGGGATCGCTCGCAGAAAGGGTCGGCGAGCGGATCGGGTGGGGCGGTTTGCTTGCGTCTGGGCATTGCGATGGCAGCACCTAAGTTTACATGGTTCGTCACACGCCGAACTGCTGCAAGGCGCCAAAAAGCTGACCTTCAGCTACAACCGTGCCGTGCGTCACGGTGCACTCATGTCCGAGGGGTACATTGGAGTCACTCGACGCATGTTGTCTGTCCTGGTTGGGCACTCGTACTTTCAGCGTTTCGACCAGAAGCAGTTCGAGCGCGCCAAGCCGTATCCCCCGCTGGCGACCCTGCAGGTGGCTGCCACGCTGCGGCAGCGTGGACACTCAGTGGCGGTTTTCGATGCCATGCTGGCCGGGGGCATAGAAGATTTTGAGCAGCAATTGCGCGGGCGCAGTCCGCAGCTCGTGCTGCTCTATGAGGACACCTTCAATTTCCTGAGCAAAATGTGCCTCGGGAAGATGCGCCATGCGGCCTGCCAGATGATCGCAGCTTCGCGCCGTCACGGCGCGCGCGTCATCGTCGCGGGGCCGGATGCATCGGATTGCCCCGAACCGTATCTCGCGGCGGGCGCCGAGCTGGTGCTCGCAGGGGAGGGATTGTCCACTCTGCGGGTGCTGATCGACCGGCTGGACATCGATCCACACGCACGGGTGGCGAGCCTGGCCGATGGTCTGGCCGGCGTCGCCTGGCGTCATGGTTCGGGGACGCATAGCAGTCGCGGCGGCGCGTTGCTGCCCGCCTCGGACAGGCCGGCGTTTCCGGCCTGGGATCTGATCGATCTGGAGCGCTATCGCACGGTGTGGCGGCGCGCGCATGGCTACTTCAGCCTCAATATGGCGGCCTCGCGCGGCTGCTCCTTCCGCTGCAACTGGTGCGCGAAGCCGACCTGGGGCAATCACTATCTGCAGCGAGATCCGGGCGAGGTGGCGCGCGAGATGGCCTACCTGCGGCGCACCTTTCAACCCGATCACATCTGGTTTGCCGACGACATCTTCGGCTTCCGGGTCGATTGGGTGTCCAAGTTCGCGACCGCCATCGAACTCGAGGGCGGCGCAACGCCCTTCACGATCCAGTCGCGCGCCGACCTGATGAGTCGTGCCATGGCACGCGAGCTGCGCCACGCGCACTGCACCGAAGTATGGATCGGCGCGGAGAGCGGCAGTCAGCGCGTGCTGGACTCGATGAACAAAGGCGTCACCGTGGAGCAGATCCGCGTGGCGCGCGCGCGGTTGCGGGAAGAGGGCATTCGTGTCGGCTTCTTCATCCAGCTCGGTTATCTCGACGAGCAGCTCGAAGACATACTGGCCACCAGGGAACTCATAGACGCGGCACGGCCCGATGACATCGGCGTCAGCGTCTCCTACCCGCTGCCTGGCACGCGCTTCTATGAGCTGGTCAAGCAGCAGTTGCAGGCCAAGACGCATTGGCAGGAGAGCAACGACCTGGAGATGATGTTCGAGGGTACCTACAACACCGAGTTCTACCGCGCGGTGCGCAATCTGCTGCACGAGCAGGTAAACAAGGGAACCGACCCTGCGGCGATGCGCACGCTGCAGCGGCGCTGGGAGCTGCTCATCGCCAGCGAGCCGCAGTGCCGCAACGCGCGACCGGAACCGGTTGCCATGATCCGCGCGGCGATCAATGAGTTCTAGCCAGCCGCTGACACCCGGTCTGCTCGGCGATACGAGCGCGCGCGACTACGCACGCAAGTTGCAGCTCTTCAATTCCTTTGCCGAGTCCGAGCTGCGCCGGGCAATCGGCAGCCTGAATCTGGCTGCCGGATCGAGCGTGCTCGATGCCGGCTGCGGCACTGGCGAGGCGCTGCGCTGGCTGTCGTCCGCGGTTGGACCGGAAGGCGCTGTTGTGGGCATCGATCTGTCGACGGCGCACCTAGCGGCGGCGCGCTCGCTCGGCCTTGCCAGGGCCACGGTGCTGCAGACAGATCTTATGGACACGCCATTGTCGACGGCGAGTTTCGACCTGATCTGGTGCGTCAACACGATCAATCACCTGCGCGATCCGATTCTTGCATTGAAGCGGCTCGCCGCGCTGTTGCGGGCGGGTGGGCGCATCGCGCTGGGGCAGAGCTCGTTGCTGCCGGACATGTACTTTGCGTGGGACACGAGGCTCGAGCGTCTCACCAATGAAGCCGTACGCCGTTACTACCTGGATCGTTACGGCTTGAGCGAGCAGGATCTGGGCAGCGTGCGAGCGCTGGTCGGCCGGCTCCGGGGGGCAGGGCTGCGCGAGGTCAAGGTGCGAACCTTGCTGATCGAACGGACCTCGCCGCTGCGACCGGCGGATGAGGCCTATCTGCTGGAGGCCATTTTTCGCGATACCTGGGGTGAGCGCCTGCAGCCGTACCTGTCCGCCGCCGACTACGCGGAACTCATGCGCAATTGCGATCCGCAGGATCCACGCTTCGCGCTGCGCCGCCCGGACTTTCACTTTCTGCAATGCTTTACGCTGGCGACCGGCAGCGTATGAGCTTGCAGGAGCGACTGCGGCAAACCCGGGACGCCTTCGACAGCGTGGCGCCCGACTACGATGGTCCGCGCGGCAACAATGCTCTCATCCAGGAAATGCGCGCCGAGATGTGGCGCTGGCTGGATGCGACCTTCCCGGCTGCGAGCCGCCTGATCGACCTGGGCTGCGGCACCGGGCTGGACGCCATCCGCATGGCGCAACGGGGTCACTTCATCACCGCGACCGACTGGTCGCCGCTGATGGTGGAACGAACGCGCCGGCGGGCCGTGCGCGAGGCGGTGAGCGCGCAGGTGCGGTCGATCGCGGTGGGCGGCCAGGACCTCAGGTTGCTGGATGGGGCCGGAAACTATGACGGCGTCTATTCGGATCTCGGTCCACTCAACTGTGTGCCCGATCTGACCGAAGTCTCACGCCAGTGCGCGCGCTTGCTCCGGCCGGGCGGCAGGCTCGTGTTTACGGTGGTGGGTCGCGTTTGCCCCTGGGAAATTATCCACTATCTGCTGCACGGGAAGTGGGCGCGGGCGGCAGTGCGTTTCGCGCGGGGCGCGGTGCCAGTCCATATGAATCGCCACACCATCTGGACGCGCTACTACGGTCCGCGTGAATTCTATCGGGCCTTTCGCGGGGAATTCACGCTCGAGCGGCATCGGGGCCTGTGCCTGTTCGCGCCTCCGCCCTACTTGAGCTGGGTACGCGACCGCTATCCGCGCTGGTATCGGATGCTGTGGCGGCTGGATCGGCGCATCGCCGGCTGGCCGCTGCTGCGCGCCATGGGAGATCATTTTCTCATCGTGCTGAAGCGCAGATGATGCGCGCGGTGCCCGCTGCGCTGCTGCTGTCTGTCCTGGGCATCGCACTGATCTGGCGCGGCCTCATTCCGGCAATTTCAAAAGTCGATACGGATTTCCCAAACTACCTCACGGCCGCGCGGATTGTTGCGGACGGGGGCCCGGTGGAGCGGCTTTACGACGACTCCTGGTTCCAGGGTCAGATGCGGCGCTACCAGATCGGGAAGCCCGAAGAGGGCAAGTTCGCGCCATTTCCGCCGCCAACGGCACTGCTGCTGGTGCCGCTGGCCCACCTGCCGCCGCTGGCCGCTTTGCGGGTGGTGACCGCCCTGAGTCTGCTGTGCCTGGGGGGCGCGACATTGCTGCTGGCCAGGGTGCTGTCGTGGAGTTACCTGCAGGCGGCAGTGTTCGTGCTGCTATCAGGCTACGCCAATTTCAACGCCTTGCGATTTGGACAGCCGTACATGCTGGTCGCTTTGAGCTGCGTGCTGGGCTACTACGCGCGCCAGCGCGGCGCGCCGTTTTGGGCCGGCGTCTGCCTCGGCCTGTTCGTACCGATCAAATACTTTCCGATCGTCCTGCTGATTTACTTTGCGGCCCGCCGCGAGTGGAAACTCGTGCTCGGCGGAGCCGTCGGCGCCTCGGCCGTGATGGCATTGAGCATCGCCGTGCTGGGATGGCCGGTGCACGAAGTTTTTCTGCATTCCGTTCTCGGCACTCATCTGACCGGCAGGCTCAGCATGCAGAGCCCATTTGCCGCCAGCTTTCAGTCCTTCGATGCGCTCTACCGGCGCCTGTTGGTGCCCGATCCCACTTTGAACCCAGAGCCCTGGCTCGCGTGGCCCCGACTCGAGCCCGTGGTCCTGATCCTCACCAAGTCTGTGCTCTTCGTTACGGCCATCGCCACACTCCTCAGGAGTGCGCGCGGAGGCGTCATCGACAACGTGGCATTCTCAGTCGGTATGCTCGGCATCCTGACTTTATTGCTGGCGCCGGCCACCGCCACCTACCACTTCGTGCTGCTATGGTTGCCCGTGGGGCTGCTGGTCAATGAGTTTTACCGCCAAGGTAAACCCGTGTTCGCTAGCCTGATGCTCGGGATGTATGCGCTGATCGGCTTCATGCCTTACGGCCATGCCCTTCGATTCGAAGGCCGCGGCGGCCTGTCGGTACTGAGCTTTCCGAGATTGTTCGTGCTGCTGGCGATGTTCTGGCTGTGCGTCGGCTTCGCCTGGCGGCAGAGCCGATCAGATCCCCGTCACTTGAGGCCGCGCGGGCCGCAGCAGTTTCTGCAGCAGCGACAGTTCCCATGGTTTGTCATAGCGCCGGGCGCCGTAGCGCCAGTACGCGAGCGCACTCAGGGCCGAACGGGCCCAGAACGACATGCGGATATCCTGCGCCGTGGGAAACCGGCAGCCGAGCACCGTCACGAAATTGCTGATCCGTCGGCGCAGTCGCTCGGATACCCAGGGCGCATCGGCATGGCAGGCATAGTCGACCCAGCGCGGCTGGGCCCATTCTTCAGGTGATTGCGGGAACTTCAGTTCCTCGCCGGCGAGTGGCAGCGGCGTGTAGATGTAGACGATGATCTCCGAGCGGGGATTGATGCGCTTGACCTCGCGGATGAACTCGAAGGTCTGCTCGGTGGCCGCTTCCGTGTCTACCGGCGGCGCCACCATGAAGGACAGTTCAGGCACGACACCGTGCTGGCGGCACAACTCGACCACCGCCAGCGTCTGGTCCGAGCGTGTGCCCTTGCGAATGCTCTTGAGCATGGCATCGTTGGGGGATTCGGCGCCGATGTAGGCCATGCGCAGCCGGCTGCGGCGGACCAGCGTCCACGCCTCGGCCGAGAGATTCAGCAGCGCGTCCGCGCGCGCGTAACACCACCAGGGTAGCTGCAGCCTCGCCATCACCTCCAGTAAGGGCAGCATCTCGACTTCGCGATCGAAGAAGTTGTGATCGAAGTACTGGATCGAATCGGCGCCGAGCACGTCCTTAAGGTAGCTGAGGTCGCGCTCGAGTCGCAGCGCCGGCGGCAGTGCCGTCGCACCGCGAAACATGCCTGCGACACCGCAGAAGGTGCAGCGGAAACGGCAGCCAATGGCAGCCTGATGCGCGGCGGTCCGCTTGCCGAGGAAGGTCGGCGCCAGGTAGGCGCGAGGATCGCCCAGCAGTTGGTAGGGCAGCAGCTGATCCGTGCGCGCATCGGCAATCCGGCGCTCGGCTGTCCGCACCAGGCTGCCCTCGCGCCGGAACGCGAGTCCGGCAACCGAATCGAGCCGACCGTGATCGCCCGAGGCGAGGACGTCCAGCAGTTCCGCAAAGGCTTTTTCGCCGGGACCGCGCACGGCATAGTCGACGTAGACCGCGTTGAGCGCCGCCTCCGTGTAGAGTGTCGGAAAATAGCCGCCCCAGATGATGGGCGTGGAATCCTGCGCCGCGCGCACGGCCTTCGACGCCTCGATGGCGGGCCGCACCTGCGGGCCGCCCATCACGCTGATACCCACGGCCACGAAGCGTTCCTCGGCGAGGCAGCCCCGGATGGTGTCGAGGTACGCGCGATCGACGTTGCCATCGATGATGCGGCAGGACCATCGCGGCGCCAGTGCCGCCGCAAGGCTCAGCAGCGACAGGGGAAAGCGCGCGCTGCGACGCGAGGTGATGGTTGGATTGATCAGCAGCACGCGGCCGGCGTTCATGCGACCTCCAGGTGCTGTACATCCCACTCGAGCCCCGGCTCACGCAACGGCGATCGCGCCAGCCGCTGCACCCAGGCGCGCGACAGCGCCTTCTTCCGTCCATCGACGCTGACATGCTCGAAGCTCTCGGGCGAGCCCAGCGCGGCAACATACGGCCAGTCGCCGTAGCAGGGACAGCCGGCCAGGATCACGAGGCGGATATCGGCGCGTTTAGCCTGCCACAGGGACATGCCCGCGGGCAGCACCACCAGATCCGCCAGCGCGCCTGCACGCAGCACGCCGCGATCACCCAGACGAAGCAGCCTTGCCGCCTGATCCGTCACCAGGGGAACCAATGCATCGTCTTCGCGCTTGGCCACTTCGCGCGCCAGGCGCAGTTCCCCGAGCAGATCGCGTCCGCCGCTGATGCGTGAGTCGCTGCCCAGCGCAACGCGTCGCTGCCCGATCAACTCGCTGACATCGGGCGTCGCACGGTAGAGATTCAGATTCGAAGAGGGGCACCAGATCAATCCGGCGCCCGATGTGGCCAGCAGCCGTTGCTGCTGCACCGTGAAGGCGATGCCATGGACCAGTAGCGTGTTGGATGTGATGCAGTCCAGATCGAGCAGCCTATCGAATTCGCCGGCAGCCTCCGCGTCGGTGCCCTCACCGGCGTGGATGATCCACGGCTGCCCGGGCGGTGTGCTGTGATGCGAACGACGCACCGACGCAGCGCCCTCCAGGTAGAGCGAGTGTGACCAGCCGAAGTGCCTCAGTACCCGTGTCGGAAATTGCGGCTCGCTCAACGCGGCATACAGGGGATCGTGATGCGCGACGGTCGTGACGCCGCTCAGGATATTCTTGATACCGCCGAGCAGCAGCCGATCGGCACGAGGCACGGCTCGCTGCGCCACCAGCTCCGGATCGCTTTCCAGCCTGGGCTGGATGTCGGCGATCCAGCGCGAGGCATTCGGATAGCGCGCACGGTAGATCAGGTGCGGAAAGTTGTTGAGCTGCAGGTGGTCGTGCGCGTTGAGCAGTCCGGGGAAGATTCGATCGCCGCTCAGGTCGATTACCTGGTCCCCGCGGACCGGTCGCGTGCCTAGCGAGCAGATGTGCGCGGCCTCGATGCGCAGCGAGCGCGCATCGCAACCCCATAGATCGGCATTGATGAAACTGGTGGCACGGTCAGTGGCAGCGACCGTCGGCGCCATCATACGGTGCCCTTGCGCGCGCGAATGACCAGCACCACGGGCAGGCCGTGCCAGCGACGATAGAACAGCGGCGATCCCGGAAAGCTCTCGCGCAGCTCGTACCCCACGCGCAGCTCGCGCACCGCTGCGATGGACAGGCCGGCGTTACGGGCGGCGCGGCGGTGATCCTTCAGCGCGTGCGAGAAATGCGAGACGCTGCGCCGGCGCTGTTCATCATCAATGAACGAGCGAATCATGCCGGTGGCGGCTGCATCGGAGTGAAAATCGGAATAGAGCAGCGAGCCGCCCGGGGCCAGCACGCGCGCCACCTCGTTCATCCATTGCTGCAGGTCGGCTGCGTGGCCGACTGCGAGCCCCGAGACGACGATATCGAATACCGCGGAGGCGAACGGCAGCCGGGTCATATCGGCGCGTACCCGCCTGGGGCTGCTGGATCGGCGCAGCATCTCCGGCGAGAAATCCAGCGAGGTGATCTGCGCCGCGCCCGTCGCCGAGAGCACGCGGCCATAGCGTCCGGTGCCGCAGGCCAGGTCCAGTGCGCGCGCACCGCTCACACTGGGCCATTGCTCGAGCATCGCGCGCTGCTCGGCCCGCATCAGCGGATTGTGCGGCTGCGGCGGATAGCACGGCGCCCAGTGATCATAGGCCTCGAGATTCGGCAAACCGGCGCCGGCCATCGTCAATGTGTCACCGGCGCAAGATCGCGCCACATGCTGCAAACGCAGCTCTTGCACTCGGCACGGCGGCCGAATCGGATGTCGGCTCGCAGGCGGCGCATCGGCTCATCGTTGAGCAGATCATCAAGTCGCTTGTGCGTGTCCGGCGCAGCCGGACCCTGGATGAAGAAGCAGGGATTGATGCGCCCGCCCGGTTCCATGACCGCCGAAAACTCCGGCGCATTACAGCGCGTGGCTGGAAAGCGCGCAGCACCGCGCAGCGCGGCATAGTACTGCAGCAGCCGGCGAAGCTTGGCCGGGCTCTCGGCGATGAACCCGCTGGCGAAATCAGCGGCGTGGTCGCGTTCGAGGGCATCCAGCGTGCCGGCGAATACGGCAATGTCGTCCGGGGTCAGCGCGATCTCATCGCCGACGCTGCCATTACGCCCGAACGCATGGGCATTGCTCACATCCGCTGCCAGGAAGGACAGTTGCGAGGCACCACAGCGGCGTGCCAACTCTACGAAGTCCGCGAGGTGGCGGTAGTTGCGGCGCTGTACCGTGACGCGCACACCCACGCGCAGGCCCAGGTCGGCGGCGGCGCGGATCCCCTCACAGACTTTGCCGAACGCATCGAGTCCACGGATCGCGGCATACATCGCGGCATCCGTGCCATCCAGTGACACCGTGACGGACTGGAACAACGTCGCAACGCGCGGCGCATGCTTGGCGAGCGACAGCCCCGAAGTCAGCAGCCAAAGTTCGAGGCCGTTGTCCTTCAGCAGCTGCGCGATCTCGGCCCATTGCGGGTGAATCAGCGGCTCTCCGCCCGATATCAACACCAGCCGGGTGTCGAGGCGCTTCAGATCCGGAAGCAGGCGTGTCACTGAGTCGGTCGATATGTCCGCGCGGCCATGGCGCCAGTACTCGCAGCTCACACAGCGCGAATTGCAGCGTTCCGTCAGATACAACGTCAGCAGCGGCAGGGATCTCATGGGTCGTAAGTGCCTGGCGGGTCCGCCGCGGTTTGAGGGGCTCGGTACAACCCCCGCCATTGCCCCCGGGCACCTACTGGGCGAATTCATTTACACGGGCGGCTTTACATGTACTTAGCTCGACACCTGTGGTGGAGCAGCCTGCTGATTGCCGGTTTGACAGCCGGCTGCGCGGGCAATGGTGAAGGGCTCAATCAGCAGGGCGAGCCGATTGGCTCCTCGAGCAGTTCCTCCAGCAGTTCCTCGGGCGGCAGCGCCTCGTCGGGCGGCGCGGTGACCGCCGACTTTCAATCCATCCAGGACAATGTCTTCACGCCGATCTGTTCCAAATGCCACATCGGCGCCAGTGCCCCCGAGGGCCTGCAGCTCGATGCGGCGCACAGCTACAACCTGCTGGTTGGAGTGCCCAGTGTCGAGGATGGCAGTCTCGATCGAGTGAAGCCGGGCGATCCCGATAGCAGCTACATGGTGCTCAAGATCGAAGGCGCGGCGGGGATCGTGGGTGGACAGATGCCGTTGGGGGAAACGCCGTTACCCCAGGCCACTATCAATGCCATCCGGCAATGGATCATGGATGGCGCCGCGAATGCCGCCTCTTCGCAGGCTGCATCGCTGGCGCGGGCGATCACGCGGGCCGCTGCCAATCCATTCGCCATCGAGTCCACCGCACCTATGGACGGTGCGGTCGTGTCAGCCCCTTTCAGGCAGATCGTCGTCGCCTTCACCCATGCGGTCGATGCCTCGCTGGTCAACGACACCACGGTCGCCATCGAAAGTGATACCGAGGCGGTGGCCGCGTTTGCGGTGCTATCAGCAGCGAATCAGTCCGTGCTGCTGATCACGCCGCGCACGGCACTGACTCCGGGGGTGTATCGCGTGCATCTGCGCGGTACGGGCGCCGCCGCGCTGGCGGATGTCGATGCCGCGGTACTGGGTACCGATGTCCAATTCGAGTTCACGGTGGAGAACGCGCGATGAGTCGCTGGCTGCTGATATCGCTGTGCCTGGTCGCATTTCGGGCACATGCCGAGCCGTACCTGGCCGTGCAGCAGGGCCTCAAGTGCGGCGTCTGTCACGTCAATCCAACCGGCGGCGGCCTGCGCACGGTGTACGGCGATCTTTTTGCGCAGAATGTCATGCCGGCCAATAAGATCGATACGGGGCCCGCCGACAATTGGGTCGGTCAGATCGGCACCTTCATTCGCGCTGGCGGCGATCTGCGTTTCGACGGTCAGCTGGTGCAGGCGCCGCACACCAGTTCGGTGCAGGAGTTCACGCTCAATCAGGCCCGCGTGTACCTGGATGCGAGCGTGATTCCCGATCGGCTGATGGTAGTCATCGACGAGCAGGTGGCTCCGGGCGGGGCGCTCAATCGCGAAGCCTATGGAATGTTCTGGGGCGCCGCGCACGACTGGTACGTCAAGGCGGGACAGATGTACCTGCCCTTTGGGCTGCGCCTGCAGGATCAGACGGCCCTAATTCTTCAGGCCAGCGGCATCAACATGACCACACCAGACCAGGGTGTCGAGGTCGGCTGGCTGCGCGGCGCCTGGGATATGCAGCTTGCGGTCAGCAATGGCACCGCCGGCGGTGCGGTCAACAGCGACGGCAAGCAGTTCAGTGCGCAGCTGAGCTACGTGCAGCCGCGCTGGCGCCTGGGTCTGGCGGCCAACTCGAATGATCAATCGGTCGGTCACAAGAATGCCGTTGCCGTCTTCGGTGGCGTGCGGACCGGACCGATTTCATGGCTGGCGCAGGCGGAACAGATCGACGATGAAAGCATCGCCAATGGCCAAGGCAGGATGCTCGCGACGCTGCTGGAGGCGAACTGGCTGATGTGTCGCGGCAACAATCTCAAGATCACCGACGAGTTTCTCAATCCGGACCGCTCGGTTCCCAATGGTGAGCAGACGCGCTGGAGTATCGTCTACGAACTGACGCCGATACAGTTTGCGCAGATCAGGGCCGGGTTCCGCTACTACGACGGCATCCCGCAGGACAACTCAGAGCATGACCGACTCTACTTCGTCGAGCTGCACGGATTCTTCTGAGCGCGGTTAGTGTGATCCGGCGCGCGGATCGATCGGAGTGCTCACGGCGCCGCCCGCTTCCTGCAGCAGTGCCGCGCGGCGCGCCGCCACCGCGGCGGGCGTGACGACATCCCTGTAGTGGTTGCCGAAGTGCGTGCGCACGTAGTTGAGCACGCTGGCGACCTGCGCATCGTCGAGGGACTCGCCCAGCGAGATCATGGCGCGCTGGCCGCGCAGCACCACGGTGATTGGATAGATGGCAGCCGCGAGGCGCGGATTGGAAGCCAGCGCCGGGTAGGCGCCGGCGCCGATCGCACCCTTCGCATCGGGCATGTGGCAACCCTGGCAGATGTTCTTGTACAGATCCTCGCCGGTCTGCTGCGGGAACTTGCCGGCAAAGATTTCCTGTGACCAGGCCGCGCTTGCGCCCAATGTTCCCACGGCCAGCATTGCCATCACCGGCCCTGCAAGAGGGGGCAGTAGCTTCCAGCTTCGCCTGCTCATGTGGCGCTCCCGCTAGCAATCACGCGCTGATGCAGCCGCCGGATGGCATCGAGGGAGGAGGTGAGGGCGCCTTCCTGCCAGCCGCCGATGCGCGAGGCATGCTCTCCGGCCAGTACGATGCGACCGTCGAAGGCGCAGAGATTGTCGTAGTGCTGCGCGCGCGTCTGGTCGGTCCATCGGCCATAACAGCCGAGTGTCCAGGGCACACGGTGCCAGCCCACGCCGACGCCGTGCTGGAACTCGCTGTTGTACTGCGGATGGATCTGCGCGCCCCACTCGACGGTTTTGCGCACGCGTTCTTCGGGTGGCATGGCCGTGATCTCGACCGCATTGGCACCGAAGGTGTACGCGCCGAGCAGCACGCCCGGACCATCATCGAAGTAGCGCGTGCTCGGATAGCCGATCAGCGCATTGGGCAAATCCGTGAACGTGATGCCGCCATAGATCGATTCATCCTGCTCCCAGAACCGGCGCCGGAACTGCAAGCCGACCTTGATGGCGGCCTCGTACGGAATCGCATCGATGGCGTTCTTCATCGGGGCACTGACCTGCAGCGGGATCTGGCTCAGGATGGATGCTGGGATGGTGCAGATACACCACTGTGCGGACGCCGTCTGGACCGCACCGCCGCTCTTTGTGTCCTGGTAGGTGACGCTGACGCCGTTGGCGTCCTGGCGAATCTGCGTAACCTTGGCGTTGTAGCGGATGACGCCTTCGAGCTCGCGGCCGAAGGCCTTGCCGATCATGCCCATGCCGCCGACGGGCTGGAAGATCATGCTCTGGAAATCATAGATGTGACCCATGGAGATGGCCGTCCAGAGTCGTGACTGCAACAGGTCGTGCAATGCCATCGGCTCGGATGGAGTCGGCACCGAGGTGGTACCGCCGCCGGGATCCGACACCCAGCCGCGCCGCTCGCTCGAGAGCAGGCCCTTCTTGTACTCGTAGCTCGCATCGACCGCGCCCCAGTCGCGCATGGCTTCGAGCAGCACCGCACGGTCTTCCGCACTGACCGCCTCATCGAGCGCGCCCTGGTTCACGCACTTCGACAGCAACTCTGCCACATGGCCGTTGAAATCGGCCTGCACTTCCCGGTAGCGCTTTGGCTTGCCGCCGAACCCGTCCGGGCTCTGCACGCAGGCCGCGTAGTTGACCTGTGTGAACGGCTCGAGCGTGACCTTGAGCTGCTTGCAATAGTGAATCAGCGCCAGGTGATGATGCGGTATGCGCCAGGGGCCGGGGTTCAGGTACAGCCCGTCGGAGAATTGGGCTTTCTGCGTGAAGCCGCCGAGCTCGGTGTAGCTGTCGCCGCCGTAGAGAGACCAATTGCGGCCGCCGGGGCGATTGTTGTATTCGAGGATCTGGACGCGATAGCCGGCCTTTCGCAGTTCATAGGCTGCAGCCATGCCGGCGACGCCCGCGCCGAGGATCAGCACAGAGGCGCCCTTGACGTCGCCCGAGAGTTCTATCGGCCCGGTGTAGCCCGACTCGCCGGCGTGGCCGAGCTCGCTCATTGCCTGGTACATCACGGCACTGCCCGCGGCCGCGCCGATCATGCGAAACAACGCGCGCCGACTGACGGGTGCGGACGACTCATCGACCATGTGCTGTGAACTCCCCGCTCCCGCGCCAGACGGGGAGCGCTTGATAACGAAAAGTGTATAACAGCCGGCGCCCAGGCGCAGACAATTGTGCCCTCGGCATCAGGACTTGAAGATGCGCGCCTCGCGCCACGCGATTGCCGCCTTGACCCCGTCGCGCGCGAGAATCTGCTTGAAGGTGCGCGACTCCGGCGTCTCGGTGCTCTCGATCTGCACGTCCAGTTCGAGAGCCTGGCGCAGCGAGCGTTCGAATCCCATCTGCGTGTAGCTGCGATTGATCGCGATCTTCGTCAGCCGCACCGCCTCGGCATCGAGCATGGCGCAGCGTCCGGCTGCCGCCATCGCTTCCGCGGCCAGTGCCTCGGCTGGTACTACGCGATTGATGAGGCCCATCTGGAACGCATGCTCGGCGCTGACACGATCGTTGCCGAACAGCAGCATCTCCTTCGCCTGCTTCGGACCCGTCACCCACGGCAGCAGCAGCGCAACGATGCCGGAGCCGAATTTCGGCTCCGGCTCGCCGAAAAAAGTACCCCCGGCCGCAAGGGTCATATCGCAGGCCATTGCCAGTTCGAAGCCCCCGCCCAGCGCATAGCCGTGCACGGCGGCGATGGTCGGTTTGTGCGAATTCCAGAACCGCAGGATGATCTCGAAGTCCGCCTCGAGGACGCGCCGCATGGCATCAGCATCGGCATCAGACTGCAGTTCTCCAAGGTCGAATCCGGAACAGAACGCGCGACCGGTGCCGCGCAAGGTGATCACTCGCACATTGCTGCTGGCTTCGGCCTCATCCAGTGCGTGGTGCAGTTCGCGCACCATGTCGGCATTGATGGCATTGAGCTTGTCCGGCCGGTTCAGCGTGATGTGAGCCATCGGCCCCTCGATGCGCAGTTCGATGGTGCTGAAGCTCATGAGTTTTCTCCAGCTAGGCGGGCGCGGCGCGGAATGATGAGGCAATCGACCGCGATAGCGCCTGCGGCGCTGACGAGCACCGGGTTCAGATCCATCTCCGCGATCAGCGGCCCCAGATCGCGAGCGAGTGCGCCCATACCAACGAACGTGCCCACCAGCGCTGCGCGGTCACAGGGCGCCGCGCCGCGAACCCCGTCGAGCACCTTGGCCAGCCGCAGTTCCGACAGCAGCTGTTCCGCGGTGGCGGCATCGAGTGGGGCCATCGCCAGCACCCGGTCTTTCAGATACTCAATCCAGGTGCCACCAAACGCGGCCATCACGAAGCTGCCGAACGACGCATCCTGCACCAGCCCGAAGGCCATCTCGATACCAGCCGGGGCCAGCGCGGTGATCAGCACGCGCGGGCCAAGCCGGCCGGCGATCTCATGGTAGGCATCGGCCAGTTCGGCATCGCCTTCAATGCCGAGCCTGACTCCACCGACATCGCTCTTGTGCAGGATGCCGGGCATCGCTGCTTTGAGCACGAGCGGATAGCCGATGCGCACCGCGGCTGCCAGTGCTGCCTGCAGGCTCTCCGCCACCTCGTGCCGCGGCACGCTGATGCCGTAATCCGCCAGCAGTGCATAGCCCTCATCTTCTGTCAGCGGCGAGGTGCGCGCATCGAGCAGCCGCCGCCAATGATCGGCGCGTGGATTTGTGGCCGGGACAATGCCGGCTGCGGCAGCTGGCCGTGAGTTGAAATCGCGATAGTCGAGTGCGTGCCGAACCGCGCGCAGCGCCGGCATCGTGCCATCGAGCACGGCTATTCCTGAAGCCCGCAGCCGTGCCGCCAGGGCCCGGTGGCTCCAGGCGCTGTAGTTGGTCATCGCCACCAGCAGCTTCGGAGTGCGCTGCGCGACCGCCTCGCATACCGCGACATAAGCCTCATGCAGGTCCAGTTCATCGCACAGATCGCACACGAACATGCCCAGCGCACTGTCCGGATCGTCCATCAAAGCGGCCAGACAGGTCTCGAATACCTGCTCGAATTCGCGCCCGGTTCCCCACGCATCAAGCGGGTTGATCGCTTCCAGGCCGGGATCCAGATTCTCCTGCAGCACGCGCGTGGTGTCGGGGCCGACCTGCGCGAAGGGCACGCCGACTTCGGCGGCGACATCGACCAGCAATTCGCGTTCTCCACCCGAGTCGAGGATGGCAGCGAGTCCTCCGGCGGCGACCCGCCGGCCCGCCGATAGCAGGATCGCGGTGGCCGCGAGTTCCGGCAGATCGCCCACGCTGAGCACACCGTAGCGGCGGAACAGCGCTTCGTAAACGGCCGCATCGCCGGCGATGGCACCGGTGTGACTCAGGGCGAGCCTCGCGCCCGCGGCGGTGCGCGCGAGTTTCAGGAACAGCACCGGCACATCGCGCGCTCGCGCTTTTTCGAGCGCGCGCATGAAGCGCTGCGGGTCGCGCACCGATTCGAGTATCAGCGCGATCAGGCGGGTATCGGGCTGATCGAGCGCATAGTCCATGAACTCCGCGGCGCTGGTTACCAGTTCCTGGCCGCTCGAGATCGCAAGATTGAAAGCCAGCCGTTCATCATTGAAGAGCAGCGCCTGGATCAGCGAGCCGGACTGTGCAATACAGCTGATGCCGCCGGCTGCTATCGAGGGCGGGAACAGCGCCGAAAAGGCTGGCAACGATTGCGCGGCATTGAAGAAGCCCATGCAATTCGCGCCGCAGACCGGAACTTTTGCGGCGCGTGCCATGGCGGCGAGTCGTTCGCGGCCGTCGCCGTCGAGCTCTGCGCTGGCAAAGATGAGCAGCGCGCGCACACCGGCACCGATGGCTGCGTCGACGGTTTGCAACAGCGCGCGATTGGGCACCGAGAGAATCGCCAGATCGACCGGATCGGGCAATGCCGCCATGTCGGGGTAGCACACAAGGCCGCGCAGGTGCGAATAGGACGGATTGACCGGGAAGACCGTGCCGCGATAGCCGCCCGACAGCAGGTTCCGCAGCGTGTCGTTGCCCACCGAATTGCGCTTGCGCGAGGCGCCGACGAGAGCGATGGACCGTGGGGCGAGTAGTGGCGCGAGCGGGTGCGGCAAGCTGCTAAACTTATCATCTATCGCGGGGTAAGCGGAAATCGGGTGTGAGGCTCAAGCATGTTCAAGGCATTGTTGTTGGAAAATACGAATGGCGCCGTTTCGGCCTCCGTAGTCCCGATCGACGAGTCGCGGCTGCCGGCCGGCAATGTCACGGTCGCGGTCGAGTACTCGACCGTCAATTTCAAGGACGGCATGATCTGCAGCGGCGTCGGCGGGCTGGTCAAGAACTACCCGCATGTGCCGGGTGTCGATTTCGCAGGCACCGTTCTCCAGAGCGCCCACCCTGACTACCAACCCGGCGACAAGGTCGTGCACACCGGCTGGCGTGTGGGCGAAACGCAATGGGGCGGGCTGTCGCAGAAGGCGGTTGTCAACGGCGACTGGCTGGTGCCGCTGCCCGCAGGGATCAGCACGCGTGAGTCCATGGCTATTGGTACGGCCGGATTTACCGCGATGCTGGCCGTCATGGCGCTCGAAGCACAGGGACTCACAGGCGAGTCCGGCGAAGTGCTGGTCACAGGCGCTGCCGGCGGCGTGGGCTCGGTGGCCACCGCCATACTCGCGCATCGTCGCTACGAGGTCGTTGCCTCGACCGGCCGGGCGGACGCGCATGAGTATCTCAAGGGCCTGGGCGCCACCACGATCGTGGATCGCGCACCGTTCGCCGAGCCCGCCAAGCGGCCCATGGAAAGCGAGCGTTGGGCGGCGTGCATCGACTCGGTCGGCGGCAATACGCTGGCCCGCGTGCTGGCGCAGATGCGTTACAACGGCTCGGCCGCGGCCGTCGGACTCGCCGGTGGCAGCAAGCTCGAGACCACCGTGATCCCGTTCCTGCTCCGCGGCGTGAACCTGCTCGGTATCGACTCGGTGATGTGCGCCATGCCGCGCCGCCTTGAGGCCTGGCGGCGCCTGCGCACGGATCTGCCGCTCGAGAAGCTGCGCGCCATGATGGTCGATGCCAAGCTGGCTGACGTGCCGCGGCTGTCGGCCGATATATTGAAGGGGCAGGTGCGCGGCCGGATCGTGGTCGACGTCGGCGGCGGGTGAATGCGGACGATGTTATAGACGATGCCGCACCGATCCAAGTACGATTTGCAGCGTGAAAAGATGGATTCGGCGCGCGGCCATGTCGCGTGGATATACCTTCGCGCCGACGGTCGCCGAAGCGGAGATGCTCGAATTCATTCAACGCCTGCGCCCGCGCAGCTGTGCAGCGCCGCTGATACGCCTGGGGGGCAACGGCGATGGCGGCTACCTGATACCGGACGATCTCGAGGGCATCGAGTACTGCTTCTCCCCGGGCGTCAATCGCACCGCTGATTTCGAGAACGAACTCGCCAACCGCAAAATCCGCTCATTTCTGGCTGACTATTCGGTGGAGCAGCCGCCGATCTCGCGTCCGGAATTCGTCTTCGACCGCAAGTTCATCGGTGCGCGCAACGATGAGATCTTCATGACGCTGGACACCTGGAAGCAGAAGTATCTGCCGGACTATCACGGCGAGCTGCTGCTGCAGATGGATATCGAAGGCGGCGAGTACGAGGTGTTGCTCAATGCCACAACGGAGTTGCTGTCGAACTTTCGGATCATCGTCGTGGAATTGCACTCGCTCGAGCGGTTATTCGACCGGTTTGCCTTCTCGATCATCAAGAGCTGCTTCGATAAATTGCTGAGTCACTTCTATGTCGTGCACGCTCACCCGAACAACTGCGGCGGCATGAACGTGCACCGTGATATCGAGATCCCGGACGTTATTGAACTGACGCTCTATAACCGCAGTCGTGGTGAGCCGGGTGCCTACCGCAGCGACTTTCCGCACGCACTGGATGCCGACAATTGCAAGGAGCGTCCGCCGATGATACTGCCGGCGTGCTGGCGCTGAGGCGCAGCCTGCGAATGGCTCTCAGGCCGACACGAGTCCGAGCTTCTTGCAGGCTGGGCACTCGACGAACTTCGGCAGCTCCAGTTCGAACCAGGAACGACCGCATTCGCAGCGCATCTTGAAGAGGCGCTGCGCCTTGACGGCAATCAGCTCCTCCTCTCGCACGACGATGCCGCTGTCCATCGAAGAGACATTGGCGGGTGCCCGAAGGTTGGACGTGGTGGCCGTATCGGAGTCGGCGGAGACGATGGAAAGGCCGGCCGGGGAAGCCGCCGAACGTCCATTACCGCGATGCGCTGTGCCGTTTTTCATGGTTGCGTCGCCTCGAAAGCGCTGGTGTTATATGTCAATTTCTCGCGCGAAGCCCTTTTTAAATCAGGTACTTACGGCTGAAACCTCTGTTATCGTTATGTTAACCATCGCACATCGCGCGAGCGTAAGCAACTATGGCTGACCCGATCCGCATCCGCGCCGCCCTGGAAGCCGACGCGGCCTCGCTGCTCGATATCTACGGTCCGCTGGTCGAGTCCACGGCGGTCTCCTTCGAGCTCACCGCGCCAAGCGTGGAGGAGTTTGCGCGGCGCATCCGCAAGGCGGTCGCGGACTACAGCTGGTTGATCGCCGAGCGGGATGGCGCGTGCATCGGGTACGCCTATGGATCGATGATGCGCGAACGTGCCGCCTATCGCTGGTCGGTCGAGGTATCCGCTTACGTGCACCCGGCACATCACCGGCAGGGCATCGGCGCGGCGCTGTACTCGATCCTGCTCGACGATCTCATGGAGAAGGGTTTCTGCCAGGCCTTCGCTGGCATCGCGCTGCCCAATACGGCGAGCTTAGGTTTTCATCATCGCTTCGGCTTCCGACCCATAGGCATGTTCAAGTCGGTGGGACGCAAATTCGGTCGCTGGCACGACGTCACGTGGCTGCAACGCAGGCTGCGCGACGAGCCGCCCTTCGATTAAGCCGGCGGCCGCGCCGCCAGCCAGTCGCGGCCGCGCTGGCTGGTCAGGTACGGCAGCAGACCTGCATCCAGCTCCGCATCGGGCGAGCGATAGCGCCAGGCAGCCTGCGGCGGCATCGACATCAGGATGGCATCGGTCCGGCCGCCCGATTGCAGCCCGAACAGCGTGCCGCGATCGAGTACCAGGTTGAATTCCGCATAGCGTCCGCGCCGGTAGAGCTGGTAGGCGCGTTCGCGCTCACCAAAGCTTAAGTCACGGCGCCGCTCCACGATGGCCACATACGCGCGCGCGTAGTGGCTGGCGACACTCTGCATCAGTTCGAAACACTGCTCCCAGCTCAAGCCGAGCGGCTCGGCCGTGGCGTTCAGATCATCGTAGAAGATGCCGCCCACGCCGCGCGCTTCGGCGCGATGTCGCAGATAGAAATATTCATCGCAGTGCGCGCGCGCCAGCGCGTAGAGCTCGGGGTGAACTGTGCCGCATGCCTGCGCGGCCGCCTGGTGCCAGAGCACGACATCTTCCTCGAACGGCAGATACGGCGTCAGGTCAAAGCCGCCGCCAAACCACCAGGTATCTCCCGCGCTGAAGAAGCGCACGTTGAGATGGCTCGTGGGCACGTTCGGATTGCGCGGATGGGTGACGATCGACAGGCCCACAGCACGGAAGCCACGACCGGCCAGGTGCGGGTTGCGCGCGGTGGCGGCCGGCGGCATCTGCGAACCAGCGATGTCCGAGAGCGCCACCCCGGCACGCTCGAACAGCGCGCCATTTTCCAGGATGCATGTCAGGCCGCGGCCCGCCAGGGTGGCAGCTGCAGTCGAACCTGCCGCGCCACCGCCTCTTTCCCACGCGTCCTCGAGAAATCGGCCGCCGTCCAGGCGCTCGAAGGCGCGACAGATCTCGTTCTGCAGCGAGGCGAGCCGTTCGCGCACCCGGTCGGGATTCAATCCCCGACCCTCACGCCGGCATCATCGAACAGGTGCAGCCGCGAAAGCGGCAGGTCGAGCTGCACTGCGCCGCCGATGGTCAGCGGCTGGCGCTCGAGGCTGAAGGCCTTGATGGCAGTGCCTCCCAGCGTCAGGTGCACGATCGTGCCGAGGCCGGTTGGCTCGATCAGATCCACGGTGCCGCGAATCGGGCCGGCGCCCACCACGATGTGCTCCGGGCGGATCCCCACGGTGAGCGCCGCGCCATCGGGCAGGCCTGGGTCGCGCGGCAATGCGATCCTGAACGCCTCGTGTGTCAGCGTGGGTGTGCCGCCGGTGCGATCGAGGTGCGCCTGGAACATGTTCATGGCCGGCGAGCCGATGAAGCCGGCAACGAACAGGTTGGCCGGGTGGTCATAGAGTTCGAGCGGGCTGCCGATCTGCTGCACATGGCCGCCATTGAGGGCCACGATACGGTCCGCCAGCGTCATCGCCTCGATCTGATCATGCGTGACGTAGATCGAGGTCGCGCCCAGTTCGCGATGCAGCTTCTTTATTTCCGCGCGCATGTGTTCGCGCAGGCGTGCATCGAGATTCGATAGCGGCTCATCGAACAGGAAGGCCCCCGGCTTGCGCACGATGGCGCGTCCCATCGCGACGCGTTGGCGCTGTCCGCCCGAGAGAGCCTTGGGTTTGCGCGCCAGCAGCGGTTCCAGGCCGAGCTTGCCAGCGGCCGCGCCCACCGCGCGCGTGATCTCCGCGGGCGCCGTGCGGCGCAGGCGCAGGCTGTAGGCCATGTTGTCGGCCACCGACATGTGCGGATAGAGCGCATAGGACTGAAACACCATGGCGATGTCGCGCGCCTTCGGCGGTAATTCGTTGACGCGCCGTCCGCCGATGCGGATTTCGCCGGCGCTGACGTCCTCGAGTCCGGCGATCAGGCGCAGCAGCGTCGACTTGCCGCACCCAGAGGGACCCACTAGCACCAGGAATTCCCCGGCCGCCACTGTCAGGTCGAGTTCGTGCAGGACCGGCGTGTTGCCGAAACGCTTGGAGACACCGCGGATTTCGATGGCGCTCACGGTGGCTCTCAACCCTTGACCGCGCCGGCTGTGAGCCCGCGCACCAGGTAGCGTTGGATCAGCAGGAAGAACAGGCAGGCGGGGATCAGCGCCAGCACGCCGGCGGCCATCATCTGGCCGAAGTCCACCGAGAACTTGGAGACGAAGGAGAGCAGCCCGACCGGGAAGGTACTGGCGCGTGCCGATGAGTTCAGCATCAGCGCGAACAGCAGTTCGCTCCAGGCCGCGGTGAATACAAAGCCCGAAGTGGCGGCGATGCCCGGCAACGTCAGCGGCAGGATGATGCGCCGGAAGGCACCGAAGCGCGTGGCGCCGTCGATCATGGCGGCCTCTTCGAGCTCGCGCGGGATGGCATCGAAGAACGACTGCATCAGGAAGGTGGCGAACGGTGCGTTGAAAGCGGTATAGACGATTACCAGCCCGGTCAGGCTGTTGGTGAGATGCAGCGGCGTCAGCAGGCGGAACATCGGCGCCACGAGCATGACCAGCGGGAACATCTGCGTGATCAGCATCAGGGCGACCAGCGCCGATTTGCCCTTGAAGGCGAACCGCGACAGTCCATAGCCGCACGCACTGCTGACCAGGGTCGCGAGCACGGCCGTCGAAGTCGACACGATCAGGCTGTTGCGGAAGAACAGCGGGAAGTCGCTGTGCGTGAGCACAAAGCGGAAATGCTCCAGGCTGGCGCGCGATGGCCAGAGGCGAATGCCTTCGCTATAGAGCAGATCGTTCGGCGTCAGCGCCACCTTGAGCAGCCAGTAGAGCGGGAACAGCGCGAACAGCACGTACAGGCTCAACAGGAAGTAGTGCACGGTCCAGTACAGCGGGCGGCGCGTCATAGGTTCACGCCTGGCGCCGCAGGAAGGCGCGGCGCAGCAGCAGGATCGCAATCGCATACACGAACAGCAACAGCAGCAGCGCCGTGGCGATGGCCGAGGCGTAGCCGAAGTCCAGTCGGCGGAATGCGGCCGTGAAGATGTAGCTCGCCACGGTCTGGGTGGAATCGGCCGGGCCGCCATTGGTCATGACGATGATGAGGTCGGCGAAGTTGGCCACCCAGATCGTGCGCAGCAGTATGGTGATGGCGATCGTGGGGGCGAGCAGCGGCAGCGTGATCGAGCGGAACTGCTCGAACAGGCCGGCGCCATCGATGGCCGCGGCTTCGTACAGGTCCTTCGGGATGGACTGCAAGGCCGCCAGGCAGGTGATCGCAAAGAACGGGATGCCCCACCACACGGCTGCGACGATCGGACCGATCAATGCCAGGTTCGGATCGGACAGCAGATTATTGGCATCATGCGTGATGTGCAGCGCGAACAGCCAGTGGGGCAGCGGACCGACCACGGGATTGAACAGCCACTGCCAGTCCAGGCCCACCAGGAAGGTCGGCACCGCCCAGGGCAGGAACACCAGCGCCTGCACCAGCCGCCGGCCGCGGAATTCGCGATTGAGCAGCAGCGCCAGTCCCAGCCCCAGCACGAACTGCAGGCTCACCGAGGCACAGGTCCACACCACGGTGTTGCGCAGCGCGTCGCGAAAGATGTCATCCGCGATCAGCTCGCGGAAATGATCCAGGCCGATGAAGGCGCCGGCAAAGGGATCGAGCAGCTGCAGGTCGCGAAACGCGTACGACAGCCCGACGCCCAGCGGCACCAGCATGATGGCGACGATCAGCAGCAGCACCGGCGCGGTGTAGAGGTACGGCTCAGCGCCGCTGGCGAGTCGTCGGCCGAAGGCAGTCACTTCTGACTCTGTTTCGCCTTGGTGAGAAGCTGCGCCCATTGCTGCGCCATGTCCGGCGCGGTCAGCTTGCCGAGCAGCAGGTTCTGCGTCGTACGCGGCACGATGGAACTCGCAAACAGTGCCCAGCTGCGAAGATCCATCGGCATGATCATCGGCGACACATTGGGATCGGCAAGTTCCTCGAACCAGCCTTTGTACCGCGGGTCGGCATACATCGGATCCTTGGCCGCGGCGGTGTAGATAGGTAGCGCGCCGATGCGCCGGTTCCAGGCGAGACTCCCTGCAGGACTGTCGAGCGTGGCAATGAGCTTCCAGGCCAGCGCCTTGTGCTGGCTGTTGGCGAACATCGACCAGCCGCCATAGCCGATGGTCGGAAAGCTCTTGCCGCCGACACCCTTGATCCAGGGCGCGATGCCGTATTCCTCCGGCTTCATGCGCGAGGCAATCGCGATCAGTGCGTCCGGATCGTTATCGATCATCGAGCAGACACCGGAATAGAAACCCGAGACCACATCGTTGTAGCCCCAGTTGATGCTGTCCTTGGGCGCCAAGCCCTGCTTGTAAAGGTCCGCCAGCACGCCAAAGCCGCGGATCCAGCCGGGGTCCGTGAAGGTGGATGTGCCGTCAGGCCTGAAGAACACATCATCGCCGGTCGCCAATGCGCCGAACATCAGCCAGCCATTGACGCCGCCGGCGCCGCCGCGCAGGCAGTAGCCGTACTTTCCCGGCAGTGCGGATACCTTCTTCGATACTGCGATGAATTCATCCAGTGTCCTGGGCGGCGCGGTGACCCCGGCCTGCGCGAACAGGTTGCGATTGTAGTAGAGCGCGCGCAGGTAGAAGCCGTAAGGCAGCATGTAGGCGGTGTTGTGGATGACGCGGCCGAGCTGCAGCGTGCGTTGATTGAGTTCGCCGGTGTGATCCCAGGTCTTCAGGTATGGCTCGAGATTCTCGAGCGCGTTGTTATTGGCGTACAGCGCCAGCCAGGTATCTGGCATCTCGACCACATCAGGGGAATCGCCGGCGGCCACCATCGTGGCGAACTTCTCGAACGACTGTCCCCAGGGCAGCGAGATGATTTCCACGTGGGTGTCGGGATTGGCATCCTCGAATGTCTTGACGATGGCCCGGAGCGTTTCGGTCCGCTCGGGACTCGTGATGACTTCGACCAGCTTAAGGGTCGTTTCCGCTTGCGCGACCGACCCCAGGCAGGCGCTTAAGGCTGCGGTGGCAAGCCAGAGTGGCGCTCTCATGAGCTGACTTTACGCTACGGCCGATCGCTTAGCGATACGATATCGCCATGGAAGGAGCAGCCCCTGTATCGGCGGTAGACGTCGAGGCCTTCGAGCGCGACGGGGCGGTGTGCCTGCGCGGGCAGCTCACCCCGGCACAGCTCGAGCTGCTGCGCGCCGGGATTGATGAGAACCTCCGCCGCTTGAGCCCTCGTGCCAAGGTCGCCAGTGCGCCCGATGACCCCGGCTACTTCGTCGAGGATTTCTGCACCTGGCAGGACAATGCGTTCTATCGCCGCTTCATCTTCGATGCCGCGCTGTCACGCACGGCGGCCCAACTGATGCGCAGCCGGACGGTGCGGCTCTATCACGACCATATGCTGACCAAGGAGCCCGGTACGCGCCAGCGAACACCCTGGCACCAGGATCAGCCCTACTACAACATCGAAGGACGCCAGAACGTCAGCATGTGGATTCCGGTTGATCCGGTCAGTCGCGAATCCACGCTGGAGCTGGTGGCCGGATCGCACCAGGGTCCCTGGCTGATGCCGCGCACCTTCCTCGACAGCCAGGCCCGCTGGTTTCCGGAAGGCAGCCTGGCAGACCTGCCGAACATCGATGCCGATCGCTCGGCGCATCGCATTCTCGGCTGGGCGCTCGAGCCCGGCGACATGGTCTGCTTCCAGATGCTCACCCTGCACGGCAGTGCCGGCGTCAGCGGCACGAGCCGACGGCGTGTGTTCTCGGTGCGCTTTCTGGGCGATGACATACGGCATGCACCGCGTGCCTGGCGCACCTCGCCCGAGTTCCCCGGACTGCTCGATGAGTTGCCCGCGGGTGCTCCGATGGAACACCCGCTGTTTCCGCTGCTCTGGCCGCCCGCGCCCTAGACTTCAGTGCGCGGGAGTGGCCGACTGCTGGGCGTTGAAGGCCTGCCAGCTCTGATCGATCAGGTAGGCATGGATGTCATCGGCGTCCTGATCGCTGATCAGATCGTCGAATCGCTCCATGCCGGCCGGCCCCAATACCCCGCGCAGCACGATGTCCTTGAACATGTCGTGCAGCTCGGGACTGAGGCGACGCAGATCCGGTATCGAGCTGGGACCCAGCACGTGGCAACGCGAGCACTCCTCGACGAATTTGATTTCGCCGGCCTTGATGCTGGCCGCGCTGCCGGTTTGCCGCGGCGGCTGGGGAAACGGTCCTTCTACGCGCGCCGGCGGTGTCGGCACCTCGCCGCCGCCGAGCTTGAAGACGATCAGCCGATTGACGTTCTGGTACTTGAGCGCAGCGCTGCTGGGCGGGATGGGGCCGACCGTGATGGCCGCGCCGCCGTAGCCGGCCTGGACTGCAACGTATTGTTCGCCGTTGACGACATAGGTCATCGGCGCCGCCAGGATGTGGCTGCCGGTCTTGATGACCTTGAGCACCTTGCCGGTGTCGGCTGCATAAACCCATAGCTCACCGCTGCCGCGGCCCTGGAACACGAGGTTCGAGGCGGTGGACATGATGCCGCCGTCGTAGCCGCGAATACCCGAGGACGTCTCTACTTCCCAGGCGGTCTTGCCGGTTTCCGGATCGAAGGCACGCAGAATCTCGCGCGTGGGTTTCTGCGGACGGCTCGCCTTGATGCTGGCCATGTCGGGCAGCGGCCCGTACAACGCCTTGAGATCCTCGGCCGAGTAGGTGTCATCGACGATGACGCCGTTGACCGTGAAGAAGCCGTCGATGAACTTCACCGATCCGCCGTTATGGAGCAGATCGACCCAGACTGCGGGCACATCGATCACCGGGATGTAGACCAGGTGGGTGCGCGGGCTATACGACATCGGGTTCCACGTGTGCGCGCCGGCCCACGAGGGATAGATGGTTTTCGGTTTTGCGTACCAATCCGCCTGCGCCGTCACCACGGGCCGCCCGGTTTTCGTGTCGACGCGCGAAGCCCAGTTGACGTAGCTGAAAGGATTGGCCGATAGCAGTTTGCCGGTCTTGCGATCGAGCACGTAGAAAAAGCCGTTCTTGTTGGCCTGCATGATCACCGCACGCGGCTGGCCGCCAACCTTGATGTCGGCCAGCACGAACTTCTGCACGGCATCGAAATCCCAGCTGTCGCGCGGCGTGGTCTGGTAGTACCAGGCCATGCGGCCGCTGTCAGCGTGAATCGCCATGATCGAGGCGGTGTAGAGCGAGTCGAGCCGTTGCTTGCCAAGCTGCCGCAGGTCATAGGGCGCCGCATTGGCCGTGCCGATATATAGAAGGTTGAGTTTCGGATCGTAGGCGAGACCGTCCCAGACCGTCCCGCCGCCGTTGAATTGCGGCGGCCGGCGCCGATCCCAGGTCTTGTCGGCGGCTGCGAGTTCGGGGTTCTCGTAGGGCTGACCCACGGGCGGCGGCACGGTCCAGAAACGCCATCTGAAGGCGCCGGTTTCCAGATCGTACGCGGCCACGTAGCCGCGTACGGCCACATGCCCCATGTCCGCGCCGCCGTTGCCGATGACGATGACATCACCGGCAATCTGCGGCGCACCCGTGCTCGAGTAAGGCAGCTTGTGATCAACCAGCGTGTCGGCTTCCCACACCTGCTTGCCGGTCGCTGCATCGAGCGCATGCAGGTGGCCATCGACGGAGGCGACGTACACCTTGCCTTTGAATACCGCGACGCCGCGATTGACCAGGTCGCAGCAGGGATTGCGTCCGTAGATCAGATCCATCTGCGGGATATAACGCCACAGCTCCTTGCCGGTAGCGGCATCCACCGCGTACACCCAGCCCCAGGTGCTGGAGGTGTACATGACCCCGTCGACTACGACGGGCGTGGCTTCCTGGCCGCGATCGGTGGCCAGATCGTAGTCCCAGGCGAAACCGAGCTTGTCGATGTTACTGGCATCAATACTGGTCAGCGGCGAGTAATAGGTACCCTCGCTGTCGCGCCCGCCTGTGAACCAGTTCTGCGGTTCAGCGGCTGCATGTTCCAGTCGTGCTGCATCGACATTGCCCGGGATTGGCGCGCCTGCCGTCTGCGCACCGGAAATATGCGCACTGCCGATCAGCACTGCCGCCAGCACCAGTAGCAGCGGCACGGCGCGGCCACGCGGCGCACTGGGGTACGTCGTTTCCGGGATCAAGGCTGTTCTCCTGCAGCGGGGCAGGGGAATGATATCACTGCCGTACGCGCAGGCTCTTCGGATCGTAGAGCGGTGTGAGCGAGGCGCGTGCGGGAACGCGGCGCCGGTCGATCTGGATCTCGTAGCGACCCGACTTCACATAGTCATCGCTGACGCCATCGGACGATTCCAGATAGCCGAGCGCAACAGCCGCACCCAGGGTGTGGCCGTACATGGCCGATGTCGTGTGGCCATTGATGGCGCCGTCGCGATAAATCGGTTCATTGTGATAAAGCAGCGGCTCGGCATCCTCGAGCATGAACTGCACCAGCCGTCGCTTTGGCACGCCGGCAGCACGCGAACGCAGCAGCGATTCGCGGCCGATGAAGCCGCCGGGTTTATCCCAGGCGCAGGTGAAGGCCACGCCCGCCTGCAATGGATCGTCGTCGGGCCCTATATCGTGTGACCAGTCCCTATAGGCTTTTTCGATGCGCAGCGAATTGAGAGTGTGGTAGCCGCAGTGTCGCAGGCCGTGATTCTTTCCCGCAGCGATCAGCGCGTCGTAGACGGGCAGGGCGAAGCTGGTCGGGATGTACAACTCCCAACCCAGTTCGCCCATGTAAGTGAGCCGCAATGCCAGGGCGCTCTGGTAGCCGATCTGGATCACACGGCAGCCGCCGAACGGGAAGCCCGCGTTGGAGAAATCCTGCGGCGAGAGGCTTTGTAGCAGCGCGCGCGAGGCCGGTCCCTGCACGTTGAGCATGGCGTAGGCGCCGGAGATGTCGGTCAGTACGCAGTGGGCTTCGGGCGGCGTGTGGTTGCGGATCCAGGCCTCGACATGCGTCTGGGTAAATGCGGCGGTAATGACCATGAAGCGATCCACTGTCAGCCGGACGATCGTCAGGTCGGCCTCGATGCCACCGCGCTCATTGAGGAACTGCGTGTAAACGACTCGCCCCGGCGGTACGCTCACCGATGCGGTGGCGATGCGATTGAGAACGCTCTCGGCATCGCGCCCCTCGAGCTGAAGCTTGGCAAAGGAGCTCTGTTCGAACAGGCCGACGCGCTCGCGCACGGCACGGTGTTCCTCGGCGTTGTTGGCGAACCAGTTCTGTCGTCCCCAGCCGTATTCGTAGGACGCCGTCTGCCCTGGACGCGCGTACCAGTTGGGTCGCTCCCAGCCGGCGGATTCGCCGAAGCAGGCGCCGGCGGCCTCGAGCCGGTCATGCAGGATGCTCTTTTTGACATTGCGGGCGCTCTGCCATTGCCGAAAAGGCCAATGATCCTGGTAGCCGATGCCAAGGGATTCGACCGTGCGATCAAGCAGGTAGCGGGAATTGTTCTGCCAGGCATGCAGCCGGCCGATATCCACCGACCAGACGTCCATGGGCGCGTGCCCATCGACTATCCATTGCGACATCACGTGGCCGACACCGCCGCCCGAGAGGATGCCCAGCGAGTTGAATCCCGCGGCGACGAAGAAATTCCTGAGATTCGGCGCCTCCCCCATGATGTAGTTGTGATCGGGCGTGAAGGACTCCGGACCACAGAACAACAGCTTGATGCCGGTGTTCGCCAGCGTCGGTATGCGCCGCATGGCCTGCTCGATGTACGGATACATGCGATCCCAGTCGGGCGGAATGTCGCCGAAGCAGAAGTCCTCGGGTATGCCGTCCGCGGCCCAGGCCTTGGCGATCGGTTCGAACAGTCCGACCATGATCTTGCCGGCTTCCTCGCGAATGTAGGCGCCATTGCACGGATCGCGCAGGATCGGCAGCAGCGGATGCATGCCCTCGACCGGCTCGGAGATCAGGTAGTAGTGCTCGGCGGCTTGCAGCGGCACATCGACGCCGGCCAGGCGCCCGACTTCGCGCGCCCACATGCCCGCGCAGTTGACGACGTATTCCGCGCCGACCGTGCCGCGTTCGGTGACCACACCGGTGACGCGGCCGGCGGCGCTGGTGATGCCGGTCACGCGCGTGTGTTCGATGAGCCGCGCGCCGCCGGCACGCGCGCCCTTGGCGAGCGCCTGTGTGACATCGGCGGGATTGGCGCGCGCATCGCCCGGGAAATGAAACGCCGCGGTCAGGTCCGACACATCGGCCAGCGGCCACATCGATTGCACGCTCTCAGGATCGATTTCGTGGCCCTCGACACCGAACGAGCGCGCGATGTTCACTCCGCGCCGCATTTCCGTTGCCTTGGCCGGCGTCGCGGCCAGCTGGATCGAGCCGCAGGAAATCACGCCCGTGGCCTGGCCGGTCTCGGCTTCGAGCCGCCGGTAGAGATCCTGCGTGTACTTGGCCAGCCGCGTCTGCGTGACCGTATCGCGCAGCGTGGTCAGCAGGCCTGCCGCGTGCCAGGTCGTGCCGCAGGTGAGCTGCTTGCGCTCCAGCAGCAGCACATCGCGCCAGCCAAGCTTGGTCAGGTGATACGCGATCGAGCAGCCGATCACCCCGCCGCCAATGATGACGACGCGGGCCTGGCTGGGCGGGGGCTGATGCGGGGGCCGATCGGTGCTCATGCGCAAAGGCTAGAGACAGCGCTGCCAATGCGCCAGAACCGGGCGATCACTCGCGGGTGGGGCACGTCTAAATGAGCAAGATCGCGACAGCCGTGGCAGGAACGCGAAAGACGCACCCGCGCACCGCCGACACACTGCTGCGACCGCAGGCGCTTTGCGCGCGGCAGGAGTGTGTATGGGTGTTGATTCACTGCTCGGCCAGCTCAGCGGCCGTCACTACATCGGGGGCGAACTGCGCGCCGCGCGCGGTGATCGCAACGCCGACATCATCGATCCGGCCACCGAGCAGGTCATCGGCCGCTACACGGATGCGACCGGCGAGGAAGTCGATGAGGCCGTGCGGATCGCCAATGCGGCGCAGAAGCGCTGGCACAAGGTCAACTATCACCGTCGCGCGGAAATGCTGCACGAGGTGGCGCAGGCGATGCGCCAGGATCGACCGGTGGTCGCCGAGATGCTCACGCGCGAGATGGGCAAACCTTTTAAGGAATCGGCAGACGAGGTGAGCTGGTCGGTGACGGCCGTGGACTACTACGCCGAAATCGCGCGCCACGAACTCGGCAAGGTGCTCGGGCCCACGGTCGATGCGCAGTTTCACTTTACGACCAAGGAGCCGCTCGGGGTCGTCGTCATCATCCTGCCGTTCAACTATCCGCTGTGCCTGCTGTGCTGGCAGGCTGCCGCGGCGATCGGCTGCGGCAATGCCGTCATCATCAAGCCCTCTGACCTGACCACGCTGACGACCCTGCGATTCGTCAAGCCGTTTGAGTCGCTGCCGGCAGGCCTGGTGCAGGTGCTGGCCGGCAGCGGCAAGGTGGGATCGCAACTGGTCGAGCACGCTGACACGCACATGGTGGCCTTCACGGGCGGGATCGAGACCGGCCGCACGGTGGCGGAGGCCTGTGCGCGTCAATACAAGCGCTCGCTGATCGAGACCTCGGGCAATGATCCCTTCATCGTCATGCCCTCCGCGCCGATCGAGACGGCGGCGCGCGCCGCCGCCTTCGGTGCCTACCTGAACTGCGGCCAGGTATGTGCCGCGGCCGAGCGGTTCTATGTGCACGAGCGCGTTTACGATGAGTTCGTCGAGCGCCTGATCGCGCACACCGCCGCGGTGCGCGTCGGCAATGGGCTGGACCGCGTGGACATGGGGCCGCTGGCCTCCGCGCGCGAGCTCACGCGCTTCCAGCGCATTCTCGACACAGCCAGGGCCCAGGGCATCCGCACGGGGATTGGCGGCGGCCGGCCGCGCGGCCTCGACAAGGGTTTTTTCGCCGAGGCCACGGTGCTGGTGGACGTGCCGCCGACGGCGGACATCATGCAGGCGGAAACCTTCGGCCCGGTCGCGCCGGTGACCCGCGTCGCAAACTTCGATGAGGCGGTGGCGCTTGCCAACCGTTCGCGCTACGGGCTGGGCGCGAGCATCTACACGCTCGATCTCAACGAGGCGATGCGCGCCGTCAATGAAATCGAGGCCGGCATGGTGTGGGTCAATGCGCCGCTGCTGGACAACGATGCCGGTCCCTTCGGCGGACGAAAATATTCGGGCATGGGCCGGCAGCTGGGCTCGGAGGGGCTCGACAGTTTCCGCCATACGAAATTGGCTATGATCGACCCGGCCGCAAATCCGCATGATTTCTGGTGGTTCCCCTACGCCGATGCCGAATCCCACCCCGATGCCCGATCCACCGCTGTCACCGGAACTGGCGCGGCGGATCGCCATTCTCGAACGTAACGTCGACGACCGCGGCGACTTCAACCGCGCGAGCTGGTTCTGGCTGCTGCTGTTTGGTGTCGCCATCCCTGCGGCGTTACTGCTCTGGGGCTGGTGGACCTGAGGGAATGGTGAACTCGAGGGGCTCGTGGGCTTGAGCGAGGACGCCGACAAGAGCGCGTGGCCGATGCTACCCTCCGAGCGCGACTGGGGCCCGTGGCGGCTCGGCATCGCGCTCGCCACGGCGGGCGCCGCCACCTGGTGCTACATCATCGGCGAGTACACGGGCTATTACCTGAACTTCAAACAGGGTGCGGCCGCGCTGACCGCCGGCTGCATGATCGGCATGCTGCTGGCCTTTTTGGCAGCCGGACCCGTCAGTGCTCGCTTCGGCATCGATTCGATCGCCGCGACGCGGCCGCAATTCGGCCGCCGCGGCTGGATAATCCCATCGGCGATGCAACTGATCTCGATCGTCGGCTGGAATTCGCTGCTGCTGATATTCGGCTCAAAATCTGCCGCGCAACTGCTGCTCGCGCTCGGCGCCATGCCCCGCGGCTACAGCGCCCGGGAACTGGTGCCGGCTGCGACCCTGATGGCCTGCGCCGTCATCTACCTGACGCTGCTGCGCGGGGCCAGCGGTGTCACTAAGGTGTCCAATGTCCTGGCGGCGCATGTCCCGATCGGTTTCTGGATGCTGTGGCTGCTGGTCTCGCACCGCTGGCCCGAGTTGCGTCGGGCCGAGCCGGCAATGGCGAGCCCTGACCGGCTGTGGAATTACACCACCGGCGTGGAGATCGGCATCACCTCGACGATGTCCTGGTGGCCTTACATCGGGGCGATGATTCGCATGGCCCCGAACGCGCGCACGGCCGTGGTTCCCGTCATGCTGGGCATGGGTGCCTCGATTCCACTGCTGAGCCTGATCGGTCTTGCCGGCATCCTGGTATTGAAGTCCTCGGATCCGTCCGAGTGGTTGCGTTCGGTGGGCGGTCCGACCTACGCCATCATTTCGCTGATCTTCGTCTCCCTGGCCAATTTCGGTACCGCGATAACCGGGATCTATTCATCCGCGATCGGGCTGCGCAACTTTGCCGCCCTCGAGCGTGTTTCCTGGTCGACGCTGCTGCTGATCACTATCGCACCCGTGGCCCTGGTGGGCGCCTTGATCCCGGAATTGTTCTTCGCGCGATTCGGCGCCTTCCTCGCGTTCCTGGGTGTGGCATTCGCGCCGCTGTGCGGCATCCAGATCGCCGACTACTTCGTGCTGCGCCGGCGCCATATCGAAATTCGCGCGATCTACAGCCACGACCCCTCGGCACCTTATCGCAGCATCGCCGGCTTCAATCCGGCCGCGCTGCTGGCGCTCGCTCTCGGGTGCGGCGTGTACCTCTGGCTGCTCAACCCGCTCACCTACGCTTCAAGTGGACCCTACCGCCTGCTGAGCGCGTCCCTGCCATCCGCGCTCGCGGCGGCGCTGTGCTTCATCGTGCTGACGCGGATCTTCTTGATTCCGCAGCGAGCGCCAGAGTAGGCTCATCGCATGCTAGCGCCGCGGGAGTGGATGAAGCTGATGCCGCGTGCACCGCAGTTGTCGAGTGAGGCGCTCGGCTGGCAGCACATCCAGGCTTACCGTCTTGCCAATCCTCAGAGCTGGCAGCTCGATCTGCCGCCGATCGACCGCCATTTCATCGTTGCGCACCTGTCCAACCCATGCCAGCTGTCGTCGCGCTGGAACGGCCTGGAACGGCGCAGCCGCTCGGTGCCCGGCAACATCATGATCATGTCGGCCCACCAGGGCAGTCATTGGGAATGGAAAGGAGAAATCGAGGAGCTGCATATCTTCCTCGATCCGGTGGTCATGAACGACGCCGTGCAGGAACTCGGCGACCGTTCCGTGCAGTTGCTCGACGGCATCGGTCTGACCGACATGGCGATCATGGAGATTGCGCTGAAGATCAACACCGAGCTTTCGCAGCCCGGGGTGTGCGGCTCGCTGTTCGCGCAATCGGCATCGCATACCCTGACGCTGCAGCTGCTGCGCCGGCACTCGACGCTGCACAGCAACGAGGTGCTCGATCGGCTGGATCTGCCGCCGCACCGCTTGCGCGCGGCGCTCGAATACATCGAAGCCCATTTGTGTGAAGACGTTTCACTGGATGCGATCGCGGCCGCCGCCAACCTGAGCACGTTCCGGTTCGCGCGCGGCTTCCGCAAGTCGATCGGTCAGCCGCCGCATCAGTACGTGATCGGTCGCCGCCTCGAACGCGCCAAGGAACTGCTGCGCACGACCGAGGAAGAAATCGGCGAAGTCGCCAGGCGCGTAGGCTTCGCCTCCCAGAGTCACTTCACGGCGGTGTTCAGCAGGCGCTGCGGCCTGCCGCCCCGACGCTATCGTCAATCCTGCCGCGGATGATCGCCGCCTGGCTGCGCCGTGGCGCGCTGCTGGCGGCGATGGCCATCGCAATGCCGCAGTGGCTCGCTGGCTGCGCTACCCAGGGAGCAGCCGACACTCCCGCCGTCAATGCGACGGCGGCGCAGGAGGCAGCGCCTGCACGCAATGTCACGCTGTACGTGGTGCGCCGCGGCTGGCATATCGATGTGGGTTTCGCCGCCGAGGATCTGTCAGGGCCACTCAAGCAGGCAAGGGAGCAGTTTCCGCCAGCACGTTTTTTTACCTTCGGCTTTGGCGATCGCCGCTACCTGCACGCGCACAATCCGGATTTTCCCAACATGCTCGCAGCGCTGTGGCCCGGCGATGGGATCATGTTGATCACTGCATTGCAGGGAACTCCGCAGCAGGCCTTCGGCGACAGCCACGTCGTCGAGCTGACGGTAACCGCAGGGGAGGCGCTGCAGGCGCAGCGCAGAATGGCCGCATCCATGTCGTTGCATGACGGGAGTCCGCAATCCGACGGACCTGGTCCGTACGAGGACAGCACGTACTGGCGTTCATCGCTGCGTTACTCCGCCGACTACACCTGCAACACATGGGCCGCGCAGGTGCTCGCATCCGCCGGATTGCCACTGCCAGTCCACGGTGTCGTGTTCGCAGGCCAGGTGTGGCGACCCGTGCTGCGGCTGGCGCGCGCTCACCGCGGTGGTGAGCCCGTGACCTCAGCGCAATGAGCGCTTAATGACAGGGCGGCTCGGTGCCGTCAGCGCACACTACCGTGGTTGTGCTGTTCGAGGGCACCACGACAGTGGTCTTGGCCGGCGGCGGCGGACTGCTGCTGCTGATGCAGCCTGACAGGAAAGGCGCCAACACAACCAGGCTCGCTAATAGTTTCATCTCGTTCTCCTCTATGCGTCTATGCGTGCTTTAACGGCTCATTTCCTGAGCACTGGGAGAATATTGATTCGATCGTTCAACGCGCCACAGCAGCGCTTCCCACCTGTTATCGTCGGTCGGCGCCTACGTTGGGCAGCGTATCGTTATAGGAATGGCGGGCCCAGCCAAGATAATGCGGGTTCGCGCGATTGTCATGATCGAGCAGGCCGAGCATCTGCGGCAATTGCGCGCCGTAGTCCGCGGTGCGTAGCGCAATCGCTAACTGCGCCAGCTTCGGTTCATCGAGTCCTTCGTACGCCATCTCGAGAAAGCGATGACTGGCGTCACGCAGCTTCTCGATCTGCTGCGCCGATGAACGCCCATCCCCCGGGCGGTCGAGTTCGTACAGCATCAAGGTGAAGCGCGGCGCCGAACGCAGCAGAGCGCGTCGCTGAGCAAGGTCGGCCTCGAGTACTTTGCCCTGGATGTCCGCGTTGAGCGTGAGACCGGCGCGATCGGCGAGCACGCGCACCGCGCGATAGGTAGTGATCAGTCCGGGCAGGAACTCGAGATTGCCCGGACCTTTGTTTTCGGGTCGTTGCTGCGGTTCGATATCCAGGTGTATGCCGTCGAAGCGCTGCATGGCGTGATCGCGATTGAACTGCACGATGGCCTGGACGTGATCGAGCAGCCTGGTCCGCGGGGCACCAGGCTCGTCCGCATCGGTACTCGAGATCAGTGCCTCAACCCGGATGCTGGACTGATGCATGTGCGTGATCAGCTGCGAAAGACGCAGCGCTTGCAGCGCATCGTATGGGCTGGGCACGGAGACATAGATTTCGTTGATGCCTTCGGACTGGCAGAAGCCGCGAATCGCCTGGATCGACTGGGCTTCGCTCAGCACTTCCGGGCCGCGCCAGATCCACAGTCCGTGGACGGGCGGCTCTGCGGTGTCGATGCCGTAGGCACGGCTGCCGGCAAAGGCAATCAATAACAGCGGAAGCAGCCTTATATTACGCATTATAAACAAAGAGATACGCGTACCTTCTGATACAGGATCGATCTATTTGACGGCCACCGCTCCGAGTATCTCCGCGCGGATATCGGTGACTTCGCGTGCGTGCGAGGGCACGGCACCCTCACAGCGATCCGGCCGCGGGCAGTGCGCGCTGCGCGGACAGATGATGCGGGCCGGATGTTCCAATGCCTCTTCCACCCAGGCGATGTTGAGCACGCCGGCGGCCGCGCGCAGCGCGCTGGCCGCGGCCTGCGGAATCGGTGCGTCGGCGCGCCGGCGCATGCAATCGGCGGCAATGCTGGCCACTATCTGCGCGGAGTCGGCACCGTTGGCATCGAGCACCGGCGCCAGATCGATGCCCACCGACAGCACGTGGGGGTTGCCTGCCATGTCACGCGTGCGCATCGAGTAACAGCAGTAGAGCAGCGAGCGATCCTGGTCCCGCAGTACCGAGATCTGCGATCCAGATTCTTTCTGGTGTCCCCCGATCATGCGAAACACCGCCCACTGTGGACAGGGATCGGACGCGCGCGCCATGTTGCCCCAGGGCAGCGGGATGCCGTTACCGCGATAGACCGCGCGCAGGTAGCCCGGCGGATAGGCATCGAAGAAGTGCCAGTATGGATAGGGTGACACCTTGGTCATGCGGCGCATGACCACCGCTGGAGTCAGGTCGAGTTTGGCGGCTGCTTCGACGCGATAACGCTCGCGTGCCAGGAAGCGGCGGAACGGGATCTTGGGGCACAGCAGCGCACCGGCAAAGAAGCTGCACTCGAAGTCGCGCCAGGCATGCAGCACATCCTGCGCGCGCAGCCCCGCGAGGTCCGCGCCACCTTCCGGGCTGCCGCCCATCTCCCCGCCGGTAGCGTGTGCGGACTTCATGCCATCGCCACCGTGCAGCACCTTGTGACCGATGTGCGTGGCGAGGTCGAATTTCAATCGCGCAGGATCGGCGCGTAGCGCGCGGTTGAGGTAGACGGTGCCGGGTGGCTCGAAGAAGGACCGCACGATGCTGCGCACCTGCTGATCCTTGTCGCGTACCAATGCCGGCCGGCGATCGAACCAGCGCAGTTGCAATCCGTGCCGGGTGGCGAGTCCCGTGAGGTCCTCGACCGAGAGCGGGAAGCGGCGCTCGCCCACCTGCTCGGCGCTGCGCTCCAGGTCCGGAAAGTCATTGCGCGACATTTCCTGGTGCGAACGGATCAGCAGATGCGCAAACTGGCGTCCGCTGGTGCCGGTTTGCGTCAGCAGCTCCGGAATCGCCGACTGCAGTAGTTCCTTGGAGAAGAGGAATCCTGGCTCTAGCGGAATGCGCGCGGCGCCGCCGCCGCGGGCCGAGCCGACGCTCGGCGCGGGCTCGGCACCATCGGCGCTCTCATCCAGGAACCAGGCGACCTCGCGCTGAAAGACCCGGGCCAGCAGGGCCAGCAGGGCGGCCGACGGCGTGCGCTTGCCGCTTTCGATCATGCTCAGGTAGGACATCGACGGGCCGTTCTCGGCGTCCATCTGCACGCAGCGGCTCGAGAGTTCCTCCAGGGTCAGGCCATTGCGCTTGCGGATATTGCGCAATTTCGCGCCCAGAAAGTGACCTTTCCGCATCAGGTTCGGCATCGTTGTGTGAAATTAACACTGTGAAGTTTTTAAAGTCAATTATTCCCAAATTGGTGGGTATGCTGCTGTCATGAGCAGCGTGCTGACAGCGCGGGGCGAGCATTATGTCCAGCCTCCGGAAGCCATCGTGGCGCCGAGCGGGGTCGAACGCGCAGGCGAAGCGCTGACGTCCGCCGCGCTCGGATTGCTCATGAATCTACATGCGCGCTTCGATCAGCGCCGGCTTGCGCTGCTGGCGGAGCGCCAGGCACGCCAGCGCGCCTTCGACGCGGGCGAGCTGCCGGATTTTCTGCCCGCTACCGCCGATGTGCGCCGGGCCGAGTGGCGCGTTGCGCCGGCGCCGCACGACCTCTTGGACCGCCGCGTCGAGATCACCGGGCCGACCGATCGCAAGCTGGTGATCAATGCGCTCAATGCGGCCGCCAACACCTTCATGGCGGACTTCGAGGATTCCTGCTCGCCGACCTGGGACAATCTGCTGCGCGGCCAGGTCAACCTCGCCGATGCGTTGCACCGCCGCATCGCGTTCACCGATGCGCGCGGCCGCAGCTACAGCCTCAACGAGCGCACGGCGACGCTGATAGTGCGTCCCCGCGGCTGGCATCTGCCGGAAAAGCATGTGCGCGTTGATGGCCAGCCAGTCTCGGGCGCGCTGTTTGATTTCGCGCTGTACCTGGCCAACAACCACGAAGCACTGGCGCGCGCCGGCACCGCGCCTTACTTCTATCTGCCCAAGCTGGAGAGTCATCTCGAAGCGCGCTTGTGGAACGATGTGTTCCTGGCTGCGCAGGAGCACCTGGGAATTCCCCGCGGCACGATTCGCGCGACCGTGCTGATCGAGACGATTCTTGCCGCCTTCGAGATGGACGAGATCCTGTTCGAGCTGCGTGAGCACTCGGCCGGACTCAATTGCGGCCGCTGGGACTACATTTTCAGTTACATCAAGAAGCTGCGGCAGCGCGCCGACAGCGTGCTGCCCGACCGCGACGCGGTCACCATGGATCGGGCGCCGATGAAGTCGTATGTGGATCTGCTGATTCACACCTGTCATCGCCGCGGCGCCCATGCCATCGGCGGGATGGCCGCACAGATTCCGATCGCCGGCGACCCCACCGCAAACGCCGCGGCGATGGAGCGCGTGCGCACCGATAAGCTTCGGGAAGCCAGGGCTGGTCACGATGGCACCTGGATCGCACATCCCGCGCTGGCTGCCATCGCCAGGCAAGCCTTCGATGCCGTCATGCACGGTGAAAACCAGCTCGAGGTGGCGCGCAACGACGTTCACGTCACCGCGCCGGACCTGCTGCGCGCTCCGCAAGGTGCCGTCACGCAGGCCGGCATTCGCCGCAACATCAGCGTCGGCGTGCAGTACCTCGAATCCTGGCTCGGCGGCAATGGCTGCGTGCCGCTCTATCACCTGATGGAGGATGCTGCGACCGCGGAAATCTGCCGCGCGCAGCTTTGGCAGTGGCTGCGCCATGGCACCCGCACGGCCGAAGGCCGCATCTTTACGCCGGAATATTTCCACGAGCTGCTGGGCGAGGAGCTCGGGCACATCCACCGCGAAGTTGGCGCGGCGCGTACCCAGTCGGGTGTATTCCCGACGGCGACGCGACTGTTCGCCGGCATGGTCACGGACGAGACTTTCGAGGACTTCATGACCCTGCCTGCGTACGAGCTGTTGTCCTGAACCGATCCTTCCTGAACCCTATCAAGTGATGCTGGAGAGATGATGATGAATGCCCCCCGAACCCTGCCGACCGCCGACGAACTGCGCAGTTACTGGCGCGAGAGCCCGCGCTGGCGCGGTGTGACACGCGATTACAAGGCCGAGGATGTCGTGCGTCTGCGCGGCACCGTGCCGGTCGAGTATTCCATTGCGCGCATCACGGCAGAGAAACTCTGGCGTTATATCAACGAAAAGCCGTTCGTCAATTCGCTCGGCGCTCTCACGGGCAACCAGGCGCTGCAGCAGGTCAAGGCTGGCCTTGATGCCATCTATCTCTCCGGCTGGCAGGTGGCGGGCGATGCGAATCTGGCGGGGCAGATGTATCCGGACCAGTCGCTGTACCCGGCCGACTCGGTGCCGGCGGTGGTGCGCTCCATCAACAATGCCCTGCGCCGTGCCGATCAGATCCATCACGCCGAGGGCGATGACAGCATCGACTGGCTCAAGCCCATCGTCGCCGATGCCGAGGCCGGATTCGGCGGTGTGCTCAATGCGTTTGAACTCATGAAGGGCATGATCGAAGCAGGCGCCGCAGGGGTGCACTTCGAGGATCAGCTCTCCTCGGCCAAAAAGTGCGGCCACATGGGCGGCAAGGTGCTGGTGCCGACACAGGAAGGCATCCAGAAGCTGCAGGCCGCGCGCCTGGCGGCCGATGTGTGCAACGTGCCGACCGTGCTGCTGGCACGCACCGACGCCGAGTCTGCGACCCTGATCACCTCGGATGTCGATGAGCGCGATCGCGCCTTCATCGATTCGAGCAAGGGGCGCACGGCGGAAGGCTTCTACTACGTCAAGGCAGGACTCGACCAGGCGATCTCGCGCGGTCTTTCCTACGCGCCCTATTCGGATTTGCTCTGGTGTGAAACCGGTAAGCCTGACCTGGAAGAGGCGAAACTGTTCGCGGAAGCCATTCACCGCAAATTCCCGGACAAGCGCCTGGCCTACAACTGCTCGCCCTCGTTCAACTGGAAGCGCAAGCTCGATGACGCCACGATCGCCAAGTTCCAGCGTGAACTCGGCGCGATGGGCTACAAGTTCCAGTTCATCACGCTGGCCGGCTTCCATGCGCTCAACTATGCGATGTTCGACCTGGCGCGCGGCTACAAGGCCTCGCAGATGACCGCCTACGTCGCCCTGCAGCAGGCCGAGTTCGCGGCCGAGAAGGTCGGCTATACAGCGACGCGCCACCAGCGCGAAGTGGGTGCCGGCTACTTCGATTCGGTGACGCAGGCGATCACCAGCGGCAGCTCCTCGCTTGCCGCGCTGAGCGGCAGCACCGAGGAACAGCAGTTCCACACCGCCTAAGACGATGCAGGTGGAAGAGTCTCAACCCCCGCCGACGGCCGCTGGAATCAGCGCCCTGACCCGATCGCTCTCGCACGGGGAAATCCACACCGCGTTCGAATCGGCCCTGTATGCGGTGCGATGCGCGCAGCAGGTGGTGGAGGCTTTCCTGCAGTACAACGCGCGCTTTCGCGCCATCACGCGCCGCGCGCCCGAGCGCTTCATCGCGCGCGATTGGCACGCGGGCCAGAGCGATGCGGTTGAGCGCATCGATCTGTACGATCAGTGCGTAGCCGAGACCATCAAGGCGCTCGAATTCGCGCTCGGGGCCGATGTTCGTCGCCGCGAGCTGTGGATCGAGGTCAAGCGACATTTCGCCAATCTCACCGATGGCTTGCCCGACAGCGAGTTCTGCAAGACCTTCTTCAGCTCGGTCACGCGCAAGCTGTTCGGTACTGTCGGTGCGGCCTCCGACGTCGAATTCATCGCCACGGACCTCGATCCGCTGGCCTCGGTCGAGGGACACACGGTCACGCGCATCTATCGCAGGTCGGGGGAACTGCCGGCGCTGATCGGGCAGCTGCTGTCGGATCGCGCGCTCGGCGTGCCGTGGGCCGATCTCGAAGGCTGCGCGCAAGCGGTAGCCGTCACCATGGAGCGGCGAATGAACTCGCTGGAGGTAGCGGACCAGGTCGACGGCATCGAGGTTGTCGATGCGGTGTTCTATCAGGCCACGCGCGCTTATCTGGTGGGGCGGGTGTTGGCCGGCAATCAATCGGTGCCGCTGGCGCTGGCGTTGCGACACGGCGCTTCCGGGGTCGAGGTCGATGCCACGATTCTGGATGAGGATGACTTGAGCATCCTCTTCGGCATCGCCCGCTCGTACTTTCACGTCGATCTCGAGCGCGTGGCCGAAACGGTGCTCTTCCTCAAGGAGATCCTGCCCCGCAAGCCCGTGGGCGAACTGTTCACCGTGCTGGGGCGCGCCAAGCAGGGCAAAACCGAACGCTATCGGACCCTCATGCGCCATCTCGCGCACAGCGGCGACGACTTCGTACACGCGCCGGGCGAGCGCGGCCTGGTCATGGTCTGCTTTACCCTGCCTTCGCTCGATGTGGTGTTCAAGGTCATCCGCGAGCACATTCCCGCGGTCAAGGATGTGTGGAAACAGGAAGTCATCGATAAATACGCCTTCGTGTTCCGCCACGATCGGGCCGGCCGGCTCATCGATGCGCAGGAGTTCCGGCGACTGCGCTTTCCGGTCAAGCGTTTCGCGGCACCGCTGCTCGAGGAGTTGCTGGCCGAGGCCGGCGACAGCGTGCACCTGGAGGGCGAGGACCTGATCTTCGATCACCTCTATATCGAACGCCGGCTGGTGCCGCTGAACCTGTACTTGCGGTCGGCCGGCGAGGCTGATGCGATGCGCATCGCGCTCGACTACGGCCAGGCCATCCGCGACCTGGCTATGACCGATGTGTTTCCGGGCGACCTGCTGCTGAAGAACTTTGGCGTCACGCGCCACGGCCGCGTGATCTTCTACGACTACGACGAGCTCTGCCGCGTCACCGACTGCAGCTTTCGTGACGTTCCCACCGCGAGCTGCGAAGACGATGAGATGAATGCCGAGCCCTGGTACTTTGTCGGCGACAAGGATGTCTTTCCCGAGACGCTGACCAATTTCCTCGGCATGGCGGGCGCGCAGCGCGCGGCTTTCCTGGCGGCGCACCGCGACTTGTTCGAGCCGACCTTCTGGCGTCGGACCCAGCAGCGCCTCAACGCCGGGGAAATCCTCGAAGTGCTGCCATATGCTGGCCTGCGCGCGGCGCAGGCCAGCGAAGGCGTGCCAGTCCTCTAAGTCCTGTACTAGTCGCGATCCGGCGCGCCGAGCGGGAACAGCGGACGGAACGGCCGCGCTTCATTGACCGCGCGGGCAAACGACGGCCGCGCCAGCAGCCGCGCGCGGTAGGCGCGCAACAGCGGGAATTTCTCCTGAATCCGGTGCGTCCAGTCCGCGTAGAACAGCGATGGCGCGGCCGCGCAGTCGGCCAGCGTGAATTGCTCGCCCGCCGCCCAGGTCTTGCCGCCCAGTTGCCCTTCCAGCCAGGCATAGGCGGCGTCCAGCTTGTCCTTGGCCGGCGCCAGTCCTTCCTGGCGCTTCACCGGATCACCTGTCAGCGCCCCATTTACCGCAGACTCCACAGGGTTCATGACATGCAGGTCGAAAAAGCGGTCCAGGAACCGTACCTCCAGCGCGGCCATCGGGTCCGCGGGCAGCAGCCGAACCGGTCCCGGGTGACGAAGCTGCAGGTACTCGATGATGATGCTGGTCTCGGCGACGTCGCGCTCGCCATCCACCAGCAGCGGGAACTTGCGCAGTGGCCAGCGCCGCAGCCACTCGGCCACGTGCTGCGGCGTTTCGGGCCCAATGGAACGCAACTCGAATGGCGTGCCGTTCTCGTACAGCGCGATGAGCGCCTTCTGCGTGTAAGAGGAGAAGGGATGGCCATAAAGTGCAAGTGACATGATCCGACTCCCGGTGTGCAGGTACTCTGCTGACTCGGCTACAATTATCGCTTAACACACACATTCGACCACAGGCGCGCTGAGCTCAGGCTGAGACGGTGCGCGGGGAAGACAATTGCAATCGCTTCGCCAACCGCTGCTGGCCATGCTGCTATCGATCGGGCCGGCCCTGAGCTGCGGCGCCGCTGCGGCTGCCGCGGACACTGAACTTTCGGCCATTGTCGTCACCGCTACTCGCATGCCAGCCTCCATCGATGAGCTGCCGGTGTCGATCGACCGCATCGATGAGCGGCAGATCTCGCAGGGACAGATGCAGGTCAACCTGTCGGAAACGCTCGACGCGCTGCCGGGCGTCTCGGCGCAGATGCGGCAGAACTATGCGCAGGACCTGCAGCTCTCCATCCGCGGGTTCGGCGCGCGCTCGCAGTTTGGTGTGCGCGGCGTGCGGCTCTACTCGGATGGCATCCCGGGCACCATGCCGGACGGGCAGGGGCAGTTTTCGCAGTTCGATCTCGGGTCGGCACAGCACATCGAGGTGATGCGCGGCCCGTTCTCGGCGCTCTATGGAAACTCCTCCGGCGGCGTGGTTTCGGTATTTACCGAAGATGGCAGGCCCGGAATCGGCGTCGAGGGTTCGGTCGAGGCCGGCAGCTTCTCGACCCAGCGCTACGGGCTCAAGGTCGACGGCGCGGATGCCGGCGTGAACTATGTCATCGACGGCTCGCACTTCCAGACCGATGGCTATCGCGATCACTCGGCCGCCGAACGCAATCTCTTCAACACCAAGGTGCACTTCGATCTGGATGACGTGTCACGCCTCACGCTGGTTGCCAACGCGATCACCAGCCCCTCCTCGCAGGATCCGCTCGGCCTGACGCGCGCGCAGCTGGCTGCCGACCCGACCCAGGCGGGAACCAACGCGCTGGCCTACAACAGCCGCAAATCGCTCGACAATGAGCAGGTCGGCGCCATCTATGAGCGCGACCTGTCCGAGCACGACACGCTGCAGGCCACCCTCTATGGCGGCCATCGCTCTACGACGCAATTCCAGGCGATCCCGGCCTCGACCGAAGGCTCGCCGGCCAATCCCGGCGGGGTCATCGCGCTGAACCGTTTTTTTGGCGGCATCGATCTGCATGCGACCGATCATCGCCTGCTGCTGGATCGGCCGCTGCAGATGACGCTGGGATTGAGCTATGACAATCTCGAAGAGCACCGCCAGGGCTTCACCAACTTCATCGGCGACGAGCTCGGGGTCGAGGGCGCGCTGCGCCGGCACGAGAACAACCGCGTCTATGACCTGGATGAGTATCTGCAGGCGCAGTGGGACCCCTTCGACCGCTGGCGTGCGATCGCCGGCGTGCGCAACAGCGTGGTCCAGGTGGAAGACCACAACCTCATGCCGGTCACCAGCGGCAACATCGATACCGGCGTGCGCTACTCGGCCACCAACCCGGTGGCCGGCCTGGTGTTTCGCGCCGCCGACCAACTGCATCTGTACGGCTCGTACGGGCGCGGCTTCGAAACCCCCACACTAAACGACCTGGCGTACCGTTCAACCGATGGCAGCATTCCAGGCCTGAACCTGGGGCTGAAGCCCGCGCGCAGCGATAACTACGAGCTCGGACTCAAAGCGGGCAACAAGCTGCTGCACGCGGATCTGGCAGCTTTCTATGTGCAGACCCAGGACGAGCTGGCCGTGCAGGCCAACGCCGCCGGCCGCTCGGTGTACGAGAACATCGGCCAGACTGAACGCCGCGGCTTCGAGGCGGGGCTGGACTCGACGCTCGAGGGTGGCTTCAGCACTCGTCTCGCATACACCTACATCAACGCGGTGACCGCCCAGCCTTACACGACTTGCCTCGGCGCACCTTGCAAGGAATTCGTGATACACACGGGCAGTCATCTGCCGGCCGTACCCGAGGACTCGCTGTACGCTGCGTTGAACTGGGCTTACGTGCCGCAGGGTTTCACGGCCACGCTCGAGGCCATCAGCCGCGCGCAGATCTACGCCGATGACCGCAACAGCCAGGCCGCGTCGGGCTATACCGTGCTCAACCTGCGCTTTGGTTTCGTACAGCAATTGCCGCGCTGGCACGTCACCGAGTACGCGCGCATCGACAACCTCGGCAACCGCAGCTACGTGGGTTCTGTCATCGTCAACGAGACCAATATGCGTTTCTACGAACCCGAACCCGGGCGCAGTTTCGATCTGATGTTCACGCTCGCGTGGCGCGATCAGCCCTGAGCTCAGACGGTCATGCAGAACACGGCCAGCGCGCTGATCGACCTGTCGGCGCTTCGACACAATCTGGAGGTCATTCGCCGGCTCTGTCCCGACAGTCGCATCATGGCCATGGTCAAAGCCGATGCCTATGGCCACGGGGTAGTGCCTGCTGCGCGCGCCCTCGTGTCGTCTGATGGCTTCGCGGTCGCGCGGCTGAAAGAAGCTCTGGAGCTACGCGAGGCCGGTTTCTCGCAGCGCCTGCTGCTGCTCGGTACGGTGCTCGACGCAACCGAACTCGGCCTGTGCTCGGCAGCGGCAATCGATGTCACCGTGCACGATGCCGGTTCGCTCATCGCCATCGCGGCCGCTGCAGCCGAGCGGCCACTGCGCGTCTGGCTCAAACTCGATTGCGGCATGCACCGGCTGGGACTCGACCCCGACAACTTCCGCACCGCCCGCCAACGCCTCGCCGCGCTGCCGGGAATCACCGAACTGGTGCTCATGACGCACTTCAGCACCACGCATGAGATCGATTCGCCGGTGATGGCGCGCCAGATCGCACGCTTCCAGGCTGCCGTCGAGGGACATCCGGCCGCGCAGCTGAGTGCCGCGAACTCGGCCGTGCTGATCGCCCATCCCGCGCTGCGCTTAGGCTGGGTGCGTCCCGGCATCACGCTCTACGGCGATAATCCGTTGGGCATCCAGCATCCGCTGCCGTTGCGCGCCGCGATGAGCTTGCGTGCGGTGGTCATTGCCGTGCGCAACATCGAGGCCGGCGAGTCGGTAGGCTACGATGGTTGTTGGACCGCGGCGCGCCCGAGCCGGATCGCCACGGTGGGACTGGGCTACGGCGATGGCTACCCGCGCCACGCCGCCAACGGCACTCCCGTGTGGATCCGGGATCAACGGGTGCCGTTGGTTGGCCGTGTCTCGATGGACTCGATTACGATCGATGTCACCGATTGCGCCGGTGTCGCGGTCGGCGACCAGGTGCTGCTCTGGGGGCCGGAACTTCCGGTGGCGGTGATCGCCGAGTGGGCGCGAACGGCCTCTTATGAACTCTTCACCGGAGTAGGGCGGCGCGTTACGCGGGAATACGGAGGCACAGCATGACAATCAGGATGGCCATCCTCGAGGGTGTCGCAACCATCGAGATCGCGCGACCGGAGAAGAAGAACGCGCTGACGCAGGCGATGTACCTGGCGATGGCCGGCGCCATCGCCGCGGCCGTCGAAGACAAGTCCGTGCGCGCGCTGCTGATAACCGGACAGCCCGGGATTTTCACGGCCGGCAACGATCTGGAGGATTTCCGCACGGCGCCGCCGCTGACAGCAGGATCTCCCACTACTCAATTCATGCAAGCGCTGCTGACCTGCGACAAACCGGTGGTGGCAGCAGTGACCGGCGCGGCCATCGGCATTGGCGCGACCATGCTGCTGCACTGTGATCTCGTGTACCTGAGCGAGCAGACGCGCCTGGTGTTTCCATTCGTCACGCTGGGGGTGGTGCCAGAGTTCGGCTCCAGCCTGCTGCTGCCGCGGCTCATGGGCCACGCGCGCGCGGCCGAAGCACTGCTGCTCGCCGAACCTGTCAGTGCGGAAGCAGCCGTGGCACTCGGCATCGCCACTGCGGTGCTTCCAGCAGGCGATGTGCTTTCGCATGCCAGGCGCGTGGCCACGCGCTTCAACGCACTGCCGCCCGGTGCCGTGCGCGACACCAAGCGCCTTATGCGCGCGGCTGCCGCCGCCGGAATTTCTGGCGCGATGGAGTCGGAAAATGCACTGTTTATCGAGCGGCTGCGCGGTCCCGAGGCGCGCGAAGCGCTGCAGGCCTTCTTCGAAAAGCGCAAACCCGACTTCGGCAAGACGTGAGAGCCAGCATGAGCGACAGCATGACAGCCGGTGCGACACGATCGTTGGCCGGCAAGACGTTATTCATCACGGGCGCCTCGCGCGGTATCGGGCTTGCGATTGCCACCCGCGCGGCGCGCGATGGCGCCCGCATCGTGCTGGTGGCGAAGACGGTAGAGCCCAACCCGCGATTACCGGGAACGCTTGCCAGCGCCGCGGCCCAGATCGAAGCGGCCGGCGGGGAGGCGCTGATCGCGCCGACGGACATCCGCGATGAAAATGCCATCGCCGCTGCCGTGCGGGCTGCACTCGAGCGTTTTGGCGGCATCGACATCCTGGTCAACAACGCCAGCGCGATCAGTCTGACTTCGACCCCAGACACACCGATGAAGCGTTTCGATCTGCTGTTTGGTGTGGACGTGCGCGGTACCTTTGCCTGCACGCAGGCGTGCCTGGCTGCGCTTACCCGCAGCGCCGAGTCGGGCGGCAACCCGCAGGTGCTGAATCTATCGCCGCCGCTGTCACTCGATCCACGCTGGTTCGCGCCACACGTGGCGTACACCATGGCGAAATACGGCATGAGCATGTGCACACTCGGGCACGCGCGCGAGTTCCGCGAGCGCGGCATCGCGGTCAACAGCCTCTGGCCACGCACGCTGATTGCCACGGCGGCATTGCAGATGATCCCCGGGCTCGATCATCGCAAGGCACGCACACCGCAGATCGTGGCTGAAGCGGCCTGGTGGATCCTGACCAGCAACGCGCGCGCCGTAACGGGAAATTTCTTCATCGACGAGGCGCTGCTGGCGCACCACGGCGTCACTGACCTTGACGGCTTCTCTGTCGAGCCGGGTGCCCGCGACCTGCTGCAGGACCTATTCGTCGATTAGCGAGTTCGTCGACTAGCGAACGCGTCGGCTAGAGATCGGCGCGCAGATTCCCGAGTTCGGTCTCGAGCAATTCCAGCCGCGACAGCGCCGCGTACATGCGATCGACTGCATCACGCACCGGCTGCGATTCCGGCGCCAGCGATTCCTTGATGGCATCCACCGCATGACAGGCACGGATCAACGTTTCGCGGACCGTGCGGTGCTGGCCCTGTTCCAGTTCGGCGATGCGCGCCAGCACAGCCGAGCGCTTGAGCGCCTGCTTCTGCCATCGTTTGGTGACCGGATTCCATTCGTGCCGCGGCGACGGCTGCGGCGGCTTATAGTCGATGATCTGTCCGCTGGACAGATCCATTCTTTGCGAGAGTGCATCCACGTAGCCAATGTAGGAGCCGTGGCCGGAGGGGGTGTTCTCGGCGACAAACTGCTTCACGGCTTTCGGTTCCGTGAGGTTGGTGTGAATGGACACGCCCGTGAACAAGCCGGTTCTTGAATCGTAAAAATGAATGTAAATGCTCATAGGTTCCCTTTCCGGCAGCGAATCAGGCGCGCCCTGTGCCGGCTGCCGCCCGATCGTTCAGGCGGGCGATGAAATACAGCACAGCGACGCAGCCGATCGGAAATGCGATTTCGTTGACCATCAGTCCGAGCAGGCGAGCCGCCGGCACAGCATGGCCGGGCGCGTGCCAGACGTTGACGCCGACGATGGCGGCGCCGAATACGAGGCCCATCCCCAGGCCCACCAGGAAATGCTGCAGCAGCGTCGAGTGCCGGGTTTGCATCAGTCTTGCGACGGCAATTGCCAGCAGAGTGTACTCCGCAGTCTTTAGCGCGCCGACCTGCAGCACGGCGATTCCCAGCTTTTCACCGTGCGAATCGAGCATGGCCAGCGTGCCGTGCTGAACTCCCTTGGCCAGTGCCCAGGCCAGCGGTGCGCACAGAAATCCGAGCAGTCCCATCATGCGTTCCCGATGACGTGCTGCCGCGCTGCCGAGCGAGATGCCGGTGCACACAACCACCGCCCACGTCACGCTGCCCGCCAGTTCCGCCACTGTTTGCGCAAACTGAGGGGCGTTGCCCGCTGCGGCGCGCGTGGCCAGCACGAGGCATTCGACGAGTATTCCTAGCAGAATGGAAATCCACGCTGCCGCTGCCATTGCATGCAGCGCACTGAGTGGTATCCAGGCGCTGTCATCGTTATTTAACGTAATGTCGTTCATAACTTATTCGCCAATTACCCTAGCCGAACGCACCGCGGATGTCTTGAGGCGGACCGTTCGACGAACACCGCAGAAGGTCTGCGCCCGGGATGATGTTAAATCTCGATATCGGCTTCTACCTATTGATTAACAAGATAAATATTCATAGAACTTCGCCTTCCGCAGCAGCTCGCGGCGCAGGCTCTGAGAGTGCGCCCGGTGGCAGCGGAATGAACTCCGTCGTGTCGCCCGGCACGGCGCCAAATCGCCCATCGCGCCAGTCGTGCTTGGCCTGCTCGATGCGCTCGCGAGAACTGGAAACAAAATTCCACCAGACGTAGCGCGGCTCCTGCAGCGGCGCACCCGCCAGCAGCATCACGCGCGTATTGTCGACTGCCGTGAGCGTCACGCGCTCATGCGCGCGCGGCAGCAGCAGTCGCGCTTCGCCGAACCTCACACCTGCGACCTCCAGCGCGCCCTCGACTACATACACGGCGCTCTGCTCGTATTCGCCGCCGAATTCGAGCACTGCGCCGCGCTCGAGCAACGCTTCCGCATAGCCCATGGGCGAGAAAGTAGCGACCGGTGCGCGCTCGCCGAACAATGATCCGGCGATGATGCGTATGCGCCGTCCGCCGCGGTTGATCAGCGGCAGATCATTCACACCGTGGTGCACGAAGCTGGCGGGCCGCTCTTCTTCAGCCCGCGGCAGCGCGACCCAACTTTGGATGCCTGCCAAAGATGATTCCTGGCGCCTCGCATCCGCTCCGGTGCGCTCGGAGTGCGCGATGCCGCGACCGGCAACCATCCAATTGACGTCTCCTGGCTGGATGGTCTGCGTCGAACCAAGGCTGTCCCGATGCACGATCTCGCCCTCGAACAGGTACGTGACGGTGGCAAGGCCGATATGCGGGTGAGGGCGCACATCCAGACCGGCGCCGGCGTTGAATGAGGCCGGACCGAACTGGTCAAAGAAGACGAACGGGCCAATCGTGCGGCATTCCACGCTCGGCAGCGCTCGTCGCACATGGAAGCCATCGCCCAGGTCGCGAACTGGCGGCTCAATGCTGCGTTCGATGGTATTAGCCGACACCGAGTGCCTCCCGCTCCAGGTCCAGCACGAATTGTCGTGCATGTTCGCGCGTGCAGACGCGCTCTTCAACCATCGCTCGCAGCAGGCCCGCCAGATGCGCACGCAGCGCGAAAGCGAGCACGGCCGGCGGATAGCGATCGAGTCCGGCGACGAACTCATCGATTAGATCGACGCACTCCTCGATGGTGCCATCGGCGATTTCATTGCTGGCTGACATGGGGTTCCGCTCCGTCGACTGCTGGGTGTGACGATACACCACCCGAGGCATATTCCCGAGCCGCATATCTGCACGAATAGCAGCGTTAACGGCGGCTGTACCGCATCGGGCAGGTGCCTAGACTTATCGGCAACCGGTCCAACGTGGACCGCATCGCAGAGCGAGGAGTCAGAGCATGAACAGTTTCTCCGTCATGGCCATCGGCAATCTAGCCAAGAATCCCGAACTGATGGCCAAGGCCGACGTTTCCTACACACGTTTCTGCCTCATCGGCAATGATTACGCAGGCAAGGACGAGGACGGCGCCGCACGCGAGGTGGCAACCAGTCTCTGGTTCGTCGCCTTTGGGCCACTCGGCGAAGCGATCGCCAAGAATGCGCGCAAAGGCGATCAGCTCATCCTGGATGCGCGTATCCGGGCCAACAACTGGACTGACCAGCAGGGCGAACGCCAATACGACTACTCGTTTGTAGTCGAAGGTTTCCGCTTCGGCGCGCCGGGCAAACTCAAGCGGGACGAGCTGGAAAGCCGACGTGAGGAAGGCGATTCGCACGGCGCTGTTTCGAGCGCGGCCTGAGGTGCGGACGGTGATTCAGCGCAGACAGGTCGGGCTGTTGCTGAGTCTGGCGCTGCCGTCGCTGGCCAGCGCCCAGACATCGCCCTTCATGACGGGCGCGACCGCGCTCCAGACCAACATTTTGGCCTGGCTTACGCCGATCGCCGTGATCCTTGTCATGGCGCTGGGGGCCATGGCAATGGCAAATCGGATGTCGTGGGGGTGGTGTCTGGGCGCCATTCTGGGGATCGCAATTGCCTTTGGTGCGCCGCAAATAGTCGCGTGGGTGCGCGGGATGTTCGGGGTATGACCGTGAGCGCACGGAATCACGGCCTGATCGCAGACCCGTTGTTCGTCGGCGCCACCCGCCCGCCAATGCGCTGGGGCGTGACGTACTCGGCGCTGCTGTTCAATCTCGTGTTCACGATGGAGGCATTCCTCGTATCGAAAAATCTGCTGGCCCTGCTGCTGTGCCTGCCGATTCACGGGATCTGTGCGTTGCTGTGTCTGCGCGATGCGCGCTTCTTCGATCTGATCCTGCTGTGGGGGCGCACGCGCTTGCCAGGCTTGTTGGCCAATCATCGGATCTGGCAGGCCGGTAGCTACAGCCCGATGCCAGTGGCACCGTCATTCCGCGCAAGACGCGCACGGACAGCGGAGCTGCGGCCACACATCTGGATTGCACGCCGGGGTGAACCGTGAGACGGCTCGTCCGGGGCGCCGCGGCACTACAGCGCGAGCTGCTTGTGGCCGAGCGCATTCCCTACACGGCGCAGCTCAGCGACACCGTGATACGCACCAGTCTGCTGGACTATCTACAGGTCTTTCGCATCTCCGGCGTCAGTTTTGAATGCGCGGACGATACCCAACTTAACAATTGGCACGAACGGCTCAATATCCTATGGCGCAACATCGCAAGCCCCAATGTCGCCCTGTGGACTCATGTCGTTCGGCGCCGCGAGGCTACGCCGTGGCCCAACGTCGGCGCGGCCGGCTTCGCTGCTGCGCTGCTCGACAAATACCGCGAGCGCCTAGCGGGTGAATCACTCATGCTCAACGAGCTGTATCTGTCGGTGGTCTATCGCCCGGCAGCCGATCCGGCCACAGGACTGCTCGCCCGTGCCTTGAATCGCGGCACTCCCGCCCGCGCCCCGCAAGACACGATAGCCTCACTCGAGGCCTGCGCCCTGCTGGCGCAGACTATTGGCGCCTCGCTGGCGCGATACGAGCCACAGCATCTGGGCAGCTATCAGAATGCCGGCAGACGCTATTCGTCACTGCTGGAATTCCTCGGACTGCTCGTCAATGGCGAGTGGCAGCGAGTGCCGCTGACCCGCGGCCCGGTGAACGAAGTGCTGCCGACTTCACGACTGTTCTTTGGCACCGAGGTCATCGAGTACCGCACTCCGAGCGCCACCCGGGCCGCAGCGATGCTTGGCATTAAAGAGTACCCGACGCCCAACTTCGTCGGCATGTACAACCGGCTGTTATCCGCACCGTTTGCTTTCGTGCTCAGCCAATCATTTGCCTTCCTGTCCAAGGCGGCCGGCCAGGGACTGTTGCAACGGCAGATCTGCCGCATGGCCAACGCTGGGGACTTTGGGGTCACGCAGGCCGAGGAGTTGCGCGAGGCGCTGGATGCCCTCACCAGCAATGAGTTCGTCATGGGCGAGCATCACTTCTCGCTGCAGGTTCTGACCGAGCTGCTGCACGACGATGGTCGCAAAGCGACGGCGCGCCTCGACTCCCTGCACGACGCCGTCGCCCAGGCTCGCAGCCTGCTCGCCGATACGGGAATGACAGTCGCGCGCGAGGACCTGGCACTGGAGGCCGCATATTGGGCGCAGCTGCCCGGCAATTTCCCGATGCGTCCGCGCAAGGCGCCAATCACTTCGCGCAATTTCGCCGCGATGGCGGCGTTTCACAATTACCCTTCCGGTCGACCCCACGGTAATCATTGGGGCGAGGCGCTGACAGTATTCATGAGCAGCGCTCGTTCCCCGTACCATTTCTCGCTGCATGCGAGCGATCCGCACGACCCGGACGGCGGCAGTCGCAAAGACACGGGGCATACCTTTATCTGCGGACCCACTGGGTCGGGCAAGACGGTGTTCATCGGCTTCCTGGTCGCGATGCTGGAGCGTCACGGCGCGACCCAGGTCATCTTCGACAAGGACCGGGGACTAGAGATCCTGGTGCGCGCGCTGCGCGGCGAGTATCTGCCGCTGCGTCACGGTACGCCAACGGGGTTCAACCCCCTGCAGCTGCCTTCCGGCGCACGGCACCTCGAGTTCCTCAAGCTCTGGCTCTGCACACTCATTCGACCCCGGCTCGGCGTTCTGTCCGCGCGCCAGCAATCGGATCTCGAGCAGGCGCTGCATGGCACGCTGGCGCTCGAACCTTCGGCGCGGCGCCTGTCGCGCCTGATCGAGTTTCTCGATCCTACCGACCCAGAAGGCATCTACGCGCGTCTGATTCCCTGGTGCGCCAGCCAGCGCGGCGACTACGCGTGGGTGTTCGACAATGCTGAGGATTCCATCGTTCGACGACTGACGCAGCGCCCGACCATCGGCTTCGACGTTACCGATTTTCTCGAACACGAAATGACGCGCGCGCCGGTCACGCTCTATCTCTTTCACCTGGTTCGCGAGCTGCTCGACGGGCGCAAGCTTGTGTGCTGGATGGACGAGTTCTGGCGTCTGCTCGCCGATCCTGCGTTCGAGAACTTCGCCAAGGACGGTCCGAAGACCTGGCGCAAGCTCAACGGCGTGATGTGCCTGGCGACGCAAAGCGCCAGCGATGTGCTCGACAGCCGCATTAGCCGGACGATCATCGAGCAGACACCGACGAAGATATTCTTCCCGAACGCCGATGCGAGCGCAGAGGAATACATCGGCGGCTTTGGACTTACGGAACGCGAATTCCGGCTCGTGCGAGAGCAACTGGAGCCCGGCTCGCGGAGCTTCCTGGTCAAGCAGGGCCATCACAGCGTCGTCTGCCAGCTGGATCTGAAGGGTTTTGAGGCGGAACTGCAGGTCATTTCCGGCCGCAGCCAGCAGGTCGAGCGCATGCACGAGATCATCGCCGGCAGCAGCACAGACCCCGGCGATTGGTTGCCGCGATTCCTGCGCGAACAAGGCGTCATCACTTCTTCATCGCACCTGTCCGGGGAGGAGGCCGCATGTACTTGAAAGTCCGTTGCTGGTTGAGCCTGAGCGTGGCTGCTGCCGTGGCCGGCGCCCCCGGCGCGCGCGCGCAGTTCGCCGTTATCGATGCCACCTCCGTGGCGCATCTCATCAGCCAGGCCCAAACACTGACGCAGCAGCTTGCCGCGGCGCGGGCACAACTGGCGCAGGCGGAGGCGCAGTACCAGGCCATGACTGGCAACCGCGGCATGCAGTCGCTATTGAGCGGCACCGTACGCAATTATCTGCCCGCGCAATGGTCGCAGTGGAGCGCGGTTCTGAATGGCAGCGGTGGCTACGGCGCGCTTTCGACCGCCTTTCAGGGAAGCCTGCAGGCGAACGCCGTGCTCACACCGCAGCAATTGGCGGCGCTGTCACCTGATGAGCGCGCACATATTGCCGCTGCCCGACAGTCGGTTGCGCTGCTCCAGGCGCTATCGCAGGACGCCCTCGGCAATACCAGCGGGCGATTCGCTGCGGTCCAGCAGCTGATCGATGCCATTCCGTCGGCCCGGGATCAGAAGGGCATCCTCGATCTGCAGGCACGAATCGGCGCGGAGCAGGGAATGCTCCAGAACGAGCAGACCAAGCTGCAGGTGCTCTACCAGGCAGCCTTGGCGCTGGACTGGGCGACACAACAGCGCGCGCGCGAGCAGGTGATCGCCGCCCAGGGGAATTTTGCCACGCGCTTCGAACCCACTCCTCATTAGTCCAGACGCGAGGCTCCGCATGGGATTCTTCCAGACTTTCTGGTCCTGGCTCAACCAGACGCTCGCCGGCTACATCGGCGACAACACTGCGCGCGTGTCCGCGGCGCTCGAGCCGGCGATTGTGACGATGGCCACCGTGTACGTGATGGCCTGGGGCTATCTGCAACTGACCGGCAGAATTGATCAGCCCGTGACCGATGGCCTGCGGCGAATCGTGCTGCTCGTCATCGTGCTGGGCGTCTCGCTCCGGTTGTGGCTCTACAACACCCTCATCGTCGACTCGTTCTACAACGCCCCGGCACAGTTGACGGCCGCTATCGTAGGAGCCGGAGACCCGGTCGGCACGATCGACTCCATCTGGCTGCAGGGCGGCACCGTTGCCGCGCAACTGTGGAAGGAAGCTGCGGTATTTAACGACTACGTCGGTTTCCACATTGCTGGCGGGGTCGTCTGGCTGCTGACGGGGTTGCTCTGCGTCTATGCGATGTTTCTGATCGCTCTCTCTCACATTGCCTCCGCGGTGCTGCTTGCGATCGGTCCGCTGTTCATCGTCATGCTGCTGTTCGATAGCACGCGGCGTTTCTTCGAGGCGTGGATCACCCAATTAGCCACCTACGCGCTGATCACCATTCTCACCGTCCTCGTGGCGGCGCTGCTGCTTCATGTCGTCGAGACGTATGCCGCTCAGACCGCGGCACGAGGCGAGGCCATCCAGACCGTCGATGCGTTGGACATGATGCTGGTCTCGGTGCTCGTGTTCCTGCTCATGCGCCAGATCATGCCCATCGCATCGGGACTTGCCGGCGGGCTGGCATTGACGAGTTTTGGCGCGATCAGCCGACCGTTGGCCGCGACGGCAAGAGCCGTCAGAGACAGTGTGTGGAAGAAGCAGAAGACTGCCTTCAAGGGCGTCTACCCACATGGTGTGCCTCAGCAATCGAGCAACACCCGGTCAGAAGCGAAGCCAAGTTCGCCGGGCTCGGCGGGACCGTCGCCGCGCGAAGAAACTTGAGGAGTCAGGTATGAACTGGACAATCTGCTGGGCAATGATCGTGATGCTATCAGCGTGCGCGTCCCACGGCGTGCGCTGCAATGGCCCGTTGCACCCCATCAACGGACCGGACGCGCCAGTGCCGGCGACACACTTCTCTGGCCCCACGTCGGGGCCATCGCCGGATCCGGGGGCGCCATGAGCGCGCCGAGCATGCTGCCGGCCGCCGACGGGTACTTCGAGGAATCTTCGCGCTGGAACCTGGACCGCGTTGCCGCGACCAGGCGCAGTGAGCGATGCGCCTGGCGCGTGGCGGCCGCCGGCTGGACCTGCGCGGTCAGTTGCGCGGCGGCGCTGCTGTGCCTGATGCCGCTCAAGCGGGTCGATCCTTTTGTGATCCGGGTCGACAACAGCACCGGCGTGGTTGACGTAGTGCCAGGCTATAGCGCGGGCAGCGGAATGGATGAGACTGTCAGCCGATATTTCCTGACTCATTATGTGACGACCTGCGAGCGCTTCAACTACGTCACGGCCGAGAGCGACTACGAGGAGTGCGGTGCCTTTCATACTGCGGCACGCAATCAGGCCTGGTACGCACTGTGGCAGCGCTCGAACCCGAAGTCGCCATTGAATCTGCATCGGGATGGCAGCCTGGTTCGGGCGCAGGTGCAGGCCGTAAGTTTTCTGCAACGCTCGAATGGCCTCTCGGATCTTGCCCAAGTGCGTTACCTGAAGGCCGAGTTGCAGGCCGCTGGCGCACCGCCGCGGGTCATGCCGTGGATTGCGACGATCCAGTATGCGTACGCCGCGCCGTCGAGCGATGCACGTGTCCGAAGCTGGAACCCGGTGGGATTCAAGGTGATCGAGTTCAGTGCCGAGCCGGAAGTGAGCCCCGTCGGTGAGAGAAATCCATGATTGGGCGCGCAGTGATGCTGTCGGCTGTCATGCTGCTGGTGTCAGGACATTACGTGGGTGCGGCGCAGGAGTCGGGAGGCGGCGCGCTCGCACATCAGGACGGTCGCCTGCGCGCGCTTAGCTACAATGCCGGACAAGTCTATCGATTACACGGGTACGTCGGGTATCAGATCGACCTCGAATTCGAGCCAGGCGAGTCGTTCGTCGGACTCGGGACTGGTGATGTGGAGGGAATCTCCTTTGCATCACAGGCAAATCATCTTTTCCTCAAGCCGCGGGCGTCGCGCGTCCGGACCAATCTGACCGTTCTGACGACGCGTCGCAGCTATCACTTCGAATACGAAGTGGCCTCGGCGGCGGCGCCGGATCCGCACGACCCGGATCTGGTCTACGGTCTGCGATTCCTCTATGCGCCGGTTGCGCCCGCTGAGGACGTGGCTGCAAATGCGCTCGAGGCACCGATCGGCGGCAGTCCTGCCAATCGCGACTACTGGTATTGCGGCAGCCCGGCGCTGCAGCCACTCGCGGCTTTTGATGACGGCGTGCACACACACCTGCGCTTCAATCCACGCAACGAAATGCCAGCGATATTCGTGCAGAACGAGGATGGGAGCGAGTCACTGCTGAACTTCAACGTTCAATCCGGCGAAGTGGTCATCCACCGCGTGGCGAATCGATTCGTACTTCGGCGCGGAAAGCTGCGAGGCTGCATCGTCAACCGGAGCTTTGCCGGCATTGGTCACGAGCTGCAATCGGGCACCGTGGCACCAGATGTCGATCGCGCCACGCGCGGGTCAGCACCTTGAAGCCGGAAGCTAACGACGTGGCCGGCGAGCGCGGTCTGCCGGCCGTGCGCTCCGCTGCCTCGTTGCACTCCCGCCTCAGCAATGTCCTGGCATTGGGACTCATGCTTACGATGGGAGCGATTGTACTCGTTGGCTACTACGCGCACATAGCACAGCGGCAGTCCCAGTCGCGACTGAAGGCGCAGACGGCCGCCGCCAACCGAGCGCAGTCGGAAATGCCGCTGCCCGCGCTAGGCCCAGTGACGCCCGCCGTAACGGCCACTATGGTTCCCATCGCTTCGGTCGAACCTGCAGGCACCGATTCGAGTCTGCCGCTCGAGGCCGTACGGTCGAGCAACATGGCATCCCTACCGACGGGGCTCGGGGCCGTGCCTGCGGCGCATGTGTCGGCACTCGAGCGGCGATTGTCTGGCAATGCCTTCGCGCGCAATGGCGCGACTACGGACGAGGGCGAGGGTCCCGCAATGTCAAGGGAGGAAACGACGGGTGCCGCACTGCCGATGGGCAATCCAGTTTCAATCGCTCCGGCCAACGGCGCGGGCGTTGTCCTGCCTCGCGCGGACTTTGGCAGCACGGCGTCGGCACGCGTGCTGCGCACGCAACGGCTGTTGTTGCCCAAGGGCGCCTTTATCGATTGCACGCTCGAGACAGCCATCGATTCCACCTTGCCGGGTATGACCACCTGCGTGACGGCCACGGATACCTTTGGTGTCGACGGTCGCGTGGTGCTGCTCGAGCGCGGCACCAAGCTCGTGGGGGAGACTCGCGGGCAGGTGCAGCAGGGAGCCGCCCGGGTGTTCGTGCTGTGGACGGAGGCTCGTACGCCCACGGGCGTCATCGTGCCGCTGGACTCGCCAGGTACCGACGAACTGGGTCGATCGGGATTGTCCGGATCCGTGGATCGGCATTTCTGGGAACGATTTGGCGCCGCGCTGCTGGTGTCGGCCGTCGATGGCGCGGTGCAAGCCGCGGTGCAGTCTTCAAGCCGGGGCGGCGGAACGATAATCTACAACCCGTCCGCGGCCCAGGACGTCACCACCGAGGTCCTCAAGAGCACGGTCAGCATTCCACCGACCGTGCGCAAGGAGAACGGCGACCGCATCCAGATTCTGGTCGCGCGCGATATCGATTTCACCAGCGTCTATGAGCTTCGACGTGCACCCCGGCAGCCCTGAGCAGGTGGCTTTGGCGAGCATCGAGCCCTCGACCTTGAGCCTCACGCTAAGACCGCTGCAACGGTTTCTCGAAGCGCCGCAGATCACCGAGCTGTGTGTTAATCGGCCGGCGGAGGTATTTATCGAAACGCACGAGGGCTGGACGCGCATAGGCGTCCCAGAGCTTAGTTTCGATTGGTGCCTGCGACTTGCGAAGCTGGTCGCCAATTTTTCGGGTCAGCGCATTGATGCGGGCTCGCCGCTTTTGTCGGCAACCTTGCCTGCCGGTGAGCGCGTGCAGATCGTTCTGCCTCCGGCGACCAGCTCCGGTACGGTCTCGATCACGATCCGGCGACCATCCCGCCGTCATTGGTCAATCGCGGAACTTGCGACACGGGGCATCTTTGACCGCACACGGCGCTGCGGCGCATCCGCTGACCCAACTGAGCCGAAACTGCACGAATTGCTGGCGGCTGGTGACTATGAGGCGTTCATGCGTCTGGCAGTAATCTCGCGCAAGAACATCCTGGTCTCAGGGCCGACTGGTTCCGGCAAGACCACATGGACCAAAGCGCTGATTCGAGAGATCTCCAGCGACGAGCGACTGATCACCATCGAGGACGCCCCAGAACTGGTGCTCGATCGCCATCCCAACCACGTGCGCTTGTTCTACTCCAAGGACGATCAGGGACTGTCCCGGGTGACGCCGAAACAGCTGCTGGAGGCCTGCCTGCGCATGAAGCCGGACCGCATCCTGCTGGCGGAGTTGCGATCCGAGGAGGCATTTGACTATCTGCGCAATGTCAATTCCGGTCACCCGGGCTCAATTACGAGCGTACACGCCTCAAGCGCTGCGCTTGCCTTCGAACAGCTGGTGCTGCTGGTCAAGCAGAGCCCTGCGGGGCGCGAGTTGCCGCGCCAGGACATCAAGTGGCTGCTGCACCTCGTCGTCGACGTGGTCATTCAATTCGCATGCCGTGGGCAACAACGCTTCATCGACGAAATCTGGTACCAGCCCGAGTTGAAACGCGGCGGCCAGATAGCCACGGGCTGAAGGCGCATCGCGATGTCTTCATTGATCGGCGCGCAGGCACTGCTACACGGATGGTCCGGGCTGGGAATCGCATTCGCAGCGGTCCAAGCACCCATGTTGGCGGGAATGGTGCGTGCACGCTCATCGTTGCGTCAAATGCTGCTTTCCCCTGCGGTGGCAGCGCCCCTGACAGCAGTCGTGGGGATCGGGCTTGCGCTATTCGGGCCAACCTCGACGGTCGCGGCGGTGGTGATTGGTGGCACCGTCAGCGCCACTGTGGGCTACGTCGCAGGGCGCCTTGCCGCCGGGCCCCCAGTGTCCGACTCAGCGCATCGACGAGGTGCGCTGGTCAGCCATGGAGAAGGGCCACTCAACGCCGAGCGCATGGAAGTCTCGACGCAGGGCGCGCAACCATCCCTCGCGGGCTATGCGGTCCCGCAAGCGGACGAGACCAAGCACTTCAAGATTATCGGGACCACGGGCACGGGCAAGAGCACCGCGATATGTGAGCTGCTGAGCGCCGGATTGCAGCGGGGTGATCGCGCTGTGATTGCGGATCCGGATGGAGGATACCTTCGCCGATTCTTCGATGCCTCGCGCGGCGATGTAATCCTCAATCCCTTTGACCAGCGCTCGGTCAAATGGGATCTCTTCGGCGAGATTCAGCAGCCTTACGACGTCGAGCAACTCTCCCGATCGCTGCTGCCGGATCCGGAATCGGGCGACCGCGCCTGGCACGGGTACGGACGTACTTTGCTGACGGCGATGATACGCCAGGCTCATGCTGCAGGCATTCGTGATGTCGGAGAACTTCATCGCCTGGTGACAATGGCACCGATAAATGAATTGCGGACCCTCGTCGAAGGCACCCCTGCGCAGCCGTTTCTCGAGGAGCACAACATCCGCATGTTCGATTCGATCCGTTCGGTCGCGAGTTCCGCCGTCGGCTCACTTGAACACGTCGCTAATCAACAGGGCGCGCTGTTTTCGATCCGCGAGTGGATCGGGCGAACCCCGCCCGAGCGCGGTGGCGTGCTGTTCATTCCGTATCGCGCCAATCAGATCGCGGCGCTCCGCACAACCGTGTCCGCCTGGATGCGGCTGGCGATCTTCGAGGCTATGGCCGGTCCGGAGGACGACCAGCGGCTCTGGTTTGTCATCGATGAACTCGACGCTCTGGGACAGATCGACGGACTCAAGGATGCGCTCGCGCGAGTACGAAAATTCGGCGGCCGATGCGTCCTCGGATTTCAATCAATAGCGCAGGTCGCAAGCACGTATGGGGCCGGGGCTGCGCACACGATTGTCGAAAACTGCACTAATACCTTGATTCTCCGTTGCTCGGCCAGTGAGGGCGGCGGAACTTCGCGATTTGCATCGACGCTGATCGGCCAGCGCGAAGTGCTGCGCACGACGCAATCGCGCAGCTGCCGGGCCGATGAACTGCTGGGATCGGTGACGCGCAGCGAGCATGTCAGTTTGGAACCTGCTGTCATGGACTCGGAGATCGAGCAGCTACCGGATCTTGCCGGCTACCTGAAATTTGCCTCGCGTGGAAGCTGGCGTCGCGTCACGCTGCGGCGACAACCAGCAGTCGATACCGGGAGCAAGGCGACGCCCGCGTTCGTTCCGGCGCCGGCCCCCCGGATGGCCTCGGTCGTGCGCGTCGCAGCAGCGGCATCTCCGCCGGTAGCCACCGCGCCCGCACCGCCGCTTCCGCCCGCACCGGCGCGCGCTCCCCGCAAGCGCGCCGCCAGCCCGCGAAAACGGGCCGTAAAGTCCGCGTCCGCCGGTGATTTGTCCACGGAACCGTCGCCATGAGCGCGGCAGCACCGCTCGATGAGACGACGATGAAGTATGGGCTGCTGCTGGAGACCGCCCAGACACAGCAGGAACTCGTCGCCACTGGCTTGCAGGAGCTGCGGGACCATGCGCGAGGGCTCGATGGCATTGTCCGCGCCGAGATCCGGCAAACCCTCATCGATGAACTCGGTGAGGTGGTGCAGGAGAGTGAGCGCGCGGTGTCGACTTTGCGCGCGCTCGAGCGGCGTGCACGGCTGCGATTTTTGCTTTCCACCCTGGTAACTGTGCTGCTGTCCGGAGCGATGACCGCCGCCGCGGCGTGGTGGCTGCTGCCGACCTCAGCGGAGATCAATGCGTTGCGCTCCAGGCGCGATCAGTTGGCCGGGGAACTTACGACACTTCAGCGCAATGGCGGGCTCATCGATCTACGCCGCTGCGGCGGCGGACAGCGATGGTGCGTGCGGATCGACCGAAAAGCGCCGGTTTACGGGGAAGAGTCGGATTACCTGGTGGTCAAGGGCTACTGATGGCACGGGACTATCATCGCCGCGGAGCGCGCATTGAGAGAAGGCCGCCGGGAAGATGGCGTCGTAGGCTCCTGGGGGCGTGGTTGCCCGATACGCGGCTCGCGCTCGCCGGTGTCGGGCTGGCAAGTCTAGACGAGACCAAACATTTCAAACTCATCGGAACCACGGGCACCGGGAAATCCACGGCAATCCGCGCGTTGCTCGCAGCGGCGCTGCAGCGTGGCGATCGTGCCATCATCAGCGATCCGGACGGCGGCTATCTCGCGCGCCTCTACCGCCGGCATCGCGCCGACGTGGTACTTAACCCCTTCGAAGCAGGCTCTGTCCAGTGGTCGCCGTACGAGGAAATCCGTAGCGCATATGACATCGAACAGCTTGCGAGCGCGCTGATTCCCAACAGCGATGACGCCTCGACCCGCGAGTGGCGAGCCTACGCGCGTACTTTTTTTGCGGCCGTCATCAAGCGTTGTCATCGAGCGGGACACACCGACCTCTCCGAGCTCTGGCGGCTGTTGGCCGTGGCGCCGAATGAAGAGCTTCGAACACTGGTCGTCGACAGTCCGGCGCAGCCGTTTCTCGATCCGGAGAACGCACGCATGTTCGGCTCGATCCGGTCGGTGTTGCTGTCAGCCATCGCCGCGGTCGATCACATCAGACACCAACGTGCGGCCCCCTTTTCTGTACGCCGATGGGTTCGCGAGGGGCGCGGCGTGCTGTTCATACCCTATCGCGCTGGGCAGATCGCTGCACTGCGCTCCATTATTGCGGCGTGGATCAGGCTTGCAATCGTCGAAGCACTGAGCCAGCCCGAGGATTGCGATCAAAGATTGTGGGTCGTGGTCGATGAGCTTGATGCTCTGGGCGCCATTGACGGGCTGAAGGACGCCCTGGCGCGGCTTCGAAAATTTGGTGGCCGCTGCGTGCTGGGTTTTCAATCAGTGGCGCAGGTCTCCGGAACATATGGAGCCGCCGAAGCCCAGACAATTATCGAAAATTGCGGAAATACCCTGATTTTTCGCTGTTCTGGCAGTGAAAACGGGGGTACCTCCCAATTCGCGTCGCGGCTGATTGGGGAGCGCGAGGTCGTGCGGCGGCAGACCTCCCGGGGCCGCGATGCCGAGTTCGCATTGATGGCGCGCGGCACGCGCCGCTCGACGCAAATCAGCGAACACCACACGGTTGAACCGGCGCTCATGCCCTCCGAGCTCGAGCAATTGCCGGACATGGCCGGCTACCTGAAGTTGGCGTCGTCGACGACGTGGCGACGCGTCCGGGTGGAGCGCTGAACTGTGCCCATGTTCCGCCTGGCTATGTATCGGATCTCGCGCGCCTCCGGCCGCTCGGCGCCTGCCGCCGCTGCCTACCGCGCCGGTGAGAGTATCCGCGATGAGCGCACGGGCAAACTCCATAACTACAGTCACCGCACTGATGTCACGCACACCGAAATTTTCTTGCCGAGCGACATAAAGAAAGGGGAGGCGGAGTGGGCGCGCGATCGGTCCCAGCTTTGGAATGCTGCCGAAGTGGCGGAGGGGAGGCGCAACTCACTCGTGGCGCAGGAGTACCAGATATCCCTGCCTCATGAATTGACGGCGTCGCAGCGATTGGACCTGGCACGCAAGTTCTCGCGTGATCTGGCGGATCGTCACGGGGCGGCGATCGATCTGGCTATTCATAACCCGCGCCCGGACAGCGACCCGCGCAATTTCCATGCGCATCTGCTTGCCACGACTCGCGAAGTCACACCGGACGGATTGGGTGGGAAGACGGGCCTGCAACTCTCGTTCGATGAGTCGCTACGTCGCGGAATGGGAGGAGCGGGGGAAATGATGGTGGTGCGGGAACGTCTGGCCTCTCTGACCAACGATGCCTATAAGGCCGCTGGGCTCGAGCTTCGGGTCGACCATCGCTCGCTGGCGGCACAGGGCATCGATAGGGAGCCAATGGCCGAGGTTCCCTGGGCGCAATTGCAAATGGAGCGCCGCGCGGTTCGGCTGGAAATCATCGAACGAACGCGCGCGCAATATCGGGACCGTATCGCCGCGCAGGCGCGCAATACCGAGCACCAGGATCTTGCCTCGAGCGCGGACTCCGCTGAGCGCACGGCCAGCCCCGAAGTACCCGGAACACCGGGAGCCGAAGAGATTCGCCGTCGGGCGCGCGAAGCGTGGCTGGCGTTGCGGCGCGAAGCGCTGGGCGCCGGTAACGCGAGCGGCGTCGAGGCGCAATCTGCGGCCCAAGCTACGTCCCAAGCTTCGGCTCAATCTACGGCTCAATCTACGGCGGAATCCTCGACTCCGTCTGCGGCCCGTGGGAACGATGAGGATCTGGGGTTGTGAGTGTCAATCTCGACCTCCCCGGGGATGCCGTCGTGCCGGCCGCACTGACCCGCCTCGATGAGGCTAGCCGCGCTGACCATATTTACCTGAGCGCCTCGGATCGCTGCGCCTACCTGGCGCAATACTGCAGCGGCAGCGGTGACAGTGGAAATGGCGCGTGCCACCAACTGATCCGACATTTCAAGTGCGAACCCTCGCGCGCCCGGAGCGACTGTCGTCGCGCCCGCCACAAACAGGAAGCCATCGCTACCTTAAGCGCTTGGCTGCGGCAGGCGGTGCCTCGACGAGTGGCCGAAAGCTGCACTTGGGTGCCGATTCCCCCCTCGAAGCGGGCCGAGGATCCTGACTTCGATGACCGGCTCGCACGCACATTGCAGTTGGCATTCGAAGGCTACGATGTCGACGTTCGAAGCCTGTTGTCCCAGACCTCCAGTACTCCTCGCGATCACGCGGGGCGGGTGCGACTGTCCGAACTGGCGTTGCTCCAAGTCCTTCGGATCGACGAGGCCAAGCTCTCGCTGCGGCCGGTTCGCGGGCGAGTCGTTTTGTTCGATGATGTACTGACCAGCGGCAAGCACTTCAAGTGTTGCGAGCGAAGACTCAGAGAAGTATTGCCGGATGCACCGATTGCCGGCGTATTTTTGATGCGCCGAGCGCCACCGCGCGAGCGGCGCACCTTGGGCCGCGCGTGGTAGGACTCAGGCGAGGGCGGCCAGTACCGCCGTGCCCGCTTCCTGCGTGGTGGCGGCGCGGTGGGAGGGGGCGGCGATATCCGGCGTGCGCACGCCATCGCCGATGGCTCGATGGACGGCCTGCTCAATGGCCACCGCTTCCTCTTCGAGCTTGAAGGAGTGCCGCAGCATCAGCGCGATGCTGAGAATGGCGCCGTAGGGATTGGCGATGCCGCGGCCGGCGATGTCAGGCGCGGAGCCGTGGATGGGCTCATATAGCCCGCGCGTCCCGTCCCCGAGCGAGGCGGAGGGCAGCAGGCCAAGTGAACCGCTGAGCATCGAGGCCTCGTCAGTCAGAATGTCGCCAAACATGTTTTCGGTGACGGCCACATCGAAGTCCCGCGGGCGGCGAATCAGGTGCATGGCGGCCGAGTCGACCAGCATGTGCTCGAGCGCGATGTCGGGGAATTCGCTTTTCACTACCTTCTCGCACACCTCGCGCCACAGCCGGGAGGTCTCGAGCACATTGGACTTGTCGATCGAGAGCAGGCGCTTGCGCCGGGTACGGGCGATGCGCGCCGCCACGCGCACGATGCGCTCCACTTCGGCGCGGGTATAGGTGCAAAGATCGGTGGCCTTGTCGGCATCGCGTGTCTTGGCGCCGAAGTAGATGCCGCCGGTGAGCTCGCGCACGAAGATCAGATCCACGCCTTCGAGCAGTTCGGGCTTGAGGCTGGAGACACTGCGCAGCGCCGGGTGCACTGCGACAGGACGTAGGTTGGCATAGACACCGAGTTCCTTGCGTAGACCGAGGAGACCGGCCTCAGGGCGCACCTTGGCCTGGGGGGAGGACCATTTGGGTCCGCCGATGGCGCCGAGGAGCACCGCATCGGCGGCCAGGCAGCTCTTGAGAGTCGCCGGCGGCAGCGGATCGCCGAACTGATCAATGGCCGCGCCGCCGAACGGCATATGCTCGAGCGCGAGCTGGTGGCCGTGTCTGGAGGCGACCGCCTCGAGCACGCGCAGCGCCTCGGTGATTACCTCAGGTCCAATGCCGTCACCGGCGATGACCGCGATACGTGCTTTCATACGCGACTCCGCTGTTCGTAGGCACTGATCTCGGCCTCGCGCGCCAGCAGGAAGCCGAGTTCATCGACGCCATTGACCAGGCAGTAGCGCGCAAAGGCTTCAATTGGGAACGCCACCGCGACGCCGGTAGGCAGCGTCAGGGTGGCGTTGGGCAAATCGATGGTGACTTCGGCACCCGGGTGCTCGAGCAGCCACTTGCCGGTGCGCTCATCCACCGTAATCGGCAGCAGGCCGTTCATGAGCGAGTTGTTGCGAAAAATATCGGCGATCTCGGTGCTGATCACCGCGCGAAACCCGGAATCGAGTAGCGCCCAGGGCGCGTGTTCGCGCGAGGAGCCGCAGCCAAAGTTCCGGCCCGCCACGAGGATCTGACAGCCGGCGGCTTCCGGCCGGTTGAGCGGAAAATCGGGATTGAGGCTGCCATCGGGCTTCTTGCGCCAGTCGGAAAACAGCTCTGCCCCCAGTCCCTCGCGCGTGGTGGTCCGCAGGAAGCGCGCCGGGATGATCTGGTCGGTGTCGATGTTGGTAAAGGGAATGACGGCCGTGCGGGAACGGAACAGGCGGATGGGTTCCATGGTCGTTCGGCCTTTCGGTATCGACTAGCCGTTGAGAAGAGTGCGCGGATCGGTGACGCGGCCGCGCAGCGCGCTGGCTGCGGCCGTGAGGGGGCTGGCCAGCAGGGTGCGCGCGCCCTGACCCTGCCGCCCCTCGAAATTGCGATTGCTGGTGCTGATCGAGTACTCGCCCTTGGCAACCAGGTCCCCGTTCATACCTAAGCACATCGAGCAGCCGGACTCGCGCCACTCCGCGCCGGCATCGATGAAGATGCGATCCAGCCCCTCGGCCTCGGCGGCCTTCTTGACCTGCTGCGAGCCGGGGACTACGAGCGCGCGCACGCCCGCGGCGATTTTGTGACCGCGCAGCAGTTGCGCGGCCCCGCGCAGGTCCGAAAGGCGTCCATTGGTGCAGCTGCCGATGAAAACGACGTTGACCGGCTGGTTGCCGATAGGTTCGCCGGCGTGCAGGCCCATATAGGCCAGCGCCTTGTCGAACACGGGATCGCCCACAGGTGAGGGGATCGAGCCGGACACGGCCGCGACCATGCCGGGGTTGGTGCCGTAGGTCACCATGGGCTCGATGGCGGCGCCATCGAAGCTGACTTCGCGATCAAACTTCGCGCCTGCATCGCTCGGCAGCGCCCGCCAGCGCGCCAGTGCGCGATCCCAGGCTTCACCCTGCGGGGCTCGCGGGCGGCCCTTCAGGTATTCATAGGTCGTCTCATCGGGGGCGATCATCCCCGCGCGCGCGCCGGCCTCGATCGACATGTTGCAAACTGTCATGCGCTCTTCCATCGACAGGGCTCGAATTGCCGCTCCGCGGTACTCGAGTACGTGACCTGTGCCGCCGGAGACGCCGATCTGGCCGATGATATAGAGGATCAGATCCTTGGCCGTGACCCCTCGGCCAAGCGCACCTTCGACGTTGAGCGCGAACGACTTCGCGCGCCGCTGCAGCAGGCATTGTGTCGCGAACACATATCCCACCTCGGTGGTGCCGATACCGAAGGCCAGCGCGCCGAAAGCGCCATGCGTGCTGGTGTGGCTATCGCCGCAGACCAGGGTCGCCCCGGGCTGTGTGAGACCCAGTTCCGGGCCGATAATGTGCACGATGCCGCGCTGAGCACTTCGCAGGCCAAAGAGCTCGACGCCGAACTCGGCGCAGTTGCGCTCCAGCTGCGAGATCTGCTTGGCTGCCGATTCGATCGTGATCGGTTCTCCGCCGAAGATCTGTGCAGTGCGCGTAGGACTGGAGTGATCGATGGTCGCGAGCATGCGGTCCGGGCGACGCAGCCTCAGTCCCCGCTGGCGCAACATCGAAAAAGCCTGCGGCGAGGTGACCTCGTGCACCAAGTGCGTATCGATATAAAGCACCGCGGGCGTCTCGGCCGTCTCGGGCACGACCTCGTGCGCCTCCCAGACCTTCTCGAACATCGTCTTCATGCGCGTGAACTGATCAGTGTGCGGTGGCGGTAGCCGGTCGGGCGTTCATCTTCATGTCGACATAGTCGAGCCAGCTCCACTGATCATGGGTTGCGCCCGAAAACAACCCGAAGAAGGCACGCTGCAGTTTTTCGGTGATAGGGCCGCGATGGCCCGCGCCGACGGTGATGCGGTCGACCGAGCGGATGGGCGTGACTTCGGCGGCTGTGCCGGTAAAGAAGAGTTCATCGCACAGGTAGAGCATCTCGCGCGGGATCGACGTCTCGCGTACTTCGAATCCCTGCTGGCGCGCGAGCGTCATGACGGTATCGCGCGTCAGGCCTCCGAGCACGGAGTGCGCCAGATTGGGGGTCAGCAGCACGCCATCCTTGACGAGGAAAATGTTCTCGCCCGCACCCTCGCTGACCGTGCCGTCGGGCGCCAGGCCGATGCCCTCGGCGAACCCTAAGCGCTTGGCTTCCTGGCTGATGAGCTGGCTGGAGAGATAATTTCCCCCGGCTTTCGCCATTGCCGGCAGCGTGTTCGGTGCGACGCGCTGCCAGGATGAGACGCACACGTCGACACCCGCGGCGGCGCTTTCATCACCCAGATACTTACCCCATTCCCAAGCCGCGATGGCGACGTCTACTGGCGGGTCGATCTTCGGAGCCACGCCGATTTCGCCATAGCCGCGAAAAGCCACTGGACGAATGTAGGCTCCGCGTGCGAGCGAATTCACTGCAATGACCTCGCGTGTCGCCGCGTTGAGCTGATCCTGGGTGAAGGGGATCTGGATGCGATAGACCTTGGCCGAATCGAACAGCCGTTTGGTGTGATCGCGCAGCCGGAAGATCGCAACGCCTCGCGGGGTCTCATAAGCCCGAACGCCTTCGAACACCGAGGAGCCGTAGTGCAGGGCATGCGATAGCACATGCACCGTGGCCTTCTCCCAAGGGACGAGTTTGCCGTTGAACCATATATAGGGTGTGGCGGGAATTGGCATGACTTTTAGCTCCTAGACCGCGCTCTGGGCAAGCCGGGCAATTTCCTGGCGGCGGTTGGCGTGGATGCGGGCGGCGCTGCTGTGCGACAGCTCGATTCGGTTGATGACTTCGAGCAATGCGCGGCTGGCGGCCTCGATGATATTGGTACTGATGCTCGAGCCGCGATAGCTGCGGCCCTCGATATCGACGTAGAGGATGGCCTCTCCCTGCGCGTCCTCGCCGATCGTGACGGCGTGTACCTCGAACTTGCGTACTGTCACGACAACGCCCGTGGCCAGCACTATGGCCTTGTAGGCAGCGTCGACCGGTCCGTCGCCAGTGGCCTCGCGTTCGACGCTGCGGCCGTCGGCGTGCCTGAGTCGCACGGTCGCCCTGGCCTGGGCACCGCTATGCACCTCGACACCCAAGGTGTCGAGTACCCACGGACCCTGCATCTGTCCACTGGCACGCAATACCAGCGCCTCGATGTCGCCGTCGAACAATTCCTTCTTCCGATCGGCGAGCGCCTTGAATTCCTCGAACACACGGTTGAGTTCGAGTTCCTCGAGTTCGAACCCGAGTTGCTTGACGCGATCGCGGAAGGCATGGCGGCCGCTATGCTTGCCGAGCACGAGGCTGCTGCGCTGCAGGCCGACATCCTCTGGGCGCATGATTTCGTAAGTCGAGCGATTCGCCAGCATGCCGTGCTGATGGATGCCCGACTCGTGGGCAAAGGCATTTTCGCCTACTACGGCCTTGTTGCGCGGAATCGGCACGCCCGTGATGTTCGACACCAACCGGCTCGTCGGATAGAGGCGTGCGGTCTGCACACCCGTGCGGAGATTGAAGAATGCCGCGCGCGTGGCAATCGCCATAACGACTTCCTCGAGCGAGCAATTGCCGGCACGCTCGCCGATGCCGTTGATGGTGCACTCGATCTGGCGCGCACCGGCTACAACCGCTGTCAGACTGTTGGCCACGGCCATGCCCAGATCATCGTGGCAGTGCACGGACAAGGTCACCTTGTCGATGCCGCGCACGTGCTGGCGCAGATAACGGAACACTTCCCCAAATTCGTCCGGCACCGTGTAGCCCACGGTATCGGGAATGTTGATGGTCGTGGCGCCGGCATCGATTACCGCTTCGACCACCTGCGCCAGGAAATCCAACTCGGTGCGGGAGGCATCTTCGGGCGAGAACTCGACGTCCTCGCAATGCTCGCGCGCCATCTTCACCCCTTCGACCGCGAGGCGGATGATTTCTTCCTGCGCCATCTTGAGCTTGAACTGGCGGTGAATCGCACTGGTGGCCAGGAACACGTGGATGCGGTGACGCGCCGCGTCCTTGACCGCGGATGCGACCTGCTCGATATCGTCGCGCACGCAGCGGGCCAGTCCGCAGATGATCGGGCCTTGCACCTCCCGCGCCACGGCGTTGACCGATTCCCAGTCACCGCGCGAGGCGGCCGGAAAGCCCGCCTCGATGACATCGACACCTAGCTCCCCGAGTGCCCGCGCAACCCGAAGCTTCTCGGGCTGAGTCATGCTGCAGCCCGGCGCCTGCTCGCCGTCGCGCAACGTGGTGTCAAATATCAGGACTCGATCGGGGGTGGGTGTCATGGCTCTCTCCGTTCAGCTTACTTCCCGGCTCAGCGGGCTCCCTGCAACCAGGGCATGCGTGCGCGCAGCTTCTCGCCGACGCGTTCAATGGGGTGACGTATATCGGCCTTGAGCAGGCGGCGGAAATTCTTCGAGCCGCTGGCGCTCTCGCGGATCCACTGGCGAGCGAAGCGGCCGCTCTGGATCTCCTTGAGAATCTTGCGCATCTCTTTCTTCGTGTGAGAGTCGACGATGCGTGGTCCTCGGGTCAAATCGCCGTACTTGGCAGTGTCGCTGATGAAGCGGTGCATCTTCGACAGTCCGCCTTCGTGCAGCAGGTCGACGATCAGTTTGAGTTCGTGCAGACACTCGTAGTAGGCCACTTCGGGCTGGTAGCCGGCTTCCACCAGCGTCTCATAGCCCTTCACGACCAGTTCGGTGGCACCGCCGCAGAGCACGGCCTGCTCGCCGAACAGATCCGTTTCCGTTTCCTCGGCAAAGGTCGTCTCCAGCACACCGCCGCGCGTGCCGCCGATGCCGTCGGCATAGGCGAGGGCGCGCGCATGGGCCTTGCCGGTGGCATCCTGCGCGACCGCGATCAGGCAGGGCACGCCGCGGCCCTGCTGATACTGGCGCCGCACCAGGTCACCGGGGCCCTTGGGTGCGATCAGTACGACATCCAGATCCTTGCGCGCCTTGATCTGCTTGAAGTGCACGTTGAAGCCATGCGCGAAGAGCAGCGCGGCACCGGGCTTGAGCGCGCTCTTGACCTCGGTGTAGAGGGTACCCTGTGCCAGATCCGGCACCAGCATCGCCACCAGGTCCGCGCCCTTGGCCGCGGCGATCGGTTCGGCGACGGCCAGGCCATCGCGCTTTGCCTTCTTCCAGCTCGGGCCATTTTTGCGCAGGCCGACGACGACGTTGAAGCCGCTGTCCTTGAGATTCAGCGCGTGCGCGCGGCCCTGGCTGCCATAGCCGAGCACGGCAATGCGTGCGCCTTTGAGGGCCTTCTTATCGACGTCTTTTCTGCCGTACAAATGCATCGTTCCACACTCCGTAAAGTCAACAAAAAACCCCGCATCGGCGGCCGGTGCGGGGTTCTGGTGTTTGTTCGTTTCCTGGTGATCAGAAACGCCGGCAGCACCCGCCCCGCCTGCTCCGAAGGAGCAGCAGATCCAGAGAGAGTACGAGAGAGCTCGAAATCTGCATTGTGGGGTTTCGTGTACCTATGGCGCGCCGCCGATATCAGCACAACGATCAAGTACTTGTCAATCGAGAGTGCCGATTCGCTAAGCTTGGGTCCATGCAGACACTGTTGACGGCGACGGATGGCACGGGCATTCCCCTGAGGCTCGTGACCGACGCGGAGTGCGCGCGCGTTCTCGAATCCCTGCCCGCGGCGCAGTCGGCGTGGGCGCGCGCGCAGGGATTCGCCGCCGAACGACATCGTCTGCTGCTGCTGCCGGACGGCGCGGGAGCCGTCGCCGGCGCGCTTCTGGGCCTGGGTACTGCGCGCAGCGCCGATGAACTGTCCGTCTGGGACGCGGCGCCGCTGTCCGAGCGTCTGCCCGCGGGAACCTATCGCCTCGCCACGGATGTCTCGCCGCATGCGGCCACACAGTTTGCGCTCGGATGGCAGTTAGGCAGCTACCGGCTGACGCGCTACCGCAGCGCGCCCGCAAAGCCGGCGGTAGTCAATGCGCTGATTGCTCCGCGCGGCGCTGATCATCGTTACGCCCACGCGGCAGCGGGGGCCATGGGCTGGTCGCGCGATCTGATCAACGCTCCCGCGAATCAATTGGGTCCAGAGGAACTTGGCGCCGCCGCGCTGGAGCTCGCGGCCGAGCATGACGGCGAGTCGCTCGTGCATGCCGGGGAGACCCTCGCCAGGGAGTATCCGTTGATCGCGGCGGTGGGGGCGGGCAGTGCGCGCGCTCCGCGCCTGATCGACTGCCGCTGGCGCCGCGCCGGGGCGCCGCGAGTGACGCTGGTGGGAAAGGGTGTGTGCTTCGATAGCGGCGGACTGGATCTGAAGCCCTCGGCGGCGATGCTGCTGATGAAAAAGGACATGGGAGGGGCGGCCTGCGCACTCGGGCTCGCCCGGCTGCTGCTCGAGCTCGAAGCGCCGGTGGAGTTGCGGCTGTTGATCCCTGCGGTCGAAAACAGCATCGGCTCGCGCGCCTATCGCCCCGGTGACGTGTGGCGATCACGCAAGGGTGTGACGGTTGAGATCGGCAATACCGATGCCGAAGGCCGGCTGGTACTGGCCGATGCACTGTGCGAAGCCGATGCGGAACGCCCGGACCTGCTGATCGACCTGGCGACATTGACGGGCGCGGCGCGCACGGCACTGGGCCCGGATCTGCCGGCCGCCTTTTCGTTACAGGAAACGCTCGCCGCCGAGCTGGCTGAGATCGGGCGTGCGCACGCCGACCCGGTCTGGCCCATGCCGCTATGGATGGGATACGACGATGAATTCGCCAGCCGCGTGGCAGACATCAATAACGTCTCCTCCTCTGCTTTCGCCGGCGCCATAATTGCCGCGCTGTTCCTTAAGCGCTTCGTAACCGCGACACCGAACTGGCTCCACCTCGATCTGTATGCATGGAATCCAAAGGATCGTCCGGGGCGCCCGCTCGGAGCAGAAGCGCAGTGCGTGCGTGCACTCTACCAGTTGATTCGCAGCCGCTTCGGCTGAATCCGTGACCGCGGATCCTGCCGTCGCGGCGGCCCGCCCGCTGCCGCCAAGTTCACTGGTCGAGGCCATGTTCAGCCGGGAACGGCTGCCCTGGGCGCTGATCGGCGTTCCCCTGGGGTTGGTCGAGGGCGCGACCGTGGCGGTGTTCGTCAAGAAGGGCTATGCGCCGATACTGCCGGCCGCGACAGTCAATCTGGCCGTTGCGCTGGTGGCCGGCGCACCGTCGATGGCCAACATCGTGAGCTTTATCTGGGCCAACCTCGCCCACGGTCGTTCTCGCGTCGGATTGCTGGTGGCGTTGCAGGCTCTGTTCGCGGTGTGCGTCGGCCTGATCGCCTTTGCGCCTCGCGCCCATGGCGGCCTAGTGCTCACTATTCTGGCGGTGATTCTCGCTCGCATGTTGTGGGCGGGGGTGCTGACGGTGCGCGCCACCATCTGGACGGCGAATTATCCGCGCCACGTGATGGCGCGAATGACCGGACGCATTGTCGTCTACAACGAAGTCGGCATGGCAGCCGTTGCGCTCGCCACCGGTTGGCTGCTCGATCGGCGGGCGGACCTGGCGCGCTGGATCTATCTGCTGGCGGCGCTCGCCGGCCTGGCCGCAGCCTGGCGCTATCGGGCGGTGCGGGTCCGCCGCGAATTCCAGCTGCTGGCGGCCGAGGTGGGTGAGGGCGTCGGCATGGCACCCTTCAGCTTCAGGATGCTGCGCGAGATCCTGCGTGAGGATCCGGCGTTCCGGCGTTATATGTTCTGGATGAGTATGTACGGTGCCGGCAACCTGATGGTGAGCTCGCAGATGGTGGTGCTATTCACCGACCGGCTGCATCTCTCAAGCACCATCCAGGTCATGTTGCTGACCGCGCTGCCGCTGTTACTCATGCCTTTTTTCCTGCCGGCGTGGGCTCGACTGTTCGATGGTGGTCACGTCATTGACTACCGCGCGCGGCAGTGCTGGTCACTGGTCATCGCGATCGCGATTATGTGCACGGCGGTGGTGTGGCGCCTGCCCTGGCTGCTTTGGCCGGCCAGCATCATGTTGGGGGTCAGCTATGCGGGCGCCAATCTCGGCTGGAACCTCGGCCACAACGATTTTGCGACGCTCGGCCGCGCGCAGCACTACATGGGAGTTCATGTCACGCTTACGGGTGTACGCGGCCTGCTGGCGCCGCCGCTCGGAATGCTGTGCTATGAATGGCTCGAGTCCGCGAAGATCGGACTGGGCATTGCCGCGCTGCTGATTCCCTTTACGATGGTGACGGCCGGTGCCATCGGATTTGTGCGGATGCGCGCCGCCCGCCATTGATCGGTGTCGATTCAGTCAGGGGAGGAGTCAATGAGTTCTGTTCGTAAACGCGGCGCCGATACCCGGCATTATTCCAGCCTGGTGGTGGACGGCGCCAAGCAGGCACCGGCCCGCGCCATGCTGCGCGCGGTGGGCTTCACCGATGCAGATTTCGCCAAGCCGCAGATCGGGATTGCCTCTACCTGGGCTGACCTGACCCCCTGCAACATCCATATCGCCGAGCTGGCGCGCGCCGCGGCCGATGGCGCCAACGGCGCCGGCGGCAAGAGCATGATCTTCAACACCATCACCGTCTCGGACGGCATCTCCATGGGCTCCCCGGGGATGCGTTACTCGCTGGTGTCCCGCGAGGTGATCGCCGACTCGATCGAAACGGTGGTGGGGGCAGAGGGCTTTGATGGCGTCGTCGCCGTCGGTGGCTGCGACAAGAACATGCCCGGTTGCGCGATGGCCATCGCACGCCTGAATCGGCCCGCGGTGTTTGTTTACGGCGGGACCATCCGCCCTGGCGTGCAGCGTCGGGACATCGTGTCGGTGTTCGAAGCGGTGGGCGGCCATGCGGCCGGGACGATCAGTGCAGCGCAATTACTCGAGGTGGAACGGACGGCAATCCCGGGGGCCGGAAGCTGCGGGGGTATGTATACGGCCAACACCATGGCCTCGGCGATCGAGGCGCTGGGAATGAGCTTGCCGGGGAGTTCCGCGCAGGAGGCGCTGGGGGCCGAGAAGCTGGACGACTGCCGCCGTGCGGGGGCCGCCGTCGTGGCGCTGCTCAAGCAGGGCCTGCGGCCACGGGACATCATGACGCGGCGCGCCTTCGAGAATGCGATCACCGTCGTGATCGCGCTGAGTGGCTCGACCAATGCGGTGCTACACCTGCTGGCCATCGCGCAGGCGGCCGGCGTGCGCCTCAAGCTCGATGACTTCACACGCATCGGCCGGCGCGTGCCGGTACTGGCCGATGTGCGCCCGAGCGGCCGCTACCTGATGTCCGAACTGGTTGCGATCGGCGGCATTCTGCCGCTCATGAAGCGTCTGCTGCTGGCGGGCCTGCTGCATGGCGATTGCCTTACCGTCACTGGCCGCACTCTGGCGCAGAACCTCGAGCGCGTAGCTGACTATCCGCCCACTCAGGACATCATCCGCCCGATGGCAAATCCGTTGAAGAAAAACAGCCATCTGGTTGTTCTCTACGGAAATGTTGCGCCCGACGGCGCGGTGGCAAAAATCAGTGGCAAGGAAGGTCAGTCCTTTACGGGTCGCGCGCGGGTGTTCGATGGCGAGGAAGCCGCCACCGCGGCCATCCTCGCGGGCAAGGTGCGGGCCGGTGATGTGGTGGTCATCCGCTATGAAGGTCCCCGGGGCGGACCGGGCATGCGCGAGATGCTGAGCCCGACCGGCGCCATCGTCGGTCGCGGCCTCGCGGATAAAGTGGCACTGATCACCGACGGACGCTTCTCCGGCGGCACTCACGGCTTTGTCGTTGGACATATTGCGCCGGAGGCCGCTGTCGGCGGACCGCTGGCTGTGCTACGTAATGGGGATCGATTGACGATTGATGCACAACAACAGCGCATCGATGTGGCGATTTCGGCGGCTGAATTGAAGGCCCGGCGACGCGCTTGGAAGCCGCCGCGCCCTTATGCGACGCATGGCGTGCTGGCCAAGTACGCACGCGTCGTGAGCAGTGCCTCTGAGGGCGCGGTGACCGACCGTTGAGGAGATCGGTCGATAATACAAGGCATGACGATTGGTCATGCCGGCGATGCGGTGGTGTGATAATCCATGCCGATCGCTGGAATCACAATTGAGGGCAGTTGTCACGGTCACGGCGAGCAGTTACAGTTCTTTCGCTCGTGACGACAACTGGCGCGCTGGCCCAAAGGCTGCATGGGGAAGTGCGCAGGCAACGAGACAAGAGTTTCCGGGGAACGCAGCTGAGTTGAACAACAGACGATTAATAAGAGAGCTTGTGATGGCCGCATCGCGCGCTCAGAGAGCCTGAAGGAAAACACACAGCAAACTTATGGCCGCCTACTACCCCCAGGAAACGAGCATATTCTCCAAGCGCGCGATCGTATTTATTGCGATCGTGGTGTTCCATGTACTGGTGATCTACGCCTTCGCAACCGGTCTGGCGAAGAGCGGGCAGCGGTATCTCTCGACCATTCTGCAAACCACGATGATTCAGCAGGAGAAACCCAAGGACCTGCCGCCGCCGCCGCCGCCGGTCGATCTGAAGGAAAAGCCGCCGGTCCAGGTCATTGCTCCTGACATCAACATTACGGTTCCCGTCGAAACACCACCCCCAATCGTAAACGTCACTACCAAGGCAGCGCCGCCGCCGCCGCCGGCCCCGAGGGCGATAGTGCCGGGGACGCCGATCAAGCCGATCAGCATGCCCGACGTGCATGACTACTATCCGGAACAGGCGCGGCGCGACGGGCAGGAAGGCCGCGCGCAGGTCAAAGTCTGCGTGGGAGCGAACGGCAAGGTGCAAACCGCCGAAACCGCTACCACCTCCGGGTTTCCCGCGTTGGACGAGGCGGCAATCAAGGTCGCGAAGGCGGCCAGGTTCAAGCCAGCTACCTCGGAAGGCAAGCCTGTCGATTCCTGTGCCACGTTGCCCGTGAAGTTTGAGCTCCACGGCAGCTGAGCCGCCGACGGCGCAGCCCTAACTAATCGCTTTTAAAGTTTCGACAATCAGTTCTGACAACAACGGTCCGCCAGGTTCGCCTGAGCGGGATGATGTAATAGAGGAAAATCAATGGATACCGCAGCACCAGCAGCAGCAGCAGTCGCGACCGCAACAGGCAATCCCTACGGGCTTGGTCCTCTCTGGACCAACGGTACCGTCGTTACCCGGACCACACTGATCATCCTGGTGCTGATGTCGCTGGGATCGTGGTTCATTATCCTGACCAAGCTCTGGGATCAGCGCACGCTTAAGAAGTCCGGTAAGGTGGTCGAGAAGCAATTCTGGACCGCGCCTTCCCTCAAGGACGGCGTCGAACGCCTGGGCAAGCGCGATGATTATCGCTACATCGCTGAGAGTGGCCTGCGCGCCGCTTCCCACCATGAAGGCCGCCTGACGGACCGCATAGATCTGCACGAGTGGATCACGATGGCCCTGCAGCGCGCCGTTGATGGCGTCAACAGCAAGATCTCCGGCGGACTGTCATTCCTGGCTTCGGTGGGATCGGTGGCTCCGTTCGTCGGACTGTTCGGCACGGTCATGGGCATCCTGAACGCGTTGATCGACATCGGCATCGCCGGTCAGGCGAGCATCGATCGCGTCGCCGGTCCTGTCGGCGAGGCGCTGATCATGACGGCCATCGGTCTGGCAGTCGCGGTACCCGCGGTGCTCGGCTACAACTGGCTGCTGCGTCGTAACAAGATCATTCAGGACAATGTGAGGAACTTCGCCAGCGATCTGCATGCCTACCTGGTAAGCGGCGCGCGGGTTGCAAACCAATAACTGCCACCGTGATTGACCACGGACCGTTGCCGGAGTCGTTCTTATGTCGATGAGTATTGGCAATTCGGAATCTGGTGACGAACAAGGCACCATGTCGGAGATCAACACGACGCCGTTGGTCGACGTCATGTTGGTCATGTTGATCATCTTCCTGATCACGATCCCGGTCATCACCAAGAATGTGGCTGTGAACGTGCCCAAGGCAGTCAACATTCCGACCCAGACCAAGCCCGAGAACATCACCATCTCGGTAACAACAGATGGCGATGTGTATTGGGGTCAGAGCAAGATGCTCGACATGCACATGCTGGTCGAACTGGTCGAGAAGGAAGCCGTCAAGGTGCCGCAGCCGGAGATTCACATCCGCGCGGATGCTGCCACCGACTACAAGAATGTCGGCAAGGTCATCGCGGCCATCAACCGCGGTGGCGTCATCAAAGTCGGATTTATCACCGAGCCCGACCACGGCGTTCGTGGCACGCGCTAAGAGGGGATCGATAACATGGCAATGAGTGTCGGAGGAGGCGGCGAAGGGAAGCCGATGGCGGACATGAACACCACGCCGCTGATCGACGTGATGTTGGTGCTGCTGGTTACCTTGATCGTGACGCTGCCGATCATGACGCATGCGGTAAAGCTCGACATGCCGCCGCCCAACCCGAACCAGCCGCCGCCGCCGGTGCAGCCGGTTATCATAAACCTCGATATCTACTATGACGGTGCCATTGCGTGGAACGGCTCGCCGGTGTCGAACATGGACGATCTGGAGACGCAGTTCAAAGAGGCCGCTGCACAGGATCCGCAGCCCGAACTGCATCTGGCGCCGGACAGCCATGTGAAGTACGACGTCGTCGCCAAGGTGCTGGCCGCGGCGCAGCGCAACCACATGGAAAAGATCGGCTTCGTCAATACGAGTCAGTTTGTCGAGGAATAGTGTGATGCACTGGCGCGCCTGCGCCTGACCTTCAGGCACGCGCCGGTTTTTGAGACATCCCCGCTAGCAACAGGAAGCGTCATGATGAGCCGTCGACTGCGCAGTCGGAGTGGTCGCCGTGGCGCCACGCACCATTGAGGAAAGTCATGAGGAATGGCCTGAAGTTCGTCCCCGCGATTGCCAATATTCTGCTGCTGTCGCTGTTCGCGCTGCCGCTGACCACCGTCGCCGTTCTCTCGGCGGATCAGCCGACGGTCAGCAACAAGCTGGCCAAGCCGCTGAAAGCTGCCCAGGACGCCATGGCGGCCAAAAACTACGACGAGGCCATGGTAAAGATCAAGGAGGCCCAGGCGGTACCGGAGAAGACCCCGTACGACAACTGGGTCATCAACACCTTCCTGCTCAAAGTCTATGCCGGGAAGCAGGACATGGCGAGCGAGGTTCCGGTCATCGAGACCCTGGCCCAATCGCAATACACCACGCCTGAACAGAAGAAGATTTACCTGAAGTCCGTGGCCCAGTACTACTACCAGACCAAGGACTACAACAAGGCGCTTGAGACCGCCAACGAAGCGGTCAGGGCCGGAGCCGGCGACAACGATGTCATGGGCCTCATTGCGCGCAGCCAGTATCTGACCGGCAAGTACAAGGAAGCCGCCGCGACGATGCAGGACATCGTCGGCAAGCAGGAAAAGCCCGACGAAGACTCGCTCAAGCTGCTTTGGCAGTTCTGCGATAAGGCCGGTGATAAGGCGGGCGCCGCCAAGGCCGTGGAAAAACTCGTCGCCTACTATCCGAAGCCCGAGTATTGGGCCAATGCACTCGCTTCGCTGGCGAACGCGGACACCAAGGACAGCCACCTGCAGCTGAACGTCTATCGCCTCATGCTCGATGTGGGTGTACTCAAGCGTGGCATCGACTACTCTGACATGGCGGAGCTGTCGCTCGACCAGGGTTATCCCGGTGAAACCCAATCGGTGCTGCAGAAAGCCTTCAGTGAAAACGTGTTCACCGAGCAGCGTGACAAGGATCGCTATCAGCACCTGCTCGATGGCGCCAAGCAGCGCGCCGCCAGCGATCTGGCCTCACTGCCCAAGCAGGAGCAGGACGCTGCCGCTGCCCCGCAGGGTGACAAGCTTGTGCAGGTTGGCGCGGCCTATATGAGCTATGGACAGAATGACAAGGCCATCGGCGATATTCAAAAGGGCATCGCCAAGGGCAGCCTCAAGTATCCCGACGAGGCTAATCTGCTGCTCGGCATCGCACAGCTTCGCTCGCATAACGCAGCCGACGCGCAACGGTCATTTGAAAAAGTCAGCGGCTCGACTAATCCGGGCTATGCGCGGCTCGGCAAGCTTTGGGCCCTGCATGCCGGCGCCAAGAGCGTCTAAGGAGTCAGGTACATGACCATTAAAGCCGGCGAGCGGATGCCCGAGGGCAAGTTCAAGACCATGGGCGATAAGGGTCCGCAGGATCTGACCACCGCGCAGCTGTTCGATGGCAAGCGCGTGGTCCTGTTCTCGGTACCTGGAGCCTTCACGCCGACCTGCGATGCCAAGCATTTGCCTGGGTATCTCGAGCTCGCGGACAAGCTGCGCGCCAAGGGCATCGACACCATTGCCTGCATGGCCGTCAACGATGTGTTCGTCATGAATGCGTGGGGCAAGGCCTCCAACGTCACCGGCAAGGTGCTGATGCTGGCCGATGGCAACGGCGACTACGCGCGCGCACTGGGCCTGGAACTCGACGGCAAGGGATTTGGCATGGGAATGCGCGGCCAGCGTTTCGCGATCGTGGTCGACAACGGTGTCGCCAAGCATGTCGACATTGAAGCTCCTGGCCAGTTCAAGGTATCGGCCGCCGAAGCTGTCCTGGCCCAGCTCTAAGAGTCCATACCGGAGCGCCGCACCAGGCGGCTTGGCCGACCGCTCTGCGTTGTGACATCGCGCGTGCGCACCCCGCGCCCGCGCGGTACGCTTGGCCGCATGAGCAGTGAATCCCCCGTCAAGCCGAGCGAATCGCTCAAAGCCGTTCGCTATGAAATCCGCGGCCGACTCGCGCGGCGCGCGCACGAGCTCGAGCGTCTGGGCTACGAAATCATCTCGCTGAATATCGGTAACCCGGGCCTGTTCGGTTTCCGGACCCCCGAGACGATGCGCCTGGCCATGATCGAAAACCTCTCCGACAGCGAGGGTTACTGTCACCAGAAGGGCATCTTCCCGGCGCGTGAAGCGGTGGTCATGCAGCAGCAGGCGCGCGGCATCACCGGAGTGAGCGCCGAGGAGGTCTTCATCGGCAACGGCGTCAGCGAACTGATCGATATGGTGCTGCGCGCGTTGCTCAATGACGGTGATGAGGTCCTGGTGCCCAGCCCGGACTATCCGTTGTGGACGGCGGCCGTGAATCTGAACGGCGGCCGGGCGGTGCACTATCCCTGCCGGCCGGAAAGCCAGTTTATCCCTGATCCGGCACAGGTCGAATCGCTGATCACGCGACGCACGCGGGCACTGGTGGTCATCAACCCGAACAACCCGACCGGCGCGGCATATCCGCGCACGGTGCTCGAGGGGCTGGCGCGGGTCGCTGAACGGCACAAGCTCGTTGTCTTCAGCGATGAAATCTACGACCAGATGGTCTACGACGATGCCGAGTCGATTCCCATGGCGACCCTGGTGCACGACACGCTGTGCGCGACACTCTCGGGGCTGTCGAAAATCTACCGCGCCTGCGGCTACCGCGTGGGCTGGGCCTCATTTTCCGGGCGTCTGCGCGGCGCCACCGAGTATCTGACGGCGCTGGAGCTGCTCTCCTCGCTGCGCCTGTGCAGCAATGTGCCGGCGCAGTGGGCCGTGCAGACCGCGCTCGGGGGGTACCAGAGCATCCGCGAAATCGTCAGTCCCGGCGGCAGGCTGTACGAATCGCGGCGGGCAATCGTCGAGGCGGTGGCGCAGAGCCAGTTTCTGAAGCTGCAGGCGCCGCGGGGGGCGATGTACGCCTTCATTGGCGTGGACGCCCAGGCGCTGCCCGAATTCGACGATCAGCAGTTCGCGCTCGACCTGCTGGAGCAGCAGCACGTGCTCGTGGCACCCGGCGTGAGCTTCAATGTGCCGTACCGCAATCACTTCCGCGTCACGACGCTGCCTGATCCGACCATGCTGCGCGTGGTGTTCGCGCGCATCGAGGAGTTGCTGACCGCGTATGCCTCCGCAGGCCAGAAAGGGCAGGTGGTAGAAGCCCAGGCGATATTCAAGTGACTTCTAGCTTATCGATTACAAGCGTTTGCTTTGCTTCAACTTCCTAAGGATCTTTCAGATCATCTAAGCCGTGGAGCGGTGCTCGTCGTGCCGAGCGCACAGCGCGCGGCCGCCGTGCGCATCGCCTTTACCAACGAGCAACTGCGCGACGGGCGCGTGGTCTGGAACAGCCCGGACGTCCTGCCCTGGAGCGCCTGGCTCGATCGCGGACTGGATGAGGCGCGAGGGCGCGGTGTTCCGGTTCCCCGGCGGCTGTCGCGCAGCCAGGAATGGTGGCTCTGGCGTGAAGCGGTGCGCGCCGCGTGCGGCGATTTCACCGTCCTGTCCCCCGATTCCCTGATCGACAGTGTGCGACGCGCGGTACTCGCGCTCGAGGATCACGGGATTGAACTGCGAGATGCGGGCGCTCCGGAAACCGCGGTGCTGGTGGGCGCACGCGCGCACTTCGCTCGGCGCTGTGCAGCGCTGCATGCGCTGTGGAGCCGGTCCTGGAGCGCCTGCGTGCCGTACATCAAATCCATACCGGGCACACGGCTTGCGGGTTTTGCCGATATGGGCTTCGCACGCCGTCGCTGGCTCGAAAGCCTGGGTATCGAGCTGGACACCGGTGCATCCGATCCATACGGACGTGGGGCCGGAACGACCCAGAGCTACGCCGAGCCTGAACTCGAGGCGGCCGGCGCGGCCCAATGGTGCGCGGCGCGGCTGCGCGCGGATCCGCAGGCCCGGTTGCTGATTGTGGTGCCGCGGCTTGGCGAGCAACGCCATCGCTGGGATCGGGCGCTCTCGCAGCGACTCGATTACGGCACGCTGCTTGAAGGTGCCGGAACTCCGGCCGATGGTGGCGCATACGCTGCCGAAGGCGGCCAGCCGCTGTCGGACTTCTCGCTGGCGGCCGTGGCCCTGGAGTTGCTGCGGCTGGCGGCGGGCGAGGCGGATTTCGCCGCGCTCAGTGCCGTGCTGCGCTCCGGCTATCTCGAGCCCGATGGCTCCGCCGCGCGGCTCGCGCTCGATGTCTGGCTGCGCAAACAGAATCTTGCAGAGCCAGACCCGCAACGACTGCACTTGCTGGCGGCAGCGGCATGTGCGGAGGCAGGCGAGGCTGCGGCCGCCGCTCTGCTGCGGCTGCTCGAGGCACTGGCGCTGTGGCCAGCCGAGACAGCGCCGCCGGCGCCGGCATCGGACTGGGCGCGGCGTTTCGCGGACATGCTGGCGCGTTCCGGTTGGCCCGGTGCAGCGCTCAACAGTGACGAGCAGCAGATCCGGATGCGCTTCGATGAACTGCTCGGCGAATTTGCGGCCCTGGGTGCGGAGGCCGGCTCACTCGAGCTTCGATCCGCAGTTCAGTTGCTGCGGCAACTAGCCGCGCGCACGGCATTCGAGCCGGCCACCGACGATGTGCCGGTGACGCTGAGCTCGAGCCTGGAAGACCCCATCGTCCGGTACGACGGCATCTGGATTGCCGGCTTGACGGCCGATGCATGGCCGGCACCGATGCGGCCCGATCCGTTGATTCCGTGGGCTTTGCAACGCGCCTCGGCGCTGCCCACTGCCAGTCCCGAGGGGGCGCTGCGGCTGGCTGAAGAGGCCATGCGTCGCTGGCGGCAAGCGACTGATCAGCTGATATTCAGTTACGCCAGCAGCGATGGCGACTTGCCGCGGCACGCCAGCCCGTTGCTGCCCGCCGGCTCGGCAGGCGCCGGGGAGGGTTTCGAGCTCGAGTCCTGGCTGGCATCAAATGCGCCGTCCCTTGAGGCCTGGCGCGAACCTGGCGGCGCCGCCTGGCCGCCGGGGGAGTCGCCCGGCGGCGGCACCTGGCTGCTCGAATCGCAGGCACTGTGTCCCTTCCGCGCCTTCGCTCTGGTGCGGCTGCGCGCCGAGCCCCTGTCCGAGCCGGAACCGGGCATCGATCCGCGCTCGCGCGGAAGGATTCTGCACGCGGCGCTGGAGCATTTCTGGCGGCAACTGCCGGATTCGGCCGCGCTGCATGCGCTGGGAATGCAGGGCGCCATCGCACGGGCGCGTGAATCCATCGCGCACGCCCTTGGGGTGGCGCAGCGCCGTGCCTCCGGGCTTCTGGATCCCCAGCTGCTGCGTGGAGAGGCGGCGCGTGATGAGCGACTGCTCGAGCTGTTGATCGCGTGGGAACTGGCCCGCGAGCCCTTCGCGATCGAGATGCTGGAGCGCTCCTTGCCGCTGGAAATTGCCGACACACGGCTTGGTGTGCGCGTGGACCGTGTCGATCGACTGGCAGACGGCCGGCTCATCGTAATCGACTACAAGAGCGGTGACGCTGCGTCCTTTGAGGCGCTGGCTGATCGATTGACGCAACCTCAGCTGCCGGCCTACGCCGCGGTGGCGGGCGATCGGACCGCTGCGGTCGCTATGCTCCATCTCGGGCGGCAAGGTCTGAAGTTGCGGGGCGTGGCCGATGCGCCCGGACGCCTGACGGAGTTGCAGCCGCTCAAGGAGGGCCAGCCTGATTGGACGGGGCTTCTCGAGCAGTGGCGGGCCCAGCTTGAAGGGTTGGTGCGGGAGTTCCTGCGCGGACACGCCGCGGTCGATCCGCAGCCGAAGGCCTGCGACCGCTGCCACCTGCAGTTGTTCTGTCGCGTGCAGACCGCGCTGGTGCCGGCAGTGCAATCGTGAGTGCGCTCGAGGCGCTGGAACTCGATAGCCAGGCCCGCCGCCAGGCGCTCGACGTGCATTGCTCGCTGCTGCTGCAGGCGCCGGCGGGTTCTGGCAAGACCACCGTGCTGACCGCGCGATTCCTGTCATTGCTGGCGGTGGTCGATGCGCCCGAACAGATTCTGGCGATCACCTTCACTCGCAAGGCCGCGGCCGAGATGCACCATCGCATTCTCCAGGCGCTCCAGGCCGCGCAGACCGGTGCGCTCATTCCGGGCATCGAGCCTGCGCTGCTGGCGGCCGTCGCGCAGCGCGATCGCACGCTGGGCTGGCAGTTGCTGCGCAATGCCGCGCGGCTGCGGGTGGAGACCATCGATGCCCTCAACCATCGGCTGGCCAGTGCGCTGCCGATTGCGGCCCGCAGCGGCACGCAATTGGAGCTGACGCCCACACCCGGGCCCCTGTACCGACGTGCCGCGCGGCAGGCATTGCGCGGTGCGCTGCAGGAGCCGGAGGCCACGGCGGCTGCACAGCTGCTGCTCGAGCGGCTCGACAATAGCTGGCGCCGCCTCGAACAATTGCTGGCCGATATGCTCGCGCGGCGATCCCACTGGCTGCCGCGAGTCCTCGAGGCGCGTGCGAACGGCCTGGCCGAGCGTGTGGCCGAGAGCGTCGATGCGGTATTGCGTTCATCGCTGGCGGGTGCGGCCGCGAGCCTGCCGGCGGCGCTGTTGCACGAAGGCGAAAAATTGCTGACGCTGCGCCAGTCCGGCGCGGCCGTGCGGCTCAGTGCGGATCCCGCGAGCCTGCCGCACTGGCGCGCACTGTGCGCGCTGGCGATGACGGAAAAAAACGCCTGGCGTCGGAGGCTATCCGTACGTGAAGGCTATGAGACCCACGAACGCGACCGCAAGCAACGTGTGCTTGACTGGATTGGCGCGATGACCGCACACCCGGGTGCGCTCGCGGCGCTGTGTGCGCTGCGCGGATTGCCCGATGCGGCACCCGGTCCGGGCGATCTAGCCGCCATCGAGGCCCTGGCGCAGCTGCTCATGCGCGCCGCAGCTGAGCTGCAGCTGTTGTTTGCCGAGCAGGGCGTGGTGGACTATCCCTACGTTGCCGCGGCGGCGCGCCAGGCGCTTACCGAGCAGGGCGAACCGAGCGACTTCGCATTGCGCGCGGGGGGTGCGATCCGCCACATCCTCGTCGATGAGTTTCAGGACACCTCCTTCGAGCAGTTCCGCCTGCTCACTGCGCTGACCGTCGGCTGGGAACGTGAAGACGGGCGCACGCTCTTCCTGGTGGGGGATCCCATGCAATCCATCTACCAGTTCCGCGAAGCCGAGGTCGGCCTATTCCTGCGCGCGCGGGATCACGGCTTGGGTGGCATCGCGTTACAGATCCTGCAGCTGCGCCGCAATTTTCGCTCGCGTGCGGGCGTCATCGAATGGATCAACCGGCGTTTCGAACGACTCTTCCCGCCCGAGGACGATGCGCGCCTGGCGGGGGTGCGCTATCTGCCATCGGTGCCGGCGCAACTGGAGGAGGCGGGGGAACACGCCCCCGTCAGCCTGCATCGGTTGCTGCCTGGCGATCGTGCGGCGGAAGCCGCGCGGGTGCTCGAGATCGTGCGCGCTGAACGCCGGCGTGATTCGTCGGCGCGAATCGCGATACTGGTGGCGGCGCGCGAACATGCGAGCGCGATCGTTTCGCATCTGCGCGCAGCCGGTTTCGCGCTGCGCGGGGTCGATCTGGAACCGCTGCGCGAGCGGCCTCTCATCCGTGACCTCTCGGCTCTCACGCGTGCATTGCTGCACGGTGCGGATCGAACCGCCTGGCTGTCGCTGCTGCGGGCGCCGTGGTGCGGCATGCCGCTGGCGCAGATCGAAGTCGTGCTGGGAGCCGCGGATGGTGATCTGTTTGCGGTGCTGGGTGCCGCGGCGCGTGGCGGCAAAGACCCGCACGGACGCATCGACAGGCTCTGCACAGCATTGGGGCCGGCAGTGCTCGGCGCGGAGCGAGGTCGGCCATTGTGGCAGCGCGCGCTGCGTACCTGGATGCGATTGGGCGGTCCCGTCATTTACCCCGATGTTGCCGAACGGCTCGATGCACGGCGTTTCTTCGACGCGCTGGCCGAGCACGACGATCCGGCCTCGCTCGTCGGCGAGCGCATGGATTCCCTGACCGAACGGTTGTACTCAACGGCCCCCCCGCAGGCCGGTGCCATCGAGGTCATGACCATGCACGCGGCCAAGGGCCTTGAATGGGATGTGGTGATCCTGCCGGGTCTCGGCCGTCGTGGAGCAAACGAAACCGACCCGCTGTTGCACTGGATCGAGTTGCCGCGTCCGGGCGAAGGCACCGACCTGCTGCTGGCGCCGATCCGATCCAGTGAGGAGGAGGCCGAGGGATCGCTCGCGCTCTACATCAAGTCGCTCAGGCGCGCACGGCGGGCGCTGGAACGCGTGCGGCAACTCTATGTCGCGACCACGCGCGCCCGCTTTTCGCTGCACCTGCTCGCGGCCACCGATGCGCGAACGCGGGTCGGCGAGCCGGCCTCGCCGGCGCCGGGCTCGCTGCTCGCGACACTCTGGCCGGCCATCGATGAGCAATTCCGTGCGCTGCAGCCGGCGGGGACGACCCTCGAGAATCCGCGGACACCGGGCGCCCTGGCTGCACCGACGCTGACGCGCCTGCCCGAGCGTTGGATGATGGCGGCACCGCCTGAACCGCCGAAACCGAAGCGTCTGCCGCTGTCATCGCCAGTGACAACGGAGGCGCCCGAATATTCATGGGTCGGTAGCACCGCGCGCGCCATCGGCACCATCGTGCATGCCGAGTTGCGCCGGCTTGCCGCCGCGACTGTGTTGCCAGCGCCGCAGGACCTGGATCGGCGCGCCTCGCGCTATGCCAGTTGGCTTGCCGAGCTGGGCGTTGCGCCAGCGGAGCGACCGGCGGCGGAGGCGCGCATTCTCGAAGCGCTCGAACGCACGCTCGCCGACCCGCGCGGGCGCTGGCTGCTGTCCGCCGCGGCTGGGAGCGCGCACAGCGAATGGCGTCTGAGCGGTCTGCATGATGGTCGCATCGTCAATGTGATATTTGATCGTATGCTCGTCGATGAAAACGGCGAGCGCTGGGTGATTGATTTCAAGACGAGCCGGCACGAGGGAGGCGGGGTCGAGGCCTTTATCGGCCAGGAAGTAGAGCGCTATGGGCCGCAGATGCGGCGCTACGCTGCGCTGGCGGCTGCGCTCGGGAAGGAAAAAGTGCGGGTGGCCTTGTACTTCCCGCTGCTCGGCGTGTTTCGCGAACTCGCGACGCCTTAATAGGTTCCGGCGAAAGACACCGCGCGCCGCCCGGAGGCATCGGGTGGACCCAGCAGGTTAAGGGCCCTCTGCACCTCGGCGCTGGAATCGTCGCGCGGCGCGATACTGCCATCGAGCTCATAGCTGCCGTCGCGCCGCAGCTGCAGTTGGCCCGCCAGCGATAGCGGTCCGCCCAGATCGCGCACAGTGCCGAGCATCGGCGCATCACCCACCGGCGCGGCGGGAAACTTCAATTCGAAACTGCCCAGATCCGCCCCGGCATGCTCCATCTGCAGCGACCGCGCAGTCAGTATTCCCTGCAAGGCCGCGATATGCCCGCCGCGCACGCTCGCCTGATCAATGATCAGATCGAGCGTGCCGCTCCAGCCCGCCGGTACCGGCACGATGCCGCCTTCCAGAGGCAGCGATGCGTTCAGCGTCGCAATGTCCAGGTCGCCATTGAGGTGCAGTGTCAGCTGCGCGCTGCCGTGCGCGCGCGGATCATTGCTATCCGCATCGAGCGCTGCCTGGCCGCGCAGCAGGCTCAGCGGATGCAACGTCCAGCGCACATCATCAAGCGCCAGCGCGCCGCTGCGGAGCTCGGCGCAGCCGCCTTGCCAGAGCGTACCGCCGGGCGACTCGCAGGCCACCGAGCGAGGCAGCAGCCAGGAGAGCACCCCGGCCGGCAGGCGTACCAGCAGCGTGAGGGCGAACACGGATACCACCAGCAGGATCGCGGACTTTGCCGACATCAGCGCGCGTGCAGCACCAGCGAGGAATTGACCGTGCCTGCGGCGGTGCCCGTTTCCACCACCGCGGAATCGACGCGAACACCGTAGCTCTCACGCAGCTGCGCGATCCATGAGATGAGCCCATCGAACGAGGTCTGCTCCAATCGGACGCTGAGGCCGCCATCACCGCTGGGCTGGCTGCCGACCAGGGCACGTTCGAGACCGGCCTGGCGCGCGGTGCGATCGACGACGACCACGAGCGATTCGTGCAGCGGCGGCGGTCCGCTGGTTTGCAGGCTGGCCAGCTGCGGCGCCATGGATCGCAGCCAGATCAGATCTTCGCGCTTCTGCGCCACACGTTGCTGGAGCGCCCCAACATGCCGCTGCAGCGGCAGCACGATGGCGAGAATCAACAATATCGTGGCCGCGATTCCGCCATACAAGGCGATGCGCTGGTCGCGCGCACTCAGCGTGCTGTAATAGCGCAGCAGCGCGTCCATCAGTGCGCCCTCGGCGCGGCGCCGACGCGGTGCAATTGAATGCGTCCCTCATAACCGCTGGCGGCCGCACCCCCCGAGGTCAATTCTGCCTGCCAGCCGTTACTGCGAAATGCCTGATTGATGCGCTCGAGGCTCTCGGCATCGCCGGCCTTGAGTTTCAGATCCAGTCCGCCATCGCGGTAACTCAGCGCCTGCAACGAGGCGTGCGCGCCGCTCATTGCCTGGGCAAGCGCCGAAAGCGCAGGCATGAAGCCGGCGGCCCCGGATTCGCTCTGCGCGGCGAGCAGCCGCCGTTCCACGCGCGATCGCACCGGGCCGGTACCTGAATCGCCGGGTAATGCGCCGCGCGCGATGGCACCAATTTCCGCATCCAGTGCGTGCTCGCTGCGACTCTGCTGCCACAGCTGCAGCGATAGGCCACCCACATGCACCGCGAACAAGGCCGCGGCCAGCATGGCCGCCAGGCGCCAGCGGCGCCAGCCGCCGCCGCTGGCGGCCTGTGGTGCGAATTCGCCGCTCAGAAGATTGATGAAACTGCCCGCTACCAGCTGCGGTGCCAGCAGCGGCAACGGCCCCGCGTTGAGCAACTGCACCTTGAGGCTGGCGCAATGCTGGCGAATTGCCTCGACTTCGGCCGAACGCAACTGCCAATCCTCCGGCGAGGCATAGAAGATCAGATCATCTGCGAGCAGTTCATTGCCGAGCGAGGCTTCAAGCGCCGCGCCAATATTATCGGCCGGCAATGCCATCGCCTGGCGACCCGCGCGGCGTAACGACAGCGTGTCGCGTTCGAGCATGACCACGGTGTGGCCGGGATTGTCCGGCAGCAGCGATGCGCCCGCGGTGACCGCGGAAGGGACGATGCCGGCCGCGGTGAATTCCTCGAGCCAGCGCGACATCAGCGCGCGCGTGACCACCGCGACGGCAGTGCGTCCGCTGATCTCATCGCGCGGACCCACCGCAAAGTGCAGAGTCTCGATGTCGGCGGCGAGCTGCTCTTCGAGTGCAAAGGCGACCAGCTGCTGCGGGCGCACCCCACTCTTGGGAGGCAACTCGACTTCGGTCAGCAGTACATCGCCGCCCGGCGCGATGACTCCGACCTTACGACCGGACGCCGCAGGCAGAGCCTGCGCCAACGGGCCTGTCTCAGGGGCGCTTAGCGCCTGACCGCCCGCGTCGGCCAGCATCCAGTTGCAGGATGGATTGCCGGCGCCGTGCAGCTGCAGTATGAGCCATTCCGCCATGATCATTCCGTGCCGAAAGTTCGGAGTATGACGTGTAGTTGCCCGGCACCGTCGCGCTGCATCAGACTGTACAAGCTGAAGCGCGCAGTGCCAATAGTGATCAAAGTCCGCAGACGGTAATAGGACGTGGTTTGCGAAAGCTGCGTCGTGGTGCCGCCGCCGGTGGCCTGAGTGGAAAGACTGGCAGTGAACACCGCCAATGTCGGAAAGCAGCCCTCGGCCTGACGGCGTGCGAGCAGCTGCTGCGGATTGACGCTGTACTCCTGGCTCTTGCCGCTCAGGGCGTCGAGCACCACGCCGGGAGCCGTGCAGACGTTGATCGTGGTGCCCGGCGGCAGCGCCGTGATGTAGGGCGCGATTCGAAGATAGCGATCACGGCCGAAACCGGGCAGCGCCAGGATTTCTGAGATGCTGGTGACCGGCAGGTTTGCCGCGCGGTAAGGCGGGGACTGGCTCAGATAGATGCTGTCCTCGGCGCCATCCGGAAAATTCGGCTCCAGGTCGCTGTCGATCCAGTCGGCCAGCAGCGGCGCCCATTTGGTTTCCAGACCGACTTCCGTCAACAGCTGTGAGAATTGCGCGATTGCCGGAGCACTGGATGCGCCGCCCGGTGCCAGGTTGTTGATGTTGAACTTCCCCTGCTGGTCTTCGAGTTGGAGGAAATCCAGCGTGACGCCGGGTAGCAGCTCCAGCGGACCGTAACTCTGCGCCCAGGGCTGATTCAGGGCATCCTCGGCGTGATTGGGACCGGATTGTCGCAACACGTAAGCGGCCATGGCTTCGGCACCCTCGGCGGCGAGCAGCGCCTGATCGGCGCCGAAGACGGTCGAGGCGCGCCGCGCGGACATGGCGCTGGCGAAGGCGATCGCCGTCGCCAGCACAGCCGCGATCGCCACCAGCACGATGGCGGTCAGCAGCGCTATGCCGCGCTGATGCCCATGCGGTGCGCGCTTCATCCGGCAATTTCGATATGACGCATGATGATGCCTATTCCTTCAAATTCGATGGTCACCTCCACCGCCACCGGCCGGATGCGCAGCATCAGATCCTGCTGGCCTACGCCCAGCGTCGGTACCGGCCACTGCGTCTGCCATTGATGTCCGGCGTCCATGAATCGCAGGCTGAAAGTTTTGACGTGATCAATCAGCTTGCGCTTGACCGGCACCACCGCCAGCGTCGAATCCAGATCGGGAGTATAGGAGCGCATCAGTGCGCCGTTCTCGATCGAATAACTGACGCGCTGAAGTTCAGAGCGCGGCAGGCCCGCGGGATTGGTCCAGCCGCCGCGCGTGAAACTCACGACCGGCAGTGTGCCGCCATTGAGCGTGCTGATCATGCCGAGGGTGGCGCTGGTCGAGCTGCTGCCGGAGCTGGACGTCGAGGAACTCGAACTGTCGAACGCCGAGGAGCTGTTGCCGAGCATCGCGCTCGCATTGGCCGAGCTCATGATTGCAGGCAGGTACCCGTCGCCGGTCAGTTGCCGGATCGGGCGCGGCTGCAACAACTCGAAGTCCTGTTCGATGACCCGAAATGCCTGCTGCAGGGCGATCAATCGCGCGGATTGCTCTTCGACCTGCTGGCGGCTGCGAAATGCCTGCTCGAGCGCGCGGTAGCCGATCGTGAACATTATGGCGGTGATGAACAGCGCCACCAGCAGCTCGATCAGGGTGAAACCCTGCGCGCGGCGCATGTTCAGGGCCCGCCCGAGCTGGAGCTGCCCGGCACAGTCGACGTTCCGGTGCCCGGAGTCGCGGTGGTCGAAGTAGCCGGTGTGGTCGTGGTGCCCGGATTGGGCACCGTGCCGGTCGTGGTACCGGCGCCGCTGCTGCTACCGCTGCTCGAGCCAGCGACGTTAGTCCCGGCCCAGCTCGGCGTTTCGCCGCTGGCAGGCGCCAGCGCATCGCCGCGGAAGCCGATTACCGTCGTGATCCAGTCGCCGCCACTCGCACTGCTGGTAGTGCCGCTGATACTCGGCGTCGATGAGTAGGTAATCGTCTTGGCATTGTTCGAGCCGCTGCTCGATCCCGGGTTGCTTGCCATGCGCCGCACCTTGACCGTGATCTGCAGCAGCCCCGGAATTTGATCCATTGCCGTGATGATCTGCTGCCAGTGCCAGTCGCCATTGGCGAAATTCTTGACGTCTCCCTCGCTGGTGCCGGTTTGCGGCGCCTGCAAGTTGAGTCGCGCGTCGGCAATCTGATTGAGCGCCACCCACTGGGCGAGTGTCTTCTCGCGCAGCGCACTCACATTGACCGCCGATGAGCTCAGCGCGGACAGCACGGCGCCAACGCCGAATGCGACGATGACCAGCGCCACGAGCACTTCGATGAGCGTGAACCCGCGGGCGATACCGCCTGTACGCGGCGACTGGCTCACGTCGATCCGCTCTTCTGTCCGGTCTGATCCTTCTGACCGTTCTGCCCATTCTGCCCATCCACGATCTCGCCAACCTTCACGGTGCCGTCGTCGCTACTCTGGAGAGTGACGCTGCGGTTGGCGGTCGGGCGCTCCATGGTCAGAATGAAGGTGTTCGTGTCTCCATTGGAGAACAGCATTACCTGTGGTGTGTTGTTGTCGGTGCCGGTGTTCAAACCCGACATGCCGGAGCCGCCCGAACTGCTGCCGCCGAAGCTGCTGCCCCCGGAGCTGCCGAGTGAGCCGCTCGGCCCGATCGAACCACTGCTACTGGCCGAACTGCCATAGGCGCCGCTGGAGGATCCGGCGCTGCCCAACGCACTGTTGAGGCCGCCGCTGCCAGTGATGGCGGACACGTTGCCGCCGCTGCTGCCGAGCAGCGACACGGTGCCGCCGGGGGGCACGGCGGCCAGCGGATTGACCTGGAGCGATTTATCATCGAGCACGATCGGATGACCCTCGATCGTCAGCTCGAGTTGCACGCCCGTGGGCAGGCGACGGGGGCGCAGGGTCTCATCGACGGTCTCGGGCGTCCAGCGCATCAATCGATTGTCGTAATACACGAAACGGTAACCATGCTGTCCGCAACGGATGCCATATTCGAGTGTCAGCATGGCGCCGCGTTCCCGCCCGTATGCAATGAGCGCCGAGAGTCGATCGCGTTCCTGCTGGAGCCCGCTGTCCTTGCCGATTGCGCCAAGACTTAGCATCGCGCCGGCGACCAGGATGCCGATGATCACAACGACGATCATTATCTCGAGCAGCGTGAAGCCGCTCTGCATGGATCGGCGGTGCATTAGGCGGCGCATAGGCGGTCGGTTGGCCGACCCGCGCGGGATCAGTTGCTGTCCAGGTTCCAATTGCCGATGTCGGCATTCACGCCGGTACCGCCAGCCTGCCCGTCGGCGCCGAAGGAAAACAGGTCGTACTCGCCGTGCGTTCCCGGGATCTGGTACTGGTAGTCGTTACCCCAGGGATCTTTGTTGAGCCGCTTGAGATAGCCCCCGGCGCGCCAGTTCTTGATATTGGGATCATTGGGCTTGGTGGCTAGCGCGGCCAACCCCATTTCCGCGGTTGGGTAGACGAAGTTATCGAGTTTGAACATCGTCAGCGCGGTTTCGAGCGCCTGGATATCCTGCTTGGCCTTGGCCACCCGCGCATCGTCCACGCGCCCAAGGAACTGCGGGACCACCACTGCGGCAAGCAGGCCGATGATGATCACCACCACCATGATTTCGATAAGCGTAAACCCGCGCTGACCGCGCGGCGCGTGATCGATCTTGCTAGGCTTGATGTTGGCATTCATGGACTTCACTGCAAGCGTTGGTGTGGCCCCGTTAGCCGATCGCCCGATGATAACAAATGAAGATCTCAAGAACCGACACGGCCTCACAATCCTTGATTCGGTCGGCAAATTGCGACGGTCGCTACGGCGCATCGCTGCTCGCGGTGCTGGTGCTCTTACTCGGTCTGTGCGCTCTCGGCGAGAGGGGGCGTGTGGCGCTGCGATATCAGCGCGAACCGCTGGCACAGGGCCAATGGTGGCGCTTGCTGAGTGCGCATCTGGTGCACCTCAATCTCACACACGCGCTGCTCAACTGCGCGGGCCTGGTGCTGCTGTGGATACTGTTTGCGCGCGAATACACGCCGCGCCGATGGGCCTGGATCCTGCTTGTCTCGGCAATTGCCATCGATGCCGGACTGTGGTTTCTGCGCCCTCTGGTTGACTGGTACGTGGGCGCTTCGGGGGTATTGCACGGCGCGCTCGCGGCGGGCGCACTGGGAATGTATCTGCGGCGTGATGGTACCGGCGCCGCACTGCTTTTATTGCTGCTTGTAAAGCTTGCATACGAGCAGCACAGCGGCGCCAGCCTGTTTGCATCGGAGCTGCCGCTGGTGCCGGATGCGCACCTGTTCGGCGTACTCGGCGGACTGCTCGGCGCGTGGCTGCCGCGGGCGGCCGGGAAGCCGCTATAATTCGCGCGCTTTTTCAATCGAGCCAATACAACGGTATCGGGACAACATGTCGATCGCACTGGTTTTTCCGGGTCAGGGTTCACAGTCCGTCGGCATGCTGGCAGCATTGGCCGCGCAGTACGAGGCCGTGCGCAGCGGGTACGCGCAAGCCTCGCAGGCGCTCGGCTTCGATCTGTGGGACATCGTGGCCAACGGTCCGGAGGAACGACTCAACAGCACCGAGATCACGCAACCGGCCATGCTCGTGGCCGATGTCGTCACGGCGCGCATCTGGCGGCAACAGGGCGGTGCGGCACCGACTGCAGTAGCCGGTCACAGTCTCGGAGAATTTGCGGCGCTGGTGTGCGCCGATGCGCTGCCCTTCGAGGATGCGGTGCGCCTGGTCCATTATCGCGGTCAGATCATGCAGCAGGCCGTGCCCGCGGGTACAGGGGCAATGGCGGTGCTGCTCGGACTTGAGGACGAACAGGTCGAGTCGATCTGCGCCGAGGCCGGCCAGGGCGAAGTGGTCGAAGCCGTGAATTTCAATTCCCCGGGCCAGATCGTCATCGCCGGCAATGTAGCTGCGGTTCAGCGTGCGCTTGAGATCGCCAAGGGGCGCGGCTGCCGGCGCGCCCAGCTGCTGCCGATCAGCGTGCCCGCGCATTCGAGCCTGATGCGGGCGGCCGCCCACAGGCTCGAGCAGCGCCTTGCCCAGATCGAGATCCGGCCGCCAGGCTGCCACTACATCAGCGCGGTCGATGCCGCCTCCCACAGCGACCCGGCGGACATCCGGGCCACCCTGGTACGCCAGCTGGCCAGCCCGGTGCGCTGGCCGCAGACCGTTCGGGCCCTGCTCGCGCACGCTGGGGTGCTGGTCGAAAGCGGCCCGGGACGAGTGCTCACGGGGCTGAACCGCCGCATCGAGCGGGGAGCCAGCTGCTACGCGCTTGAAGACCCGGCTTCGATGGCCGCGACACTCGCGGCCACTGCAGGAGCGGCCCATGCTTGAGGGGGATCTGGCGCTGGTCACAGGCGCCTCGCGGGGCATCGGCCGGGCCATCGCGCTGGCTCTCGGCGGCGCCGGCGCAACAGTGGTCGGCACAGCTACATCGGCCGCGGGGGCGGAGCAGATCGGATCCGCACTGGCGGCGGCGGGCATCCGGGGTCGCGGGGCCACGTGGAACGCTACCGATCCGGCTTCCACCGAGGCACTGCTTGCCGGCATGGAGGCGGCCGGAGGCCTGCCCAATATCCTGGTCAACAATGCCGGGATCGCGCGCGACGCATTGATTTTGCGGATGAAGAGCGAGGATTGGGAGCAGACCCTGGCAGTCAATCTATCTGCCGTATTCCGGCTTTCCAAGGCCTGCCTGAGGCGCATGCTCAAGGAGCGTCACGGACGCATCATCAACATCGGCTCGGTGGTCGGCGCCATCGGCAATGCGGGCCAGGTGCATTACTCGGCGGCCAAGGCCGGGCTGGTGGGTTTCAGCAAGGCCCTCGCGCGCGAGGTGGCTACGCGCAACATCACGGTGAACATCGTAGCTCCGGGCTTTATCGAGACCGACATGACGCGTGCTCTGAGTGAGGCGCAGCGCACGGCGTACCTGGCCCAGATCCCTGCCGGACGCTTCGGCACGGCCGAGGAGGTGGCCCGCGCAGTGGCGTTCCTGGCCTCGCGTGAAGCCGGATATATCACCGGTCAGACGCTGCACATCAACGGCGGGATGTACATGGGTTGAGCGGCGTGCGGCCCATGCCGCAAATACACTGAATAATCAAATACACTGAATAATCAAGTACTCGCGCAGTAGCGGAAGTGGCACGAGTTCGGGGGTTCCCCTAGAATACGCGGCCCATGCACCCCGCCGGTCACCAGAGCTCAGCGGGCCTTAGAGAGTCAATTAGATAGAGGATCAACAAAAGATGAGCACCGTTGAACAACAGGTGAAGGCTATCGTCGCCGAGCAGCTGGGTGTGAAGGCCGAGCAAGTCACCAATGCCGCCTCGTTCGTCGATGATCTGGGTGCCGATTCGCTCGATACCGTGGAACTGGTCATGGCGCTCGAGGAAGAATTCGAAATCGAAATCCCCGACGAAGATGCCGAGAAGATCACGACCGTGCAGCAGGCGATCGACTACATCAGTGAGCGCCGCAACAAGGCCTGATAGCTTTGGCGCGGCGGCCGCAGCGCCGCCGCGTTCGACACTTCCGATCCCGAGAGATTCGTGAGTAAACGCCGAGTTGTCATCACCGGTCTCGGACTGATTTGTCCCGTGGGGGGCAACGTCGCCGATTCCTGGGCGTCGATACTGCGGGGCGAGAGCGGCATCGGGCCGATCACTCGCTTCGATGTGTCGGCGTTTCCGACGCGTTTCGGTGGCGCAGTCCGCGGGTTTGATGTCGAGCAATACATGTCGCTCAAAGAGGCTCGTCGCCTCGATGAGTTCATGCATTACGGAATCGCTTCCGGAGTGCAGGCGGTGGCCGATTCGGGCGCCGATTTCGAGCGGCTCGATCGCGATCGCTGCGGCGTCGTGACAGGCGCCGGCATCGGTGGGCTGTGGACCATCGAGCAGACGCGACAGACTTATTTCGATGCAGGCTGCAATCCGCGCAAGATCTCGCCCTTCTTCGTGCCCTCGACCATCATCAACATGATCTCGGGCCATCTCTCCATCCGCTACGGCCTGCGCGGGCCCAATCTGGGCGTCGTGACCGCGTGTACCACCTCCACTCATGCGCTGGGACTGGGTGCCCGGGCAATTCAGTACGGCGACGCAGATCTGATCGTCGCGGGCGGTTCTGAGATGGCGACCACCGCCACCGGCCTCGGCGGTTTCGGCCAGGCCAAGGCGCTCTCGACCCGCAACGACTCCCCGCAAAGCGCCTCGCGGCCCTGGGATCGCGACCGCGACGGCTTCGTTCTCGGCGATGGTGGCGGCGCCGTGGTGCTCGAGGAACTCGAGCATGCGCGCAGCCGCGGCGCACGCATTTACGCCGAGCTCGCCGGATTCGGTATGAGCGGCGATGCGCACCACATTACCGCGCCTCCCGAAGATGGCGCCGGGGCGCGGCTCGCCATGCTCAATGCGCTGCGCGACGCGCAGCTCAATCCCAGCGATGTGCAATATCTGAATGCGCATGCGACCTCGACGCCGCTGGGCGACCGCGCGGAGACGATCGCCATCAAACACGCCTTTGGCGACCATGCGGCCAAGCTTGCGGTGAGCTCCACCAAGTCCATGACCGGACACCTCCTGGGCGCCGCCGGCGTGCTGGAAGCCATCCTCTGCGTGATGGCGATCCGTGACCAGGTGGCTCCGCCGACCACCAATTACGAGCATCCGGACCCGGAGTGCGACCTCGATTACGTGCCTAACGTGGCGCGTCCGATGAAGATCGACGTCGCGGTGTCGAATTCCTTCGGCTTCGGCGGCACCAACGGCACACTGGTCCTGCGCCGCTTCGGCGGGTGAGCGCCAACCTGCTGCTCATTCGGCCGCTGGCGCTGAGCCCGGCGGACCTGCGGTGCCTGGCCTATCGCGATCCGGTCGCCTATCCCGTGCTACTCGATAGTGCCGCCCAGGGGCAGCTGGGCCGGTATTCGATCCTTGCGGCCTATCCTGAGGCGGCGCTGTGGCAGGACGGGCAGGGGCGGCTGCGCGGCCGGGGCTTGGGTGCAGACCCGGAGGCCGGACAGGGTTTTCTTGCAACCTTCGAGCGGCTATGGCGTCAGTCCGCCATCGAGGGGGCCGATGCCTCGGGGGGCGCTGCGGCGGCGGCAGGCCCATTTCGCGGCGGCTGGTTCCTTTACCTGGGTTACGAGATCGCCGGCGAGATAGAGCCCCAGCTGGCCCTGCCCGAGCAGCTGGCTTCGGACGCGGCGCCGCGCGCCTTCGCCCTGCGCGTGCCAGCCGCTATCGTCCATGACCACCTGGCTGAGCGGTCCTGGTTGGTGGTCGAGGTCGGGCATGAGGAACTTGTCCTGCGGATCGAGCGGGACCTGGCCGCCATCGCCACTGCCGGCGGCGCGGACCTGCCGCCCGTTTCCGCGACGGCCGCCCTGATGGCGCTGCCGCTCCAGGAAGAGGATCCGCAGCGATTTGGCAGCAGCGTGGGCGCCGCGCTCGAGCACATCCGCTCCGGGGATATCTACCAGGCCAATCTCTCGCGCGGCTGGCGGGCGCCGTGGGCCGGTACACGGCCCGACGGCACGGTGAGTGAGGCAGCCCTGGGCGCGGCCAGCGTGCAGCTCTACGAGCGGCTGCGGACGCAGAACCCGGCGCCGTTTGCCGCGCTGGCGCGATTCGACGGCTGGCACCTGCTGAGTTCTTCGCCCGAGCGCCTGGTGCGGGTGGAGGGCCAGCGTGTTGAGACGCGACCAATCGCCGGCACGCGCCCGCGCAGCCGCACGGCGGCGGCCGACCCGCGCGAACTCGCTGCGTTGATCGCGCACCCCAAGGAGCGTGCCGAACACATCATGCTCGTGGACCTCGAGCGCAACGATCTGGGCCGGGTCTGCCGCGCCGGGACTGTGCGCGCGGATGAACTCATGATCACGGAAAGCTATGCCCACGTGCACCATATCGTCTCGAATGTCTGCGGCGAGCTGATCGCAGGCTTGGGTCCGGTAGATGTGCTGCGCGCCGTGTTTCCGGGCGGCAGCATCACGGGCTGTCCGAAATTCCGCTGCATGCAGATCATCGCGGCGCTTGAGCGCGAGGCGCGCGGGGCATACACCGGTGCGCTCGGCTACGTCAATCGTGATGGTTCGATGGACCTAAACATCCTGATCAGGACGATCACGATGGATTCGCGCGCGCTCGAATTCCGCGCCGGCGCCGGCATCGTCGCCGATTCGGACTGGCAGCTCGAATTGCAGGAAACCCGCGCCAAGGCGCTCGGCATGATCGCGGCGCTGCAGAATGGCTGAAGACCACGATGCGAGGGGGCTGGCGATGAGCTGGGTGAATGGCATGGCCTGCGATCAGGTGTCCAGCGTGGACCGCGGGCTGCAGTACGGCGATGGGCTGTTTGAAACCATTACCTGCATCGATGGGCAGCCGCGCTGGCTCGAGCGGCACCTGGCGCGACTGCGGCGCGGCTGCGAACGGCTTGGGATCGGCTTTCAGGACTTCGATGCGCTGGGGAGCGAGATCGCGGCCCACGCGGGAGGGTCCAGCCGCTGCATCCTCAAGCTGATCCTCACGCGCGGGAGCGCCGTGCGCCGCGGCTACCGGCCGGCAGGAGATGAGAGTCCCACGCGGATCCTATCGCGCCATGCATGGCCGGATGACCCGGTGGACTTTCCCGTATCGCTTTCGGGGGTCAGACTCGGCATCAACCCGCAATTGGCGGGACTGAAGCATCTGAATCGGCTCGAGCAGGTGCTCGCGCAACAGGAGTTGCACGGTACGGAGCGGGAGGAGGCGCTGATGTTATCGAGTGCCGGAGATGTGATCGGCGGCAGCATGTCGAATCTTTTCCTGGCCGACGAGGCCGGACTGTCGACGCCTTGCGTGGAGGACTGCGGGGTTGCCGGCGTGATGCGCGAGCTGGTGTGCGCGGTGGCCGCGCGCCACGGCCAGCCCGTGCGGATCCGGCGTATCGATGCCGCGGAGCTCGAGGTGGTGCGCGAGGCGTTCCTCACCAATGTGCGCTGGGGCGTGCGATCAATCAGCGAGCTTGCCGGCCGGACGCTGGAATCGCGCGCCCTCGCGCAACGCGCAAGGGGCTGGATCGATGCCGCGCGCTCTTAGGATCCTGGCGTTGCTGCTGGTGCTGCTAGCGGTGGCGGCCGGCGGTGCCGTGGGTTTCTGGCGCCATCTGGAGAATGAGATGGATCGTCCGGCGCCGGCCGCGAATGCGGTGCGAATCCAGGTGACGCCGGGCGAGCCGCTGCGCCTGATATTACAGCGCCTGCAACAGCAGGGCGCTGTGCGCAATGCACGCGAGGTCGAGTGGTATCTGCGCCTGCACCAGCTGCGTCCTCGCGCGCAAGCGGGTAACTACGAACTGGCTCCGCATTCGAGCGCGCGCGCGGTGCTCGAACAGTTCGAGACCGGCCGCGTGGTGCTCGAGCAGCTCACCCTTGTCGAGGGTTGGAATTTCCTGCAGCTGCGGCACGCGCTCGATGCCGACGCATCGCTGCTGCACGCGACGCGCGGTGTGACCGATGCGGCGCTCATGAGTGTGCTCGGCCACGATGGCCAGCCGCCGGAGGGCCGCTTCTTTCCCGACACCTACCGTTTTGCCGCCGGCACGAGCGATCGCCGCATACTCGAACTCGCGTACGAGCGCATGCAGGCAGCGCTCGCGGCCGCGTGGGAGACACGCGCGCCAGGCTTGCCGCTGGCGACCCCCGATGAGGCGCTGATCCTGGCATCGGTGGTCGAGAAGGAAACGGGGCGAGAGGATGAACGACCCAAAGTGGCCGCGGTGTTCGAGAACCGATTGCGTCGCGGCATGCGTCTGCAGTCGGATCCCACCGTCATCTACGGTCTGGGTGATCGCTACGACGGCAATATCCACACACGCGATCTGGAAACCGACACGCCTTACAACAGCTACACGCGCGCCGGGCTGCCGCCCACGCCCATTGCGATGCCCGGCATCGCATCGCTCCAGGCAACCTTGCACCCGGCCGACATTGATGCGCTGTACTTCGTTGCCACGGGCACCGGCGATGGCGGCCATCAATTTTCCTCGAACCTCGCGGATCACGACCTCGCGCTGCGTGCCTACCTCAAGCGCATCGGTGCGCACGAACACAAGGCGGCGCCACAGTGACGGGGCAGGGCCGGTTCATCACGCTGGAGGGAATCGAGGGCGCGGGAAAGTCCACGCTGGTGCGCACACTCGAGAGCGCGCTGCGCGAGCGCGGACTGCCGGTCATCGTCACTCGCGAGCCCGGCGGCTCGCCGCTGGCCGAGCGGCTGCGCGGCATACTGCTCGAGCGCGGTACCGAACCCATCACGCCAGTCGCCGAAACGCTGCTGATGTTCGCGGCGCGCTCAATTCATCTCGAGAGCCGCATCCGCCCGGCGCTGGAGCAGGGTAGCTGGGTGATCTGCGATCGCTTCAGCGATGCCACGCGCGCCTACCAGGGCGCGGGTCGCGGCGTCGATGCGGTCCTCATCGAGTCGCTGGCACAGGCCGTGCACCCACGGCTGTGGCCGCAGCGCACGCTATTGCTGGACCTGCCGGTGGAACTCGGTCTGGCGCGAGCTCGTGCCCGACACGCGGGCGGCGATCGTTTTGAGGATGAGCAACGCCAGTTCTTCGAGCGCGCGCGCGCACGCTACCTACAGGTGGCCGCCGATGAGCCGCAGCGCGTGCGGGTGATCGACGCGCGGCTCGACCCCGCGCAGGTGGCGGTGCAGGCGTTGGCGGCAATCGAGGATCTGTTCTAGTCCATGGATTTCTATCCGGGTAGCGAGGTTCCCTGGCTCAACTCGCAGATGGAGCAGCTGCGGCGCAGCCGCATGGCAGGACGCTTCCCGACCGGACTGCTCATTGCCGACCGCCGGGGCGCGGGGGGCCAGTGGCTGGCGCACTATGCGGCGCAGGTGGCCCTGTGCAGCGGCGAGTCTCCTCCGTGCGGAAAATGCCGTGAATGCCGGCAATTTCTCTCCTCCCAGCATCCGGATTTCACCACCGTCGGCCCGATCGAGGATTCGAAATACATTCGCGTCGAGCAGATCCGCGAGCTGACCTCCGAGCTGTCGCTGACCGCCCATGGCGGCGGCGCCGGCGTGGCGCTGCTGTACCCTGCCGATGCGATGAACCCCAATGCCGCGAATGCGCTGCTCAAGACGCTGGAGGAGCCGCGCGCTGGTCTCACTCTCATATTGGTCACTGAAGCGCCGGCGCGGCTGCCCGCCACGGTGCTGAGCCGATGCCAGAAACTACACGTTCCGGCGCCCTCGCGCGCAGCCAGTATCGAGTGGCTGATTCGCACGCGGGGTGAAGGTCCGTGGGCCGCAGTATTGGATGTGATCGGCGAGGCTCCCTTCGAGGCCGCGTTGCTCGATCCGGCCGACGTGGCGCAAGTGGCTGCCGAGACCTTCGGGACACTCAGGGAGACGGTGACGGCGAGACCTGAAGCCGCGGGCCTGGCAGGCATCGCCGAACGCTGGGCGAAGGGCGAGCAGTTCGAGCTGCGGTTGACCTGCATTGAGACCTGGATCACAGCGTGCATCGATCGCTCGGCGGGCGCACCCCGTGAGTTGACAGAATTGCGCAATGGCGCCCACTTGCCAGAATCCAGTTGGGACATGAATACTGCAGCATTGCTGCGGCTGCTGGATGCCGCCTACGAGTTGCGCAGGCTACGGTTGACCTCCATCAATCGCGGGCTGGCACTTGAGCAAATACTGTGGCAGTTGACGCGCGTGCGATCCAGGATCGCCGCGGCGTCCTGATCGTTGCACGGCGGCATGGATTGACGAGCATATAGGACTCAGCGGGGAGCATGGCCAAGGACCCAAATTCGAGATCCGGGATCAATAAGCCCGGTCTGCTGACCCTGACCATCAAGGACAAGAGCGCGCTATATCTCGCGTACATGCCCTATGTGCAGAACGGCGGACTGTTCATCCCGACCAGCAGCAACTATCGCCTCGGCGACGAGGTATTCATGCTGCTCAATCTGATGGGGGAGGATGAGAAGCTGCCGGTCGCCGGTCGCGTCATCTGGGTGACCCCCAAGGGCGCGCAGGGCAAACGCACGGCCGGCATCGGCGTGCAGTTTTCGGAACAGGATCGCGGCCAGACCCGTAACAAGATCGAGAACTATCTGGCCGGCGCCCTCTCGGGCGACAAGGCCACCCACACGATGTGACTTTGGGCCGATTCGGCCTCCACGGAACCCCAGGCCTCGGAGGTGCGGCAGCGCACCGACGAGCGCGCGTCCGGGGAGCAAAGTGGGGGTTCGTCCTTGCCTTGAGTTTGGACATCCGCTATCGGCGGAGTCATGTTGCATATAAAAACCTCATGGAAACGATTCGTTTACGCGGGCTGCAGAAGCCCAGTCACTGCGAGCAGTTAGTCGAGGCTTGCGTGCGCGCCAGGCTGATGGTTCCGGCCAGTGCAGTTCGAACGCCACTGTCGGAGCTGTCGATACCGCTGCGTGTGCTGGCAAAAAGGAATTCCTCCCTGGGTGATTCCTCTAGTGCGTGGCTCGCGTGGAGCGAGGGCGCCTCTATGTGGTTTGTTGCCGGTACGACTTCCCTGGAAATGTCTCGAGAACGGGGGCGCCCGGTATTGCAATTGCGCGTCTACGACCAGGAAGGTGCTCTGGATGAAGCAGTGACGTGCGTGCAGACAGCAGCCAACACCTGGGAGCGATGTGCATAGTCCTTCGCGCGACGCCTTCGAACTATCGGTGTATGGACTTTTCTGGCGCTCAGGCATTGCGCCGTAGGGCGCCTTCGGCGGCGTCCAGCCCGCCGCGCAGTACGTAGGCATCGAAGCCGCGCTCCACGAGGATAAAGGCCGCAGCGGAGCTGCGTCGGCCGGTGTCGCAGTAGACGACGTAGGGTCGTGCGCGATCGAGCGTCGAGATTTTCAGGCGAATGAAATACAGCGGTACGTTAAGAGAACCCTCGATTGCAAGGTTCTGGTGCTCGGAGGGCAGACGCACATCAAGCCAATGGCCGCCGCGAGTAATGATATCGCGCGCGGCCGGGTATTCGATCCACTGCACCAGCGGCTCATTCATGAGCTCGCGGAAATCTTTTTTGTTGAGCCTCATCAGCACCCCTTCGGTCAGCATGGTGACCGTCGCGTTGCGCTTGGCCTCCGAGATCAGCGCTTCCTCGCCAAAGGTATCACCGACCGTGAGTTCAGCGAGCTTCAAGCCGCCGCGATTGAGCGGTGTCTCGCGAGTGACCAGGCATTTGCCGCTGACGATCGCGTAGAAGAAATCGCCCTCGGCACCCTGCTGAATGATGATCTCGCCCTCGCGGCAGTTCATGCGCTGCATGCGCATGAAAATGGCCTGGATGTTCGCCGGCGGGATGCGGTGGAAGGCCTGCGTCTGCAGCAGCGTGGTCATCCAGTCGTCACCGGCGGTGCCGGTCAGCTGGGCCTGCAGTTCGGCAACCTCGTAGGTTCCGGTCTGGTCCCAGGTAATCATCATGTCGAGCAGTTCGCTGTCGACGGCCAGGTACTCGATGGGGTCAACGGCGCGGGCGGTCATTTTTCGCGGCAGCTTCGGGGATAGCGGATTGCGCGCCTCGGCGGTCCCGCCGCGAATCATCGCGACGGTGTTATCGCCTTCCCGCAGTTCGACCAGCCCGGCGATAATCCAGTAAGTGGACTTGTCGCGGTCCCCCTCCTTGAAGAGGGTGCGGCTCGCGGGCATTTGTGAGATTCCGACCTTACGCGCGAGCGCGAGCAGGTTCTCCTTCTTCATGCCGTCGAATGGCGAGAATTTTCGGAGTAGCGCCACATCGACAGGCCTTTCTTCACTCATGCTCGAATCCCGACTCCATGTCCTCGCATCGTTCGCAGACATTCGATGCTAACACAGCGTCAGAGGGCGTCCTTCGGCGCCAGTTCACGCATTTGCCCCTGCCGTCAGACCAGGCTTGACCAGCCCGCATCAGCCCGGAAGCGGGCGCCGTAGCGCTGTTCGAGCTCCCGCAGCCGCGCCACACAGGCATCCACGCCGCGCGCCTTGGCATATGCGATCGGCCCGCCGCGAAAGGGGGCAAATCCGGTACCGAATATCACACCCGCATCGACCAGGTCGGTGTCCTCGACGATGCCCTCTCGTGCGCAGGCGACGCACTCATTCACGAGCGTCAGGATCAGCCGGTCCGCCAGATCGGGCGGGACCGGCATGCGATCGGGCTCGCGCGCTATCTTGCCGTCGCGCCAGCGAAAGAACCCCTGACCACTTTTGCGGCCGAGCTGGCCGGCCTGTACGAGCGCGCGCAGCCGGCTTGCAAACGGCGGAGATTCGCGTTGCAGCTCGCGCGTGACGATCTCTCCCACATGCAGCACCACGTCCAGACCCACCACGTCTGACAGCTCCATGGGTCCCATGGGCATGCCGAAGTCGACCGCCGCGCTGTCGATGGCGTTGAAGGAAATCCCTTCCCCCGCCGCATGCAACGCTTCGTGCAGATAGGGGAACAGTACGCGGTTGACCAGGAAGCCCGGGCTGCTGCGGCAGGGCAGCGGCAGTTTGTCGATGCGGCGCGTGAAGGCCATGGCAGCGGCCAGCGCCTCCGGCAGAGTGCGCGCCGAATGCACCACTTCCACCAACGGCATCTGTGGCACGGGATTGAAGAAATGCAGGCCGGCGAACTGACCGGGGTTTTTGAGCTCGCCGCTGAGGGTTTCGAGCGTCAGGCTCGAGGTATTGGTGGCGAGCAACGCACCGGGACGCATGCGGGATTCGGCGGCGGCGTACAGCGCGCGCTTGGCTGCCAGGTCCTCGAATATGGCCTCGATGACCACATCCGCCTTAACCACACCGCTGCCGGCTACATCGGCGCTGAGGCGCTCGGCGGCCTGCGCACGCTCGACCGGTGTCGGCAGGCGCTTTTCGAACAGCGCGCGCGCGCGCGTGAGTGCGGGCTCGATGTACTTGAGTTCCCGGTCCTGCAGTGTGACGGTCAGCCCGCGCAGCGCGCACCAGGCGGCGATATCGCCGCCCATGACGCCCGCGCCGATGACGTGCACGTGCTCGATGGCTGCACGTCCTTTGCCGGCGAGAGCCTTGAGGCGATCCTGCAGCAGGAAGACACGGATAAGGTTGCGCGCGGTGCTGCTGCGAATCAGCGCCGCGAAAGATTCCGCCTCGGCCAGGTAGGCAGCCTCGCCGCGGGCCGCGTAGCGAGCCCACAGGTCGATCATGGCGTAGGGGGCCGGGTAGTGCTCGCGCCGCGCGTGCGCTGCGACCTGGCGTATCAATGCCGGACGCAGCAATGGCCGCACCCCCGGCCAGCTCAAGGCTCGCTCGCGCAACGAGGGCTTATGGGGCGCCGGGGCCGCCATGACGATGTGGCGCGCTGCGTCCGCGAGCTCGCTGCCGCGCTCGACCAGCCGATCGACCAGTCCTATCTTCAGCGCGCGGTCGGCCCGTACGCTGCGCCCGGTGAGCATGAGGCTCATGGCCGTGCGCACCCCCAGCAACCGCACGCTGCGGACGGTCCCGCCGAACCCCGGATGAACGCCCAGCTGCACTTCGGGGAGCCCCAGATTGAGCTTCGAGTCGCCGACGGCCACGCGATAGCGGCAGGCAAGCGCCAGTTCCAGTCCGCCTCCGAGCGCGAAGCCATGGATTGCCGCCACTGTCGGATAAGGCAGGGATTCGATGGCCGAGAAGATGTTCTGGCCATGGCGAATATGCTGCAGCGCCACCTCATTCGAGTCGAAATTGGGAAATTCCCGGATGTCCGCGCCCGCGATGAAACCGGAGGCCTTGGCCGAGCGGATCACGAGGCCGCGCAACTCTCGCCGCGACAGGGCCTGCAGCTGTTGCTCCAGCTCGACCAACACGGCGCGGGAGAGCGTGTTGGCGGAGCCGCCGGGCCGGTCGAGGCTCAGCCAGCCGATCTGGTCGCCATCGACTTCCAGACTCCACGCGGTTTCGGTCCCAGGCTCGGTCACGCTCATGAGTTTAAATCCGGGGTAGGCGCGGTGATGTGGAAATCGCAGACCAGCGGCCGATGGTCAGAGAATCGCACCTCGGGAATACGAAAGCCGCTGACCTCGATGCCGGCACTGACCAGTATGAAGTCCAGCTCCACGCGCGGCCTGCGCGAGGGAAAGGAATGCAGCCCCTCGGTGTTGGCACTGCGCAGCCCCGAGGCGCGCATGAACAGATAGATCTCATGCGTGCCCCAAAAGGTATTGAAATCCCCGGCGATGATAACCGGCTTGGTAGAGCGCACCACCAGATCGTGCAAGGTGCGCAGCTGGTACTGGCGATGGCGGAACTTCAGCGACAGGTGCACGAGGAAGATACAGACCTGTTCAAGTTCGAGTTCGATGATCAGGCGCTTGATGCCGGTGTCGAAATAGTGGAACCGTTCGCCGGTGACGCGCGGTGCGGCCAGCAGCGCGTTGGCCTGCTTGCGGACGATCGGCACCAGTTGGTTGATGGAGCCGGTGCCGTACTTGCATTGATGGGCGGTATAATGGCCCAGCGCGTTGGCAATGTAGGTCGCCTGGTTGAGCATGCCGGTACGCACCGATCCGGTGTCGACCTCGATCAGGCCGACGAGGTCGGGGTCCTCGGAGCGGATGAAGCTGGTGATCTGCTCGAGCACGCGTCGGCTGCTACGCAGGTAACCGGCGCCGGGCACCGGCAGGTGAAACGCCGGCCCGGTGCCGGTAGCGTAGCGGATGTTGTAGACCAGTAGTCTCACGGAGCCGGCAGCGCTCTCTATCCTTAAGGAAGGCCGTCACAGTACACTGCAAGTATGTCTCAACGCGATCCCATCCGCGTCTTTGTGACCCACGCCTTCGAGGAGAGCGACGACTACGTGCGCGTCTTCGAATACCTAGAGAGCGCGCGGAATTTTTATTATCGCAACTGCGGCAACCTGGTGCTCGATGAGGCCAAGGGGCGCTCGCAGGATGCGGTGCGCGAGGAACTGCGAAAGCAGATCGGGAATACCGAGGTCATCATTGCGCTATCGAGCCTGTATTCCGAGCAGCAGGACCTGTTGATCTTCCAGCTTCACTACGCCAAGGCCAGTGATAAGCCGGTGGTATTCCTGCCGTTGTTCGGCCGCGATCAGCCCAAGCTCAAGACGCTCGATGGGCTGCTCGATGAAACAGTCGCCTGGGATGAGCGTGCGCTGGTGGATGCGGTCAAGCGCCAGGCGCGTCATGAAGACACGACGCGCTGGGACACCATCGAGTTCAAACTCGACTAGCGTTTACTGATTCGCGCTCGCCCTCGATCGAGAGGAATTTCAGCAGCGGAGCAGGGCTGCGATTGCCGCGGCTGTTGAGAATCTGCTGCTTCAGGCCGGCGGACATGCCGTACAGTCGAACCACCAGTTCAGCGTAGCGACGCGCTTCCTCGTTGGAGAGCTTGCGCACCGAGGCCTTCACCACATCGTCTCCCGGCAACGCATGCGCGCGATGCAGGGCCTGGGTCATTTCGGCGAACTCCGCGCCGATCGCTCCGGGCAGGTCTGATTCCTGGACATCCTCGAGGTGCGAGCAGTACGCGTCGAGCAGCCGGTCCTTGATCGTTCCGGGGCCCGTCATCGACAAAGCTGCCGCTTCGAGTCGTGTGTTCAGATCTCTCATGTGTTGCTCCCGGCGAGAGGCTGGACTGTGCGCATCGGTTTATTTCAATCCCGAGACCCCTCGCGCCCATCTAGTTATTGGTCGATGAAAATCCTGTTTCATCAATGGCGTACAACCTTAATATAGCGCGATGCCTGCGAAACACAATGGAGAATTCGCAGCGACTTCACAGCTTTGCGCACGACACCTTGTGTATTGCCGCCGAAAGGTGCCGTGGGGCTATAGACAGCATCATGAAGTTATTTATGAGATATTGCTCGTAAGCCTATTATTTATAAAATTATTATTTGTCTTTTAAATCTGCCATGCAAAGACGGCGGCCAAAGCCAACGCTATCGGTGCCGCAGAGCATCCGTGGCCTACCGGGGCGGCGGTCCGGCTCGCTGCAATGTTAAAGCTCACTGTTTTAAGATACCGCTCACAAATCGCGCGCGGACCACGCGGGGGCGACGATGGCGGGGAAGAAAGCCGGCAAGGCGAGTAGCGCGCGCGCACGCGGTCTGCGCACACTGCAGCACCAGACACTGTCGCCGCAGGTGCGCCACGCGATCGATACCGAGGTGTGGCTGCGCGGCCTGCTACTGGCCCGCGAAGCAGCTCCCGCGCTCGATCCGCGCTGGGCTACCAAGGATCAGGTGCATGACGAGGCGTTGGGCTGGTTTCTCCAGCAGCACGCGCAACAGGTGGTCGAGGACTATCCCGCGCGCAGGTCGGGCGATGAGGATCTCACCTTCTGGGTCGATTCGCGCCTCATGGAGCGTGCGCGGCGCATGGCGGCGCGCGATGGGGTCAAGCTGGCACGGCTGATCGATGCGGCCCTGACCGCCTATGCGCGTCAGCACATTCCGCACGAGCTGGTCGACTTCCGGCAACGCGTGCAGCTGGAGGCGCAGAAGCTCTATGCCGCGCTGCGCGGTGGGCTCGCGGCACCGACGCGCATTCGCCGGTGAGCGGCACGCGGATCCAGGGTTGGGTGCTTCCTCGTCTATGCGATCGCCTGCGGCTTCAGCGGCATCGCAGCGCTCGTGGCCCGTATGCGATCGCCGCCGGCCGTAGTCTGCGTGGCTTAGCGTCGCTTCACGGCGAGCGACAATCCGAGCGTGTGTGCCTTATAACGGACTGCAGCTTCGCTGCGTCCAAGTTCGCGCGCAATCCGCGCGGCCGGTGACCGGCCAGATTGACGCCGCAGTAGCTTCTCATGCGCGGCCGTCCATAGAATCCTCTGCCGCCGCTTCTTTCCTTTGGCCATGAAATAAGTTCCCTTGAATGATTGGTAGGCGATAGTGTAGCCGAAGTTGCGATGACGCAATTCGCGTCCGTCCGCTTTACCTCGGCTTCATCAACGTGCAGCATGGTTGGACGTTGCGGATACCCCCGCTTCATATATCACCGGGCTGCAATCAAATTATGACACGCCGCAGAACTTCGCGTTGGATCGGCCAACGGCGGTGTCGAATGATGCGTGTGCGGAATCCATTATGTTGACGCCTGAGAAGCAACCAGCCGTCGCCGGCCCAGCAGCGGCTTTGACGGCCATCGGCATTGTCTATGGCGATCTTGGCACCAGCCCCCTCTATACCTTGCAGACGATCGTGCAGGCCATGGGGGGACATTTCAGCACTGAAAGCGGCCTCGGCATACTGTCGCTGATCGTGTGGACGCTGATTGTTACAATATCGATCAAATACTGTGTGTTTGTGATGCGCGCCGATAATCACGGCGAAGGCGGTATCCTGGCGTTGATGTCGTTGGTAGGGGCCAATAGCTTCCGCCCTGGTACCCGGACACTGGCCATCATGGGCTTGCTCGGCGCTGCGCTCGTCTATGGCGATGGCGCGATCACGCCCGCGATTTCCGTACTCAGTGCACTGGAGGGCGTCAACGTCGTCAGCGACGCACTCAAGTCGTTCGTGATGCCCGCGGCGGTGGTGATCCTGCTGCTGCTATTCGCCCTGCAGCGGGTAGGCACCGAACTCATCGGGCGCGCTTTTGGCCCGATCATGTTGCTGTGGTTTGTAACCATTGCAGTGCTTGGACTCACCGGCATCGCGAAAAACCCGAGCGTCCTGACCGCGATCGATCCGCGGCATGCCGTCGCCTTCATGGTGCAGAACCGCGGCTCGGCGCTGCTAGTGCTCGGTGGCGTATTTCTCTGCATCACGGGCGGAGAGGCGCTGTATGCGGACATGGGGCACATCGGCAGGATTTCTATCCGACGGGCCTGGTACCTGATCGTGTTGCCGGCGCTGTTGCTGAGCTATGCCGGGCAGACAGCATTGATGATGGGGCGCGGGTCCATCGACGGCAATCCGTTCTTCCTGCAGGCTCCGACGTGGGCGATCTATCCGCTGGTCCTGCTGGCCACCGTGGCCACGATCATCGCCAGCCAAGCCATCATCACCGGCTCATTCTCGATGACGCGGCAGGCCATGCAGCTCGCATGGCTGCCGGCAGTAAACATCCGCCAGACCTCCGATCAGCGCTATGGGCAGATTTACGTGCCAGTGGTCAATTGGTTGATGATGATCGCCACCATCGCGATCACCATCGCCTTCAAGAGTTCGGATCGGCTAGCAGGTGCTTACGGCACGGCGGTATCCACCACGATGCTATTGACGAGTTGCCTGTTGATCGTGGCGATGCGGCGGATCTGGCATTGGCCGCTGGCGCTGACGGTCGCGGTCGGCGGACTATTCCTGCTGGTCGATGTGAGCTTCTTTGCCGCCAACCTGTTGAAGACCGTCGATGGCGGCTGGTTGCCACTGACCCTTGGGCTGCTGATCTTCTACCTGATGATGACCTGGCGCCGGGGGGCGGAGGCATTGCATGCCTGCATCCTGCACGAGACCGCTGACAAGCCCGATCAGTTGCTGCGCGATCTTAGCGCCGGGCGCATCCCGCGTGTCGCCGGAACGGCGGTGTTTCTGACCCGCTCGGGCGAGCGCTGCCCGCGCATTCTCGTGGAACACGTGCACAACATGGGAGCACTGCATCAGACAGCGGTGACGCTGCGCGTGGTCTTCCGCGATACACCACGTGTGGCCGCCGAAGAACGCTGGACAATCGAAGACGTCGGCGCGGGACTGTGGCACGCGGTTATCTGCTTCGGCTTCATCGAAGTGCCGGACCTGTGTCCGACACTCAAGAACATCCCGGGGCTGGATCCTTCGATAGATATTGATGGCGCGGTGTACTTCGGCATGCGCGACCTGGTCGTGCGCAAGCCCGGCAGTCGGGTGCTCGGTCACTTCGGGCTGGCATTGTTCGCATTCCTGTATCGCAACGCCGTGAAGATGGTGGACCGTTTCCATCTACCCGCGCAAAGTGTCGTGGAAATTGCCCGCCTGATAGCGATCTGAGAGCATGCATCGTGGCCGCAGCTCCAGGCATCATATCCTTCCGTCAGAACATCGCGGCCCAGCCGGCCAATCCCGATGTCTCTCGCCTGGTCTCCGGCAATCCGCAAGTCACAGCGTGGAATCATTACAGCGACGCGAGCCAGCAGTTCTTCGCAGGTATATGGTCCGCGACGCGCGGCTGCTGGCGCATCCAGTACACCGAGCACGAGTTTTGCCACCTGCTTGACGGTCGCGTGGTGCTCACGAGCAGTACCGGCGAGCGTTGGGAATTCAAGGTCGGGGACAGTTTCGTCGTGCCGGCAGGATTCACCGGCACCTGGGAAGTCATTGAGGACTGTCGCAAGCTCTACGCGATCTTCGAGGCCAGCGCCAGATAACCGGCGCCGCGCCGCCGAATGCTGATAGGCGCACCCGGCAGCGCGTCGATGAGCTGGGTTCAACTACTGCGCGATGGTCAGCGCTGTGGTGTCGACCTGCTGTACACCCTTGGTGTGGCGCGCAACGTAGATCACGTGGGTCTTCTGCGCACCGGAAACCACGGTGCCTGACAGCGCCACGATCCCGTTGGTAGTCTTGACGCTGATATCGGAACCCTTGGTCTTGCTGTCGGCAGCGAACTTGGTCTTCAGATCCGCCGTGACGGCCGTGTCCTCGATCGCCGCCGCCGTCTGGTGCGAAGCATGCTTGGCCTTTGAGCCCAGTTCGGAAGTGGCCGAGGGCGCCTCGATCTGATTGTTGACGCTACGAACGCCCGAAACGTTCGAGGCCAGCGACTCGGCCGCATCCTTGGCCGTGGAAGTCGCCGCGCTGCCGGTCAGGGTGACAACACCGTTGTTGGTCGTCACGCTGAGGTCGCTGCCTTTGAGCCGATGATCGGTAGCGAATTTCGTCTTCACCTGCCCGGTAATGGCGGTGTCGCTCAGAGCCGCGCCTACCGAGGCGCTGCTATCGGTCGAGTCAGGGGCCGCATAAGCAATGCCGGCTGTGCCGATCGTAGCTGATATCGCTAGTGCAATCAGGCTCTTACGAGAGATTCGTGAGAAGTTCATTAATTTTCTCCTAGATAATTCCTCATCGCCAAGGAGTCGGCGTGACGGCCTTCCTTCGCTGCGGCAGGATGTGGCCAGCAGATCACCGCGGCTGTAGGAGCCAACCGCTGGAAACGGAACCATAAGGGCGCGGACCACTGCCAGCGAAGTCCTGCGTCCTCAGTGCATGACGGCCACGGCGCTGCGCAGGTGCTCGCGATAAATGACGTATAGACCGCTTGCCGTGACGATCGCGCCGCCGATGACGGTGCGTTGATCGGGCAGCGTTCGCCACAGCACCCAATCGAACAGCAGGCCCCATAGCAGCGCGGTGTATTCGAACGGCGCTACGCGTGCGGGCGATGCCACGCGAAAGGCCCGGATGAGGAGCATCTGAGCGAGCGCGCCGGTAACGCCGATCACGAGAATCCACGGCCAGTGCCGCGGCTGAACCGGTACCCAGTGAGGCAGCGCGATCGCGGCATTGACAAAGCCGACCGCGACGACGAAGGAGAATGCGATGCTCAGAGTCGACTCGCCGCGCGCCAGCGTTCGAATCGTGACAGCACTCAATGAATAGCAGAGCGCTGAGCCGAGAGCCGCCACTGCGCCCAGCGAGACGATGTGTGAAGCGCTCGGGCGCAACATGATCAGCACCCCGAGCAGCCCGATGACGACCGCGAGCCAGCGGTGCGAGTCGACGTGTTCATGCAGCAGCAGCGCAGAGAGCGCGGTTACGATCAGCGGCGCGCACAGGAAGATCGCGTATGTCTCGGCGAGCGGCAATGTCTGGAGCGCGTAAACGAACAGGCTCAGCATGCCCACGGCAAGCGCACCGCGAGCCAGGTGCGCCGACCATCGCAGCGGCAGCAGCCGACGCCACTCGCCTCTCCAGCCGACGGCGAGCAGCAGCACCGGGATCGAGGCCAGTCCGCGGATGCAACTCACCTGCGACGGCGGATAGGCGCCGGTGAGTTGTTTCAGGCTGGCATCCATGACTGAAAACACGGCAACGGCCGTGAGCATCAAGGGGATGCCTCGGGAGTAGAAACTCGGCATGGGCGCGCAGTCTGAACGTGCGAGGTGCCTGTGGCAAAATGGGCCATGACAGCACTCGTCCCCGGGGAGGCGCTCGCCCGAATGCTGGCGGGCAGTCGTCGTCTCGTCGTCCTGACCGGCGCGGGCTGCAGCACCGAGTCGGGCATTCCCGACTATCGCGATCTGAACGGCGCCTGGAAACGCAAGCCGCCGATGATGTTCCAGGAGTTCATTGCCAGCTCAGCGGCGCGTCAGCGCTATTGGGCGCGGGCCTGTGTCGGCTGGCGTCAGTTCCACGGCGTCTCGCCGGGGCGATCCCATCATGCGCTGGCCCGGCTCGAGCGGGCCGGAAGGGTCGCATGTGTGATCACGCAGAATGTGGACGGGCTGCATCAGCGCGCCGGCAGCAGTCACGTCATCGATCTGCATGGGCGAATTGATGGGGTGGAGTGCCTGCGCTGTCGCGCGGTTTTCGCTCGCGCCGACATCCAGGCGCGGCTCGATGCGCTCAATCCGCGCTGGGCCGACGTTCACGCGGCTCTGGGTCCGGACGGGGACGCGTTGCTCGACGCGGAAACCTGGACGCAGTTTCGGCTGGTCGATTGCGAGCATTGCCAGGGCGCCCTGAAACCTGCAGTGGTGTTCTTCGGCGAAGCGGTTCCGCCCAGTACGGTGTCGGCCGCATATGCGGCTCTGGCTGATGCCGATGCGCTGCTGGTCGCGGGCTCCTCCCTGATGGTCTATTCCGGATATCGCTTCGTGCGGGCCGCCTGCGAGCGTGGCCTGCCAGTGGCGGTGCTGAATCTCGGCAGCACGCGGGCTGATGCGCAGGTGTCCCTGAAGGTGGAGGCGTCCTGTGGGGAGGTGCTGGAACGTCTGGCCGAAACGCTGGCCAGAAACGGCACAATTCGATAGGCTGCGGTTCAAGAACAATCGATCCGTGCATCCATCGCGGCATCGAGTCCAAGGGAGCAAGCGGACATGAGCCTAGCGTCAGAATTCAAAGAATTTGCCATGAAGGGCAGCGTGGTCGACCTGGCCATCGGCGTGATCATCGGCGCCGCATTCGGCAAGATCGTCTCGTCCCTGGTGGGAGACATCTTCATGCCGGTGCTTGGCAAGGCCATCGGCGGCATCAATTTCAGTGACCTGGCGGTCAGTTTGGGCAAGGACCCGAGCGGCAAGGAAGTGCTGATCAAGTACGGCAGTTTCCTCCAGACCCTATTTGATTTTATCGTGATTGCACTCGTGCTGTTCATGGCTATCAAAGGCCTCAACACGCTCAAGAAGCCGCCGCCGGTGGTCGTCGTCGAAGTACCGCCGCCGCCGCGCCAGGAACTATTGCTGGAAGAGATTCGGGATCTGCTCGCCAAGCGCTGAACGCGCGGACTACGGGACGCGCGAGCGCTCACCCGTCGCCGACGCAGGGTTCAAATAAGGGGAGACAACTATGGGATTGCTCGATGGTCTATTGGGTGGAGTGGTCGGCGCCGAGATGACCTCGCTGGTGCAGGGCGAAATCGCGCGGCACGGCGGATTACCCGGGCTGGTAGCGCAATTCCAGCAGCAGGGGCTCGGCGGCGTGGTGCAGTCATGGATCGGGACTGGTCCGAACCAGCCCATCACCGCGGATCAACTGCACAAGGTGCTCGGTAGCGAAACGGTGCAGCAAATGGCCGCAAGGTTCGGCATCAATCCGCAGGATCTGCTGCAAAAGCTTTCGCAGGTGCTGCCGCAAGCCGTGGACAAGATGACGCCCGCGGGCGTGGTACCGCAATCCTGAGCATGAGTGAAATATTTTTTAGTATTAGGGGACTTCTATGAAATCAATCATCAAAATCGGTGTACTGGCGGCCGCCCTGTGTTATGCGGGCGCGGTTTTTTCCCAGGCGCCCGCTGATGCGCCGGCCGGCACCAATGGTGTGTGCAAGGACGGTACCTATTCGCAGGCGGCGCACAAGCAGGGTGCCTGCCGTGGCCACCAGGGTGTCAAACAGTGGTACGCCACAGCAGATGGCGGCAGCAGTTCCGGCGCCGCCACCGCAGCGCCAGCGGCGCCCGCAGCTGCCGCGACTGCCGCAGCCCCGGCCGCTCAGCCGGCACCGGCAGCGGCGCCGGCACCCGCTGCCAAATCGTCGCCCCCCGTCAGCAAGTCATCTGGCTACACGCCGCCGGCGACACCGGCGGCCGGCGGTGGACCGGGCATGGTCTGGGTTAACACCTCCAGCAATGTGTATCACTGCCCCAGCGACAGGTGGTACGGCAAGACCAAGCAGGGCGCCTATATGAGCGAGGCGGACGCCAAGGCGAAGGGCGCGCGACCCGATCACGGCAAGACTTGCCAGTCGTAAGTCGCGGCAGCATGCGCGTTGGCATTACTTTGCTGACGCTGGCATTGCTTTCCGGAATCGCGGCCGCGGATCAAAGCGCGCCGTGAATTCATGAAAAATTGCATGAAGGGCTCGCAGCCCGGCGCGGCGCCCTAGCGCAGGCTCATCACCAGGATGAAGACCACGAACAGCAGGAACGCTGTTCCGGCGATGGCGAGCAGCAACACGGTGCGCCAGAGCGAAGCAAACAGCCCCAGGCGATAGGTTTCCCGCAGCTGCAGGAACATGTGCAGCGGTGGCACGAAGAACAACAACAGCGCGACAGGCAGAGCGCTCATGCCGAGCACGCCCAGCAGTGCACAGACGACGATCAGCAGCGACATGAAGGACAGCGAATAGAGCGAGAACACCGCGTGGTCGTAGACCGCGACGTCGCGTCGCCCGACAAACATCAGCCATAGAAAGGGCAGTGAGATCGGGATCAGTGCGAAGAGATACTTGTAGGCTGTGTTCTCGAGTCGATACAGGTAAAGCTCGGGATTGTGCAGTGCGCGGCGAATCAACGCATCGGTACTTGGGCTGCCCGTATCGAGCTTCTTGTCCAGCCGGTCAGCCAGTAAATGCAACCCGGAGCTTGAATCCCTGCCGCCGGCGGCAGCGCCAGCCTCTGCGTTGACGTCGCTGACAGACATGGCCGCATCGGCCAGGCGCTGTGCTGACTCCGCCATACCCAGTTCCTTCTGCGCATCGCTCAGTGCCTCCTGCTCTGCCGCGGCGCTTCGACCGGCGCGACGAGCCGCGTCCAATGATGTGCTCGCGCGCTCGACCTCCTTGCGTGCCTGCTCGACTTCCGCAACGAGTCCTTCGTGCGCCGCGGCGCGTGAGGCGGGATTGGCAGGCGATGTGTGCAGAGAGCCCACGGTCAGCGAGACAACGAAGAACATCAGGAAGCTGGTGAAAAGAAACAGCGCCAGCGGTGAGACGTACCGAACCCGCTGGCCGTCGATGTAGCGGCGGGTCAGCAGTCCCGGGCGAGCGGCCAGCAAGGGCAGGGTGCGCCAGCCCTTGGCATCGAAGTGCAGCACGTTGTGCACCAGTTCTTCGATCAGGTGCAGCAGCGATCGATGCAGGTGGGCCGCCTGGCCGCAGGCATGACAAAAGCGCCCAGTCAGCAAGCTGCCGCAATTGGCGCAGGCACGGCCGCGCACCTCGCCGCCGGGCGCGGGCACGGTCGTGCCCTCGATCTCGGCGGCCACCAATCCGGCGGTCACGAAGGCCCCGGCCTGTTCCAGTTCGCTGCTCACATTCGCCTCTGGCACGTACTATAGACGCCCGTGCCGAAATGCTCTGCTATGCTCTGGTCCGGGAATAAAAGAGCAATATGATAAGAGCTATCCTGGCTTTCCTGGTGTTGGCAATACTCGTCGGCTGGGGATTTACCTGGGCGACGCTGCATTGGTCCTACTCCACGGGCGAGCGCGCCGGGTACGTGCAGAAGCTCTCGAAGAAGGGTTGGCTCTGTAAGACCTGGGAAGGGGAGATGGCCATGGTGACCATGCCGGGTACGGTGGCGGAGAAGTTTTACTTTACCGTGCCCAACGAGGCGCTGGCGATTCGACTCAACAATGCCGACCTCGGCAAACGGATGGCCTTGCATTTCGAACAACACAAGTGGATCCCGAGCTCGTGCTTCGGCGATACAGAATACTTCGTGTCGGATTTCCGCATTACCGAGTGACACGCGCGCGGCGCGCGCCGGAGCCCTTAAGTTGAAGGCCGCCGCCGTGACGGATTATCGGGAGCTCGCGCGCCGCCGGCTGCCACGCTTCCTGTTCGACTACATCGATGGCGGCTCATGTGCCGAGGTGACCCTGCGCCGCAACGTTTCGGATCTGGAGGCGGTAGCGTTACGACAGCGCGTCATGTGTGATGTATCGGTGCTCGATCTGACTACCGAGCTATTCGGGACTCTACAGGCGATGCCGCTTGCGCTGGGGCCGGTTGGCATCGCGGGCCTGAACGCGCGCCGCGGCGAGGTGCAGGCGGCACGTGCGGCAGAGCGCGCCGGGGTACCGTTCTGCCTCTCGACCGTGTCGGCCTGTCCGCTGGCGGAAGTGGCGGCAGCCGTGCAGCGGCCGTTCTGGTTTCAGCTCTATATGCTGCGCGACCGCGGCTTCATGCGCGATCTGCTGCAGGAAGCCGCGCGGCATTGTTCGGTGCTCATATTTACGGTCGATCTGCCGGTATCTGGCTCGCGCTATCGCGACGTGCGTTCCGGGTTTGCCGAATCCCTGGGCGCCATGGGAACACTGCGCCGCATGGGGCAGGCCATGCTGCGGCCGCGATGGGCGTGGGATGTCGGCGTGCGGGGCCGGCCGTTCGAGCTGGGCAATCTGAGTTCCGTCATGGGAAGCCACCGGGCGCTGGCCGATTACTTCGGCTGGAGCCGCGACAATTTCGATGCCAGTGTGACCTGGAAGGATTTCGACTGGGTGCGTCAATACTGGGAGGGACCGCTCATCGTCAAAGGTATTCTCGATCCGGGCGATGCCCGCGCAGCCGCGGACACCGGCGCGGATGGCATCGTGGTTTCCAATCACGGCGGCCGGCAGCTCGATGGCGCGCTCTCGACGGCGCACGCGCTGCCCGCGATTGCCGCGGCAGTGGGAGAGCGGCTGACGGTACTGGTGGACGGCGGTGTGCGCTCAGGCTTGGATGTGGTGCGCATGCTGGCGCTCGGTGCAAAGGCCGTACTGCTGGGGCGCGCATGGGTCTACGCGCTCGGTGGCAACGGGGAGGCGGGGGTGGAACACGTGCTCAATCTCATTGCGGAAGAAATGCGCGTCGCCCTGGCGCTCACGGGCTGCACGCGGGTGCGCGACATTTCGCGTGACCTGCTCGCGGAGGCGGCGTGAGCGCCCCGGCCCGGCAGGCGGCTGTACGCCCGGAGTTGGCGCGCGATCTGCAGCTGCCCCACGCAGGCGCCATCGTCGTCGGTACGATCATCGGCAGCGGTATCTTCCTGGTGCCGACTGAGATGATGCAGGCGGTGGGCTCGGCCGGCATGGTCTACCTGGTATGGGTCGTGGGCGGATTGCTGTCCTTCTTCGGTGCGCTGACCTATGCGGAATTGGGGGCGATGAAACCCCAGGCGGGCGGCGAATACATCTACGTGCGCGACGCTTATGGGCCGCTGGCGGCTTTTCTTTATTCCTGGACCTGGTTCCTGATTGCCAAGCCGGCCTCGATCGCCACGGTGACCACCGGCATCGTGCGAATCCTCGGTACCTTCTCGGTGTTCTCGTTCTTCGGCCAGCCCTTGATTGCTCATCCCTTTACGATCAGCTACGGACAGCTGGTGGCCATTGCCGCGACCGTATTCGTCTCCTGGCTCAATTACATCGGCGTCCGCCGTGCCGGAGATTTCCAGTTCCTGTTCACGTTGCTTAAGGTCGCCATCATTCTCGGCATCGTGGCCGTCGGCTTTTCGTACCAAGGCGGCAGCTGGTCCAACTTCGGCAGCGAATTCAGCGGTGCGACCGGCGGCGTCGCCGGCTTTTTCGCCGCATTGGTGGCCGCCTTGTGGGCGTATGACGGCTGGAACGATCTGAACATGGTGGCCGGGGAGATCCGCAATCCCCAGCGGAACATCCCGCTGTCGCTGATCTGGGGCGTGGCGATCGTGGGGGCGCTGTACATACTGGTCAACGCCGCCGTGCAGTACGTATTGCCCGCAGCGGCGATGGCGGCGACCGAGCGGCCGGCCTCGGACGCGGTGGCACTGGTGCTGGGGCACACCGGGGCCAGCCTGGTCTCGGTCGGTATCGCCATCTCAATGCTGGTCACCCTGAACGGCACGATCATGAGCGGTGCGCGCGTTCCCTTCGCGACCGCGCGGGATGGCTATTTCTTCAAGGCGATCGCCGAGGTGCATCCGCGGTATCGCACGCCGGCAGTGTCGATCACGGTGCAGTGCATGCTGGCCATCGCCTTGCTGCTTTTCGGCGGCAACTTCAAGCAGTTCTTCTCGCTGGCGATTTTCGCGGAGTGGCTGTTTTACATGATTGCCGGCAGTACGCTGTTCGTGTTCCGACATCGCGAGCCGGCAGCCACCAGGCCTTACCGCGTCTGGGGATACCCCTTCGTACCGGCCATTTTCATCCTGGTCTCGGCGGTGCTGCTCTATTACACCTTCATGGCCAACCTGGAGAGCTCAGCCTGGGGTTGCGTTGCCATCCTGCTCGGCATTCCGATCTTTTATTTTTTCGCCGGGCGGCGTAATGCGGCGGATTTTTGAGCGGATGATCGAGAAGTTATTACAAGTAATTCAACCTAATACGGATCGACGCCGCACTCAGCGTCCGCGTCCAATTCAAGCCTGCCGCAATACCGCGGCGCTTGGCGATGCGCGCGACCGCATGGCTTTTATATGGTAAAACTCCCATTCACAAAGGGGGGTTTCTTCAGGAGTGAATTCGTGAGGAAAATCATCGCCAGGGAGCGGAGGAAGAATGCCGGCGTTCGATAAATTGTTATCTCTGTTCGGGGGCCAGAAAATTCAGGCCCGCCAATTCAAGAACAGCCCGCATATCACGGTCGCCAATCCATGGCATGCAGTCGGTATCGTCACGCAGCGCCCCAGTTGTCCTGTCTGCGGCTCCTACAAGGGCGTGCGCTTTCTGGCGCATGAGGCCCCGCCGCTGCCATTGCGGAATTGTCCCGATCCGAAGGGTTGCAATAGCGTCTACAAGCATTTCCCGGATCGGCGCGCAGGGCCGAGGCGCGCGGAAGAGCGCCGCGCGGTTTCTCCGATGACTCCTACCGTCGTCATGCGCGGCGTGCGGGATAATCGCCGCAATTCAACCGGGCGCCGCAGAACCGACCAGTGAGCGTCTGACCGCCGGGGATCAGCGCGCCTGGAACAGGGAGTTGAGCTCGCCGCCCGAGGCGGCGCCGGTTAACCCGTCGAATCGACCTTCCTGCGCAATCAGGCGGGCCGCGCGGATGAAACCGCCCCAGGCCGCGCGCGCCAGGGCACCCCCGACGCTGACGCGCCGCACGCCCAGTTCCTCGAATTCCTGCATCGTCTGATCCCCTGGTGACCAGAGCAGCACATTGAGGGGTTTGGGTGCCACCGCCTCGACCACTGCGCGGATTTCATCCGGGCTCCGCAGCCCCGGCGCGTACAGGCAGTCAGCGCCGGCCGACGCGTAGGCTTTCAATCGCGCGGTGGTCTCCACCAGGTCCGCCCGGCCGACCAGGAAGCATTCCGCCCGGGCCACCAGCAGCGTATCACCGCCCGCCTCGTCGATCGCGCGGCGTGCGGCGCGCAGCCGGCCAACAGCCTCGTCGATCTCGTAAAGCGGGCGCGCCGCAATGCCCGTCGAATCCTCAATCGAAAGTCCGGCAACACCGGCGGCGACGGCAAGGTGCACGCTCTCGGCCACCCCCGCGGCATCGTTCGCAAACCCGGACTCAAAATCGGCATTCACGGGAATGTCGGTCGCGGCCACCAGCGCTGCCAGGTGGGCAAGGACTGCTTCTCGCGGGACTTGATTGTCGGCGTGCCCGATGGTCCAGGCGAAGCCGGAACTCGTGGTTGCAATCGCCTTGAACCCGAGATTCTGCAGGTACAACGCGCTGCCGACATCGAAAGGGTTGGGGATCGCAAAGCAGCCAGAGTCGTGCAGTCGGGCAAATGTACGGCGCTTGTCGGCGATGCTGGGGCGGGAAGTGGCCATGGGCGCTCCGCGGCGGTGACGGGGGGGCGATTGTGCGATCCGGCTGCGGGGAGCGCCACAGAAAGCGAAGCGGCGTATGATCCAAGGGCATCTCGACCATCGGCGGGGCACCCGGACCGCCGACACTAACAATAATGAGGTCTTCCATGTCCATCCTCGCCTGGGTATTTCTCGGTCTCATCGCGGGCTTTATCGGCAGCAAGCTGGTCAACAAGCGCGGCGAGGGCCTGTTCCTCGACATCGTGCTCGGCATCATCGGCGCGGTGGTTGGCGGCTGGGTGTTTCATTTCTTTGGCGCCGCCGGCGTCACGGGGTTCAACATCTACAGCATGATCGTTGCCGTGATCGGGGCAGTGCTGGTATTGGTTATCTATCACGCCGTGCGGCGGGCCTGAGGCTCAACAAGGCCGCCGCGTCCGGCTAGACTGGACGGGTGATCATTTCATCGACGCTCGATTTCCGCGAGGCGGCACGGCGCCGGCTGCCCCGATTCCTGTTCGATTACGCCGATGGCGGCGCCAACAGCGAACACACGCTGCAGCGTAACGTTACCGACCTGGCCGATATTGCCCTGCGCCAGCGCGTACTCCAGGGGTGTGGCGAGATCGATCTGAGTACCACGCTGTTTGGAAGGCAGCGATCGCTTCCCATCATGCTGGGACCGGTTGGCATTGCCGGGATGTTTCATCGGCGCGGCGAACGGCAGGCGGCCAGGGCCGCAAAAGCCGCGGGCATACCGTTCTGCCTTTCGACCGTATCGCTCTGCTCGCTGGCGGAAGTCGTGCGGGCCGCCGGCAGTGCTCATTTGTGGTTTCAGCTTTACGTGATCCGCGATCGCAGCTTCATGCGCGATCTGCTGGCCACCGCCAAGGGCCTGGGCGTGCAGGCGCTGGTCTTCACCGTGGACATGCCGGTGCCCGGGGCGCGGTATCGCGACGCCCATTCCGGGATGTCCGGGCCGCGCGCCCCGCTGCGGCGCCTGCTACAGGCGATGACCCATCCGGCCTGGGCCTGGGATGTGGGACTGCGCGGCCGTCCGCACCGTCTCGGAAATCTCGAGTCTGTGCTGGGGAGGGCCAGCGGACTTAACGACTATATGGGCTGGCTCGGCGCCAACTTCGATCCGACCATCCTCTGGAAGGACCTGGATTGGATCCGGGCCGGCTGGGAGGGCCCGCTGATCCTCAAGGGCATCCTCGATCCGGAAGACGCGCGCGCCGCCGCCGACATCGGCGCGGATGGTATCGTCGTATCCAATCACGGCGGCAGGCAGCTCGATGGCGTGCTGTCGAGTACCAAGGCGCTGCCCGCCATTGCCGATGCGGTCGGCGACCGGCTCACCGTTCTGGCCGACTCGGGTGTGCGCTCGGGACTGGACGTAGTGCGGCTGATGGCGCTCGGCGCCAGGGGCGTGCTGCTCGGTCGCGCCTGGTTGTACGCACTGGCGGCAAACGGCGAAGCTGGCGTCGCACAATTGCTCGACCTGATGGCGCGCGAGATGCGTGTGGCGATGACCCTGACGGGGGTGCGCCGCACTGCCGATATCAGCGGAGCGAATCTGGCACAAGCTTCCTGACTTCACGCGGGAGAACGCAGTGACTCACGACCAATTTATGCCGCACGGCTTCTGCTATCTGTGGACGCCCTGGCTGCTGTCGATGAACGTCATATCCGACGGCCTGATCGCGCTCGCCTACTACTCGATTCCCATCGCGCTGCTGCAATTCGTGCGGCGTCGCACGGATCTGCAATTCGGCTGGGTATTCGTGCTGTTCTCGGTGTTCATCTTCGCGTGCGGCACGACGCACGTGATGTCCATCTGGACCGTCTGGAATCCCGACTACCCGCTCGATGCGGCCATCAAAGTGGTCACCGCGGCAGCATCTGTGCTCACGGCGGTGTTGCTCTGGCCATTGCTCCCGAAGGCCCTTGCTCTGCCGAGCCCGCGGGAACTGCAGACCGCCTTGACCGACCGCGAGCGCCAGATAAAGGAGCGCGAGCGGGCCGAAGCGGCCCTGGCATCGGCAAACGAGACGCTCGAGCGTCGCGTGGCCGAGCGCACGGCGGCCCTGCAGCAGGTCGAGCAACAACTGCATCGAATGCTCTCAATCGAACGCGATGCGCGCGTTGAGGCCGAACGGGTCGGACGCATGAAGGATGAGTTTCTGCTCACCCTCTCGCACGAACTGCGAACGCCGCTGAGCGCTATCTTCGGCTGGGCGCAGATGCTCAAGCGAAGCCAGGATCAGACCACGGTCCACCAGGCGATCGATGTCATCGATCGCAACGTCCGCATCCAGACCAAGCTAATCGAGGATCTGCTGGACATGAGTGCCATTGTCGCCGGCAAAATCCGGCTCGATGTGCAGCCGATCCAGGTCGATGAGGTCATCAGGCTGGCCGTCGAATCGATAAAGCCGGCGGCCGATGCGAAGGGCATCCGTCTCGAGCAGGTCATCGACCCGTCCGCTGGCCCAGTCAGCGGCGATGGCGCCCGGCTGCAACAGATCGTCTGGAATCTGCTGATCAACGCCACCAAGTTCACGCCCAGGGGCGGCCGGATCTCGGTCACCCTCGAGCGCGTTAATTCGCACATCGAGATCACCGTATCGGACACCGGTGAAGGCATAGCGCCGGACTTCCTGCCGCGTATCTTCGACCGCTTCAGCCAGGCCGACTCCTCGAGCAAACGGACGCATGGCGGAGTCGGCCTGGGGTTATCCATCGTCAAGAGCCTGGTGGAGGCGCATGGGGGTACCGTCAGAGCCAAGAGCCGCGGCCCAGGAAAGGGGGCGACTTTCATCGTGGAGCTCCCGCTTCGGGCCCTGCATGTCAGTTCGGAATCGCGCGAGCACCCGCGCCACTCGATCGCCTACGCCGGTGGCCTGGGCAAGGATGAATGGCCGACGCTGACGGGAGTCACGGTACTGGTCATCGACGATGAAAAGGATGCGCGCGACCTGGTGCGCGTTATTCTCGAGGAACGCGGCGCCAGTGTGCGCACGGCCGCCTCAGCCGCCGAAGGCCGGGAGCAGGTGGCGCAATTGCCGCCACAGGTCATCGTCTGCGACATTGGCCTGCCGCAGGAGGACGGGTACGATTTCATCGAGGAGCTGAAGCGGCGCAACATCGCGACCCCGACCGTGGCACTCACGGCCTTTGCGCGGCCCGAGGATCGCGTGCGATCCATCAAGGCCGGTTTCGCCAGCCACCTGGCAAAGCCGGTGGAACCGGCGGAGCTGCTGGTAACGATTGCCAGTCTCGCGGGGCTCTATTCAGCCTGAATCAAGGTTTTTGCCAATTACTTTTCCGGGAGCATTCAATGAGCATCAAAGTCCTGTTCACGGCAACGGCCAGCTGCACCGGCGGCCGAAATGGTCACAGTGAAGCTTTGGATCATTCCGTCTCGGTCAATCTGTCGGTACCCAAGGAAATGGGTGGCCCGGGCAAACCGGGCACGACCACGCCGGAACACCTGTTCGCCTGCGGCTATGCTGCCTGCTTCGGTGGTGCGCTTGACTACGTGGCATCCCAGCAGAAAAAAAATGCCAAGGGGGCGACGGTTACCTGCAGTGTTTCGATCGGTCCCCGCGATGCGGGCGGGTTCGGCCTGGCGGTCAAGCTTCACGTCAAGGACTCCACTCTGCCTACTGCCGAGCTGGAAGCACTGGCCCGGGAGGCGCACGAAAAGATCTGCCCGTACTCGCACGCGACGCGCGGCAATGTCCAGGTTGATTTGAGTGTCGAGGGCGCCTAGGGATTCAGGAGCATCAGCCAGGCGCAAAACGCAAAAGCCAGTAAGAAAGCAGCATCGGTGCTCAGTGCAAAGGCTCGCAGCCCCCGGTCCGCCGGGGTCATTCGCATGCATACACTGTATAGATAGAAGGGCGTACCGGCCCATACGGACCGAAACGGAATCCTGCGGCGTAGCAGCATGCGGGCGATGATGGCGTTGCCCCCCGCGGCATAGACGATGCTGGCAGCGAAGGCTATGGCAACTGCGTCAAGCGCGCGCATGGGCGCCTAAGGACGTGTTGGTCCAGGTCTCTTTCGAGCTGATTGTCCCCTCCCTGGCGTCGCCGCGGGATTCTCGCATTCGTGCAACCGCACGCGCGTACTATAACGCGCCGCTTCAGGCGGTTTAGTATCATTTGATTCTGCGGTTCGAGACGTCTCGGCAAGGGAGTGTGCGTGATCAGACTAGTGAAGATTGCGCTGGCCTGCGCAGCTGCAGGGCTTTGCCTCTGCATCACCAGTTGCGGCAAATCAGGCGACAGCGCCGCGGCGCCCCCGCCGCCGCAGGTCACCGTGGCGCAGGTGCTCGAGCGCCGGGTCAAAGACTGGGATGAGTTCACGGGCCGTTTCCAGGCGGTGGAAAGCGTGGAGATCCGTCCCCGCGTATCCGGCTACATAGACGAGGTGGCCTTCAAGGAAGGAGGCCAGGTCAAGCGCGGCGATCTGCTCTTTGTGATCGACCCCCGTCCCTACAAGGCGGACGCGGATCACGCCGCCGCGGACGTGAAGCGCTACAAGACCGCGCTCGAGCTGGCACAGATCGAACTGACACGCGTGCAACGGCTTCGCGACAGCGGCGCGGTCTCGGTGGAAGAGCTGGACGAGCGCAAGAGCACGGTGGCACAGGCCGAATCCAATGTTGCCGGTTCAACCGCCACCCTCGAAGCGGCCACGCTGAATCTGAATTTCACCCGTGTCACCAGTCCGATAGCAGGGCGAGTCGGCCGCGCAGAAATCACGCGGGGAAACCTGGTCACCGGCGGCACCAACGGCGGCACGCTGCTGACTACGGTGCAATCCGTTGATCCGATCTACGTCTATTTCGAGGGCGACGAGCAGGCCTACCTCCGCTACAACCAGATGGCGAGAGAGGGCGAGCGGCCCAGTTCGCGTGACGCGCCCAACCCGGTCCACATCGGGCTCGCCAACGAGGAAGGCTTTCCGCACGTGGGTGCGATGAACTTTGTCGACAATCAGTTGAATCCGCAGACCGGCACGATCCGGGCGCGCGCGATAATGGATAACAAAGACGGTCTCTTCACCCCCGGACTATTCGCGCGGGTTCAGCTGCTCGGCAGCAGCGAATACACCGCCATACTGATCGACGATAGCGCCGTCAACACCGATCAGAACCAGAAGTATGTGTTCGTGCTCGGTCCCGGCAACGTGGTCGAATACCGCCGGGTGAAATTGGGTCGCATCATCGACGGATTGCGCATCGTGCGCGAAGGCCTCAAGCCGGGCGAAACCATCATCGTCAGCGGTGCGCAGCGGGTGCACCCGGGCATCACGGTGACACCGCAGAAAGTCGCGATGAGCACCGGCGATGTCATGCCCGGAGCGGCGCCGGCACCGGCGCCGGCAAAGTGAAGGCGGCGGCCCGATGAATATCTCGTCCTTCTTTATCGAGCGGCCGATCTTTGCGACTGGCCTTGCCATCATCATTACGGCCGCCGGACTGCTGGCCATACCATCGCTGCCGATCACCGAATATCCGGAGATCGTGCCGCCGACGGTGGTGGTCAGCGGCCAATATCCGGGCGCCTCGCCCAAAACCATTGCCGAGACCGTGATTACGCCGCTCGAACAGCAGATCAACGGCGTCGAGAATGCGATCTATACCAACTCGTCGTCGACCCCCGACGGCAACTTCGCCATCACAGTCACCTTCCGGCTCGGAACCAATCTCGATATCGCGCAGGTGCAGACGCAAAACCGCGTCAGCCAGGCGGAGACGCGTCTGCCGGATGTGGTGCGGGCGCTGGGCCTGGTGACGCAGAAGAAGTCGCCCGATCTGACCATGGTGGTGTTTCTCAAATCCACGACCGGCGCCTATGACTCGCTCTACCTGCGTAACTATGCCGTCATCCAGATCAAAGATGTGCTGGCGCGATTACAGGGGATGGGGGACGTGGAGGTATTCGGCTCCGGCGACTACGCCATGCGCTTGTGGCTGGACCCGGCCAAGATCGCCGCGCGCAACATGGACGTGGATGAGGTGCTGAAGGCCGTCAGCGAACAGAACGTGCAGGTCGCGGCGGGGCAGATCGGGGGCCAGCCGGCGCTACCCGGCACGCAGTTTCAATACATCGTCAATGCGCAGGGCCGGCTGCAGACCGAGCAGCAGTTCGAAAATATCGTCGTCAAGAACGGCGCCAACGGTGAGACGACCTACCTGCGCGACGTGGCTCGGCTCGAACTGGGACCGGATACGTACGCACTGCGCAGCATGCTCGATGGCGGCCCGGCCGTCGCCATTCCGGTTTTCCAGCTCCCGGGCGCGAACGCTCTCAAGCTCTCTGACGGCGTGCGCGCGACCATGAAGGAGCTGTCCAAGACCTTTCCCGAGGGCGTCACCTACGAAATCGACTACGACCCTACCGTGTTCGTGCGCAGTTCCATCGAGGCGGTGGTTCATACCCTGTTCGAGGCGGTGCTGCTGGTGGTGCTGGTGGTGGTGGTATTCCTGCAGACCTGGCGTGCCAGCGTCATCCCGCTGGTAGCCGTTCCCGTGGCCATCATCGGCACGCTGGCGGCGCTGCTGATCGCCGGTTTTTCGATCAATTCCCTGACCCTGTTCGGATTGGTGCTGGCAACTGGCATCGTCGTCGACGACGCGATCGTCGTGGTCGAGAATATCGAACGCAAGATCGAGGATGGGCTGGCGCCACGCGCCGCGGCGCATGCGGCTATGGGCGAGGTCACGCGACCCATCATCTCTATCATGCTGGTGCTGTGCGCGGTGTTCGTGCCGGTTGCGTTCGTCAGCGGACTGACCGGCCAGTTCTATCGCCAGTTCGGCATCACGATCGCTTCGAGCACCATCATCTCGACGTTCAACTCCCTGACACTGTCACCGGCACTGGCCGCATTGCTGCTGAAACCGAAGAACGCCGAACCCGACTGGTTCCAGCGCGGCATCAATCGCGTATTCGGCAGATTCTTCGGGCTCTTCAATCGTGGATTCGCCCGCGCCTCACAAGGCTACGGCCACGGGGTCCAGCGCATCACGGCCGTCCGGATCGCCGTGCTGGCGGTATTTGCACTGCTGCTGGTGGCGACCTGGGTCATGTTTCAGGTGGTTCCCGGCGGCTTCATTCCTGCCCAGGACAAGCAGTACCTTATCGGCATCGTGCAGCTGCCGGACGCGGCATCGCTGGATCGCACTGAGGATGTGGTCCGCCAGGTATCGCAGCTCGCCGGTCAGACTGCTGGAGTTGATCATGTGATCGGCTTCTCGGGCCTCTCGGTACAGGGCTTCGTCAATCTCAGCAATGCGGCGGTGTGCTTTTTCCCCTTGAAGCCCTTCAACGAACGCCGTACCAAGGCGTTGTCAGCCGCCGGCATCGCCAGCGTGCTGAACAAGAAGTTCAGCAGCATCCGCGGCGCCGTCATCTTCGCGGTACCGCCGCCGCCGGTGCAGGGCCTGGGGACCACAGGAGGCTTCAAGCTCTACATCCAGGACCGCGCTGCCCACGGCTACGACGAACTGGCGCGAGTCACCGCCGAGGTACTCAGCAAGGCCCGGCAGCAGCGTGAGCTCAATCCCTATGCGACCTATTCGACTTTTCAGAACAGCGTGCCGCAGCTGTTTGCGGATGTGGATCGTGTGAAGGCCAAGCAGCAGGGCGTGCCGCTCTCGAGCGTTTTCGATACGCTGCAAGCCTATCTCGGCTCGGTCTACATCAATGATTTCAACCGCTTCGGACGTACCTATCGCGTGTACGCGCAGGCGGAAGCCAAATTCCGCAGCACCCCGGAAGACATTGCCAATCTCAAGACGCGCAATCTGAACGGCGACATGGTGCCCATGGGCGCGATCGCGGATGTACGCTTCGAGGCTGGCCCGGATCGCGTGTCGCACTACAACGTGTATCTCGCCTCCGACATCAACGGTCAGGGCGCCCCGGGCGTGTCATCAAGCCAGGCCACCGCGGCCATGGAGCGCGTGCTCAAGGACACATTGCCGAATGGGTTCGGCTATGAATGGACTGACCTGACGTTTCAGCAGAAAAGCGCTGGCAACACGGCGCTGCTGGTTTTTCCGATCTGCGTCATGCTCGTGTTCCTGATCCTTTCCGCGCAGTACGAAAGCTGGGGCCTGCCGCTGGTGGTGATCCTGATCGTGCCGATGTGCCTGCTCAGTGCCATGGTCGGCGTGTGGCTCAAGCACTCCGATAACAACGTGCTGACGCAGATCGGTTTCATCGTGCTGGTGGGACTGGCCTGCAAGAACGCGATCCTGATCGTTGAGTTTGCGCGCGAACGTGTCGAGCACGGCATGGCGCCCGTCGCGGCGGCCGTGGAGGCGTGTCGACTGCGCCTGCGCCCCATCCTCATGACCTCATTCGCCTTCATCATGGGCGTGGTGCCGCTCGTGACTGCCAGCGGCGCGGGCAGCGAGATGCGGCAGGCCATCGGCATCGCGGTATTTTCCGGCATGCTGGGCGTGACACTGTTCGGACTGTTCCTGACGCCGGTCTTCTTTGTGACCGTTGAAAGCGTCTCGGGGCCGCCGCGCGCCGTACCCGCCGATACGCCGCCGCCGCCGCCGGCTCAGGAGCCGCACGGTGCGTAACTCTGCGGGCGCGCTGGCCCTGGGGGCGCTGCTGACGCTGTTGGCGGGCTGCGAGGTCGGCCGCAACTATCATCCACCGGCCACGCCGGTCGATCAGCACTTTGTTGGCGCGCCGGAGGCGGGACTGGCCGAGAATGAAGCGGTCGAAAGATACTGGACCGGGTTCGGCGACGAACTGCTCGATTCGCTGGTGGACGACGCGCTGGCACACAACAACGACCTGGCCGCGGCAGAGGCGAATCTGCGCGCTGCGCGGGCCGCCAGGCGCCTGGCAGGCTTCGATTTGTTTCCGACGGTGACGGCGACGGCCGGCTACACGCATCAGCTCGATTCCCAGGAACAGTTGCCGGGCGTGGATCAGCACGACCGGCAATTCGATGTCGCCGATGCCGGTTTCCAGGGCCTGTGGGAGCTGGATCTGTTCGGGCGGGTGAGGCGCAATGTGGAGGCCGCGCGCGCCGACGTCGGCGTCGCCGCAGCGACGCTGCAGGACGCGCGCGTCAGCATCATCGCCGAGGTGGCGCGCAATTATTTCGTGCTGCGCGGGTTGCAGGATCAACTGGATCTCACCCAGCGCAATGCCGATAGCCAGTTTGCATCGCTCAAACTCACGCGCGTGCGCCTGGAAGCGGGCAGGGGCAACGAGCTGGACACCTCGCGCGCCGAGGCACAGTGGCAGACCACGCTGTCGTCGATACCGACGCTGCAAACCTCGATCGCCACTACCATATACCGGCTCAGCGTACTGACGGGACGCCAGCCCGGCGCGCTCAGCGCAAAACTGGCGCCCCAAGCCATGCCGGTGCTGCCGGCGCTCAATTCCATCGGTACCCCTGAGCAACTGCTGCGACGGCGACCCGACGTGCGGGTGGCGGAGCGCCGACTGGCGGGTGCCACCGCGCGCATCGGTGTGGCGGCCGGCGATTTATTTCCGAAGGTCACGCTGCTGGGAAGCATTGGCTACCTGGCGCCGACTTTCGGCCAGTTCGGCCAGGAGGATTCACACTACTTCACCGCAGGTCCGAGCATCACCTGGGCGGCCTTCGACCTGGGTCGGGTGCGCGCGCGCATCAGCTCGGCCGAAGCCCAGACCGATGCGGCACTCGCCGCCTACCAATCCGCGGTACTCAACGCGCTGGAAGACACGGAAGGGGCGCTCATCAGCTTCGGCCGCAGCCAGTTGCGGCGCGACGCGCTGCAGGTGGCGGCAACGGCGAGCGACAAGGCGTCGGATCTGGCGCGCAGACGTTTCGAAGGCGGACTGATCGACTTTCTCGAAGTGCTCGATGCCGAGCGCACAGCGCTGAGCGCCGATCTGCTGCTCTCACAGAGCCGCACCGATACGGCGACGTCATTGATCGCCGTTTACAAAGCCCTCGGCGCAGGATGGGACCTGAAGCAGGGTGCGCAATAAGCGCGTTCTGATTCGCGGTGCCAGCCGCCACGCGCGTTCCTTCGTACAATGCGCGGTCAATGACTCACAAAGGCGACATTTGGATCGGCCTGGACACCGGCGGTACCTACACCGATGCTGTAGCCCTCGACGGCGATCGCTGCGTTCTCGCGAGCGCCAAGGCGCTGACGACGCACTGGGATCTGGCCGTGGGTCTGGGTGAGGCAATTGGGGCGCTGCTCGCCAGCCTGCCGCCGGGGGTCCGGCGCGAGCAGGTATCCCTGGTCTCGGTTTCTACCACTCTGGCCACCAACGCGGTGGTCGAAAGCCGGTTCAGTCCGATCTGCACGATTCTCGTGGGCTTCGACGAGCGCATGACGGAGAGCTCGGGGCTGAAGCGCGGCGGTGGCGGTGGCGTCGTCGTGCGCGTGCGAGGCGGTCACGATGCCACTGGCGCGGAGTCACAGGCCCTGGATGAGGCCGCTGTCGATGCGGCCGTGCGGGAGTACGCCGGGCAAGTCGAGGCTTTCGCCGTAGCGGCACTGTTTTCAGTGCGCAATGCCGCGCACGAACGGCAGGTGCGCGAACGCATCCGCGCGCTCTGCAGCCATCCGGTAACCTGCAGCCATGAGTTGAGCTCGCAACTGGATGCTCCCAAGCGCGCTCTGACGGCCGCCCTGAACGCGCGGCTGACGCCCCAGATCCGCCACCTGCTCGAAGCGATCGGCCAGGTGCTGGTGCGCGAAGCGATCTCGGCACCGCTCATGATCGTCAAGGGCGATGGCACGCTGATGCGCGCCGAGGTGGCGCTGGAGTGCCCGGTCGAGACCGTGCTGTCCGGTCCCGCGGCCAGCGTGGTGGGCGCCGGTTTCCTAAGCGGGCAGAAGGACTTCACGGTTGCTGACATGGGCGGCACGACGACCGATGTGGCTGTCGTCATCGACGGTCAACCGGTCATCCGGGCCGAGGGCGCGGTAATCGCCGGCTGGCGCACCATGGTCGAAGCGGTGGATGTACGCACTTGTGGACTGGGCGGTGACAGCCAGGTGCAACTGGATCGACACGGCCACCTCAGCGTCGGTCCGCGCAAGGCAATGCCATTGAGTCTGCTGGCGCACCGCTTTCCCGGAGTGCTCGCCGCGCTGCGCCTGCTTGCGCAGGCCGAGCGGCCGCCACCATTCGCGCCACAGTTCATCTATCGCAATCCCGGGCGGGACGCGCCCGCGCACCTCGACACGCTGGAAGCACGCGTCTGGGCCGTGCTGGTAGCCGCTCCGCGACGGCTCGATGAGGTAGCGCGGACATCTCAGGGCGTCGAAGCAGCGCGCCGCCTGGTCGATCGGGGTCTGGCAACGCTGGCCGCGTTTACGCCAAGCGATGCCATGCACGTGCTCGGGCGCCAGCAGGACTGGAATGTCGAGGCGGCGCGGCTCGGCGCCGGCATCCTGGCTGCCGAGGAACGCAACTCGGCGGCTCGCATCGACGCCGATACACCGGAGCAACTGAGCGCCCGAATTTATGAGCACGTGGTGCGTGAAGCGGCACGCGTCGTCTTCGAATGCGCGCTCGCGCATGATCCGGGCGTGGAGGCCAGGAACGCGCGCTGGGGACCGCTGGGCGTCCTGATCGAGGACGTGGTCGCCGGGCGCAGATTCTCGAACTTGATCGATGCGCAGTTTCGACTGGCGACACCGCTGATTGCGATCGGCGCGCCTGCCGGGGCCTACTACCCCGAAGTGGCGCGCCGCCTGGGAGCCGAACTGTTGGTGCCGGAGCACGCGGCCGTGTGCAATGCCGTCGGCGCTGTCGCCGGCGTGGTCTCCGAGACGCGGGATGTTCTGGTGAATCAGCCGACGCTGAACGTTTTCCGCGTGCACGATCCTGCCGGCAGTCGCGACTACGATGATGCCGCTGAGGCGGTGGAGGAGGCCCGACGCGTTTCGCGGGAGCTGGCGCTCGCGGCCGCATGCCGTGCGGGTGCCAGCGACCCACATGTGGAGACTTCGGTTTCGGAGCGGCGCGCGCGCGGCGAAATCGCGGGCGGGTATCTGGCGGAGGCCACTGTACGCTCGAGAGCCACCGGCCGACCCGCTACGGGTCGGCCGGTGGAATCCAGTCAGGCCGGGATACGGGATTCCTCGGTCCGGGGTACGCTGACGCGCTGATCGACGATGCGCCGATCCGGAAACGCGATCGGCTGTTGTCCCTGTCGGCGATCGCCCACTCGCGGCATATTGCCCATCGTGACGGTGATGGCGTTTTCCTTGGCGTACGTGCGGCTGGCGGTGAGCAGCGCCAGATTGAGCAGTTGCAAGCTGCGTCGCGCCGCCACCATGACCTTCATGCGCGAGCGCTCGGTTTGCGCGTAACGCTTCACCACGGCAAGCGCTATGCGCGGATGTTCATCATCGTACTTGGCGTGATTGCGAAACCAGCGGGTGGTTCGCGGATTCATCGTTACGCCCGCGCGCGATCCGTAGGATTCAAAACCTTCCAGCAGGGCCCGGCTCAGATCGCCGGTGGCCCCTTCGATGGCGAAGCTCGTGGCCGCCACGGCCTCCTCGAGCGAGCCCTTGGCATTGATGTACCAGATCCAGTCGCTTAGTGACTGGACGTCGCGCAACAAGGCACGCTCCCCGCTGGCCAGCGCCATCATCTCCTTTCGCGGAATGCCGAAGCCTTCACCCATCCAGAGCCAATGGTCCGCGTGCGCCTTCTCGACTCGAATGTTGTCGATCAGGAAGGATCGCGAATATTCATCTTCGACCTTGATCAGTGCCTCGGCCAGGAACTTCGGAAAAGCGTGAATGAAGGGGTAGAGCTGCAGAATCCATCCGCGCATGGCCTCCAGCGACCAGGTGCCATTGATGACCTTGGTGGCAAATTCTCCCGATACCAGATCGTTCCAGTCGGGTTTCACGTAGGTGTGCAGGCTCTCGACCCAATGATCATCGGCCAGTGATTGGTTGTGGTGGTCCATTGCAGCTCCAATGCTGGTTGTTGTTAGCGACCGGGCCCAGTCGGCGCGATGGAGATTCATCGCGCGGGTGGGCGGAAGGTCCCCGAAAGGGCTTAAATCGCCCCGTCTCCGAGAGATTGCATATGTCGCATCGCTTAACCTATTGGTTTTTCTCGATCTTTCTGCGTTCAAGGGCAGATTATGTCGAGTCTACGGGGGAGAATCGAACAGCGCAACCTTCGGTGAGCTCCCGTAGGTCAATTGGGCTCCGCCGGGGTCGGTTATTTATCGGTTATTTAACAGTTGCTTTTGGGGAGGCCGCAGGCGTGACCGCTCTCTCGGTAACGCGCGTTTCTGCCCGATAAGCTCTATGTCAATTCCCTTTACCTTCGGTGATCCCAGGGATGATGCGATCCGAACGCAGCAGCCCCCTCGGGTCCAATGCGATGTCACGATCGGCGCTGCGTTTCGTGGCGCCCGTGCTGCTGTCGCTGACCGTCATGCTGATCGCCGCCGTGGTCAGCATCGAGGTGCTCTCCACCGTGCGCGCCTGGGTAGGCGGGGAAGGGCTGTACTCCAAGGGGCAGAAGAATGCGACCTACTATCTCTCGCAGTACACGGTCACCCACTCCGAAGACGACTTCGACAAATACCTCACGGCCATAGCCTTTCCCCTCGGTGATCTGCAGGCGCGCCTGGCGCTGCAGCGCCGTCCCGCCGATGTGAAGGGCGCCTGGGACGGCTTTCAGAAAGGCGGCAGCGATTCGGCCGATATCGGCAGCATCATCCTGCTGTTCAGGCTATTCGGACAAGCCGGCCCGGTACGCCGCGCGATCGACATCTGGACCGAGGGCGACTTTTATACCTTGCGCCTGTTCGCCGTGGCGGCCCGCATCCATCCGAGTGATGGCAGCGTAGTACCTGAAGACCAACTGATCGCCGCGCGATCCGAACTGAACCGCATTAACAGCGAACTTACCCCACTGTCGGCGCGATTTTCGGCCACTCTCGGGCAGCTGGCACGCTGGACCCGCAGCCTGCTGATCATCGCGCTCACGATCGGGACGCTGATCACCGGCCTGCTGTGCATTCGTGTCACGCGTGCTCGGGTGCGTGAACGCGACGCGAAGGAACATGGACTGGCGCGTCTGACCGAACTGTACGCGGCGCTGAGCCAGGCCAGTCAGCTCATCTCCCGCGTCCGCTATCGCAAGCAGTTGTTCGACGAGCTGTGCCGAATCTGCGTCGGCACCAGCGGGTTGATGCTGGCCGCCGTGGGCATGCTCAAGCGCGACCAATCGGCGGTCGAGTTCGTCTCCTTCCACGGCGATCACCAGGAGCATCTTGACGAACTCTCACTGGCATCGGCCGCGCGCCCGACGGAGCGCCCAGAGCTGCTGCACATTGCACTGCGCACGGGCAAGCCCCGAGTGATCAATGACATTCAACCCGTCCGCGGCGTGGTGCGCTCGGAAGCCTCCTTTCCGCTGATCTGCCAGAAAGAGGTGGTCGGGCTGCTGTGCGTGTTTTCGCAGGAAGCGGATTATTTTCAGAAGGACATCGTCGAGTTGCTCGAGCAGTTGGCGATGGAGGCATCCTTTGCGCTGGAAAGCCTGCACCGGGAAGCCGAGCGCCGTCATCAGGCGACGTTGCTGGCCGATCAGAATCGGATCCTTAGCCTGATCGCTTCGGGGGCCGCGCTCGAAGTGATTTTCACCACCCTGGCGCAGTTCGTCGAAGCGCAGTCTGATGGCGGGCTGTGCTCGCTGGTGGCTCTGGACCCCAATGGCGCCAGAAGTTGCCTGGCCGTCGCACCCTCGCTGCCGACCGGCTTCGATCGGGCAATTGCTGAAGCATCGGATCGCAAGGATGTCACGCCGTGCATCGAATCGATTCGCCACGGCGCACCGGTGATGGTGCGCGATCTGGAGGAGTACCCACTAGGCGAGCCCATGCGCATACAGGTGCGCTTGGCCGGCCTGCAACTGGCGCGTGCGTGGCCTATCTTCGGCAGCAAGGACCAGGCACTCGGGGCACTGTGCCTTTACAGCCGCCGCGGTGCCGACCCGCGGCCGATGGACGAGCGCCTCATCCGGATCTGCACCAACCTTGCCGGCATTGCCATCGAAAGCTGTTGGGCCGCGGATCGCATCCGCCACCTGGCGCATCACGATGACCTCACCGGGCTTCCCAACCGATTGCTGTTCAGCTACCAGTTGCTCCAGGCGATCGCCCGCGCGCAACGAGCCGGGGGCTCGGTCGCCGTGCTGTTCCTGGATCTCGATCGATTCAAGATCATCAACGATACCCTCGGGCATGATGCAGGCGATCATGTGTTGCGGCAGGTGGGAAAGCATCTGCGCGAGTGCGTGCGCTCGGGCGATACGCTGGCCCGAGTCGGCGGCGATGAATTCACACTCATCGTCCAGCAGTTCGGTGAGATCACCGAGGTCGGTGCGGTCGCTCAAAAGCTGCTCACGGCCATGACCCGGCCGCTGAAGATCGGCGTCAAGGAATACCATCTGTCGGGCAGCATCGGCATTGCCGTCTATCCGAAGGATGGTACCGATAGTTCCTCGCTGCTCAAGAACGCCGATATCGCCATGTACCGGGCCAAGGCCTCTGGGCGAAACACTTACCAGTTCTATTCCAACGAGATTGACGTCCACAGCGTGGATCGGCTGTCGCTCGAGAATGAACTTCGCCAGGCGGTGGCACGGCGCGAAATCGAGGTGCATTACCAACCGAAGATCGATATCCAAACTGGCCGCATCGCCGGCGCCGAGGCGCTGGTGCGCTGGCGGCATCCGCAGCGCGGCATGCTGCAGCCCGGGGATTTCATCTTTGTCGCGGAAGAAGCGGGCCTGATCTCATCGATCGGCTGCTGCGTGCTGGAGACCGTCTGCGCCGATATTGCGCAATGGCGCGATGCGCGGCTGCCGCCCACCCGGGTGGCCATCAATCTATCCGCCCAGCAGTTCGCCGATTCGCGGCTGCTGGATAACCTGAATCGAGTGCTGCGTGAGACCGGATGCGACCCGCAGCTGCTGGAATTCGAGATCACTGAAAGCGTGGTGATGACCGATCCGGAGAAGGCGCTGCGCCTGCTCGAGCAGATCAAGAATTACGGCATCACGCTTGCAATCGATGATTTCGGCACCGGACATTCATCACTCGCGTATCTCAAGCGCTTTCCGGTCGACAGCGTGAAGATCGATTACACCTTCGTACGAGATATCGCGGCAGATCCGGATGACCTTGCGATCACGAAGGCCATCATCGCGCTGGGCCACTCGCTGGATCTGAAGGTGGTTGCGGAGGGTGTCGAGACCATGGCTCAACTGGAGATCCTGCGCCGATTCCAATGCGACGAATGGCAGGGATTTCTTTTCAGCCGCGCCGTGCCGTCGAGTGATTTCCAACGCCTGCTGGCTACCAACGCCGAACCGTTGCCAGAGCTGGCGGCCGCGCCGCACCTTCAGGAGTCCGCAGGCCAGGCCCCCTGGCGACTTGCCGCGCCGGAGTAAGGTTGCGCACTCGGACGCAATCCAGTTCCCGCACTACGATCCCGTTGTGGGAGGGATATCCGCCCGATACTCTGAGACCCGGTACTGTGAGATCCAAGGAGAACTGGCGTGCTCAAATTCTTTTTTCATCCGGCTCCCAATCCAATGAAAGTGGCACTCTTTCTCGAAGAGAGTGGCCTGCCGTACGAGGTCGTTCCGATCGATATGCGAAAAGGGGAGCAATTCAAGCCCGAGTTCCTGGCGATCAATCCGAACGGCAAGACGCCGGCGATCCTCGACGGCGACATCAGGGTCTTCGATAGCAATGCCATCCTGCTGTACCTGGCTGAGAAAACCGGCCAGTTCCTGCCGGAAGCGGGCCTCAGGAATCGCGGCGAGCTGCTGTCCTGGTTGATGTTCATCGCTTCGGGCATCGGCCCGTACTCGGGGCAGGCGGTGCACTTCGGCCGTTACGCACCCAAGGGCCTGGACTACGCCGTCAAGCGCTATGACTTCGAGGCCCGACGCCACTGGCAGATCCTCGACGGCCAGGCCCAGGCGGGGCCTTTCCTGCTCGGAGAGAAATACACGATCGCCGATATGGCTGCCTGGGGTTGGGCGCGCGCGGTGCCCTTCGTGCTGGGCGAGAAGGCATGGGAGCAGCTGCCACACCTCAAGCGCTGGTTCGACCTCGTCAATGCCCGACCGGCCGCGCAGCGCGCGGAAGCCCTCAAAGACAAACACGTCTTCAAGGCGGAAATGGACGACGAGGCTCGTCATCACCTGTTTCGCCATATAGCGGCTCAGTGATGGGCAACGCCTCGTGCGTGTGTGCGAGCCTGACCCGATTACTGGTCCTCGCCTTCCCGTTACGGAGACTTCAATGACAGAATCCATCAGGCGCGTCGTTACCGGTCACGACGCTCACGGAAAATCGATCGTGCTGTCGGATGGACCGCCGCCGCAATTCCACTCGATGCTGGGTCCTTCTGTCGGTGCGGATTTCTTCGAGGTATGGAATGTCGCAAGACCAGTCCCGATCCTCACTGCCACCGAGCCGAGTGAGCCAAACGAGCGTGAGTTCAGCATTATGCCCACCAGCGGGCACCTGCTGCGGATCATCGAGATATATCCGCCCAGCGAGGGTGGCCAGCGCACGGAGATGCACAGGACCAGGACGCTCGACTACGCGGTAGTAATTGAGGGCGAGGTCGTGCTGATACTCGATGACAGCGAAGTCACGTTACGGAAAAGCAATGTAGTGGTTCAACGCGGGACCGACCACGCATGGGAAAACCGCTCGGACAAGCGTGCGGTGATTGCCTTCTTCCATATCGACGCGGAATTCGGCGGAGAGCTGCTCAAGATGTTGCCGCAGCCGTTGCAGTTGATGCGATAGCACCTTCCCCGGAGGGGCTGGCAGCGAGCGCTCCTCAAGAGCAACGCTCGCCGCCAGCGGTGGGTATCGTGACGCTACTTGGCGGGGTGCTCACCCCCCTGCACCGCAGCTTCGGTCGACTCCGGCGTCGCCGGCTCTACCTCGACCTTCACGTTGGGCAGGCCGTTGGTCACCTCGAAGGCAACGCGCCGATTCTTGGCGCGATTCTCCGGGGTGTCATTGCTGACCACCGGGTTGGCCTTGCCATACCCCCGAGCAGTGAGCGTCGTGCCGTTGGCACCCTTGCTGATCAGGTAGGACTTGACCGCATCGGCGCGCCGCTGCGAGAGCTGCAGGTTGTAGGCATCCTTGCCTATCGAGTCCGTGTAACCCTGGATCTCGACCCGAAGCTCAGGCTGCTGCGCCAGTGCGCTTGCGACCTGATCGAGTGTCTGCTGCGCGGGCATCGTGAGCCTCACCGAGTTGAACTCGAAGTCCACAGCCCGGACGATGACCGTCTGCTGAATGATGCGGCAGTTGGCATCGACCTGAAAGCCGGCAGGAGCGTTGCAGGGGGCTGGAGTCGCCACCACGGGGGCCGGCTCTGGCGCAGGTGCCACAGCGGCCGGAGGCGGTGGGGGTGGCGGCGGCGCTGCCACAGGCTGAGGCGCGGGCGGGGCGCCAAAGGAGTAGCGAACGCTAAGCAGGGCTGTATTCGCCAGGTAGCGCTGTTCGAGCGGGGGACCGACACCAAACGGTGGCGTGAAGGCACCGCGGTTGGTCCAGACATGCCGGTAGTCGAGTCCCAGCGTCAAACGGCTCGTGACGTCATACGCGAGTCCGGCGCCGGCCTGATAGCCGAACTCTGTGGCGTAGTCATCAGCAATCGGAAAGCCGCCGAGATTGGCGTTGTGGTAGTACGAGCGCACGGCGCCGACGCCACCGCCCAGGTAGGGATGGACGATGCTGAAGAATCCGCTCGGGGCCTTGAAGTCGTACCACAGATTGGCGAACGCGCTCTCGGCGCGATCCAATCCATGATCGTCGCCCAGGAAATCATGATCCAGGCGATTGGAGCGGTGATCGAGCTCCAGTTCGGGACGCAGACCATTGGCAAAGGAATAACCACCGATCAGTCCGGCCGCCCAACCTTTATCAAAGTGGATGCGATCGATGACGTTAGTGTCCTGTCGCAAATCCTGCGGGCTCTCCCAGTTAAGGCCGCCTTCCACGCCCACGTAGGGGCCATCACCGGCGTGGACCACCAGCGGTCCGGCCGTCATCAATAGTGCGGGAAGGGACAAGCCCAGTCCGCGTCGTGCAATCCCATTCATCGTTTGCTCTGCCTCGTTGGAAAACCCAGGCTGCATTAGGCCCGCAAATCCGCCCGGTGCCGCTAAGACAGGAGCGCTGGCGGTCGTAGTCTTTCCCTTACGTAAGTGTGCAAAAGCAACACTTGAACGTATTGGTAGGTTGTCCGTCTAAGCGCCTGGGCGCGCTCGAAATGCCTTAGGCATACGCACCTGCCGCAGTGGCCATTGTCGTGAATGTGACGCAGGTTGTTGATAATGCCGTTGTAAGTCTCGTGCTTTGCTCGAAGCACCGGCTGCGCCCCTCATGATCTCGTCGGCCCTACAATGAGATCAATAGGGGCGGGGACGATCGAAAGCCATGCGAAGCATTTGTTTAGCGGGCCTGTGTCTGGTGATGGCGAGCAGCGCAATCTGGGCGCAAAGCGCGGCCAATTCGACTGGCGCGGCCGTCGCGAAACTCGAGCAGGCGCCGCCCGATGCCGCGGCGGCAATCGCCAAGCTGGAAGCTTCGGTGCCGACGGCCAAAGACTCGGACGTGCATTCGATAGATGCCATCATGGTGGCAATCTACTATGTCATCTCTGGCCTGCAGGCAATAGGGACTGGAATCGTTTTCGATCGATCATGCTACCCAATGGGCTTCGCGCAGCGAGCCCACCGGAGAGCCGTTCCAGCGTGGCATCAACAGTATGCAGTTGATGTATGACGGCACGCGCTGGTGGGTGGTGAGCATTCTTTGGGACATCGAGCGCCCTGGCAATGCTCTGCCGAAAGCCATGCAGCGCTAAGAATTCCACAGGGAGGTTGACATGAAGGATTTCCAATATGCGCCGCGCGCAAACGTCCGTCGTCTGGCGGCCCGGAGCCTCGCTTCTTCGCTGGCGCTGTTTTCAGTAACCGGCTTTGCTTCAGATGTGGGCTGCAAGGCCGTATTCGACGCGCTGCTGCGTCAGGTGCAGACCCCCTTCCATGCGCACACGGCGATGGATCTGGTGCCTGGTGAGAAGCCGCAGCTGTCCGAACAGATCAATACGACCAAGGGTCTTTATCTTCAGATCAATGGCAAGTGGACGTTATCGAAGATTACTGCGCAGCAACGGAGCGACCAGGAGACGGACAACATCAAGAATTCCAAGACGGTGTGCAGCGTCGTGCGCGACGAGCCGGTCGATGGAGTCAGCGCCACCCTCTACAAGGTTCATGAAGAACGCGACGGGTCTGGATCCGACTCCCAGGTATGGCTATCGAAGGCGAACGGTCTGCCGCTGCGAGTGAAGAACGAGGACCCCGCGTTTGACGCGCACTATTCGTACTCGAACGTGGTGGCACCCGAAGTCCACTGAGTGCGAGCCATGCGCATGCGAATGAGCTTTTCGGGGGCCATGACGCTCAGCGTCTTGTGGCTGATCGGCCCGCAAGGCGCGCATTCCCAGGATGGGCTGAAGGTAATCGACTACCCGGAAGGGGGCCAGGTCGTCTACGGGCCGGTCAATGCGAGTACGCCACAATCCGCCATGGCCGCTGCCCTGCACTACGTTCACCTGCATTTCGGCGACAGCCCCGTGGTGGGAAAGGTGTTCCAGTCCCGAGACCGACAGAACTTCGGTGCATTCTTTACGGTGACGGCCAAGGCCCAGGACAACGGGAAAGTGGCGGGGCTTGTCATCGTTTCCCTGGCGGACGGCGCCAAACCGGCCGCGGCGGTGCTCTACGACCTGTCCAGTCGCTTCGCCACCACCGAGCCCGGTCTGCTCAGGGCGCTGACCGCGGCCTGGAGAAAAGATGCCAGTGAAATGGCCGTCCCCACGCTAATACCCACCAGGTTTCCTGACGGCAGCGGCGCGGTCGATCTGCCCGCTGGCTGGCGCATCGCGTTTGCTTCGCATGGAGCAGCCAAGATCGTGGGCCCCCAAGGAGAACTGGTGCTGCTCAGTAATTCCGTCGGTCCGATCTACGATGCCGGCAATCCCCAGGTGCGGGAGCGGCTGCGCTATGCGAACGCCGCTCACCCGCCAATACTGTGCCCCAGCAGCGATGCGCTGAACACGTATCTGTGCGTCCTGCAACGCAGCCGGCCGCAGCCGAGCTTCCAGCTGAAAACTTCGCGACCGTTACCAACACAGGGCCGCATAGCGCAAGCCGAGCTGATCGACGCCGAGTTGGACCTTCACGATGGGAAGGGCACTTTGTCCTGCGAACTCGGCCTCAGGGTTAGTGTGATCAGCGCGCTGGGCGACCGCACACTGGGAATCAATGGCACATGTGCGCCCCGGGCATCACTGCCGGCGGAACAACCTACACTGAAGGCCATTTATGACAGTTACTCCATAAATGGCGAGGTCGTCGCCAGCCAGTACGCCGCCGATGAAAGACGCAGCCGGCAGGCCGGAAGTAACGCGCGAGCACAGGCGAATGCGGCCCACGTCACCGAAGACGCCCAGAGTGCCGCATTCCAGGCGCACATGGATAACATCGATCGCTTCAGCAAGAGCTTTCAGAACTATCAGCTGGACCAGACCGAGTTGCAGGACAACAACCTGAATGCGCGCGGTGCGGTACCCAATGCGCTGGCCGATGCCCTGATCAAGGCGGACCCGGATCGCTTCGAAGCTGTGCCCACGCAGAATTTTTTAAGGGGCGTCGACTTCTAGGCGGCGCCTCCGCCGCTAGCCGCAGGCTTAGCGCGTGTTGCCGCGGGCGAAATACATGGAGGCGTCGGACTCCGATATCATCGAATGCGTCCCTCTGGCCTTATCAAATCTGCCCCCGGCGAACGCCATGAACTCGTCGTGGGAAGCCGATCCATCGTGATCGGTGTCCATACCGGACGCGTCGAATTGCAGGTTGCCCCGTTCAAAGGCCCTGTTGGCGTCCTGATCGGGAATAGTGGCCGCACCCATGCTCATCATTTGCCACATCTTCTCGCCGTAGGCAGTCATCGCCTCTTTCGAGATCATGTGTTGCTATCCGTGGCGATCGCGGCAGGGTCGAAATGCATGTTGCCGGTTGCAAAATCCGTCGTTTGCGATGGCGCGTCGCGCTACAGGAGGTGATGGTCCTGTGACGCATTCGCCCCGCGCGGCCATCGCTGGCCGCGGCGGGGCTCGCTGGGTCTTAGTTAACCGGAGGTGGGAAGGAATGCAGGGTGCAGCTTTGGCCGAGAAACTGCTGCAGCAGCGCCGCGAGATCGGTACCGGGTGATGCGGAGGTCCCCGGCGTGGCAGTCGGACCGAGGTGCGTCGTCCAGAACCGATCGAAGGCAACCTTTGAGTTCGGCATGACGGCAACGTTTCCGGTCGCTGACGGGTTGCACACGTTACCCTGCTGCAGAAGGTTACTTAGCTGGGTAGGAGTGGTGGGCGGCAGAAAACTAGGAACATGATTTGCCACGTGGCAGGAGCGGCAAAAGGGAGCATAGATATCGTAATAGACATCGTTTTCCGCCAAAGCGGGCGGTGCATACAATTGCTGGGTGGGAAATGTCAGAGAACCTGTGACCGTGTCCGTACCTGGAGCGTATGTGTCATACCAGCCATGAATCAACGCAGACACGCTTAGAGTTGACGTGCTGCCGGGATCGAGGAAGTTTGCGCTCGCTAAAACGATTTGATTCAAGAGCTTGATTTGAGCTTCCTGATCCGCCTGGCGGTAACCTGTCGCAGAGGAAAACAGGAAATTGCCCTCGTCGAACGGAATGTACCCGGCACCCGGCACCTGATCTTCAGGCTCTGGCTGAGTGGATGAGGGTTCCGGCGGATCCTCACCGTGCGGGGTACCATGGCAGGCCGTGCAGGCGTTGGGGATCTGCTTGGGTCCACGACCGTCCAAATCCACCGCAGAAGCCAGTTTGCCCGCCGAATTGAATACCAAAAATCGCAGGTACGTATTGGCAATGCCGTAATCAAACGCGACACAAGGGAGCGTGTTTACACCGTTCAGCGATGCGGTCTCAGCGCCCTGGATTGCCGCGTCCACCGCAGCCTGGTTATTCGGTACACCGGAGAACTTGATGCTCTGGTAGAAGTCCGGTCCCGCGTAATTGCAGACAATGGCAGCGCTGGCGCTGCCGTCCGGCTTGATGATGGCCTGATGGTCGCGGACAAAATTCAAATCGTTGATGTTGACGAACAATGCCGAGGCTTCGGTGCTGCCGTTGACCAGCACCTGATCGTAGTACTCGGTCATCCACAGGCTCTTGGTAATGCCATTCACGAACGAGCCATCCGGATTCAATTTGCAGGGTCCAGTTGACACAGGGGTGGTCTCGGCGCCTACGGCCCGATAGTAGGCACAGCTATCCCGCTCCAATTCGTTGTTATAGAGAAATACCGAGGACGCCGGCAGACTTGCGGAGGGGATCACTGTCGATGCGGTGATCAATGCATTGTTCGGACACGGGTCGGCGTTAGTGCTGCTGAAGCTGGTGCCGGGCAACAATGCGCCGGGGCATACTTTGACACCCATTGTGGGAGTGATCGTCGAGCCTAAGCGATATTCGTAAGCCGGGTCCGTGAAGCCTTTCGAACCAGGATTTACTTGGGGATAGCTCTCGATATAGGCCGCGGGAGAATAAAAATTGTACTGCCATCCCGTGCACTTCGAGGCCTGCGTCGTGCTCGTCGCAGAGGTGCAGATTGTGAGCAGATTCGCAACCGGCTCGGGATAGTCATCTGAGGGAAATAACGGCACCACGTACTCCGCCTCCGTGTATCCGCTCGCGGCGTTGCTGCCAGAGGCGAAGGCATTCGCCTGCACGAAAGTTGCCGCACCGATTGGCATCAGAAAGGGACCGGAATAAGTAGGCGACGAAAGGCTTGGTATGGTCCCGTCAATTGAGTAATGGATTGTCGCCCCAGGAGTCGAGTCACTCAGGGTAACCGTTGGCTGCCCTTGGAGCCCGACGCTGGTAATTACTCTAGGTGCATAATTCCCGGGTAGGGGGCTGAAAGTCGGTTGTGCGGGCGGCGTCGGTGCCGCCGCGACTACTGTTGACGCACTGACCAAGATGTTGTTTGGGCACGGATCAGCGGCGGCGCTCGTGAAGCTGGTGCCGGGCGTCAACGGAGTCGGGCATACCTTGACGCCCATGGTGGGCGTAATCGTGGACCCCAGGCGATATTCATACGCCGGATCCGTCCATACCTTAGGTCCCGGGCTGACCTGCGGATAACTCTCGATGTAGGCCGTCGACGAATACACGTTGTATTGCCAGGCCGTGCACTTGGAGGCTTGCGTGATCGCATGTGCCGAGGTGCAGATAGTTACCAGATTCGTTGCCGGCGTTGCGGCATCACTCTGGCTATGCGCGCCAAGCATAAAACAGACAACAGCAATCGTGGCAATCGATCTGGAACAATTATTCTTCACGTTACGCACTCCCTTGCGATGTCGCCCGCGATCGCCGTTGGTAATTGTTCTGAATGCGGGACGATTGGATTCTATTGGTGACATCAAAAGAACGCGAGTGCTCAGCAAAGGCGTCCTGACGTACATGGGAAACCCCTAAAGTGATCCGCGTTTCCATGCGGCTTGCTTCATAAGAGTCCGCCGGCTCCAAATCGGGTACCTCGCGATTTTCTGGTACCCGAATCCCGTGGCTCCCACTCCTGGCTTCAGGCAGGGTTCGAATCGACCGGCTACCCGAAGGTCAGATGGCCGAATGCACCAGATCAGTGCCCCTTTAAAGGTCCCACGCGAGCCCATGGCCGATATCGGTAATTCCCTGGCCGAAGGCAGAGACTTCGAGAAGCGGTATCTGCGATTTTCGTCGGCGGGCCCCTTCGTCTCGGAGCATTTATCTAACACTTATTGACAGCAGCCTTGCGGAGTGGGTAGGTTCACCGGGCCCGCACTCAGTCGCAAGAACTGGGGGTCTCGTTGCTGGACAAACAGACACTGCAAAGCCGTCGCATTGTGGGGTGCGAGGCTTTGCCACACTGTGCTTGAGGAAAAGCGCAAGGAAGCGCCAATGAAAAGTACCAACAAATCCGGACAAAGTGAGAAATCTATGTCGGCCGTGAGCCTCTCCAGACGAGCAGTCAATGGCGCGCTACTTTGCGCACTCACTACCAGTTGTGTGCCCATGCAAGAAGATGCGACCGCATCGCATGCGAATGGAGCGGGTAGTGGTACTGCGCCTGCCGCGACGGCGAGCTCGGGCGCCGCAGCAGCACCGGCACCGGCGGCACCAGCACCGCCTCCGCCGCCGATCCTGAGTTTCGATGAAGCGGTGAAGAATGCGGCTTACTCCGTATTGCAGTCGGCGCCGGCGCCTGGTGAACCACCGGCTACGGTCGTCATTGATCCGCTCGTGGATGGCTTGACCGGCTACCAGAGCAATGCGACCAAGCTGATCCAGGACCGTCTCACGGGGTTTGTGAAACGAGACTTCCCGCAGTACTCCGCCGAGCGGCTCTCATCGCAGAATCTCAAGCAGCAACCACGCTTTCTGATTGGCACATTTACCCCCATCGGTGCCGATCTGAAACCGGCTGGCGAGCGTCAGTCATATTGGTTCTGCCTGGTAATGGGCGATCTCAGGACTGGGAAGATCGTTGCCAAGGCAGTTGCCAGGGCGCGACTCGAGGATGTCGATGCAACACCCATCGCCGCCTTTAGCGATAGTCCGGTCTGGACCGAGGATCCGGCCATCCAGGCTTATGTCGCAACCTGCAAGGGAAGTAAGGTCGGCGATCCGATCAGACCCGAATATCTTGACGGCCTACTCGCAGCTGCTCTGGTCAATGAGGCTGGCACTGCTTATGACGAAGGGCGGTATGCCGAGGCGCTTGATCTTTATCGCACCGCGCGCGAGACGCCCGCCGGCGAGCAACTGCGCGTCTACAACGGCATTTATCTGTCACTGACCAAGCTCGGACGGACCGAAGAAGCCGCCACAGCGTTTGGTGACTTGGCTGAGTACGGTCTAAAGCGCAAACGCCTGGCTGTTAAATTTCTGTTCCGCCCGGGTTCCGTCAGGCTCTCCAGCACCACCGGCCAGGCGGCTAGCTATGATGTATGGATTCAGCAGATCGCCGCGCGGGCGACCGCGGTGCAGGCTTGTCTGCAGATAACCGGCCACACGAGTCCTACTGGTACGCCGATTCTGAACGAGCGGCTGTCGCTGCTGCGCGCTGAATACATCCAGGAACGCCTGACGAGCGATCAGGCAGGATTGAAGTCTCGAACGGTCGCCGTCGGCGTGGGTTCACGCGAGAACCTGGTCGGGACGGGAAAGGACGACCAATCTGACGTGCTCGACCGACGCGTAGAGTTGAAGCCGCTAGGCGAGTGCGCTGAGCCGAAGCACGCGTAGCCGAACTCTTCCTATGGGCGCTCTGAGGATCGCTCCCGCTGAACGAATCAGTCGGGAGCGGTCTTGCTGCCGGAGAAAGAATCGGACGGCGATCACCTGTAGCCGAAGATATCCTTTGACGCCGCGATCTTGCCCCGGCCCATTCGTCGGGCCGTGTTAGCAGCCGGTTAATCGGAGGTTCCAGGCGTGAGTTTGCGCCGGCGTGGCCCCCTTCGTCCGCGTCGCCTACTACGCATAATGTATATTATGTTAAATTGTCATGTGAGGTCGCATCGGATTGTCTGGTATCTGCGGTCATCCCTCGCTATTGCTGAGGTGATCTCAGCATTCCTGGGCCGGCCCTGCCTCTCTCCCTCAATGAGTTAGCCGAGTCTCAAGATGCTGGGTCGGCTGCGTGCATGCCTGAACTCACGTTCACATTGCCGACCGCTGAGGACGACACGACTATAGGGCGCCAATAAGAATGCCGCCAGCAGCGCCAATGACAACTGCGATCAACGGCGGGGCCTCAAATACCGTAAGGAGCACGAATCCCACCAGGGCCACACTGAAGTCCCGCGGCGTCTTGATGGAGCTCGTCCAAACGGGACTGTATAAGGCCGCCCCCAATAAACCGACGACTGCGGCATTGATGCCACGCATCGCCGCCTGCGACGCGGCGCGCGTTCGGAGGGTATTCCAAAATGGCAGACTGCCGACAAGAATGAGCAGTCCGGGGAGAAAGATTCCGACCAATGCCAGGATTGCACCCAAGACCCGATATGGCGCCGGCGTAGCAATTGCACCGAGATAGCCTGCGAATGTGAATAGCGGTCCAGGGACTGCCTGCACAGCACCGTAACCAGCTAAGAATCTGTCCTCGCTCACCCAGCCAGGGACGACTACGGCGTCTCGAAGCAATGGGAGCACTACATGCCCTCCTCCGAACACGAGCGCACCGGAGCGATAGAATGCATCGAACAGCGCGACACCAACCGAACCGGTCACTTTTTGCAGCAGAGGCAGACCAATCAATAGCATCGCAAACGTTATCAAGCATGCGATGCCGGTGCTGCGCGCAACGGGCACTGTAAGAGTTCCGGTCGTTGCTGGTGTAGGCGTTCGGCAGAGCCAGAGTCCGGCGAGTGCGCCAATCAGGATCACACTGATCTGGGATACCCAGGAGGTGCCCAACAACAGCATCAGCAATGCGGCGGCTGTGGCAATGGATGCGCGCGTCCGGTCGGGACAGAGCGTGCGCGCCATTCCCACGACCGCTTGCGCCACGATAGCGACCGCGGCGAGCTGCAGACCATGCAGCAGACCTACACCAAATGACCCGGTGACACGCCTTGCGCCATAGGCAAAGAAAATGACCGCTGTTGCGGAGGGCAGTGTAAATCCGGTCCACGCCGCAATACCGCCCAGGTATCCCGCACGCAGCAGTCCAATGGAGAAGCCAGTCTGGCTGCTGGCGGGTCCTGGAAGAAACTGACACAACGCGACCAAGTCGGTGTAGGTCGTATCCTCAAGCCAACGGCGGCGGACGACAAACTCCTGGCGGAAATAGCCCAGATGGGCAATCGGGCCGCCAAAGGAAGTCAATCCAAGCTTAAGGAACGCCCATAGCACCTCAAGCGGAGAATGCGATGTCGGACTACGAGCCACGGATGACGCAACGGTTCGATAAGCGGACGATGTCAGCGCCCGGAACATGGGTAGTCCCGAACGCGTGCACGAAACATTCTAGGACCGTATCCACATGCATGACATAGGTCGATCGGTCTTCGTGCCAGGCGTACTCGAATGGAACCGTTGACCCGAAGTCCACGTGTAGTTGCTGACGGCAATGGAGGAGCGTCAGACGATGATCGTCCTAGAGAAAGCCGGCAGCAAGTCAAAACGAATAGCTGGCGTGCAAATCGATGATTCCCCCCAGATCATCATAGGTGGCTGGATCATACGGCCCGGCCTGGAAAACTAGTAATGCGGCACTGTCGTATGGCGGGTATCGATTGAACAAGTTGACGACCGACAGCGTTTCAGACACTTTGAGAAAGTTGAGAAGGGGCGCCCCGCTGCGGCGACCCTCGATAGGAGATAGCCACCGTGCGAGATCGGACCTGCCCCAGTCGTCCGCTTCCTCGAAGGTGTGGTGATCGCCAAAACACGGTGCTGTCTCGCCTCACGAGGTGGCCACGTACATGATGCAACCGTGGACTCAGCCGAGCCGAGGCAGCGGGCCCCGCTTGCAATTGCAGCGGCGGCTTCTCGATTGGTGCCGTGACTTCAATGTGTTCCAAAAGCGGGGGCTTGCCGGCCTTGCAGCGAGCACGATTGAGCCGTGCCTGGTCGATGACCTGGCGTGGTAGCAGATCACCCGCCCCAAGGAGCAAAGTGAAGGCGAAAATCATCGGAGCGTCGAACGCGCAATGCCCCAGGTTTGCGCGAAGCACCTGGTCTTTGAGCGCGGGGTCAAGGCAGTGCTCTTGATAGTAGTGCGCCCATTGATCATCGAGCCGAAATCGCAGATGGCCGAGGATCTCATTTATTGCAGGTTCCTCTTGCATGTATAGAAAGGCATTACCGTGCCACGAGAACGGCACCTGTTGGCTGGATCCTCGGACCGAATGGTCCAGGTCGAATAAAGTGATCATTGGCGACAGCAGAACTTGCTCGGCCTGGGTGGACCAGAATGTGCGAAACATTCCCGACCTGCAGTCGGGCGCTGAGCGCACCAGCACACCTGCCCTTTTTGCGCTGCGCTTGATGGTGACTTCAAGCGATGGAATTTCCTGCAGAGCTTCCAGCCGAGGCGGTTCGGACCACTCAACCCAGAGCGCCCGAGCCGGCACGTGGATCAGATCCAGGCAGCCGGACAATCGATCGCCCTCTGCGTAGGCCAATTGCGTCGCGCAACGGACGAGCTCGTCCGACAACACATAGCGTAAGGGGCAGTCCCGAATCACGTTCTGAAAACCTGCAGCCCCTGTTAAGTCACAGCCGTCGTTCGAACGCACCTCGGCACAACGACCTTGGACGATGAGATCCAGCAGACGCACTAGGGCGTGCGTCCGGCCGCGGAGGCAGCTTGAGCGTCGATCGGTGCCACATTTGGAGTGATCATCGGCATTCTCATCACTCAACCTTGCAAGGAGGCTGGTCGCGTCCCCTGAAGCGAGGACATCCTCAGAATTTGTAGGCTGCGCCCACTACGAAGTAGCGACCTACGGCCCCGGCCTGTTCCAATGCCGCATCGTAAGCTGCGCCGCCACCGCCGCCGTAGGTCACCGCGTCGAGCGGCGGGGACCTGTTGAAGGCGTTTAATATGGATGCGTGCACGGAGAACTTATCGGTGAAGTTATATCGACCGTAGAAATCGACATCCGTGAAGCTTGCGACGCTACATAGCGAATTTGAAAATGGAGGGGTAACGAAAGACCCGCCGCCATATTGGCTGATAAAGCGGTCCTGGAGCGCCAGGACGCAAGTGCCTTGGCCGCTCGACGGATCCGCTACGCTGAAGCTACCGATATAATTGACTGTGCCTGACACGGACACGGCGCCGAGATTCCAGGTAAGCGTGACGACGGCACGATCCTTAGGGTTGCCCGTGTCACCCGAGATGCCGCTCGGTCCATGCGTACCCGCCAGCTGATAGCTGACCCCGTTGGCAGATAGCTTGTAGGACATGATATGCGTGTAATTCAGCTCGGCCGCCAGATTCCCAATTCCACCAAGATCAAAGTGGCTCTTGAAATCCACATCGATACCATTGGTATTCGTCTGGCTGGCATTGATGTAAGGATAGGCCTCGTAAACAGCCACCCCGACCGGCGTCTCAACGTTGCTGATCGTGCCGTTTGGATTTACAAACGGCAGCAGCGCCGGAGACCCGCGCACGATCGTGGTCGCGTTGATACCGAGGCCGCCGGCTTCGAAGGCACTGATGATGTCCCGATCGACTTTGATGTTGTAGTAATCTGCCGCGATGCTGAAATCATGAATGGGCTCGAAAATAAACCCGAAGGTGTAGTTGGTGGTGAGTTCCGGCTTTAGAGCAGCGGTCGAGGTTTGAACACCGGTTAATGTGACGGCGCATTCCGAGGGGAAATTTCCGGGAGTGTTGGCCTTGCTCGAGCTTGGGCAAAGCACAGGGTCCGACGCTGTCGAGGCGTTAAACGCCAAACCAGAATTGGTCTCGGGAATGCTGGGCGCTCTGAATCCACGGCCGAATGTTGCTCGCACGGCCAGTTGTTTGATCGGGGTATATTTGATCCCAAATTTGGGGGTGAACTCGCCGCCCGCTGCCGTGTTGTAGTGATCGTATCGACCAGCGACGTCCAGTTCCAGATTGCGCAATAGGGGCGCATTGAGTTCCAGGAACGCCGCGGTGTCGGTCTGGGATCCGATCGCCCAAGCGTCGGTGGTGCCATCAATGCCGGCCAGGCTCAGAGGCGATGCGGTGTCGTTGAGTTTCTTCTCGTATGCCTCCGCGCCTACCGCAATCGCAAGATCCCCACCGGGAAGTGGAAAGAGTTTGTGCGAGCCGTGGACATTGGCATAGAAGAGATAGCTTGAATCCGTCGCCTCAGTGGACGGCGTGAACGCTGCGGCCCCGTTGCCCGCGGCATTCAATGTGTAGCCGCTGTTGAGCGCCTGCTGCAACAAGCCCGGTGCGTCGTAGCCGGTGTACACCTGATCCATTATGGCGTACATGTAGCCGAGCGAGGCGTTGACATCCCAACCGGCAACGCTTCCATTCAGATCTTCCACCAACCTGTACGTATTGGTCTTGGCGTTGTTCTCGGCGATCTGAGGATAGACCCACACCAGGGGTGCCGCGGCACCATAGGGGTTGCCTGGATAGTTTGCCGGCACGGTTACGTTGTAAAGAAACGGAGTGGGCACGCCACCGGGCGGGTAGGAAATGTTGATGAACGGGGTCGGATAGGGGAAACCAGGAGATACCGAACCCTGATAGCCGTCGTTGATTACCTGATCGGCCTTGGACTGGAAAATCGATGCCGTGGTGATCGACTGCCAATCACCACCCAGATTGATAGTGAATTTCGATAACACGTTGGCATTCGTAGTCTGCGGTGCCAGTTCATTGCCCTTATAAGAGAAGGTGCATGAGTTGGCTGCCTGGGCGCTCGCACTGCAGCCGGGCAGGAATGACTCGGCGGGCAGGCCGTTCGGGTAGACGCCCGCGGCATTCGGTGTGGTCGGATTGACCAGGTAACCGGTGATACTCTCCGGGTATACCATGTTGGAATTGCTGCCGGCCCCAGGAGTCGTGTTGGTGCCGCCGTATCCCGTCCAGTTAAGGTTGGTCCAATTGCCACTTCGGTTCGCCACCAGGATGTCGCCTTGGTGGCGATATTCTACGGCGGTCCACCAATTGAACCCGTCAGAGCCCAGATCCCCGGCACCCCACAGCCCGCTTAAGTGTTCCATGCGCCCGTCGTTGTACATGGAGTTACCCACCTCGGCGTTGATCTCGGCTCCGGTGTAGGTCTTGCGCAGGATGATATTCACCACGCCCGCGATGGCATCGGAACCGTATTCCGCGGAAGCGCCGTCCTTGAGCACCTCGACCCGTTCGACGGCATTGAACGGAATCGAACTCACATCCACGAAGTTACGCTCGCCGTCATCGGTCAACGGATAGCCGACCATGCGGTGGCTATCGATCAATGTCAGCGTTCCCCCAACGGTAAGTCCGCGTAAAGCAATTCCAGCGCCGCCCGTTGCAAACGCGCCGTTGAATGATTGGCTGAGCGTCCCTTGACCATTAGCGGAGATATTGCGCAGCACATCCGAGATAGTCGTATAGCCCGATTCCTCGATATCCTTGGCCGTGACAATCTGCATCGGGCTCGGCGTCTCGACCTCGGTGCGCCGGATCAGTGAGCCGGTGATAGTCACTTCCTGCAGCTGAGGCTCGTCAGACGCCGTCGCGGTGGACTGAGGCGCTGCGGACTGTGCTCCGGCATTAACAACCCAGAGTAACGCCAACGCCGATGTCATGCCTTTTAGAAGCACCGAAGTTCTAATGTGGAACATATGGGTTGTCCTTGCAGTGTTGTAATCGCCACCACGGTGAATTCATGGATTCCGAGCCCGGGCGGCTTCGCTTGCAGCTTCTCTGATAGCTCCCTTCATCCACGGACGAACGTCGAATTGCACTTACGGCGTTCTCAGTGCGCTTGGAGTCTAGGGAGGCACTCGACGGCCCGCAGAGCTTTGCGACGGAGCGGGCAAATTGCGCGACATGGCGGACTTTTCCGACGTCAAACGGCCGGCCGCGCTTGCGCCGTTGCGCTTTCTCGAATCAAACTTCGTGGTACGTCACGTAGGCCGGACGGACTACGTCGATGCAAGCCAAGGCTGTTGCGGGTGTGAGTACGCACTCTCCCCGCTCACCCACTCACTGTAGTTATTTGGGTACTAACCTACCGCTACGGGCGCAGGGGACTGCGCACGCCACGAGCAAGTCTGACTCGGGAGCCGGTGGAGCTCGCGCATGGCTGGCAGCTCGGAGCGGCGATTTGCGCTTGATAAACTCAGCGCCGCTGAAATTAAATGTCCCGCCCGACAAGTCGCTCCACAGCCGCGCGATAGTTGCGGGTCATTTTGAGTTGTTTGCCATCGAGCAGCACCACATTGAACTCACCCTTCGCACGCGGACGCAGTTCTCGGACGCGATCGACGTTAACCAGGGCGGAGCGGTGAATGCGCACAAACCCAGACAATGAAAGTCGCATTTCCATGTTGGCAATAGTCTCTCGCAGGATCCAACTTTTATCGCCCACATGTAGCAAGACGTAATCATGATCAGCCTCAATCCAGTCGATCTCGGCGATCCGCACTACCATAACTTTGCCGTTGGCTTTTACTGGCAGACGATCCATGGCAGAGACAGTGACGTCGCCCGCGCGGGGCTGGCGAAAATCAGCGGCCGCCTGCAAAAACCGGCGTACCAGCGAGTCATCGCGCACACTGGAAAGGACAGTGCGTGCGCGAGACAGTGCGGCGTGAAAGCGCTCTTCATTAACCGGTTTAAGCAGATAATCAAGCGCGTGAACGTCAAAAGCCTGTAGCGCAAACTTATCGAAAGCGGTGACAAAAATCACATAGGGGCACTTGTCCTCGTCGATCTCCGCGATGACCTCGAAACCCGTCTTGCCGGGCATTTGTATGTCCAGAAACACCAGGTCGGGCTCGGAGTGTGTGATGGCTTCGATCGCCTCACGCCCATTGCGGCACTCCTTCAAAATCTCCACATCATCCGCGTGCCGCAGCAGTGTGCGAAGTCCGCGCCGTGCCAGGTCCTCATCGTCCACGATAAGCGTTCTTATAGTCATGCTGGCTGAGCCTCTGACCGAGCAGCGGATTGGGTGCTCAAAGCGAGACGAAACGGCATACGGATGACGACCGCGAAGCCCCCTCCTTCGGAACGCGAGCCGACAGTCAGCTGCGCGGTACTGCCATACAGTGCTGCCAGCCGGTCCCTCGAATTTTCGAGGCCAATGCCAGCGGGGTTTACGAGCCCGTGAGTCAGTCCTGGACCATCGTCCTCGACCGAGACAACCAGCGTCTCGACATCTCTGTGTATGGAGACCCAGAGAGACCCGCCGTCCTCCCTTGGCAAGACGCCATGACGTACGGCATTCTCCACCAATGGCTGCAGAATGAGCGTGGGAATGAGGGCGCCAAGAGCATCCGGGTCGGCCGCCACGATCGACCGCAGGCGATCGCCGAAGCGAAAGCGCTGAATTCGAAGATACTGCTCAATTAATTGCAGCTCTTCTGCAACCTGGATTTCTGGGAAATTCAGCCTCTGAAGCGTCGATCGAAGAAGCTCGCCCAGTGCATCGACCATCGCGGAGGCTGCCGTAACATCCCTTTCTCGTATCAGGGTCGCTATGCCGTTTAGAGCGTTAAATAGAAAGTGGGGATTGAGGTTCGATTGGAGTGCGCGCAAGCGAGCAGTGTCGGCTAACTTGAGCGCTCGCGCCACGTTGGCGCGCTCGGTCTCCAGATCGAGCATCGCGTTGATGCCAAAGTACAGCGACGACCAGGTGAACAAAAAACTGGAGAAGAAAAGCCAGTAACCGAACGGAATCCACCATGAGTAGAGAGCATCGGCGTGAGCAGCGGCCGCGAATAATGGCCATAGGCCGGCGGAATGACTCAGCACGAGGTAGCCCAGACGCAACAGCCCTTCAGTGGCGGAGTACCAGAGAGCTCCCCCCGGCACGCTTAAGAGCAGGCAGACCAAGCCGTATGCGGCATAGGACCGAAGGTTCAAACGAGCCCATTGATACACTGGCCGAAAGCCGAGGGTCAGCGCCCAGCCGCACGCTGTCCATGACAGGTCTTCCAGGATGGCCGCCGACAGCCCCTTTTTAGTGAAATCGCTCGCAATTGAAACCACACCAAAGGCGATCCATCCCGCGGTGTGGAGTAGATAAAACAGGGTAGTTTTCGAAAGCTCTCGGCCAGAGGCTAAGAGGACGGGCTTGGCCGTCTTGGGTTGCTCCATATCGCGCTCAAGTGTCGGCATTAGCACATTGGAATGTCCGCGAGGATGTCATTTGATAGTCTACACGAGGAGACATACGACACATGCTGCAGTCGCGTGGCGATCCCCACCGCCTAAGCCCCGCTTTAAAGACGCGGAGCCTGACGGAAAGGTGTAGCGCGCCACTTAGTTTTTGGTGCGCCTTTGGCGAGAACCAGGCCTTTTCTACAGGTCTGCTCGTCTAGCTCGCCGGCATGGTCTCTGGTTTGATTATTGTCATTGGATGATCCGTCAACGTTGGCGAGATACCAAATTCACCTTCGCGAACCCAGAAGGTCAAAAGGTCCCCACCCTTTAGATCTCCGACATTTTCTACCTTGTTATTGATCGTAACCTTGCCGCTTGCGACCACGGTTATTACAGACTGACGCGTGCAAAATAGCTCCGCAACGGCTTAGCCGTGTGTACGCGCAATGACATCCGGCGATATGCACGGCACAGGATGCAATCGACACAAGGGGGAAATTCATGAAGGCGCTCGAGGAACGAAGATCGTGTATAGAAAGCGAGGCGCGGTGCGCAACGTCACATTGGCCGGGCGGCATGCGAGATCAGCCAGGCTGAAGCGGACTGTCTCCTTAAATGATTGTACTGCGTCGTCGTTCCATTGACCGTCCAGCACTTCGGCGGCAACCTCATATGGTTTGCCATGGTCAGATGGCGCTGGGCAAGTGCCCCACTTCAAGGTAAAGGTGTGTGTCGGATTGGTGCCCCGATAGATCATCGTGGCAACCAGCTCATCTGTGCGCGCGTCATAGTGCACGTTAGCGAAGGTATCAGCGCGTACCGTGGCGCAGAAGGCCAATGCCACTGCACTGCTGAACAATAGCCACCGCGTGCTGTCAGCAACACTGCCGCGACGATATTGCGCTACCCCTACCATGATCAGCACCCTACTCCGACCCCCACCGATTTCAATCGCAAAGTTGCCCGCCTCGTTCCCCCTGCGGGAGCTAGAGCGGGTATGTCTTGATACTGTCTGCCACGGAGTCTGCGACGTGCTCCTTGGTGATCACCCCGACCACGTCGGTTCCACTCTCAATGCCGCGCCCGCGCACAACCACCGCCATAATGGCGTTTCGGCGCCACATGCGACGGATAACCTCGAAAGCCGTTTCTCCCTCTCCCACCAGCGTAAAATTGTGGCTGGCGACATCGCCGAGGGTTAGCCCGGTATGCGCCCCCTCCAGACCCCGGCGTAATCCCGTATTGACGCGGATGACGCCCACGATGCGACCTTGGCTCGTCGCTACCACGTGGCGCAGGCGCCCGGCGTGCTCGGGCTGGCGCACATAATCATCGAAGCTCGCTTCCGCAGGCAAAACCTGGATGTCGGTGTCCATCACTTCGCGCGCCGCACGGACCAGAAACATGTTGGCGTGCCTTGCCTTGGGTATGGCCCGTCCTCGACGCACCAGCTTCATGGTGTAGATGGTCTCGCGGGACAGCACGCGACGTGCGCCAATGCTCATGGCCACCGCCACGATCATCGGCATTACGATGCTGTAGTCGAGAGTCATTTCGAAGATCATGGTGACTGCCGTCATCACTGCCCCGGTTCCGCCCCCCACCATCGCGCCCATGCCGACCATGGCGAAAGCGGGGATGCTGAGGTGAATCGGGAGGCCCGCGGCGTTCAACAGCGCAGCAAAGCCGCCGCCTAAGGTGGCGCCCATGAACAAGGACGGGGAGAAAATCCCGCCCGATGAGCCCGATCCCAGACTGAGCGAGGTCGCCAGCGCCTTCGACAGGCAAAGAAGTCCCAGCAGCCAGAATGTCGAGATCTGCCCTGCCAATACCGCTTGTACGGTGGCATAGCCGACGCCATCGACGTAATACTGACCTAGCGTGCGAAAGAGCAGGTACATGAGGACACCCACCATCAGCATGCCCAGCATGTGCCGCAAATAGCGGAACTTGATCCGATCGAAGAGATCCTCGGCCCAATGCAGCGCGCGCATGAACCCTGCCGCCGCAATGCCCGTCAAAGTGCCCAGCACAGCGAACAGGACCAGTATCAACAGCGCGCTGGGATTGACCGCAATGGCTTTAAGCGTCGGGACCTGAAAGGCCGGCGCATCGCCAAAAAACCAGCGGCCCACGAATGTCGCGGTTCCCGTCGCGATTGCCACCGGAAGAAACGTTTCCACGCTCACCTCAGGCAGCATCAGCTCGATGGCAAACATCACCCCGCCGATCGGGGTATTGAAGGTCGAGGCGATTCCCGCGCCGGCTCCGGCCGCGACCAGCGCAATTCGCTGCCCCACAGGCATGCGGATGACCTGCCCCAGCGTGGAGCCAAGCGCCGAGCCGATCTGAATGATCGGCCCCTCTCGCCCGACTGATGAACCGCTGCCGATCGCGATGGCCGAGGCCAGCGATTTGATCAGCGCGACCACGGGCCGGATGATGCCCCCTTTGTAGAAGATTGCGTCCATGACTTCAGGAACACCGTGTCCCTTAGCCTCCGGTGCAAACTGAGTTACCAGGAAGGTGACGCCGACCGCGCCCAGCACTGGAACCAGGATCACCAGCGGACCCCAAGGCGACGGCGCAGTGAATATGTTCGCGTCGTAGTGCACGAGCGCGTGACCGGTAAACGCCAAGTTGTGAATCAGACCAATCAGATCCCGGAAAAGCACGGCGCCGAGGCCCGTGACGACACCCAGGCCCAGCGCCAGCAGCGATAGCTGAGTCAGGGACAACGGGCGGATCTCTGCTGCCTCCATCGTGTTCACCATCGTACGTCGCCGGCGTTATTCAATGTCGTAATGCTGCCCCCTGGTGTGTCGGTTGGTTCTAATCGCCTCATATCGCCGCGGGTCATCCCGCCGGTGGAGTGATCGGATGAGCTTAATATGGCAGTTTCAACCGGAATGTTGCACATCGGGCTGCCCGGATGAATCACTTGGCGCCCCGTCCTTCGATTCTGACACAGGCGTATGCGGCGGCGATTCCGGTGGCGCCGAAGCGTCCTGTTGAGCTTGTACCGCAGGCCCCTGCGCCGCAGGCAAGCTCGGGGGCACCGCGTCTGCAGTTGAGGGATCACTGCTAGAAGACACGACCGATTGATTGGCAGCGCTCGCCGCGGCGAGCCGCGCCGCTGCTCGCGCCGCCTCCTCGGGCGTGGGAGGCAACTGCACCACCGCGATCGCAACGGGGCTGATCACAGCGGGATCGTCACGCAGCTTGACGTATAGCTGTCCCTCGGCGGGTCGCGGAACAGGCAGCGCATACCCTGGAAAGCCATCCGGAATATGCACGGGATGACTGAAATGCGGATCGATGGATACGGAATCGATGAGAAACAAATTTGAGCCGGTCAGTTTGCAAGCGAGCTCAGGCGTTGAGGGACAGCTGAGATCTTTCAGCACCGGCACACGTACAAGGGTTGCCAATGCCTGCCAATCGCCTGCGGACCCGTTGACGGCGGTTCGAAATTGCAGCGGTCCAAATGCTGACGCCCCAAACAGTTTGGCCGGGTCCAATGTGGCGACGGCGACGTGAGCATTCGCAAGAGTAATACCACCGTTGGTCAGGCTAAGAGTCGTCGAGTACGAACCATCTGTCGTAGCCACCTCGATAGTCTCCTCCCGGCTAAAAGCCGACGGTGCGCGCGCGCGCATGGAGAAGGCCAGCTTCGCCCCTTGTGGCAGCACATCCGGGTCCGAAAATTGGATATTGCTTTCGCCGCCTGAGGGCGACACCTGCACACTCTTGCCGATCAGTGTCACGCTTGGACGCGGCTGGCCGACCGAGGTAGTGACATTCAAGTTGCGCCCGTCGCGCAGCGTTGCCTTTGCTTTAAAGGTATCGCCCGGCTTCAGGAGGACGCTAGCATGGCCATCCTTGGCGACCATTGATAGTTCGTCACGTCCTTGATCGGACGAGAAAATTCCCGGCACGAATTCAATACCCTTCACGAGCAAGCTGGCGACATCATTCAAACCGCTGCCGTTGAGAACGCCTTGCGCATCTCCGGCGTGAATGGCGAAGCCGTCCAGATGTGCGGGTGTGGAAAACGCCTGGAGTTGAACGCGCTGCGCCTGATTGGCGCCGTACTGCTTCACTAGCAGCGTCAGTGGGCCGGGCTGAACTGCCTGCAGGGGAAGCTTAAGTTCTACCTCATCAGCCTTTACCGGCTTCCACTCGGCTTTCAGCTCTTTGCCTGCCGGATCCCTCAGCATGACATCGTCGATGCAGCTGACGTTGTCGGCGCGAAGATGAATTGTATCCTGGCGACCGACGATCAGCGCAGCTTCATCCCCATCAGCCAACCGCCACGTCTGAGCACGCGCATTGACCAATTGAAAGCCGGGGCCATCGTATTCGTCAAAGCCCCAGTCACCGTGCAGCGCCCCATGTACGCTGTCGCCCAAGCTGACCGCACCGAGGCCGGATGTGTCTACGACAAATCCGCCTTGTTCGGCATCGGCATTTGCCGGCAGGTCGATGGTCATTCCATTTGTGCCAGTCAGGCTCAGCACCACATCGTGTGTATAGCCTGTGGAGAAGACCAGGGGGGCGCCCTCCACGGGGAGTACCAGGGACGTCTTTCTGGCACAGTAGATTTCCTTGGGATCCACCGCATGCAGCGGGGGCAGCTGCGCTTGCTCGACGGCCGGCAAGGCTACAACCAGCACTGACTTTGGATTGTGAAAGGAAGGCGCCGCGTTCAGTGTCAGCGCCAGCTGGTCGCCTTTCGGGGAGACCAGCGCCGGTATGTATTCATACTGCGCGTTGTGAAATGAGCCCAGGATGCGCGCAATATCCAGCACTGATGCGATATAGGGACTGTAGTAACCGTAGCTGAGCTGCGGCGTAAAGCTCGCTTGCATGGCGAGATCCCTCGCCGCGCCTGCGGTAAGCGCCTCGACGATCGAGATGCTGTGCCCATCATTCAGTATCAGAGACTCCTCCCCCTGCATCAGACACGGCGCTTGCAGTTCTGGAATCCTGTCTAAACACTTGTCGTTTACTTTGATGGCCAAGCTTCGCGCCAGCAATGGAGCCACATCCTTCAAACTCGACTGATCAGCCTCGTCGAGGTCATGAATCGCGGACAGATAGGCTTGCAGGCGCGAATGATCGAGCATGGCCTGATTCAGGTCCTGCGAGGCGCGCACAAACGCGCCCGGACGGCCGCGTACAGCGTCGACCAGAGTGCTGAAATCACCGCTGCTCTTCGGCGCCAGGAATATCAGGACCTGTTGGGCATCTTGCGGTACCGTTATCGCAAGACCCTCCTCCGCACACTTGCCGGCCCAGGTCTCGCAGCGGAAAAACCAGTTCGCCGGCGGCGGGTTGGTCGACCCCGTCAGGAACGCTGCAACCATCAGGTACCGGGCGGATTGCGTAGCGGGCAAATCCGCCTTGATCAATAGCTTATCGCCGGCCGCAAGGTCGGGAACCTCGGAAATTGGCAGCGTCCGCAGGCCCCGGGTCACATGCACCTCCAGGGTTGGCCCGGCGAGATCAAAGGGTGCTGGATCGGCGTGCACGGTGATCGGCGCGGCCAGCCGCAGTGCGGCCAAGCCGAGGACCAAGAATCTTGCTGCACTCCGAGTTGGCTTCACGGGTTAGGGTTCCTGGCCGAATAGATACGCTACACTATGACTCGAAATGGACGCAAGGACATAAAATGATAGCCATTCGCGCTGTGAGCAAAAGTGGGACTTCGGTCGCGGATTGCACCGCTCACATTAGCTGCGATGGTCAGGCGCCGGAGCCATGGCAATGAAATTACCGCCGACGTCGCGCACAACGCGAAAGCTGGGCCTGGAGCGCCTGTCAACGCAATCGCGGCAGCGAAGCGGTCGGCCACGCGACGGACGGATCGATTCCGAAGTAGTCTCCGCCGTGCTGGAGGCCCTAAAGAATGACGGCTACCGGGCAGTGACGATCGATGGGATTGCGCGCCGCGTGAACCGCGCCCGCAGCAGTCTCTATCGCCGCTGGCCGAGTAAACGGCATCTCGTAGCCTACGCGGTCGTCAGCGAAATGGGCGGAAACCCCGCGGCCGACACCGGCACGATTCAGGGAGACCTCGAGGCGGCTGTCAGTACTCTGTTGCGTGCCTTCGTCGGACCGTTGGGCCATGCGCTGCCAGGTCTTGTGGCGGACATGGCACAGGATCGAACTCTGGCGTCGATGATTCGTAGGGAAGTGCTGGGTCCGCGCCGAAGGTCCATGCGCGAAGCGCTCAAGCGGGCGCAAACTCGAGGCGACGTGCGGCATGACTTCAATGTGGAACTTCTGCTCGATATGCTGACGGGCCCCTTCTATTTCCGCGCATTATTTGGACACGCACCGATCACTCGGCAAACCACTCGCACAATCGTGGAGTACCTCCTGAGAGTCATCCACTCATGAATAGCTGCGGGCAGCAATCCTTTGATGGCAGACCGGGGAGTGAGGCGGTTTCGGCGACTGCGACTGCGACCCGACGTGCCAGAATATGAATTAGTATTATCTAGTAAGTGATTGATCGAACACAGAAGATTTCTGTGCGGCGCCCAGGATTGCGACGACACTGCGATCCACATCGTCCTCCGTGGTGGCCCAGTTGCTAACGCTGATGCGCATGGCCGTACGGCCCTGCCACACCGTGCCGCCACACCAGCAGGTTCCTTCGCGCTGAATCGCCGCGATCGTGCGACGCGTCTGCTCATCATTGCCGAACGACACCAAGACCTGGTTTAGGACCACATCATTCAATATCTCATAGCCCGCTGATCGTAAGCCTTCGGCGAATCGGCGGGCGTGTCGACAGCAGCGCTCCACGAGTTCCGTCAGCCCGTCTTTGCCCAATGACTGTAGGGCAGCATAGATCGGCACCGCTCGCGCCCGACGAGATTCCTCCGGCACGAATTCGTGCGGGTCGCGCTCGTGCGTCGTCGCCACTATGTAGGCGGCCGAAAGAGACATCGCGCCGCGATGCGCTTCCTCATCCGCGCAAAAAACGATCCCGCTGTCGTAGGGAACGTTCAGCCATTTATGGCCATCGGTCGCGACGGAATCGGCGTGTTCGATACCACGAACCAGCGGCAGTAAACTGGGCGACGCCGCCGCCCAAAGGCCAAAGGCACCGTCCACGTGCAGCCAGGCGCCTCGCTTCCTGGACAGTTCGGCAATCTCGGCAAGGGGATCGAATGCGCCGGTATTTACGTTGCCGGCCTGGGCGCACACGATACAGGGTCCCGTGCCCTTTCCGAGCGCCTCGGCGAGCTTATCGCTGCGCATACGTCCCTGGCTATCTGTTGCCACACGCGTCACTCGCTTGCCTCCGAGGCCCAGAAGCCGCAGCGCCATGACAATAGTGTAGTGCGCCTCATCGCCGATTATGACTTCGACGGTTGGAGCGCCAAACAATCCATCGGCTTCCACGTTCCAACCGACATCCGCCAGCACCCGGTGGCGTGCGGCCGCGAGGCCGGTGAAGCTGGCCATCTGGCAGCCCGTAACGAAGCCAACACTCATGCCGGAAGGCAGATGAGCCAGTTCGCGCAGCCACGATGCCGTGATCTCCTCGATCGCCGAGACCATCGGTGACATCGCATAGACGGCCGAGTTCTGGTCCCACGTGGACACCAGCCAGTCCGCGGCGAGCGCCGCTGGCAGGCTTCCCCCTATGACGAAACCAAAATATCGAGGCCCTGCGGATGCAACGGTGCCCTGCTTGGACACCACCGCCAATTTATCTATCACCTCGGCAGGGTCCATACCTTCGGCCCCCAGCCGGGCCCCAAGAGCAGCGCGTAACACTGTCCCATCTGAGGTTGCGGTCACAGGGCGGTCAGAAATTCTCTCAAGATAGGCAACCGCTTCGCCGGCGGTGTTTTCCAGCAAGTCTTTAATTCCAAGGCTACGCACTTTTTTCTCCATTACCGACCCATGCCCCGCGCACGATTGTTCTCGATGCAGGATACCGGCGCCGTCGTGCACTTCAAAGTGCCGGGTCTTTTGCCCCATCTGACGTTGCCGCGATATAACGCCGCTCACCGGTTCGCGGATCAAACATTACTTCGAGAGGCTTTCCTGTCGATGGATCGATAAATCGCTCACCCGTGCGCTGCCACTGGCCCTCTGGCCGCTCCTCGATGTGACGATAGCGCCAGCGCTCGAACAATGTGCCGATGAGGACGATCCCGCCGATGACCAGCGCCTGCCATCCAGGTGCGTGCACTCCACAGGCTAGAAGGACGACACCGGCGCACATGAGGATCGCTGCTACGGCAATCACGAACGTGCGCAGCATGATCAGGCCACCGGCTCGAGCACGACTGCCGTTCCGTAAGCTACGATCTCGCTCATGGTCTGGCCGATCTCGGCCGAGTCGAATCGCATCATGACAATGGCATTCGCGTGCATGAGGTTCGCGTTGCGGACCATGCGGTCGACCGCATGGCGCCGGGCCTCCTCCAGCAGCTGCGTGTACTCGGTAATTTCGCCGCCCACCAGCGAGCGCAGCCCCGCCATAATATTCCCGCCAAGCCCACGGCTCCTGACCACCACACCGAACACCTGGCCCTTGGCCTCACGCACCCGATGTCCCGGCACGCTCTCTGTTGTCACGACAAGCATGGCACCTCTCCAAACATTGCAATCGGTCCGGAGAGGCTAGCCCTGCCGCGCTTCCGTGGCGACATCCGGGTTCACGAACCCGACATTTCGATCCGCGCCCCTCGCCTTACTGTGGAGTTCTCGTCGATATGAAGTGCGTCACGACAGGCTCGTCTCGCGTGAGCTGACGGATCCGCTGCTGCAAGGCATGGTCTGTTTTGGTTACCCGCTCATGCTGACGCAAATGCTCCGCCCAGGATTCCAGATAGAAGGTCTCCAGCATCCGACCCCGGTGGCCGGTATCCTCGTACATCGCCCAGGCATAGGCGCCGTCGCGGCGACGCCCTTGGCTGAGATGATCCATGGCCAACAGGAAGGCTTGCCTGCTTTCCTCCGCGATGTGGTACTCGACCGTCACCATTACGGGCCCGTCGCTGGCGTCCTGCAGCCACAAGGCCTGGGGCACAGGCCAATGCATCGACGGGCTCAGATCGACCGTCACCGAGTGCTGCAACTTCCAACGCCAACTGAGCGGTATGGCCAGCAGCATGGTGATGGCGGCAATCCAGTGGGCATTGACGAGGCCCACCCATGCCGCCACTTGACCCCATAGCGCGCTGCCCACACTCATGGCTCCAAAGAACACCATGATATAGATCGCCAACCCACGACCGCGCACCCAGTCCGGTAACGCCATCTGAGCTGATAAGTTCAACGTCGCGAGCGCACTGACCCAGGAGGCACCGGCGATCAAACTAGCCACGAGCGCAATGACCGGGACGCGCGCCAAGCCGAACATCACGATGGCCAGCACTGTGCCGATTGAGGCAAGCACAACGGTACGATCATTTCCCAGTTTTGCGCGGATTCTGTGAAGCCCAAGAGCGGCCAGGATTGCGCCGAGACCGATCACGCCGAGCAGCAGGCCATACAGCTCCGCGCCGCCCGCGATTCGCTCGCGCGTGACGAGCGGCAGAAGTGCCCAATAGGCGCTCGCGAATGTGAAAAACGCGGTCGCTCGAATCATCGTCGCGCGTAAGCGTGGGTTGTGTCGGGCGTGACGAAATCCGGTACGCATTGCTGAGCCCAGGCGTTCGGTGGGCAGGTGAGCTGACGGCCGCGGCGCGGGACGCCACCACAGCAATGCCCCGATTACACCCGCGTTGCTGATACCATTTGCCCAGAATGGGGAGGATATCCCCAGGGCCGCGATCAGCACGCCACCCATCGCAGACCCCACTGCGCGGCTGACATTGACGCCCAGACTGTTCAATGCGACCGCCGGGGCGAGATGTTCCTTTGGCACCAACTCGGGTACCACCGCCTGCCAGGGTGCGGCGGTCAGGGCCCCTGCCGCTCCGATGATGAATACAAAGAACAGCAGCGTCTGCGGACCGACCAAACCACGCCACACAAGGAAGGCGAATACGATCGATAGCAGCGTAACGGACGTCTCAGCGCCGATGAGAAACCTGCGCTTATCGACAACGTCGGCCAATGCCCCCGCGGGGAATGCGAATAACAGGACGGGCAGACTATTGGCCACCTGAACCAAGGACACCATGAGTGGATCGCTGGTCAGGGTGGTCATCAGCCAGCCTGCCGCGGCACTGTACATCCAGGTCCCGACGTTCGAGATCACGGTGGCCACCCATACCAGCGTGAAGATCCGGTGCTGAAACGGAGACCACGCCGATACCGTGGCGCGCGTTACTGCCGGTGATTGGGATGAAGGCATGGCGCAGCTATTCTCTTGGCAGAAATCATGGGCCGCAACAACTAATTCGGGCGGGGTGCATTCGAGCAAAGCATGGTAGGTTCACTGTTCAGCAATCGAGAGGCGCAGGCACGACATGGAGACTATTGGGGAGGATTTACGTCAGATGCAGCGCACGCCCTTGGCCGCGCAACATGTTGAGGCGTTGCGCGCGGCAGGCGAAATCGTGACCTACCCTGCGGGCACGTTGGTTGCGCGGCCCGGCCAACCCATCAATCGATTTACCTACGTCGAAGAAGGCGAAATCGAGGTAGTCAATCCCTATACCGACAAGCGCCAGTTAGCATCTTCGCTCGGTCCGACACAGTTCATGGGTGAGATCGCCTTTCTCAATGGCGGCGCCTGGACCATGGCGATGCGCGCGGCAAAGGACACACGGGTGATCGAGGTGCCGCGCGAGGCGATGCTGACATTGATGTCCCGAATCCCCGAGATGTCCGACATCATCATTACCGTCTTTTCGGCGAGGCGCCGCCGTCAACTCGAAGCCCGCGACGGCAATCTGCGGCTGATTGGCGAAGAGGTGGATCGCAGCGTACGCCGCATCGCCGAGTTCGCCAGCCGCAACCACATCCCCTATTCATCCTATCCACTTGAAAGCCCGGAAGCAGAGGCGACCGCCATCAGTTGCTCTGTCGCGCCCCGGCGAGCGGCGGTTATTTTCGGCCGTGACACTGTCATGGCGGAACCAAGCCCGGACAAAGTCGCTCGATTGCTCGGCTTCAATCTTGAATTTCAGAACGATGAGATCTTCGACGTCCTGATCGTCGGCGGAGGCCCCGCCGGAGTGGCTGCGGGCGTCTATGCGGGTGCCGAAGGGCTGAGCGCGCTGGTGGTCGAGGATATCGCTATCGGCGGACAGGCAGGTACCTCCAGTCGTATCGAGAACTATATGGGCTTCCCAACCGGCATCTCCGGTGCCGATCTCGTCTGGCGGGGCGAGGTGCAGGCAATGAAATTCGGAACGCGGTTCGCGATGCCACGGCGAGTGGTCGGCCTCGATACGCTCGAGGATGAGAGTTTCTGTGCGACGTTTGATACGGAAGAGCGTGTCCGTGCCAGGGCGGTGGTTGTTGCAACTGGCGTACAGTACCGTCGTCTGCCGATTGATCGACTCGCGGACTTCGAGGGTGCAGGCATCTACTATGCGGCTACCGAAATCGAGGCGCGCTACTGTAAGGGGACGGAGGCGGTGATCATCGGCGGCGGCAACTCGGCAGGACAAGCCGCCATGTTTCTAAGCCGCTCGGCGAAGTGCGTGCGTGTCGTGGTACGAGGGACTTCGCTGGCCGCGTCCATGTCCAGCTATCTCTCCAGGCGACTCCAGGCCGACCCTAAAATTGAGATTGAATATGGCGCCGAGGTTACGGCGTTGCAGGGATCCGACCATCTGCAAGGGCTGACCATCCGCAATGCCAGAACGGGTGAAGCCCGTGAGGTAGACACGCGCGCACTGTTCATCATGGTGGGCGCCGCGCCGAATACCGAGTGGCTTTCGGGTTTGGTGAATCTCGACGAAAAGGGTTTTGTCATTACAGGCACGCCTGCTGGCGCCGACTCGGCTTTTGGCGCTTCACGACCCGGCATCTTCGCCGTAGGCGACGTGCGCTCCGGCTCGGTCAAGCGCGTCGCCTCCTCGGTGGGCGAAGGATCGGTGGTGATCTCGAAGGTCTGGGAATTCGTGAACCGCAAAATCTAGCGCGGGATGCGGCGGAATGCCGGAGACTTCCTCATCGAGGCGGGCTGCCGCTGTCGCCTGAAGCCCCGGCGCCGCCTGCCGGCCCCGCGGGTCCCGCCGCCCCAGTTCCAGTACAGGCGCCCAAGGCGAGCGCCGTCAGAGAAGTGACAAACAAGCTTGTGTGTTTCATGGTAGTTCCGTTCTAGCGATGCACCTGACCGTACGCATCGGCGGCTCGCTTAGTCAGTGCGCTAGCGCACCCAGGCTTTGCTGGTACCTATCTCGCGATCAAAACTGCGCGTGAACCCGCAACGCGACGACCGAGACCGGCCCGCGGTCGGTGTTGTAGGCGGGATTGACGATGTACTGATAGTCGAGTGTGAGCTCAGCCCACTGCACCGCCGCCCATCGGTAGTAGGTTTCAAGTATCTGCTCGGCGCCCGGGTGTGGCAGCTGGCCATCGCCCACGAGGATGCCGAGGCCGCCGGCATTCAGGAAACGCTCACGATTGGCGGAAATGCCGTTGTCGATGGCCGCAAGTGCCACCGTGTCGTCAGCACGGCCCCAGCGGTTGCCCTTCAGGGATAGTCCGATCGATACCGCACGATCAATATCCGAAAACTCGTAGGCCTCGAGATCGCTGCTTCCTTTTCCGGCGCGCGCAAACATCCCCAGATCGGACCAAAGTTGCTGTTCAAGATCGAAACTCACCCCTGTGCGGCTGCGATATCGCCGCGAATCAACCAACTCTGCATCGATGCTCTCGCCGGTGGCATTGGCGAGGCTGACGGCTTGATCGAGCGCTGCGATGCGCGCGCGGCTGTCGAAAGCCGTAACGAGCAATTTGCCTGGCTTCCCCATCAGCTCATGGCGCTTCTCGAGCTCGCCGATCCACTGAAATTCGTGAAATCCATGATCGAGTGTTTCGCTGTTCGGGACCTCTGAAAGATCGAACACACCCGCGCGCAGGGTCCACTCTCCCTGGTACCACTCAGCGGCCGCGCCGACGGTATAACCCCAGGAATCCGCCGCATAATCGAAAGTGCCTGCATCGACCGCCGCCCAATTCAGGAAATCATTGCGCGGGTCGTGAGCGTACTGATTTGCATCGAATATGTCGGGCACACCGATCTTGCCAAGCGTGAACACCCATCGGTTGGAGCTCTCTGAGCCGCCGAGCTGATTGGCGATGGACTCCAGGGGTTCTGCTTCCCCGCCAAGGTCCACTGTCTGACGCACGAACAGTCGCGGCACTCGCCAATATGGGTAGCTCCGGCCGACCTTGTAAGCCTCGCCGCTGGGGAAGCCAGCGACGCCAAGCGTATTGTTCAGGCCGAACCCCTGGTCAATCTCCGGGTTGGCCCAAAGCTCAGCGCCGGACCAGAGCCGCGCGCCCAGGTAGAGCGTCACGTCAAAAGTTTCATCGCCGTGGCGCGGCGACAGACTGTTGCGGCCGCTGTAAGGGTCGTGAAAAGGCGATGCCAGTTGTTCCACGAACGTCAGCTGTCCATGAACCGCAAACCGCTCGCTGGCCGGGTCCGCTGGTGGGGTGGCATCGGTGGCCACTTGCTGCGCAAAACTATCGGGCGCGAAGGCCATGCAGAACGCGGCGATAGTGAGGCTGACATCGACCTTGCTCACCACGCGACGCTAGCTTTCCGGCTTGTGCAGTTCAAAGAATTTTTCGACGCGTTGCCGTGCGTCCGGCGCCAGGCCGTCGTTCTTGAATAGTTCGAGCGCGTGGGCGTCGTGCAGGGTCAGGCCGTGACTGGCCATCAGCGCTCGTTTATTGACCCGGTTTGCATACCACGAATTGGCGAGGATATCGTCGCAAACCGCGTTCAGTTCGGTGTCAAAACGATCATCAGGGAAGCAGAAATTAGCCAGGTGCATGTCATGCGCCTCGGCCCCCGAGTAGGTTCGGCAGGTGTACATCATCTCGCTTGCCTTGGACGTGCCGACGCGGTGAGGCAACCGCAGACTCAGGCCCCACACCGGCGTCAGCCCCCAGCGCGCGTACACATCCGAGAACTTGGCTGATTGGGAGGCGACGATCAGATCGGCTGCCAGCGCGAGCTCCAGGGCTCCGGTGGAGCAGTAACCCTCGACCGCGGAGATGACCGGCTGCGGCAGGTTGGAAAGTTTTTGGATGACCTCGGAGTGGTAATGCGGCTTGGCGCCGGCGATGACGTGCTCAAGCACCTCCCGCATGTCGTAACCGGAAGAGAAATTGCCGCCAGCGCCCCGCAGCACAACCAGGCCGACGCTGCGCGTTTCCCTTGCGATGCGTTCGATATGCTCGTCGAGCACCTCGAACACCTCTTTAGACAGAGCGTTCAGGCGCTCGGGAATGTTCAAGGTCAGAGTGGCGATGCCACGCTCGTTGTGTCGCAGAACCAGTCCCGTCATGGTGAGACTCCTGGATGACGATTCCACCAACCGCCACCGAGCGCCTGAAACAGCCCCGCGGTATCGGCGTAGCGATTAGCCTGTGCCTGAACCAAGCTCAGCTCGGCCTGCTGATAGGCCTGCTCGGCAGTCAGCAATGCCACGAGGCTGATCGTACCAAGCTCGCGTTGATGACCTGCCAGTTCGAAGGTTTTCCTGGCCGCCGCATCCGCCTCGGCGCTGGCCTTTAGGGCATCGGCGTCGGACTGTAACGCGCGCAGCGTATCCGCAACGTTCTGGCAAGCCAGGATGACCGCGGAGCGGTATTGAGCGCCTGCCTGGTCGAGGGCTGCCTCTGCTGCCCGATGCCGATGCATCAGCGCGCCGGCGTCGAATAATGTCTGCGTCAGCGAAGCGCCGAGATCCCAGAATCCGGTGTACGGTGAAAACAGCTGACCCAGTTTCAAGGCGCTTGAACCCAGATTCGCATCGATTGAGAATTGCGGCAGCATGTTGCCCAGGGCGACCCCGACCTGGGCCGAGGCCGCGTGCAGATTCTCCTCCGCCTGGCGTACATCGGGACGTTGCTCGATCAGCTGGGACGGCAGACTGACTGGGAGGTCGCTGGGGAGCGTCAGGTCCTGCAGGCGAAAAGTCTCCTGAGGCTCATCGGCAGGCAACTGTCCCAGCAGAGCAGTAAGCGCGTCGCGCGTCTGTCCCAGCTGCTTCTGCAGCGGCGGTAGCGTCTGCGCGGTCTGAGCCTGCGCGGCTTCCTGGGCAAACAGGTCGAGATCGCTGGCCGTGCCGAGCGCCCGCTGGTGTCGTACGGTATCCGTCAATTGCTGTTCCAGCTGCAGCAGACGCTCCGTGGCCGCGATCTGACCGCGCAGCGAGGCCTCCTGCACGGCGTTCACCACCACATTGCTGGTCAGCGTCACGTAGGTCGCCTCGTACTGAAAGCGCGTGCCCGCAACGCCTGCCCTGGCCGCTTCCAGCGAACGGCGGGTTCCACCGAAGACATCGGGTGAGTAGCTCAGGCTCAGTTGCGCCGTGTAGAGACTGTAGTAGGGATCTGATTGCGGCAGATTGGTCGGATTGGCGATGGTGCCGAGTGCGTTCTTGGCACGAGTAGCGCCGAAGCTGCCCTCAACAACCGGAAAATAAGCGGTTCGCTGCGCATCATAGAGCTCGTGGGCCTGCCGCAGCGCCGCTTTGGCCGCATCCAGGTCGGGGTTGGACTTGAGAGCGCGGTCAATCAGCCGACTGAGTTCAGGCGACTGGTACAGCGTCCACCACTCGGCCGGAATCTCCATGCCGACGACCAGGCGCTGAAACGAGCCGCCCTGGACCCCGCCCATCGGCACCGTGTCGAGCTGCACGGAAGCGGCGCCATAATCCGCTGCCGGTGGCGGCGGCGGCTTCTTGAAATCCGGGCCAACGGCGCAAGCCACCAGGGCAGCCGAAGCTGCGCCGATCAGCAGTGGCGAGGCTCTCATGAGCCCCACCTGGGCTGCCCGTGGCGCTGCTCAGCCCAGTGCTCGATGACGTGGTACATCGATGGGATCACGAACAGCGTCAGCAGCGTTGAAATCGCAAGGCCTCCCACCACGACAGTGGCGATCCCACGCTGCACATCACTGCCGACACCGGTGTGGACCGCCGCCGGCAGCATGCCCAGGGTGGCCACTGTGGCTGTCATCAGCACCGGGCGTAACCGCTCCGTGGCGCCCCTCATGATGGCTTCGTGAAGCTCCAGGCCGGACTTACACATGCGGTTGAGATTCGACACCATGATGATGCCGTTCTGCACGGCAACGCCGAACAGCGCGATGAATCCGACGCCGCTGGCAACATTGAGATTCTGGCCAGTGACGTGCAGTGAGATCAGTCCTCCCAACGTTGCCAACGGCACCACGCCCAGGATCAACGCGGCCTGCCGCAATGATTTGAGGCCGATGGTCAGGAAGATCAGCATCATTCCCATCACCAGTGCCAGGATGATCAGCAGCCGCGCCTCGGCGCGCCGCTGATTTTCAAATTGGCCACCCCACTCCAGCCGGATCTTGTTGCGGTCGAAGTGCACCTGCTGGGCAATCTTGGCCTGCGCCTCGAGCAAGTAGGAAGTCAGGTCGCGGTCTCGATTGTCGATCCGGATGGTCAGGTTGCGCTGCCCATTCTCGCGCGTGACGGTGCTTTCACCCGTGCGGACCCGGATTTCGGCCAGCTGCGACAGCGGCACCTGGACGCCGCTGGTGCTGTTGACGGATAGATTCCCGAGCGCCTGTGGCCCGTCGCGCGCCGCTTCGGTGAACCGCACCGTCAGCGGGTAGGTGCGCTCGCCCACATACACCGTCGAGACCGGCGCCTGCCCAACCCCGGTCTGAATCACATTCTGCAGATCCGCCATGTTGATGCCATAGCGCGCGGCCTTGTCGCGATCCAGCTTGATCTCCATTTGCGGAATCGGCGGTTCCTGGAAGAGCGAAGCACTGGATGTACCGTCGATGCTATAGAGGACTTTGACGATCTGGTCGCCAATGTCCCGCAGCTGGTTCAGATCATCGCCGTAGATCTTGATTACGAGCGGACTGTGCGCGCCGCCGATCATGTCGTTGACTCCATCGATGATGGGCTGGCTGATGCCGATGTCATACCCCGGCAAGTCCCTGGAAAGTCCCGCCGCCAGGCGATCCACAAACTGTTTTTTTGATTCGCCGGCCGGCCAGGTGTCGTAAGGCTTGAGTCCCACGGGCGCCTCGATGTGGGACATGGTCCAGGAGTCCGTGCCGTCATCGTTGCGGCCCGTCTGGGTCACCACGTATGACACTTCGGGGTACTTGAGAATCGCGCGCCTGAGGTCGCTGGCCATATCGCTGGCCTTGTTCAGCGCAATACCGGTGGGCATCTGCACCTGCAGCCAGAGCGCGCCTTCATCCAGATCGGGCAGAAAATCGCGACCTACCGTCATGCCCAAACCGACCACCACCAGCAGGGCAAACGCGACCACGCCATAAATGATGCGCGGCTGGTCCAGACAATGGGCCAGGAGTCGATCGTAAAATACGGTCAGGCGTTCCAGCCAGCGATTGTGATACACGCGACCGGGCTTGCGGAATGCCAGGTAGGCCAGTCCCGGAACCAGCGCCAGCGCCGTCAACAAGGCGCCGAAGAGCGCATAGCCCATGGTATAGGCCATCGGCGTAAAGAGCTTCGCCTCGGCGCGCTCGAACGAGAACAGCGGCAGGTAGGCCGTGATGATGATCAGGCTCGCAAAGAAGATCGGCCGCGTCACCTGAAGCGTGGCGGCCTTGGCCTCGCTTTCGCTGAGTTCCTCGTTCGGCAACGCTTCGCGCCGTCGCAGCACCGCCTCGGTGACCACGATCGCGCCATCGACCAGGATCCCGAAATCGATGGCCCCCAACGACAGCAGATTGGCGGATACATGCGTCAGGTTGAGCAGTGAGAATACCGACACCAGCGCCATCGGAATGCTCACTGCGACGACAAATGCGCTGCGTGGACTGCCGAGGAACAGGATGAGAATCAGAAACACCAGCGTGATGCCTTCGATGATGGTCTGACCCACCTTCCGGATCGTGGCATGCACCAGGTCGTCCCGGTCAATGTAGGGAACGATCCGCACCCCGTCAGCGCTCAGCTTGCGGTTGAGCTCGGACACCTTCTCGTGGATGCCGTGCAGGGTTTTGGACGGGTTCTGATACTTGAGCATCAGCACGATGCCTTCAATCGTATCGGGGTTATTGTCCTTGCCCAGGATGCCTTCGCGCTCCTGATGACTGAGCGTCGTGCGGCCCAGGTCTCGTACCAGCACCGGTGTGCCGTTGACCTGCGTGACGACGATCGAGCCGAGTCCGGCCAGGTCGTGGATCAGGCCGACGCCACGAATGACATAGCTCTGGTCACCGCGCGACACCCGGCCGCCGCCGGCATTGGTGTTGTTATTGTTGATGGCGTTGATGACATCGGTGATGCCAAGGGCGTAATGCTGCAACTGCCGGGGATCCAGATCGAGCTGATACTCGGTGGTGAAGCCGCCGAAGTTGGTGTCGTCGACGACCCCCGGAACAGACTTGAGCGCGGGTATCACGGTCCAGCGCTGGATCTCCGACAGTTCCTGCAGATTCTTGGAATCCGACTCAAGCGTGTAGCGGTAGATTTCGCCGCCCGGTCCGGCGACCGGATCCAGCGAGGGCGCAGCGCCCGCCGGCAGCACCGCCTGGCCAATGCGCTCGGTCAGGCGCTGGCGGGCCCAATAATCCTCATAACCGTCGCGGAACAGCACGGTGATCAAGGACAGCCCGAAGGTGCTCGTCGAGCGCATGAGAAACATGCCGGGTGTGCCATTGATCTGGCGCTCCAGCGGCACCGTGATCAGCTGCTCGACCTCCTCGGCCGCAAGCCCGGGCAGCTGCGTGGTGACCTGAGCGGCGACATCGCCGAGTTCCGGATACGCCTCGACTGACAGGGTCTCCCAGGCGTAGACCCCGAACCCCACCAGCAGCACCGCCAGCACCATCACGGCGACGCGGCGGTGCAGGCAAAAGCCGACGAATTGATCAATCATTGAGCAGAATTCCGCCCTTGACGACCACGGGCTCGCCCGCTGCTACCCCGGCGCGGATGGCGACGGTGCTGCCCTCCTCCATCTGCAGATCGACCGCGCGGCGTTCGAAGGTCCACGGCGCCGTAGCCACAAACACACTGGTGCGATCGTTATTCATCAGCAGCGCCGAACTCGGCACCACCACCTGGGTTTGCTGCGCCCCCGTCAGGGTGACGGTTGCGAACATATTGGGTTTCAGCGCGTTGTCGCTATTGGCGAAGACGATCCGGATCTTGTTGCGCCTAGAATCCGGCTCGATCACATCGGAGACGAATAGCACCTTGCCGTGGAGCACACGCTCGGGATAGGCAGCCAGGGTGACCTCGGCTTCCTGATTCGGTGACACCGCTGCAATGTCCTTCTCCGCGACCAGCGCCGTCACCCATATGGTGCTCAGATCCGCGACCGTCATCATGGGCTGGGTCGGGTCGTTGATCATGTTGCCGGGGGCCACCGACAGCGTGGTGATGCTGCCACCGACCGGCGCCGTTACAGTCAATAGGTGCGAGCCGGAACGGGTATCACTCGATACCCCGAGCATCTTCAGGCGAGCCTGCGTTCGGCTGAACTCCGCGACCGCCTGCACGTGATCGCTGCGCGCCTGATCGAGATCACGGTCCGAAGCCGCACCGAGCTTGTTCTGCTCCTCTTGCCGCGCGAGGTTCTTCTCGGTCAATCGGAGGGTGTCACCGGCCTTGTCATCGTCATCATAGGCTTGCCCCAGATCAGGCGAATCGATCACCGCCAGCGCCTGGCCACGAATCACGCGTTCGCCGAGAGAGACCTTCAGCGTGATCAGACGTCCGCTCAGCGGCGTCAGGACTGCCGCGGTGCGCGCCGGGTCGGATTCCACGATTCCCGGCAACACCATTCGGGGTCGGACCGGCTCGGCGGTTGCCGGCATGATGCTCAACCGCGCGCGCAACGCGGATCCTTCCGGAACGATGATCTTGTCCCCCTGATGGAGGATCAGGGCTGGCGCCTCATCGGTCTTGTTCGAAGCGCGCAGCAATCCGAATCCGTGCGTCAGCAGCGCAGCAGCTACCAGGATTCCCAGGGCGATTCCACCCCACAGAAAGGCCCGGCCCTGAAGATTGGGCTCGTGATCATGCATCGGCATGGTGTGTCCCCGGAAAGTCGTGCGCGAGAAGTCGTTTGTTGCTGGAGTATTTCAACTCTATGGCGCCTATGTGACCGATTTTTGACGGCCAATTCCTGAGTCGGGCGGGATCGTAGGCGCTTTGCATTATCCTGTCTAGGGGGATAGGATAACGACCATGATTACGAGGTATTGCTGATGCATACGTTTCCACAGATCGCAGCCCGGCTAAAACGCGCGCACGGCCATCTGGCCGGGGTAATCGAGATGTTGGAGAAGGGCCGCGAATGCATGGACATCGCGCAGCAGCTGCAGGCCGTCGAGAAGGCGATCGTCAACGCCAAGAAGGAGCTGATCAAGGATCATCTGCACCACTGCCTGGAGCAGACTGCGGAGACGATGCCGCGGGAGGTCAGAAACCTCATCAAAGAGTTTCAGGGCGTAACCAAGTACCTCTAGCCAGGGCGAAGATGATGACAGTTACGGACGTTTTACTCAGACTGCAGTCGCGCGCACCCGGAAGCGGGCTGCCCCGGGATTTCTATACCGACGATGCCATCTACCAGCTCGACCTGGACCTGATCTACTACCGGGAGTGGCTGTTTGTCGCGCACACCGCGGAGTTGCCGACGACAGGCAGCTACCTGACCGTACAGATGGGCGCTTATCCCGTACTGCTGGTGCGGGCGGCCGATGGCGTTATTCGAGCCTTCATCAACAGTTGCCGCCATCGTGGCTCGAGGCTCTGTGCCGATTCCCACGGCACGACACCGAAGCTGGTCTGCCCCTATCACCAGTGGACCTATGAACTCGACGGCCGTCTGTTCGCGGCACGACAGATGGCCGCTGGATTCGATCGAACACAATTTGGTCTGAAGCGCGTTCACTGTGAGACGGTGACCGGGTACATCTTCATTTGCGTTGCCACCGACGCACCCGACTTCGGCCCCACCCGGCGACAGCTCGAGCCCTATCTGGCGCCGCATCAGCTGGCCGATGCCCGCGTGGCCTTCGAGTCCACCATCATCGAGGAAGGCAATTGGAAGCTGGTGTGGGAAAATAATCGGGAATGCTATCACTGCGCTGTAAATCATCCGGAACTGGCGCGTACCTATCCGAACACACCCACGGTTGCAAGCAGCGATGACGCCAGCCGTAATCCGCTGATTACCGAGCTGTGTGTGCGCTGTGAGGCTGCGGGTTTGCCGAGCCGATTCCAACTATCGGACGACGGGCAGATCCGTACGGCGCGCTTGCCGTTGATTGGTAACGCCGTCAGCTACACCATGACCGGACAGCCCGCCGTCAAAAGGCCACTCAGCAATCGGATTGGCAACCAGACGGACATCGGCGCGCTGCTCATGTTTCATTACCCGAGCACCTGGAATCACATTCTCGCCGATCATGCGATCTCCTTCAGGCTGCTGCCTCTTGGGCCCACGCGGACGCAGTTGACCACCAAATGGCTCGTGCACCGCGATGCGGTCGCAGGCGTCGATTACGATCTCGGGGAGTTGACTCGCGTTTGGCTCGCCACCAATGAACAGGACCGCAGGATCGTGCATGAGAATCAGATCGGAATGAATGCGCCGACCTACCAGCCGGGACCCTTTTCAGAGACGCAAGAAGCAGGCGTCGAGCAGTTCGTACGCTGGTATTCGGAGAAACTGACCGGCCGGCCTTGATCGCGGCCCGCCGCGGTCAACAATATCGATTAGCGCTGGACATTCCTGGCGGATACCTCGACTGGGTCCGGTTCCGGGCCCCAAGGCGCGTGCAGTGAACCGGCCTCTCCGAGGCGATGCATCGGAATGCTGGTGCTGGCGAGAGTCCGATGCATCTTCAGGTGAAATCCTCCTAATTAAGTTATCGTTTCTTCGAATTTCACACTCAATTTTCGATAAAGAGCTTTGGCCAGCGGGTCATAGCCGAAGAACGAGGTCGCCGCATCCATCCATGTCAGCGGCCGTGAGCGCGCGATTTCGCGGGCACTTCTGAGCAGCTGCGTCGGCACCGAGGAAGGAGAGGGATCGAACACTTCTGCTTCGTGAGTGTCTTGCTCCTCCTCGAGCACATTCCGCGTCACCTTCGAAAACACATGCTTGCCGCCGCTCGTCTGGTAAACCCGGTACTCTTGCCACTGCCCCTTAGGCGCGGACGCCGGTGCCGCCGCTGCAAGCAACACCCCGGTGAAGCGCAGATCCGCTTCCCCGTCCCGGGTAACGACGTGCTCCTTCTGCACGCCGACTTCGGCATCGTCGTCTAGAGCAGGCAGACGATCCCGCATCTTGGCCTTGGCCTCGGAGACTTTTTTTGGCGCTGACCCGCGCTCTTTATCTTTATCTTTTTTATCTGACGCAGCCTTGTCGGGCGCAGCGCCATCGCGCTTGGCCGGGGCCTCGCCGCCCGTCGCACTCTGGGGAGTCGCCTCACGGTTTGTCGCGTCTGGTGTAGCATTGTGCGTGGCATCGCCGCGCCGCGCCTCATCGGCGCCCGGCAGCGGAGTTACCCGCAGCTCGTAAACTTCCTCGCTCATGAGATTGGCCTCGCTGTTAGGCGTGATGAGGCACTATCCGCCCAAGTACTGCACTTCTCAGCCAGCCACAGGCGCTCTCGGTCGTAAGCGCACGCTCACACGGCCAGCCAGTCGCGGGCGTCAGCGGGACCCAGCGGCCGGATAGGGGTCGTGCAACACGGTCGAGCCGGTTTCCAACAGGGACTTCAGGTTGGACAGGATTTTGGGCCAGCCTCCGGACACCGCGCCGATGAGTTTAGAGGGATCGCGTTCCATCGAGTGGGTAATCGTCAGCTTGACCGCGGTGTCAATGGGTTCCAGCTCCATCGTGCACAGCGACTCGCCTTCCTGCCTGAGCTCGGGTCTTTTCTGGTGCTTCCAACGGATCACCAGGCGCCGGGGCGGCTCGGCCTCGACGATCTCGCCGGCATCGAGGACCTCGCCCTCCCCGGATACCAGTTGCCACGACGATCCCGGCTTCCACTGGCTTTCGCAGCGCATGCCGAACCAGTATTGCTTCATGTACTCCGCATCCGTTAGTGCTGACCACAACTTCTCCGGCGTGGTGCGGATGTAGGTCACATAGACGAACGTCGATCTAGACATCGGCCTTCTCCAGTCGTTGCTTGAGTTCCGACAGCGCCTTGAGGCGCGGCTTCTCAAATTTAGCGATCCAGCGCTCGTAGATTTGCTGCAGCGGTACCGGATTGAGAAAATGCAGTTTTTCCCGGCCTCGACGTAGCGTTGCAATCAGGTTCGCCGCTTCCAGCAGATCCAGGTGCTGGGTCACCGCTTGCCGCGACATCTCGAGATGCTCGCAGAGCTCAGTGAGTGTGCGGCCGTCGTGTGCGTGCAGCAGGTCCAGGAGCTTGCGCCGGCTGGGGTCTGCCAATGCCTTGAATAGCCGGTCAGTATCGGGGCGCTCAGCCATGGACCCATAGGCAAGGATTCAGTTGCCTGAATTATAGGCAAGCATTCTCTTGCATGTCAAGGCGTCGCTGGACGCGCTCAATGAACCGGCAATTCAGTGGGTGAAGTAGCGACGGTTCAGCAGCGTCCCGACCTTTGAGTAGCGCGCTTCCAACTGTTCATGGGTCGTCTGCAGGAATTGCTTAAGGCCCGGGTCTAGCTCGAGCCCCAACATCACACCGGTCAGATGTCGCTGCTCGTTGAGCGCGTCATAGAACATCAGGAGTGCCTCACGCTCGAATTCGACCCCGCTCTTTCCCGCAATCGGAGCGAAGTCCTTGGCCGTGTCTGTGCCAATAGCTTTGCGCTCCTCCGCCTCGATCTGCGGCATGGCCGTCAGATCGATGCGCATCGCGGGATACTGCTTGGACAACCTCTGCATGGTGTCGGCCAGTTGCTGGTAATAATCCACCAGCTCGTTGGTTAGTCGCCCCATCTCTTCCGGCTTGTCCTTGAACAGCAGGATCCACTTGAGCTTGGGGATTCCATCAGCCTCCTGGTAAAGCAGGCTGTAGCCGATGTTCAGCTGCGCCCGCGGCGAGTTCTTGTCCAGCGGCGGCTCACGGATAGCACGGGTATCACTGAAGTGGCTGCAGGCGGTAAGAGTCAGCAACAGGCCGGTCGCGAAGTAACGAGTCAACGCTAATCGACGGCGTACATACAAACATTCAATGCGCATTGGCTGCTCCGTTTTTGAGTCGGCCCTTGATCTTGTTCAGGGCGGCAAGCGCACACGATTCATCTTGCTGCCCGATCACGGTGCCACCGGCGCCACTGACACCGATGGCACCGATGACCGCGCCGTTGATTAGTATGGGAACCGCGCCGCCTTCGACGAACATGTTTGGCGTGACGCGGGCCAGAAGCGAATGGTCTTGTGAAATGCGATCGTGGGCCTCGGAACTCGGCATGCCAAAGCGCAGCGCGGTTAATGCTTTGCGCATGGCAACGAACACATGACTCCCATCCGAACCATCGGCCGTCAGCAGGGCGCGCGCTTCGCCGGCTGAATCTATCACCGCCGCGCCGACTCGGTAGCCCGCCGCAGCACACGTGTCGACAGCCGCACGAGCAGCCTCCACGGCAATGTCGAGCACAGGTCCACGCGCGGTCGATTCGGGCGGATAACCGCGGCCACGGTGCAGCGCTCCGGCCGGCATTGGGGGCGTGGGTGTCAGTTGTCCATTGTCATCGAGCATGCCGAAAGGCGGCAGATTATCGGCGGGAAGACTGCGGGGCGAAGCAGGCTTGTCATGAAAGCCGCTGTCGGCCGCGCCGATGACTACGGTGTCAGCAAGGCCCGCCAGCAGCCCCGCCCAAAGCCATCCCTTCAACCTGAGCGAAGTCATATCGATTGCCTCTTGTTCGAGTAGACGGCCCAGCATACGGTGCATTCGGTGTTGATGATCGCGAAGAGTTGCATCTCCCTCTCACCGTAGGGGTGCGCGGCGGCGGACTCGCCGGACCAGCCACGCCACCGCGTTGCAGCCTGCGGGCCACAGCGCATAGAGCAGCACGAACACGCAGCCCGCCCGGATCATGTCGCCGAACGCCCACATGCCGCCAGAGGCATCGCGCTCGGCAAGCACCTGCGAGAGCGAAATGCCGCGTCGGCTGGCCTCGATCAGCGCCGTGCCATCGTCGTACCATTCGATGAGCTGCATCGCGACGAAGGCGAACAGCACGAAGCGCAGTATCTCGTAGAGGATTCGCAGCAGGCTCGGCAGGCGAGTCAGCTGTCGCCTGTAGACATCGGCCGGAGCAAGAGTCGATCGGTCCGGAAGCCCCATCAGGCCTGCAAATCCAAACGGGCCGAGCAATGCAAGCGCCAGCCACGCCCGACGCTGCGATTTAGCCTGCAGCAGCCACAGGCAGGCCAGCAGCCACAGCGCAATCACCAGTATCAGCGCCGCAACCACCACGCCGACACGAAAGTGCTGCAGCAGTGCGAAATTGCGAGCGTAGTTGGGATGTCCGCGCGCAATTTCCGGATCAATCACGTAGTCGACGGCAGCCGCTGACACGGTAACCACCGGGATCAACAGCAGCGCGATGATCGCCCGACCGTAATACTTCCGGATCACCTCGCCCTCCCCTGGCAAGCGCCAAGTGTAAGCCGAATCCGGATCGCGTTGGCCAAAACCGGCCACTCCTGTCCTGTAAAATCGGCCGCGCGTTGCCCCGCCCACAGAACTATTTTGAAGGAGCGCATCATGAGTCGCACGGTTGCAGATGTGATGGTCGAAACGCTGAAGCAGGCAGGTGCGCGGCGCTGCTATGGTGTGCCTGGCGACACGCTCAATTACTTTACCGACGCCGTGCGCCGCAGCGACATCCGCTGGGTACATGTGCGTCATGAAGAGGCGGGCGCAATGGCAGCAGGCGCCGATGCGCTTCTGAGCGACCAGTTGGCACTGTGCGCCGGCTCCTGTGGGCCGGGAAGTCTGCATTTCATCAATGGTCTGTATGAAAGCAATCGCAATCGCGCACCGGTAGTGCTGATCGCCAGCCAGATCGTCAGTGATGAGCTGGGCTTCGACTTTCCGCAGGAAGTGGACTTCAAATCGGTCTACCAATCGGGCACGGTCTTCTGCGAGGAAATTCGCACCGCGGCCCAGGCGCGGCGGATGACTGCCATGGCGGCGCAGGCGGCGCTGGCCAGGAGAGGCGTGGCCATACTGATCGTGCCGGTGGACATTTCGAGCGCCAAGGCGCCCGATGAGCCGGAGTTCGCGGTGCACCGCGCGCGCCCGGTCATGCGACCCAGCGACACGGAACTGAACCGGATCGCTGAGGTCCTGAACGCCGGAAAGAAGATCACGATCTATGGCGGCTCGGGCTGCGAGCACGCGCACGACCGTGTGGTGGCGTTGGCCGAACGTCTGAAGGCGCCCGTGGCGCGCACGTCCCGCGCCAAGGACTACCTGGAGCACGACAATCCCTATGACGTCGGGATGACGGGCATCTTCGGCAGCGACGGCGGCTATCACGCTCTCATGGGCTGCGACACGCTGCTGCTGCTGGGCTGCGACTTTGCCTGGCGGCAGTTCTATCCGGGCAAGGCAACCATCATCCAGGTCGACGTCGACGGCTCGCACCTGGGCCGCCGGCATCCAGTCAACATTGGGGTGGTCGGCGATGTCGGTGCCACTCTCGATGCCCTGTTGCCACTCCTGAAGACGCGAGAGGATCGCCACTTCCTGGATGAGGCGCTTAAGCATGCGAGCGACGCCACCGGCAAGGAGGACAAGCGGGCCGTCAGGGGCAAGACCGGCACCATCCATCCGCAATACCTGACCGAGCTGATCTCCCGGCACGCCAGTCCGGATGCGGTCTTCACGGCCGATGGTGGCTCACCTATGGTCTGGTGTCTGCGCCACATCGCCTCTACCGGGCGCAACCGCACCGTAATCAGTCTGAGCCACGGAACCATGGCCAACGCCATGCCCCAGGCCCTCGGGGCGCAGGCAGCGTTTCCAGAACGGCAGGTCATCTCGATGTCCGGTGATGGCGGACTGGCCATGCTGCTCGGCGATCTGCTCACGACCGTGCAGGAGAAATTGCCGATCAAGGTCGTGGTATTCAACAACTCCTCGCTGAGCTTCGTCGAGCTGGAACAGAAGGTCGAGGGTCTGCTCGATGCCTATACGAACCTGGTGAATCCTGATTTCAGCCGGGTGGCCGAAGCCATCGGACTGTGGGGCCGGCGAGTCGAGAACCCTGATGACCTCGACGCGGCCGTTCAGGCGTGGCTGGCCACACCGGGACCCGCATTGCTGGATGTGACCACGGATCGTTATGAGCTGGTCATGCCGCCAAAAATTGCCGCCGGACAGTTGATGGGCATGGCGATCTATTCGGCCAAGGGCATACTGTCAGGCCGCGGCGGAGAGGTTGCAGACCTGATCAAGGGCGCCATCACCACTTAAAGACGGTTGCATTGAGCGCCCTTACGGATGAGCGGCATGAGTGGAGGAGCTGGTCAGGCGCCAGATGGTATTGCCGACATCGTCAGCCACGAGCAGTGCGCCCGCCTTATCGATCGCCACTCCCACCGGGCGACCTTGCGCCTCGCCTTTCGCATTCAGGAATCCATTCATGACGAGCGTCGGTAAGCCGTTGGGCTGCCCATGATCAAACGCCACGAAGATGACTTCGTAGCCACTGTACGGCTTTCGATTCCAGGAGCCGTGCTGCCCGATGAACATGCCATGGTGCAGCGCTGCCGGCAATGCAGGGTTGTCGGACCAGCACAGTCCCAGCGATGCGGTGTGCGCGCCCAGTGCATACTGCGGAACCACCGCTTTGGCAACCGATTCGGGACTCGGCGGTTTCGCCCGCTCATCGACGTGCTGCCCGTAGTAACTGAAGGGGAAGCCGTAAAAGGCCCCCTCCTTCAGCCCTGTCATGTAGTCCGGCGGCAGATGATCGCCGAGTTCATCGCGTTCATTGACGGCGACCCACAGAACACCGGTCGTGGGCTCCCACGCCAGGCCATTGGGATTACGCAGGCCGGAGGCAAAGACGCGGTGACTGCCCGAGCCCGGGTCGATCTCCCAGACAGCGGCTCGCCCGCTCTCGGCTTCGAGACCGTTTTCGCCCGCGTTGCTGTTGGATCCGACCCCCGCGTAGAGCTTGCGCCCGTCGGGACTGGCAATCAGGCTCTTGGTCCAGTGATGGTTGATGGTCCCCGCAGGCAAATCGACCACCTTGCTCGGCTGCGTGCGGATCTCAGTCTGACCCGTCAGGTAGGGGAACCGTAGCACCGCATCGGTGTCCGCTACGTAAAGACTATCGCCAATCAGTGCCATGCCAAACGGGGAGTTCAGCCCCAGCAAAAAGATATGCTTCTCGGCGGCGCTGCCGTCTGGCCTTAGGCCTCGCAGCAGGGTGATCCGATTGGCGCTCGGGCGATCGCCGGAGCCGCCGTGTTTCATCGCGAGTTTATGCACCTCGCCGCGGACTCCCTTGCCATCGTCTGGCTTAGGCGGGGCCTGGGTTTCCGCTACCAGCACGTCGCCGTTCGGCAGCACGTAGAGCCAGCGGGGGTGATCGAGCCCCCGTGCGTACGCGGCCACCGAGGTGCCGGCGTAGGTTTTCGGCTTGACGCCAGCAGGCCAACCCACAGCCTTGGAAATGTGGGTCGTGGGGAGAAGCGATTTATCGATGTCAGGCAGCGTCGGCTGGGGACCGTACTCGCTGGCCGTTATCTCCTGCGCCGTCGCTGTGCCTGTCAGGCACACGGCCGCGGCCATCCAGCAACCAAGCCAGCAGTTTCGGATCAGGCTCATGTGATGGGTCCCTCAAGTGAGTACCCATCAGGCCTCATTGTTCCCGTCGACAGAAGGCGCTAGTGGCGCGCCGTGGTGTCAGCGAACTCCGGCACAAAGCATTAGTTCTTACCGATGCGGCTCACTCGAGAAGGCCGGGCTGATCTGCTGAATGCGCAATATGGGACCGCCCTCGTAGAGCGGCCCCTCCTCGCGTATGAATGCGGGATATTCGCCCGGCAACACCCAGAGATGATAGTCAGGAGGCTGTTTGCCAATCACGGGAGCAACGACGCCAACCACGCCGCCGAGCTCGACATGCACCACGTAGTCGAGCGCCTGTCTGCGGACCCCGCCCAGCGTGAATGGGACTTCACCAGCGTTCTTGACCGACAAATGCACGATGCGCGCATTGGCGGACGGAACCACGTTGGACATTTTTGTTTCGGGAGTCGAAGGCGAAATGTTCAGCAGCACTTTGGACACCAGGCCATTGTAGGTATCGGGCGGCAGGTCGACGTGAGTCGTTTTTACGGCTCCATCCGCGTCCGTGAAGCTGACCATGCCCTTGACAGCATCGACCATCGATTCCATCGGCTTCGGGAATGATGGCCCGCGTTGCACGTGATGATCGCTGATCAACCGGAACACCCGTTTCTGCGAGAACACCGTGGTCTCATCGTCGAGCGAGCCGTCGAGAAAGTTCAGCGTCAGCCGCGAGGTCACCACGCCATTCACGACCTTCTGCAGCAGATCGCCCGTTGCGATGTGGGTCCCATCCGTAGTGGTAACCTCGACAAAGCCGTGTGCGGAGCCCTGTGGATACCTGACTTTGATCAGTTCCGCCTGGGCCATCGACGCGATCGCTGCCAGCGGCAGCGCCAGTGAACAGAGGCGAATGAGTTGCAACCATGTCATATAGAGGAGGCTCGCATTGCGTCATTCTCGCGCTCCTTCAGATACAGTGCCAGCGTTGTCTCCAGCCTGGACGAATCGACGGGCTTGGTCATGTGGACATCAAAGCCCGCCTCGGCCGCCCGGTCCTTGTCCTGCTCCTGTCCCCACCCGGTGACCGCGATCATCACCGCGTTGCGGCCCCAGGCTTCCTGACGGATGAGACGTGCCGTCTCGTAACCTGTGAGACCGGGCATACCAATATCCAGGATCAAAGCGTCGGGGCGCAATACCCCACCCAGTTCGAGCGCTGCGGTGCCTGAGTGCGCCAGGTGCACCTCGTAACCTGCAAACTCCAGCACCATGGCCAGGGTTTGGGCCGCATCCACATTGTCGTCCGCCACCAGGACCCTGGCACGTGCCTTCGGCGCATCGCGCGCGACGGATACGGGCTGATCGGAATTTGATACTCTCGATTTGATCGTCGCGGCGGGCAATCGGATGGTGAACTCGCTGCCAGATCCGATCCCTGCGCTCACAGCGTCCACCCGCCCACCGTGCAGCTCGGCCAGGCCCTTGACGAGCGCCAGGCCAATGCCCAATCCGCCTTCGGAGCGATCAATGGCCGAGTCGACCTGCGAGAACATCTCGAACACCTCTGCGATTGCGTGTGGGCTCAATCCGACACCGGTGTCTTTCACGCTCATCCACAGCTCATCGGTATGCCGGGATACGGTAACTTCGATGTCTCCGGCGGGGTCCGTGTACTTGGCGGCATTGGTCAGCAGATTCGAGAGCGCCTGGGACATGCGCAGGGGATCGACTTCCAGCTCCATGCCCTCCTGCGGCAAGCTCACATTCAATCGGTGATGCTTCTTCTCTATCAGCGGCCTGGCTGTCTCGATGGCGGTCGCCACGATCGACTCCAAAGGCACGATCTCCTTCCTGATATTGAGTCGACCGGAATTGATCCGTGACACGTCCAGCAAATCATCCAGCAACAGAGCCATCCGCTGAGTCTGGCGAGCGATCACCTGCCCCGCCCATTGCCTCTGCTGCGCGTTGCTGGCGGGAATCTGCATGATGCGCACCGCCTGCTGGATCGGCGCCAAAGGATTGCGCAGTTCGTGGGCCAGCGTGGCGATGAACTCGTCCTTGCGCATATGTGCCTCCCGCAGGGCCCCTTCGGCCGCCTGGCGCGTGGCCACTTCATCCTTCATGACACTGTTGGTCTGCTGAACCTCATCCAGCATCTTATTGAATGCCTCTGTCAGCAGCCCGATCTCGTCCTCCGAGGTTTTACGGGCTCGCAGTGAATAGTCGCGACGTTCAACGATCAGGCGCGCCACGTGCGCCATGGTTTCCACGGGTGCCGTGATGACGCGTTGCAAAGTACTGGTCAGTGCGATTGCGACGCCCATGCTCAGTAGAATCACGCCGGCGAAGATGCCCAGATAGGCCTCGATCCGACCGGCCAGGTCGTAGCGCGCGCTCAGGTACAGCGTTCCCAGGAATTCGTGGTTTTGCGCCAGCGGTACCGTGATGTCCACGCGCTCACCCGAAACGGACAATCCATTCAGTGGCGGCGCATGCTCGGGCGCCGACTGATTCTTTTTCTGGCTGTATTCTGCGTATAACTGTCCGTCGGCTGCATAGAGCGCGGCCAGCAGCACTTCGGAACGCGCCTTGAGCGTGCGCAGCGCGCGTTCCGCGGCAGCATGATCATCAAACGCCAGGGCTGGAGTGCTCGATGTGGCGATGATCCCGGCTTCCGTGGCCAGATCGGATGCCCAGTAGTGTCGATAAACACCCAGGTCGTGGCTTAGCATGGCGCCGCCGGCAACCAGCAGCGCGATTGCCGTGCTCAGCAGAACCACGCCCATGACTTTGCCGCGTACCGACTGGCGCGCCAGTCCCAGCGGGGACACGCGGTTCCACCACCGTGACACCGGCTGTCGCGAATGTCCGCCGCCCGGCGGGCTCTCAGAAGAATATGGCATGGACATAGCCTGCCCGATCGCATGCAAGTCGGTTGCCGGTTGGTTGATCGATTGCGGTGGCGCCGCCGCCCAATACGCGCGTCGCTACCGACAACATGTCCGAACTGATTCTCAATCCCGCCCGGCTGGCGGCGGCGAGTGACACTTCGAAGCGCACGTGTTGATCCACCAGCAGAAAATTGACTGCGCTGCCGTGCTCCAGCGCGCCGCTCTCGCTGCTGACGATCAGGATTGGACGGTCGGCGACAACCACGGCGATCGCGGCCAGATCCTCGTTCCGTGGCGAGCCCACGTAAACCATATCCGCGGCCCCGAGATCCTGTGCTCGCCTGATCTTATAGACGCGCGCTGGCCGGTCCTTTATCGACCGGCCGGCGAGCAGCCGATCCAGCGCGTCCGCTACGCCGTCGGCGTCGAGTATCGCGATGCGAAATTCGGCGGCCGGCTGCGCGCTTCGTGGCCAGTCGATGAAGCCGGTAAAGCGGTAGAGGAACACCGCTTTGACCGCATCTTCCGAATACCGGTCGGCGTTCTGAGCCTGCGAGGGCATGGAGAACATCGCGATGGCGCTGACGAGGAGCGCACCCGGCAGGCGGCTGCAGCGGCACCAGGACGCGCGCAGGCGATGCACCATGGTCCTCACAGACCCCAGGCGATCTTGCCAAAGACGCTGCGCTCAATTCCCTCGCGAGTCGGCGAGGGATAGCCGTATTCGGTGTGGTGGTCATGCAGCAGATTGCGGCCAACGAGCGACAGCTCGAGTCGGCTCCTGGGATGCCAGGCCAGCTTGCTGTCGCATTCCCAGTAGCTTGGAACGATACCGACGACCGGGCCGCCCGTGGGTCCATTGTCCAGATGCAGGGCATCGACCCACCTCATCGCCGTCTCCCATGCCAGCCCATGCGGCAGATCCATGCTGGAGCGGAGGGAGAACTGGCCCCTTGGATCTGCGGTCTCATTCATCGCGCCGGTGGCATCGACTGCGCCCGGCTTTACCCGCAGATCTTCGATGAGCAGGTTGTAGCTCGCGCGCAAACGCCACCAGTCGAGCATCTGATAGGTGCCACCCAGCTCAAATCCGTGCGTTTCCCCCTCGAGATTGTTTTCGAAGAATATCGGGAAAGGGAACGGATAAAGCGCGGTTGTCGGCGTCGCCGTGGTACTGCGCAGATTGTCATAGTCGTTGTAGAACAGCGAAAGTGAGGCCGACAGCCTAGATCCGAGCTCGGCGCGATAGCCGATCTCGTAAGCGATCAGCGTCTCTGCAGCGAATTTGTTGTTCCCCTGCAGATACTGGGTCGGAAATTGAAACGGCGGCGGTGCATTGATCAGCCCGGTGGGCACCTCCAGGTCGTGATCGTAGCGAGACGGGGTGCGCACCGCCCGCGACACCGCGCCCCAGAGCAACTCGCGCGCACTGCGATTCCATTGCAACCGGATACTCGGCTCCAGTTCGAAACCGGTGTAGTCATTGTGCTCGAGCTTGCTACCCAGCGTCAGATAGACATCGCGCCGAAGCATGATCTCATCTTGAACAAAGCCGCTATAGAGACTTTGATCCAGGTGGGGCGGCAGAAAGCGCACGATCGATGCATCTTCGTCCAGCTCGCGCGTACCGCGATAGCCGAGGCCCCATACGATCCCCTGGCGCTGGCCCAATCGAAACTGGTGCTGAAAGTCCAGGTCGTAGGTATCCAGATCATCCGTCAAGGCGGAGGCTGGAAAGCCACTGTAGAACGGCGGGGCGGGCGGGCTCGCGGCATACGGCTGCGAGAGGTAAGTATGATCGTAGTACAGCTGCAGGCTCAACGAGCTGTCGCTTGAAAGCGCCCGGCTCCAGCGTCCCAGCACATTACCGCCCGAGAGATTATAGGATCCCATGCCACCGAAATCCTCGCTGCCGCTGTAGAAGTCTCCCTGCAGCGTGAACTTGTCCTGGCGTTGAGCTCCGATGTCGATGCGAAAGCCGCCACGGCCGACCTGCCCGGCATCCAGCGCGCTCGCGCCGTCCGCGATCAGCTCATCGCCGCGGCCGGTGTACTTGCCATAGGCGCGCACATAGCTGTCCTCCCCCACCTGGCTGCCATAGCGGATGCCGCCCTGATCTTCCAGCTGATTGCCCGCAGCGGCTTCGACATACAGCCCCTGGGTGTCCCTGGAGTTCTTGGTGATGATATTGATGACTCCATTGACGGCGTTCGCGCCCCACAGCGTTCCGCCCGGACCACTGATCACTTCGATGCGATCGATGTCCTCCAAAAGATAGTCCTGCTCGTTCCAGAGCACTCCACCATAGAGCGGCGTATAGACGGCTCGCCCATCGATCAGCACCAGCAGCTTGTTGGCGAGATTCGCGTTGAAACCGCGGGCGCTGATGGCCCAGTCATGGGAATTGATCTGTGCGACTTGCAGGTTCTCCGCCAGGCGCAATGCCTCGGGAATGCTCGTGGCGCCGGAACGGCGAATGTCATCGCTGGTGATGACCACGATCGCGGCGGGCGCCTGCAGCCACTTCTGCGGCTGCTTGGCAACCGATGTGACTTCCAGATTGGTCAGGTCCTGCAGGCTCATCTGCCCGAGCGCATTCAGCGCTGAATCCTCGGCATCTTCAGCGGCGAACAACGGGCCGCTGACGCAGGCCAGCACCAGGCAGAAGCGCCAACCCTTGAGAACTGCAGGAGACCCCAACGCGAATTGACCCCTTAATGCCAGTTGGAAATGTCGGTTCAATACCACCCATCGCGGGCCGGGTCGTCGCTGTGCGCCTGGCCTCTGCTCTATGGTTACTGAGTTATACCACGGCGGTCGATGTTCAATGAGGGGCGGCCTGCGACTGCAGCGAAAGATCGGTACGGGCTTTCTGCCGCAGATAGTGGCGCAGCGATTCCAGTTGCTCATCGCTCATCTCTTCGAATCGGGGCATGCCACGCGCCTGCAGGGCTCCATCTCGAACCACGTGTGTAAATTCTTCCATCGACAGGGGCACCGGTGAGGCACGCAGATCGGGCGCAATACCGCCCGCCACCGCAGCCATGCCATGACACAGCGTGCAGTGAACGTATTCGTTCTCGCCGAGCTTGGCCCGGACGGGATCGACCTGAAATTCCGGTGCATCGAGTGGCGCGGCCTGCACGCGCGGCGGCGTGGGCGGTAAGCCCGCATTGGCATCCAGTGCAAAGGTCAGCAGTCGCCGCGGATGCACTCGCGCATCCCAGCCCCAGCGCGCCGAGATGGCGCCGTAGGCGCCGGTGGTGCCGCCCAGGGGACCGGCGGTGATGGTGAGATATTCGCGGCCATCGACGCTATAAATAATCGGGACGCCCGTGACGGCGACGCCGGCGAAGAAAGACCAGAGGTCCCTGCCATCCTGGGCGGAATACGCATGCAGGTAGCCATCGGCGAGCCCCTGAAAGACCAGGCCGCCCGCCGTCGCAAGCGTGCCGCCATTGGATACACCGGGGGTTTCCACCTGCCAGACGATGCGCTTGGCGATCGGATCCCAGGCCTTCAGCACGCTATGACCGGCATTGATCGGAATATCCCCACTGCCCACGGCGAATCCCGTGAATTCGGGCGTCTTGATCAGCGGATCCCAATGCTTGATGTCCACGCCGGCATTGCTGAACTCCCCGGGCATTTCGAGCGTGGGCACGTAGACATAGCCCGTGCGCGGACTGTAGGACTGCGGCGGCCAGTGATGCACGGCAAGGAAGCTGGGCCAAAGCACAATGCCCTGCTCTTCGTATTTGGCGCCGGGCATCAGGACCGGTCTGCCGGTCGTGAGATCCACGTGATCCGCCCAGGTGACGGTGCCGAGCTTATCCGCCGAAATCAGGCGGCCGTTCTGGCGATCAATGACGTAAAAGAAACCATTCTTCGCCGCATGCAGCAGAACCTTGCGCGGCTGCCCATCGATTCTGAGCGTCGCCAGTGTCATATCGGTCGCCGAATCGTAGTCCCAGGCATCGCCCGGCGTGGTCTGGTAGTGCCAGACGTAGCGCCCGGTATCGGCATCGAGGGCCACCACGGAAGCCACGAAGAGGTTGTCGCCGCCGTCGGGGCTGCGGATGTTCCAATTCATCGGCGAACCATTGCCGGTGCCGATGTACAGGCGGTTGAATTCCGGATCGTAGGTCATGGCATTCCAGACCGTGCCGCCGCCGCCGTATCGCCACCACTGCCCGGTCCAGGTCTTGGCAGCCATGGTCATGACATCATCCGAGGCGGCATGGTCGGTCGTACCGGGAGCGCCCGGCACGGTATAGAAGCGCCAGATCTTCCGTCCCGTTTCCGCATCATAGGCCGTGACGTATCCTCGCAGCGGCGAGAAATCCGCGCCGCCGAAGCCGATGACGATCTTGCCGTTGAAGGCGCGCGGTGCACCGCTGATCACCGCGCCGTCCTTTGGATCGACGGTCTGGGTGCTCCAGGCAAGCGTGCCGTCGGCCGCGTTCAACGCAATCAGGCGTCCATCCGTGGTGCCCGCATAGACGCGATTCTTCCAGAAGGCGAGCCCGCGAATGCCCCAGGCCACGCGCAGCTTCTCGCCCGCCGCTTCCGGCGCCCGCGCGTCATACCGCCAGAGCAGCTTGCCGCTCCGGGCATCGACCGCGTGGATGACGCCATGTCCCGCGCCGAGATAGATGACGCCGTTGACGGCCAGCGGCGCGGTGACTGAATTGCCGACATCGAGATCAAGTGTCCACGCCAGTCCCAGTCGGCCAACGTTTTGATCGCTGATCTGCGTGAGCGGACTGTAGTGCCCCTCGCTGAAGGTGCGGCCGTAGGCTGGCCAGTTGACACCATCGCGCTCGCTCGAGAGCGTCGCGTTGTCGATGACCTGCGGCGCGCGAATGCAACCGGCCAGAAGCGCCGCCACGGCCGCGGTCCACAAACCAATGCGGTGACTCATGCCCCCATCTTCACTGCTAATGCCAGCCGGCGCTACGCGCACGCAGTTCAGCGGGCGCGTCCAGCGGGTCGCCGCTGATATTCTCGCTGACCGCTTGCAGCAGCAGTGGCGGCAGATCCGAAGCCGCCATGCGGTAAGTGGGATCGGCAGCCGCTTTGGCGGGTGTCTCAACCAGCGTCAATACTCGCCACTGCTGTTGATCGTAGCAGGCCAGGCCCGCTGTCCCTTCGGGCGCGGCGAATTCGAAAGTGCGGCAATAGCGACCGCTCCTGGATTTGAAACTCAGGCCAACGCGCACACTGCTGTTGGGCGCAATCGCACTGGCGAGCTGCTGATCGAGTGCGGATGCCAGGGCGCCGCGCGCCACGAGCTTGCCATCCCGGAATGTCGTCAGGTCCGCATCCGCGTTCCACCGCGCGGCCAGCAGACCCGCGATCGTACCTACCAACAGGCTCGCGGCGATGGCAAACCAGCCCGACTTCGACGACACCACGGAGCCGGCTCGACGCTTCGCCTTGTCGCGAGCCGTGGATAGATCTGTCACGGGCGCGGCGATTTTGGCCTCCTTCACCAAGCCTGTCAGCCGGTCGGGAACCGGCTCCTGCAGCACCGCGTCGAAGGCGCCGCGCAATCGCTGCCGCAATGCCTGCTGTGCGGCGATGCGCCGCGCGATGTCCGCATCCTGTGCAATTGCCTGCTCGACGAGCGCCCGTTGCGCGTCGGAGAGTTCCCCGTCCACATACGCATGCAGCTGCTCATCCGAAATGCTCATGACGTCCCCTCAGGCAGCAGCTGCTGCAGCGCTTCGCGGCCCCGCGCCAGGCGACTGGTCAGCGTGCCCATCGGTACGCCCATGACCTGCGCGGCCTCCTTGTAAGACAACCCCTCGATGAGCACCAGTGCCACGGCCAGCCGCTGTTCTTCCGGCAATTGTTCCATTGCCTGCTGAATCGAGAGCGTACCGCTCGCATCGGCGCTCTGATCGACCACGCTGTCCATCTGCGCCGGATCGGCAAAAACCTGCTCCCGGCGCCCGCGTGAGCGCAGCTCATCGATCCAGGCGTTTTTGAGAATGCCATAGAGCCAACTGTCCAGCCGCGTCCCGGATTGCCACTGCTGCAGGTGCCTGAACGCGCGCTCGAGCGCCAACTGCAGCAGGTCATCGGCATCATGCGCATTTCGGGTCAAGGTCCTCGCAAAGCGACGCAATCTCGGCAGCAATTCGATGATCCTGCCTTGCAACGGCTCCGGTGAACCGCTCATGTCCTGCTGATTAAACGTTTGGCTCGGGTCATTTCTTCCACGCAAAAAAGATCACTGCAGCCAGGCGTGAAACGGTACCGCCCGGTCGTTTCATCGAATGCTAGCATCGAAAAGGAATCCGATACCCGATGAAACCCGCGACTCTCACTGCCCTGCTGGTGCTCGGCGCCCTGTGCCTGAGCTCACCGGCGATGACTCAAATCGCGCTGCCCGCGCTGCGCTTGCCGTCGATCAATACCGCGCCCCTGACCAACGGACTACCGCAAGGCCTGACCGCTCAGGATCCGGATGTGTTCCGGAAACTGCGCCAGGCCACCGCCAGCGATCTGATTCGTCACAATCGGGAGCTGATCGAAGCCGATCCTCACGGTGATCCGGCAATGCGAGGTCAGCTGGTGGCGGTGGGACTCTCCGATGAGGGCCGGGCTCAAATCACCGCCGCCGGTTTTGCACTCATCAGCGACGTGCGGCTGGAAAGCCTCGATATGCGCGTGGACATTCTGCGCTGTCCGGCAGGGACTTCGACGCGGCGCGCGCTGCAGATTGCGCGGCGACTCGATGCGGCAGCCAGCGTCGACTTCGATCATCTCTACCAGGGCAGTGCTGCGGGCGCGGATCGGGACGCGGTCTCGGCGACTGCCGCCGAGGATCACGCTGTCTTGCAGCCGGGCATTCGCGTGGGACTCATCGATGGCGGCGTGCAGATTCAACACCCCGCTTTCCGCGGCAGCACCATTGTGCCAGCAGGCTGTGACGGCCATCCCGTGCCGAGCCCCCATGGCACCGCGGTCGCATCGCTGCTGGTTGGCGAGCAAGCGCCGTTTCGGGGTGCCGCTCCCGGAGCCACTCTGTACGCCGCCGATGTCTATTGCGGGCAGCCCACGGGGGGCTCGATCGACGCCATCGCTCAAGCCCTGGCCTGGTTGAGCGACTCACGCGTGGCTGTCATCAATGTCAGTCTGGTCGGGCCGGACAACCTCGTGCTGCGCCAGCTGATCAGGCAGATGATTGCGCGCGGACACCTCATCGTCGCAGCCGTGGGTAACGATGGGCCGTCCGCGCCGCCGCTTTTTCCGGCAGCGTATCCCGATGTCGTCGGTGTCACCGCCGTAGATGCCCACCGGCGGCTGCTGGTGGAAGCCGAGCATGGGCCGCAGGTAGCCTTCGCTGCACCCGGCGCCGAAATGGCGGCGGCGAACCTTGCGGACGGATACGCCGCGGTGCGCGGCACTTCCTTCGCGGCCCCGCTGGTTTCCGGACTGCTGGCAGCGCATTTGAATGAACCCGACCGCGCCCAGGCGCAGGCCGCTGTCGCTTCACTGGCGGGTACCGCCTCGCACATGGGATCGAGCGGCAGAAACCCGAGTTATGGATTCGGCATCATCGCCGAGGATTTGCGCGTGTCACCGGACATAATGCGTGCGGAAGAAAACGCCCTCCCGGATCGTTCTATTCCAGGAAGGTCGCAATAGGTTGCGGCCATTACTGGAGTACCACATGAAGACCATTAATCTACGCGCGGCCGCTACCGTGATGGCGATCCTGGGCCTTAACTCCCTGGGTCACGCTGGACCCTTAGGCGGTGGCGCATTGTCGGGCGGCTTGTCCGGCGGAATCGGCGGCGGCATCAGCCGCGGCGGCATGGGCGGCAATCTCAGCGGCATGACCACGGGGTCGTCGAGTCTTGATACGTCTGCCGCCCGACAGGGCGTGCGCAACGACGCACAGAAGACGAAAGATGTAGCGCAGTCCACCAAGGATCAGGTGGCAGGTGCTGCACAGGGAACTGCGGGTGCTGCAAAGAGTGCAGCGCAGGGAACTGCCAGCGCCACGACTGGTGTCACTGCGGGTGCTACCACTGGCGCGACACAGGGCGTCACGGCCAGCGCCGCGGGTGCCGCGCAATCGGTGCCGGCATCGGCCACGGCGACGGGTTCGCACAGCGCCAGCAGCTCATCGCTGAGTGCGAGCGGCTCAGTCGGCCAGTAATGCGGACTGCCGTCGGTACGCACCGCATCTCGCGGTGCCGCGAGGCGGGGAGTTGACTCTCCGCCTCGCACTTCTTTTTTTGGCGCGTCGGAGTACTTTGCGATAGCGGTATGGAGTTTGCTTTAGATATATTACGTAAGATTTTGATTATAAACGTTTATAATTGGATATTTCAGCCGCCGAAAGGATCAGGCACGACGAATGCGGCAAGATTCGGCCGCACTATAGATTTTGGCTCCGGTCACATCGGGCACTCTGAAACGTCCCTATGCTGCCTCCATGCCCCAGAGAGCCGGATTCGACACCACTCATTTGCCGCATTCGGTATACGCGACTGAATTGCAACGTAGCGATCCGAGACTGCGTTTCTCCGCGGAGCTGGAAGCCGAGTATCTGCGCAACCAGCTGGCGCACGACCGCCTGCTGATTCGCACCGCCTCTGTGGCCGCACTGCTGCTGCTGCTCCTCTACGGCGTCGAACAACTGCTCTCCCATTCCTGGAACCATGTGGTCCCCGGCCAATACGGCCTGGTCCTTGCCGGCTCGTGCGCCTTGGCGTGGATCGCCTGGAGCCCTGGGTTCACGCGACTGTATTTGCGCTGGGCCCAGATCATCATCCCGCTCCGCAACCTGATTCTCACGGCTCATATCGTCGAGGCGGCCGCGGCCGGAAGACTCGAGCTACTGTTGTTGCTGTCGGGCATGGTCATGAGCCCGTTCTTCTTTCTGGGCTTGCGCGCGCGCACTGCGGTACTCACCGCCGCGGTGACGATCATCTGCTTCATTGCCGCGGCCCTGTTTTACGGCCTGGCGCTGCCATTCGTGGCGCGCTCCACTGCATTCCTGCTCACCGGCGCCGTCATGTGCGCCATTGCCGCACGCCAACTCGAACAGCGTTCACGCCGGGGATTTCTCGAGGGCAACCTGTTGGCGCAGCTCGCTCACCAGGACTCACTGACCGGAACCAGCAACCGGCGCGTCTTTGATGAGCATCTCGGCCGGCTTTGGCAACAGGCGCAGCGCGATCACAAGAGCATGGCAATCCTGCTGATCGATATCGATCACTTCAAGGCATACAACGACCGCTACGGACACCTGGCCGGCGACCAGGCGCTGCGACGGGTGGCGCAAAGTCTGCAGAGCTTCGTGCGCCGTCCCCTGGACGTGCTGGCGCGTTACGGCGGCGAGGAGTTTGGTGCAATCCTCTACGACATCGAGGCACCACAGGCGGAGGATGTGGCAGGCAGCATCTGCCGTGCGGTACGTGAATTGAAGATCGAGCACCTCGACTCGCGAACCTGCGCGGCAATGACCATCAGCGTCGGCGTTGCGCTCATCGAACCCACGCGGGAGCGCAGCGCCCGCGGGGCGCTGCAGCTCGCGGACCAGGCGCTCTACGGCGCCAAGAAGATGGGGCGCAATCGAGTGGAGGTCATGACCGAAGCCGAGCACGCACTCCTGACCACGGGGATTTTCTCGATCAATCCGGCCGCGCTGTGCCGATGAACCGCCTGGTCGATCAGAACTGATACTCCATGGAAAGCACCGCCACGTGCTGGTGGGCCTTCTCGACGATCGGGCTGCGGTCCGGGCTGCCGCGCATCTGAGTAAAGGCCGCATCCAGGTTCATCAGCCAGTGATTGCCAATGAATTTCGTGGCGCTGAAACCAACCCCGGCCTCGGCGGTGCCATTGTGCGTGACGAGGAATTCCGGGTGACCGGAGGCTGCTGACTGTTGCGGCGTCACACCGTACATCACCTGCATGTAATGGCGTGTTGCCAGCGTGACGCTCGGCCCGGCAAACATCACGAAGCGCTGCGAGCTGCCCGGTAGCGGCGTGTAAATGGAGATGTCCCCAATGGCACCCTGCGCGCCGCCCGCGAATTGTCGGGCAGCCACGCGCAGGATCAGCGGCAGTTTCTTTGAAATGACCCAGGTGGCGAACACCTTGCCCACCGGGGCGGCCTGAATGTTGCCCATGCCATGCAGATTGGCGTAATCCAGGCTCATCCTGCGCCCCAGGTCATAGGTGATCGAAGCGCCGATCTGGTAGTGGTCACCGCGTAAAAAGTTGTAGCCGATGCCGTCGCCGGTGCTGATGAAGGCAGCGTCTTTATAGTACGCATTGATGACCGGGCCGCCCTGGATGCGATAGGCGCGCGCACCGTCGTAGGCCGGCTGATAGTCCGCCGCAAGCCCGACGATGGTCCTGAAAGTCGGAAGATCAGGCTGAAAAAGCCTCGCCAATATGATGCCGCCCGAGTATTGCCACTCCTGCAGCGGCGAGGGAGTCTGTGCCTGCACTCCCTGCGAGAAGCAGGCTGCCAGGGAGAGCGCAAAAAGAGCGAGCGCGCGGCGAGGATTCACTCGCATCGCGATGACCTGTCAATCCGTCGCTTCCACAGTCGTCGCTGCATGGGCATGTGTCGTTGTCTCTTTGTTCGCCGCTCGGCGCTTGACGAAAGCACTATAGGGCCGATATCAGCGGTATCGGGGGTTCGAGGCACGTTTTCTAGTGTAGGACCACTCCGAGAGCAAGTGCGCCACCGGGTTGCAACAATGCAAGGATTCTTCAACAGCTGAGCACGTCTGTACTAATCTTCGCCACGTTGACGCTTCATCGTTTCAAGGCGCGCCCTCGCTCTCTCGGCAATTTGCCGGCGCGCCTCGTCGGTCGTTAGCGACCACTCACAGATCTCGGTCAGCGCGCGTCCGCAGCCGAGACAGATGTCCTGATCATCGAGACAGCAGACCCGGGTGCAGGGCGAGGCGACCTGGGGAAGCGGATGTCTATTCACACCAGGCGCGGGGATTTAATTGCTCGGCCACCAGCCTGTCGATTCTGTCCGGATCGATGGGCTTGGTCAGATGCCCATTAAAGCCTGCCGCCCGGGCACGCTGGCGATCATCCTCGTGGCCCCAGCCGGTGAGCGCGAACAAGACGATGCCCTGGCCCCAGGTCTCGCCGCGAATGGCCCGCGCAAGCTCGTAGCCGTCCAGCTTTGGCAGGCCAATGTCCAGAAAGGCGATCTCCGGCTGGAAGTCGCGGGCTGCCAGCAGGGCTTCCTGGCCATCGTGCGCGAGCCGCACCGTGTGCCCCGAATGTTCCAGCAAAAAGCCGAGGCTCTGGGCGGAATCGCGGTTGTCATCCACCACCAGTACGCGACGCGCACGGACTGCATTCTGAGATACCGGGGCGATTACCATGCGGGCACCTGCCGCACCTTCGCGGGGCATCGGCAGCCAGACGCGAAACTCGCTGCCGCGCCCCAGGCCCTGGCTTGAGGCCTCGATCCGGCCGCCATGCAGTGCGACCAGTCCTCGCACGAGTGCGAGCCCTATGCCGAGGCCGCCCTCGGAACGATCAAGCGCAGTCTTTACCTGCGAGAACATCTCGAAGATGGCCGTCAGCGATTCGGGCTCCAGACCGATGCCGTGATCCTTGACGGCGATGCACAGTTCGTCACCCTCAACCCGCGCCCGCACCTCAATACGTCCACCGACATCCATATACTTCGCGGCATTCGTCAGCAGGTTCGACAGTACCTGCGACAGTCTCAACGGGTCGATTTCCAGCTCCATCGGTTCAGGGGGCAACGAGATCGTCAAGGCATGCTTGCGCGCCTCGATAAGGGGTCGGCTCACTTCGAGGCTGGCATCGACGACCGATGAGAGCGAGGTTCGCTGTTTGTTGAGCGTGATCTGACCGCGCGTAATGCGCGACACATCGAGCAGATCATCCAGCAGTCCGGACATCGCCTGGATCTGGCGATCGATCACCGTGGTCGCCCACTCGCGCATCGTGGCGTCGGCCGTTTGGGCTCGAAGCACGCGCGCGGCGTTGCGCACCGGCGCCAGCGGATTGCGCAGCTCGTGGGCGAGCACTGCCAGAAATTCGTCCTTGCGCCGATCGCTCTCGCGCAGTGTTTCCGCTAGCGCACGGAATCGCGCTTCGCTATCGGCCAGTGCCGTGCTCGTCAGGACGCGATCGGTGACGTCGGATCCCTCCACGAGAATGCCCGTCACCAGGCCAGTGACATCGCGGATAGGCTGGTAGACGAAGTCGACGTAGCGCTGCTCGAGTGCACCCCCGTGCGAGCCCCTCGGCAATATCACGGGAGCCGCCGTGGCGCTATAGATCTCGCCGGTTGCATAAACCCGGTCGAGCAGCTCGACGAATCCCTGCTGCACTACTTCCGGCAATGCCTCGATCACGGCCCGGCCCATGATGTCGCGGTGTCCGATCAGCTCGTGATAGCGCGGGTTGGCGTATTCGAAGCGGTGCTCGGGACCCATGAGTACGCACATGAAGCTCGGCGCCTGGTCGAACAGCGCACGCCATCGCGCCTCGGCGGTCCGCAGGCGCTGCGCGGAGAGCACCTGCTGGGTCGTCTCAGTACACACGACCAGCACTCCACCGACACCGAAGGGCACCGCGGTGTCATCGTCGATCGGACCGTAGCTGTAGGTCCAGTACACCTCCTCGAGCCTGCCGTGTCGGGAGATGGGAATCAGCTGGTTTTCGTGCCAGGTAGCACCCCTGCCTGTCATGACCTGCTCGATCTGAGGCCCTATGACGTCCCAGATCTCGGCCCAGACCGCGCGCGCCGGCTGGCCCAGCGAACTCGGATGGCGCTCCGACCCAATCGAGAGGCGGTAAGCATCATTGTAGAAGCACAACAATTCCGGTCCCCACCAGATGTACATGGGATGACCGGTGTTGAGCATCAGCCGGATGACCGTGCGAAGCGGCTGCGGCCAGTTCTCGGGCGGCCCAAGGGATGTCGAGCGCCAATCGTGCGCCCGCATGAGCGCACCCATCTCGCCGCCTCCTGCCAGGAAGCTCGACGAGGCAGCAGGTGTCACCGAGAGCGGAGCGGAACGAAGCATGGGCTACCGTGTGATATCGTAACGCACTATTTTCACTGGATTATACGCTCAATTCCGGGCCTACCGCCGGACGGCGCTGACAGTTGGTTCCGGTTGCGAATGGTTCGTAACGCTGTACGGTTTGAGCCTACCCAGGAACAGCAACCATGAAAATTCGACACCTCACACCGACGATTTTGTTGCTCGGTTTCTGCCGAACTGAATACGAGAGCAGGCCACGCGCTGGCGCGTTTGATCAGGTAAGCCAGGGGTCGATCGGCGCGCATTGGGCGCTGCGGTAGGTTTCGGCACCGGAACGATTCGTGAGCTCGAGTAGCTGCCAGGACTCCGGCCAGATGGTCGTTAGGATGTGCAGGCTTCCGATGGCGTACTCGATTCGGAATGTAGCCGGGGTCTCCGACACGGTTCCTATGCCGCCGAAGCTGTCCTTTTGACCGTCCACAAAGCTCATCGCACCTTCGTGAAAGGCGCGCCCGCCTGGGGTGGTGACGAGGGCCACGTTCGAGCGCAGCCCGTCGCTGAAATTGCAGGCCAGATACAGGTCCGAGGCCTGTGTGGCGGCCGAAAAAGGTAGTGCCCAAAGTGCCAAAGCGATGCGCATACTGGGGATTGCAGCTCCGTACGTCAGTTTAAGACCCGGGCGCAGAATGCCAGAGAGGCGCCGCAGCCGCCGCCACATCCGCGGATTATGCTCATTCGCTTCGTGGATTGTCTTTCAGCAGCTTAGCTGCCGCTTTGAATGCTGTTTCTGCAAGCTCGCGAATTCTTTGCTGATTCAAGCCCCTACGGGATTGTAGGCCGCGTCGAATGCGCTAAGATTTGCCGATCCTGTCGCATATCAGCCTTGCCACGAACGCCGCCCCTTGGAACCTCAACCGCTGCGAAATGGGCCATGCCCATTGCGCTGGCGCTCTTGTGGCGTCGATGAGTGCTGATTTGGAGGAGCAGGACCCGGTCGAGAAGGCACAATAAAAAGGTACAGGGATAACCAATATGGGCATGGCGGAGATCAGGGACGCCTTTGAAGCCTACGCATCGGGCGAACTTGCCGAGCAGGAACTGCGCGGCGCCATACGTGCGGCCATCGATAGTGAACCCGACTCAATCCCCGGATACGTTGCCATGGCAGCGGCCCTGCGCCGCCGGCAGCTGATCAGCGCCGAACTTGAAGCCGCAGTCGTTTCCGACATGCAGGCGGTCGCTGTCCGCGCCGACGCGGATGCAGCCGCCAATGAGGATCTCACTAAAGCCCGGACCAGGCCTCCCGCGCCCGGCAGAAGCACGGGACCGTCCGGAGCGTGGGACACGGTTGAGAAGCTGGCCGAGCCGGAAGCGGAGGTAAAAGTCGGTCTGGTACTCAGGGAGCGCTTCGAACTCGTCGAGGAGCTCGGCTGCGGCGGGATGGGTGTCGTCTACAAGGCACTCGACCAGCGCGAGATCGAGAACCGCGGCCGTGAACCCTATGTCGCCATCAAGGTCCTGAACGAGGATTTCAAGCGCCACCCGGAATCCGCCCGCGCCCTGCAGCGCGAATCGAAGAAGGCCATGCGGTTGGCACATCCGAACATCGTGCTGGTGCGGGATTTCGACCGCGACCGGGGCAATGTCTACATGGTCATGGAGCTGCTGCATGGCCAGCCGATCGACCAGCTCATCCACAACAAGTATCCGAATGGCATGCCGCTCGAGGAGGCCGTGCGCATCGTGCGGGGCCTGGGCGCGGCACTCAGCTACGCGCACCAGGAGGGCATCGTCCACGCCGATTTCAAGCCGAGCAATACCTTTCTGACCAGCAAGAACGCAATCAAGGTGCTGGACTTCGGAGTCGCACGCGCCGCACTGGCACTCGATCGCGGCGACAGCACGCTGTTCGACGCCGGAAAACTCAATGCGGTCTCCCCGGCCTATGCCAGCATCGAAATGCTGATCGGCGAGGCGCCCGACGCGCGCGACGATATCTACGCTTTCGCCTGCGTTACCTACTTCCTGCTGACCGGGCGGCATCCATTCAATGGCATCGACGCCATCAAGGCCCGCGATGCCGGGTTGACACCGGCCCGGGTCAAAGGATTGGCCGAGCACCAATGGCGCGCGCTGCGCTCGGGCCTGATTTTCGAGCGTTGGGACCGAACGCCGAGCGTCAAGGCATTCGTGGACGAGTTCTGCTCGGACCGCAGCGACCGCGCGCGGCGAATCGCCGCCGCGGCGACGGCACGGGCCGGGCAGCTCGCCACTGCCGCGGTCGCCGGGGCGGGTAAAGTCACGGGCGCTGCGGTTGCAGGTTCGGCCGCAGTCGGGAACGCAGCCAAGTCCAGCGTCGCCGCGGCCATCAGCGCCACGGTTGCAGCGATCGCCAGCGTCGCCAACGCGGTCAGAATGCGGGTTCGACTCGTAATCGACACGGTCGCCCGGCGGCCGGTGCTCGTAGCAGGACCTGTGGGTGCCGCGCTGGGCGCGTCGCTCTTGATCGTGGGTGCACACGAATGGTCTATCCACAGACCTGTGGATGCGCCCGTGAACGTGGCCAGCACCGCTAAGCCGATCGCCTTACTCGCCCCCGCCCCCTCCCCTGTCGCCGCCGCTCCCGCGGCGGTCGCTGCACCCGTCCCGGCCCCGGTCGCGGCTCCTGCCCCTGTTGTTGTCGCTTCCACCCCCGCAGCAGCGCCGGTGCCCGTCGCGCAGCCGACGTCGGCAGCAGCTCCGGCCGCCGCCGCGCAGAACTCGCAGCAGCAGCTGATTCAGAACTACGTCGAGCAGGCTCGCCAGCAGATGGAGTCGGGAAACACCACGGCCGCCTTGGCGACGATCGCGGCCGCGCGCCGGAAATACGCCAGCGCACCCGCGCTGAAGAATCTCGAGATCGTTTATGACCGCGTCGAAGAGGAAGTCGCGCGTATCAACATGGCGCCCACGCTCAACGTGCAGAACCATGCCGCCTGGATCGCGGAGATCCGAGACCTCTCGGGCGAGGACTTCCCCGCCATCGACCAGATGCTCGCGCGCACGCTTGCCAACGATATTGCCGATCAGCGCGCCAGGGCCGATAGGCCCGCCGTGATCGCACGGCTGCTCGAATCCGGACGCAAGCTTTTCCCCGACTACACCGATGTGCTGGAGCATGGCACCGCCGGTGTACTGGACGCGTCCCAACTCGTCGTGGGCGAGGAACCGGAGGCACCAGCCGCGCCCTCGGCTTCCGTTGCCGCATCGTCACCCGACACAGAGACTTCCCCCGCCGCAGCGCCCAGTCAATCCGTGGCTGAGAACACCGCGGCTAAATAGCCGATCCAATTCTGCCGAGGCATGCACCTTCCCCGGCTTTGCATTCCCTGCCTTCTGGTGCTCTCGCTATGCGCCTGCGGTGCGCACCAGGAATCCCCGGCCACCGCGGCGGGGCCATACGATGCCGAGAAGGTACTGAACGTGTACTCCTGGGCCGAGTACATCGCACCCGACACGGTCGCGAACTTCGAGAAGGCTACGGGCATCGAGGTTCATTACGACACCTTCGATAACAACGAGGTACTCGAGACCAAGCTGCTGACCGGCCATACCAACTACGATGTGGTACTGCCGTCGGAGCACTTCTTTGACCGGCAGCTGCAGGCAGGCGTCTACCGCAAACTGGACAAGACGGCCCTGCCGAATCTCGCCAATGCCGATCCGGAGATCATGCGCCGCATGGCTATTCACGATCCCGGCAATCTCTACGCCGTTCCCTACATGTGGACCACCACTGGCCTTGGCTACAACGAGGACAAGGTCCGCGCCAGGCTCGGTCCGAACATCACCGCCAGCTGGGCGCTGCTCTTTGATCCGCAGAACGCTGCGAAGCTCAAGGACTGCGGAGTGGCTATCACCGACTCGCCGCTCGACGTATTCGAATCGGCCATCATCTACCTGGGCAAGGATCCGAACCGTCACGATCTGGCGGATGTCATGGCCGCCTCGGCAATGCTGCTGAAGATCCGTCCCTTCGTGCGGTATATCGAGGCCGATCTGATCGGCCCGATTGCCAATGGAAACGTCTGCCTGGCGCTGGGCTGGTCAGGCGATATCGAAGCGGCGCGCAATCGTGCCCGCGAGATCTCCGCGGCAACACACATCGTCTACTTCGTCCCGCGGGAGGGTGCGCTGATCACGCTCGACATGATGGGCATACCCGCCGATGCACCGCATCCTCGCAACGCCGAGGCATGGATGAATTACCTGTTGCGGCCCGAAGTCAGCGCGGCGATCACCAATGCCATCCGCTACCCGAACGGCAACGCCGCCTCGCTGCCGCTGGTGAACCCTGACATTCGCGACGACCCGAGCGTCTATCCGGATGCCGCGACGCGCGCGCGTCTGATCTCGATATCGGCGGTGTCGATGGAGTATTCGCGTGCCGTGAGCCGCGAGTGGACGCGGTTCCGCACCGGTCAATGACTCAGAGTGGCTCCTGGGCGAATATCTTGCCCGGGTTGAGAATGCCGTTCGGATCCATCGCCCGCTTGATGGTTCGCATCAGCGCGATTTCCTGAGGACTGCGCGATAGATGCAGGAAATCCTTTTTCAACGTACCGATGCCATGCTCCGCCGAGATCGAACCGCGGCGCTGCGACACCAGGGCGTAGATCGCCGCTTCGATCTCGAGCGCCGGCACCGAGTGGCCGCTCATGCGCACCGATACGTGCAGATTCCCATCGGCGATATGGCCGAAGTAGAGGCCGGCCAGCACTGGCCAGCGGCGCTTCAGGGTGGCGCGAATCTCATCGACCAGATCGCCGATCTCCCCCGTCGGCACGCTGACATCGAAGCTCAGCTGCGGCCAGTGGCCCGCCTTCTGCCATTCGCCGGGCGAATCGCGCACGGTCCACAGTTCATTCGATTCGCGCTGCGACTGGGCGATCATGGCATCGGCCACGATGCCCGCTTCCAGCGCCTCGCCAATCACCGATTCGTAGCGCGCCAGGTCCGCCTGTGAATCCGTGCCCATGGTTTCGATGAGCACATACAGGCCGTGTCCGAGTTCGAGCGGCGGCTTTATCTTCAGCCCGACAGTGCCCAGTTCGTAGAATTCCGGCCACATGACTTCAAAGGCCGTCAGCTGCGAGGCAAATCCGGTGCGCGCGCGTGCCAGCAGCGCGAGTACCGCCGCGTAATCGGCGACCGCGCAGATGCCGGTGCAGACGCTGCGCGGCCTGGGGAACAGGCGCAGCACCACCGCGGTGATGATGCCGAGCGTGCCTTCGGTGCCGATGAAGAGCTGTCGCACGTCATAGCCGGTGTTGTTCTTGATGACCTTGCGCAGCGCGTCGATGATGGTGCCATCCGCCAGTACCGCTTCCACGCCCAGCACCAGATCGCGTGCCATGCCGAATCGCAGCACGCGATTGCCGCCCGCGTTGGTCGAGAGATTGCCGCCGATCTGGCAGGAACCACGGCCGCCAAGATCCAGCGGAAAGAACAGGTCCGCATCCTCCGCGGCCTGCTGCACGGCCTGCATGATCACGCCCGCCTCGACTGTGATAGTGCCGGCCGCGGTATCGACTTCCTTGATGGCGCGCATGCGTTCCAGCGAAAGCACGACGCAGGGACCGATCGGCACGCCGCCGCCCGAAAGTCCGGTCATGCCGCCCTGCGGCTGCACCGCGATGCGCCGTTCGTTGCAGTAGCGCAGGATGGCGGCAACCTGCCCGGTATTGCGCGGATAGGTGAGCGCCAGGATCCCGACGCCAGGATCCCCCTGCACGCAGTAATCGTGGGTATGACGGACCACATTTTGCGCGTCGGGCGCAACGACGATGTCAGCGCCCACCTGGGCCGACAGCCCCTCGAGGATCGCGGCCTGATTCAGGACGGCTTCTCGCCGGCGACCGTGGTGCGATACAGCTCGCGTCGGTGGCCCTGGTAGTCGTTGAAAGCCTGGTGGACGCACAGCCGATTGTCCCAGATGGCAAGCGTCTTCGGCTCCCAGCGCAGGCGGCAGGTAAAGGCGTGCTGCGTGATGTGCGCGGCCAGGAATTGCAGTATCGGTGCCGACTCCTCCGGCAGCATCCCCTCGATGTTGATCGCGTAGGCGCCATCCACGTACAGCGCCTTCTCACCCGTTACCGGGTGCGTGCGCACCAACGGGTGAGAGTTGCCTCGTATCTTGCGCAGCAGATCTTCGGACAGGCGTTCGGCATCGCGCGTCGCTGCCAGCCGCCCGATGGGGCTGTCGCGCAACTCAACCGCATCCTGCGCCGACTTCAGTACATCGCGCACCGAAAAGTGCACTTTCAGGCTGTCAATCATGTGCCGATAGGTGTCGCTCAGCGTCGAATACGCCAGTGCGGAATTGGCCCAGATGGTGTCACCGCCCACGGGCGGGATCTCGATCGAGTACAGCATCGTGATGGCCGGCGGCTCGGGCAGGAACGGCGAGTCGGTATGCCAGCCCTCCCCGAACACCATCTTTGATTGATCATCGGCTTCCTTGATCAGCGGATGGACGTTGCGGTGGTCGGGAACGCCCGAGGTGTAGGCATCTTCGGCAAATGCACCGAAGCGCAGGCTGAAGGCCTCGTGCTGCGAGTGCGTCAGCTGCTGGTCGCGGAAGAAAATCATCTTGTGCCGGAACAGCGCGCTGCGTACCTCCTGGAACTGTGCATCGCTCAGGTGCGCCGCCTGCACACCGCAGATTTCCGCACCCATGGCCGCGGCCAGCGGACGCGCCTCGATGTGGCGATTGTCGGCCGCGCGATTATCGAACTTGCCGGTGGGATGAAGTCGCATATGGATGACCTCGAGACTAGCAGTTCAGTGCTCGTTGCGCCGCATTGCCGCGATCGTACCGACGATGCCGCGACGAAATGCGAGCACGCAGGCCACGAACACCGCGCCGATGATGACGGTGACCCAGCCGCCGACAATTTCCGACAGGTATTCCTGCAGGGTGACCACCACGGCCGCGCCTGCAACCGGACCGAAGAAGGTGCCCATGCCGCCGAGCAGTGTCATCAGGATGACTTCGCCCGAAGTGGACTGCTGCACATCCGACAGGGTCGCAAAACTCAACACGATGGTCTTGAGCGAACCGGCAAATCCCGCGAGCGTGGCCGAGAGCACGAAAGCGACCAGGCGGTATCGGTTGATGTCATAACCCAGCGAGATGGCTCGCGGCTCGTTGTCGCGGATCGCCTTGAGCACCTGCCCGAAGGGTGAGTGCACGACGCGGTGGATGAAGAGGTACTGCGCGACGAAGGCGAGCAGAACCAGGTAGTAGAGCAGGATATCGGACCTGAGCGGCACTACGCCGAGCACGCTGCCGCGCGGCACACCCTGCAGACCGTTTTCGCCACCCGTGAAGGGCGCCTCGAGGCACACGAAGTAGATCAGCTGCGCCAGTGCCAGCGTGATCATCGCAAAATAAATGCCGCGGCGGCGGATTGCAATGAGCCCGACCAGCAGTCCCACCAGCGCCGAGGCAGTCACGCCGGCCACGATCGCCGGCACGGCATCCCAGCCGCGCGCTGTGGCAAGCCACGCGGTCGCGTAAGCCGAGGCGCCAAAGAAAGCCGCATGTCCGAATGACAGCATGCCGCCAAAACCCAGCAGCAGATTGTAGGCGCAGGCAAACATGGCGAAGCACAGCAGCTTCATCATGAAGACCGGATAGATGCCGAGCAGCGGTACGCACAAAGCGAACACGCCAAGCAGCACAAAGAACAGGCTGGTCGCACGCACGGACTATTCTTTTCCGAACAGACCGGCCGGGCGCACGATGAGCACCAATGCCATGATCAGGAACACCACGATGTTCGAAGCCTCGGGATAGAGGACTTTGGTGAAGCCCTCGATCACCCCCAGGCTCAGTCCGCTGATGACGGCGCCGAGGATCGAGCCCATGCCACCGATGACGACCACTGCAAACACGACGATGACCAGCGAACCGCCCATCTGCGGGCTCACCAGGATCACCGGCGCGGACAGTACCCCGGCCAGAGCCGCCAGCGCCACTCCGCCGCCATAGGTAACTGCCACCAGCAGCGGCACATTGACGCCGAAGGCCTGCAGCAGCGGCGCATTCTCGGTGGCGGCTCGCAGCGTGCCACCCAGGCTCGTACGCTCGATGATGAACCACACCGAAAAGCACACCACCATCGAGACCAGGATCACCCAGGCGCGGTAAATCGGCAGGATCATGAAGCCCAGGTTGAAGACACCGCGCAGCGCGGCCGGCACCGGATAGGACTGCCCCGAGGCACCGAAATACTGGTGCAGCAGGCCCTCGATCACGAGCGCCATGCCGAAGGTAAGCAGCAGGCCGTACAGCGGCTCGAGCTGGTAGATATGTCGCAGCAGCAGCCGCTCGGCCACGATCCCAAGCAGCCCGACCAGCAATGGCGAGAGCACCAGCGCGGCCCAATAATTGATGCCCAGATGCTGCAGACTCAGCAGCGCCGCGAACGCGCCCAGCGCATAGAACGCGCCGTGGGCGAAATTGACCACGCCCATCAGGCCGAATATGACGGCAAGTCCGAGGCTCAGCATCGCGTAGAACGAGCCGTTGACCAGTCCAAGCATGAGCTGACCGAGAATGACGGCAACCGGAATGCCGAAAACCTCCGTCACGAACGTGCGGACCGGGTTACTTCGGCGCCAGCGAGCACAGTCCCGTGATCGGCCCGAACGCCTCTTCGCCCTTCATAACGCGCAGCACCTTGTAGTAGTCCCAGCGGTACTTGGACTCCTGCGGAGTCTTCACCTGCATCACGTACATGTCATGCACCATGACGCCATCGGCGCGGATGTAGCCGCCCTTGGCGAACATGTCGTTGATTTTGGTTTTCTTCAGCTCGGTCATGACCTTGTCGGAGTCGGTGCTGCCCACCGCCTTCACGGCCTTCAGATAGGTGAGCGTCGCCGAGTAATAGCCGCCGTCGTCCATGGTCGGCTCCTTCTTGATCTTCTCGAAAAAACGCTTGCTGAAGGCGCGCGTGTCCTCGTTGAGGTCCCAGTAGAAACCGTCGGTCAGATAGAGCCCCTGGGCGGTGGCGAGCCCCAGGCTGTCGATATTCGTGATGAACACCAGCAGTGCCGCGGGCTTCATCTTTTTGGTGATGCCGAACTCGTTGGCTGCCTTCAGTGAGTTGCTGAAATCCTCACCGGCGTTCGCCAGCGCCAGCACCTGCGCGCCCGAGCCCTGCGCCTGCAGCAGGAATGAGGAGAAATCCGAAGCGCCGAGCGGCACCCGCACGGCGCCGACGGTCTTGCCGCCATTGGCTTCCACCACCTTGGAGGCGGCAGTCTGCAGCTGGGTGCCGAAGGCATAGTCCGCGGTGAGGTAGAACCAGCTCTTGCCCCCGCTCTGCACCATGGTGGTCGCCGTGCCGTTGGCGAGCGCGGTAGTGTCATACGCGTAATGCACCGTGTAGGCGGTGCAATCCTCATTCGTCAGGGAGGAGCCGCCTGCACCAATGGCGAAGAATGGAATCTTCTTGGCCGCCGCGACTTTTGCCATCGCGATACTGACCCCGGTGTTGGAGCCGCCAAGCACCACGGTCAGCCCGCTCTGATCGGCCCACTCGCGGAACTTGGAGGCACCAATGTCCGGCTTGTTCTGATGATCCGCGGTCAGAATGGTGATCTTCTTGCCGAGCACGGTGCCGCCGAAGTCGGCGATCGCCATGCGGATGGCCTCCACTGCTCCATTGCCGGCCACATCAGCGTAATTGCCCGAAAAGTCATCGATGTCGCCAATGACGACTTCATCGCCGGCGGCAGAAGCCGCCGTCGCTACGCCCATGGCCGCCAGGATAACCGCGGCCCCGACCCACCCTGATTTCAGCGATTTCATTCTCATTGTCTCCCCCTCAGACCCCCAGGTACTCGTGCATCAGGCTCATTTTGTCCTGAATCTCCCCCGCCGGGAAAGTCTCGACGATCCGGCCGTTCTCCATGATGTAGAAGCGGTCCGCGAGCGGCGCGGCGAAGCGAAAATTCTGCTCCACCATGACGATAGTGTAGCCGCGCTCCCGCAATGCCTGCACCGTACGCGACAGACCCTGAAGGATTACCGGCGCAAGCCCCTCGGAAATCTCATCCAGCAGCAGCAACTTCGCACCGGTACGCAGAATCCTTGCCACCGCCAGCATCTGCTGCTCACCGCCCGAAAGCCGTGTGCCCTGGGTTTGGCGGCGCTCCCTGAGGTTGGGAAACATGCCATAGATCTCATCGATTGACATGCCCCCGGGCGCGACCTGCGGCGGCAGCAGCAGATTCTCCTCGGCACTCAGGCTGGCATAGATGCCCCGTTCCTCGGGACAGTAGCCCACCCCCAGCCGCGCAATGCGGTGTGGCGGCAGATCGATGGCTTCCTGGCCGTGGATGATCACCGACCCCGAACGCCGGCCGACCAGTCCCAGCAGTGCCCGCAGCGTCGTGGTCCGCCCTGCCCCGTTGCGGCCCAGAAGCGTGACCACCTCCCCGGCGTGCACGCTCAGATCGACGCCGTGGAGGATGTGGGATTCGCCATAAAAGGCGTGCAGCCTCTGCACCCGCAGCAGCTCCGCGCTCACGCGTTGGTCCCCATGTAGGCTTCGATCACCAGCGGGTTGGCGGACACGTCCGCATAAGTGCCATCGGCAATGATGCGTCCGCGCTGAAGCACCGAGAGGGTATCGGCGATTGTCGAGACCACGTTCATGTTGTGCTCGACCATCAGCACGGTGCGCCCCGCTGAAACCTTCTTGATCAGCGCCGTTACATGGTCGACATCCTCGTGCCCCATGCCCTGGGTCGGCTCGTCGAGCAACATGACCTCCGGCTTCATCGCCAGCGTGGTCGCAATTTCCAGTGCGCGCTTGCGTCCATAGGGAAGTTGAACGGCGAGCTTCTGAGCCAGTGCCCCTAAGCCCACCCAATCGAGCAATTCCATGGCGCGCGGATTGAGCACGGTAAGGGTCGAGGCGCGCCGCCAGAAATAAAAGCTGGTACCGAGCGTGCGCTGCAGGGCGATGCGCACGTTCTCCAGCACCGTCAGATGAGGAAACACTGCCGAAACCTGGAACGATCGCACGATGCCTCGGCGCGCGAGCGCCGCCGGGCGCGCTGCGGTAATGTCCTCGCCGTTGAACAGAATCTGGCCGCGTGTTGGACTCAGGAATTTGGTGAGCAGATTAAAGCAGGTGGTTTTGCCGGCGCCGTTGGGGCCGATGAGTGCGTGAATGTGGCCGCGCCGGACCTTCAGATCCACATCGCACACCGCGACGAAGCCGTGGAACTCCTTGGTCAGGCCCCGCGTTTCAATGATAAAATCGCCCGTCATTCCCCGTCTCAATTTATGGCCGGCATTATGCGGCATATCGAACCATGGATGAGCCCATACCGCTGATAATCCGCGCCACGGCTTTTGCCGCCGCCAGGCATCGCAACCAGCGCCGCAAGGACGCCGAAGCTTCCCCGTACATCAATCACCCGATCGCGCTTGCGAGCGTGCTCGCCAACGAGGCCGGCATTCTTGACCCACTGGTGATCACTGCCGCGCTCCTGCACGACACCATCGAGGACACGGAGACCACTGCCGAGGAACTCGTTGCCGAGTTTGGCGCGCACACTGCCCAGGTGGTGCTTGAGGTGACGGACGACAAGGCGCTGGATAAGGCAGAACGCAAACGCCTGCAGATCGAACACGCGCGCGATGCCAGCGTTCCGGCAAAGCTGGTGAAACTGGCTGACAAGATCTGCAATCTGCGCGACCTGAATGTCGCGCCACCGGCGGGCTGGTCACTCAAGCGCAAACGCGAATACTTCGAATGGGCCAAACAGGTCATCGACCAGGTTCGCGGCACCCATGCGGTACTGGAGTCCCTGTTTGACCTCGAATACGCGCGCCGGCCCTAACCCCGCCGTAAGATTCCGTCCTACAACCGCATCAAAATCAGTCTGATAGGACGCATCCTTAATAGCGCCAACAATAGCGCTCAAGGGCCTGGACGGCCTGCTGCTATGGACGGTGTATGTTGTTCGACCTATGGATCCTTTGTCTGATCGCCACCGGGCTGGGTATCTTCCTGGTTAGTGTGGTCGGCGATGCCTTGAATCATCTGCGGCGGCACTCGCAGGAACGGCAAGCCGATATCGATACGTCGGGCGCACCTATGGGGTGGGGCCACTGATCAGCACCAGGGCCGATGCGGCGCCGAGGGGCCGCCGCACGCCGGGCATTACTCAATAGTGGCCCGAGGAACTCCCCGATGAACTGCGGCCGCCCGAGGACGACGAGGATGAAGACGACGAAGACGAAGACGAGGAGCCGTATCCGCCCGACGAGCTCGAGGAGTAACCGCCCGAGGAGCTGGAAGAGCTCATACCTGGCTGCTGGTTGTTGACCCCCGGATTGGCGCCGGGCGCCATGGGTGCGCTTGGCGCTGCGGGTGCGCCGGGTGCTCCCGCCCCGCCGGGCGATCCGGCTCCGTGGCCAGCCACCACCACCGCCCGCACCGCCACCACCAGCGCTCTGTGCGTTGGCAAGTTCCATCGTGGTCCCGGCGCCCACCGCGAGCATGGCACCGATTGCCATCGCGGTCGTTAATCTTGAAGCTCGCATGCGTAGTTCCTTTTCCTTGGTTGGTAGAACTACAGATTAAGGTGCTGCGCACCTCGCCAATGTCGGCGACCCGCCCATGCAGTCGTAAGTAATCCGCTCATCGGTTCTGCCAGCCGCCGCCGAGGGCTTTGTAAATGGCGACCACGGCGTGTGCCTGCTGTTGCTGCGTCAGCTCGACCTGGTCATCCGCGCTGGCGGCGCTGCGGTCCGCGTCCAGCACATTGATGTAGCTTCCAAGTCCGGCCCGGTACATCTGCGTAGCGCGATCGAGCGCCACATGCTGAGCCTGCGATGCCGTTTGTATCGCAGCCAGCTGATCGCGCGCGGCAGCGTAGTTCTGCAGCGCGTCTTCGGCTTCCCGGAACGCCTGCAGCACGGTTGCCCGATATTGCAGCGTGCTCTGTGTGGCGGCAGCTTCCGCCGCTCGCTGGTTTGCGGCGAGTCGTCCGCCTTCGAATATAGGTGCGGTCAGGGAACCGCCCGCGTTCCAGGTCCAGCTGTCGTGATGAACCAGCTCGCTAAGCTGGGTGCTCACGAGGCTGGTGCCGGCCGTCAATGACAGACTCGGAAAACGCTGCGCTTCGGCAACGCCGACCGCCGCGGTGGCAGCCGCCAGTTGGCGCTCCGCCTGCTGAATATCCGGCCGGCGTTCGAGTATTTGGGAAGGTAAGCCTGCAGGAATCGTTGGCGGTGCCGGCGGCAGGGGCGCGGTTTCGGATAGCTGCTGCTCCAGCTCTTCCGGCAGACGCCCTAGCAACATCGCGAGCGCATGAATTGACTGCAGAACCTGGGCACGCAGCATGGGTACACTCGCTCGCGATAGCTCGAGCTGCGCATGGGCCTGTTCGACATCGAGTTGGCTCGCGAGGCCATTGTGCTGGCGGTTTTGCGTAAGCTCGAACAACGTCTGTTCGGTCTCGAGCGTGTGCTCGGCCAACCTCAGCCGCGCCTGTGTGGCGCGAAGCGCCAGATAGTCGTCGCCGAGTTCCGCCAGCGTTGCCACCACGACGCCGCGGCGGGCCGCCTCGGCCGCCTCTGCCGATGCATTCGCCGCTTCGATGGCGCGCCGCGTGCCTCCGAAGAGATCAAGTTCCCAGCTGGTATCGAATCCGAGCTGGTACAGATTCAGGTAGCTGGGGATTTTAAATGCGGTCGCTGCGCCAGGGTCAGCACCTGCCAGCGCCTGTTGTGGCAGCCGCTGAATCGCATCCGGTATGCGATAGCGTGTGAATTGCGCATTGCCTGAAACGGTGGGCAATTCCGCTCCGGCGACGACGTCCCGTTGCGCGCGTGCCTGTGCAATACGCGCGCTGGCCGCCTGGATGTCCAGGTTGTCCGCAAGCGCGCTCGCGATCAGCGCATTCAGCTGCGGATCCTGGAACTGCTCCCACCAGTTCGCCAGCACTGATTCCGGCGCTGCGTCTGCCGTCAGCCTCGCCTGGTCCGCGCCGCTCCAGTGATCGGGCTGCGGCACGGACGGCCTTTGATAATTGGGGCCCACAGCACAGCTGCAGAGCACCCCTGCCACCGCCAACGCGCCTATCTGCTTTGACCTCATCGCGCCTTACCCCGCGCCCGCGCGCGAGCGGGCCACGCGCCCGCGCAGCAGCAGGGCGAACGGCATCACTACCAGCGCCGCGATGCCCGAATAGATAAATGCGTCCAGGTAGCCGAGGAATGAGGACTGACGCAGCAGCGTCTGGTAGAGCAGGCCCTGCGCCTGAGTCTGTGCCTGCACGGCCGTTCGGCCCATGGCAAAGAGCGTTTCTGCTCGCTGCGCCAGCGAGAGGCTGAAGCCCTGGCTCAGTGCCGAAAGATGGCCGGACAAATAGGCCATGTGGATCTGCGAGCGGGCCGTAATCAGCGCTGTGGTCAGCGAGATGCCGACGCTGCCGCCGACGTTGCGGGCCATCACGAACAGCGCCGCTCCGGCGTTGTTCTGTTCCGGTGTCAGGGTCGCAGTGGTAGCCACGCTGATCGGCGCGAACAGGAAGGCGATGCCTATGGTAACGGCAATGCGCGCACGCACCATCCAACCGAAACTCACATCGGGCGCGATGCTTGCGCTGATGAAGTAGCCGATACCCACGATCAGAAATCCGGTCAGGATCAAGTAGCGGGGCGCCACACGATTCATGAGCTGTCCCACGCCCGGCAGTAACAGCGCGGTCACCAGCGCCGCTGGGGAGAGCAGCAGACCGGCCAGGAATGAGGTGTAGCCCAGCTGTTGTTGTGCCAGCTGCGGCAGCAGCACCGCGCCGCCGTAGAGCAGCCCTGCAAATACGAACATCAGTGAGCAGCCGACGGCGAAGTTGCGATTGCGGAACAATCGCAGATCCACGACGGGGTTGCGGGCCATCGTCAGCCAGATCACCGCCCCGATGAGTCCCACGGCCGCCAGCATGGCGAAGGTGCGGATGAATCCGCTCGAGAACCAGTCATCGATTTCGCCTCGGTCCAGCATGACCTGCAGACTCCCAAGGCCGAGGGCGATAAGCCCCAATCCCGGATAGTCGATGTGCCGCGCCTTCGAAGGATCGGCCTGGGATGAAGGGGAGTCCTGCACCAGTTGCGCAACAAAAAACGCGGTGAGCAGACCCACCGGGAGGTTGACGAAGAAAATCCAGCGCCACGAGTAACTGTCCGTGATCCAGCCGCCGAGCGAAGGCCCGAGGACCGGTGCCACGACGGTAGCAATGGCGACGACGGAAAAAGCGCGCCCCCGTTGCGCGGGCGGAAAGGTATCGAGCAGGATCGCCTGCTGCGAAGGTTGCAGGCCGCCGCCGAAGAGTCCTTGCAGGACACGAAAGATCACCAGCTCGGGAAGATTTTCCGCCAGCCCGCACAGCACCGAGCAGGCGGTGAAGGCCAGGATGCAGGTGATGAAAAATCGCTTGCGGCCAAACAGGCTCGAGAGCCAGCCGCTGATCGGCAACACGATCCCATTGGCGACCAGGTAGGAAGTGAGTGTCCAGGTGCTTTCATCCTGGCTGGAGGAAAGACTGCCGGCGATATGCGGCAACGCCACGTTCACAATAGTCGTATCCAGCAACTCCATGAAGGCCGCCGCGGTCACGACCACGGCGATCAGCCAGGGGTTGGCGCCCGATTGAGTGCTCATCGCACGCGCTCATCCACCGTCGGATTCACCGACAACCCCAGTGGCAACGTGCGGTCCTGCGGTAACCCGGAGTCGATCAGGATCTTGACCGGCACGCGCTGGACGATCTTGACGAAGTTGCCGGTCGCGTTTTCACTGGGGAAGGCCGTGAAGCGCGAGCCGCTGCCCATCTGCACGCTGTCGACATGTCCGTGCAGCCGCAATTGCGGGTAAGCGTCGACGGAAATCTTGACGGGTTGTCCGGGGCGCATGTCCGAGAGTTGGCTCTCCTTGAAATTCGCCGTCACCCACACTTCCGGCGTCACCAGTTCGAGCAGTGCCTGGCCGGGCTGCACGAAATCGCCCATCTCCACGGCGCGCTTGGTGATGCGCCCGTCCTGAGGCGCGCGCAACTGCGCATAGCCGAGATTCAGCTCCGACTGCTGCACCTGCGCTTCCGCGCTGGTGAGCTGGGCTTCGAGCGCGCGAACCTGCGCTTCGGCGATGGCGATATTCTGCGGGGCCAGCCGCGCGGTCCTGACGTGCGCCTCGGCGTCCCGCACTTGCATCTGCGCGGCACGCTCCTGCTCGCTGGCCTGGTCGACCTGGGTCTGTGTGGTCGCGCGTGGATCGACCTGCCGCTCGCGCTCGGCATCGGCGTGGGCGCGGGCGTAATTGGCGCGGGCGGTTTCCAGATTCGAGAGCGCCGACACGAGCTCGGACGGCTGTGCGGTGCGGGCGACCTGCACGTTCAATCGCGCGGAATCCAGTTGCGCGCGCACCTGCGCTTGCTGGCCCACCGCGGAATCAAGGGCGTTGCGATAGTCGCGCGGATCGATCTCGATCAGTAGATCCCCGGCGCGAACGAATTGGTTATCGGTGACCGCGAGTTTGCTGACGTAGCCGCTGATCTTCGCCGACATGCCAATTGCCCGGCCGTCCGTGTAAGCATCATCGGTACTGACGCGGCCGCGCTCGAACATGACATACCAGATGATGACCAGCACCACCACCACCACGACAGCGATGGCGACGAGGATGATGATGCGCTTGCGCTTTCGCTTTTCGGCGGGCGTCAGCTTGCGTTTCTTTTCCTGGTCTGGCTTGTCGTTCGGCTCCCCGGCATTATCAGCCACGTAGTCGCTCCATTCCCAGGCGGGCAAAGTCGTTTAATTGCACAATGCGCGCCCCCGTCGCGCTAGCGGCAAGCGCCGAAGCGGCATGGGAACGGCGCCTACAGACGCGCTTGCGCAGATGCGCCCAAAGTGGATGCCTCACTGCGACTAGGGATTGGGCATGCCTGACAAACTGTCGACTTATCGCGCCAAGCGGGATTTTCGGCAAACCGCCGAGCCCAAGGGCGGGCGTAGCGGCCGTTCACGCGCCGCGGACACCCCGCCGCGTCTGCGCTTTGTGATCCAGAAGCACGCCGCCACCCGCCTGCACTATGATCTGCGACTCGAACTCGACGGCGTGTTCAAGTCCTGGGCCGTGACACGCGGCCCCTCGCTCGATCCCGCCGACAAGCGTCTCGCGGTGGAAGTCGAGGACCATCCGCTGGAATACGGCGACTTCGAAGGCACTATCCCCAAGGGGCAATACGGCGGCGGGACGCGTGCAGTTGTGGGATCGCGGCTACTGGTCGCCGCTGCCGGGCATCGATCCGCAGCAGGCCCTGAAATCGGGAGAACTCAAATTCACGCTCGATGGCGAACGCCTGCACGGCAGCTGGGTGCTGGTACGGATGCGGCATGATCGAACCAACAGCAAGCGCACCAACTGGCTGCTCATAAAACATCGCGACGAGGCAGCCGATCCGGCGGGTGCCGCGGCGTTGCTCGAAGAGGATCGGTCGGTGGCCTCCGGGCGAGCCATGGCCGCAATCGCGGCCGGCAAGGGCAAAGCCCCCACTCCCTTCATGGCGCGCAGCGCGCGGCCTGCCAGGCCTGATGCCCAATGGGACAGCTCGCGCGGCGCCGCCAAGGCCGCGCGCGATGCCGTCAAGCGCTCGCGCGGTCCCGCCAGGTCTCGCCGCACCGCCGTTACCGGCATTCATCGAGCCGCAACTGGCCACCCTGGTCGAGTATCCGCCTGCCGCCGCCGGCTGGGTACACGAGATCAAGCTGGATGGCTATCGATTGCAGATCCGCGTTGAGAAGGGGAAGGCGCGGCTGCTGACGCGCAGCGGGCTGGACTGGACGGCAAAGTTTCCGCAGGTCGCGGCCGCTGCCGGTCCTCTGCCGGACTGCATCATTGATGGTGAGGTGGTGGCACTCGATGCGCATCACGTGCCGAGCTTCGCCGATCTGCAGGCGGCGCTGTCCGAGCACGAGACCGGGGGCCTGACCTTCTTCGCCTTTGATTTGTTGTATCTGGAGGATGAGGATCTGCGATCGCAGCCCTTGAGCGAGCGCAAGCAGCAGCTCTTGCGGCTGCTGGACGAACTCGACTCTCCGACGCTGCGCTATCTCGAGCACTTCGAGGCCGGGGCGGACGCGGTGCTGAAGTCCGCCTGCCGCATGTCGCTCGAAGGCATCGTCTCCAAACGCCTGGACGATACCTACACCTCCGGTCGCTCTGGGCGCTGGATGAAGTCCAAATGCCGCGCCGGGCACGAGGTCGTCATCGGCGGCTACACCTTCCGCGAGGGGACACTGCGCTCACTGCTCGTGGGAGTTCACCGCAAGGATCGCCTGGTCTACGTGGGCCGTGTCGGTACCGGCTTCGGCGCCCGCTCGCTCGAACTGCTATGGCCGCGCATCAAGCCTTTGACCACCGGCAAGAACCCCTTTGTCGGCGCCGAGGCGCCACGCGGCGGCGGCGAGGTGCGGTGGGTGAAGCCGACGCTGGTGGCCGAGATCGAATTTGCGGGATGGACCGAATCCGGCATGGTCCGGCAGGCGGCTTTCAAGGGACTGCGTGAAGATAAGCCGGCCAGCAGCGTCCAGGCGGAACGTCCCTCGAAGCTGCGACCGGCGGATGTGCCCCCGCTGCCGGGTAAGGCCCGCGCGGTGCGGCCGGCACGATCCGCGCCTGCCGATGGCGATGCGGTGATGGGCGTTCGCATTTCCACGCCCGATAAGAGCCTGTGGCCCGACGCCAATGATGGTAAGCCCGTCACCAAACTCGAGCTGGCGCACTATTACGAAACCGTTGGCGCGTGGATGCTGCCTCATATCGAAGGGAGGCCCTGCTCGCTGGTGCGCGCGCCGGATGGCATCGGCGGTCAACGCTTCTTCCAGCGCCATGCGATGCCGGGACAATCGAAACTGTTCGAGATGATGACAGTCAGCGGCGATCGCAAACCCTACCTGGCCATCGATCGGGTGGAGGCCCTCATCGCTGCGGCGCAAAGCGCGGCACTCGAACTGCATCCCTGGAACTGCGTCGCCGAACAGCCGGACGTCCCCGGACGACTGGTGTTCGATCTCGATCCATCGCCGGAACTGGATTTCAAGGTGGTCATCGCGGCCGCGCTGGAAATGAAAGAACGCCTGGAAGCCCTGGGACTTGCGACCTTCTGCAAAACCACCGGGGGCAAAGGCCTGCATGTCGTGACGCCACTGCTGGGCAAGCGCGACCGGCTCGACTGGGCCGCGGCGAAAACTTTCGCCCAGGCGGTCTGCGCGCGGATGGCCGAGGACCAGCCAGCACGCTACCTGACAACGATGGCCAAGAAGTTGCGCGGGGGACGCATTTTCCTCGACTACCTGCGCAACGATCGAATGGCCACGGCCGTAGCGCCTTTGTCTCCGCGCGCGCGTCAGGGCGCAACCGTATCCATGCCGCTACCCTGGAGCCACATTCGCACCGGCCTCGACCCGGCGCAGTTTACGGTGCGCACGGTGCCGGCGCTGTTGACGAAGTTGAAGCCCTGGGGGGATTACGCAGGTGCGGCGGCGTCGTTGCGCGCGGCGGTCGAGCGCTTCACTAAAATCCGCAAGACGACCAAACGCGTTTGATGGCTGCGGATTTGGTGCCGCGACACCGGCCGTTCCAGCATCAGGTGAAACACTTCGGCGAGTTTGGGACTGGGGACCGGGGCCGCGGCGATCCATTGAGTATCCCGATGCGCCACCGGCATGGGAACCACCTGCACTACCCGACCGCGTGTGCGAGAGGTCCGACACGATGAGCGGCGATGCAGGCATACCGATTGCTGCTATACCTTGAGCGCTGGCGTACGGGCGCATTGCGATCACCGGATAAGGAGAATGGCATGGCAAGACCGATCTGGAATGGTTCGATCTCGTTTGGACTATTGAATGTGCCCGTACAGATCTTTTCGGGTGAGCGCACGGTCGATCTGCATTTCCGCATGCTCGACAGTCGCAATCAAAAGCCGATTCGTTACGAGCGCGTCAACGCCGAGACCGGCGAGGAAGTGGCCTGGAAGGACATCGTCAAAGCCTTCGAGTACAAGAAGGGCAGCTATGTGGTCATTCCAGAGAATGAGCTGCGCGCTGCGGCCCCCGAGGCCACCGAGACCGTTGCCATCGAGGTGTTTGTCGAACGCGATGCGATCAGTCCGACCTACTTTGAAAAGCCTTATATCCTGGTACCCGCCAAGAAGATGGAAAAGGGTTACGTGCTGCTGCGCGAGACGCTCAAGAAGACCGGGCGCATCGGCATCGGCAAGGTCGTTATCCGCACCCGACAGTATCTGTGCGCGCTGATGCCGCAGGAGGATGCGTTGGTGCTGAACCTGATGCGCTTCCCGCAGGAGCTGGTGTCTCCCGAGGAGTTCACATTGCCGGCCGGCAAGCCCGCCAACTACAAGGTATCGCCGCGGGAGCTGGAGATGGCGGCAAAACTAATCGAGTCGATGAGCGCCGACTGGCAACCGTCTGAATTCCGCGATGATTTTCGGGACAAACTCCACAAGTTCATTGCTCAGCGCGTGGCCAAAAAAGGTGGTGGCAAATCCCCCGAGGCGGAAGCCGAGCCGCATCCGCAAGCCAGTTCGAACGTGGTCGACTTTGTGGCGCTGCTCAAAAAGAGCCTGGATGCCAAGGGTGGCGCCTCGGCTCGCTCGTCACCGCGCCGCTCAACCGGCACGCGACGACGTGCCGGTTGAGCCAGCGACGGGATCAATGCCAGTAGGGATCGATGCCGTAGAACCGATACACCGTGCTGGCCCAGGTGGGCTGCGCCATGCTCGGCCAGTGGTCCTTATCGAAGCCCGGCGCGTCCTTGAGCCGATCCTTGTCGATATCGAGGATAAACTGCTTGTTATCCGTATCAAGGATCAGCGCCGACCAGGGCACTGCGAATAGCTTGTCGCCCATCCCCAGGAAGCCGCCGAACGACAGCACCGCATAGGCCACGCGACCGGTCGGCACGTCGACCATGATCTCCTTGATTTCGCCCAGGCTATTGCCATTGCGATCCACCACGGAGTCACCCGACAGCGACGAGGCGCCCATGACCTCGGGCCCCGGTCCGCCGCTGCGCTCTCGTCCACCGACTATGTTGTCCGTCTGCAAGCTCATAGGCATTCTCCTGATGTGTGATGTTGGATGGAGCCTAGAGCGATGCGCGCGCGCCGATGATCGGTGACTCTCTGATGCGCGGGCGGGCCACGGCCTACAGCGGCAGGAATGGCGTATTATCATTGCAACCGGATTTCATCGATCTCATTTCAACTATCTGGGGGAATAAGGCATGGCCACCAAGAAGTCATCGTCCGCCGTCTATCGCGTCACCGAAATCATCGGCACCAGCCCGGTGTCGTGGGAAGAAGCCGCCAGGACCGCGGTCGAAACCGCATCCAAGACCCTGCGCGATCTGCGCGTGGCCGAAATCGTCAAACTGGATTTGAAGGTTGAGAACGGCAAGGCTGTCGCCTTCCGCGCGCGGGTCGCGCTGTCGTTCAAGTACGAAGGGTAACCACCTGGCGTGGACTTTGGCCGGGCCTTCCGCTAGGTTTTGAACATGCGGACGCTAAGCTCAAGCCTGGTACGCAGCCTCAGTCTGGTGCTCTACCTCTTATTCGCCTTCGACGGCACCGCGCCGGCTTCGGATTTGACCTCCGCTGCTGCGGAGCATGGCGCCAGCGCCAAGGATTCCGTCCACAGCGGCATCTGGAAGTCCGCCACGCCGCCCAGCGGTTCGATGCATGGCGAGTTCGACAATAACGATCCCATCGGGCTGGCGGCAGGCACGAAGATACCGGCGGATTGCTCGCTCAACTGGGTCGATCCGGACTTTCACAAGCTGTACTGCTTCTCCAGCGCCACCTCGCTGGTGTATTTCCTGGACTCGCCGCGAGCCTTCCTGACGCGCGCCCGCAAGAACTGGACTACGCTCAGCCACAGCGGCTGAGCGGTCGTTGGGCCCCACACTCTGGCCGCAATGGATGATAGCGCTTACAATCGATCCTCATGCGTAACCGCGCACCGATCGAGTTCTTCGCATTCCTCTACTTCGCGACCTATCTGCCTTATGCAGTCCTGGTGCGATGGCTCGCCAGCATTCCTTATCCGCCGCTCGGCCGTCCCCTCACCGGGCTCGAACTGCTCCCCGCATCGACGATCCTGAGTGCCGCGCTGACCGTGTTATTCGTGTGGCTCAATCGATGGACGCCATACGCGCATCACACCACCATTCTTGGCCGATCCATTCCCTGGCCGACGCGATGGACATTCGCCTCGGGGCTGGGAACCGCTCTGCTGCTGTTCACCGTGCCGCTATCCTTCACGTTCAAGGGGGTCAGCATCCCTTTCATGCAGCTGCTCATGCGCGGCGATGTGCTGTTGATTGCACCCCTCGTGGATCTGATCGGTGGTCGGCGCGTGCGCTGGTACTCCTGGGTGGCGCTCGTGCTCGTGGGCATCGGACTGACGCTGACTATCCGGACGCGCGGCGGCCTGTATCTTCCGCCACTGGCCATCCTCACGGTGGTTCTGTACACCGTCGGGTACTTCGTTCGCCTGTTCGTCATGACGAAGGTCGGAAAGTCGGGCGACCCTAACACTGTGAAGGGTTACTTCATCGAGGAGAAAATGGTCGCCTTCCCTGTGGCGACGCTGGCGCTGGCGGCCCTGTCGGCATTCGATTTCGGCAGCCAGAGCGGACAGCTTGGCTTTGGCTTCGTGGAGGTCTGGACCAGCAATCAGATGGGATGGGTGCTGGTCATCGCGGTGCTGCTGGTGCTGGTTTCGATCTTCTCCATCCTGATCCTGCTCGACCGGCGCGAAAACACTTTCTGCGTGCCCATCGAACGGTCGGCAAGCGTGCTGGCAGGCATCGCGGCGGCCTTTGTATTGTCGCGGCTCTCGCTCGGCCCCGCTCCCAACTCCTCCGAGATGATCGGCGCGGCCCTGTTGATCGCGGCTATTTTCGTGCTATCGATTGGTCGACGCGGCGAGCGTACAGGCTGAATGTCAACGCGCTCGCAGCACCAGTTCTGCGCCCTCTTGCTCATAGATGGCGTTCAGTCCCTGGCTGGCCGTGTACCGCTCCAGATAGGCGAGCACTTCTGCGAAGCGCGGATCATCTGCTGCCAGTAGCTCGGGCTGCGACATCGGCCCGATGAAGATGGGCAGCAGGCTCGTGCGATGATATTTTCCATCCCGCAGCACGGTCTTAACCATGACGGTGTAACGGGAGTCCGGCGGAAAGTTGTAGGTGATGTCGAGGTTGGGCTGCCAGTCTGGATGTAGCTTCTGGATCTCGCGAAAGCCCTTGCTCTTGGCATGCTTCTCATCCATTGGCAGGTCCATCGCAAAGTTGCATAGGCTATACAGGATGGGCTTACCCCGGTAGACATCCGCGCCTTTGAGAATATGGGCGTGATGACCCAGAATGATATCGGCGCCCGCATCAATAGCTGCGCGTCCGACATCCCGCTGGTAATCGGCGATGACGCCGGGAACGAAGTGAATGCCCCAGTGCAGTGACACCACCACGAAGTCCGCCTTCGCTCGGGCCCCGGCGATGTCCTCGCGTAGTGCCTCGAGGTCGTCGCGATTGGGAAAGGTATGAACCCTGGCGGGCGTGCCGGGCTGATCGTGCTCGATCTGCTCATAAAGCGTCCATGCGCGCATGGGCGCGCAACCGGCTCGAGACTCCTCCGCCCAGTAGCCGATTGGCAGAATTGAACTGTAGGCCAGGTACGCTATCCGTTGGCCCTTGGCGGTCATGAACACGGGCCTGCGTGCCACCGCGATATTCTCGCCTACACCAACGACCTGCAATTGCGCATCCTTGAGCGCCGCGATGGTGTCCGCCAGGCCATCAACGCCCCAATCCATGCAATGGTTGCCGGCAAATGAGACGACGTCGAAGCCCGCCTCACGCAGCGCCCGCGCGGACTTCACCGAGGTGCGGTCGGTATGCCGGCACTGCGGCAGACGCTGTCCGCGCTGTGTGATGCACAGCTCAAGCTGGCAGAAAGCCACATCGGCGCGCGACAACTCCGCGCGCGTGTGCACAAAGAGAGTGGCCGGATCGGGCCGGCTCGGGCCGATGTCGCCTACCGCGTACAGCCAGATCTCGTTTGCCGGAGAATTCGACATGGCGGAAATGTATGCGCTTTCATAAAACCCGGTCAAGGCCGGTACAATAGCCCTATGGTCGCCTCGATCAGCGAACAGATCGCAACCCACCTGGCCGAAGTGCGCTTCGAGCAACTGCCCGCGGCGGCGGTTGAGGCCGCCAAGCGCAGCCTGCTGGATGCCCTGGGGGTCATGCTCGGCGCGAGCGGATTGGGCGAAGGGTGTGAAGCCTTTGCCGCGCTTGCCCGCGATGAATCAGCGGATGGCCCGTGCCAGCTTTGGGGCTATGGTGCCCGCGCCGCCTTGCTGCCCGCGGTACTCGCCAATGGCGCACTGGCGCATGCACTGGATTTCGAGGACGCATTCGATGAGGCGCCCTGCCATCCCAACGCGGCCCTCGTTCCGGCAGCATTGGCTTTGGCGCAGGCCCGCGCTCCGATATCCGGTCAAGATCTCATCACTGCCATTGCGGCCGGCTGTGATCTGGTGTGCCGACTGGCTATGGCTCTGCGCAGTGATCCGGCGGACGGCGGATGGTACTGGCCCCCTATCTTCGGCGCCTTCGGCGCCGCTGCCTGTGCGGGCCGCCTGCTGGAACTGTCTCCGGTCGGCATGCGTGACGCTTTATCGCTGACACTCTGCCAGTCCACCTGCAGCGCCGAACTCAAGTACAGCCGTTGCTCTGTGGTCCGGGCAGTGCGCGATGGCTTCTCGGCGCATGCGGGCCTGGTTTCGGCGCTGCTCGCGCAGCGCGGCGTGGCCGGATTCGAACAGCCGCTCGAAGGACGCGCCGGACTGTACGCGCTGTACGCGCGGGATCAGTGGGAGCCGCAGGCACTCACCCAGCGGCTGGGCTCCCATTTTTATGGCGCTGAGGTCAGCTTCAAACCCTGGCCAAGTTGCCGAGGTACGCATGCGCTGATCGAGGCGGCGCTCGAGCTGCGGCAGGCCCCCGGGTTTCACCTCGCGGCTATCGATCAGCTGCGCACGCATGGCGGGCCGGTCCAGCAGATGCTCACCGAGCCGCGCCTTCAGAAATTGCGGCCCCAGACGGCCATCGATGCCAAATTCAGCATTCCCTTCACGGTGGCGACTGCCCTGGTGCACGGCGAGGTCACTCTGCAGAGCTTCCGCGCCGATGCGCTGGCGAATCCGGAAGTGCTCGCGCTGGCCGAGCGCGTCAGGTTCCAGGTGGAAAACCTGGCCGCGGCGCCGACCGCCACCGCAGGCGCGCTCGAGATCGTGCTGAGCGACGGGCGGGTGCTCAGCAAGCGAGTGACCCACCCGCGCGGACATTATTCGAATCCCCTGAGCTGGCAAGAGCTGCGGTCGAAGTTTGAGATGTGTGCCGCTGAGGCGCGCATACCGCCCGGCGCCGCGCAGAGCGCCCGGCTGGTGCAATTCATCCAGGATCTGGAGCACCAGCGCAACGCCAGCGAGGCTCTGGCCGCGATCCTCAATGCCTGATCGAATATGATGACCGCATGAGCAAGCCCAGGGCCAAGCGCGCTCGCCGTGCCGTAAAAACCGCGCGCCCCCGCTTCAATGCGACGACGCTGGCCGAGGTCGCGGCAACAGCCGGCGTGTCTTCGGCAACGGTGTCGCGCTTTTTTAATTCGCCGCAGATCCTGACCGCCGATACCGCGCGCCGGGTACGCGACGCGGTGCGCAATATCGGTTACGTGCCCAACCTGCTCGCCGGCGGTCTTGCATCGAGTCGCTCGCGCCTGATTGCCGCGGCAATCCCGGCGATCTCCCAATCCATTTTTTCGAGCACCATCCAATCGCTGACGGATTCGCTTGCAGAGGAAGGCTACAGTGTATTACTGGGACTGACGGGCACTGGCGATGAGCATGTGGAGCGCCAACTCCAGGCGATGATTGGCCGCCGGCCGGACGGCATCATCCTGACCGGCACCATGCTCGATGCGTCGGCGCGCCGGCAGCTCAAGGCCACCGGCATTGCCACTATCGAAACCTGGGATCTGCCCGATGATCCCATCGATCTGGTCGTCGGGTTCTCCCACCAGGCCGTCGGCATCGCAGTCGCGCGCCGCGCACTGACGCTGGGCCGCCGCCACGCCCTGGTGGTGTCGGCCACGGGCGTGCGCGCGCTGGCACGTCGTTACAGCTTCGCGCGCACCATGCTGGAGAACGGCGCCTCGGAGCCGGCGGTGTCCACATTCACGGGACCGTCCACCTATGGACTCGCACGCCGCGCGGTGGCGGCGCATCTGGACAGCGGACGCCGCACGGATCTGATCGTCTGTTCATCGGATTGGGGCGCGCATGGTGTGCTCGATGAATTGCGTCAACGCGGTATCCGCGTGCCGGATGACATCGCGGTCATCGGCTTTGGCGATTTGGATTTTGCCGCCGAACTCAACCCGTCGCTCACCACTGTGAAAATCGATGGTGGGGTGATCGGCAAACACGCGGCACGATTCCTGATGCTGCGAGCGCGAAACCAGGCCATCGACAATCCCGTGGTCAACATCGGCTTCTCGCTCATCGAACGCCAGAGCGGCTGAAGAGCGCCGCTGGCGCGAGTGCAGCCGTCGGGCTAAGCTTCGAAGATGAAAGCGTTTTCAGAGGCGGTCTCTGCCACGCCATCTGCGCCCGCGAGCCTCGCAGCCAAGGTGCGTTGGCGGCTGGGTGTACCAACCATCCTGTTCATGCTGCTGAGTTCCCTGGATCGGGTGAACATCAGCTTCGCCGCGCTGCAGATGAATCGGGAACTGGGATTCACACCCACGCAATATGGATTCGGCGCCGGACTGGTGTTCGCGGGATTTCTGTTGGGACAGTATCCGAGCGTGCTGCTCATGCAGCGCTTTGCCATGCGTCGCTGGATCGCTGGCTGCGCCGTATTGTGGGGACTGACGGCCTGCGCCACGGCGTTTGTGAATTCGGCGCAGCAGTTCTATGTCTTGCGCGTGGCACTCGGCGCTGCGGAAGGCGGACTGGCGCCGGGTATCGTGCTTTATCTGACTCAATTCGCCCCTCACAGGGCGCGCGCCTCGACGTTTGCTTTGCCCATGTTGGCGATTCCGCTGTCCATCATCATTGGTGGGCCGCTATCGGGCTGGCTCATGGGCAAGGCGCTCCCTGCCGGACTCGCTCCCTGGCGCTGGATGCTGATTGCCGAATCGCTGCCGACGATCGTGCTCGGCATCGCGGCGTGGTTCTACTTCCCGGATCAACCGTCCGATGCCTCCTGGATCACAGCCGAAGAGCGCGCCGCGCTGGCCGCAAACAGTGTTCAGCGCACGCCAGTTCTGGCGCGCAACGACTGGAGCGTTCTCGCACAACCGCTGGTCTGGGCATGTGGCCTGTTGTGGTTCTGCCTGCTGTCGGGCTCCTATGGAATCATGTTCTGGCTACCGCAGATGATCAAACGACTCAGTGGACTGACACCGGCGCAGATCGGCTGGGTCAATGCCCTACCGTGGCTCGGCGTGGTTCTCGGCACCTACTACAACGCCGCGCACTCGGATCGAACCGGCGAGCGGTTTTGGCACATCGCGGTGCCAGCTTTGGTCGCGGCCGGAGCTCTGCTGGCTGCCTGGTCGATCGGTCCCGGGCCGGCCGGTATGTTGGCCCTGTTCGTGGCCGGTCTGGGACTCGGCGGTGCGACGGGGGCCTTCTGGGCGCTACCTATTTCATTGCTCAGCGCTCGCACGCTGGCTGTCGGCGCAGTCGCCATCAACATCACCGGTACGGCCGGCGGACTGGTGATGCCCCACCTGGTGGGCTATGTGCTGGAGCGAACAGGCACGCTCGCGGGCCCGACCTGCCTGGTCGCTGCCGCTCTGCTGCTATCCGCGGCGCTGGTAGCGTCACTGCGGCTGCGATTCGCTGATTGAGTCCTGGCTCTGCCCGGCTCGCGAATGGTCGTGAAATGAAAGCGCTTTCAATCCGCTTGCACCGCTGCTACATTAGCCCGGGCCATGAGCGCATCCGACGGTCAGGATTTCGATCCGCTGATTCCCGAGACTTTTGACAGTCCCTACCCTGTCTACGCGCAACTGCGGGAGCGGTGTCCCGTGGCGCATTCCAATGCCTGGGGCGGCTTCTGGGGTCTTGCCACCTACCAGGATGTCCTGCGCGTGCTCGCGGAGCCCGACGTGTTCATCACCTCCCGACAAAACGTCGTGCCAAAGTTGGCCTTCACGGGTAGAAGGCCGCCGCTGCATCTGGACCCGCCCGAGCACACGCCCTATCGGCGCGCGCTCAATCCGTTGCTCAAGCCCGAGCGTATCGCGGCCTTGGAGCCGGCCATCCGGCGCACCGCGGCCTCGTTGCTGGGGCCGCTGGTGGAGCGCGGTGGCGGCGACATCTGCGCGGACTACTCCAGCCATCTGACCATTCGCGTATTTGCCGAATGGATGAACGTGCCCGAGGAACTGGTGCCCAACCTGCAGCAGGTCGGACGCGCCTACAACATCGCGGTGCAGTCAGCCGATGGCGAGATGGTGCGCGAAACCAGTCTCAAGCTCTACGATCTGGCCCGCACCATGATAGAGAGCCGGCGGCGCGAGCCGCGGGACCCTGCCACCGATCCAACCGCCGCACTGCTCGCAGCGCGTGTTGATGGCCAGCCCTTTGCGGATGAGATGATCCTCGGCACCATCCGGCAGGTCCTGGTCGTGGGCATCATCGCGCCAACGGTTGTGGTCGGCAGCATGTGTGTGCATCTGGCGCGGCATCCGCAACTGCAGCAGCAATTGCGCGCCGACAGTTCGCTGCTGCCGCGCGCAATCGAGGAGTTGCTGCGGCTCTACACGCCGTATCGCGGGTTCGCACGTACCGCCAATCGCGATGTCGAATTTCGCGGACGTACCATTCGCGAGGGCGAACCTATCGCCTTGCTCTACGCCTCCGCAAACCGCGATGAGACCGTGTTCGAGAACCCGGATCAATTCGTGTTCAACCGCCCGAACATCGCCGACCATCTGGCCTTTGGCATGGGTCCGCACGTCTGCCTGGGCGTGCCGCTGGCGCGGCTGGAACTGCGTGTGGCCATCGAGGAACTGCTCAAGTGCACCCGCGGCTTCGAGCTGGCGGGCGAGATCAAGCCGACGCGATTCCCCGAGATCGGCGCCCTATCGGTACCGCTGCGCTTTCTCTAGCGGCGGCCCTGATTCAGGGCACCACCAGGATCGAGACCCGGCGCGCATTCAGATTCTCATCCAGGTCCCGCGCCGCCACGGCGGCACGCTGCCATTTCACCACCAGTCGCGCGCGTTCCGGCAGACCGATTGTGCGCAGAGCCTGGAGCACCGCGTCGGCGCGACGCTGAGCGATGTCGTCCTGCTCGATGAATTTCAGCCCGTTGGATAATCGCATCGCCGCGCGATAACCCGTGATCTCAATCCGGGATGCCGCCGCTGCGCCGGCATAGCGGGCCGCCTCCGCAATTGAGTTCTGTGCGGACTGCCAAAGCCGCTCGCTGTCAGCATTGAAAGTCGCGGTAAAGGTGCGCGCCGTGAATGGTGCCTGAAATTCCATCGGCTTCGGACGCTCCGGCGGCAGCGGCGCGGCAGCGCCGCGCACGCCCGACGGGCCGGTGCCGCGCATGTGCGGGGGGTCCGGGTAACCCGCCGCCGGCAGCATGCTGTTGCAGTTGATGTCGAGTTGCGGCAACACCGAAACCCGCACCGATTCGAGCGCGATTCCGCCGCATACCTGCGGGCCGTCGGCAATCACCGCTTCCACGAGCATGCGATGGCGGAATTCGGGTGGATAGAATGCCGCGGTCAGATCGCCCTGTGGGCCCAGGTAATAAAGCTCACCACCACTTTCGCCGAGCCAGCATGGAAGGCTCGTGTTGCGCAGAATGGGGCAGCTCACGAACACGACCTCCGTGCCTGCTGAGGGCGCACAGGCGCCGATCACCGGCCATGCGGCTGCTAAAGCGAACACGCTCCGGCGCACGCACTTCATAGCACGCCCAGGAAATTCACCAGGTCCTGCTTCTCCTGCTCGGTGTAGTTGGCCTCGAAGCGCCTGTCGTAGTAATCCACAAGTTCCCGCAGATTGTTGGCCGAGCCGTTGGAGAAGTACGGGGCGCGCGCCGCCAGCCCGCGAAACTGCTGCATGGTGATGGCGCCAATGTCGAGGCAGCGACCGGAAATCAACGCCCGTCCGGGATCGTGCGTGTAAATGACAGGCCCGAGATACGGATGCGGCCTGCGGTCGGCATGGCAAGTCAGCTTGAACAGCGGCAATTCGCCCGTCATCGGCAGATCGCGAGACCAGGGCTCGTTGGCCGTGCCCAGATCCATCCAGCCGGGCGCAAAGTCCATGCCCGTCAGGCGCGCATTGTGACAGGTGGCGCAGGTGCGCTTGATGGGATTGCCCAGGCCCACCGTGTTCAGATGCGTCACGTCGCGGATATAGAACGAACGCGTAAAGAAGACTTCCATGCCGCGCGCGACCGAGGCACGAAACTGCGCCTGGGGATCCGGGCCCGCGGGCCTGGACCATTGGTCGAAATATCCGAACACCGGCGTATAGAAATTATCGCCAAGACCAGGCGATCCGCGCTGCATGGCGCCGGGTCCCAGGCCGGAGGGAGCGTCCGCCGCGATCAGGCTGCCGGCGATCTTCGAGGCGCTGGCGGCCACGAACAGCTGATTCTCGAAATCCGTGATCTGTCGCAGTTGTTCGCTGCTGGGCACCTGTTCGGCTTGCAGATGCGTGAGCGCTGCGTTGGTCGCCTGGCTCTTCTGCGTGGGTTCACGCGCATCAGCCATGAGATTCATATTGACGAAGCGACCGGTTTCCGGGTCCCGCTGCATCGGTGAGCCATCCTTGATATTGAGCGGTGCTCCCAGGCTGTTCATGACGTATTTCATATTGGCGACGACGCGCGGCCGCCTGAACACCGAGACCTGCGGATTCGGGCTGTGCAGTCCATAGACCGGGTCGTTATTGCAACCGCTGGGATCGCTGACTAGTTCCAGGTCGAATTCGGGCGCGATGGCGGACCCATCGGCCGCCTTGGGTGGCCATGGAACGAAGATACGGAACAGCCCGTGCCTGAGCAGCAGTGAGTGCGAGGACTCCTGCTCCTGCGGAGCGCTGGGACAATTCGAGCCGTCGACCGCAGCGAACAGCGGATCCTTGCCAGCCGTAGCCTGCCATCGCTGCTGAATGGCCTCGACCGAGAGGCTCATGCCGTTGGCCGGCTGGTGACAGGTGACGCAGGCCCTGCCATTGCGTCCCAATGGCTCGAAGAATGGATGACCGCGCGTGTCTATATCACCGGCGCCGTTGATGAGTCCCAATTTTCCGGCTGCTGTATCGAATTCAGCCAGCGCGTTCAGGCGCAGGCCACTGCCGGGGCTCCACCAGGACGCGGAATAGTCCGGCGCCACCGCGGCATCGGCCACTGGCGCGACCGCTGCCTGGGCCTGTTGCGAGGGAGTCTGTCCGGATACGACGCCGATGACTCCAGGTTGTATGGACTGCACCGAGGGGCTCGCGCCGGCGCTGCCACCCACGGCGGGGGGGCTCTGTGCGTGCAGAGAGCCGAGCGTGGCCAGCAGCCCGGCGCAAGCCCATTGGATGACGTTTATTCGATGCGGTCGCATGGGATTTGAATATTGATGGACACTAGCTGCAAGCGCTTACATCTGCAAGTCGCGCCGTTCCATCAGGCGGCGTTGCGCTACCCTATGCGCATGAGCGAACGAAAAAAGGCGCGCGCGGATGCGGGTATGAGCGATGCGCGCAGCAAGCGCGGTCCCAAGGCCGTGGCTCTCTCGCCGCCGATCAATGTCGGCCTGCTGCCGAATCTTTTGGGCTACAACATCCGGCGCGCGCAGATTGCCCTGTGGCGTGACCTCACGCGTTCGCTGGGCGAAGTGCAGGTCCGCCCCGCTGAATTCAGCCTGATGATCCTCGTCGAGGCCAACCCGGGCGTTGCGCAGATCGAATTGGCGCAGCAACTCGACGTCGACAAGGCTACTATCGTCGGCGTCGTCAGCCAGCTGCAGCGACAGAAATGGGTTACGCGCAAGCAATCGACGATCGATCGACGCCGCCAGGGCTTGTACCTGACCCCGCTCGGCCAGCGTGAACTGCAGGGCTTGCGGCAGACAATGATCGAGCATGAAGCGCGCTTCACACGCCTGTTCTCCGCCGAAGAACTCGGTCAGCTGTTTGCGTTTCTGCGACGGATCCATCCTTAAGTGTCCCTGACGGCCACCGCCCTGCTGGCGATCAACTGCGCAATGCGGGCCTCCTCATAGCCGAGGCTGAGCAGCACCTCGCGCGTGTGCTCGGCGCGCAGCGGCGCCGAGCCCTGCAAGCCCGGGCCATCATGCTCGAACACAAAACCGGCATTGACGTACGCCGGTGCAGTGCCGCTGACCTGCACGCCCGCGATCGAAGTGGGCTGAATCAGCCCCCGATCGGCGCCGCGCACCTGGTCGCATACCTCGCCGATGTCCCGCACCAGCCCGCAGGGAACGTGCTGGGCACTCAAGGTGCTTTCCCAGTCGCGGCCGTTGCGGGTCGTGAAGACTTTGGCGAGCAGATCGCGCAGAAAAGCGGCGCTCTCGGGCTCGGCCCGTGCCGGCGGAGAGGCGAAGCGTGGATCCGTGGCGAGTTCGGGATGGCCGATGACGCGGCACAGTGCCGCGAACTGGTTGTTCTGCACGGCGCCCAGGGAAATGCGTGCGCCGTCCGCCGTGGAAAAGAGCCCGGCAGTTGGCGCACCGCTGTAGCCGGTATCGCCGGTCCGCGGCAACACCTGGCCGGTCACCAGGTAAGGAGTTGCAAGCGCCGTCAGCAACACCACCGAGGCATCGAGCATGGCGACATCGATGTATTGGCCGCCGCCGAAGCGGTCGCGTTGCAGTATTGCCGACACAACGGCCAGGGCTGCCAGGGTCCCGGTGTAGGTATCGACCACGGGCCAACCCACACGGGATGGGGGATCTTCCGGGCCACCGTTGGACGCCATCATGCCGCTCGTGGCCTGCACGATGTTGTCGATGGCCGGCAGGTCGCGCTGCGCTCCCTTCTGTCCGTAGCCCGACACCGAGCACATGATGATCGTCGGCTGCAACTGGCGGCAGACCTCGTAGCCCAGACCTAATCGGGCCATTACACCCGGGCGAAAATTCTCGAGCACCACGTCGGATTCACGGATCAATCGCGTGGCGACCTCGCGACCGTCTTCGCTCTTCAGATCAAGCACGATGGATTTCTTGCCGACATTAGCCGCGATGAAGGCCGGCGCGATGCCATCCAGATCGCGGAATGGGCCGTAGTTGCGCATGGCATCGCCCGCTGGCGATTCGATCTTGATCACTTCGGCGCCCAGCATGCGCAACAGATGCGAACAGAATGGCCCTGCCATTACATGGCTGAAATCGGCCACCTTGACGCCAGCCAGGGGCTGAGGCATGACGTTGAATTCCCCGCTATTTAGTTGATCTGTTCAACTACTATACAGAATGTCAGGGCTCGATATAGGGCCAGCAATGCAACGTTATGCCCCTATCCGGCCGCATTCCACTTTATGATTTAGATGATACTATCAACCAGTCTAACATGTCGGGGGGACGACTCTGGAGCTGCTCTTCACGGGCGATTTGATACTGGACGCGCCCGACCCGGACCATTGGCTGAGCGGTATTGCAGCCTGCACTCGTTCGGCCGCCTGCGTGATTGGTCATCTGGAAGTGCCGCACACGCTTCGCGGTACTGAGCTCGGTGGCGATGTGCCCGCGCCCGGAGCACTGCCGGCGCACCTGGCAGCATTGGGGCGGGCAGGATTCGATATCGTGACGCTTGCCGGGAATCACATGGCCGACCGCGGTGCCGAAGGTATCGCCGATACCTGCGCGGAACTGGATCGATTGGGAATTGGTCATTGCGGCGCAGGCTCGAACCTCGAGCAGGCCCGCGCCCCCGCCCGCTTCATGTCGGGATCAACGCGGATCGCTCTGCTGAGCTACAACTGCGTCGGACCGGAAGCGAGCTGGGCCACCGCCGACCGGGCTGGCTGCGCGTACGTGAAGGTTCATACCTCCGACGGCACTCCGACCGCCCCTGCCGCGCCGCTGCAGACTGCGGACACCAAATCGCTGGAGGCGATGTCGCGTGACATTGCTGCAGCCGGAAAAGATGGCGCATTGGTGGTCGTGGCGCTGCACAAGGGCATCGTTCATACGCCAGCGCAACTCGCGCCTTACGAGCGCCCCATTGCGCACCGGGCGATCGATTCAGGCGCCGCCGTCGTCGTCAGCCACCACGCGCACATCCTGCGCGGCATCGAGTTCTATCAGGGCAAACCAATCTTTCACGGCCTCGGCAACGGCTGCGTAGTCACACACGCACTGAGTCCGGAGCAATCCCATCCGGCGCGTGCCGAATGGGCGCGGCAGCGACGGCAGCGCTTCGGCTTCGAACCGGATCCGGCTTACACTCTGGCGCCGTTTCACCCCGAGGCAGTTCATGCGCTGCTGGCCCATATTCGCCTGCTCGACAGCGGCCAGATCGAGGCGGGCTTCGTGCCCGTTCATGTCGAGCCGCCTGGCCGCCCCGTGCTCGCCGAAGGCGCTGCCGCCGAACGTGTCATCGACTATGTCAGGCGAATAACGGTGCAAGCGGGACTGCCGCCACTGAACATCACGCGGCGTGACGCCATGGTCGTAGTCGCATGAGAGATCCGGACATTCGCACGCCGGACGCCGCGGCGGACGACGAGGGCGCGCGTGGTCCGTTGTTCTACGTGGGCGCGACCGCATTGCTGCTGGCGATGGCCGTCGATGCCGTCGCCGTGCTCGGCCGTCACATCGGCCTGCCGCTGCTCGGATCGCTCGAGCTGGTACAGGCTTCGATCGTGGTGGCAACGTCAACCGCGATCGTATTCGCGACACTCGCCAACCGGCATGCGGCCGCGCGATTCCTGCTCGACCGAGCCAGTCCGCGCATGCGCCTGCTATTGCAGCAATTCGCCCGCGTGCTGACGCTGCTGTTCTTCCTGGTCCTGGCGACCGGCCAGAGCTGGATCGCGCATGACCTTTGGAACGGGCACGAGGACAGTGAGCTGCTCCACATACCATTCGCGCCGCTGCGCCTCGTCAGCATCCTGGCCGTCCTTGCGGCGGCTGGTATCACCGCGCGGCGCCTGCTGCGCCGGTCGAGGTCCTGATGGGCCAGCTATCGATCGGCATCGGGGGCGTGCTGCTGCTGCTCGCGCTTTTGAGCACGGGCACACCCATCGGTGTCGCACTCGGCGCGGTGGGCTTTGGCGGCCTGGTACTGCTGCTGGGTCTGGAACCCGCATTGATCAAATCAGGCGTGGTGCTGTTCGAAACGCTGTCCCGTTACGAACTGGGTGTACTGCCATTGTTTCTACTGATGGCGCACCTCTGTTTCGCCGCCAATGCCAGCCGCGATTTCTTCGATGCCGCCGCGCGCATCATCGGCCATCGACGCGGCGGCCTGGCCCTGGCCTCGGTGGCGGCCTGCGCCGGGTTCGGTGCCATCAGCGGCTCGAGCCTCGCCACCGCGGCGACCATCGGGCTGGTCGCGCTGCCGGAAATGCGACAGCGCGGCTATTCGACGTGCTTGGCCACTGGCGCGGTGGCCGCGGGCGGCACGCTCGGGCCAGATGATCCCTCCCTCGGGCGCGCTGATCATCTTCGGCATCATCGCCGAGCAGTCCATCGGCAAGCTGTTCGTCGCGGCGATCGTTCCCGCAATTACCCAGGTGCTGCTCTACTGCCTGGCCATCCTGATCATCTGTCATCTGCGACCCTCGATTGCGCCGCCGACACCCCGCGTCGGCTGGCGGGAGCGGCGCATTGCGTTGCTGCGGGTCGCCGATCTGGCACTGCTGATCCTGCTCGTGATCGGCGGCATCGCGCTGGGCTGGTTCACGCCACTCCGAGGCCGCATCGGTGGGCGTCGTCGGCGCGCTGGCGTTATGCGCTGTGGCGGCGCCGACTGACCTGGCAATCGTTGCGTCATGCGCTGGCCGAAACGCTGCGCACCAGCGGCATGATCTACCTGGTTGTGATCGGCGCGATCATCTTCTCGGTATTCGTCAGTGTGACGGGCCTCGCCGAGTGCAGGTCACGGGCCTGTTTGCGACCGTCGGCGGCGAACCCGTTGCCACGATGCTGCTGATGGCGGCTGGTGCTGCTGCTGCTGGGCTCGGTGCTCGATGGACTGGCCCTGATGCTGCTGACCACGCCCATCCTGCTGCCCGTCATTCAGACCATGGGGCTTTCGCCCATCTGGTTCGGCATCTTCCTGGTGCGCGCCATGGAGATCGGATTCGTTCATCCGCCGATCGGGCATGAATCTGTACGTCATTCAACAGATCGCCCCGGATGTTTCGATAGGTCGCATCTTCAAGGGCGTGCTGCCCTTCCTGGCGGCCGATTTCCTGCACCTGCTGCTGCTGATCCTGTTGCCGGCCATGGCATTGGCTTTGCCGAAATTCCTGGCCGCATGAGCACGTTGGCAACGCTGGTCGATGCGGCCCTGAAAGATCCCGCGGCCGCCGCGCGCCGCGCAAAGTCTGGCGGCCAGCGCGTAATCGGCTTTCTGGGCACTGATGTGCCGGCGGAACTGATCGCCGCGGCGGGCGCCTTTCCGTGGCGGCTGCCCGCCCCCGCGCAGATCCTGACCGCGCGGGCCGATGGATATCTGGAAGCGAGCTTCCAGCCGCAGGAGCGGGCGGTTGCCGAGCAATGGCTCGCCGGCGCGTTCGATTTCATCGATGCCGTCGTCTTCACGCGGGCCAACGACAGCATTCAGCGCCTGTATTACTACCTGTGCGAATTGCGGCGACGCCAGCTCTGCGCAGGTCCTGCGCCGTTACTGTTCGATCTTTGCAAGATCCCTCGCACCAGCAGCGCCCTGCGCACGCAGGCTGTGACCGCGACGCTGGCGGAGTCGCTCGGCAGCCGCCCCGATCAGCTGCCGCTGTGCATCCAGGAGCGCAACCGGCGCCGCCAGCTACTGCTCCAGGTGCAAAGGCGGCGCGAACAAACCCCGGCGCCGGCGGGGTCGTTCGTCGAACGGCTCTCCCGCGCCTCCGACTACTGCGCGGCGCCCGAGTTCGATGCGGCGCTGGCGCACTGGCTCGGGCAGTCAACGCGCGGCGAGAGCGGACCCCGGTTGATTCTCGCCGGCAGCGCGCCGCCGGATGACCGGCTCCATCGTGCGGTCGAGACTGCCGGCGGCAACATCGTCGCTGAACTGGGTGACCATGCGCTCGGACGTCTGGGTGCGACGATCGACGGCGAGACGGATCCGATCCCCGCGCTATCGCTGCACTACCACGCGCATCGCAACGGTCCGCGCGCATTCAGCGACGCAGCCGCGGATCTGCTGGAAGTCGTGCGCACCACGCGTGCTGATGGCGTCATTTTCTGGTTGCTGGAGCAGGAAGAAGCGCTGGCGTGGGATCTGCCCGCGCAGCTGCGCGCCCTGGAGGGTGCAACGATACCGAGTCTGCGATTATTGCATCGTCGGTGGAACGCAGACGATGGCGCTCTCGATGAGATTCGCGAATTTATCGGCGCGCACTGGAGAATCGCATGATGCTGCTGGAAGGCCATCGCGTGCTGGCACTCTCTCTCACCGCGCACAGCGCGCTGGCGCGCTTTCTCGGCTCGCTTGGAGCTGAGATAGAAACGGCCGATCTTGAGAAGCTGGAAAGCCAGGTTGCTGACGCCTCATTCCTGATCGAAGACATCGGTCTGGCTGCATTGCTGGATGCCGGGTGGTCGCGTGAACGATTGCGGCGGCTCAATGCCCGCCTCGTTCACGTTTCGGTCACTACCTTTGGCAGCAGCGGCCCGCGCGCCTCGTGGCGCGGATCCGAACTGATCGCCTCGGCACTCGGCGGCACGTTGCGCCTGACCGGCGCATCCCGATCGCGCGCCGGTCAAGGAAGCGCTCGATGCCTGCGGCTTCCATGCCGGATGGTCGGCCGCTGCCGGCGCCCTGGCCGCGCACTATCAGCGCGGCCAGAGCGGTATGGGGCAGCACGTCGATATCGTCGGCACAGGAAGTGGCGCTTCTCGCCGCAACGTCAACAGCATCCTGGTATGGCAGTTTGATCGTCGCAAACTTCAGCGCGTGGGTGGTGCCGCTCAACTACGGCCGCGCCACAGTGCGCTGCATCTGGCCGCTCGCGGACGGCTGGTGCTTCCACACGCTGATGACCGGCCGCTTCGGCGCTCCGGCCAATCAGGCGCTAGCGACTGGATCGATGAGGTCGGGCTCGCTAATCCACTGCGCGGCGTCGGATTGGTCGCGCTACAACCGCTCGACCCTCGATCCGCAGGTGCGCGTGCTGTGGGAAAGTGCCATCGCGGCTTTTTTTGCCACGCGTTCCGCAACAGGAAATTGCCACCGAGGGACGGCGGCGCGGCATCAATGCCACTGTCGTGTGCGACACCGGCCGATGTGTTGGCCGATCGCCCATCTGGCTGCGCGCGCGTTCTGGCGCACAGACGCAGGGCCGACGCCTGCCGGGACGCTTCGTCCGCATCAGTGCAGGCCCGGCAGCGCCTGTGCGAAGGCGAACAGCGCTCGCCGCACGCGTCGCGGGCCCGCTCGCCGGCGTGCGCGTGCTGGATTTTTCGTGGGCGTTGGTCGGCTCGATCACCACCAAGATCCTGGGCGATCTGGGCGCCGAGGTCATCAAGGTCGAGAGCCGCACGCGGCCCTGCCTCTCACGCATCGATGTGCAGGTCAGCGCCTCGCGCGCGGAGAACTTCGACGACAAGCCCTGGTTTGCGCACCTGAACAGTTCCAAGCGCAGCCTCGCGCTCGACATGAAGAAGCCCGAGAGCCGCGAGGTCATCGACCCGCTGATTGGTGGGCGGATCGTGGTCGTCGAGAATTTCTCGCCCGGCACGATGGCCAAATTGGGTCTGGATTATGCCGCAGCTGCAGCGCGCTCAACCCCGCCATCATCATGGTTTCCGGCAGCGTCTATCGGTCAGAGCGGACCGCTCGCGCAGGAGTGGGGAGTGGACGGCACGGGCGCGGCGCTGTCCGGCCGCACCTACCTGACCGGCTGGCCCGATCGGGATCCTGTCATTCCGGGCGCCGTGCCCTATGGCGATGTCATCGTGCCCTACGTCGATGGCGGCTGCCGCCGCAGCGGCGCTGCAGTATCGGCGGCGAGACCGGCCGGGGATGCCACATCGATGCGTCGATGTATGAGATCTGTGTGCAGCAGATGCACGAGGCCATCGTGCGAACGCAAAGCGCGAGGCCCCGCTCGGTCGCATGGGCAATCAGCGAGCCCGGCATGTTTCATCAGGATTCTATCGCGTCGGCGGGCGAGCGATCGGTGGATCGCGATCAGCTGCCGGGGTCGCGAACGACTGGCAGCGGCTGCTGGCGCATGCCGGCGCTGCCGCCCGGACTGGAGTTGGCCGCAGGGATGCGCGCCTGGACGCCTGGTGCGCACCACAGGACGGCCCGGCGCTGCATGAGCAGCTGCAGGCCGCCGGGCTTCTGCGGCGGCCTCGTGCAGGACATCGAAGACCTGCTCGAGCACGACCCGCAGATCGCGAGCGCGGCAATCGCTCATGGCGCTGACACATCCGCTGCTAGGCACCTTCGGGCATATGCGCACGCCTATCTGCCTTCTCGCGACAGCACCGCGTCTCCCTTTCGCGCGCCCGCGCTCGGCGAGCACTCGCGCGAGATCGCCCGCGAGCTTTCGGGCTCTCGAGCCGAGCGCGTCGGGCGCTCGAGACAGCTCGGGCGTCTTCCGATGAGTACTCGGCGGACGACGCAGCCGCAAGGATCTGCGCTGCACCGCGGAGGCCACGGCCTATCAGCGCAATACGTCACGACGCTGCGCAGCCGCGTGATCGAGACAGGCGAGCCCTTCGTGGTCGCGCAGGCCGATACGCCGCACGAGATCTTTCACGCCATGGACATCGCGTTGATCACCAACCAATGGTGGTCGGCCTACATCTCGGCCAAGCAGCTCTCGCAACGCTATTTCAAGGTGCTGGAGCAGCGCGGCTATCCGAGCAACAGCTGCCGCTATTGCTCCCTGGGTCTGGCCTGCACGCTCGCGAATGATCCACGCACCGCGCCCTGGGGCGGCCTGCCGAGGCCGGTGGCGCTGGTCGCGCGCCTGACCTGCGACTGCATTCAACAAGTGTTCGGGCAATGGGCCGACGGCGCTCGGCACTGATTTCTTCCCGCTCGAGGCGCCCGGGGTGGGCGCACAAGGACCCCGAGTGGTTCAAGCGATCGCACGAGACTGGGAAGAGGTCTTTGAGCGCGGCCGCATCGATCTGCTGGTGGCGGAGATGCGCGACCTGATCGCACTGCTCGAGAGCAAGACCGGTCGGCGATTCGACGAGTCAGCGTCTCGAAGCCCTGATGGAGCGCATCAACGAACAGGAAGGCTACATCGCCGAGGCTGCGCGAGATGATCGGCGATGCGCGGCCCTGCCCGGTCTCCATCGCCGATCAGATGCCCAACACCATGATCCCGCAGTGGCATCGTGGCTCGGAATGGGCCGTGGCCCACGCCAACCGCTTCCGCGACGAGGTGGCCGAGCGCGTCGCGGCAGGCGTCGGCGGTCAGCGGCCAACGAACGCGTGCGGCTGATGTGGATCGGCGCCGGACTGTGGCATGACCCGGGCTTCTATAATGCGCTGGAAGAACGCCTCGGCGCGGTATTCGTCTGGTCGATGTACATGCCGTTTGCCGGGCCGCAGTACATCCGCGCGCTCAAAGGCCAGCCGATGCACGCGCTGGCGAGCCGCATCTGCTCCATGAACGAGGTGCTGCACCTGCCGCCGTGGATGAATGGCTGGATGGTGAGCGAAGCGAAGCGCTGCGGCATCGATGCGGCCGTGATGCTGGTGCCTCCGGGCAATCGTCTGTCGCAGTCGGGTACCAAGCTGACGCGCCTTTCGCTGCAAGCCGCGGGCGTTCCGACCTTGACGCTCGATCGGCCGACATGGTGGATGCCCAGGGCTGGAGCCACGAGCGCACGGTCAATCACGTGTCGGAATTTCTGGCGCAGGCGGGCTTGACGTGAGAGGGCTCGCCGCTGCAGCGGCCGCATGCCTGCTGTGTTCAGTGCGCGCGCCGATGCAGCGCCCGTCACGCTCATCTATGCGAGTCCCTACTCGCCCAACCACACCTTCAGCCTGGCTGATCGGACCTGGATGAGCTGGGTCGAACAGCATTCCAACGGCCGGCTGCGTATCCATCCCAATTGGTCCGGCGCACTGCTCTCTTCCGATCAATCGATGATCGAACTGCGGCATGGCGTCGCCGACATCGGCTTGATCACACCGATCTACGCACGCGGCGGTGAGCAACTCATCAGGACCCAGGCCGGCTTCTACGACGGCGCCCGTACTTTTGAGCAGCAGGTGGCGATGTACCGCTGCCTGTCGGATGCCGAACCGGAATTCGCGCGGGAACTCTCAGGGCTCAAGGTGCTCGCGATCCAGGGCGGCACGATGCCGGGCATCGTCACACGGACCCGCGCGGTCTCACACGCTCGCGGATCTGCGAGGGCTGCGACTGCGTGCGCCCTCGGAACTGCTCGGCGTGCTGCGCGAACTGGGCGCCGATCCGGTCAGCATGCCGATGGGCGAGGTGTATTCGGCTCTGGCCAAGGGCGTGCTCGATGGCGTGCTGGCACCGGCCGATACGCTGCGCGCGCTGCACTTCGGCGAGGTCGCGAAATACTACTGGTCGCTCGAGATCCCGCGCGGTGCGTATCCCGCGCGAGCCATGGAATTGCGGCGATGGCGGCAGCTTTCTCCCGAAGACCAGTCGGTACTCGAGCAATCCACTGCCATCTGGGAGCAGGCGCTGGCAGCACAGACACGCGCAGCCGAGAAGGCGGGCCAGGAGATGGGCGAGCGACAGGGCGTCGTGTTTCAGAAGGCGACACCGGAAGATCAGCGCCAGTTTGATGCGCTCTATGACCGCGAAACTGAGCACAGCGCTGCAACGCTGACTGCCTACGGCATTCCGGGACCTGCCATCTACCGGCATGCGCGGGAACTGAGCGCGGGCATCGCCGCAACCGGCCAGGTCCAATGCCAGGTGGCAGGCGCCGGAGCCCTGAACGCACCCTGAGATGTTTCTCTCATTGGGTGTGGCTTTAAACCATTCTCCCCGCTGAGCCTGGGGGCACGCGTGCTTTAGCAGCTTCTTTTTTTCTGCCTAATTGTTTTAGATATACGTTGTATCTAGATGTTTTGCAATCAGTTCCCTTTGAGTAGGGATAGAGATCAGCTCCGAACCGCCCAGAGCCAGGTCTTGCGGCCGGCCGGCGCCGTATAGATGAACTTGCCAACCATTTCCAAATGCGCGACCATTGCGGTAGGCCAACGTAGCCTCTAGAGAGCGCGGCTCGACCGCGACCCTGCGTCCAGGCAGTTTTGGGGGAAAGCAACAGTCATGAGTGCATCGTACTCGCGTTCCACGCCGTGTAATGCAAGCGTTTACATGACAGCCCCTGCGCACCGTTCATAGCCAACGAAAGCTTCTGAAAAGTACCGAGGGGAAGTTCATGCACCAAAGCACAACGGCTCGCCAAATAACCAGCGTCTCCATCGCGGTCGCCTTTGCCCTGGCGGGCGCCGTCGCGATGCCGCAGGCCGCACACTCACAGACCGCCGCTACCGGAGCCTCCTCGGGCGATGAGCTGCAGGAAGTGGTGATCACCGCTGAAAAGCGCACCGAGGATCTGCAGAAAGTCGCGATTTCGGCCACGGTACTGACCAGTGCGGATCTGCAGGAAAAGAATGTCCTGACGTTGCAGGACCTGGGCAACGTCACACCGGGGCTGTCCATCCAGCCGCAATCCACCGGCGAGAGCTTCGTCAATATTCGCGGCGTCGGCGTGCAGGCGACTTCCCCGACGTCGTCGAATGGCGTCGTGTACTACGTCGACAGCCAGTACATCCCCGATAACTTCACCAATCTCTTCAGCCTGTTCGACATCGCCAACGTGCAGGTACTGCGCGGCCCGCAGGGCACGTTGGTGGGTGTGAATGCCACCGGCGGCGCCATCCTGGTAAACACGGTGCAACCGGATTTCAACGGCACGTCCGGCTACTACCGGCAGACCGTCGGCAATTATGGCGACTACAAGGAAGAGGCGGCACTGAATTTGCCGATCACCGACACCATTGCCGCGCGCGCGGCGGTAGTCAGCGAAACCGAAAACAGCTTTACCCATAACCTGGGCAGCGGCGTACGAGGCCAGTTCAATCTCGAGAGTCCGGGCAATGTCGATACCCAGGCCGTGCGTCTGCAGCTGCTGTTCCAGCCCGCGGATAATTTCTCAGCGACGCTGCGGCTGGAAAAATTCCAGAGCCTGACAGACGGGCCGGCGGTCAAGCCGCTGGCCAACCCGGCCACTGACCCCTTCAGCGCCAGCATCCAGAACCTGCCCTACACGGTGGCCTACGACTCGCCCTCGTCCTTCAACATCTATGGCAACCGTGGGTCGGCTGAGATCAAGTGGGACTTCGTGCCGGGAATTGAACTGCGCTCGGTCACGAGCATCCAGGACGGCCACGAGTCGGACCGCGAGGACCAGGATTTCGGCCGCGACGTCAATAACTGGCAGCTGCAACGCCGCACCGATGTGCAGACTTTCACGCAGGAATTGAACGTGCTATCGACCGGCAGCGGACCGCTGCAGTGGGTCGGCGGCTTCTACTACCTCGACACCAGCACTCCGCTCGACCTCGCTTTCACGCAGAATCCGGCAGGCGCCCCCGCTCCGATCGGCTTCTTTGTCAGTCCCTACGGCGTCGCGAAACATTTCTCCTCTGCAGGCTTCGGACAGGCCACTTACAGCTTCTCGCCCCAGTGGTCGGTGACTCTCGGTGGCCGCTACACCGAGGACCGCGAGCCCTACCACGCCATCAGCTTCCTGGGTCCGAACACGGTGCTCACGAACACCTCGCCCTCCTCGGACAAGCTGACCGGCAAAGCCGCGGTCAACTTTAATGTGACCACGGACTCGATGCTCTACGCCTCCATTGCCAACGGCTACAAGGCGGGCGGCGGCAACCTCGGCGGGCCGGCCTATGGCGATGAAACCAACGTCGTCTCCGAGGCCGGCATCAAGACCACGCTGTTCGATCGGCACCTGCGCTTCGACGCCGATGTGTTCAACTCCAACTACGGACATATCCAGCTGCAGCAGTTCATCGGCGGCGCACCGGCCACCAGCAATGCGGCCGGCGCACGTTACGACGGCGCTGAGGCCGAGTTCACCGGACTGCTGGCCGATTTCCGCGTCGACGGTAATGTCGCCTACCTGCACGGCTACTTCACGGGCCCGTTCTTCTACAGCACCAATCCGCTGCCCACGGTGGCAGGTTCACCCGCGCCATTCTCCCCCACGTGGATGGGGTATCTGGCCGCGCAGTACGACTGGCACTTCGATGGCGGCAAGATCACGCCGCGATTGCAGTGGTCCTATCAAGGTTCGCAGTTCACGATACCCGCCTATGCCGGCCAGGATCTGCCTATCTACAATCGGCTGGAAGCACACGGCATTCTCGATGCCAACCTGACCTACACCGCGCCGAAGCACTGGACGGTGGGGGCCTACATGCTCAATGCCACCAACCGGGTCTACATCGCCAACACCATCGACATAGGCCTGGGATCGAACGGCCTGATCTACAACGCGCCGAGACAGTTCGGCCTCCGGGCAACCTACGCGTTTGGCGCCAACGATAAATAGGCTCGCACTCGCTGCTGCAACGATTGCGCTGGCAGCGATGAGCACGGGTGCCGGTGCGGCCGCAGCAGGCGCCGCAGCATCGCTGCAGCCGCTGTCGGATGCAGCCCACCAGGGCACGCTCGTCTGGAATGTCGAGCACCTCGGGTACGGCGCCGAGGAGTATCTGCTGTGCGGACGCGCGAATACTTACGCGCCTGTCGCCATGGCCGATGCGCCCAACATGCTCACGCGCGATATGCCTGCGGACATGGCGCGGCGAGAGAGCTATGTGCGGCCCATTCTCAAAGCCAATGCGCCGTACTGCACACGCGTGCTGCTCTACCGACCCAGTGACCCCGCGCGATTCAGCGGCCGCGTCGTCGTCGAGACCGCGCATCCGCTGGACGGCGGCCGCGCGATCGTCTGGTCACAGCTCAGCGGCTACTTCGCGCAGCACGGCGACATCTATCTGGGAATCGCCTCCCCGGTGACCTTTGAGTCACTCAAGACCAGCAACCCCAAGCGTTATGCGCGGTTGCAGGGGGCCGATGCGACGCAGCTCTGGGGCATGATTGCGCAGCTCGGCGCGCTCGTTAAGAGCGGTCATTTCCCCGGGATCCCGCGCGTGCGCCTGCACACATTGCTGCTGACGGGATATTCCTGGACGGGTGTCGCGGTGACTACCTTCGCGAATTTCCACCACGACGATGCGCGGCTGGCCGCCCGAACACCAGTGTTCGACGGATACGTCACGATAGCCAACTCGATGTATGTGCGGCCCATCGATGTGCCGGTGATCCGAATCATGACGCAGAGCGACTTCAACAGCTTCGGCGGCCTGAACAATCGCCGCGAAGACAGCGATGACCTCGATAGCCGATTCCGGCTATGGGAAGTGACGGGCGCTTCGCATCTCAACGCCTCTCCGGTCATCGAACCCGGTGCGTCGCCGTGGGTAGCGGCAAAGCCTGTGATCGAACCGCGCAATCTGCCGCGCTTCTCGGCCAGCGAGTGCCAGCGGGACTTCCCGGCAGGCTGGGGACCCAACACGCTGCCGCTGAACTACGTCATGGTAAGCGCCTTCGAGCATATCGATCGCTGGATTCATGGCGGCCCGCCGCCGCCGCGCGCCGCACGTATCGAAACCGCAGCCGACGGATCAGCCAAAACCGATTCCGACGGCAATGCACTGGGCGGATTGCGGCTACCGGAAATTGCAGTGCCCGCGGCCCGTTACGGCACGGCCGGGGGCGCCTGTTTTCTCTACGGTTATCGCCTGCCCTTCGATGCCGCGCGCCTGCGCGAACTCTATGGCACGCAGGATCGGTATCTGGGGCAAGTAGCGGCTGCCGCCCGAGCGCAGGTCGAGCAGGGATGGCTCAGGTCCGAGGAAGCAAACCTGATCGAGGACACGGCGCGACAAGTCCCGGCGTTCTGACAATGGCTTGGCACCGCACGCTGGGCGCGATGTCGGCCATCCAATGCGTTCTGAGCGCTGCCTTCTCCATCGTGCCGCCGGTGCTGCCGCTCATGCTTCCCGGCATGGGTATCCACGACAGCGCTGCGCTGCGCCTCTGGGCCGGTGCCATCCTCGGTGCGGCACCGCTGGCCGCCGCCATGACCTCCCCTGCCTGGGGCCGAATCTCTGACCGGCTGGATCGGCGACTCATCATCCTGATGTCCTGCGCCGCCGCGGGAATCAGCACCGCGCTCATGTGCTTTGCCAGGCATCCGCTGGAGTTGCTGGCGCTGCGCCTGGCGATGGGGTTATTCGGCGGCCACGTCGCCGCGAGCATGGCAATCGTCAGTGCCGCAACACCGACGGCGCGCATGGGCTACGCCTTGGGCTTCATGGCCACCGCGCAGCTCGGCGGCACGCTGATCGGACCGCTCATCGGCGGCGTGCTGGCCGACGCCTTCCATAGTTTTCGCGCGCCATTTTTCGGCGCCGCCGTGGCCGCCGTGGTGGTGGCTGCCCTCATGATGCGCGTGCCTGCGCGCGCCGCGCCGCCTGCATCGGCTGCACCCGCCGCAGCGGATGCGGCAGCCGTACCAAAGCTGGCGCGCGGCATCTGGCTTTGGATCGCCGTGCTGCTGCTCTGCCAGTGGGCCATCCTTTGCCCGCAACCAATGATCTCGCTTTTCGTCCTGCAGCTCGTTGGGCCGCGCGCGGATCTGGCCACGCTCGCGGGTCTGGCCTTCTCGATCGTCGCGCTCAGCGGGCTGCTCTGTGCGCCCCTGCTCGGGATACTGGGCGATGCGATCGGCGGTGGGCGGGTGCTGCTGATTGGCGTGCTGGGCGCAGCGGCCTGCAATTTCTCGCAGGCATTCGCACACCGTTATGGCCTGTTCGTGGCGGAGCGATTTTGCGCCGGTCTGTTTCTGGCCGGCATCCTCCCCACGGCGAACGCACTACTCGCGCATCATTCGCCCACGGAGAATCGCGGCCGGGTGTATGGGCTCAGTGCGGGCGCGACCTTCTTCGGCGCCTTCCTGGGACCCTTGAGCGGCGGTGCGCTCGCCGCGGCGCTGGGCTTACGCAGCGTCTTCATCGCCAGCGCCGCCCTGCTGGCACTGACCGCCGCTGTCATCGGTTGGAGCGGGCGAGCTCCCAGTCCGCGATGGTCCGGTTCTGCCTGACCAGCTCGACCAGCAGCGCCGCGGGTTCCCAATGCATGGGTCCAAAGCGCGTGCGATAGCTCTCGATGCCTTTGAGCACCGTGGCCAGACCGATTTCCTCGGCATAGAACAGCGGGCCGCCGCGATAGCGCGGGAAGCCATAGCCCGCGCACCACACCACGTCGATGTCGCTGGCGCGCTGCGCGACGCCCTCCTCCAGGATGCGAAAGGCCTCGTTGATGAGCGGATAGAGACAGCGCTCCAGGATCTCCTGCTCGCTGTGCACCTCGGGCTTGATACCGAGTTTCTGCGCGCGCTGCGCGATGATCGCGACGGCTTCCGGGTCATCGTGCCGCTTGCGGTCACCGGGCTCGTAGCGGTAGTAGCCTTTGCCATTCTTTTGTCCGAACCGGCCGGCTTCGGCCAGCGCGAAATCGGCCTGGTAGTAGCTCGGATCCGGCGGGTAGCGCTCGGCATTGGCCTTGTGCACGTTCACGCCGACATCGACGCCGGCCATGTCGAACACCGCGAGGATGCCCATGGCCATGCCCCACTTCTCCAGCACGCTATCGATCGCACGCGGCGTTGCACCTTCGAGCAGCATGCGCTCGGCCTCGCGCGCGTAACCTTCCATCATGCGGTTGCCGATGAAGCCGTAGCACACCCGCGCCAGCACCGGCGTCTTGCGCAGCGGCCGCGACAATTCCATGACCGTCTGGATGGTGTCCGGCGAAGTTGAATCCGTGCGCACCACTTCGAGCAGCGGCATCACGTTCGCGGGTGAGAAGAAATGCATGCCGATCACATCCTTAGGACGCGAGGTGGCCTGCGCAATCTGCGCCACATCCAGCGTCGAAGTATTGCTGGCCAGCACCGCGCCGGGCTTGGCGGCCTTGTCGAGTGCGGTGAAGATGCGGCGCTTGAGATCCATGTTCTCGAACACGGCTTCGATGACCACATCCGCCTGCGACAGCGCCTGGTAGTCGAGTGTCCCCTGGATCAACCCCATCCGGCGCGCCTTCTCCGCCTCATCGATGCGGCCGCGCTTGACCATCGAATCATAGTTGCGCGCAATGGTCGCCAGTCCGCGCTGCAAGGCTGCCTCATCCGCATCCACCAGCACCACCGGCAGGCCGGCATTCGCAAAGCACATGGCAATGCCCCCGCCCATGGTGCCCGAGCCCACGATGCCCGCGGACCGTACGGCCCGCGCGGCAGCGCCGGCCGGCAGGTCACGCACGCGACGGCTCTCGCGTTCGGCGAAGAACATGTGGATGGCGCCGCGGCTCTCGGGCGTGTCCTTGGAGCGATTGGCCAGCTTTTCCTCGAACGCCAGGCCCTCGGCCAACGGCAACGTTAGCGAGGCCTGCACGGCCTCGACGGCCGTGAAGCCTGCGACACGATTGGGATACTCGCGCTCTGCGCGCGCACGCATGCGCGCCAGGATCTCCTCGGTGGCAGTGGACGGATCGACTTTGCGCTCCGACGTGCGACGCGGGCCTGCCCCGCTGGCGAGCAGTTCCTGCGTGTACTTCAGCGCGCCTTCGAGCAGATCGCCTTCGATGACCGCGTCGATGAATCCGAGCGCGTGCGCCTCCTGCGCGCTGACCGGTTTGGCCGCGAGAATCAGATCGAGACTCTTCTCGACGCCGATCAGCCGCGGCAGGCGCTGCGTGCCGCCCGCCCCCGGAATGATCCCGAGCGTGACCTCAGGCAGGCCGAGGCGCGTATCGGCAGCCGCGACTCTATAGTGACAGGCCAGCGCGAGCTCCAGTCCGCCACCGAGCACGGTGCCGTGCATGGCAACCACCACGGGGACCGGCTGATTCTCGAACCGCGCCCAGAGCGCACGGTACTCGGACTCCTTGGGCGGCCCACCGAACTCGCCGATATCGGCGCCGGAGAAAAAGGTCTTGCCGGCACATCGCAGCAGCAGCGCGCGGGGTTTGGCGCCGCGCTCGATCTCATCGAGGGCGGCATTGAGATCGGCACGCACGCCCGCGGTAATCGTATTGACCGGCGGATTGTCGACGGTAATGACGATGATGTCGTCGCGACGCGTGAGAGTGACGGTCCCGGCCATGATTGATCCCCCGTAAAATATATTGACTATTTAGTCATTATTAAACTAAATAGTCAAATGGAAAGCCCTGCAAACCGACGCCCCGACCGCCGCCGCCTGCGCACACGCACGGCGCTGCTGCATGCGGGCCGCGCCCTGCTCGCCTCGCGTGACATCGATGGCATCAGCATCGATGAGATCGTCGCGGCGGCCGATGTCGCCAAGGGCAGCTTCTACAATCACTTCGCCGACAAGGAGTCCTTCGCGCGAGAAATCGGCGCCGCCGTGCGCACCGAGGCCGAGCGCCTGGCAGCGGGCGCGAATGTCGGTGTTACCGATTCTGCCGCGCGGGTGGCCCGCGGCCTGTGCGTGTTCCTGCGCTTTGCGATCGAGCACCCCGATAGCGCCAAGGCCCTGTGGCGGCTGAACCCCGGCTCGACCATGGCCGATGCACCCATCAACAGGAATTTGCGGGATGATCTTTTGCGCGGTATCCGTGCACGCCGCTTCGCCGCGGTGGATCTGGAAATCGGTTTGCTGCTGGTGATGGGCACGGTCGTCATCGCAACGCGGCATGTGCTCGAGGAGCGGCTGGCGACACCCGCCGGCTCCATTGCGGCCCAGATGGCCGGCGGGCTGCTGCGTTCACTGGGATTGACGCCGGCGGAAGCGCGGCGCGTTGCCGACAGTGCGGCCCGCTATATCTTCCCGCTGCGGACTCGGTCGCCTTAGGACTCGTCGCCTTAAGGCTACTGCCAGTGCTCGGCGCTACTGCCAGTGTTCGGCGCCGCGCAGCTCGAAGCCCATCGGGTCGAGCGGCGGCCGCCGCCCGGCCGGGATACACCAGATGTCGAGCGGCTCGCGCCGCCCACGCAATTCGAAGCGCGGCAGCTGCAGAAACGCCGACATCGCAAAGCCGGGCGCACCGGCGGGCGCCGCTGCAGTGCCTGCGTTCAGGGCGGTTGCCACGGCGCAGGAAAAAAGGACCTCGCCTGCGCGCGCGCGGCTGCAAAGGCGCGCGGCCACATTCGGCGTGTCGCCCACGAGGGTCGGAATCCGCCGAGTCGGCGGTCCGAAGGTCGCGAGCGCCACCTCGCCAAGATGCAGTCCCACACCCAGGCCAGCCTGGATCTGCGCCTCTTGCCGCCACCGCTCCGCCAGTACCGCGAAGCGCAGCAGCATGTCCCGGCCGGCCGCGAGCGCCGCATGGGCGCCGTCGGCTTGCGATTCCGCCAAACCAAACCCCGCCATCAGCGCATCGCCGGCAGTGTGGTACACCTCGCCGCCATGTAACTCGACCGATATCGTCAGGGCGCTGAAGAACTCATCCAGCAGAGTGGCCAGGTACTGCGGCTCGAGGCGCTCGGCCATGCTCATATAGCCGCGCAGGTCGGCAAAAAGTACCGTACCGCGAGGCAGATCCGGAACGGCCGCCGGCTGAGACTTCATCGCATCCAAGCGCATAGGGCGCAATGCTCCCTCGAGCTCGACAAGTTGGTTCTAACCCGAAGATAAACCACGGCGCACGGAAGCGCCAGCCGGCTACGAACTACGCGCCAGGTTTGGGACCCTGCCCTAATTGACTCCAGCGGACCCTATCGGCAGCGTCCCCAGCAGCTCCGCGGCTCCATTCCAGAGCACCTGGATGCCGATACAAAACAGCAGAAAAGCCGACAGCCTCACCACGATGGTGGTGCCGGTGGGTCCGATCAGGTCCGCCAGGCGCGCGGAATTGCGATAGGACCCGTAGATCAGCAGGCACAGCAGCCCCACAGCGGCCAGGGTCTCGACGAAGAACTCGACCGACGAGGTATGAAAGCCGCTGGGTCGGCTCGCGCCGATGGAAATCGCCACCGAGATCGTGCCCGGCCCGGTCGTCAGCGGCATCGTCAGAGGGTAGAAGGCCAGGCGGCTGGGGGGATCCTCGATCGACCGCGGCTCTGACGGTCCCGGCGTTTCGCTGCGCCGCTGCTCGGTGGCATCGGGCGCATTGAGCATGCGCCATCCCGAGGCCGCCACGACAATGCCGCCGGCGACACGCAGCACCGGGATCGATATGCCGAAGAAGCTCAGCACGTACGCGCCTACGTACAGCGAAGCCGTCATGATCGAGAAGGAATAGATGGAGACCCAGCGGGACACCGCCGAGCGCACCTTGATGTCGAGTCCGCGGGTGGCGCCGAAGAATATGAAGGCCCCGGACAGGGGGTTGACGATCGAGAACAGGGCGCCGAAGGCAAGCAGAAAGGTTTTCACGGCTCGGGCATTCTAACGGCCCATCCGAGGCCAGCGCTTGTAAGCGTGCATTAGAGAGAGAGATTGTATTGGCCGCTCTTAAGCGATGCCCTGGATGAGTGCCGCCAGTGCGTGCAGCTCATCCCATCCGGTATCCGATACCGCGCAATACTGCAGATCGCCGATCTTCCATGCCAGCAGGTGGTAGCCGTGGCGCGTGACTTCGGCGGGCAGCGAGTGCCGGTCCGCGGCCCAGGTGAAGACGTTGATGGTGTGCGGCCCGTGCTGGTACACCATCACGGCCGAGCGCTGCTGATCCAGGTAATCCGCCCGGCCACCCACGAGCTTGTAGCCCTGGGCCTCGAAGTCCGCCACGGCCGGCGAGACATCCGTATGCCCGGCATACCAGGGCTTGACCGTGTGACGGTCGGAGGACACCACGTCGATCAGATGATCGGGCATCAGCGAGCGCAGGTGTGCGCCCACCAGGTCGTCGATCAGCGGGTTGGTGCCCAGCATCGGCATCCATATAAAGAGAACGGCCGCGGCCGCCACTGCCGACAGCCCCACGCCACTGAAGGCGCCGGTCCAGAACGAACGCACCGAGCGCACGGCACGCGCCGCGCCCGCACTGCGGAACCTGCCGCTGCCCGCGCCCGCGCCCGCGCCCGCGCCCGCAGCCCCGGCATCGGCTGCGGCGGCCTCATCGAGGGCAACCCCGATGCGTGCGGACAAGGGCTGCGGCACGCGGAAGTAATTGAGTTCGCTGCGCAGGGCACGGCGTGTCTGCTGCAGTTGGATGTGCAGCTCACGACACTCGCCGCAGCGCTCCAGGTGCCGCTCGATCTCCGAGGCCGAGAGCGCATCGACCTCGCCATCGAAGTAGGCCTGCACGCGCAGTTGTTCAGGGCACAGCACGGGGAGCTCCTTGCATTTGTTCCATCCACTGCCCCTTCAGCGCGCGCCTGGCGCGCGCCAGGCGCGACATCACGGTGCCGATAGGCACGCCCGCGACCTCGGCAATCTCGCGGTAACTCAGATCCTCGAGCTCTCGCAACACCAGCACCTCGCGATATTCGGCGGGCAGCAGCCGCATGAGCTCATTCAGGTTGTGCGCTTCACTGCTGCGAATGGACTCTTCCTCGGGGCCTGGCGCATCGGCCACCAGCGCTGCCCCATCCTCGGCATCGTGTTCCTCGGGCAACGGCACCTGCGCGCGGCGTTGACGCTGCTTCAGCGCCGTGAAGTGGCAATTTCGCACGATGGCGAACAGCCATGCTTTCACGTCCGAAACGTGCAGCGAGTCAAAGGCGCGAAATGCTCGCAGCACCGCCTCCTGCAGCACGTCATCGGCATCGGCCGGCACGGGCGCCAGCCAGCGCGCGAAGTTATAAGCCGCATCGAGATGAGGCAGCACCTGCACCTCGAAGCGACGACGTTTATCGTCCATGGATACAACCACACACTTATCGGTAAGGACTCGCGCGCGAGCCCAGTTTATTCCCGCGGTCGCGGTCGACCTGAGAATTGCCGCTTTGAGTGCGCGGACCGCGTGTGATACTTAGCATCTCATATGTTTTGCAATATATTGTTTTTGAAGCATTACATATTGAATTAATTCCTTCTTCGTCGCCCTTTGCGCGGAATTATTGGAGAATCGCTGCGGCCTTCGGGCCGGCCACAAAACGGAACCCATCGCATGAGAATGATGCTGCGCGCGTTGCTATTGCTGTCTGTGTTCGCCGCCTTGCCTGCCGCGGCGCAGTCTGGCTCCGATGAGGAAGCACGCTGGCGGACGGAGGCCGCTGACACCAGCATCGTGCGCGATGACTGGGGTATCGCGCACATCCACGGCAAGAGCGACGCGGACGCCGTGTTTGGCATGATCTACGCGCAGGCCGAGGACGATTTCAATCGCATCGAAACCAATTACCTGAATGCGATGGGTCGATTGGCCGAGGCCGAGGGGGAGAGCGCGATCTACCAGGATCTGCGCATGAAGCTGTTCATTCGGCCCGAAGAACTCAAGACGCACTACGCGGCCTCCCCCGCCCCGCTGCAGAAGCTGATGCAGGCCTGGGCCGACGGGCTCAACTTCTATCTGCATTCGCACCCGCAGGTCACCCCGCGCGTACTGCACCGCTTCGAACCGTGGATGGCGCTAAGTTTTACCGAGGGCAGCATCGGCGGCGACATCGAGCGCGTGGCCTTGCCACCGCTGCGGGCCTTGTACCCCGCCAGGACGGCGCGCATCCCTGCCGGCGCCAGTGACCCGCGCCGCACGGAAATGCGGCTCCCGATCGCCGATTGGTTGCCTAGGCAACTACTTTTCAATTCTTCGGCCGATCGCGAGGGTGGCAGCGCCGGCCCCTGGCGCCGGGTCGCCTCCCGGCTGGATCCGACCGACGCGGACAACGAGCCCGGCGGCTCCAACGGTATCGCCATTGCCCCGGCCAACACGGTCAACCACCACGCGTTGCTGCTGATCAACCCGCACACCTCGTTTTTCTTTCGCTCCGAGCTGCAGGTGACCAGCGATGAGGGGCTCAATGCCTATGGCGCGGTCACATGGGGCCAGTTCTTCATCTACCAGGGTTTCAACGAACGCCTGGGCTGGATGCACACTTCCAGCGGCGTGGATAACGTCGACTTCTTTGCCGAGACCATCGTCAACAAGAGCGGACGCCTGTTGTATCGCTTCGGCACCGAGTTGCGGCCGTTGACCGTCTCGACGGTCAACGTTGCCTATCGGACGCCCGATGGCGGCATGGCAACGAAGTCATTCACGACTTACGCGACTCACCATGGTCCCATCATCGACCAGATCAATGGCAAGTGGATCGCCATCGCACTGATGCAGAAACCCATCGAGGCGCTGTCGCAGGGGTTCGGGCTCACCAAGGCACGCGACTTCGCCAGCTTCATGAAGGTCATGGAACTGCGCGCGAATTCCTCCAACAATACGATTTACGCCGATGCGGATGGCTCCATCGCCTACCTGCACCCGCAGTTCGTGCCGCGCCGCGACGATCATTTCGATTACACGCGCCCGGTCGATGGCGCCAATCCGGCGACCGACTGGAAGGGCCTGCACGCGCTCGCGGAGCTGCCGCACCTGCTCAATCCGGCCACTGGCTGGATCATGAACACCAATGACTGGCCGTACTCGGCTGCCGGCATCAGCAGTCCCAAACGCGAGGACTTCCCGCGTTACATGGATACCGCGGGGGAGAATCCGCGCGGCGTGCACGCGACGCTGCTGCTCAAGGATCGCAAGGATTTTTCTCAGGATGCATTGAACGCAGCCGCTTTCGATTCCTACCTGCCGGCCTTCGCACAGCTCATCCCGGCCCTCACCGCGGCCTACGACACCATCGATGACTCCAGTGCGCTCAAGGCGAAGCTTGCCGATCAGATCGCGCTGCTGCGCGGCTGGAACTATCGTTGGGGCGTGCATTCCGTGGCGACCACGCTGGCGGCACTCTGGGGCGATGAGCTCTGGAACGAAGCCAAGAGCGATGCCGACGCCGAGAAGCTCTCGGTCTACGACGACATGGCCGATCGGACCACTGTGACGCAGAAGCTCTCGGTACTGGCCCGGGTCTCCGACCGCCTCGAGCGCGACTTTGGCACCTGGCGCGTGCCATGGGGCGAGATGAATCGCTGCCAGCGGCTCACCTCCGACATCGTGCAGAAATTCAGCGATGCCGCGCCCAGTATTCCAGTCGAGTTCACCTCGGCACGCTGGGGTTCGCTGGCCTCGTTCGGCGCGCGACGCTACGAGGGCACCAACAAGTACTACGGCACCAACGGCAACAGCTTCGTGGCCATTGTCGAGTTCGGCGAGCGTGTCTCCGCGCGCGCCATCACCATGGGCGGGGAGAGCAGCGACCCGAAGTCGCCGCACTTCAACGACCAGGCCTCGCGCTACGCTGACGGCTCGCTACGAGAGGTGTACTTCTATCCGGCGCAACTCGTGCATCACACCGAGCGCGAATACCATCCGAACTGAAGCGATCGCCGGGCGTGCGCGCGCCCTGCTCACCTCGCTCGGTGATCCGGTTATCGAGTCGTGGCTGGCCGACTGGCCGACTGGTCTGCAATCGGAAGTCGCGCCACCGGCGTCCCCAGTTCCGGTGCAACACACACTGCCCGTGCTCGAGTGGTTGCCGCGCGCCGTGCACGCTGCGCCGGCCTTCAGCGCGGAACTATGCGCGATGCTGGCGGAGGCTGCCGGCGATCTGGCGTGGCGGCAGACCTACCGCCAGGCCGATGTGGCTGCCGGCGCCATCGAGGCGTCCTTCCTCGATCGCTATGGGTGGTGTGAAGTGCTCGGCCCAAGCGCCGCGAGCCGCAGCGATAGCCTTGCCTGCGGCTTTCTGCTGCTCGGTCCGCAGACATGCTACCCGTCCCACCAGCACGAGCCCGAGGAACTCTACCTACCCCTGTCGGGGAGCGCGGCATGGCGGCAGGGCGATGGGGACTGGCAGCGGCGGTTGCCGGGAACACTGATCCATCACGCCAGTTTCGAAGCCCATGCCATGCGCACCGACGATCCCCTGCTGGCGTTGTATCTGTGGCGCGGTGCCAATCTGCGCGCCAAGGCTTCGTTACTGCCGTGATCAGTGTGTTCGGGGGCGGTTTTTTCCATAATCACCGCCGATCGGCAATATTTTCGGCACTCCGTCGCATTCTGTTCCCTTCGTCCGGACAGCCCCTCGCCCCAGCGCATACTGATTTCGTGAAAAGGAGACTTAGAGTTCGGTTCAACGTGCAGTGTCTGGCGCTCGGCAGCGCGGCACTCCCCTGGGCCGGCGCGTGTCTGGCCGCCGATCCCGGTTCTCCCTCGAGCATCCAGGGTCGCGAGATCATGTTCTACATCTCGCAACCCATCGGCCCCGGCACCGCGGCCCGCAGCTTTGGCTTTCGTCTCGACCAGCATTCCACTCCCGGAGCACTGCCGGGAGGCACCAGCAGTGCTGCGGAACTCTCGGGGCGACGCGAACTGGTGAATCTGCACATGGCCGCGCACGAGAACCTGCGCCTCGAATTTGGTCGACGTATCAACTGGGATTTCGGCCGCCGTCAATTCACGCAGCCGGGCGATCTACTGATGATGAAGGGCGGCTTCCGCGATCACGCCGCAACCTTGCCAGCCGCCGCTTCTTCTGCCCACCTGGCCGCAGCGCTGGCCACTCCTGTGACATCGCCGCTCTACGCCGCCAATAGTGCCGGGCCCGCATTGCCCTGACGCTGCGGTCCTGGCTGCCTGATTACTCCTCCGACGACTCCTCTGCGGATGGCGGCGGCGGGGTGTCCGAGTCCGAGCCGGCCACGGGTGCGTGCGTCAGTCGTTCGCGCACGAAACGCAGGTGCTGGCGCAGCGCATAGAGCGCCTCGGCATGGGATCCTGGCATTTTAACCTTGATGGTTGCGCGCTCGATTTCATCGACGCGCTCGAGCAGCACGGCGCGCCACTCCTCGGACATGTTGCCAGCGAGCGCTTCGCGTTCGAGCGCCATCAGCTCACCATAGCGGCGATGAATACGGCGGCGGATGCGCCAGTTATAGAGTTGCGGCAGGTAGCGCAAACCCGGAATCACCACCACGAACAGCGGCACCAGGATCACGGCCGCGCGCGTAAACAGGCTCGCCAGCCAGAACGGCAGATAGCGGTAGGCGAAGCTGCGACCGGACTTGTAGTAGCGCGCCGCCTCGGTGCTGATCGGAAAGCTATGGATCTGCGGCGTCGGGAACTGCCCTGCGTTCTGCAACAGTGTGGCGCGACTGTGTACTTCCAGCGCCGCTTCGATCAGCAGGTCCGATAACGCCGGATGCAAGTCCGTGTGCGACAGCAGTTCCACGGTTGGCGCGACCATGTTGATCGGCTTTGGCGGCAGGTTCTCCCCCAGATCGAATGCACCCGCCGGTATCGTCAGTTTGCTCAAGTACGGGAAGCGACGGATGTAGGCATCGGCCTGCGGGAAATCATAAAGCCGTATTCCGCGCGCATGCAGCATTTCACGGATGGTGGACGGCGAAGCTGAATCGCCGCTCATCATGATGGCATCGAGCTCACCATTGAGCAGCGCCGAACGCGCGGCCTCTCCTTCCAGGTCGAGCAACTTGGTGGTTCCGTCGGGCGCAATTTCGTTGTCCTTGAGCAGCGCGAGTGACAGCACCCGCGTGCCGCTGCCCTTCGCCCCGATCGCGATGCGCCGGCCGCGCAGCTCCGAGAGGCGCTCCATGGGGTCGCGGCTGCGATAAAAAATGATGACCGGCTGATAGAACATGCTGCCCAGGGAGACCAGATCACTGGCATCGCCCTCACCCGTGATGCCGGACTGCACGAAGCCCACATCCACGCCCGAGTTCCCATCGGTCAGGCGGTTGAGATTGTCGAGCGAGCCCTCCGAGGTCACGATCTTGAGCGTGATGCCGTTGCGCGCGAGTATTTTCTGGTACTGCTGGGCAGCCGTCTGAAAGGAACTGCCGGCGGGTCCCGCGCTGATGGTCAGGGAACTCGGCGGCGCCGGCCGCACGAAGTGCAGCGCCAGTAGCACAGCCACCGTGCTGATGAGCACCACGGGTCCGACGGTCTGAAACAGATCACGCCATGACACCGCGGTTACCTTGAGTGCCAGGCGGAAACGGCGGCGGCGGATGGTCGGGGTTTCGGCCGGATTCTCGGCCGGGCTGTCAGGATCGTCCGGTGAAGTCATCGGCTGCCGCCCTTGGCACGCTCGTCATTGGCCGCGGCGATGGCCTGCGCGGTAGTCGCATCGATGCGCGGGGCCACGTGATCCAGCCCCTGCAGGTGCAGCACCAGCGCGTTGATCTCTACCGGCGGATTGGGCATGAAGTCGATGCGCGCATCCATGGTCTTGTAAACGAACGAGGCCGCGGTCTCGGCGTAGATCTCGGTGGGCGCCTGCCCCGGGAGCTGCACCAGCAACTGGGCGCCGGCGCGGGTAACCGTGATCACAGCCGATGTGCTGAGCGCATAGTAGCCGGTGTAGCGCTCGAGAATGGCCGCCGGCAGCTCCACTGGAGGATCCGCCCTGGCGGTGTTGCGCAAGACCGCGACCGGAAGCACGGCGATGGCGAAGGTGGCCGCCACCGCCACCGCGGCCAGCGCGCCCGCGCGGCCGCTCACTGAGGTTGTGTGAATCCCCGGCATATGGCCGCCAGCTTGTTGCCGTCGGGGTCGCGCACATAGGCGGCATAGAAGTCGGGGTTATATTGCGGGCGCAGTCCCGGCGCGCCCTCGCTGCTGCCGCCCTGCGCCAACGCCGCGGCGTGAAATGCATCCACCTGCCGCCAGCTTTTGGCCTGCAGCGCCACCATGGTGCCGTTGCCCACCGTGGCCGGCTTGTCATTGAAGGGTTTGCAGACCCATAGGGCCAGTTCCTGCGCGCCGCCGTCCCGGTAAGTACCCCAGCCGATCCAGCCGTCCCACTCCGGCTTGTCTTCAACATCGCAACGTTGGTGGCCGAGCGCACCCATGGTGGCATCGTAGAACCGCGCGGCGACTTCCAGATTGCTGGTGCCAAAGCAGATGTAGGTGAACATGGGCCGGACTCAACTACGGTGATACTGCGGCGAACTCCGCGGGCGCCGGGCGCCCACCCTGCGCGACAGTATCACGCGGATTGATGCCCGCAAGCTCGAAGCCGCGCTTGAAGTCACGGATGTGTTTGGCCATCCACGACTGGGCCGCCTCGCTATCGCGCGACTCGACCGCCTGGGTGAGGCGGCGTTGCGCGGCGATGATGCGCGCACGCGCCTGGGCCACCTTGCCGAGCATGGCCGCCACCGACGGCTCGAGCAGCTGCAGCAGCGGCTCCTGCGCCACGGCCAGCGCCGGATTGCCACTGGCTTCCCCGAGCGCGCGGAAATATTTGATCACGTGAACCACGGTCTGCGCCGAATCTCTCGCAGCTTCGACGCTCTGCGCCGCGGCGTGGAGCTGGAGACAGTCGGCCGCATTGCGCCGCGTGGCGGCGAGTGCCGCCAGCGGCGGCTCCAGGATGGTGAGTCCCTCCCATACATCCTGGAAGGTGACTTCGTGCAGCACCAGCGCCCGGCGCACGCCAGCGCCGACATGTCCGGCGCCCGGACGCAACACCACCATGCGCTTGGAGCCCCGGCGGCGGCCGAGCAGACCGGCGCTGTCGAGTTCGCGCAGCGCTTCGCGCACGGTGGATCGATTGACGCCGAACTGGCGCGCCAGCTCGAGCTCGGGCGGCAGGTGATCACCCACCTGCAGACGGCCGGCTACGATGTGCTCGACCAGCGCGCCGGCCACGCGGCGGTAAGTGGGCTCGACGGCGATCGGTTCGAACAGCAGATTCATGCCGTGATGCGAAACAGTTCGCGGCCGATGAGCATGCGGCGAATCTCCTGCGTGCCGGCACCGATCTCGTAGAGCTTGGCGTCGCGCAGCAGCCGGCCGGCCGGATAGTCATTGATATAGCCGTTGCCGCCGAGGGACTGAATGGCCTCGAGCGCCACCTGGGTGGCGCGCTCGGCCGCAAACAGAATCGCCGCGGCCGCATCCTGGCGCGTGCAGCGGCCGGCATCACAGGCGCGGCCCACCGCGTAGACATAGGCGCGCGCGGCGTTGAGGCTCACATACATATCGGCCAGCTTTGCCTGCATGAGCTGAAAGGTGCCGATGGCGTGGCTGAACTGCTTGCGCTCGTGCACATAGGGCAACGTCAGATCGAGCGCCGCGGCCATGAGGCCGAGGGGGCCGCCGGCCAGCACTGCGCGTTCGTAATCCAGTCCGCTCATGAGCACGTGCGTGCCCTGGTTGAGGCCGCCGAGCAGATTTTCCGCCGGCACGCGGCACTGCTCGAACACCAGCTCGCAGGTGTTGGAGCCGCGCATGCCGAGCTTGTCGAGCTTCTGCGCGGTCGAAAATCCCGCGAAGCCCTTCTCGACGATGAAAGCGGAGATGCCGCGCTCACGCGCGGCCGGGTCGGTCTTGGCATAGACGATCAGCACGTCGGCATCCGGGCCGTTGGTGATCCACATCTTGCGGCCCGAGAGCAGATAGTGATCGCCCTGCTGCGTGGCGCGCAGCTCCATGGCGGTGACGTCGGAGCCGGCACCGGGCTCAGACATGGCCAGGGCACCCACGTGCGAGCCGTCCACCAGCCGCGGCAGGTAGCGATCCCGCTGCGCGTCGGTGCCATGGCGCGTGAGCTGATTGACGCAGAGATTCGAGTGCGCCCCATAGGAGAGTCCGACCGCGCCGCTGGCGCGAGAGATCTCCTCCATGACGATTATGTGGGCCAGATAACCAAGGTCCGAGCCGCCCCAGCGTTCCGGCACCGTGATGCCGAGCAAACCCAGTGCGCCCAGTTCCGGCCAGAGGTGGCGCGGAAACTGGTTACTGCGATCGATCTCATCGGCCAGCGGCGCGATCTTCTCGCGCGCGAAGCGGCGCACCTGTGAGCGCACCTCGGTCAGGGTCTCGCCCAGACCGTAATCGAGCTCGGTGGCATCCAGAACACTCATGGCCGCTTGCTCCGACCTGATTAATTGCGCTATTGTCCGACAATCAGTCCATTAATTGCAAGTCGGGGTGGCGGACGTGCCGGTGCTCACCAGCGAGGTCAATCCCAGGAGCGAGGAGTTCAAGGCCAATCGCGCAGCCATGCTGCCGCTGGTGGCCGATCTGAAGCAGCGCGTGGCGCGCAACGCCCAGGGCGGCGGCGAGAGCGCTCGCGCCCGCCACGTGGCACGCGGCAAGCTGCTGCCGCGCGAGCGCGTGGAACTGCTGCTCGACCCGGGCACGCCCTTTCTGGAACTCTCGCAGCTGGCGGCCACCGGCCTCTACAATGATGAGGCACCGGGCGCGGGACTGATCACGGGGGTGGGACGCATCTCGGGGCGCGAGTGCCTCGTGGTCTGCAACGATCCAACCGTCAAGGGCGGCACGTACTACCCCGCCACCGTCAAGAAGCACCTGCGCGCGCAGGAGATCGCACGCGAAAATCGCCTCCCCTGCATATACCTGGTCGACTCGGGCGGCGCCCATCTGCCGAGCCAGGACGAGGTGTTCCCCGATCGCGAACACTTCGGTCGCATCTTCTTCAACCAGGCCACGCTCTCGGCCGACGGCATCGCACAGATCGCAGTCGTCATGGGCAGCTGCACGGCCGGCGGTGCCTATGTGCCGGCCATGAGCGATGAATCCATCATCGTGCGCAACCAGGGCACCATATTTTTGGGAGGGCCGCCGCTGGTGCAGGCCGCCACGGGCGAGATCGTCAGCGCCGAGGATCTGGGCGGCGGCGATGTGCACACGCGCCTTTCAGGCGTCGCCGACCACCTGGCGGAAAACGATGCGCACGCATTGGCGATAGCGCGCCGCGCCGTGGCCAGCCTTGCGCCCGCGGCCGCGCATGGACTGAGTATTCGCGAGCCGCTCCCGCCGCGCTTTGCGACCGAAGAGCTCTACGGCGTGATACCGGCCGATGCGCGCAAACCCTACGATGTGCACGAAGTGATTGCGCGCCTGGTCGATGACAGCGAACTAGCCGAATGGAAATCGCGCTACGGCCGCACGCTGGTGACCGGCTTCGCGCACCTCTGGGGCATGCCGGTGGGGATCATTGCCAACAACGGCATCCTGTTCTCCGAGTCGGCGCAAAAGGGCGCGCACTTCATCGAACTGTGCTGCCAGCGGCGCACGCCGCTGATCTTTTTGCAGAACATCACCGGCTTCATGGTTGGCCGCAAAGTCGAGCACGAGGGCATCGCCAAGCATGGCGCCAAGATGGTGACCGCGGTGGCCGGCGCGCAGGTGCCCAAGCTCACGGTGATCATCGGCGGCAGCTTCGGAGCGGGCAATTACGCCATGTGCGGCCGTGCCTATGGGCCACGATTTCTTTGGATGTGGCCGAACGCGCGTATCAGCGTCATGGGCGGCGAGCAGGCCGCGCGCGTGCTGAGCACCGTTAAGCGCGATTCGATCACGGCCCGCGGCGGTCAGTGGAGCCCGGCAGAAGAAGCCGAATTCTCAGCGCCGATCCGTACACAGTACGAAACCCAGGGTCATCCCTACTACGCCACCGCCCGTCTCTGGGACGATGGCATCATCGACCCGGCCGACACGCGCATGTGCCTTGGCCTCGGGCTCGCGGCCAGTCTTGCCGCCCCGATTCCGGATACGCGCTTCGGCGTGTTTCGCATGTAAGCCATGTTCAGCAAGATATTGATAGCCAATCGTGGCGAAATCGCCTGCCGCATCGAGCGCACGGCGCGGCGGCTCGGCATCGCCACCGTGGCCGTGTTTTCCGAAGCCGATGCGCAGGCGCTGCATGTGCGCGGCGCCGATGAGGCGGTGGCGATCGGCCCGCCGCCCGCGCGCGAGAGCTACCTGAAGTTCGAAGCGATCATCGAGGCCGCGCGTCGTACCGGCGCCCAGGCCATTCATCCGGGCTACGGGTTCCTGTCCGAGAACGCCGGCTTTGCCGATGCCTGCGCCCAGGCGGGACTGGTCTTCATCGGCCCACCGCCCGCCGCCATTCGCGCCATGGGATCAAAATCCGCGGCCAAGACTCTGATGGCCCGCAGCGGCGTGCCGCTCGTGCCCGGCTATCACGGCGAGGATCAGGCGCCCGATCTGCTCCGGCGGGAAGCCGACCGCATTGGCTACCCGGTGCTCATCAAGGCCAGCGCAGGGGGCGGCGGCAAGGGCATGCGGCGCGTCGACAGTGCCGCGGAGTTCGCAGCAGCCCTCGCCTCCTGTCAGCGGGAGGCCGAAGCGAGCTTCGGTGATGCGCGCGTGCTGATCGAGAAGTACGTGCTGCGTCCGCGTCATATCGAGATCCAGGTGTTCACCGACACGCAGGGCAACGGCGTGTATCTCTTCGAGCGCGACTGCTCGGTGCAGCGCCGGCACCAGAAAGTGCTGGAGGAAGCCCCTGCGCCGGGCATGAGTGATGAGCGGCGCGGACGGATGGGCGCGGCAGCACTGGCCGCGGCGAACGCCGTGGGCTATGTCGGCGCGGGAACCGTGGAGTTCATCGCCGATCCGGACGGCTCGTTCTACTTCATGGAAATGAACACACGCCTGCAGGTCGAGCATCCGGTCACCGAGATGATCACCGGACAGGATCTGGTGGAATGGCAGCTGCGCATCGCGGCCGGCGAAGCACTGCCCTTGTCGCAGTCGCAGTTGAGAATCCACGGACACGCCATCGAGGCGCGGATCTACGCGGAGGATCCGGATCGCGGCTTTCTGCCTTCGACGGGCCGCATCTATCACCTGCGGGCCCCGGCAGCTACGGACTTCGTGCGCATCGATGCCGGCATTGCCGAAGGCGATACGATTTCGCCCTGGTATGACCCGATGATCGCCAAGCTCATTGTCTGGGGTCCGAGCCGCGAGGCCGCATGCGCGCGCATGGCTCGCTCCTTGGGCGACTACCAGATCCTGGGTGTTGCCAACAACGTGCGCTTCCTCGCGCGGCTGGTCCAGAGCCGCGCCTTCGCGAGCGCGGATCTCGACACGGCGCTTATTGAACGCGAGCACGAGCAGTTGTTTCCCGCCCCGCAGCGCGCACCCGACGCGGCGGTCGCGGCCGCAGCGCTGGCGGTGCTGGGCGCGCAACGCGATGAGGCTGCGGGCGGTCCCGGGCTGGCTCCCTGGCGCCTGGGCGGCGGCTGGCGCCTGAATGCCGGGGCGACGCGGCAGCTGCGATTTCTCTCCGGCGCCATTGAGTCGAGCGTGGATATCAAGGATACCGCCGCCGGCTATGAGCTGATCGTCGGCGGCTCATCGGGCGCTGGCACTTCCGGCCGCGCGCCCAGGGACACCCCCGCTGGCACGACGTTGTTGTTCGCCTTTGATGGCCGACAGGTGCGCGCCGATGCGATTCTCAAAGGCGAACGCTGCGATGTCTTCATCGATGGCGACCACGTCGTGCTCGAGCGTATCGACCCGCTGGCGCATGTGGGCGAGATTGCCGGTGATGAGAGCGGTATCCGCGCACTCATGCCGGGCCGTGTCGTGGCGTTGCTGGTCGAGCCCGGCGCGCAGGTCGTCAAGGGTCAGGCGCTGCTGATCCTCGAGGCGATGAAGATGGAGCACACCACCACGGCACCCGCGGCTGGCATCTGCGAGGCTTTCAACGTGGCCGTCGGCGAACAGGTCAGCGAGGGCGCCGAGCTGGTGCGATTCAAGCCGTCCTGACTGGCGGCAGCTCGATGCGCCAGCCCGTGAGCGCAGCCAGTCGCGCCACGTCCTCGGGCGTGTCCAGATCGGTGACGAATCGGGCATTGCCCGTCTGCCACGCATGCATGAGCGCCGGCTCCCGCTCGAGCAGATCGCGCACGCCCAGATCCGCTGCGCCAGCCAGCACGCGCGCACGCACCACCTCATCGATCATCACCGGATTGCCGCGCGCGCCATCGACATGGGGCACCAATGCATCACCGCCTGGGCGATTTTCAAAGGCGTCGATCAGCGCGGTGAGGTCGACGCCTTCGATCAGGGGTTGGTCAACCAGCGACATGAGAATGCCATCAAAGCCAGGACCCAGCGCCGCAAGGCCCAGGCGCACCGATCCGGTAAGGCCCTGGGCGAAGCCGGCGTTGTATGCCAGCTTCGGGACCATGCCACACGGGGCCAGCGCGCGCGCCTCTGCCTCTACTGCGTGGTGATCGAATCCGCTGACCATGACAATCTCACCGACGCCGGCGGCGCGCAGCGCCCGCAGATGGCGTTGCGCCAGCGACACCCCCTCGATACGGATCAGCGCCTTGGCGATGCTGCCCAGGCGTCGGCCGGCACCCGCGGCCAGCAGCACGGCACCGATCTTCGACATCAGGCCGGGTCGACGGTCAGCAGCTCCTCGTAGAACCCGCCGATCTGCCGCTTACGATCAATGAAGTGAATCTCGAGGATCCAGTGGCGCTGGCGCCCGACCTCGTCCGGCTCGCGCAGCGGGGTCGCGCAGCCGTGGCGGATCGAGAATCGCGCCGGATCAGGTGAGTGTTCGTGCGGGAAATGACCGATCAGGTGCCCGGCCGTCGGGGCGCCGAACTCCCAGCCGCGTGGGGCGGCCAGTCCCGCGACAAAATCGTAGAGCTCCCCCGCCGTCAGCGTCGGGTTGCTGTGATAAAGCCCGCGGCCTGCCTCGAACGCGACCGCCAGGTCAGCGATCAGCCGATGCTTGGCCGGATCCTCGCCCAGCACATACGTGCGCCCGAAATCCGCTTCCCAGGCCTCGAACACCGGCCCGAAATCCAGGTACACGATGTCGTCCTCGCCGATGGGGCGATCCGCGGGCTCATCGTAGTAGGTCAGCAAGGTGTTGGGACCGGCGCGTACAACGCGCTTGTGCCAATGGCGGCGGACGCCAAAGCGCTCCTTCGCCAGTGCATAGATATCCGCGGTCAATTGGCTCTCGAGCTTGCCCGGCTGGATCAGTCCGCCGGACACGACTTCGGCGAACAGTGCCTCGGCCTTGTGCTGGGCTGCGAGCAGCGATTCAGAGACGGCGTCCACTCGGGTTGGCTCCGGAGATGAAAACGCCATTTAAACATCCTTCAAAGCAGACGCGCTGTCCGGGTCCATCGGGTCGCTTTGACCTCCCGGAGAGGTCTCTAATAAAGTACATCTGATTATTATCTTAAACCATTGATTATTATAAATCTAATTGACAGAAACCTTCCTCGTAGCCACTGCCGCCGATACCAAGGGGCCGCCGCCAGAGGGCTGGCGCAGCGAAGTAGCTTATGCCCGCTCCAATTCTTGCGGACTGGCACACACGCCGCTTACAAATTCCTTAGTACCGTGCCGTTATGGCCTTCATGTTAAAGGGCAAGCTGGGCATACCCGACTCGCGCTATGCCGCCGAGCTGGATAAGCGCGCGGCCGAAGCCAGATTCGCACCCGACCTGGAAGCGGAATACGACGAGTTTTTCCTGTCGGAACGCCGCTCGCAACTGCGCTGGTTCACCGCCATGCTGTTCGGGCTGGTGCTGTGGGCTTGCCTGCTGTCGCTCGATCACGGGCACGATGGCATGCAGCGACTGCGGCTGATCCTCATCGCGTTGGGCTGCGCCACGCTCACCTGGGCCGCCTTCAGCCGCGTCTACCAGGATATTTATCTCAGCGTCGCCCGATGGTCGACGATCCCCATCGGCATCCTCGCCGCCTTTGAGATTGCGCATCGCGTTGTCAGCGGCCAGGGCGAAGCGCTGTCATGGCTGGTTGCCTACAGCATCGGACTGTATTTCATGCTCGGCCTGCGCTACGGCGCTGCCGTGCAGGCGAGTCTCGCCGCACTGGCGAGCTTTGCGGTAGCGCTGCTCGTCAACGGACAGACGATCGCGCAGGCCACGCCCACCGCGGGTATCGCGACCATCATCGTCGGCATCGTCGCGCTGGCCTACTTCCAGCAGGCCCTGCGCGTGCGCAAGGCCTTCCTCGAGCGCGGATTGATCGCCGACCTTGCCGCGCGCGATGGATTGACCGGCTTGAAGAACCGGCGCGCCTTCGATGAACACCTGATCCGCTCATGGCAACAGGCGTTGCGCGACCGCAAGACCATCTCGGTGATGTTCATCGACGTCGATGCCTTCAAGAAATTCAACGACCGCTACGGCCACAAGGCCGGCGACATTGCGCTCCAGCGCATCGCCGGGGTGGTGCACAGCGTGGCCAAGCGCGCGCTCGATCTCGCCGCGCGCTATGGCGGCGAAGAACTCGCGGTCATCCTCTACGATGTGCCGCGGGAAGCCGCGCTGCCACTGGCCGAAGCCATGCGCAGTGCGGTCATGAACCTCGGGATCGAGCACCTCGATGGCACGCCACTCGATGTGGTCACGATCAGCATCGGTGTGGGCATCGTGCGGCCGACGCTGGCGCGCAGCCCTGATGGCGCCGTGCAGCTGGCCGATGAGGCGCTCTACGCGGCCAAGCGCAACGGCCGCAACCGCGTGGAAGTGTTCGAGTCCGAGTACGACGCGCTCTCGACCGGCACCTTTCGCGCACGCTGAGCGCCGATACCGCGCTGGCGTCGCTCAGGCGCCGGCCAGCACCGTGGAATTCGGCGTCGGCACGTCGGCGCCACCCTTGATCTCCACCGTGACGGCGAACTGATTGGCGTTCTGGATCGGCCGGCGCGCCTTGAAGTTCACACGGCCGTCGCCCGCATCATCGACCTGCAGGATGCCGGCATCCACGGGCGTGGGGTAGCGCGGATCGATGATCCAGAGCTGATAGTCCTTGCCCTTCGGCGCCGGCTTCAGGTGATGCACAATCACAACGCCGTTCTGACGTTCATTGTCCCAGACGCTCACGGCCACGGCCTTCGGGTCCGCGCTCACCTGGGCATTGAGCACCGCGATCCGCATATTCGCCACGCGATTGCTCTGCTGCAGCGTGGCCACGGCCTGCTTGAGGTCGGCCCGCTCGGCGCGCAGCGCCTCGGCCATGTGATCGAGCTCGTCGATGCGCTGCTGGCGCGCTTGGAGCTGCGTGCCCATGTTGCGCACCTGCATACCAAAGATCACGCACATGGTCGCCAATCCTGCCGCCAGCGCCCAGGGCAACGAGCCCTGCCAGCCGCGCGCCGGCCTGACTTTTGGCAACCCGCGCTCTCCCATGTCCGCCATGACGCGCGCGCGCAGCGCGCCGGAAGGCTCGAGTGGGGGCGCGCCAGCGGCCACCAGCTCGGTGACTGCGCGCAACTCCACCACGAGCGCGCGCAGCTCCGCATTGCTGCGCAGCTGTGCCTCGAACCCTGCGCTCTCTCCGGGATCGAGCACGCCCAGCGCGTAGGCGGCCGCCAGCTCTTCGGTGCGTTCGTCGATCACAGCACGTCCCCCAACTGCTCACGCAGGCGCAGCATGCCGCGGCGAATCCTCGCCTTGATGGTGCCAAGCGGTTGCTCCAGCCGCGCGGCGATCTCGCTCTGGCTCAAGCCCACAAAGAAAGCCAGATCAATGACCTGACGCTGATCGGGGGATAGATCGGCCAGCGCGACGCGAATGCGCCCCGCGCGCTCCTCGCCGCTGAGTTGCTCGCTGGCCGATGCTGCCGGGGCTTGCTCGGCATCGGTAGTGATCGCGATTTCCTCGATCAGCCGGCGGCGGCGCGTGGAAGCGCGGATGCGATCGATGGCCTTGTTGCGCGCCAGGGCAACCGCCCAGCTGCTCAGCGAGCCCAGTTCGGCATCAAAACCGTCGGACTTCTGCCAGATCTGTGCGAAGACATCCTGCAGCACATCTTCGGCTTCGCGCCGGTCGTTCAGGATGCGTGCCGCCACTGCCATGAGCAGTGGTGCTGCGCGATCGTAGAACTCCAGGAACGCGGCGCGGTCTCCCGCCCGGATACGACGGATGACCTCCGCATCATTTCCGCCGCCCGATTTCTTATCGTTCACTAGGTCTCGCCACGGCAACAGCGCCCGCCATCCCGCGGCAGGCCCAACGGGGCTCCTGTCCATAGCGGTGCGTTCATTCATAACAGACAGCCAATCGGGCCACAAGTTGTCATCTGGAGGTTAAACGCCCCGCCGGCCCCCGCGGATGCATCCGAACGCGCCGCCGATGCGATATATTGGCTATGACAGGGCATCGAACAATAACGACATGGAAACGTTAGGGATCATCGGCACAGGGATTGCCGGCCTTGGCTGCGCTCATGCGCTCCAACGTCGCTATGCGCTGACGCTGTACGAGCAGGGCGGCCACATCGGCGGCCATGCCAACACCGTGCTCGTCGAGGAGGCGGCTGGCGCCATTCCCATCGACACCGGCTTCATGACTTTCAATGAAGTGACCTATCCGCACCTTACGCGTCTGTTTCGCGAACTGGGCGTCGAGACACAGCCCAGCCCGATGTCCTTCAGCGTGCAGCACACGCCTGCGCGCCTGGAGTTCTGCGGCTCGAGTCTCAACCTGCTCTTCGGCCAGCGACGCAATCTCCTCAGGCCGGCCTTCTGGAAGATGCTGCTGACCATCAACCGCTTCAACCAGGAGGCGGTGGCCCGTCTGGAATCGCGCCAGCACGATCACCAGAGCCTCGATGAGTACATCCGCGAACGCAATTACGGCGATCAATTCCGCGATCTGTACCTGGTGCCGATGAGCTCCGCGGTCTGGTCCACGCCACCGGAACGCATGCTGCAGTTCCCCGCCACCACGCTGCTACGCTTCTTTCACAATCACGGCTTCCTGGGCCTGCACACGCAGCATCCCTGGTTCACGGTCAGCGGCGGATCGCGCCGCTACGTGGAGAAACTGATCGCGCCGTTCCGCGATCGCATTCATGTGCGTCGCGGCGTCGCACAGGTTCGCCGGGAAAATGGCCGCGTGGTCGTCACCGATCAGGGCGGCCAGAAGCAGAGTTTCGATCGCGTGATCCTGGCCTGCCATGCCGATGAGGCGCTCGGCATGCTGGCCGATGCGGATGAGCGCGAGCACCGCGTACTCGGGGAGTTCCACTACCAGCCGAATCTTGCGCTGCTGCACACCGATGAATCCGTGATGCCCGCGACCCGCCGGTGCTGGTCCTCGTGGAACTATCGCCTCGCCCGCGAGGGTGACGGGCCGCTCGAACCCTCCACCGTCTACTGGATCAACAGCCTGCAGCGGCTGCCGACGCGGCAGAACTACTTCGTGTCGATCAACGGCGAGGCGTCGCTGAACCCGGCGAAGATCCTGCAGCGCATCGCCTATGATCATCCGCTCTTCAGCCTGGGCGCGGTGCGCGCGCAGCAGGAACTGCCCGAGCTCAATCGCCGGCAGAGCGGCGTCTACTTCTGCGGCAGCTACTTTCGCTACGGCTTCCACGAGGATGCCCTCGCCTCTGCCATGGACCTGAGCCGCCTGCTCGATCCGACGCTGACCGGAAATGCGCGCGCCGACGCCCCGGCGATCGACTACCCGCATGTGGAAGACCTGGCGCTCGCCGGGGCCGCGCCGTGAAGAGCTGTCTCTACCAATGCGAAGTCATGCACCAGCGCCTCTCGCCGAAGCGCTACGCGCTGCGACACTCGCTCTTCATGTTCTACCTGGACCTGGATGAACTCGCGCCGCTGGCGCGGACGCTGCGCCTTTTCAGCCGCAACCGCTGGAACCTCTACAGCTTTCATGATGCCGACCACCTGCCGGGCAGCGGCGACGCCGGCGCGCCGCTGCGCCAACGGCTGGCGCAGTACCTGGCCGCGCAGGGCATCGCGCTACCCGCTGCAGCGCGCATCCGGCTGCTGACGCTGCCGCGCATCGCCGGCTATGTCTTCAATCCCATCTCGGTCTATTTCTGCTTCGCTGACGCCGAAGGCGCCCCGCTATGCGCGATCGCCGAAGTCGGCAACACCTTCGGCGAGCACAAGCTGTACCTGCTGCCCCGCGCCGCGCCGGCGGATGGCTCACTCTTTACCCTGCGCGTGCCCAAGCATTACTACGTATCGCCGTTCTCCAGCCTCACGCTGGAATTCGGCTTCCACCTGCGAGTGCCTGGCGAGGCACTGCACCTGCGCATCGATGATTTCGATGGCGAGCATCGCGTACTGCGCAGCGGGCTGCGCGGCCAGCGTCGCCCGCTCAGCGATGTCCGCCTTGCCTGGTATGGGATCAAGTACCCGCTGCTGACGCTGAAGGTCATCGGCTTGATCCACTGGCATGCGCTCAAGCTCTGGCTGCGCGGAGTGCCCTGGCACCGCAAGGCCGACTCGCCCCATCTGCAGCGTGATGTGCTGCAGCCGCACTCGACGCTGGCGGTTACCGAGCAGCCGGTGATGCCGCAATGATCTGGTTCCTGCGCATCGCTTTCAGCATCGTGCTCGTCACCATGCTCTGCGTCACCAGCTGGGCCAGCGCCCATGTGCCGCTGTGGGAAACCCCGCGCGCCGTTGTCCTGCACCCCTGGTTCATCGCCACGATGTTCGACACCTACTTCGGCTTCCTGACTTTCTACGTCTGGCTTGCGTATCGCGAAACATCGCTGGCCGCGCGCCTGCTGTGGCTGATCGCGATCCTGCTGCTCGGCAATATCGCCATGGCCAGCTACATGCTGCTGATCGTGTGGCGATTGCCGGCGGACGCGCCAGTCTCGCACGTACTGCTGCGGCCGACTGCGCGCGGCGCATGAACGCGCCAGCGTCGGGTCTGCGCGGCTTCTGGCGCCGGCGCGTGGTCGACGTCTTGCTGGCGCAGCTGAGCCAGGGGATCACCCCGCAGAAGATCGCGCTCACACTGGCCCTCGGCACCGTCATCGCGCTGTTCCCGATCATGGGTACGACCACGGCGCTGTGCCTGCTGGTCGGCGTCGCGCTCAAGCTCAATCAACCCATCATCCAGCTCGTGAACTGGATCGCCTGGCCGCTGCAGATTCCAGGGATCTATTTCTTCGTGCGCGCGGGCGAGTGGCTCACGCGCAGCCCGCATGTGTCCTTTTCGATCTCAGCGCTGCTGCTGGCATTCAAGAATTCCCCCGTGCGCTTTCTGCAGCAGTACGGCATGACCGGCCTGCGCGGCGTGCTCGCCTGGGCGCTGATCGCACCGGGCATCGCCGCGCTGATCTACCTGCTGATGCTGCCGCTGCTCAAGCGCATGCGGCTCGCATTGACTGCCCCGGCGCAAAGGACCTGAGAGCCCATGTCACTGGATCGCCTGCTGGAACGCGACATACTCCCCGACACGCTGCTGCGCTTCGGTATCCGAAGGCTGCTGCGCGAACGACTGCGCGAGGAGCGGCGTGACAGCGTCGAGGCACAGCTCGCGGCGCTGCAGTCGCTGGTAGCGGAGCTACGCGCCAGCCCTATCGCCATCGAAACCGCTGCCGCCAATGAGCAGCACTACGAAGTGCCGACGCGGTTCTTCGAGCTGTGCCTGGGATCCCGGCTCAAGTACAGCAGCGGGCTGTGGTCCGATGGCATCAACACGCTCGATGCGGCCGAAGAGGCCATGCTGGCGCTCACCTGCGAGCGCGCGCGCATCGAGGATGGCCAGCGCATCCTCGAACTCGGCTGCGGCTGGGGCTCGCTGTCGCTGTGGCTGGCCGAGCACTACCCCAACGCCCGCATCACCGGCGTCTCCAACTCCAGCACCCAGCGGCATCACATCGAGAGCCAGTGCGCACAGCGCGGCATCCGCAACCTCTCGATCCTTACCTGCGACATGAATCGCTTCGACATCGATGAGCGCTTCGACCGGGTGGTGTCGGTCGAGATGTTCGAGCATATGAAGAACTACCAGCGCCTGCTCGGCAACATTGCCCGCTGGCTGACGCCGGAGGGGCTGCTGTTCGTACACATCTTCACGTCACCGCGAGTACGCCTATCACTTCGAGTCGCGCGGGGACAGCGATTGGATGGCGCGTTATTTCTTCAGTGGTGGCATCATGCCCAGCGATGATCTGCTGCTCTACTTCCAGGATGATCTGACCCTGAGGAATCACTGGCGCGTGAACGGCCGGCACTACCAGCAAACCGCGGAGGCCTGGCTGTGGAACATGGACCGGCATCAAGCGGAGATTCGCCCGCTGCTGGCCGCCACTTATGGCGAGCGCGACAGCACGCGCTGGTGGGTGTACTGGCGCGTCTTCTACATGGCCTGCGCGGAGCTGTGGGGCTTCCGTAATGGCGAGGAATGGCTGGTGTCGCACTACCTTTTCGGGAAATCCAGAGCGCACGCACAGTGACGGCGGCCGTGGCCGGGGCGGACACGCAGCGGCTCTACTACGGCTGGAAGGTGGTCGCCGCGCTGTTCATGGCCGGCTTCATGGTCTATGGCGGTGGCCTCTGGGCCTTCACGCTGTTCGTGATGCCGCTCACCGCGGAGTTCCACTGGACCCGCGCCGCCACCGGCGGCCTCGTCACCGCCTTCTGGCTCAGCGCGCCGATGATCCTGCTCGGCGGCTTTGGCATCAAACGTTTCGGCGCCGTGCGCATGCTGATCTGCGGCATCATCATTGAAGCCGGCTGTCTCGCGATGCTCGCCACCGTGTCGAGCTTCTGGCAGATGTACCTGCTGCGGGCGGCCATGGGCTTCGGCAAGGTCGCCTTCGCGGTGACGCTGCCTTACCTGGTCTCGCGCTGGTTCTCGCGCCACTATTCGCTCGGGCTCGGCATCACCTGGTCGGGCTGGCACTTCGGCGGCCTGGTGCTGGCGCCGGTCACCGGCCAGGTGATCGCCCACTTCGGCTGGCGCGCAGCCTGCTTCACGATCGTGGCGGGACTGATCACGGTGGGCTTGATTCCCGCACTGTTCACGCTGCGAGTGAAAACGCCCGCGCAGCTGGGCCTGGGGCTCGATGGCGATCCGCTCGATGCCGCCGCCCGGCAGCGGGCGGTGGATGTGCGGGACAACCCGCCCGGCTCGCTGGGCGGGTTGCTCGGCTCGGCGACCTTCTGGTTCATCGCGCTCATGACGCTGGTGTTCTTCACGACTTACAGCGGCCTGATCACGCACCAGAGCGCGATCGTCCAGGGCGCGGGCTTCATCGGGCAGCTGCCCTCCACCGTGCTCGGCGCCACGGCGGGTTTTGCCGGCGTCGGCAGTCTTTGCACCGGCTGGCTGCTGGATCGCTATTCCACGCGCAATGTCGGCATCGGCATGTGCGCGCTGCTGCTGACCGGCGCGCTCGCGCTGCTGGCCATCGATCGCGCGCATTCAACCGCCGCCCTGTTCGTCTACGCGGCCGCCTTTGGCTTCACCGTGGGCGGCGGCGATCTGTATTTCGTGGCGCTGCTGCGCCTGCGCTTCCCATCGATCAGCGTGGCCTTCAGTTACAGCGCCTGGTACTTCTGCCAGATTCTCACGCTGCTCGTGGGCGGCCCGATCGCCGGCAAGATCTACGACATGACCGGCGACTACACCACCACGCTGACCTTGCTGGTGGGCACGGCCGCCGCCGCGCTGCTGTTGTCCCTGGTGATCGTGCGGCCGCAGCGCTACGGCCTCGCCTCCACGAACAGCGAGTAGTACCGCCGGCCATGCTGCGCGCCGGCCACGCGGCTTGCGGCATCGATACGCAGCGCCGGATAGCGGCTCTTCATATAGCCACTGCGCTCGATGCGCCGGAAGCCCGCGCGCCGCAGCAGCAGCCGCAGGGTCTCGTAGTCGTAACCGAATTTGTGGCTGCTCACGAAGGCATCGGGGCTGGCGCCGACCCCGGCGTAGCCGAGGAAACTTTCCAGCGGCGTGCCCGTCGGCGGCCACCAGGGCCACTGCGCGCGGCGCGCCGCGAAGAAGCGCCGGTCGCGGCGCACGTACGCGCGCAGGCACTGTTCGATATCCGGCACCACGATGCGCACGACGCCCGCAGGCGCAAGCACGCGATGGATGTCGGCCATGACCGTCAGCGCTTCATCGGGGTAGTAGCAATGCTCGAGCACATGGCAGAGATACACGGCCTGCGCCGCGCCCCTGGCGAACGGCAATCCCCAGCGCAGATCCATCGCCAGTTGCGACGGCCAGTGATCGATATTGACCCAGCCCGCCAGCGCCGAATCGGCCGCGCCCAGGTGCAGCTTGAGGCGGCGCGCCCGGCGGGTCAGGCCCATGGCAGCGAGCTGCGCGCCCACGAAGGCTCGCCGCTGCGCCCGCAGCGCGGCTGCCAGCGACTCGGCCTGGCGCCGCCAGCGTTTGAGGGCCGCCGGACTCTTCATCCTCGGCCCCCGCGCGGCCACCTCCGCGGCAATGGCCTCGGTCGCGCGCGCCAGGCGACGCAGGTCACTCTGGGTGCGCGCGAAGGCAGCGAGCGTGGATGGGGCGGCCATGGCAGTTGGACAATAACCCAGGAATGACCGGCACTTGCACCCGGACAGGCGCAGTGTGTTGCGTCCAGATGTATCTTACGATATAGTTCTCGATATGTTGAACGTCAAGGAATCTCACCAATGAGACAATTTCGAAAAGAGTGGCCCTTTGGCCGCGAAAGTGGTCGCTTCGGCCACCGTCACCGATCCATGGGCGCCGTGCGCCGCGGCTCCTTTGGCGGCCCTGGTCTGCGCGCCGCCAAGATGCTCTCCTCCGAGGACCTGCAGCTGATCATGCTGGCACTTCTCAAGGATAGCCCGCGCCATGGCTACGACATCATCAAGTCGCTGCAGGAACATTCCAGCGGGCTGTACACGCCCAGCCCCGGTGTGGTTTACCCCGCCCTCACCTATCTCGAGGAAGCCGGGCTGGCGCTCTCGGAGACCGAGGGCAGCAAGCGCCGCTATCGGGTCACCGAGGCCGGCCTTGAGCACCTGGAGAAGAACCGCGCCACGGCCGATGAACTGCTGGCGCAGCTGGCGCGCATGGGCCAGAAAATGGCCCAGTTCCAGCGCCAGTACGCCGAAGATGAGGCTGCCGGAGAGGAATGGGGCGGCACCGGAGGCGATCAGGAGAAGCAGGAATGGCGCCAGGTGCGGGCGCAGTTCCACGAACTCAAGCACGAGTTCAAGCTGGCACTGTTCGAGAAGCTGCATGCCTCCATCGAGGAGAAGCGGCGCGTGCTCGACATCATTCGTAACGCCATCGTCCAGATTCGCGGCAAATGAGTCCAGCGCCCGCGGCCAGTGCCGCGCCCAATGTCGCGCCCAATGCCGCGCCCAATGCCGCGCCCACCGGCCTGTCGGGTTATCAGAAATTCATCGTCGCGGTGATCGCGTTCCTGCAGTTCACGATCATCCTGGATTTCATGGTGCTCTCGCCGCTGGGCGCGCTGATCATGCCGGCGCTGAGCATCACACCGGGCCAGTTCGGCCTGCTGGTATCAACGTACGCCTTCAGCGCCGGACTGTCCGGACTGCTGGCCGCCGGGTTCACCGATCGCTTCGACCGCAAGCGGGTGCTGCTGTTCTTCTACACCGGCTTCGTGCTCGGGACGCTGTTGTGCGCGCTTGCCGGCAGCTATCACTTCCTGCTGTTCGCCCGCATGATCACCGGACTTTTCGGCGGCGTGATCGGCGCGACCGTGCTGGCGATTACGACCGACCTGTTCGAGTACCGCATGCGCGGCCGCGTCATGGGCGTGGTGCAGACCGCGTTTGCCGCCAGCAATGTGCTGGGCATTCCACTGGCGCTGCTATTGTCCAACCGCTGGGGCTGGAACGCGCCCTTCCTGCTGATCGTGGGTGCCAGCCTCATCGTCGGCCTCATCATCATCATGAAGATGCAGCCGATACGCGGGCACCTGCAACGCAGCCCCGATCGGAACGCGCTGCATCACTTCCTGCACACCATATCCAGGCCGCGCTACCTGCAGGGCTTCGCCACCACGGGTCTGCTGACCGTGGGCGGCTTCATGCTCATGCCCTTCATGAGCAACTTCACCGTCCACAACATGGGCATCGCGCTCGATCGTCTGCCGCTGGTCTACATGGTGACCGGCATCGCCTCCATGATTGCCGGGCCGTTGATCGGCCGCGCCAGCGATTCCCTCGGCAAGTTCACCGTGTTCGCCTGCGGCTGCGCCATCACGATCCTCATGGTGACCATCTATACGCACCTCGGGGTGACGCCGCTGGCCGTGGTCATACTGGTGAGCGTCGCGCTGTTCATCGGCGTTTCCTCCCGCATGATCTCCTCCTCGGCGCTGATCTCCGCGGTCCCCAATCCGGCTGACCGCGGCTCTTACATGGCCATCAGTTCCTCGATCCAGCAGTTCGCCGGCGGCATCGCCGCCAGCATCGCCGGATTGATCGTCACGCAGCGCGCCGATGGCACCATCCAGCACTTCGAAATCATCGGCTACCTGCTCACCGTCACGACGCTGACCTCCCTGACGATGATGTACCTGATTCAGCGGCGTCTTGAGCCACGGGCGATCTCGCCGCTCGCGGTTCCGGCAACTCAGCCTCCCGTTGCCCCCTAGCCTGGGAGGGCCCGACAGAGGGCTGATCCTGCCCTCCCGCATTGCAGATTTGCTGCGTCACAGCATGATCGCCGTACCGATGAGGCCCCTGTCGTGCTTCGGGCGTGATCTGCGACGCCGATTGAAGTCACAGAGCCTAGTAAATTGGCCGCCGAAATGATCCGCTGGCCGATCAAGTTTCGTTGTGCCCGCTTGCGTGTGCCGGTCCTGCGCGGACCGATCGTGCCGGCGCTGCTGTTCGCCGCCTGCGCGGCCATCGCCATGGCGGCGCCGGCCTCAGCCGCCTGCCCCAGTCTTCCCGATCCACAGTTGCGCGCGCTCGACCGCCTGGTCGGCCGCGATGCCAAGCAGGCTTTGGCGGAGATCGGCGCGCGAGTGAGCGGATTGGAATCCCTGCCCGGCACCACCCCCGCGAAACTCGCCGCGCTGTATGCCCTGCAGGCCAATGCCTACAGCATGCTCGAGCTCGATCGGGATGCGCGCGACGCCGCCACCAATGGCCTCGCGCTCGCCACAAACCCGACCGATCCGACCCACGTAAATCTGCTGATCGGCTACTGGGGCAACATCTACGACCAGGCCGGTCTCGACCAGGCCGTGCAGGAGCTCGAATCGGCACGCGCGGTGCAGCCGGCCGGCTCCAGCGCCGCGGTGTGCCTGCTGATCGAACTGGGCGTCGTTGAGCAACGTCGTGACCGCCCGGACATTGCCATCTCCGAACTGACGCAGGCCTACAGCATGACGGCCGGCCCGGCGGCGGCCGATGAGCGCGTGCTGGCTGCCGCGGCCCTCGCCTCGGTCATGCGCGCGGTGGGCGACCATGCCCAGGCCCTTGCACTGAACCAGGAAGTCATCAACTTCGACACCGCGCGCGGCGCGACGCTGGATCTGTCCGTGGCGCGTTTTGTGCGCGGCGAAACCCTCACCTCGATGGGCGACTACGACGGTGCGATGGAACAGCTCTCCCTGGCGCGGGAACTCAGCGTCGGGCTGGACGATCAGCAGGGCGTCGCCTTTGCCGACCAGGCCCTCTGCCGCGCCAACATCGACCGCGGCCAGCCCGACAGGGCCCGGCCCCAGTGCGAGCAGGCCCTGCGCGTGTTCACCGCGGCGCGCTCGACCGACGTTGCCATGCAGACGCAGGCCCTGATCGCGCGCATCGATCTGGCCGATGGACATGCGGAAAGGGCCCTGGCAAAGCTCAATGCGATTCTTTCCAACGGCGGTGTCGAGATCCCGGCCCGCGACCTGGTGGAGATCCTCGAATTGCGCGCGCGCACCAATGCGACGCTGCAGGATTACGCCGGCGCCTATCAGGATCTGCGCGAGTACCTGCGCCGCTATCGGGCCGTCAACGATATCGACCGATCACGCCAGATGACGACCCTGCGCGCGCGCCTGGAAACCGACCGCGAGATCGAGCGCAACGACGCACTCCAGCGTGAGCTGGCGCTATCCCACGATCGCGCCACCAGCCAGGCGACGGAGCTGCGCCGCACGCAGCTGGCGATCGCCGCCGGTACCATCGTGATCGGCCTGCTGATCTACATCCTGGTGTCCGGGCTGCGCAACCGGCAGCTGCTGATGCGGCTCGCAAGCCTGGACGGCCTCACATCGCTGCCCAATCGTCGCCGCACCATCGAACTCGCCAACCATTCGCTGCGCCAGGCCGCCGCCGAGGGCCGGCCGGTGACGATCGCGCTGCTGGACTTCGATCATTTCAAGCAGATCAACGATCGCTGCGGTCACGCCGCGGGGGACTATGCCCTGAAGGAGTTTGCACGCAAAGGACGCGAGATGCTGCGCGCGGAGGACACGCTCGGACGCTGGGGCGGCGAGGAATTCCTGCTGGTGCTGCCCGACTGTCCGCTTGATCTTGCCTACGAGTGCGTCGAGCGCCTGCGCGCGACCGCGATGGCGATCGAGTTGCCCTTCAACGAGGATCATCTGCACGTGAGCGTGAGCGCGGGACTGGCCACCAACATCCGCGGCTCGATGTCACTCGATGAGATTGTCGCCAGCGCCGATGCCGCGCTCTACGAAGCCAAGGGCGCCGGACGCGACCTGGTGCGCATCGCGCGCGACAGCTTCGGCGCCGCATCGACCGGTGTGCGCCTGGCGCTGGATCGGGGCCTGGCGGCCACCGTGCCGCGCGCGGTCTGAAGCCTCACGGCGCGAGCAGCCGGTAATACCGCTGCGCGTTGTCGCAGAATAGTGCCGCGCGCTCCACGGCCGAAGCGCCTTCGAGGATCGAGGCATAGGCATGCCACAGGGCGGCGTAGCCGGCATGCAGGCCATCGATGGGAAAGTTGGAGGCGAACATGCAGCGATCGCTGCCAAAGCAATCGAGCGCTTCCAGCACCCGCGGTCGCAGGCTGTCGATACTCCAGCGATGATCGAACATCACCAGGCCCGAGATCTTCAGCGCGACATTGGGATGCCGGGCCAGCGCCCGCAGCGCACCCGACCATTCCTGACGGGCGCGCACATCGGCATGGTCCACGAGCATGCCGGCATGATTGACGATGAAGAGGATATCCGGATGCGAGGCAATCACCTCGCTGGCCGCGGCCGCCTGCGCGGGATAGAGTTGCAGATCGAATGACCAGCCGCGGCGCGCGAGGCCCAGGAGGTTGCTAAGCCAGCGCGGCTCGAGCAGGTAGTCGCGGCTGACATAGTTGTAACGCGGATCGGGGTGACGATTCAGAATCTGGCGGATGCCGCGCAGATTCGGATAGGCGCTCAGTCGTTCGAGGATATCAGGCGCATCCGGCGCGGACAGGTCGAGCCCGGCGACGATGCCGTGCGGATGGCCGAGGTTGACCGGATCATCCGCCAGCGACTGCAGCCACTGCGCCTCGGCGAGCACATCGTCGGGGTTGGCCTCCACGTGCACGCTCGCGAGCACCTCGATCCCATCGGCGGCACGCAGGAACTCTGCCACCGCGTGCCGCTGCGGCAGCAGACGGTTATCGCCGGAGAATGCCAGCCGCGGATTGGCGAGCCAGCGGTACCCAAGTCGGCCGGTATCCCAAAGGTGAATATGAGGATCGACGACTTGCATGCGCTACTGCAGGTTGACGAAGAGTCCTCCATCCACCAGCAACGAGGCACCGGTGATGTAGCGCGCCATGTCGGAGGCGAGAAACACCACCGCGTCGGCCACATCCTCAGGTGCCCCCAGGCGCCGCAGCGGAATGCGGCCCTTCATATAGGCGAGCTTTTCCGGCGAGGACAGATCTTCCTGATTCAGTTCGGTCGCGATCGTCCCCGGCATCACCGAGTTGCAGCGGATGCCATGAGGGCCCAGCGCGATGGCGCAGGACTGCATCAACGAGTGCACGCCGGCCTTGGTGGGCGTGTAATGCGCCTGCATGCCGCCGCCGACGAGTGCACTGATCGAACTGGTCGCCACGATCGCCCCGCCGCTGCCCTGCGCTTTCATCTGCCGCGCCACCGCCTGCGTGACGTAGAAGGCTCCATGCAGATTGACGGCCATGGTGCGCTGGAATACCTCCAGCGGGATATCGAGGAAGGCGTGAAATGGGCAGATGCCGGCATTGGCTGCCAGCACATCGATGCGGCCGAAGGCCTGCAGCGCGGCATCCACCAGCCGCTGCGCCGTGGCCGGCTGGCCCACATCGCCTTCGATGGCGATCGCGCGCCGGCCTAGCGCGGTCACCGTGGCGACCACCTCCTCGGCGGCCGCATCACGTCCATACGAGGCATCGTTGCTGGCCCAATAGTTGATCAGCACGTCGGCGCCGTGACGCGCACTCGCCACCGCGATCGCCCGGCCGATGCCGCGCGAGCCACCCGTGACTATCACCACTTTATCCTGCAGCAGCATGCGCGCTCAGTGCCCGTGGGGCCGATGAAGCTTGCTCTCCGGGTTCAGCCGCACACCAAAGCCCGGCCGGTCCGGCACCTTCATGCGGCCATTCACCGGCACCGGCTCGTCCAGCAGCAGCGGCGTGAACATCGGCACCACGCGATCTGCGCGCGGCGCCATCATGAGGAACTCGGCGAACGGGCTATTGTGCCGCGTGACGACGAAGTGATAGCTGTAGACGCTCGAACCGTGCGGCACCACCAGCACCTTATGGGCATCCGCCAGGTCGGCGATCCGGATGAGCTCGGTGATGCCGCCGCACCAGCCGACATCGGGCTGAATGATGTCGCAGCAACCCATCTCCAGCAGCATCTGGAAGCCCCAGCGCGTCGCCTCGTGTTCGCCGGTGGTCAGCAGCATGCCCGGCGGCAGGCTGCCATGCAGCTGCGCATAACCCCAATAGTCATCGGGCGACAGCGGCTCCTCGATCCATTTCAATCCGTGCTCGGCCGCGGCCCGCGCCAGGCGCGTCGCGTAGTCGACATCCAGACTCATCCAGCAATCGAGCATGAGCCAGAAATCATTGCCCACGCGGGCGCGCATGGTCGAGAGCTGACGCAGATTGCTCTCCATGCCTTCCTCGCCTTCGGCTGGTCCATGGTGCAGCGGCATCTTGCCACCGATGAACCCCATCTGCTGCGCGAGATCGGGTCGCGAACCGGTGGCGTAGAATTCGATCTGCTGTCGCACCGGGCCGCCCAGCAGCTGATACACCGGCTCACCGCGGCATTTGCCCAAAAGATCCCATAGCGCCAGGTCCACGCCGGAGATGGCGTTCACGACCACGCCCTTGCGGCCATAGAACAACGAGCTGCGATACATCTGCTCCCAGATGAGCTCCATATCGTTGATGCCGCGGCCCTCGACGAAGCGCGCGAAATGCTTCTCGACGATGTAGGCGCCAATTTCGCCACCCGTGGTCAGCGCGAAACCGACCGTGCCATCGCTGGCTTCCACCTCGACCACCAGCGTGCCCAGCACATCCAACCCGAAGCTGCGCCGGCTTTGCCGGTACTCGGGATACAGGCTCATGGGACTGGCGATGTGATCGTCGATCCAGTGCTCCCCGCTCTGATCGTGGTAATCGGCGCCGCCGCCGCGGACCGTGTACGCGCGCAGCTGCCGGATGCTGGGCTCGGCCATACTTCAGTAGGTGGCGCGGCCGCCGGAAATATCGAACACGCCGCCGGTGCTGAAGGAGCACTCCTCGCTGGCGAGCCAGCAGATCAATGCTGCGATCTCGTGCGGTTCCACGAATCGATTCATGGGAATCTTCGACAGCATGAATTCGATGTGTGCCGGTGTCATCTGCGCGAACATTTCGGTTCGGGCCGCCGCCGGCGTCACGCAATTGACCAGGATGTTGCGGGTAGCGAGTTCCTTGGCCAAGGACTTGGTCAGTGCGATAAGACCGGCCTTGGAAGCACTGTAGTGCGAGGCGTTCGGGTTGCCTTCCTTGCCGGCGACGGAGGCTACATTCACGATGCGACCGTACCCCTGCTTGAGCATCTGCGGAGCGATGGCGCGCGATAACAGGAAGGGCGCGATCAGATTGATCTCCAGCACCTGCCGCCAGACTGCCGGCTCCAGCTCCCAGGTCGGTGCATTGCCGCCCGTGATACCAGCGTTGTTGATCAGGATGTCGACCTTGCCGAGACGGCCCAGCGTTTCGCGCAGCGCCGACTGAACGTCCGAGTCACTGGTGAGCTCGACCGCGGCCGTGGCCACATCGCCGTGCGCCGAGAGCTGGGCTGCCGACTCATCGAGCCGCGCCCGGTCCCGATCCCACAGCGACACGCGGCCACCCGAACGCAGGATGCGCTCGGCCACGGCGTAGCCGATGCCGCGCGCGCCGCCGGTGACGATCGCGACGCGATCGCGAAGATCGATCTGATTCATGGCTGGACGCCCCGCGCCGGCACCGTGCGCTGCTGCTGGATGCCAAGACCTGAAATGCCCACGCGCATGATCTGACCTGCCTTCAGGTAGCGCGGCGGCTTCAGTCCCATGGCGACGCCGGGAGGCGTGCCCGTGGAGATGACATCACCGGGTTGCAGACTCATGAACTGGCTGATGTAGGAAACCAGGTGTGCCACGCCGAAAACCATGGTGCGCGTATTGCCATTCTGAAAACGATGACCATCCACTTCGAGCCACATGTCAAGGTTCTGCGGATCGGGGACCTCATCGGTGGTCACCAGCCAGGGCCCGAGCGGCGCGAAGGTGTCGCAGCCCTTGCCCTTGTCCCACTGCCCGCCCCGCTCGAGCTGGTAGGAACGTTCGGAGACATCATTGCAGACGCAGTAGCCCGCCACGTGTTCCAGCGCCTGCTCGAGCGCCACATATTTTGCAGGCTTGCCGATAATGACGCCGAGCTCGACCTCCCAGTCGGTCTTGAGGGCGCCGCGAGGGATCTCCACATCATCATCAGGGCCGACGATGGCACTGGAGGGTTTCAGAAACAGCACCGGTTCCGAAGGCACGGGCATACCCGCTTCCTTGGCGTGATCGCTGTAGTTGAGGCCGACGCAGACGATTTTGCCGACCCGATTCACGCAGGCACCCAACCGTACAGGCGTCGCCACCAGCGGCAGTGTGGCTGGATCGAGCGCAGCGAGCTGCTTCAGCGACGCCGGCAACAGCGCATCGCCAGCGATATCGGCGACCTGTCCGGAAAGATCCCGCAGCTTGCCGCCGCCATCGATGAGTCCGGGCTTTTCCCGCCCCACCGGTCCGTAGCGCAACAGCTTCACTGGCTCCTCCCGCAAGTCATCGAAATTAAAATGGTGGCGTACATTACACGAAGTATCCGGGGCAAAGCACTCGAGACGACAGCCGGCCGTTGAGGAGCGAGGCGTGTCATATACTGCGGCGGGCCAAGGCCTAGAGGCGAACGATGGAGCTGGATTCAGAGGTTCATTCCCATCCCCACAAAGTGGGACATCAGTGGGTCGACATCGTGCTGGCATCCACTGCCCTCGCGCTCCCGTCAGCGGCGGAAGTCTCCCCATGATCACTGATCTTCGATGCCGGCGGAGCGCTATCTCTTCGCGGCTATATTGTGTTTCGCATTATGCGTGTCTGCCGCCCGCTCGGCGAGACGAAATGCCGCAGTAGCTCCACAGCGCGGCAACTGTCGTACCTAGTCGAGGTAAAAGACTTCGCGCATCATCGGAAAGCGCTCGCCGGGCGCTGGATCGGGCATCGGTTCGAACAGCGGCGCCATTTCTGCCTGCCAGCGGCGGTTCACGGGGCTGGCATCGATCTGGCTCCATGCGCGCTCGAAATCATCCACGTGCAGGTAGAAGAACAGATCCGAGCCGCTGCGGAAGATGGAATACTGGCTGATGCCGACGTCCTTGAGCAGCTGCAGTAGTTCCGGCCAGACCTTGCGATGCGCTGCTTCGTACTCGGCGATGCGCTCCGCTCTGACGCGAAGCCTGAATGCGACTCGGGCCATGTGAGAAAATCCTCAGGTGGAGAGTTCAGTTTGGATCGGAAAACAGGCGGTGGAATTCGGCCTTCTCGGCCGCTGTACCCCGGCGTTGAATGATCAGACGATTGGTGCGTTCGATCGACCATTGCGGGTGAGGCCGCTCCAGCAATCGCACCGCATCGCCTGCCGCCAGTGATCCGGTCTTAAGTACGCGGTAATACCAGCCCGACATGCCATTCTTGACCATGGCGCGCGGCATGGACACATCATTGAACCGAAGCGCGAATTTGAAACACGGCTGTCGCGGCTGGCTCACCTGCAGCACCGCCGTTCCGATCTGCACATGGTCCCCCATGCACACATGGCCCTCGGCAACTCCATCGATCGTGAGATTCTCGCCCAGGCCACCGGGCACCAGCTTTGCCTCATATTGCGGATAGGCTGTCTTCCAGGCGGCGTAGTTGTCCAGGGAGCAGGCGTAGACGGCTTTGTCGGGGCCACCGTGGACTTCAAGATCGGCCTGCTCATCGCCCGCGAGGCCCAGCTGACCGACTTCGACGGCGCCCTGGACCGGCTTCTTGACGAAGCCGCTCATGACGCCATCCGGCCCGAGCGGCGCGATACGACCCACCTGAACCGATTGAACGGTACCTATCAAAGGATACGAGTCCGGACTCATGATTCCACCAGTTCGATCCAGCAGGCGAAGGTCATCTGCCCATCGATCGCCAGCGGATCCGCGGCCTGTGAGGCACGGACGCCCAGGCGCCGCACGAGCCGCTCGATGCCGAGCGGCGATACAGTGATCAGGCGATGCACTCCGTGGCGCGCGGCATAGTCCATGGCGCCACGCAACAGCAGCGCGGTGGATGAACTGGAAAACTGCGCCAGCGGCGTGGTTGCGGGCTGGGTGAAATCCATGGAGGCAAATCGCGACAGTTCCCAGATGCGCTCATCCCGGGGAGGCGGCACGCCGTGCAGCAGCTGCGGAAACACTTCGCTGAGCAGATAGGGCTGGGTGGTGGGCAGCAGTCGCGCGCAGCCGGCGATCGCCGAGTGCGCATCCTCCACGGTGACGTAGACGGTGTCAGCGACATCGAAGCGGTCCAGCTCGCAGCCATTTTCGGATTCGAGTCCCCACCCCAGGCGCTCGATGAAGACCTGGTGGCGGTAGCGTCCGAGCCGCTCGATATAACCCGGCGGCAGATCGGCGCGCTTACCGGCGATGACACGCAGCGTCGCGGCTGTCATTTCCGGCTGAAGCGCTCGACCGCGCGCGCCCAGCCATCAATACGCTGTTGCGCCCAGTCACGACTGCGCATGGGTGTGAAGCGCCGTTCGATACGCCAGTTGGCCGCAACCTCCTCGTCCGAGCCCCAGAATCCCGCGCCCAGTCCCGCGAGGTACGCCACGCCCAGCGCCGTGGTTTCAGTGACCACCGGCCGCACCACCGGCACGCCGAGCAGGTCGGCCTGGAACTGCATCAGGAGATTGTTGGCGCTGGCGCCACCATCCACGCGCAGCTCGATCAGCGCCGCGCCCGCGTCGCGTTCCATGGCCGAGAGCACATCGCAGCTCTGAAATGCGATCGCCTCGAGCGCCGCTCGCGCGATATGCGCGCGGCCGGTGCCGCGCGAGAGTCCGACGATGGCGCCGCGCGCCTGCGGGTCCCAGTACGGCGCCCCAAGGCCAGTGAAGGCGGGCACAAAGTGAACCCCGGCAGTGTCGGGCACGCTGGCCGCCAGCGCCTCGACCTCCTGTGCCGAGGCAATGACACCGAGCCCATCGCGCAGCCACTGCACCACCGCACCGGCCACGAACACGCTGCCCTCGAGCGCATAGGTGCGCCGCCCGCGCTCCCAGGCAATCGTCGAGACCAACCGGTGTTTGGAGTACGTGGGTGCACCGCCCGTATTCATGAGCACGAAGCAGCCGGTGCCGTAGGTGTTCTTGGCGGTGCCGCGCGCGAAGCATGCCTGGCCGAACAGGGCGGCCTGTTGATCGCCCAGAATTCCGGTGATCGGCACCTGCCGTCCGCCGATTTCCGCCTGCGGTGCTTCGCGCGGCTTAAGCTGCGAGGTCAGCAGTTCCGGCAGGCAGGCGCGGGGAATATTGAATAGCTCCAGCATCGCTTCGGACCAGCTCGCGGTATCCAGCTCGAGCAGCAGCGTGCGGCTGGCGTTGGTGACGTCGGTGACGTGTGCGCGACGGCCGGTGAGGTTGTAGATCAGCCAGCTGTCGATGGTGCCGAAAGCGAGCTCGCCATGCTCGGCCCGCTCGCGGGCGCGCGGCACGTGGTCGAGCAACCAGCCCAGCTTGGTGGCCGAGAAGTAAGGATCCAGCCGCAGGCCCGTGCGGCGCTCGACTTCCGGCTCATGTCCGAGCCCGCGCAGGCGTTCGCATTCGCCCGCCGTGCGCCGGTCCTGCCAGACGATGGCCGGCGCGATCGGCTGTCCGGTGGAGCGATCCCAGAGCATGCAGGTCTCGCGCTGATTGGTGACACCGATGGCGGCCAGATCTGCCGCGGTGGCGCCGACTTCATCGAGCACCTTGCCCATGGTGGCCAGCTGCGACGACCAGATTTCACGCGCATCGTGTTCGACCCAGCCGGGTTGCGGAAAATACTGCGTGAATTCCTGCTGTGCCATGGCCACCGGGTAGCCACTGTGATCGAAGAGTATGGAACGGCAGCTGGTCGTGCCCTGATCCAGCGCCAGCACAAAGCGTGTGCGCGGGCGCTCCATGCGCGTCACACCGTCTCCAGGTCGCGCTGGATCTGCCGCAACAACTCGCCCGAGCCGCGGCTGCGCAACGAGAGGAACCACACACCTCCTACAGCCAGGTATGCCAGGAAGTACCAGGGGAATTTGTCCGCCGGCGCGGCTGGCATGGGATACACGGTTGCAATGATCGGGGGACACATGAACAGCACCGATGCCAGCGCGAACAGCAGGCTCCTGACCGATTGCTGTCCGATGCGATGCAGGTAGACCGGCGCCGCAATCGAGATCAGCACATAGGCCAGCAGGAAACCGAAGGTCGATATGGTGCTCAGGTCATTGAGGATATCGAGCAGTCCGCGCCCCCGAAGCAGCAGCAGCGCCGGCAGCAGCAGCACGATCAGGCAGGAGACGGTCACGGCGTGATGCGGCGTCAGGTTGGTGCGGTGTGCGCTTCCCATCATGGGATGCAGGATTCCGTGCCGGCCCATCTGGAAGAGCACGCGCGCGCCCGCGTTGACACTGGCCAGCGTGCAGGCGAAAAGACTCACCACCGCGCAGATCGAAATCAGCACGCCGAAGTACGGCACGCCCGCACCGTGGGCGAGATCGTTGAAGGGCGCGGTGCTCGAAGCCAGCGAGATCGGTAATCCCTTGAAGCCGTACACGGCCACGTAGGCGGTGAGCATAAAGAACAGACCGCTGATCAGCGCGCTCAGCAACACCGAGCGCGGAATGTTCACCAGCGGATTGCGCGCTTCCTCGCCGAGCGTGCTGGCGCTCTCGTAGCCGACGAAGCTGAAGATCGCCAGGATCAGACCGGTCTTCAGGCCGGCCAGATCCATAGCGCCCAGGTCGAATTGCGCGCGATCGATCCAGGAGCCGTGGCGCGACAGGACGATGCCGCCGAGCACCAGTATCAGCAGCATCGAAAGGCCTTCGAGCACCAGCATGATGCGCGTGGAGAGCTGAATGTCCTTGAACGCGATCAGCCAGACCCCGAAGCTGCCAGCCGCGAACAGCAGCAGCGGCGGCACGTGGCAGTGCAGAGCATCAAGCAGCAGGCCGGCGTAGTTGACCGACCCTGCCATGACGGCCATACCCGTCAGCATGTAGGCGAGGATCAGGCACCAGCCGCACAGGAATCCCAGCGGCATGCCCAGCCCGCGCGTGACAAATGCATACAGCGCGCCGGGCGAGGTGGATCGGCGCGTGAACTGGTTGATGTTGGTGCCCACCAGCACCAGTCCGACGGTCGCGAACAGGTAGGCCAGCCAGGTGCCCTGCCCCGCCGAGGCGAACACCAGCGGCACGATGATGACGGGGGTGAGCGTCGGGGATATGTTCGCCACCGACTGCGAGAGGATCTCGGGAAACGACAGGCAGGTGGCCTTGAGGCCGTGGCGTCCCGCAACTGCACTCCCTGTCATGCCCCAATAATACACAGTGTGGCGGTGCGCCATGGCGCACCCTCATACTCTGCGGCAACGGGAAAGCTTAAGGCCTCACGGCATGCAGTCACACGCGCGGGTGGTGGTTATCGGCGGCGGCATCATCGGCTGCTCGGTGCTCTACCACCTGGCCAAGCTGGGCTGGACCGACTGCGTACTGCTCGAGCGCAACGAGCTCACCTCCGGCTCGACCTGGCATGCGGCCGGCGGCATGCACACCATCAATGGCGATCCGAATGTCGCCAAGCTGCAGAAGTACACGATCGATCTGTACCAGGAGATCGAGGCACTGTCGGGTCAGTCCACCGGCCTTCATATGACCGGCGGCGTGTTGCTCGCCGCCACCGAAGCGCGCTTCGACTGGCTCAAGAGCATGGTGGCCAAGGGCCGCTACCTCGGCATCAATGCCAGGATCATCACGCCCGAGCGCGCACACGAACTGATGCCGCTGCTCGATCCGCGCTGCTTTGTCGGCGCGCTGGAGACGGCCGTCGATGGACACCTGGATCCCTCCGGCACCACGCAGGCTTTCGCGCGCGCCGCGCGCAAGCTCGGCGCGCAGGTGGAACGTTTCACCAAGGTCGAGCAACTCCTGCAGCAGCCGGACCGGAGCTGGCGCGTCATCACCGACAAAGGTGACATCCAGGCCGAGCATGTGGTCAATGCCGGCGGCCTCTGGGCGCGCGAGGTGGGTCACATGGTCGGGCGCGAGCACCCGGTGCTGGCCATGGAGCACATGTATCTGATCACGGAGGACATGCCCGAAGTCGCCGAGATCAACGCGCGCACGGGCAAGGAGATCTTGCACGTCATCGATTTTGACGGCGAGCTGTACCTGCGCCAGGAGCGCGGCGGCATGCTCATGGGCACCTACGAGAAGGCCTGCAAACCCTGGTCCGAGCACGCAACGCCCTGGGATTTCGGGCATGAACTGCTGCCGCCGGACATCGACCGCATCGCCCCTTCACTCGAAGTCGGTTTCCGGCATTTCCCGGCGTTCCAGAATGCGGGCATCAAGCAAATCGTCAACGGCCCTTTCACTTTCGCCCCCGACGGTAATCCGCTGATCGGGCCGGTGCGCGGACTTGCCGGTTATTGGTGCGCGTGCGGCGTGATGGCGGGCTTCAGCCAGGGCGGCGGCGTGGGACTGGCGCTCTCGAACTGGATGGTGCATGGAGATCCGGGCATGGATGTCTGGGCCATGGACGTGGCCCGCTTCGGCGATTGGGCCAGCAAGGCCTATACGAATGCCAAGGTGCGCGAGAACTACGCGCGCCGATTCTCGATCCGCTTTCCGAATGAGGAACTCGAAGCCGGCCGGCCGCTCAAGGTCACCCCGCTCTACGATCGGTTGCGCGCGCACGGCGCGCAGTTCGGTGCCGCGGCGGGGCTCGAAGTACCGCTCTGGTACGCGCCCGACGGCGTTCGCGACCAGTTCAGCTGGCAACGCTCCACCGACTTTGCGACCATCGCGGCCGAAGTCGCCGCGGTACGCGCGAGCGTGGGACTGATCGAGACCACAGGCTTTGCCAAGTACGCGATCCGCGGCCCCGCCGCGCCTGCCTGGCTCGACCGGCTGCTCGCGGGACGCCTGCCGGTCCCGGGCCGCATGGCACTGGCGCCCATGCTCAAGCACGACGGAAAACTCATCGGTGATTTCACGCTGGCTAATCTTGGGGCTGAAGGCTATCTGCTGATCGGGTCCGGTATCGCCGAGGACTATCACCTGCGCTGGTTCGAGCAGCACGCGCCGCAGGATGGATCGCTCGCGATCATCGCGTACGGCGCCTCGCTGGCGGGGCTTGCGATTGCAGGTCCGCGCTCGCGGGAACTGCTGGGGCGTCTGACCACCGAAGATGTCTCCGCGCAGGCGTTCCGGTTCATGGATATCAGGCGCCTGCCGCTGGGCCTCACGTCGGCACTGGTGGCACGTGTCAGCTACACCGGTGATCTCGGTTATGAGATCTGGTGCGATCCGGCCGTGCAGCTGCACCTGTTCGAGGCGATCATGCGCGAGGGATCCGAGCTGGGAGTACGACTCTTTGGCGCGCGCGCGCTCAATTCGCTGCGTCTGGAGAAAGCCTATGGCTCCTGGGCGCGCGAATACCGGCCCATCTACGGCCCGCTCGAAGCCGAGCTCGGACGCTTCGTGGCCTATGACAAGCCCGCGGATTTCATCGGCAAGCAGGCGGCGCTGGCCGAGCGCGCGGACGGTGGCCGGCTGCGACTGCGCTGCTTCGTGGTCGAGACCGACAACGCCGACGCGATCGGGGATGAGCCCATCTGGTATGGCGATTCGGTGCGCGGCTGGGCAACCTCGGGCGGATTCGCGCATGCCTCGGATGTGTCGGTGGTGATGGGCTACGTGCCCAAAGAGATTGCCGACGAGCGCGGGCCGTGGAGCATCGAGATCCTGGGCACGCGGTATCTGGCGCGACTACAGCGGCGGGCACTGTTCGATCACGACGGGCAGCGCCTGTTTGGCTGAAACCTCCTCGCCGGTGCCGTTCGATGAGGCACCGCTGTGTGGGCTGCATTGGCGGCTGGCGGTCGCGAGCACCGCAGGAGTGTTCGCCGACGGCTATGGACTCGGCATCATCGGCATCGCGCTCAGCATCGCCGCGCCACAGCTGCGCCTGGATCCGGTCTGGAACGGGCTGATCGGCGGGGCGTCGCTGGCAGGATTGTTCGCGGGGGCACTGCTGATCGGTCCGGTCTGTGATCGGTTTGGCCGGCGCCCGATCTTCGCCTGCAATATGGTTATAGCGGGCGCTCTCTCGCTGCTGCAGTTCCAGGCAGGCACGGGCGGGCAACTGGCACTCATACGACTACTGATCGGCGTGCTGCTGGGCACCGATTACGTCGTCAGCAAGACCATGTTGACCGAGCTTTCGCCGCGGCGGCTGCGCGGCCGAATGCTGGCAAGTCTATCCATCGCCTGGACCGGCGGTTACGCCTGTGCTTATGCGGTGAGCTTCGCCCTGGTGACAACCGGTCCTAACGCCTGGCGCTGGATGCTGCTGACCAGCGCGGCGCCCTGCCTGCTGATTGTGCCGTTGCGGCTCACGGTGCCCGAATCTCCGCTTTGGCTGGTAAACCATGGCCAGCCCGGGCGCGCCGCCCGCATTATTCGGGAACAGCTCGGAGCGCGGGTGCAACTACCGCATGTCACGCCGGTGGCGCCGCTCCGGGGCGGCCGCTGGCGCCAGTTGGTCGCGCCGCGATGGCGCTTGAGGACCGTGGTCGCGTGCGTATTCTTTACATCGCAGACCATTCCCTACTTCGCCATCGGAACTTTCGTCGCGCAGCTCATGAGCGAACTGCATGTGCATGCCGGATACGCCGGTGGGTTGATATACAACGTGTCACTGCTGCTCGGCGCCGGGACCGGCGTGGTGATCATCGATCGCATTCCCCGTCGCAGTTTCCTGATCGGCAGCTACACGATAGCGGCCGCCGCCATGCTCGTGCTGGCGGTGTCCTCCAACCTGTCGCCCGTTCTCATGCTCGCATTGTTCGCACTCTTCGCCGGCGCCCTGTCTGCCTCCTCCAACCTGGTCTATGTCTACCTGCCTGAGCTGTTTCCGACCGATCTGCGGGCCTCTGGAATCGGCGTCGCCATCGCTGCGAGCCGCATCGGCTCAGCCATCAGTACCTTCCTGCTGCCCGTGGTCGTCGCGGGGTATGGCGTGCGCGCGGCCCTCGGCGCCTGCGTGGCCGCGCTCGCACTCGGTGCGCTGATCTGCCGCCAGTGGGCACCTGAAACGCGACACATCTCTTTGCACACGCTCGATCAGGAGAATGCCGCGTGATGCGAGCTCACTGCAATTCGGTTCAGCGTGCGCTGCGGGCCATACTGGCGCTCATCGCATGGGCCTCGCTGCCAGGCACCGTCTGTGCCTTCGAGCCGGCCAACGCAACGCTGCCGCAGCTGCGCGCTGCGCTGGATGCCCATGAGATCAGCTCCGCGCAGCTAGTGCAGTTTTACCTTGAGCGCATCGATCGGTTCGACAAATCAGGTCCGCGCATCAACGCGATTCTCGCCTTGAACCCCGGGGCGCTGCAGCAGGCGCAAGCGCGTGACGCGGACGCGGCGCGGGGCGCGCGCGCTGGCCCGCTCGATGGCATACCGTTTATCCTCAAGGACAACTTCGACACCGCCGGCATCCCGACCAGCGGCGGCTCGGCGGCCTTGCGGCACTCGATACCAGCTGCCAATGCTTTCGTCGTGCAGCGCCTGCTCGACGCGGGCGCGATTCTGCTGGCCAAGACCAACATGTCCGAACTCGCAGCGTCCTACGGGCGGCTTGGTTACAGCTCGGCCGGCGGCCTGACACTCAATCCCTACAACACGCGCCGCAATGCCTCAGGTTCCAGCAGCGGCTCTGCTGCCGGTGTGGCGGCCGATTTCGCGCCCTTTTGCCTGGGCACTGATGCTTCGGGCTCCATACGCGCACCGGCCAGTGTGACCGGGCTGGTGGGTTTGCGCCCGACGCTGGGCCTGCTGAGCCGCAGCGGCGTCATGCCGAGTGCGCTTTCCTTTGATACGCCGGGCGTCATGACGCGAACAGTCCGGGATCTTGCCATCGTGCTCGATGCCGTCGCGGCCGAGGATGCGAGCGACGCGGCCACGCTGGGACAGCCCGCCCGCGCGCATCGCTTCGTATCGGCACTCGACGCGCCGTCGCTAAAGGGTGTGCGACTGGGCGTGGTGACGAATTTTCGCGGCGGCAACCCGGAAGTCGATGGGGTCGAACAGGCAGCGCTGAGCACACTCAAGTCGCAGGGCGCCATTCTCGAAACCCTGCGGCTGCCTGAAGCGATGTCACAGCTTTGGGACTCTGTGCTGGTTCCTGTGTCCGAGGCGGAGTTCAAGCCGCAGTTCGAGCGCTACCTGCGCGCGCTGCCGTCCACGCAGCCGCCCGCGCCGGCGGCACCACGCACGCTGGCGCAGCTGATCCGGCTGAGTGCGGCACACCCGATCGCGGACTCGGCCACGCCGATGAATCCAGCGCGACTGCAGTCACTGCGAGTGGCCGATGCCACCGAATTGACCGATTCACCCGCCTACATCCGGCTGCTGAGCGTTGTCATCCCGGACCTGCGGCGGCAATTGCGCGCGCTGCTGGAGGTACACGGACTGCAGGCACTGGTTTTCTCGACGATGAGCTGCCCAGCCAGCCCGCGCTTCGACATCGATGACCCCGGGTACGTGTGCCGCAGCGATGATCCCTATCGCGCCAGCTATCTTGGTTCGGCCAGCGGCTTTCCGGAGATCACGGTGCCGGCCGGCCGCGTCTCGGGCAACATGCCGGTGGGGCTATCGTTTCTCGGACCGCCCTACTCGGAAGCCACGCTGTTGGGGCTTGCCGCCGCGTTCGAGGCAGCGCAACCGGCAATGGCGAGGCCGGAGCTGCACTGAAAAGGCTGGTGGAATGCCCGACGTCGCTGAACGAGACGAGCGTGTAGATGACCGGAGTCCGGCAACTACTTTTTTTTGGTCATAACTGCCATTGGACTGCTGCGAAATCTGCGGACATCCGCGACGGCCTCGATTAGCTGATTTGAAGATTCCGACCAGACTTTCGGGCTCACTTCCCACTGCCATCAATCTTGCTAAGTCCCCTCCGCAACCGTAATGTTGATATCAACAATCAAAATCTAGCGGGCAATAACTATGAGCTCCCAAAATCCTCTGGATTTCTGGGACCGGGTCTCGTTTTCCGCGCTGTTCTCGGCTGACTGGCTTCTGGGTGCTAACTATGTTTCCCGGTTGTCACCGCGACGCTGGGAAAAACTGCACGGGCGAATGATCGCCAAAGCATCCGGCAACAGGGACGGACGCGTGATCGCCGTCGACCGGCGACGGGATCTGACTCCTGCAGAATTCAAACGCGATTACCTCCTAACGGGCATTCCGGTTGTGCTCGAAGGGGCAGCGGCGCGCTGGCCGGCCGTGCAGAAGTGGACGCCGGACTATCTGAGCTTCTGTTACGGCAGGGATCGTGTCGAAGTGCTAGACGGGCAGAATTGGAAGGTGAACCGCGAACACGGTACCGATGCGGTATCGACGTCTGAACACATCTTCCAGTTTGGCGACCTGATCAACGACGTCAAGCACTCGGGTGCGTGGTATGGCGCATTCATGGAACTGTTGGACCAATATGCGGAGCTGCGTAACGATCTCGATTTATCATTCGTCAAACGATTCGGCCATACGATTGAACGCATTCCCTGGCAACGCAATATAATCGCCAAGATGTACGTGGGCGGAGCGGGAACCTCGACTTCCCTGCATTGCGCGGCCGTCAGCAATCTGTATGTCCAGGTCTACGGGCAGAAACGCTGGGTGTTGATGGCGCCCGAATTTACCCCGTTCATGTACCCGGCCCCGACACGCGGGCTCAACTGGCAATCGCGTGTCGACTTCCGTGCTCCCGATTTCGAGAAATGCCCCCTATACCGCTATGTCGACCGCTACGAAGCCGTACTAGGCCCTGGGGATATTCTCTGGAATCCCCCATTTGTGTGGCATGGTGTCGCAAATCTCACTGAGTCGATCGCAGTTAGCCTGTGGTGGATCAACTTGCTGCGCGGCTTCAGCAACAATCTGCTGCTGTCGGCGTTGTCGACGTGCGGTCGACCAAATCCGATCAAGATGCAACTAGGCCTGGGCCGCTCGAATCGGCCCAAGGTTTCGAACTTCGCCGTGCACCTCAACAAATGAAACCATTCTGGCGCTCATCGAAGCGGGATTCGGCCGGAACCTCCACGACGGAGCCGCCAGCCGATGCTGAGACCCGTCTGGTTCTCCCGACCAGCGTCGCCGACGCCCGCTTTGTTCTAAGCCTGCCCGGCGGGCAACGTCAGGAGTTCACGCTCTCGAAATCCAACGTGGCGATCGGCCGTGCTGCGGCAAATGATATCGTGCTCTTCGACACGTCGGTCTCGCGCCGGCATGCGCGCGTCGAACGAGGCGCGCAGGGCTGGGAGGTCATAGACCTGGGGTCGGCTAACGGAATCAGCGTCAACGGCGTGCCAGCCGCGCGGGCTCGGTTGAAGCCCAACGATGTGATCGGCATCGGCGACTGCTCGTTGCGGTTCAATCGCGACGGTGATGTGCGCGATCCGGATGTCACGCAGTTCAATTCCGAGAAGGATTTCGAATCCTCACTGCTGAAATCCACCCTGTCCACAAATCTTGGGGAAACGGCACTGACGCGAGTCGTAGTGCTGCTACCGGATCAAACCTGGGAAGTACCGCTCAGGGGCGACAGCCTCACGATCGGGCGCAAAGCTGACAACGACGTCACCATCGAATCTGACACCGTGTCGCGTCACCATGCCGTGATCGAGCGCAAGGCTGGGGGATTCAGTATCCGCGATCTCGACAGCCAGAATGGCACACAGATTCGCGGTCAAAGCCTGTCGAGCAAAGTACTGGAGGATGGCGACACGATACGGGTCGGTATCGCACGGTTGGTGTTCAAGCGAGGTTTCGCCGCGGATGACCTCGAACTTCAAGACCCCGCGCTGAAAGCCCGAGGCGAACGGCCGGCCGTGATCGTCGTCCCGGGGTTCGCCGGTTCGGCGTTGTGGAGCGGCAGCGAACAGGTATGGCCGACGCGGGCCGCGCTGCTGCAATCGGAACTGATGCGTATCGACCATCCGCTGGAGGCGCGAGGACTCGTCAATGAGATCGTGATAGTGCCCAACCTCATCAAGCAGGATCAATACAGCTCGCTGACAAACTATCTCACGGAGAGCCTCGGGTACGAGAGGGGCAAGGACCTGATGGAGTTCGGCTACGATTTCCGCCAGGACAATCGGGATTCGGCGCGGCGTCTGGCGGCAGCGGTAGAGTGCTGGGACGCAATCGGTCCGATCACCATCATTGCGCACAGCATGGGCTGCCTCGTCGCCCGATATTATCTCGAGCGTCTGGGCGGCAGCAGCCGGGTTGATCGCGGCATATTTCTCGGCGGCCCGCACAGTGGCACCCCCTTTGCGTTCGCCAGCCTGATGAGCGGACCGAATCTGCTGCCGATGGGGCTTATGAATGCGCGACTTCGAGAGCTGCTCGCCACCTACCCGTCCTGGTACCAGATCCTGCCCACGTATCCATTCGTCTCGGATCAGCGCGGGCAATTTGATGTCCTGAATGACGAATCGTGGCTTTCGGCCGATCGGCGCAGTCTCATTCGTCAGGCGCGCGAATTCCGCGCTGAGCTCGGTACGACATCGAGCGTCCCTGCAGTAAGTGTGTTCGGCTACGGCATCAAGACGACGACAGCGATGACGGTCGAACGCGAGGCATTGGGAGCGTTCCGGAAACCGAATTTCACTATAACGACGCGCGGCGATGGCACGATTCCGGAGTTCAGCGGCGTACTTGCTGGAACGGAGATTCATCCTGTGCAGCAGCACCATGGATCGCTCTACGCCGATAGCGACGTCAAGATGCGTCTGAAGCTCGAACTGATGCGCGGTGCCGCATCGGATCAATGACGCTGCGCTGTCTGACCTGGGTTACAGCAGTTGAATCTGGCTGCCGCTGCGTTCGCCTTCGACATTCAGCAACTGCAGTTGATCCTCCAGGCACGCACAGATGCGGGCGCGCTCGGCGAGCCTCGCGGCGGCCGTGGTCTCGACCCAGTCGCAGATCACCATGGTGGGCAGCCGCATCTGCTCGAGATACAGCTGCCTGATCCATTCCGACAGCGGCCGCAGCCGGGGATTCTTGATCCACCAGGGCGTTTCGGCCAGCAACCAGACCCGCGCGGTGTTGAGGTGCTGCAGGAAACGGCGCCTGGGCGCCTTGGTTTGGCCGACATAGCGCACTCGCCGCAGCTCGCGCGGATCCGACAGGGTGTAGATAGCGGTGCCCTGCGGCGGCGATCCGGACTCGTCATACAGCTGGGCAGCGACGTGGCTGCGGATGTAGCGGGCGATCTGCGGCCGATCAAGCGGCATGTCGGATTGCGGGGCCTCGGCGCGCAAATTCGTGGCGTAGGCAACTATATTGTTGAGTAGGCAACCATCTCGCGTGAGATTGTTGCCATGTCACCAAATTGGCGTCCGGGACACCTCGATCAATGGGGGATCCCGTAGTTCGCCGGTACGAAGGCATATGCTTTGCCCTCGGGGCGTATATGGCCGATGCCTGGGAAGGACAGGTGCGCGGCCGCAATCCACTCGCCGTTGCCGGCCGCCTCGCGGAATATTCGCTGCCGCTCGGCAAGCGCAGCCGCGCTATCCGTGTCGAACTTGATCGTGACCGCCGGGTCGGCGAACTGCAGCGAGGCCACGTGCAGCAGATCGCCGACGAACAGCATGCGCTGCCCGCGACTCTCGATCAGGTAACAGCTGTGTCCGGGCGTGTGACCGTGAGTCGCAACCGCACGCACGCCGGGCACCAGTTCGACATCGCCATCGAAGGCGCTGAATTTGCTGGCCTTGACGTAGGGAGCCAACATTTCCTGCGCGTGCTGAAAACTCTGCTTGGCATCGCCTTTGGCGGCCGCCAGTTTTTCGGGGCTGAGCCAATATTCGGCCTCCTGCCGGCTCGCCCGCACCACGGCATTCGGGAATACGCGCTCGCCCTTGGCGGTAAGACCGCTGATGTGATCGCCGTGCATGTGCGTGATGTAAATCTCATCGACCTGCGAGGGCTCGTAGCCGGCGGCCTTGAGGTTCTCCTGCAGGTGGCCCATGCCTTCCATGCCGGCGCCCTCGCCGGTGTCGACCAACACGAGCTTGGCCCCGGTGTTAATGAGGAAGGCGTTGACCGACAGTTCCACCGGGTCCTTGAGGAAATTGCGCGCCAGCGCCTGCTCGACCTGCTCCGGCGTAACACCGGTCAGGAAGTCCTTGACCGGCACCATCATGGTGCCATCCAGCAGTGCGGTAACTTCGAAATCTCCAACCATGATCCGGTAGTAGCCTGGCGCCTGCGTCTTGACCATGGGAGCACCCGCCTGCGCCGGCAGGATGCTGCCGATAGACAGCGCCGCAACGACCCCCGCGCATATCAGGGCTTTGAATCCCGGCATTCGAAGTCTCCTCACATTTATCGTTTGCGAATCGTAGTGCGCCCAATAGTAATGGATCTTGACATCACTCAGTGACCGCCCGACATCGCCGTGTGATGTGGCCGGAACAGCCGCCCGCGCTCGGCCAGCAGCACAAAGAGCAGACTCGCCATCCCGGCGCCGAGCGCGCCGATGGCCAGCGGCAGCGTCGTGCCATTGAAGTTCCGGCCGATCGCGGCGCCGATCAACGCGCCACCGAACGTAGTGATGAAGCCCTGCAGCGAGGCGCCGATGCCGGCGATGGCGGCCAATGGATCGAGCGCCATGGCGCCGAAATTCGATACGGCCAGGCTGAAGCAGGCCATCGTCGCTGATTGCAGCGCCACGAAGGTCCACAGCTGCTCGGCGCCCAACGCCGCCACGGCCACGTGCACCAGGGTGACGCCAAGGTAGACCAGCAGCGCGGCGTGCGAAATGCGCCGCATCCCAAGACGCTCGACGATGCGCGAATTCAGGAACGAAGCCAGTCCCATGAAGATCGCGCACAGCGCGAACATGGTCGGCATCCAGCTGGCGCGATGGAAGACCTCGGCAAAGATCTGCTGCACCATGCCGACATAGGCAATCAGCGCACCGAACATCACGGCGGCCGCCAGCGTGTAGCAAAGAGAGGTTCGGTTCGTGAGCACGGTGACGGCCGCGCCCAAGATGTGGCTCAGCTGCAGGGAGAGCCGGAACTCCGGGTGCAGCGTCTCGGGCAGGCGCAGCATGGCCCAGGTGGCAATGACAGCGGCGAAGACCGCGAACACGATGAACACGAACCGCCAGGGCGCCAGCAGAAGAATGAGCTGCCCGATGCTGGGGGCAACCGTGGGCACCATCAGGAAGATCACGAAGGTCAGCGACATCACGCGCGCCATGGCGCGGCCCGAATAGAGATCGCGGATCACCGAACGCGTGACCACCACACTGGCCGCGGCGAGACCGTGCAGCACCCGCCAGCCGAGCAGTGCCACGAAGCTGTGCGTCAGTGCACAGGCGACGGCCGCGAAGACATAAAGTACCAAGCCGCCGATGAGCACCGGCCGGCGGCCGAATCGGTCCGAGAGCACGCCCCAGAAGAGCTGGCCGAGGCCGACCCCCACGACATAAGCGGTGACGACCCATTGACCGTGGTTGGCATTGGCAACCATGAGTTCGCGCACGATGGTCGGCAACGCCGGCAGCATCGCATCGACGGCGAATGCCTGGGTCGCGAACAGGGCCGCGGCCAGCACCACGAACTCGCCGAAGCCGATCCCTGCATGCGGCGGATGGTCCTCCGTCATGCGTCAACGCGGCGGCGTCTGCGCCGTTGCAATAGCTGTAGGTTGTTCATTTGGTTGCTTGCACTGGAGATTGCACCATGCGTTACCTGCCCGGCCTTGTCCTCGCCCTCACCGTCGGCGCGGCGACGACTCTCTACACGCCATCGGCCCACGCGGCCGGCGTCTATGTCGGTGTCGGCATTCCCGCGCCTGTGATTGCCGCCCCGTTCCCGGTCGTGGCGCCCTACTACTATGGCCCACGTGCGCACTATTGGGGCTACTGGGGCTACAACCGATTTGGCTACGGCTACCACCACGGCTACTGGGGTGGCTACGGCTACCGCCGGCGCTGATCGCCACGCGGATCAGGGCCCTTCGACAGTGGCGCCCTCGGCACGGAATCGAGCCAACGTGCCCGAGGGCGCCAGCAGATCATAGATCGGCCGCATCGCGAAACTGACGCCCTGGTTGGTAAGCGCCGCTTCCGCCGCGCTGTCCCAGCGCGATGCGGCCTGCTCGATCAGCGCCTTGACGCGCGGCGCATTCGACATCGCGCTGATGCAGGCCTCACGCTGATCCGGGAATGGCAGCTGGCGCAGCCGATCCACATCCCCGACGGCCCAGGCGCGCGCGCGCTCCTGCATCAGCGGCAGGTCCGTCTCGAGTCGCGTCACCGTGGTCTCCAGGCAACTGATCTCCACGCTGGGTGGCAGCGCGCTGACTTCCTTGAGAGCGTCCCCCGGATCTTCCACCACAAGTTGCGCGTGCCGCACGGGCACATGGCGCTTTGATGCCAGTTTCAGCACGGTCTTTTCGATCTCATCGTGCTCCGTCAGTCCTGCGACCTCGATGGCCTTCTGATAGATACGCAGCGCGGCAAATGAGGGACGCAATTCCTCGATGCCGGAATCGTGTGGATCGAAGCGCTGCTTGAGTGTCTCGAATCGCGCGTACAGCGGCGCCGGCAACCAGTCCTTCAGATGCGTATGGTCCGGATTCTTCTGCGCACCACGGTACTGGAAGTACAGGCGGATCTCAGCGAAGGGACCGATATCGGCCGAAAACGAGGTGCCATGCGGCAGCACCTGCTGGGACTGGTCCAGTGCCGACTCCACTTCGGTGGGCTGCCAGAGCATCTTGCGCGGCACGTGATTGAGCGTACCGAGCACCCACAGAACGTGACCGCCGCGCGTGACCTTCCACAGGCGGGGACCGGGACGTTCACCGACGACATCGATTTCATCGAGTCGATCGATCGGCTGTGTGGCCGCGGGGGCAGCGGCGGGCGGCGCAGTCGTCTGCGCGCCCGCCATCCGGGGAAGACACGCGCTCAGGACAAGCGCGATGAACAGGATCAGTTCGGGTGCGAAGCCTTCCACTGCTTGACGGCTGCCATCGTGTTGGCGACGTGCAGATCGGGCTTCAGATCGGTGTAGCTGTAGATGATCTTGCCGTCCGGAGCGATCACGTACGAGGTCCGGTCCGCGTACAGCGGATTCTTCGCCAGGATCGCATCGTAGGATTTCATGATGTGCTGATCCGGATCGGCGGCGACGGCAAATTTGTTGCGGCATTCGGTGACCGAGAATTTATTCAGTTTATCGATGTCGTCGTGCGAGACGCCGATCACCGTGGCACCGAGCGCCTGGAAGTCGGCAGTGGCTTCGGCAAACTCGTGTGCCTCCACCGTGCAGCCGGGCGTGAAAGCGGCCGGATAGAAATACAGCACCACCGGGCCTTTCTTGAGTGCCGAAGCTAACGAGAAGTCGAATGACTTGCCGGCAAGCGAGGCTTGCGTGGAGAAGTCCGGTGCCTTGTCGCCGGGCTTCAGTGCCGCGGTGGCGACAGCGGCGCAGCTGAGCATCGCCAGCGTTGCTATCAAGCGCTTCATGGGGTCTCCTGGGGGATCGTGACGGGGAGCCGATTATCGGTGCCCCTTGCACGCCCCGCAACGCAAAGCGCTGCGCAGCGACTCGCACCAGAGCGAACAAGGCCGCTTGTCCCGCCCTGCAGCCGGTGCTGAGTTCCTTATTTGGCGCTGGCGGTTGCAACGGCGCGGAAGTCGCTGATGACCGAGGGTACCGCCGACTCATTCAGCGGCGCCATCAGATGCACTCCCGCTACACCCGCAATCCCGGTGTATTCCTGCATGAGCTCCAGGCAAATTCGATGTCCCTCGGCCTTCGGATCCGCGGCCGACTCCAGCCGCGCAATCAGTGGCTCGGGAATGATCGAGCCGAAGAGCTTGTCACGAATCCAGCGTGCCGAGCGCGCCGAAGCCAGCGGCGCGATGCCGATCAGGATAAACACCCGCTTCGGTATGCCGTGATCGGACAGTGCTGCCATGTAGCGGCGCAGTACCTGCGCATCCATGCAGAACTGCGTCTGCACGAATTGCGCGCCAGCTTCCAGCTTGCGCAGCAGCGAGGTGGGCTGCCAGTTGGCCGGCGGATCGATGGGCATATCCGCACCGCCGATGAAGAGATTCACGCTGCCCTGGATCGCACGTCCATTGGGTAGCTCGCCGCGATCGCGCATCGTGGCGGCCGTACGAAGCAGCGCGCTGGCATCGAGATCGAATACCGGCTTGGCATCGGGCTGATCCCCCGCGCTCGGATCATCGCCTCGCAGCGCCAGCAGATTCGGTACGCCCTGGGCAACAGCACCGAGCAACAGACTCTGCAATGCAATGCGATTGCGATCGCGGCAGGTGATCTGGAGGATGGGCTCGAGTCCATTGCGCACCAGCAGGCCGGCGGCCGTCAGCGTGTCCATGTGGGCACGCGCACTGGCCCCATCAGTAACGTTCACGGCATCGGCCAATCCCTTCAGGGGCAGCGCCCGCTCGAGCAGCAGCGCGGGATCCGCCGACACCGGTGGCGTAATCTCGGCCGTAATCGCAAATTCACCGGCGCGCAGCCGACGTTCAAGAGCTCCGCTGCTCATCGTGCTTGGGATCCTTCAATGGGTGGAGCCGCAGTTTAGCAATCCCCGGCGAGGGATGCGTAACTTGAGGTTTCGCCTGTAAGCGTATGAATCGACAAGATACTTATTGACTGAGCTGCTGGCCGCTGATCACATTGGCTTCACTGCGTCGACTTGAGTTCCCTCATCAGCCTGTAGGCCATCCAGCCAAGTGCGGCCAGCGCCACGATCAGCGTGACCCAAAGAATGCTGTTCCGCCAGGCGGAAGCGACGAAAGATGATTTCAGCCGCGACTCGCCGCCGAGGACTACCGGCGAGCCGAGTGTCGCGGGCACGGCGGCCACGCTATTGGGTAGCGATGCGAGCGGAGCCGCGGCACCCATCGCTGAAGTGCTGCCGTACGCCATCGTGTAGGGACCCACCCCGCGCGCGAGGAACATCACTTCAGAAGCGCGCCATTGCACCTCGAGCCGAGGCGCGCTGCTGTCCCCCGATCCGGTGGGACGCAACACGCGCACCAGCCAATATCGCCAGGGCGTCATATCAATCTTCACGGCGCCGTTACGCAATTCACCATCAGCACTCTGGAGACGGTAGAAGCCGCCCCTGCTCACCTGCTGCCACGGGTCCTTGGGATCGGCACGCGCGAGGATCTGCGCATCGATCACTGTGTTGAGCTCCGGCAGCACCAGATTCAGGCGGTCGGTCGGCGGCGTGGCGTGCAGATCGAACTGGAACTCCCCCGCTTTGCTCTGCGCTCGCGCCGCGCCGACGATCAGGCTCGCCCGCGCGATGCGATCGGACGAGTCGGTTACTTCCACGGCAGCCGATGTCAGCCGGAACGGCGGCGGCTTTCCATTCCAGCTCAGGCGAAAGAATTGCGCACGCGTGGCGGGCAGTTCGACGCGATCCTCGATCAGTTCAGCGCCGTTGGCGTGCAGGTTGGCAATCGGGGCTGCCACCGCGACGAGGTGCCACAGGCCCAGCGTATCGGCTGCCTCCACGCTGACCCGTCCGGCAAAATCGGCGGCATCGTCCGGCCAGTGCAGCTGGATGGCCGACACCGGCGACTGCATCGCGCGGTCATCGAGTACGTAGCTCAAGGATTCATTGCCCGCCGGCGCGGCGCCATTGGATTGAACGCTGATGGCCGACCCATGCGCATCGATGGCAACCCGCAGAGCACTCAGCGCTGCCGGTGACTCATCGAGCAATGGAAACAGCGGCACGGCGGTGCCTGCTGGATGGGCGCGCGGTGGCGCCTGCGGCTGCTCGATCGCGAATGGCACCGGCTCGCCTTTGCCATTGAATATCTGCAGGTCCCGAAGCCCCGGCTGTACCGACCTCAGGTACACCTCTGGGGGTATTTCGAGGCGATACTCGGCCGCCTCGCTGGGCGTAGCAATCGGCATCCCATAGGCGAACCGGTTGGGCTCGAGTTCGGCGGCACAAACAGCACCGGCAGCACCGGCAGCACCGGCAACGCTCAGCGCCACGAACAGCGGCCATCCGTGAGCGGTCTGCATCAAGGTTGCGCCCGTACTTCGGGCGGCAGAGGCGAGAAGTATCCCAGCACCAGCATGAGCAGCCCGACGCCCACGAAGGAGACGATGCGTTCGATGGAACCGATGCGTGACAGATCCACCAGGAACAGTTTGATGACCACGATCGCGAGCAGTGCGGCGCCGGCAAGCCAGACGATGCGTCTGGCTTGCCGCGTGGCGATCAGCATGGCCGTGAGGGCGATGACTGCCCAGAATATCGATAGGGAGGTCTGCACCAGCGTCGACTGCAACATGGCCTGCAGTGTAAAGGGCACGCCGAATAAATGATTCAGCGCCCGCAGTAGGACTCCGTTCAGGACAATGAAACCCAACAGCGCCAGGCTGATCGCCAAGGCGGCCCCGTCTGCCAGCAGGTCCGCGCGGACCAACAGAAAATATCGCAGCAGCACGATCAGCACGAACACCTGTGCGAGGTCGAGCGGATTGAGCAGCGGAACATAGGGCAGTGGCTGCGAGTCGCCGCGCATCGAGACATTGGTGATCAGTATCCAAAGCCCAAGAAAAAGAGCAAAGCCCATTCCGGCGATGTCCAGGTAGGATTGCCGATGCCGGCCAAACGGCCAGCGGATGCGATCTGCCAGCACCGGCAACAGCGCCAGCAGCACTGCCGGCACCACGGCCCAGGAAATGCCGGACCAGGAACCGACCGCGCCCACCAGCCGATGGATCTGCCATTGCAGTTCCCAGCTCAGCAGCAGTGTGAGTAACCACGCCGAAACACTATGGAGTGCGGTTGCGAGCGCGCCGTCGGGTGCTCCTTCGTGCCGTCTGGCAATGAGATAGAACGCGGCAAACGCCAGCGGCCAGCTGATCAGCCCGCCGTTTTCCAGCGGGTGTGTCCCCTGCGAGACCATCGGCACCGCGAACAGCAGCATCGCCGGCAGCAACAACAGTGCCGGTATTCTTGCGATCTGAAGTTTCAGACGCTGACTCAGCCCGCTCGAGAGCAGCGCGCTGAGCGCCACGAAGCACAGCTCGACATTCGAGAGATACGGCGCCGGACAACGGTGTCGCAGTTCGATCATCCCGCTCAACAGCCAGAAGATCACGCCCCAGAAAAACAGGGCCGCCTGGATAGGACGTTCGTTCTCGTGCAGGCTCGACAGCCGGCTGTTCAGCGCGTGCGCGGAGCAGACCGAGGCCACCCCGACCGTGAGTCCGCTCAAATACAGACCCTCGGGCATGACAAAGTGCCCCGACACGAACTCGACGCTCAACCACACGGTGAGGCCCGCAGCGACTTGCAATAGGACCCCCGCGACGCGCGCCAGCAGGCGATTCTGCCGGCAACCGATCCACACCAAGGCGGCGCCCTCGACTGCCCACGAGGCCGAGGTCCAGCTGCCGCTCAACGCGAGCGGCACCGCGAGCGTCAGGAAAGCCACGCCCAGCGCGAGAAACGCCTCGACCAGCGGACGCTGTGCCAGGCGTGCGGAACGGTGTAGTGACCATGCGAAGGTCAGATACAGGGCGCTGACCGCCAACGAACTGAACGCGAGAGGCAACAATTGTTGATGCAGCATCGCGCTCTGCAGGCCGAACGCTGCAATCGGATTGCCGAAGATCAGGGTGGCATCGAGATAGCCCCGCAGATTCGGCGGCTGCCTGAGCGAGAACAGGACACCAATCAGCAGGTAGAAGATAAAGAAAAGGAGCAAAAAGGGCTCCGTGCTGGCGAAGTTCTCGGGGCGATAGCGCAAAACACCCCAGGCAGTTGCGATCACGAACGTGAAGAGGAAACCTGCCACATTGAGCGCCCGCCAGGACTTGAACCACGCGATTACGACGATGAGCGCATTGATCACCGCGTAGTACGTGAACAGCACCACATGATCGCCCTGCCCGTTCGATGCGAGCAGCGGCGCCAGAAACCCGCCGGCGATGGCGAGCAGCACGAAAGCCTGTGAATTCTCCAAAATGGCAAGCATTGCCGTGAGCGCTGACAGCACCACGAGCAACGGAAAAGCGGCAGCTGGCGATAGCAGTGCGTACAGGTGCATCGCCGCGAAGACGACCAGGTACAGCACACCGACCGCTCCTCCCTGCAGCGCCAGCCCGTAACCCCGGCGCCGCATTCGCAATCGCCATCCCAGCGTCAGCAGCACCAGCGCCGCCACGGCGATGCCGCTGAGACGAAACTGAATGGGGACCCTGGTGTGCTCGGACAGGTAACGCAGCAGGAAGCCGACGCCGAACAACAGCACGATGATGCCGATGCGGACCAGCGCATTGCCGCCGGAAAAGAAGTCTCGAACAATCCTGACGATGGGTGGCACGTCCGGCAGCGCGACCGGGCTTCGCGCAGCCGGCGCGGGTGCGGGTGCGGGCACCGCGACGGTGACGGTGGGCGCTGCCAGGGCGGCTACTTCTGGCGTTGCGATTGGCGTCGCCTTGCGCGGTTGCCGCTCGGCCGCGCGGGCGGCAAGTTCAGCGGTCAGGCCTTCGACATCCTTCTCGAGGTTTTCAATGCGGCGCGCCAGCCGAAAGAGTTCACCGACCGCCAGGCCCGCGCCGGCGCCGGCCAATAGTCCGAGCGCCCAATTGCCCAAACCGGCAAGTCGCACGCCGAGAATCGCACCAATCAAAGCCAGCAGCGCTCGCACCGTCCTAACCTATCACGGAGCTCCGGAACGGGCGTATGACCGATAGGTCACGGGCTGAGTTTGTCTATCTGCAGCGTCTGCGCGCCGCCCTTGCCGACTATGGTCTGGGTTTCACCGTACAAGTCACCGCTCTGCGGCATCGGACTGCCGGTAGCGGAGATGCGCGCCACGACCGACACGTTCTGTCCAGCTTCCACGCCGCGGCCGGCGACCATCGCATCGGCCGACGAGAGCACTACATCCTGAGGCAGGCTCGCATTCAATCGCTTCACCGCCAGCGGCGGCCCGCCGCCGGGAGCACGCACGAACACAAACAACCAGCCTTCCGCGGGCACCTTGCCGGCGAGCGCGGTCCCGAGCGTCACGTGCAGATGAATGGCCGTGGCCGCATCCACGCCGCGCGCGGGTGCCGCATCACTTGGCGATGCCGGAGCTGGCGCCTGCGCCGCGACCACAGCCGCGCCCTTGGGCGCGCCCGCGGACTGGCCTTTGATCTGGGCATCAATGTCATCGATCTGTCGCTGCAGCGCCGTGCGGATACTTTCGGGAGGCCCGAGGTCCATCATCAACTGGAAGCGCTGGCGCGCCACGTCCAGCCGGCCTTCACGATAGGCCGCCACCGCGCTGTAGAAGAGCGCCTTGGGCGAATGCGGATCGACCTGCAGCGCGCGTTCGAGCAATTCCTGGGCCTTGGCGGCCTGGGCCGGGTCCTCACCCATGAGCAAGGCCTCGGCCATGCCCGCCAGCGCCGCGGCACTCTCTCCTCCGGCCAGGCGATTGGCGCGCTGATAGCAGCGCAGCGCGAGCGAATAGTTGCCGATGGCCCCATAGGCCTGCCCAAGGTCGAGCCAGCCGGAAAGATCATCCGGCTCCTGCTCGAGATGGCGCGCCAGGGTCGGGATCGCCTGGTCGGCGCCGCCCTGCGCACTCGGGGCCGTCCAGGCGCTGTTGCCGAGCCAGGCATAAAGTCCCGCGCCCGCGCCCAGGAGCAGCAGCAGCACCAGGCCGGCGGAGCGCAGCGCGCGCGGGGCGCCACCGGCTCGCCCACGCAACAAGGGCAACACCACGAAGGCCACGGCGATCAGGCTTAAGGCCAGGCTTAGCAGAATGAAGAACGTCATGGCTCGCTGGACTCCGCGCGGGCAGCGTCTTCATCCGGCGGTCCCAGCACATCGACACGCCGCTGGCGGTCTCGCACCACCCGCACAGCGATCAGCACGCCGACGATCATCAGCAAGACGGGCGCAAACCAGAGCCACGCCGTGCGCGCATTCAGGCGCGGCCGAAACAGGATGAACTCCCCGTAACGCGAGACCATCAGATCGCGGATCTGCTCATCGGTGGCGCCGGCAAGAATCTGCTCGCGCACGTCACGCCGCAGATCGCTGGCAAGTCCCACCGGTGAATCGGCCAGCGATTCGTTCTGGCATTGCATGCAGCGCAGCTCATGCGTGAGATCCAGATATCGTTGCTGCAGCTTCGGATCCGGCAAGGGCGGGTTATTGTCGATGGCGAATGCTGCTGGTGTGCCGAGCAGCATGGCGCCCGCGATCAGCGCCGCGGCAATTTTGCGAAGCGTCTTCATAGCAGGCGGGATAGAAACTCTCGCTGCCAGATCTCGGGTGTCAGCGCGCCGACATGCTTGTAGACCACCGTGCCTTCCGGATTGACCAGGAAGCTCTCGGGCGCGCCATACACGCCCCAGTCGATGGCGACGCGGCCTTCGCGATCGGCACCGATCCGTTCGTAGGGATTACCGAGTTCAGTGAGCCAGGCGCGCGCCTGCGCATCATTGTCCTTCCAGTCGATGCCGTAGATGGGGACGCGCCCCTGCTGCCTGATCGCCAGCAGCGTCTGGTGCTCGGCGCGGCATTCCACGCACCAGGTGCCCCAGACATTCACCAGCGTCCAATGGCCGCGCAGTGACTGCGCCTGCAGCGGCGTGGTCTCATCGAGCAGACCGGGCAGCGAGAACTGCGGCGCGGGTTTACCGAGCAGCGGCGAGACGATGATGCCCTTCTCCGGCGCATGCACCAGTCCCACCACCAGCACCACCAGCAGCAGCCCGAACGCCCCCAGCGGCAGAATGAATCGGTTCATGCCGAGCCGGGATCCGTGGCCACGCTCGAACGCTGCGTCTGCTCCACCCAGCCCGCGCCGCGCTGGCGCCGTCCGAACACCACGGTGACGCCGCCCATGGCCATGATGAAGGCACCCAGCCAGACGAAGCGGATCAGCGGCCGGTACTGGAAACGCAGGCTGTAGGCGCCGGCGCCCACATCATCGCCGAGCGAAGCCAGTAGATCGCGATGCAGGCCATCGGCGATCGCGGCGGTGGTCTGCACCGAACCCTGCACCCAGAAGCGGCGCTTCTCCGGATGCAGCACCGTCACCGGCTTGCCATCGCTGGTCACGGTCACGGTGCCGCGCAGCCCCTCGTAGTTGGGCCCCTCGATGTTCTGCACGCCATCGAAGCGGAAGTTATATCCGCCCAGCGTCACAGAGCCGCCGGGCTTGAGTGCGATGTCGCGCTCGAGCGTGTTCGACTGCACGAACGTAATGCCGATGACGAACATACCGAGGCCGATGTGCGCGATCGCCATACCCACGATCGATGCCGGCACGCGGATGCCGCGGCGCAGCCGGTCGAGAGGATCGATCAGCGAGGAGAGGATGATCCAGACGCCGAGCACGGCGCCAATTGGCGTCAGCGGCAGCGGGTGCGCGTACACCCCGAAGACGAGCGCCAGCCCCAGCACGGCTGCGAAGGCAAAACTCACGATGAGCCTGCGGCGCGATTCACGCAGACCGCCGCGACGCCAGCGCGCATGAATTCCCAACGAGAGCAGCGCCAGCAGCGGCAGCACCGGCACCAGGAAACTCGGGTTGAAATACGGCGGCCCCACCGAGAGTGTGCCCAGGTGCAGCGTGCCGGCAATCAACGGCGCCATGGTGCCGCCGAACACCACGGCGGCGGCGATAACAAGCAGCAGGTTGTTGAACAGCAGGAACGCCTCGCGCGAAACCAGTTCGAAGCCGGCCTGCGAGACCATGCGCGGCGCACGCCAGGCATAGAGCGCCAGCGCGCCGCCGATCATGATGATCAGGAAGGCGAGTATAAAGATGCCGCGCCGCGGATCGGCCGCAAAGGAGTGCACCGACACCAGCACGCCGGAACGCACCAGGAAGGTTCCGAGCAGGCTCAGGGAAAATGCCGCCACCGCCAGCAACAACGTCCAGCTCTTGAAGAGCCCGCGCTTGTCGGTGACCGCCAGTGAATGGATCAGCGCCGTGCCGACGAGCCAGGGCATGAACGATGCGTTCTCTACCGGATCCCAGAACCAGAAGCCGCCCCAGCCCAGTTCGTAGTACGCCCACCAGCTGCCCAGCGCGATGCCCCAGGCGAGGAAGGCCCAGGCGATAACAGTCCACGGACGCATCCAGCGCGCCCAGAGCTGATCGCGCCGGCCCTCGATCATGGCCGCGCAGGCGAAGGCAAAGCTCACGGCAAAGCCGACGTAGCCGGTGTAGAGAATCGGCGGATGAATGGCGAGTGCGAAATCCTGCAGCACCGGATTCAGATCGTTGCCGTCGGGCACTGGCGGCGTCAGGCGCACGAATGGATCCGAGGTAAAGAGCGTAAAGGCGAGGAAGCCGAAGCTGATGATGCCCATGACGCCGATGACGCGCGCGCCAAAGGCCGGCGGCAGGAATCGCAGGCGCGACACCACGGCGATGGTCCAGAGGCTCAGGATGTCGATCCACAGCAGCAGCGATCCCTCGTGCGCTCCCCAGAGCGCGGCGATGCGATAGAACAGCGGCAACGCGGAATTGGAATTCTCGGCCACATAGCGCACCGAGAAGTCATCCTCGATGAAGGCGTGCACCAGCACGGTGGTGGCAAGCGCCAGGAATACGAACTGCCCGGCGGCGGCCGAGGGCGCCGCGCCGAACCAGCGCTCGCGCGCGAAGGCAGGACCTGCCAGTCCGAAGAATGCCTGTGCCGCGGCGAGCAGCAGCGCCAGGATCAGCGCATAGTGACCGAGCTCAACGATCATCAGTGTGCTCCCTCTGTGCTCGCGCCCTGTTTGCCCGCGCCCTGTTTGCCCGCGGCGAGCGAGCGCGCCACCTCGGGTGGCATGTATTTCTCATCGTGCTTTGCCAGCACTTCATCGGCAACGAACGTACCGCTGGCATCCAGGCGTCCATGCGCCACCATGCCCGCGCCCTCGCGAAACAGATCCGGCAGCACCTTGTCGTAGCGCACGGGGATGCTGTGGCGAAAATCGGTGACCACGAAGCTCACATCCAGCGATCCCGGTGTGCGCTTGAGACTGCCCTGCTCCACCATCCCGCCGAGCGTAAAGCGCTTGCCCTGCGCGATCTCGCCCGCGGCGATATGCGTGGGATCGTAATACTCCATGACATTCTGCTGGAACGCGCGCAGCGCCAGCGCCGCGGCCAGCCCGACACCGGCCACTATGCCCAAGACCCAGTAGAGACGCCGGCGTCGCGGTGTCATGAGGCGGCGGCCGTCTTGCGGGTCTGAGTCCGCCGCCGTGCCTCGAGCTGTGCCAGCCGCAGCGAACGCCGTGCGGCGGCAAGATTGAGGCCCACCACCAGCGCGGTCAGCGCATAGCACGGCCAGACGTAGACCGCGTACCCGCCCATGGCGAGGAAATGCGCGATGTTCACGATCTGGCTCCCGCTAGCGCTTCTTCGATCCAGCGCGCATTGCGTTCCCGCCGCAGCACTTCGCCGCGCGCCCTTATCAGCAGCACCGCGAAGAAATACAGCGTGAACGCGGCCAGCATCAGCAGCAGCGGCACCAGCATGGAAGGCGGCATGGTCGGCTGGCCGAACTTCATGACGCTTGGTGCCTGGTGCAGCGAGTTCCACCAGATCACCGAGTAATGAATGATGGGCACATTGACCACGCCCACGATCGCGAGCACCGCGCTGGCACGGTCCGCGCGCGAGGTATCGTCGATGGCGTTGCGTAGTCCCATATATCCCAGATACAAAAACAGCAGCAGCAGTTCCGAGGTCAGTCGCGGATCCCATTCCCAGTATGTCCCCCACATGGGCCGACCCCACAGCATCCCCGTCACCAGCGCCAGCGCGGTAAATGACGCGCCGATCGGTGCGCAGCTGGCGGCCAGCGCGTGCGCGACGTTGATCCGCCAGATCAGGCCCACGGCAGCGTTCGCGGCCATGACGGTGTACACCATCAGCGACAGCCATGCGGCCGGCGCGTGCACGTAGATGATGCGGAAACCATCGCCCTGCTGGTAGTCGGGCGGCGCCAGTATCAGGCCGCCAATGAGTCCCGCCAGCCCCAACAGCAGCGCCGGCCAGCCAAACCACGGCGTCAGCCGAGTGGCCAGCCGATAGAAATGCGGCGGCGAGCCGAATTTATGGAACCACACCCAGGCCACGAATACTCCGGTCTATTCCAGTCCGATCCGCACCGCGGCCGCCAGCGCCCAGGGCGCCAGCGTGGCGGCAAGCACCGCAAAAGCCGCCAGCAGATACAGCGGCGCCGCCGGCGATTCGCCCGCGATGGCGAGCGCACTGGCCCGCGCGCCAAAGATCAGCACCGGCACGGCCAGCGGCAGCACGAGCAGCGCCAGCAAGGAGCCATTGCGCCGCAAAGTCAGGGTCAGCCCTGCACCCACCGCCCCGATCAGGCTCAAGGCAACCGTTCCGAGCAGCACCGCGGCCAGGATTCCAGGCATCGCGGCCGTCGGCGCACCGAGCGCCGTTGCCGCCAGCGGTGCGACCAGTACCAGCGGCAACCCCGTCAGGCACCAGTGCACCACCGTTTTAGCCAGCAGCAGCCCCGCGAACGGCTGTCCGCACAGTGCCAGTTGCTCGAGCGTGCCGTCCTGCCCGTCATCACGGAACAGCAGGTCCAGCGCCAGCAGCGAGGATAACAGTGCGCCCACCCAGAGCGCAGCCGGCGCGATGTCTCGCAGCAGCGACAGCGACGGGTCCAGCGACAGCGGAAACAGCGTGGTTATGACTAAAAAGAAGCCCAGCGGCAGCAGGCTGTCCCCGGCGCGCCGCAGCGCCAGCCGCAGATCGCGTGCCGCCAGCAGCGCTGCCGCCGAAAGGAAGCTGGCGCGCGCGGCGGTCATTGCAGGCTCACGCTGCGCTGGGCGCTCGCCGGCAATTCAAGCACCTGGTGGGTTGCGACCACCGCCACCCCACCCGCCTCAGTGTGCGCGCCGAGCAGTTTGGCCAGCAGAGACTGCCCGGCAGCATCCAGATTCGAGCCCGGCTCATCGAGCAGCCAGAGCGCCGCATCCATCAGCGGCAGACGCGCCAGTGCCACGCGCCGGCGCTGCCCGGCCGACAGGCGACGCAACGGGACGCCCCGCGCGGCATCCACGCCGGCGCGCGCCAATGCCGCGGTGATGTCATCGCGCGATACGCGGCGGCGAAGGCCGACCGCGTAATGCAGATTCTCCGCCGCAGTCAGATCGCCCTTGAGACCATTATCGTGGCCCAGATACGCGAGCTCGCCGTGATAGGCCTGAAGATCCGCGGCAATGTCCGCGCCTCGCCAGCGCACGCGGCCCTCTTCCAGCGGTGCCAGGCCGCACAGCGCGCGCAGCAGCGTGGTCTTGCCTGAGCCGTTGGCGCCGGTGATCTGCAGGCACTCGCCCGCGCTCACGCTGAAGGAGACGCCCCGCAGCACATGCGCCTCGCCGCGCCACAGGTGCAGGTTTTCGGCCGTTATCGTCACGTACTCACACGTAAGCGCATGATTCGGGACGGGATGCTAGCAGAAGCTCGCGCCGCCCAAGGTACGGTTACACTGCGCGTGACGCCCCGGTGGCGAAATTGGTAGACGCAGCGGACTTGAAACATTGAGCGGCAGGCTCGGAAACGGCCTGACCGGATCCCGTCAAAGTCGGCGAATCCCCTGGGCTTGGGCCCGAGGCAACGCCGAGCCAATCCGGCCGCAGTTTGCTGGCCGGCAGGTGTAGAGAGTGGACGGCGGGGACCTGTGGCGGCTCACGGGCCGTAACGGTCGTGGCGCATTCCAGACCCCAAACGCGCGCGGCGCGGCGGCGAAAGCCGTGGTGGGTAAGAAAATCCGCTGGCTGAAAGGCCATGCCGGTTCGACTCCGGCCCGGGGCACCACGATAGGAGCTGAGCGTTGAGCATTGCGGTGGGATTGCTGGGATTCGGTCTGTCCGCCCGCATACTGCAACGGCCACTGATCGAAGCCGCTGGGATGAACATCGTGGCGGCGGTCACGCATCAGCATGAATCCCTGCGGCAGAACCTGCCGGCCGCCGTGGCGCTGCCGGACCTGCCGGCATTGCTGGCACTGCCGCGGCTGGACCTGGTGGTGATTGCGACTCCCAATCAGCTGCACTTCGCGCAGGCGCTCGCGGCGCTCGAAGCTGGCAAGCACGTGGTAATCGATAAGCCCATGGCGCTGGATGTGCGCCAATGCGATCGGCTCATCGAAGTGGCCGATGCGCCGCGGCCTCGCGTTGACCGTATTCCACAATCGCCGCTGGGACAGTGACTTCCTGACGCTGCGGCAACTGATTGCGAGCGACGCGCTTGGGCCTATCGTGACATTCGAAGCGCGATGGGATCGCTACCGGCCCAAGGTGCCCGATCGCTGGCGCGAGCGTGCCGATCATGGTGGCGGCGCGCTCTACGATCTGGGCCCGCACCTGATCGACCAGGCACTGTGCCTGTTCGGCCAACCTGAGTGGATCGAAGCCGATGTGTTCGCGCAGCGCGCGGGCGCCAGCGTCGATGATGCGTTTCAGATCCGGATGGGCCAGGGGACGCGGCGCATCGTGCTGGAATCCAGTTCCATCGCGGCCGATGCGTCGCTGCGCTACACCGTTCACGGCCTGAAAGCCTCGTTTCGAAAATCAGGACTTGATGTGCAGGAACAGCAACTGCGCGATTGCCTTCCCGTGGCCGATCCCGCCTTCGGCGTCGAACCCCCCGAACAATGGGGCACGCTGGTCCCCGGCGCCGGGGCCAGCGATACGAATTCGTCCCGCGCCGTGCCGCCCGAACGCGGCGACTGGTGCGAGTTCTATCGCATCCTGCGCCGTCGCATCGAGACAGACGCGACCTCAGCGTCGACACATGCGTCGGCGCCTGTTGCCGCACCTGTGCCGGTTCCTGCGCGCGAAGCCCGCGCCGTGATTCGACTCATCGAGGCCGCGCGCGAGAGCAGCGCGACCGGCCGTCGCCTGTCACTGTGAATTCGAATATTACAATCTGTAGATCATACAGTTACGATCTATATCTCACGTCAATTAACGCACCAGCGATTTTGCTGCGATTGATTCATAACTGCTAGGCTCAAGGCCGTGATCGACCCTTTCACCCCCAATATCATCGGTCCGATATTCGGACTCTCAGAGTTTGGCTTGCTGTTGTGGAAGCGTTCCGGCGGCAACGCCAAGTCGGCTGATAGCGGTTCTCTCGGCATGCTCTGGGTCGTGATCCTCGTCTGCCTGGTGGTCGCGACGCTGGTCGCGGATTTTGTGCCGCAGGCCCATTCGGAATCTCTCTATAGCCTGCGCGGCGCGGGCGCAGCCGTCTGCATCGTCGGGCTCGCGCTACGGTGGTATTCGATTATTTACCTGGGCCGATTCTTCACGGTGAATGTGGCCATCGCCTCCGATCACCAGGTCATCGAAGGCGGCCCGTATCGCTTCATCCGCCATCCTTCCTACACGGGCGCGCTGCTGGGATTCATCGGTTTGGGCATCACCTACGCCAACTGGCTGTCGCTGCTCATCATTGTGCTGCCCGTGCTGGCGGCCTTCATGCGACGCATCGGCATCGAGGAGGCCGCGCTGTCGCAGGCCCTCGGCGAGCGCTACACGCAGTACATGGCGCACACCAAGCGCCTGATTCCGGGGGTCTACTGAGCCTGGTTCCCGGCGAGCCGGCATCGCTCCCGACTCGTCATCGCGCGCATCTGGCGCTCGGGATGCTGCTGCTTGTCTATGCGTTCAATTTCATCGACCGCATCATGCTCGGCATCCTGGTGCCGCCGATCAGGCACGAGTTCGCACTCACCGACACCGAACTCGGACTGCTGGGCGGCACGGCCTTCGCACTCTTCTATACGGCCCTCGGGATTCCGATTGGCTGGCTGGCCGACCGCCTGAACCGCGTGTGGATCGTGACGATCTCGCTTGCGCTCTGGAGCGCCTTCACGGCCGCTTGCGGCGCGGCGCACAACTTTGCTCAGCTGTTCGCGGCACGCCTGGGGGTGGGCGTTGGTGAAGCCGGCGGCGTTGCACCGGCCTACGCGCTGATCAGCGATTACTTTGCGCCGACGCGCCGCGCGCGCGCGCTGGCGGTCTATTCGTTTGGCATCCCGCTCGGCAGCGCCGCGGGCATTCTCTTCGGCGGACTGATCGCCGCACGCGTGAACTGGCGTGCTGCCTTTGTGATCGTCGGCGCCGCCGGGCTCATCCTGGCGCCTATTTTTCGCCTATGCGTGCGCGAACCGGTTCGCGGCGGGCTGGATGCGCCCTCGCCGCCGGCGGAGGCGAATGCGCCAACAGGTACCGTATCGGCGCCGGTCACCGCGCCGCGCCTGGGCGAGGTTGCGCGTCTGCTGGCCGGCAAACCCTCGTTCTGGTACCTGTCGCTCGGGGCCGCGAGCGCTTCGGTCATGGGCTACGGCGTGTACTTCTGGATGCCCTCCTTCCTCGCGCGCAGCTACCACCTTTCGCTGACGCAAGTAGCCGTCTACTTCAGCGCGATCGTATTCGTCAGCGGCGTCGCTGGCATCTGGCTCGGCGGTGCACTGGCCGATCGTCTGGGAACCGCGCGGCGCGCGGCCTATGCGATCGTACCGGCCGTTGCCTTCGTGCTCTCGGTGCCGCTCTACGCCGTGGGCCTGCTGGCGCCAGTCTCACTGAGCTCGCTGCCCATCTTCGTGTTGCCCATGGCGCTGGCACTGGCGTGGCTCGCCCCCACGGCCAGCGCGATCCAGCACCTGGTCCCGGCCGGCATGCGCGCACTGGCCTCGGCGCTGTTGCTGTTCATCATCAATCTGATCGGACTGGGCGCAGGCAGTTTCGCGATCGGCGCGCTGTCGGATCATTTCGCGACTGCGCGCGGCACCGAATCGCTCCGCTACGCCATGCTCACCTGCTCGGGCTTCTATCTGCTGGCAGCGGCGCTTTACGCGCTGGCTGCGCGGCGCCTGGCTCGCGACTGGCATCGCTGACCGCCTCGGCGCGACGGCATGGCGTCGCTGGAGTATCGTGGTGTATCGCCTCAACGCAAGAACCGCACGGGTCATGAAAACATTTACTAAACCATTGATCGGGTGGGCATTCATTCTGGTGCTGGGCGCCACCTTCGGCGCCAGCGTCGCCGCCGCCGACAACGTCCCGCCGGCTTCCCCGTACCAGTACGGTGGCCAGTGCGTCGAGGGGCTGTCGATGAGCCGGCACGTCATGACCAACTGCACGGTCACCTGGACGGACAAGGACGGCAAGGTCTACTGCTTCAGCAGCGATGCGGCCAAGAAATCCTTCCTCGAGAACCCGACCGAGAATCTGCAGAAGGCGCAGGACTTCATCGCCGCCAGCAGCGTCGAGTCGACCGAGAAGACGATGCAGTACTTCGACAGCGGCGATGCCGCTACCGTCGTCACGAATCTCATCAACGGTGCGACCAAGGCCAACAATGGGGTGTTTCTATATGAAGATGCGCTCAACGGCGATCACCTGAAGCTCACCTTCGATGGTATCGACTTCACGCGCACCATCGACGGCTATGGTTTCTTCCCCGACGTGAAGTTTCATGACGCCGCCGACGCGCAGAAGAAATACCTGATCGATTTCTGGGTGGCGCCCGCCGACGGCGGCCTGAAGGTGCAGGAAACGCGCATCTACAAGGAGCCGTTTCAGAGCGATGGCGCCTGGACCACGATGGCGCGGCAGCCGATCCCGTGGTGGTGGATTCCGGCCTCCGAGCACCCCGGCAAGGTGGCGCAGAAACGCAGCTGGGAAGTCATGTCGGCGGTGGAGCAGAACGCGCTGCTGCAATCAGCCAAGAACAACGGCGTCTTCAAGCTCAAGGATGACAAGACCGGCAAGACGCTGGACCTGGAGTTCATCGACACGCACCAGCCGATCCGACAGCTCGATGACAATGGCCACTTCTTTGCCTGCACGGACTTCCGCGTGGTCGGCACCAAGGACCAGATCTATGACATCGATTTCTGGGTCAACGACAAGGACGGGAAGTTGACTGTCGAGCAGACCAAGGTGCACAAGGTGCCCGAACTCAAGGACGGCCAATACGTGCAGGTGCCGCGCTACGAGTGGAAGGATGTCGGCAGCTCACACGTCGTTCCCTGAGACGCGAGAGCCTCGTCAGACGGCGCGCTCAGATTCAGGCCGGTCGCATCGGTACTGAAAGGTAGCAGCCGAACTCCTTGACGAAGTCGATCGAGACGCGCGCATGCACGCGGCCCTGCCGATCAAGGAACTCCGCGGTGTCCTGGAGCGGCACCAGGGCGCCGTGCCACACGTTGGGGTGGATGTAGAGACCCGCACTGCCATCACACCAGAAACTTACGAATTGCTCGGGTTTCACATCGTCGCCCGGCAGCGCCAGCGGCACCAGGAAGCCGCGGCCATCGGTGGGATAGAAGAGCTGACCGCCGTCGGGATGATAATTGGCGCGCCAGATCAGCGCTCGCTGGCGCGCATGCTGGCCGCCGGCGCGAGCCTCCTCAGGCCAGTTGCTCCAGCCAAAGAGATAACTGTCACCGACCGCGTGGTTGCAGGCGTATAGCGTTTCATCCTTCCACCAGAACTCGAACAGGCCCTCGACCACGCCGCCCTGGTCGCCCGAATTCGCATCGATCGGGCGCCAGCCCTGCGCGGGCCAACGCACAATCTCGATGGGGAAAGTCTTCGGGTCCTCGACCAGGCAGCCGTAGCCGGCAAGGCTGGCCGGCGTGGCGGCGATAACCAGCGTCTCCTGTTCGCGCCGGACGCCCATGGAGGGCTTGTAGGCGAAATTTTCCAAGTTAGTTGCCACGCAACGATTATGCCCGATCAGGGCCGATCCACAGAGCGATCGCCCCGGTGAACAAGGCGCCGGCTGCGACGAAGACCAGGCCGCCGCGAAAGCTGCCGGTGGCATCGCGGATCCAGCCGATCACGAAGGGACCGGCGAATCCGCCGACATTGCCGATGGCGTTGATCAGTGCAATGGCGCCGGCCGCGGCCACGCCGCCGAGGCGTGCCGCGGGCAGTGTCCAGAAGATGGGCAGGATCGCGAGCGTGCCGGTGGCACCTGCGGTGACCGCAAGCACCGACAACCACGGCGACTCGGGCAGCAGAGCGCTCGAGGCGAGGCCCGCGAAGGCAACGATGGAAGCGATGGCGATGTGCCACACGCGCTCGCGCGCTCGATCCGAGTGACGACACCAGGCGACCATGCCGACGGCGGCGATGGCGTAGGCAGTCGCGACCATCCATCCGGTGCCGCCCCAGGCGGTACCGGCCTTGGCCAGGATTTGCGGCACCCAGAGGATGACCCCATAGAGCGCGAACTCGACGCCGAAGTAGCAGGCGCTCAGCGCCAGCACGGAGCGATTCGTGAGCGTCGCACGCAGGGAGTCGACCCCGGCGACAGGACGGCGGGCCGACTCGGCACGCAGCGTGTCGCTGAGCCACGCGCGCTCGGTGGCCTTCAGCCATTTAGCCTCGGCGGGTGTATCCACCAGCACGTGCAGCGTCGCCCATCCCAGGAGCAACGGGGGCACTGTCTCGATCAGGAAGAGCCAGCGCCAGCCGGCCAGTCCCAGCACACCGTCCAGCCGCAGGATCGCGCTCGAGAGCGGACCACCCAGGGCGGTGGAGATCGGAATCGCGGTCATAAACAGGGCCACCAGTCGCGCGCGTTCCGAGGTCGGCACCCACTGGGTCAGGTAATAGATAACGCCGGGGAAGAACCCCGCCTCGGCGACGCCGAGCAGAAATCGCAAGCTATAGAAGCCGATCGGGCCTGGATGAAGGCCATAGCGCCGGCGCCCAGCCCATAGACGAACGCGGAGAATCCCAGATCGCGATGCATCTGTTCGGCGGCGAAACCGACATTGACGCGATCGATAAACGCGGCGAAGTACAGCAGGCCCAGAAACGGGATCAGACCATTGCGGACCTTCCTGAGCGTGGTGGTCTGGAGATCCTGCATGGGACGCATTGTCCGCTGGAAATGTGTCGGGACCTTTGCCGCGCCGATGAAGCGCGATTGGTGTTGCGCGCTTAGCCCCGCGCGAGTCCCCACAGCGCGCTGAGCCAGAGAATCAGTCCGGCGCCCAGGCAGCCCACAGGATCAGCCGGGCCGCCGGGGGCCATGAAGGGATACACCAGCGCCAGCACGATGAACCCGGCAGCCGTGACGTAGTGCACGGGGTAGGACAACAGCCAGGCCAGGGGCAGGAAATGCAGCCCGACGATCAGGATCACCGCGGCAATGATCCAGTTATTCAGCCCCAGGTTGGCCAGTACATTGCCGACGATGAGTATCACCACCCACTGCCCGACATTGATGAAGTGGAACCAGCGCTGCCGGCGGCGCTGCTCTGGTGTCTCGGTTAAAGCGGCAGCAGCGGCGGCGTGGCGCCGGTACACCGCCCGCGACAAGCCTATGATCGCCAATGCACCGGCAGCGATGACGCCATAGACCCAGAGACGCGTTGGAGCCGCGCGATAGTTCCACAGTGCCAGCCAGGCGCCGCCGAAGAGGGCAAAAAACGTGGCGCCGATGGCGCGGCCGCGCCGTGCGAGGGCGATTTGGGAACTCAGTGTTTCTGACGACAATGGATCTGGCAGACAGGCCTCCTCAGCTGGCAAGTTGCTTGCGCAGTCGCGCGCAAGGCAGTTCGATCAACCGATGGATCAACCATGCCAAACCTACCGCTGCCGCCAGGGCAATGCCGGTGCGCCACCGCGCACTGACCTGTGGCCAGATTGCCGCCAGCGCGCTCAGTACGACCTGATGCACTAGATACAGCGGGTACGAGAGGGCACCGATGAAAATCGCGGGGCGAGAATTGAGAACGCGAAACAGCGGCCAGCGGTAGAAGCGTATCGCCGCTGTAAACAGCAGCGTCAGCACCAGGCCCTGCGCCGTAAAATAAGCAGTCTGTTTATACACCGTACCGTAATCGAGGAAGGTCAATGCCAGCGCCACCAGGGCAGCTGGTAGCAGCCAAAATTTCCACAACCCTGGTGAGCCTATGGGCTCATCCAGAGCCGGATTGCGATAAAGCGCCAATGCGCATCCAAAGAGGATCGAGTCTATCCGAGTATCCGTGCCGACAAATATGCGGGCAGTGTCCGAATGCATGAGCAGCGTCAGAATGATGCGCCATGACAGAACCAGGCCGCAGACACCCCAGAGCAGCCACGCCTGGTGTCGTCGTGTCAGGCGCGATTTCTGGAGAGCGATGAACACCCACGGGAATAGCAGATAGAAATGCTCTTCCACCGCCAGCGACCAGACGACGCCGGTTCCGGGCACTTCGCGAGTGCGCGCGGAGAGTCCCTCATAATTGAAATAGAACAGGAGCTGTGCGGCTATCGTCGGGCCGTACAGGGTTCCCGGCGGATAGAGCACGATCGCCATGAGCATCGCAGCCAGCCACACCACCAGAAACGGTGGCAGGATCCTCAGCGCCCGGCGCAGATAGAAGTGCCGGACGTTGATCGAACTATTCCTGTCAAATTCCGAGCGCATCAGCGTCGTGATCAGATATCCGCTCAGGAAAAAGAAGACGGTTACACCGAAGTCAGCACCGATCGGCATTCGGCTCGGGGCTGCATGACCGAGGAACACAACCAGGAAACTTACGGCCCGGATCCCGTCAAGCGATGGAATGCGAGAGCCTGGCGTTCGCTCCGGCATCCGCGCATCGAGACCCACTCGGTCAGAGCCGCGGCTTTCAGGAGTTAGGATCATCGTGGGGTCGCCGACTCTTAAACTATGCAGGGATGCCTTATAGCGCTTTTTGCGCGCCAATCCGCGCCCGAGGCTGTGACACAGCGCTCGCCGCCCAGGCCCTGCACGGCCCACTCACGGTGAAGTCGATATACTGCGCAGGTGCCGCTGACGGGACGCATATCGCGCTGGACGGTCGCAGTGCTGCTGCTGGCCGTCTCGACCGCGCTGAACTTCTGGGTCCATGGTGTCACCGGCGGCCGCACCCCGTTGCAGCCCTTCTATCCCGCCATCATCGCCATTGGATTTGCCTCGGGCACGGGGCCCGGGCTGCTGGCCTTGCTCTATGCCGTGTGTTTCGTCGGCTATACCTGGCTGCTACCGCCGGGACTGCGCAGCGGCACCTCGGAACAGGTGACGACCCTCTTCTTATTTGCGCTGGGCGGGGGCATGGCACTGGGCGTTGCCGCCACCGCGCGCCATCTGATCCTCGAACAGCGCCGCACACGCCTGCGCATCGATGCAGCGCTAAAGGCCGCGCGCGATGCCGAACAGCGCTTCCACGTGGCGCTCAAGGGCGGATCGATCATCGCCTGGGCCTGCGATGCGCAGAAGCGCTACACCTGGGTCTACAACCCGGGCGCCGGCCTGAAGGTTGAGGATTTCCTCGGCCGCCGCATCGGTGAGGTGCTGCCGCGCGATAGCTACCCGGCCTTCGCCGACGCCGTGGATCGGGTGCTGATGACCGGTCGCGGCGAGCGTCTGCCCGTGGTGCTCGAATACGGTGGCCAGCGGCTGCACTACCTCTCGAACATCGATCCGATCTTAGATGAGAGCGGCCGCGTCGTCGGCCTCGTGGGAGCGTCGGCCGATACCACGGACCTGAATCTGGCGCAGGAAGCCGTGCGTCAGCGCGAGGAGCAAATGCGCACCATCAGCGATGCGCTGCCGGTGCTGATCGCTTTTATCGACAAGTCGCACCACTACCGCTTCAACAACGCAGCCTACGAGCGCTGGCGTCAGTGCAGCCGCACCGAGATCACTCATCGCCACGTGCGCGACATCCTCGGCGAGCAGGCCTACGAGCGAGTGCGGCCGAGTCTCGAGCGCGCACTGGCCGGCGAGACGGTGCGCCTGGAGATGAGCATCGACTACCCGGACGTGGGCGAACGCGACGTCGATGTCACCTACATTCCGCAGAGTTCCGACGGCATCGTCAACGGCGTGGTCGTGCTGGCCGAGGATGTCTCCGAGCGCAAGCGCCACGAGGCGGCGCTGCGCGCACAGGAGCGCCGCTGGCACGCCATGTTCGATGCGCAGCCCGAATGCGTGACGGTGGTGGCAGCCGATGGCCACATCATCGACATCAACCCGGCGGGACTTGCGCTGCTCGAGGCCGATTCGATCGAGAGCGTGCGCGACCGCACGCTCGAGGCACTGATCGAACCCGCGCACCTGCCGATGTACCGCGCGCAGCACGAGGCGGCGCTGGCGGACCGGCCGCTCGAGCAGCCGGCGGAGCTGGCGATCGTGGGACTGCGTGGCACGCGTCGAATCCTCGAATCGCGCGTGGTGCCGCTGCACGATGAAGGCGGCCGTGTCACCGCGGTGCTGTCGGTGACGCGCGATGTCAGTGAACGCCGGCGCAGCGAGCAGGCCCTGCACGAAGCCGATCAGCGCAAGGATGAGTTCCTAGCCACGCTCGCGCACGAACTGCGCAATCCCATGGCGCCGATCCGCTACGCCGCGGCAACGCTGCGCAAAGGCGCCAACGAGAGCACGATCCAGCACGCGCGCGGCGTCATCGAGCGCCAGGCGGCGCAGATGTCGCGATTACTCGATGACCTGCTCGACATGAGCCGCGTGACCCGCAACGTCATCGAACTCAAGCGCAAACGGCTGGATCTGCGCGACCTGGTGGGTGAAGCCACCGAGATGGCCAAGCCCGTGCTCACGAACCTGCAGCACCGTCTGACCGTCTCCACGCCGCCGAATCCGCTCTGGGTCTACGGCGATGGCACGCGGCTGCTGCAGGTCATCGGCAATCTGATCGATAACGCCGCCAAGTACACCGAGCCTGGCGGCAGTATCGAGATCCGCCTGGATGCAGCGGACGGTAACGCCGTGATGTCCGTGCAAGACTCAGGCATCGGACTTGCGCCCGAGATGATTCCCAAGGTGTTCGATCTGTTCTCCCAGGTGCACAAGTCGACCGATGCCGCGCGCGGCGGTTTAGGGATCGGGCTCGCGGTCGTCAAGCGGCTGGTCGAGCTGCACGGCGGTACCATCGAGGTGGCCAGCGCGGGCCTGCGCCAGGGCGCCACCTTTACCGTGCGCATGCCGCTGGCCGCCGCCGCGCCAGAATCGCTGGAGGCCACCAGCCAGCACAAGGTCGTGCCCATGTTCAAATCGCGGCCGCACATCCTGGTGGTCGATGACAACCGCGATGCCGCCGAGACGCTGGCCGAGATGCTACGCATCGAGAACTTCCCGGTGGTCGTCGCCTTCGACGGCGCCAGCGCGCTGGCCGCGTTCGACAGGATCAAGCCGGCCGTGGTGCTGCTCGATATGGGTCTGCCGGACCTCAACGGTACCGAGGTGGCGCGGCAGATGCGGCGGCTGCCGGCGGGTCGCGACGCCCAGATCATCGCCGTCACCGGCTGGGGTCAGCCCGAAGACCGCGAGCGCACGCGGCAGGCAGGCGTCGATCTGCATCTCGTCAAACCTGTCGACCCGGGCGACCTGCTGCGGCTCCTGAGTCAGCGCCTCGCCCAGCAGGGCTGGGACGCCAATGCCAGCGCCGAGGGTGGTTAAGGCTGTGGTCCTACAGACAGCGCCGCTTGAGGGGTTATCCTCGCGCTACTGACATGGATTCAAGGAATGCCCGTATGAAGAACCTGACCCGCTTAGTGGCCGCGTCGGCCCTGCTCTTTGCGCTGACCGTGCGTCCGGCTGCCGCCACCACGGCCCAGGAGGCGATTACCAGCTTCAGGGAAGCCGGCACCAGCTCGGCTTATTTTTCAAAGAGTTACGCCTACGCCGTGTTCCCCAGCATCGGCTCGGGCGCGATTGGCGTGGGTGGGGCCTACGGCAAGGGTCGTGTCTATGTGCACGGCAAGCACGTCGGTGACACCAAGATGGGACAGGTCAGCATCGGCTTCCAGGCCGGCGGCAAGGCCTATAGCGAGATCATCTTCTTCGAGGACAAGCGTGCCCTGGATGAATTCGAGTCGGGCAACTTCGAATTCGGCGCCGACGCCAGCGTTGTGGCCATAACGGCAGGTGCCAACGCCGATGCCGCCACCAACGGCGCCAGTGCCGGTGCCAGCGCCAATTCCGGCGATGCCACCACCCGCGCGGGCGGGTTCTACAAGGGCATGGCGGTTTTCACGATCGCCAAGGGCGGACTGATGTACTCGGCCGCAATTGCCGGGCAGAAGTTCTCGTACACGCCCCTCTGAGAGGAGTGGAGGCTAGGGTCGGAATCGAACCGGCATAGACGGCTTTGCAGGCCGCTGCATGACCATTCTGCCACCTAGCCTGCCTGGGGCATGACCTTCACGTGCGGGTGGCATTTTATGCGCCGCAGGAACAAGAACTCGTGACGAACTTCTCGCCCAGCGAGCATTCAAAGTCATTGGAGCGGGAAACGAGGCTCGAACTCGCGACCTCAACCTTGGCAAGGTTGCGCTCTACCAACTGAGCTATTCCCGCACCGGCAAGGGCGGCATATTAAGTCGACTCATACGTAAGTCAAGGCGAAGAACCGTGCCGTGAGACATGCCTATCCTGGGATAGCCCATTGAAAGTGAAAGGAGATCCAAAGCAAGAAGCAGCTTACGGTCGCCGACGAATCGCGATCCGCTGCTCGATTTCGAATACGCCAGTGCCAGCGCGAGCGCTTTGGGGGACAATTCGTTAGAAGGACTTGCCGAATGTAGCCGAGGCGCGCAATCCGAGGCGTCACCATCGGGACACTTATGACGAGCAATAGGAAATCAGCTGCCCTGCACGCAATAGTTCTAGCCGCTGGAGCCTCGAGACGATTTGGCTCACCGAAGCAACTGGCCCGAGTGCACGGCCAATCGCTTTTGCAGCGAACCATCGCACACACCACCGATTTGCTCGGTGCTGGTGTGACAATTGTGTTGGGAGCGCATGCCGCGGCCATTGCTGAGACCCTCCCGCCCGGTAACGCTGGAATAATGATTAATCGAAATTGGCAGGAAGGCATCGCGAGCTCCATTCGCACCGGAGTCCAACGCCTCCCGGGCGCTTGCGATGGGGTGATGCTTGTGCAGGCTGACCAGCCGCTGGTAAGCAGCCACACTTTCCAACGGCTCATCGCCGCTTGGCGGCGTCAAACTCGGGAGATCATCGCGTCGCGCTACGCCAGCACGACTGGTCTTCCAGCAATATTTCCGAAGTGGACTTTTTCGGATCTTTCAGCGTTGCGCGGAGATCAAAGCGCAGAGGTAGTGATTCGCCGCTATCCAGACCATGTCGTTCGGCTGTCGCATCCGGAGGCCGCAGTCGATATCGATTACCCGGAGGACTTGCTGGAAATCGATGCGGACGCCGTCGCTATTACGCCCCAGATCACTTAACCGAAGTCGCCTTTCGGGGGGCGCGGCGGTCACCAGATCACCGCCGCCCGACGAGATACCTACTCACCGAGACCGCACGCCGCTGCCTTGAGTGCTAAGAGCCGCGATTCCACTCCCTTGAGTGCTCAACGACCCGATACCGCTCCCTTGAGTGCTGAGCGAGCCGATGCCGCTCCCTTGGGTGCTGAGCGAGCCGATGCCGCTGCCTTGGGTGCTGAGCGAGCCGATGCCGCTACCCTGCGTGCTCAACGAACCGATACCACTCCCTTGAGTGCTGAGCGAGCCGATGCCGCTGCCCTGCGTGCTCAACGAACCGATACCACTCCCTTGAGTGCTGAGCGAGCCGATGCCGCTGCCCTGCGTGCTCAACGAACCGATACCACTCCCTTGAGTGCTGAGCGAGCCGATGCCGCTGCCCTGCGTGCTCAACGAACCGATACCACTCCCTTGAGTGCTGAGCGAGCCGATGCCGCTGCCCTGCGTGCTCAACGAACCGATACCGCTCCCTTGAGTGCTGAGCGAGCCGATGCCGCTACCCTGCGTGCTCAACGAACCGATACCACTCCCTTGAGTGCTCAGCGAGCCGATGCCGCTGCCCTGCGTGCTGAGCGAGCCGATGCCACTACCCTGCGTGCTCAGTGACCCAATGCCACTGCCTTGGGTGCTTAGTCTGCCAATACCGCTGCCCTGCGTGCTCAGCGACCCGATGCCACTGCCTTGGGTGCTTAGTCTGCCAATACCGCTGCCCTGCGTACTCAGTGACCCAATGCCACTGCCTTGGGTGCTTAGTCTGCCAATACCGCTGCCCTGCGTACTCAGCCTGATGATCCCACTGCCTTGCGTGCTCAGCGAACCAACGCCACTGCCTTGAGTACTCAATCTGCCAATGCCGCTCCCTTGGGTGCTGAGCGCCGACATCGACTTACCGGGAATCGAAAACTTCGAAACTACGTCGGCCCCCATCGCACTCGCCAAGAGCACTCCCTTGACCAGCGGTTGCGTCGCCTGAACCTCGATCACTTGGCCGACAGCGGGCGGATTAAATTCCGCTCCTGCGAGTTCCTGGGTGTAGTCGATGGATGTATCGCCGATCTTGACCTGCGCCCTTGCAGCGTCCACGTCAGATACGAGACCCTTCAGATAGACCGGGTCGCCACCTGAACCATACAACGAAGTCGGTTCCACAACAGCACTTGAAATTGATCCGTCTTGTTGCAACGTTCCGTAAACATTGACGACTTCGCCGGGAGCAACTTCAGCAGCTCTATCTGTGGAAATGTCGCGTCCAAAGATCGTCACAGTGCCCAAGGCGGCGTCTACCTTTTCCGCAGGACCGGAGATCAGCAACTCCGAGCTTTGCGATGACTGCTCACCTGCTATCGCCGACCCTGCAGCACAGGCCACAATGATTGCGGTACGCACCAGTAGATTCTTCATAGAACCTTGCTCCCTTGTCTCGGTGTGCCCTTCAGCACACAACTAATTTCGTGAGTTAGCGAATTCAAGAACGGACGCTATCCGTTGCCAACCAAATCGACGTGAGCGTCCGAGGGCGGCACTCCGTCCGTAGCAGTGTCTTCGTAGAAATACACTCCCACGCCGTATCGCCGACCGTTTGTATCCTTGAGAGTGTCTTCCTTCTCAACCGACCATCGATTGAGCTTGTCGAGGAAGACCTGTCCCTCTTCGCGCAAAAAACCCAGCAACTGGTCCCGGTACTCAGGACTGACGGCGGCGTCTGAAACAAATATGCGTTCGAAATAAGAAGGTTCGTCAGCAGCGCGGAGAAGGTTATGAGTAATCGTGGCATTCAGCGCGCCTACAAACCGTCCGAGGCGCGAGATGCCGGAAACATCGACTCCAGACGGAATAAACGTGCGGTTTACGCAACGGACGAACTTGTCCTCGTGTATTTCTATGCAGCCGGCCGTCACTAACTCGTCCAAGACCGTCTCGCGATCTAGCCCAATGGACGCGGCGGCCAGTAATTCATCAAAAGTCTTGAACGCCCGCTCGGGGGACAGCGACAAGTCCAACGGAGCGCCGTATGGAGTACTAAATCGACTGTCGTCGTGCCACACCGTTAGAAGCAGCGATAGGCGATCCACGCGACCGGTGTTTTCTATCCGAGCCAGTCGACGGTTCTTTTTATTTTCGATTATGTTTTCAGCTTCGGTGCGGGTCACGCCTGCCATCAGCGCGAGTCTCGCCACTGTCACGGGCCGAGACTGCTCAACCATCTGATCCCGAACCGCGCTTATGTAGAGACCACGAACGACTTCCACCAAATCTGCGTGGCCCAAGCCAAATTTCAGAACTGTGCGCATCAATGGGCGCATCAGCTCCTCGATCGACTCGAGCAGCGCCGTTCGCTCTGCAACTCCCTCTAGACCGCTCACGCCAGTTTTTTCTTTGTCAAGCCGCTAAGGTCACACTTTCCGGTTGAATTACTTTAACAGTTTCTGTCTATCGGAGTTATGTCCATTGCGTGTCAGGCCATGCCTGGTTTTAAGTGGTGCTTCGTCGCGACCGATCTTGACGTCATCCCCTCCAGATCGGAGAGGTTGGCAGGCAAACCTGACAGCTGCGGCGCCTTTTGGAAATGCCACCTAACCCAATGTTCTTATTTGCTATTCGTTCAGATTTAGAGTCTGGTGCAGGCCTAAACGCGTCCACGGCGTCTATGCGGCGGTTGAGTGCATGCGAATTCGATATTGCATCGCACCATTCTACTGTTAAAAGATGAGCCTGAAATTCGCCGCTTGCTTAGAAAACCGGCCGTGGTCTGCCCGACCGGCGGATTCGTACGTGAACGATGAACAATGCTCGTCACATTGAGGAAGCCGCGGCTTCGCTCAACGGAGTCGCGAAAATCTTCTATTCCGATGCGTCAGGTGAATGAGGCAAGAGTCGTAGTCGGTGGTCAGAAATTAGTTCGACCTGATTCGTCCGTCGGAGCTCGCTAAGAGCCACAGCCGGTGCCACTCCTGGCAAGTATCGTTGCACTAACGACCTAAAGCTCGGCTCTTTATCTTTTTCTGCGATCTCCAGCGGCCTTCCGAAGGCGTCAATGTAGTTCGGGTCGATGCGCCACGCGGAGACAAGCCTGGAGACACTCGAACCTCGCCACCGCCGACTCGCCGAAATAGTTGGCGCCTCCGCCAAGATTTTGCGCACAAAATTCCGATGAATCCCAGTCACAAGGGCTATCCGGACATCAGAAGGCTTCTGTCCGGATTCCAAAGTTCGGCTAATTTGCCTTTTCGCCGTATGCACATACACAGCGCGCAGCAGAGCTTCCGCCTCAGGGCTCGTCACCCCGAGCCTAAGAAACAACTCGACGACAGGCTTCAGCGCAGCAACAGCGGTGCGAGACACTCGTTTAGGACTACGCTTTGGCACAACTGTATGCGGAGCCATATTTAGTCACGAGATCGTATCGAATCGCCACAAGTCCTGTTGGCCGATTTCAGTGCAATATTAGTACCGTGAAATGATTAAGCCTGCATTGCCACAAAAGCCCGCGGAGAATTTTCGATTCTGCGGAAGGTGATGACCGATCAGATGCCTAAGGACCGGCGCCCACGCCGATCGCACCACGCCGAATCTCAGCTTCAAAGAGGGACGTCTATATCTGGTGACAGAGAAGATGCCTGCCCTTGGGCCCACGTCCTGTGCTATGTCCGCTGATTCACTTCCACGGTAACGTGCGTAAGTTCCTCGTGCTGCGCGAGCAGCAACCGTATCTCGTCCGGGGAAACGTTTCCCGCCGCTTCGACGCTTAGCACGCATGCAAACTTTCCCCGGCCCACTCGCCAGACGTGGAGGTCCTCGATGGTCGCCGGCACGCTGCAGCGGCAAAGCGCATCGCGGATCTCAGCCACCACCGGAGAATCCATCTCCGCATCGAGCAGAATGCGACCGGTATCGCGCAACAGCGTGAAAGCCCAAACCGCTACGATGATGCTGCCGATGATGCCCATGACCGGATCGAGCCACACGGCTCCGAGGAATTTGCCGCCGGCCAGGGCACCGATCGCCAGCAGCGAGGTGCCGGCGTCCGCGGCGACATGCACGTAAGCCGAGCGCAGGTTCAGATCATGATGGTGCGCGTGATCGGTTTTCGCACGATTGGGTTCCGCCTTATGGGCTTGGTGGGGGTGATGGTGGCCGTGATCGTGATCGTGGCCGCCATGACTGGGCCCATGGCCGTGTGAATGGCTGTGCCCTGACCCGCCGGCCCCCGCCAGCAGCCAGGCGGACGCGAGATTTACCAGCAATCCCAGGCAGGCAATGCCGATGGCCTCGTTGAAGGCGATCGGCGCCGGGTTCATCAGACGGATGACGGACTCATAACCCATGTAGACGACCACGCCCACCAGGAAGATGGCGCTGGTATAGCCGCCCAGGATTTCGATCTTCCAGGTCCCGAAGGCGAAGCGTTCATCGCGCTGCAGTCGCCGCGCCAGCGTGTAGGCCGCTGCCGAAAGCCCCAGTGCTATGGCATGCGAGCTCATGTGCCAGCCATCGGCCAGGAGCGCCATGGACTTGTACATCCACCCGGCCCCGATCTCCAGCACCATCATCATGACGGTCAGTAGCACCACCAGGCGCGTGCGCTGCTCGGCCAGCGGGTTGACGTCATTGAATTCGTGGCTGTGACGCATATGTATACTGTACCAGAGTATGGTATTTTAGGCGCACGGGAGAGTATCCATGGCTCACATTCTTAGAAACAAGGCTCGCCTGCTGGCGCGCGTGCGGCGCATGCGGGGCCAGACCGAGGCGCTCGAGCGCGCCCTCAGCCAGGATCAGGAATGCACTGCCGTCTTGCAGCAGATCGCCGCCGTGCGCGGCGCGGCCAATGGCCTGATGTCGGATGTGCTCGAGGAGCACCTGCGCGAGCACTTGGGTCCGCAGGCCGGCTCGGTTAATCAGCGCGAACGCGATCTCATCGAAGTCGGGCAGATCGTGCGGCGCTATCTGCGCTAAAGCATCCCGATCCACCGATCAGCCGCAGACCTGTGGCCGCGTCGATCACCACGGCACAACCAGCAGGCGGATCTTCAGCCCTCGACGTGCTTGAGCGTGTGCTCGACTTCGACGTGCCCGAGTTGCACGCAGTGGTCCTCACCTTCCCAAACGCCGTCATAGTGGCGCGTGAAGTTCAGCTGACGGTGCGGCGCCAGTTCCGCCGCCGATAGCTCCACTATCCAAAGCCCGAAGGGTCCCATCGCGGCATCGCGATCCTGCGGTTCATTCCAGCCGTTGACACCAAAGTGCAGCGTGAAGGGCACGCGGTCTTCAATGCGCAGCGCCTTGCCGACCTCGAGCCGCGCGATGGGCACTTCGTGCCGCCAGTGCCAGACCGAAGCCTCGCGCACCGCGCCATTGCCATAGCGCGCGACCACGGCATCGAGCAGCTCCACGGGCTTGCCATGCTCGCGCGCGATCAGCAGCTTGAGGAATTCAGCGTGGGACCACAGCAGCGGCATGGCGCTGCCCGAAGGCCTGCCGGGCTCTAGCTCGAAGGCCGGAATCGGATCGGACTCCCAGACCTGCTCGGGCAACATCCCGCCGATGCTGGCGCTGTTCCAGATGGTGTTCAGATAGGGCAGCGCATCCTCGCCCGATTGCAGCGCCAGGTGGCCGCGCTCGCCGACCAGCAGCGGCCAGGCGCGGCCGATGCCGTGCCCGTCGAAGGGGCGGCCGTCGGCATGCTCGCCATAGCCATCCTCGTTGTAGCGGTAGTAGAACGGGCCCGAGGGCGTATCGACGCGCAACAGTTTGTCGACCACCTTGATGGTGTCCTGGATGCGCGGATCGTGCGGACTGCGCAGTCCCAGCCGCACCAGATAGGAGAAATCCAGGCTCACGAGCGCGGAGGCCTCGATCTGCTCGCCCTCCCGATTGCGCAGCAGCACCGTGCCGCTCAGTTCCCCGGACTTCTCGCTGTTCGCGATGCGCACGTAGTAGCCGGCCACGCCGAGCTGCTTGGCCACCGGGCTGCCCTGTACGTAGCACCAGCCCTCGAGCCGTTCGTTCCAGTCATCGGCGAGTTGATCGGCGCGCAGGCGCTCGACGTCATTGAGCCACGGTGCCGCGGCAATCAGCGCCGCGATGGCAACGGCCAGCGTAAAGGGGCTGACGCCGGGATTCTCCTCCCAGCGGTCCTGGTCGCTGTAGGGACCGGTGCGCACCACGAAGCCGACGGCCGCGCGCACCATCTGCGCCGTACCGGGCAGTTCGGAATCGCCGAGCTCGCGCAGCTTCGCGGCCAGCAGGATTGGAAAGGCCGCCTCATCCAGCTGCACTCCGGTCCAGAACGCCTCCCCGCTGGGAAAATAATTCTGCGGCCAGCGGCCATCGGCGCCCTGGCACGCAGTCAGGTGCGCGAGGATGTGGCGCGCCTCGAGCACCTGGTTAGCCGCCAGCAGCGCGAAGGCAGTCAGCGTGGCATCACGCGGCCACACCAGGTGGTAGCCCCCGAGCGTGTCGGTGCTGTTGCCCCAGGGCACGCTCAAGGAAGCCACGACGGCGCCGGGGTAGGTGCGGTCTTCGTGGGTCTTGAGCACCGCGGCGGAGAGCAGGCCCGCATTGCCCAGACGCTCATCGGGCCGTGGCAGATTGAGTTTCGAGCCCCAGCGCTGCCAGCGATCGAGAAATTCCTGGCGCAGGGCATCGAAGCCTTCGGCCAGCGCCGTGCGTAGCAACGTGTGTGCGCCGCGCGGACTCTCGGCAAAACCGACCCCGAGCACGCCGCTCGAGCCCCGCGCCTCGCCGCTGAGTGCGACCGTGCCATGCGAGGCGCTGGCAAACTCGAAAGTCAGCTGGCCGTGCAGGTGCAGATCCTGCCAGCCATCCGAAGCCCCGACATAACCCGCGCTCAAGTGCTCGAACAATGCGGTCGTCGATAAGCAGACGGCAAACTCTCCGCGCTGCGCGTAGCCCCGCCCGTCCTCCACCCACGCGCGATTGTCTCGACCGGTACTGCCCAGGTGAGGAGCCAGAATCACGACCAGGCGGTAGGGACCCTTGATGTTGAATCGCACCAGCAGTGCATCGCGGCGCGTATCCGGCAGTATCTCCAGCGTCAGCTCGTAGTCATCGCCGTAGTGCGTGATGGTCGGGATCGGCAGATACGGCCCCGGCGTGGAGAAGCGGTAGCGGCGCACGCGCTTCAGATCGATAAAACCCTTCTCGCCGACCAGGTAGAAGCTGAAGTCGCGGATCTGCGGCTCGCCGGTCGAGGGCCAGTACACCTCATCGATGTTGCCGTGGCCGATCGTGATCCAGACGCGTCCCGAACCGAGCCCGGTGGTGACGAAATCCTTGTCGCTCGAGCACCAGGTGGGGGCGATTCCCGGCGCGCCAAAGGCTTCTCCGCTCATACACACCCCGCCCTGTCGTCTGATCTGATCGGTCAAGCATATCGGCAGCGCACCACGCGCCGCTAGCGCGCCACTGTTACGCTGCCGATGCCAATGAACGCGCGCCTGCTTCGTTACCTGCTGCTGCCGGCGCGTCCGGCGGGTCTGATGCTGATCGCCGTGCTCACGCTGGGCTTTGCGCTCTGCGGCTTCGCGGGCTTCTTGGGCCTGCCGATGCTGGTGCTGTTCTCCTCCTGGCTCTCCATCTACGGCTACGTGCTGCTGGAACATGTGGCGCACGGCGCGCACGAACCGCCAGTGCTCTCGCTCGACATGGTCAATCCCGTCTCTGAGCACCGTCCGCTGGTGCAACTGGTGATCATCGCCGCGGTGTGGCTCGCGATCCGCGCGCTCTCAGCGCACATCGGGGTCCTGGCGACCGCCGCGCTCGAGGGCATGGCGCTGGCGGCACTGCCCGCGTGCATCGCGGTGCTCGCAATCGCCGATAGCTTCTGGCAGGCGGCCAATCCGCTGGCCTTGTGGCAGGTCGTGCGCGCGCTGGCCGGGAGTTACCTTCTCATCGTCGGCGTGGCGCTGCTGGCAGGCTTCGGCCTGCTCGCTATTGCGAGGACTGGCGCCCTTTCCTCCTGGGAGCTGCACGCGCTGGCCATCTATGCGTGGCTGGCATTGTTCTCGCTGATCGGCGGCGCGCTGTTCGAACATCGCGCCAGTCTCGGGTTCGAGGCCATGCACGCGCCCGAGCGTCTCGCACGGCGTCTGCAAGTGCAGCTGGATGCCGAGCGCCACCGCTTCGTCGATGGCGTCTTCGCACAGGCGCGCAGCGGCAATCTGCGCGGCGCGTGGGAGACGATCGAAGAGCGGCTCGAGGCCGGGCAGCAGCAGCCGGATACCTACGAATGGCTACTCGCGCACCTTGCGCGCCATGAGGATCAGCGGCTGGCGAGCCGCCTGGCGCAGGCGCACATCCATCGCCTGCTGGGACACGACAACAGCCGCGTGGTCGAGCTTGCCCGCGAGCGGCTCGCCCTGGATGCGGGCTTCCACCCACGCACGCATGCCGAGACGTTGCGTGTCGCCGATCTGCTACGACTGGCCGGGCAGCGCGGCGGCGCGGAGACTCTCCTCGCCAGCTTCGACCGCGACGCGCAGCAGGTGCGTGACACGCCGGCGCGCGCCGCGGACATAAGCGGCGCTGTAGGACGTATCCCCCGCGCGGATGCGCCGCCGACGGACGTGGTTTGAGCCGCGGCGAAGGGGCCATCCCTATAAAATTGCTGCGGTACGAAAGGCTGCGGTTCGAAAGGAAGCAAACACCCATGGACAGGCCGACTTCCAGCACCGTCAGACCCCATCCTTCGCTGCGGGGAGTGACTTCGCTGCGCGTGCTAGCGGCCATCGCAATCCTCGGATTGCTGTATGTCGGGCATGCCGTTTTCATTCCGTTGGCACTCGCGGTACTCCTCGCCCTGATTTTGGCCGGACCGGTCGAAGCCCTGCACCGCATCGGCGTGCCGCGCAGCGTCTCTGCATTCGTGGTGGTGCTGCTGTTGGCTGCCCTGGCAGGAGTATCGATCAATATGCTCTGGACCCCGGCGCAGAACTGGTGGGCGGCGGCCCCGCAGACGCTCAAGGCCATCGAGCGCAAGGCGCGGCCGATTTCGCAGTTCATGAGCCGTGTGGAAGTGCTGACCAACCGCGCCGATCAGCTCGCCGACCCCGGCAACTCGACGGCACAGGCGCATGCGGCACCGCAGACTGTCGTCGCGCCCGCTAATGAGCCCACCCCCGCCCAACCGGCGCGCTCCCCAATTGCAATTGTGATATTCGATCAGACACGCACCGTGGTGATGAGCTCGCTCACAGTCACGATGGTGATGCTGTTCCTGCTAAGCGGCGGTCCTCCGATGCTGGCGCGCATGAGCAGCGCGCTGGCCAGCGATCTGAAGTCGACGCACACGCTGCGCGTCATCAACGCGGTGCGCACCGAGCTGAGCCGTTATTACGGCGGCCTCGCCATGATCAATATTGGCCTGGGAGCCGCCACCGCGGGCGTCATGGCGTTGCTGGACATGCCCAACCCGCTGCTCTGGGGCGCGGTGGCGGGCGTGCTGAATTTCATTCCCTACGTGGGCTCGGCCACCATGCTGCTGCTGCTGCTCATCGTGGCCTTCGTCACCTTCGCCAGCCTGGGGCATGTCGCGCTCGTGGGGGCCAGCTACCTGGCGCTCGCCACCATCGAGGGCCAGCTGGTGCAGCCGCTGGTCATCGGCCGGCGGCTGGAACTCAATCCGATGCTCGTGTTCCTGGCACTGTGGTTTGGCGGCTGGTTCTGGGGCATTGCCGGCATCGTCATGGCCGTGCCGGCACTGGTCGCCCTTAAGGTGGTGGCCGAAAACTCGCAGCGCGGTCGGCCGCTGACCGAATTCCTGGGCCCGAATGGCCCCTCACTGGTGCCGATGGACGTGGCCGAGCCGGCAAATCCGGCCTCGCCGCCGCGAAAAACCGCGCCGCGCCGCGAATCGGCCTAAGCGCTCGGCGTATCCGAGTAGCTGCGCGGGAAGGTCACGCGGAAGGTGGTGCCTTCTCCTGAGGCGGTTTCCAGCTCGATGCTGGCATCGAGCAGGTCGCACAGCCGCTTGATGATGGAGAGCCCGATGCCCTCCCCCGACAGCGCCTGCGGCGAGCGATGCGCGGACTGCGAAGGCAGCGTTTCGGCCGGTGCGTTCTCACCGAGCTTTTCCCCGGCTGCGGCCGCGCGCGACTCCACGTCGTGCGACTCCTCGGTGGCCTGCTTCAGCGCGCGCTCGAGCGGCGCGGCCGGTCCGCGCGTGAAGCCGGGGCCCGTGTCCTGCACGCTCAGAGTCCAGTGTTCCTCGCGGGGTTCCCAGACCACGCGCACGCCGCCCTTGGTGGTCGCCTTAAAGGCGTTGAGCATCAGGTTCTGCGCAATGCGCATGACCTTGGCCTGATCGCCGGCCACCAGCAGCGATTCCGGCCCCTGCGCCAGCAGGAAGAGATTGGATTCGGCAGCGGCGTTGCGCATGGTGTCGCACAGTCCGCGCAGCACCTGCGCCGCATCGAAGGCCGAGATGTTGCGCTGCTCGTGCCCGGCTTCCAGCCGCGCGACATCGATCAGATCGTTCAGCAACGTGTGCAGCGAGGCGACGCCGCGGTGCAGAACCTCGGCGAAGCGCTGGCGCATCTCATCGGTGAGATTGCGATTCAGCAGCGCGCTGGCATTGCTGATGATGCCCACCGATCCGCGCAGATCGTGCGCGGCCTGGCGCCAACCCTCGGCACGTGAGCGCTCCATGTCCTGCAATTGCGTAATGGCCTGCTCCAGATCGCGCAGCCGTGCGCCGGCCTCGGCCTGCTGCAGCCGCAGGTAGCGCGCCATGCTGTCTATGGCCCCATCGCCGCACAGGCGCGCCAAGGCACGGTGAGCGGCAGCAACCGCGCGCAAATCCGGCGCGGCACCGCTGGCGGCGAAGCGCTCGATTTCATCCAGCAGGCACATCTGCAGATGTGTCCACTCGCGCATCGTCTGGCGCTGATCGTAACCTTGCTGCCAGCGCTGCAGGCCGTGCTCGGCCGCGCTCTCGCTTAAGGAAGCTTGCGCCTGCGCGGATTCCAGCGCCGGATAGGCACGCAGCCGTTGCTCGAAGTCATCGAGCACGGAGGGAATGTGATCGTTGAACTGCGCGCGCGAGAGCGCCGAGAAGGAACTCAATTCCGGATCGCCATCTATGGCCGCCGCCCAGGCGCTCAGGATCTGCTCGCGCCGCTGCGATAACTGATCGGCCAGGGTGCCGAGCACCGCTCGCAACGGGACGACTGCGCTCATGCCGAAGCCCCGACCACGGAGGTCACGCCGGACTGGCTGACACCGCGCGTGAAGGCCCAATCCATCCAGCGGGTAATCAGCCCTCCCCCTAAGCTCGCACCGGTGAGCCCCGCGAGCGAGTACGCCGCGCCCGTCAGGATCGAGTCGGCGGCGCGCTGGCCGCTGCGGATGGCCGGGCCGATGCCCTCGCACAGATCCCGTGTGGCCAGTCCCGCGGCATCACCGGTGAGGTAGGCATTGCCCACCCGGGCGACGGTCAGCGGGCCGCGCAGGTAGTAGCTGTAGCCGGTGGGCTCCTCCGGCAGCTGGATGCCAAACTGTCGCTGCAGCTGCGCCGCGAAATTTTGCCAGTGCAGCCGGATATCCTCGCCGCGGGCTTTGAGTCGGCTGGCCATGCCGCCGACCCCTACGTTGAGCCAGCCGCGGGCCTTGGGCACGTACCAGCTGTAGCCCGGCAGGCCCTGCTCGAAGAACCACAGGTGGCAGTCCGGATCAGCCCAATCGAAGGGGAATTCCAGCTCGAGCGTCACGGTCTGCAGCTCGCGCACGCGCGGCTGCTGATCTCGGAACAGCGCCCGGTACACCGGGCAGGAGGTGCCGCCGGCACCGATCAGGTAGCGGCAGCGGAAGGCGCCATCGAGCAGGAAATGCTCGCCATCGCGCCGCACCTCCTTGACCGTGTGCTCGACCACCGGCGCACCGGAACGCTCCAGCAGCCAGGCATCGAATTCGAAGCGGCGGATCGAGTGCTGCACGCAGGGAATGGGCAGCCGCAGGCCCTTCAGGTGCCACTGCAGGCGGCGGAAACTTAAGAAACGGTGCGGATAGGCCGCGACATCCAGTTCCAGATCGCTGACCACCTCGGGTGTTATCCAGCCGGCGCAGAGTTTCAGCCGCGGGAATCTGGCCTTGTCCAGCACCAGCACATCCGCGCCGGCGCTGCGCAGACGGCCGGCAGCGGCGGAGCCGGCAGGCCCGCCTCCCACAATGATGATCTCAGCGCTGCGCATGGGATCTGAGCGCCTCAGCGCGGGTAGATGTATTCGCGCGTCAGCGGAATGCGGTTGTTCTGGGGTGTCGTGAACAGCACCTGGAACAGCTGCAGTGTGCCGCTCTCGAACGCGGCCACCGAACCTGCCAGGTACAGCCGCCACATGCGCACGAAGAGTTCATCAAACATCGATCGGACCTTGTCGACCGCCGCTTCATAGCGCGCCAGCCACTCGCGCAGGGTCAGCGCGTAGTGCAGGCGGATGTTCTCCACATCGAGCACCGACAGGTCGGCCGGCTCGAAGATCTGCATCATCTCGCCCAGTGAGGGCGGATAGGCGCCCGGGAAGATGCGCCGCTCGATCCAGGGCTGCAGCGGCGCGGGGTGATTGCGCCCGATCGAATGGATCAGCCCGCGTCCGTCGGGTACCAGCACCTTGCGCGCCACGCGGCCGAGCTCCGGATAGTTCTCCTTGCCGACATGCTCGAGCATGCCGATGGAGGCGAACACGTCGTAGCGGCCAGTGATATTGCGGTAGTCATCCTCGATGAACTCCACCCGGCCTTCCAGGCCCCGCTCCTTGGCACGTGCGCGCGCGAAGGCGATCTGCTCCCTGGAAATGTTGAAGGCGCGCACGCGCGCGCCGTAGCGGCTGGCCATGTGCAGCGCAAAGCTGCCCCAGCCGCAACCGGCCTCGACCACGGTGTCGCCGGCGCCCAGGCGCAGCTTGCGGCAGACATGATCCATCTTGGCGACCTGGGCCTCATCGAGGCTGGTCTCCGCGGTGGGGTAATAGGCGCAGGTGTAGGCCATGGTCTCGCCCAGCCACAGCGAGTAGAACTCGTTGCCCAGGTCGTAGTGGCTGTGAATATTCTGGCGCGAGCCGATCAGGGTATTGCGGCGCGGACGGTAGCGCAGGCCCTGCAGCAGGCGCGCAAAGGTGCCGCCGGTGCCGCCGGCCGCCGAGCTGCGGTAAATGATCTCGAGCAGGTCCAGCAAATCCCCTTCGATCTGGACCCGTCCCTCGCTATAGGCATCGCCGAAGCTCACGCGCGGATCGGCGGCCACGCTCCAGAGCGTGGCGCGATCGGCAAAGCGGATCTGCGCCACCGGCGCACCGGGGCCAATGACGCGCTCGCCGGTCCAGCCCAGCACGAACTCGAGCGGCGCATTGCCCAACGCCTTGAGCAGGCGGCGGGCCAGGCGTACATCAATGGATCGGGAGCGCGGCGCGGGCACTTTGGCGCGCTTACCGGCTGGGGTCGTAAGTTCCTGGGGTCGCGACGCGGCGTCCACGGCGGGGCCTCTCCTACATAAAGCTAACCGAGCTCTGCTCGCAGCCGCCGCATCCGGCGGTACTGAAGCTGCAGCCCGTACTCGAGCTCCTTGATTTGATACTGCAGCGACGAGCGCTCCCAGCGCTCGATCATGGCGCGTTTGGCCTCAGCAATCCACTGTTCACGCAGCCGCGTCCAGTCTGCCACAGCTTGGCAGAAAGCCTCGTATTCTTCGGCGATGCGGGTGCGCAGGGCCTCCACATGCGAGAGCCCCGGCTGTTGCGCGGCCAGCTGCACATGCGCACGCCGAAACTGGGTGTCGAGCATGGCGCGCTGGATCTTGAACCAGGGCACGGTCTTGAGGTTGCGTGCCAGGCCAAGCCAGCGCATGCCACCGATGAACCACTTGGACGGATCCCACTGCCACCATCGCACGCCATTGCGGTAGTCATGCGCGAACATGTGGTGAAAATTGTGATACCCCTCGCCGTAGGTCAGCAGCGATACCACGCCATTGTCGCGGGCGGTATTGTCGTCCGTGTAGGGCTGGATGCCCCACATGTGCGCCAGAGAATTGATAAAAAAGGTGAAATGATGGCTGACGACCAGCCGCAGCACCCCGGCCAGCAGCAGGAAACCCCAGACGTCGCCGTAGAGGAAGCCCAGCAGCGCCGGCAGGCCAAAATTCATGAGTAGCGCCAGCGGCAGGTAGTAGCGATGCTGCAGGCTCACCAGGCGGTCGCGCTCGAGATCGCGGACGCAGCTGAAATCAGCCTCGCCGCTCGGATAACTCTTGAGCATCCAGCCGATGTGCGAGAACCAGAATCCCCGGCGCGCGCTATAGGGGTCGAGCTCCCGGTCGTCAATATTGCGATGATGCACACGATGATTCGCGGCCCAGCACAGCACGCTGTTCTGCAGCGCCATGGCGCCGAACAGCAGGTAGGGAATCTTCAGCAGCGGATGGGCCTCGTAGGTGGCGTGCGCCCAGAGGCGGTGGTAACCGCAGGTAATGGACATGCCGTTGGCGCCCAGCAGCAGCACAAACCAGATCCAGGCCGAGGCGTGATAGCCATGCGCAATGCCATACCAGGGGACTGCCGTTACGGCCACGGCAAAGGTCAGCGCGAACATCAACGTGGTCGCCCAGTTGCGCGGCACGTCCTCCCAGCTCGTGGCTCTCATGAACTCTCCTGGAATCAATGATTTACGAGTGAGACTCAAACTCACACATTAGTATATTGTAACCGGATCGCCCGTCCCTGCGCTGCGAACCACTGCCGGCACGTTCCCCGGCGCCCAGCATACGCGAAATCAGGCGCTGGTACTGCCAGACCCGATCGCATCCGGTGGCGTCGGCGCGGTGTCGACCAGCATGCCGGTCACGCCCTGCAGGACTCGCGTAGCGGCCTGCGCCCCGTTGTCCATGTAGATGATCTTCCCCTGCGAGTGGTCTGCCACGTACTTGAGCGCATCGGTGTACTCGAGGAACAGCAGGAAGCGGTTGTCGACCCCGGCAGCCTTGAGGCTCTCGGCGGCTTCCTTCAAACCCACGGCGATATTCTTGCGGAACAGGGCCAGGCCCTCCCCGCGCAGCGCCGAAGCGGTCTTATCCGCTTCCGCGCCGATGGTCTTGTAGGCCGCCTCGGCCTCGGCGTCCTTGGTGCGCTTGACCAGCAGCGCCGCACCCTCGTTGGAGGCGGCGGCCAGCAGGTTCTTGGACGAAACCACGCGCGCCATCGAATCGATGATCTCCTTGTCGAAGGTCATGTCGGTGATCTGGATGTCGCGCACCACGTAGCCCCAATTGAGCACCACCTCATCGAGGTTCTTCTTGGTGTGATCGACGATCTCGGCCCGCATGCCGAGGATATCCGACTGCTTGGTGGTGGCCACGAACTGGCGGATCGAGCCGTCGATGGTGCGCTGGAGCGCCAGCTGGAACTCGCCCAGGGTAGCGAAACTGAACACCGCCTTCTTGATGGCCTCTTCCGAAGAAGCGGCCACGGCGTACAGCACCATGGTGGCGAACTTGACGTTGGCCTGGTCCTGCGTGATGGCCTGGAACTCCAGCTGCAGCGCGCGGTTCTGCAGCGACAGCCGGTAATGCACCATCTCCCACGGCAGTTTGAAGTTGAGCCCCTCGCGCATGATGCGATGGTACTTACCAAACACCGTCACGATGGCCACCGTGGCCTGAGGCACCGAACGGAAGAGACTGCGTGCGATCAGGATCAGAACGAACAGCAGTACGATCAGGCTAAAGACGGGGCCGGAATTCATAGCCGCTCAGTATACTGGCGGCAGTGGGCAAAACCGAGAAACCACTGATCGCGCGCCTCTACGGCGCGGTAGCGGCGCTGCATCTGTGCGGCGGCGCACTGCTGTTCTACTTCGGACTGCATCACCCGGCGCTGATCGGACTGGGCATTGCCGCCTATATGCTCGGCCTGCGACATGCTTTCGATGCCGATCACATCGCCGCGATCGACGACACGGTGCGATACCTGCTGCAGAAGGGACAAAGACCTTTTGGCGTCGGCCTGTTCTTCTCCCTGGGACATGCCACCGTGGTGCTCATCGTGGCCCTGGCACTGATCGCAACGGCCGCAACGCTCAAACACGCCCTGCCCGAGCTGCGCCACCTCGGCGGCTTCATTGGCGCCGGGATCTCCGGCATCTTCCTGTGGATCATCGGCATCCTCAATGCGCTGGTACTGCTGGACATTCTCAGACTCTGGCGGCGTGGCCGACACAGCACGCATGGCCACGCGCATCTCGATCTGCTGCTGTCTCAGCGCGGGCTCTTCAATCGCCTGCTGGGCGGACGGCTGCAGACGTTCATCACGGCCAGCTGGCAGATGTATCCGCTGGGCATCCTGTTCGGTTTCGGCTTCGACACTGCCTCGGAAGTGGCGCTGCTGGGGCTGACAGCCGGCGCTTCCATGGGCGATCTGCCGCTGGGCGCGGCTGTGTCCCTGCCGCTGCTGTTCGCGGCCGGCATGTCGCTGATGGACACGACCGATGGCGTCCTCATGGTCCATGCCTACCGTTGGGCCTGGATCAACCCGCAGCGCAAGCTCCTCTACAATCTGGCGACCACCGGCCTGTCGGTGGCAGTGGCATTGCTGATGGGGAGCGTCGAATTGCTGCAGGTCTGCGTCGGCGCGCTGAAGCTTGACGGGCGCGTGGCCGCGCGCATCGCCGCACTCGACATGACGACACTGGGCTACCTGATCGTCGCTGCATTCCTCGGCATCTGGGGCCTGTCCGTGCTGGCGTGGAAATCCGGGTTCGGTCGATCCGGCGCTGAAGTGCAACAATGAAATCAACCGAGGGGGTCCCGTGCAACGCGTACAGCTTCTGATCGGCGGCCGCGATGTGGATGCCGCCAACGGCGCCACCTTCGTGCGCCTGAACCCCATGACCGGCGAGCCGGCCACCACGGCCGCCGCCGCCTCGGTCGCCGACGGCATCGCCGCGGCCGATGCGGCTGCCGCGGCCTTTCCGGCCTGGTCGTCGCTGGGTCCGAGCGCGCGGCGTGCAAAACTGCTGCGCGCGGCCGAGGTGATCGAAGCGCAGGCCGGGCGCTTCGTCGAAGCCGTGACCACGGAGACCGGTGCCACGGCCGGCTGGACCCATTTCAATGTGTTTCTCGCCGCCGGCATGCTGCGCGAGGCCGCCTCCATGACTTCGCAGATCGGCGGCGAGGTGATTCCATCGGATGTGCCCGGCAGCCTTGCCATGTCGGTGCGCCAACCAGCCGGCGTGGTGCTGGGCCTCGCGCCGTGGAACGCGCCGATCATTTTGGGCGTGCGCGCCATCGCCATGCCGCTCGCCTGCGGCAACACGGTCATCCTCAAGGGCTCGGAGATCTGCCCGGCCACGCATCGGTTGATCGGCACCGTACTGCAGGAAGCCGGGCTCGAGCCCGGCGTCATCAACGTCATCACGCACGATGCCAGGAGCGCGCCCGCCGTGGTCGAGGGCATGATCGCGCACAAGGCCGTGCGGCGCGTGAACTTCACCGGCTCCACGGGCGTCGGCCGCAGCGTCGCGCTGCTGGCGGCCAAGTACCTCAAGCCGGTGCTGCTCGAGCTCGGCGGCAAGGCGCCGTTGATCGTGCTGGCCGATGCGGATATCGACGCGGCGGTCGATGCCACCGTGTTCGGGGCCTATGCCAACCAGGGCCAGATCTGCATGTCGACCGAGCGCGTGATCATCGAGGAACCGGTGGCGGACGAATTCGCGGCCAAACTCAGCCGCCGCGTCGCGGCGCTGCCGAGCGGCGATCCGCGAGCGGGCGAGGTGGTGCTCGGATCGGTAATTGGCCTCGCCACGGTCGAGCGCGTGCAGCGGCTGGTCAATGCGGCCGTCGCGCAGGGAGCCACGCTGCTGACGGGTGGCTCCGCGCAGGGCACGGTCATGCAGGGGATCGTGGTCGATCATGTGACGCCCGCGATGGCGCTGTTTCGCGATGAAACCTTCGGCCCGCAGGTCTCCATCACGCGCGTGCGCTCGGCCGATGAAGCCGTGCAGCTTGCCAACGATACCGAGTATGGGCTGTCGGCCTCGGTGTTCAGCCGCGACATCGCCAAGGCGCTCGATGTCGCCAGGCGCATCGAGAGTGGCATCTGCCACATCAATGGACCTACCGTGCACGATGAGGCGCAGATGCCCTTCGGCGGCGTCAAGGCTTCGGGCTATGGCCGCTTCGGCGGCAAGGCCGGCATCGATGCCTTCACCGACACGCGCTGGATCACCATCCAGACCACGCCGCGCCACTATCCGTTCTGATGATCACGCCGCCACAGCTGCTGGGAGGGCAGAAGGCGCTGGTCACCGGCGCGAACTCAGGGATTGGGCGCGCCGTGGCTCTGGGACTGGCGCAGGCCGGCGCCGATGTGCTCATCAACTACGTGGCCGGGGATGCGGCAGCCGAAGCGGTGGCCGCTGAGTGCCGCGCCTTTGGCGTGCAGGCCGAGCCGCACCAGGCCGATGTGTCCTCCGAGGCGCAGGTGTCCTCGATGTTTGAGGCCATGATCGCTCGCTTCGGCGCCATCGACATCCTGGTCAACAACGCCGGCCTGCAGCGGGACGCGCCCTTTGCCACGATGACGCTCGAGCAGTGGAGCACGGTCATCAACATCAATCTCACCGGGCAGTTCCTCTGCGCGCGCGCGGCCATCCGCGAGTTCCTGCGCCGCGGCGTGGTGCCGACCGTCTCGAGCGCTGCCGGCAAGATCATCTGCATGAGCAGCGTGCACCAGCAGATTCCCTGGGCGGGACATGCCAACTACGCGGCGTCCAAGGGCGGTATCAAGCTGCTGATGGAATCCCTGGCGCAGGAAGTGGCACCGCATCGCATCCGCGTCAATGCCATCGCACCCGGCGCCATCCGCACGCCCATCAACACCGAGGCCTGGAGCACCACGGCCGCTTACGCCGCCCTCATGACGCTGGTGCCCTATGGCCGCATCGGCGAGCCCGAGGACATCGCGCGCGCGGCCGTGTGGCTTGCCTCCGATCAATCCGACTACGTCGTCGGCACCACGCTGTTCGTCGATGGCGGCATGACGCTCTACCCGGGATTCGCCACGGGCGGTTGAGACGGAGTCGCGGGCGTACCGAAGCCTGAGACCTGCCAGCCATCGCGAGCGCGCAGCCGCAGCATGGCAAAGGCCGCAATCAACGTCAGCGCGCTCGCCAGCAGGAAGGCCAGCGTGAAATCATGCTGCGTGAGCGCGCGGCCGGCTGAGCTCAGCGATAGTGAGGCCGCGCCAAAGCTGACACCAAAGCTCATCGAGATGCGCTGCGCGAACAGCGACACGCTGTTGCTGCGTCCCATGTCGGCGTGTTCGATATCGGCCAGCGCCAGCGCGCCGATGCTCGAGAATATCGAGGAGCGGATGACGCTGAAGAGCAGGATGTAGGCAGCAAACAGCACCACGGGGGTAGTGATGCGAACTCCGCTGAAACCCGCGAGCATCGCGCTGGCGGCGAGGCAGCCATAGAACAATGCATTGCGAAAGCCGAAGCGCTTGAGCACGAAGGACAGCGCCGGCCGCGCCACGAAGGCGCCGGCCGAGGCAAGGAAGGTCAGCAGCCCTGAATGAAACGCGCTGTAGCCAAACTCGAGCTGCAGCAGCGTTGGCAGCAGGATCTGCGTCGAGAACACCCCGGCGCGCGCGACACTGCCGATGAGCACCGCCACCGAGAAGCTGCGGATCCGAAACAGCGCCGGGTCGATCAGCGGCGAGGCGCGGTGGCGCGCATGCGCGGCGTAGAGCACGCCGCACAGAACGACCAGCCCGCTTAAAGCCTCGAGCACCGGTGCCGCCAGCAGCCTGTGCCCCGCGGCTTCGATCAAAGTCTGCAGCGCGGCCGCGGCCGTGCCGATGAGCGCGAAACCGCGCCAGTCGAATGGCCCAGGCTGCATCGGCTTGGCAGCGGGAATGAAGCGCGCCGCGGCGGCCAGGCCGATCAGGCCCACGGGCACATTGATGAAGAAGTTCCAGCGCCAGGAGGCATAGGTGGTAATGAAGCCGCCGATTACCGGTCCCACGGTGGGTCCGACGATGGCCGGCAGCAGCATGTAGTTCATCACCTGCACCAGCGCGCGCTTCTCGACACCGCGCGTGAGGATCAGGCGACCCACCGGGCTCATCATCGAGCCGCCCATGCCCTGCACGAATCTGCCGATGACCAGCGAGATGATCGAGCGGGAAAAGCCGCACCAGAGCGATCCTGCGATAAAGACCAGGATGGAGGCGCAGTAGACGCGGCGGGGACCGAAGCGGTCGGCCACCCAGCCGCTGATTGGAATAAAAATGGCGAGTGCGATCAGGTAGGCCGTCACGGCCACGCTCAGGCGCAGCGGCGACTCGTGCAGGTCGTACGCCATCTGCGGCAACGAGGTCAGGATCATGGCGCTGTCGAAGCCCTCCATGAAGAGGGCCCCGGCCACCGTCAGAGCGACGCGGCGTGGCGCGGTGTGAAGCGGCGGTGATGGCCGCGGCGGCCGCGGCAATGATTCCTCGGCGCGCATCCGTCAATCTTACCTGCGCTTCAGCTGGGCGCGTACGCCAGCGGCGCGGAATTCTCCAGCACCCGTTCCAGCGTGGTCACATCCACGGGCTTGGTGAGGTGCACCGGAATGCCGGCCTCGAATGCCAGTTCACGGTCTTCTTCGCGTCCCCAGCCCGAGAGCGCCACCAGGTTCGGACAGCGCTCGCCCAGACTGGCGCGAGCTCGCCGCGCAATTTCATAGCCATCCAGGTCCGGCAGTCCGATATCGAGCAGTACCACGTCGGGGTGGAAGCTCGCCATCTCGCGCAGCGCATCCACGCCGCGATAAACCGTCCTCGCCTCGTGCCCCGACATCTGCAGCAGCGCGCACAGGCTGTCGGCGGCATCGGCGTTGTCATCCACGATCAGCACGCGCCGGGTTGTGGCCGGCAGCCCGCGCCCCGCGGGCGCGCTGGCCTTCGCTTCGGTGGCCTGCGCCGCGCTGAGCGGCAGTCGGATCTCGAATTCCGCGCCCTGCCCCAGGCCCGGACTCGACACCGTGATGCTGCCGCCATGCATCTCAATCATTTTGCGGCTGAGCGCCAGCCCGATGCCGAGGCCGCCGTTGGGTCGCCGGTCGCCGTTTTCGGCCTGCACGAACATGTCGAAGATTCGTGCCGCCATCTGCGGCTCGATACCGATGCCATTGTCCCGCACGCTGATCACCGCCTGGCTGCCCTCTCGGCGCGCGCTCAGTGCGATGCGCCCGCCGGGCTTGGTGTACTTGGTGGCATTTTCGAGCACGTTGCCGACCGCCTGCGCAATGCGGATCGCATCCGCCTCCATCAACAGCGGATCGGCAGCCACATCGATCTGGAACTGGTGTTGCCGGGAATCCATCGCCGACTGCGCCGATTGCACCACGCCAGCGATGATGGCCGTGAGACTCTCGGGACGCCGGCGCAGTTCGATCTTGCCCTGCGTGATGCGCGACAGCTCCAGCAGATCATCGATCAGCCGCGTCATGTGCGCCGCCTGTCGCTCGATCACCTCGCGCGCCTGCAACAAGCGCTCATCCCGCACGTCGAGCTTCTTGATCATGTAGGCGGCGGCACGGATGGGCGCCAGCGGGTTGCGCAACTCGTGCGCCAGCGTGGCGAGGAATTCATCCTTGCGCTTGTCGGCTTCACGCAGCCGGTCGTTGACCTGCCGCACGTACTCGGCCGAGGCCGCCAGCGCCGCATGGTGTTTCGCCAGGCTCATATCAGTGAGCACCGCGCAGCAGCAGTGCATGCCCTTGACCACCAGTGAGCTCAGCGAGAGATGTACCGGCAGACAGTCGACCTTGCCGGCACAGAGCGTCAGGTCGCTCGACACGCTGCGATCGCGGCAATCCCGCAGCAGATGCTCGAAGTGCGCTCGTTCCGAATCGGCGATCCAGCTGGCCAGTGGCGTACCGGCCAGCGCGGCGGTGGTGGTTCCCAGCAGGGAGGCCAGCCGCGGGTTACTGAAGAGAATGACGCCATCTTCTGACAGCGTCGCCGCGCCCTCGTTCATCGACTCGACCAGCAGACGATAGGGATGGTCCGATCCCTCGAGCGTGAAAATCTTCGCGCCTTCGCTACCGTTGACCACCACCGCATCGATTTCGCCGTGGCGGATGGCCTGGATGACCGCTTCGGCATCCGCCAGGCGCTCGCGCAGCTGCGCGTTCTCCTCTTCCAGGCTCATGGGATTCCCGTCACGGCATCACCGCCGTCGCACTGCACCGATGCCGAGGTTATGGGCCACGTGGTCGATATTGCCGATGGTGCCGATGACCCGCCGCAGCGGCAGCGGCTGCACGCGCGCCAGCGTCGGCACGGCGACGATCTGCTCCTGCGCGGCCATGGCAGGCTGTTCGTAGATATCAATGATCTCCACGTGGCAGTGCTCTCCGTACTTGGCGCACAACCGTTGCAGATCAGACACCGCCTGCGTGGAACGCGGTCCCATCCCGGCAACGAACAGGCGCAGTTCCACGAGCTGACTGCCGTTTCCCGACACGGCGCGCTCGAATTCATCCCTGGTATCGTCGGTCCGCATCAATCCCCTACGGCAAGCGCCTGATGTCGAGACCCACCAGGACTCGTTCGGTGTTGGACAGATCGCCGATAATCTTCCGCACCGGCTCAGGCAGCTTACGCACCAGCGTCGGGATCGCAAAGATCTGATCCCCCTGAGCCAACGCCGGAGTCTGGAGCAGATCGATGACCTCGATGTCGTATTGTCCCGTCAGATATTCCTCACAGATACGCTTCAGATTCGCGAAAGCGGCCAGGCACTTCGGCGTCTGCCCGGCCACGTACAGGCGCAGTTTGTAGTGCTCCGGGGCCTCCGGGGCCTCCGGCGCCTCCGGGGACTCTGGCAACTCCGGCGCGCTCACGCGTCCACCGCCTTTCCGGGCAGCACCCGCAGGCCGCGCGAGCTGAACTGCAGCTCATGGATCTGGTCGCTGTGGCTCATGCCACGGGACTTGATCACGTAGAGCGCACGCCGGCGCGTGCCCGCGGACTCGAGCGTACGCAGCAACACCCAGCTATCCATCCACGACGCCACCCCCACATCGGAGTGCTCGGGGTCCGCCTGCATGGAAACCAGCGTGGTGAAGAGGGCCGTAATCTGCTTGGCCTTCAGGAAATCCAGCAGACGCGTGATCACGGCGGTGACTTCGCGGTCACTGCCCACCGAGCTCAGCCCGGTCAGCGGGTCCATGATCACCACCTGCGGGTCGAACAGCGAGACAGCCCGGTAGACCGTGGCAAGGTGAGTTTCCAGGCCATGCAGCGTCGGGCGCGCGCTGTGCAGTTGTAGCAGTCCGCGCTTGCGCCATTGCTCCAGATTCATTCCGATGGAGCGCATGTTGCGCACGATCTGATCGGGGGATTCCTCCATCGAAAAATAGAGGCAGCGCTCGCCGCGCGCGCAGGCTGCATTGGCGAACCCCGCGGCCACGCTGGTCTTGCCGGTGCCGGCCGTGCCGGTGATCAGCACACTGCTGCCACGGAAGAAACCGTGCCCATCGAGCGCCTTATCCAGGCCTGCGACGCCACTGGGGACGTGGCCGCTGGGCGCGTCGTAATCGAGCCCCAGGGAGGTGATGGGAAAGACCACCAGCCCGCCTTCGTCGATCAGAAAGGGGTATTCATTGGCGCCGTGGCTGCTGCCGCGATATTTGACGACGCGCAGCCGGCGCGTGCCGATCTGCTGGGCGATTCGATGATCGAGCGCGATCACGCAGTCGGAGACGTACTCTTCGATGCCGTGGCGCGAGAGCTTGCCGTCCGGCCCGCTCTCGGCCGTCACGATCGCCGTTATCTGGCGATCCTTCAGCCAGCGGAACAACCGCCGCAGCTCGGCCCGCAGGATGCCGTGGTCCTTGAGTCCCGCGAACAGCACTTCCAGCGTGTCCAGCACCAGCCGCTTGGCGCCGATCGAGTCGATGACATGCGCCAGGCGCACGAACAGACCCTCGAGGTCATAGTCGCCGGTCTCCTCGATCTCGCTGCGCTCGATGCGGATGTAATCGAGCATGAGCATTTTGGACTTCAGCAGCGGTTCGAGTCCGTATCCCACCGACCGCACGTTTTCGGTCAGCTCCTGCGCGGTCTCCTCGAACGCGATGAACGCGCCCGGCTCATTGAATTGCCGTGCGCCCTGCACGAGGAACTCCATGCCGAGCAATGTCTTGCCACAGCCCGGTCCCCCGGTAACCAGCGTGGTGCGACCGAATGGCAGGCCTCCCAGCGTGATTTCATCCAGGCCGGTGATTCCGGTCGGTACTTTCTTCAGGCCGGATGCGGCGGTCTTGGTTCGTGCACGTGGCAAGTGTTTGTCCCGCTTTGATGAAAGGGCTCTTTAAGTCTACTGTCGACGCAGTAACACCGACAGGCCATGCTCGTGTAGATCAGTTTGGATTTATCATTTAAATGATTGATATATATATTTTATGATTTAATTTGCAGCAACCCGTGAGCGCTTTCAGACTCGACAGCAGCAGCGCTCGCGCCTATACGGATCGTGCGGCAGCCGCTCTATTACAGGAGTTTATAGATGGACCCGCGCACGCGTACACCCGATGTTCCGCCGGAAGCCGGTCAAGCCGACGAAGCCGGCGCGGCGGAAGCGGCCGAGAAGGCCGATGAGCGTCTCGATGAGGAACTCGAGGAGACCTTTCCGGCCAGTGATCCCATCCCGTACCGCCACGATTCGTGACGGCGGCCGCGCCATGCGGTGCTCATGCGGCGTGCCGGCACAACCATTGTTCAAGCGAATCGAAAGTCGCCACTGCGGCCGCGCGAAGTTCCGCCATTGCGCTCATGTTGGTGGCCACCATGCCTTCATCATAGCGCGGTCACTCATTGGCCAGCAGATTGGTCAGCCGCGCCTCGCGCAGATCCAGGTCGCGCTCGATACGCCGGCGGGCCTCATCCTTGAGGCCACCGCTGCGGTAGAGCTCATTGACCCGATCACGCTCCACCCCGATCAGCAGCCGCTCGATCTCATCGTGGGTCTTGACGATGCGCTGATGGCTTTCACCGTCCTCGCCACGATGCCACACACTGTTAAGTCGGCTCTGCTGATGCAGCCTGATCGGCGCCACGATTTCCTCGGGCAGGCCGCGCGCGGTGGTCAGCTCATCCAGTTGTTCGATCGCAGCTTCGATCGCCTGGCGGCGCGCGCTGAATTCCTCGACCCGGGCCGCGTGTCGCTCGATGCGTCCCGCTTCGGCAAGGCCGAGCGCACGGATCACCGTCGGCAGCATCAGGCCCTGCCCTACCAACGTGACCAGGATCACCGCAAAGGTCAGGAACAGGATCAGATCGCGCCCCGGAAACGCCGCCCCGCTCTCGGTCACGAAGGGTATGGCCAATGCCGCCGCCAGTGAAACGATGCCGCGCACCCCGGTGAACGCCAGCACAAACGGCCATTGCCAGGGAGGCGCCGGGTCGCGGCGCGCCAGCGAGGCGGAGAACCAGCGTGGCAGGTAGGTGGCCGGGTACATCCACACCAGGCGCGTCAGTATTACCACCGCGCACACCACCGCCGCGGAGACGCCCAGCTGCGACAGCGAATACCCCTTGATGCCCGCCATCAGCGGCCGCGCCTGCAGCCCCGTGATCAGAAAAATCATGCCCTCGGTCAGGTACATCAGGAAGCTCCAAAAGAAGATGCCCTGTAGACGGGTTTCGGCGCCGATCAGGCGCAGGCCATTCCAGCTGATGAAAAGACCGGTGGCGACGGTCGCCAGCACGCCCGAGCCGCCCAGGTGCTCGGGCGGCCAGTAGGCCAGGTAGGGCGTCAGTACCGAGAGCAGGACCTCGATGCGCGGCTCGCGCACCCAGCGCCGCAGATGCAGCATGAGCCAGCCCACCGCGAGGCCCCACAGAATCTCGCCCACCAGGATCGCTCCGAAGGTCGCGAGCGCGTGAGAAAACGAAAACACGCCGATGCTGACCGCCGCCACCGCGAAGCGATACAGGATCAGGGCGGTGGCATCATTCGCTAGGCCCTCGCCTTCGAGAATGACGAGAATGCGGCGCGGCAACTGCATGCGTCGCGCGATCGACAGCGGCGCGACGGCATCGGGCGGCGATACGATGGCGCCGACCACGAATCCCACCGGCCAGGGCAAACCGAGGAACCAGTGAGTGGCCGCGGCCACCGCCACGGTGGTGAATACCACGCAGCCGAAGGCCAGCTGCGAAATCGGCCGCAGGTTGAAGCGGAATTCGCGCCAGCTCATGGCGACCGCGGAGGAATAGATGACCGGCGGCAGCACCAGCAGCAACACCAGTTCCGGCGGCAGATTCACGGTCGGCAATCCCGGCACGAGCGCCAGGACCACACCCGTGATGACCTGCAGGATGGCCGCCGGTATCTGCAGCCGCGCGGCCAGCACGGCCACGGCCGCGATGACCACCAGCAGCACGACCAGAAGCTGAAGGGTCTCGATCATCGCGGCAGTTTAACTGCCCCGAAGATCAGTGACGCTCAACCCATGGCGCTGGAATGCTCGGAAAACACGCCGGGCAGTGCCGCCGGCCGGATCTCCACGCGCACTGGGCCGCATTGCGAAGCCCCTTGGGATGGGCCAGCCGGAGACACACCCTGGGGCACGCTTCGCAGCCGTACCTGGCGCGCCCAGACCAGCGCGTAATCATCGAAGCGCTTGTCGCCCGAGGAGCCGACCACCGCGGCGCTGGCGATGCTGCCCTCCGGCGTGACACACACCTTGACGATGGCGGTTTCGCCGGGCGCGAAACGCGCGCCCTGGATCGTAAAGGAGGTGGATGAGTCATCGAACGGATCCGGCGGCTCGGCGCGTTGCACGGCCACGGGCGGCGGCCGCCGTGGCGCGGCGCAACCATCCAGCAGCACCGCGCCCAGCGCGGCGAGGCACAAAACCCAGGGTATTGCTGATCGCACGGAGCTATTGGCGCCTAGTTACGTGTCCGGTTCAAAAAAGCCGCCATGTCCTCAAAGGCCAGCGGTTTGCTGACCAGGTACCACTGGATCTGATCACAGCCCAGCATGCCGAGCAACCTGGCCTGCGCCTCGGTCTCGACGCCAGCGAGGAATAACCGGTGCCAAAATCATCGAGCGCGATCCCGACGCCCTGCCGGCCGGACGTCCGAGCGAGTCGTTGATGGCATCGAAGCGTTCCAGCTGCTCGATCACCAGCGCGAGCCGCCGTCCCTCGCGTGCCGCGCTGGCAGGCCGTCCGTATCGCGCTCGGAGGCGAGCTGCACGTTGAGCTCGGCAAGCGCTTCGAGCCGCGAGTTGGCGACGTGCAGGGCCCGCGCCTTTTCCGAGAGCTTGTTGGTGACCAGGCGCAGGTGCTCGCGATCGAAGTCCCCGTCGAGTGGGTTCTCGCTCAGCGGGGGCGTGCCATTCAAATGAGCCCTCCACGGCCGTCAGGATCTCCGCCGCCGGGCACGGCTTCACCAGCACGCGCGCCACGCCGCAGCTCTCGGCCAGCGCGCGCGCCTCGCGTTCGTGGTAGTGCGCGGTATGGAAGATGACCGGGATCGCGACGAGTTCCGGATCTGCTCGCAGCCGGCGGACGAACTCGTAGCCGTCCATCGAGGGCATCAGGATGTCGGACATCTCGACGGCCTCGAGCGTGTCGTGACCTGCGTGTTTGAGCAGTACGGTCAGCAGCCGCCGATTGGTGGCGTTGTCATCCACGACCAGGATGTTCGCCATCTCAGGGCCATGCAGTGGTGAGTCGTTCGGGCGGCGCTCCGGCCGTTACGAACACACAGGGCAGCAGGATGCTGAAGGCGCCGGCGCCCTCGCCCTGCCGGTCCACCGCGAATAGCCCCTGCTGCGCCTCGACGATCTTCTGCGCCAGCACCAGGTCCAGGCCCCGGCTGCCGTAGCGGCGGATGGCACTGGCCTCGAGCTGGGGATAATCGGCCAGCAGCTTCTCCATCTCGCGCGAGCGCCCGACGCTGCCCGCATCCCAGATGCGCAGCGACAGCGCATCCGCGTTGTGCGCCGCCGCACTGATGTGGATCTCGCGGCCTTCGCTGGAGAATTTGATTGCGTTGGCAACTAAATAATTAAGGACCTGCAGCAATCGTCCGCGGTCGAGCATCACGTTGCCGAGCCCCGGAGCCACTGCACTATGCAGGCGCATCTTCTTCAGGGCGGCGGCCGGCTCGGCGGCAACGCACACCTCTTCTATGGCGCGCGGCAGCCAGAACGCCTCGGCGCGCAGCTCGAGCGCGCCGCTGTCGACCCGCGAGAGCTCGACCACTTCATCGATGAGCTGCGCCAACCGCCGGCCGCTGCCGAGGATGTCGCCGAGGTACTCCTGCTGCTGGGGACTGAGCGGCCCCGGTTTGCCATCGAGCAGGAATTCGGCAAAGCCGACGATGCCGTTGAGCGGGGTGCGCAATTCGTGCGACATATGCGCAAAGAATTCGCTCTTGACGCGGCCGGAGTCATGCAGCGCCTGCTGCAGCCGCGCCATCTCGGAGCGGTCCTCGAAGACGTTGAGCACGCAGGGACCCTGCTCGGTCTCGATCACGCTGAGCGTGAGCAGCAGCGGAAACTCCCCCCCGGCGCGCCGCCGGCCATGCGCTTCCAGCGCGATCTGCGCGCCGGAGCGCTTGGCATGCGCGAAGAGCATGGTGCGCCGGTCGTGATAATTGCCGCGGTCGGCCTCGATGAGCAGCAGATCGACGCTGCTGCCCAGCAGCGCGGACGGCGCGCGACCGAATAGCTGCGTGGCACGGACATTGACGTAGACGATGCGCCCCGTCGCATCCGCCATCACCGTGGGACAGGGCATTGCCTCGAGCAGTTCGCGAATTTGTTCCATGGCATCCGCGCTCGGGTAGAGCGGCTAGGGTAGAACAGTCCGCCGCGCTCGGCCCCCGCCTCTGCCTGTAACAAATGACAGCTTGTGGGCGGGCGCTGTTGTATGCAGCGCCATCATGCCAGTGCCTCCATCCGGGCAAGTTCCGCGCTGCAGCGTTCCAGGGCCTGCTGCAGTTCAACGCGCGATGAGGGCTTGCCGAGGACTTCGTCCGCGCCCGCATCGAGGCAGGCTTGCCGGGCGGCGGTGACGGATGCTGCCGTCACCACGACGATGCGCGGACGATCCGCCTCCCCCCATTGCGCGCACACCTGGCGCGTGGTTTCGACGCCGTCCATGTCGGGCATGCACATGTCCATGAACACGAGGTCATAGGAATGCTGACTCAGCGCGGCGAGCACCTCGCGACCAGTGCCCACCACATCGCATTCGAAGCCCAGCCCGCGCAGCACGATGCGCATGAGCTTGACGTTAGTGGGATTATCCTCCGCCAGCAGCAGCCGCAGCCGCCGCGGTGGCGAATCAGGTTGAATTTCGGGGCCATGCATCGGCCCGAGGTTACTTGAGCGTCGTGTAGTGCCCTGCGACGCCGATCACACAGGCGACCACGATAACGGTCCGGCCCACCCTTTCAGGCGTGCGTGTAGGACGGGTCCGACGGGACCGGGCTATCGGTAATCGCGCGAGCTATCCGTGGTCAGTGGCAGTGTTCGTCATCGTGGTGCGCATCGCACCAATGGGCTTCGCGATGCCCATAGCGGTCGATCCGATCGCCATGATCCCAGGTATATGGCCCGTGATCGCGTTCGACCACGCAACCCGGCAGGCCCGATAGGGTCAGCAGCGCAATGCTCGCGGCCGTAATCGATTTCCAGCTAAGTGTTTTCATGAGGCTCCCCCTTTGGTGACGCCGCAGTGTCGCGAGCGTGTACTTGAGCTGTCGAGTTAACCTCGGAGGATCCGCTGTAGGGGTTGTCCTAATAATAAAGGGCCCGCAACGTCGCCGTTGCGGGCCCGGTGCGCGACGCCTTTGGGGAGAGCCCGGCGGCGCATTCCACAGCGCGTTCACAATGACAGCGGCCCTGCGGGCTGCCTACTGGAATAAGTTACAGCTAGCTGGGGTTTGATTGATCGAGTTCGAGTTCGCCGAGGCTCTTGTGGGCCAGGCCCTGGATTTCCCCACCGATGCCCAGCAGCGCGGCGATGCCCACCTGCAGCTGCTTCTCGCGGCGTGCCCAGCGCTGCTGGGTCTGGTTCTTCTCCGACTCGAGTTCCTCGCGCATGCGTTGCATGGCCTCGTGCACGGCGCGCAGTTTGTGCGCGAACTGCGGTGAGGTCACATAGTCGTACACCGCCTCCATTTTCTCGCCCTTGCCCGCCGACACCAGCCGCTGTTTGTGCACATCGAGCAGCGCCGCGCGCAGCACCTGTCCCAGGTGCAAGGCAGCTGACCAGACCACGATGTAGACACCGTCATACAGACCGAAGCATTGGCCCGCTACCCATTCGCGCGGCACCGCGGTGGGCATGGTGACCAGCAGGCCCACTTCGGCGCCGCAGCCGCGCATGTCCTCCTTGAGCTTGGCGATCCACGGCGCGCTGAAATCCCGCGCGCGCTTGGTCTCCCAGAGCAACACGCCCGCGTGCTGGCCATCGCGCGTGACCACGCGGTGAATCACATCGCCGCCGCGCACACCCTTCTTGACCTCTTCGATCAGATCCAGCGCAAATTCGCGGCGCAGGCCTTCTTCCAGCGCCAGCTCCAGCACCTCGCCCTGCAGTTGCTGCGACCCCTGAGCGGAGCGTCGCTGCGCCTCGGCCAGCTGCGCCACCAGGTCGTCGAGTTTCTTCTGCAGATCCAGTTCGCGCAGCGAGGCGCGCTCCTGTTCCTGGGTGCGGACCTGTGTCTCCCGCTCGGCCACGCGGTCGTCGACCTGCCGCTGGACCAGAAGCGCCTGCGCCTCGCGCTCATCTTTAAGCTTCTGCCGCTCCAAACGAAGCTGCAGTTGCTCATCGCGCAGCTGCTTCATCTCCCCTTGGGCCTCGGACAGGCGCTGCTCATAGGATTGGCGCTCCGCGGCCACCAGTTCCGCGGCGCGCGCGGTGGCAGCTTCCTGCACGCGCGCTTCGATGGCAGTCTCGCGCGACGCGAGCGCGGCCTCGCGCTGATCCATCGCGGCAAGCTTGGCCTGGCTGGCACCGAGTTGTTCCTTGAGCGCGGCGAGCTGCGGCTGCAACGCGCCAGCGGTCATCTCGCGCACCTGCGCGAGGGCGCGCTCGTGATCTTCGGATTGCTGTTTGAGCAGCTTGCGCGAGGCTTCGCGCTCCGCGACACGCACCTGTGTCATCGAGGCATTGCTCGCCGCCGCGATGCTCTCCAGTGCCTGCCGCGCGAATCCCTGCTCGAGCGAAAAGGCCTGCTTGCAGTTGGGACAGGTGACCGGCGCGTCGGGCGCAATCAACAGGGGTTCGGCGCTCATGCCGCTATTATCGGCCACTTAGCGGTGTTCCTGCCGTGCCACTTTTGCCACCTGCCAGCCGCCGCCGAGCGCCTTGAACACGGCGATCTGATACTGCACCAGCGCCGCATCGGAACTCGCCACTGCCGCATTGGCCGACACCAGCACCTGCTCGGTGGTCAATAGATCGAGATCGCTTACGGAGCCGGCCAGGAACTGGCCGTGCGCCATATCGAAGGCACGCTGGGAGTCGGTCTGCGCTTCGTCGAGGGACTCGCGGCGTTCGATTTCCGCGCCGTAGAGGGTAAGTGACTGCTCAGTTTCTTTGAGGGCCTGCAGCACCACCGAATCAAAGTTGGCGAGCGCCGCGGCCGCGCCGGCCTTGGCCTGGCGGATACGGGCGCGCGTAGCGGCCTGGTTCGGAAAGTTCCACGACACGCTGGGCCCCACGCCCCAGGTGAGCCCCTCGTTGGTACCAAGCTCATTGATCTGCGAACTCGCGCCGCCAACGAACGCGCGCAGCGCGATGCGCGGGTACAAATCAGCCGTGGCGACGCCGATGCGCGCCGTGGCCGCCGCGAGCCGGCGTTCGGCCTGACGGACATCCGGCCGGCGTCGCAGCAGCGCGGTGCCGTCCCCGACGGGCAACAGCTCGGACAATTGCGGCGGCCGATCGCAGGACTCCACTTCGAGCGGCGCCTGCGATGGCGGCCGGCCGAGCAGCGCGGTCAGCGAGAACAAGGCCGCGCGACGCTGTCCCGTCAGCGCCGGAATCCCCGCGCGCACCTGCGCCACCAGGCCCTGCGCGCGCACCACGTCGAACTCCGAGTTGGCGCCGGCCTCGTGCCGATCGCTGGTGATGCGCGACTCGTTGCTGACGATATCGAGTGAGCGTCGCGCCACGGCCAGCTCTTCACCCAGGGCACACACCTGCGCATACGCGCGCGCGGTCTCGGCGGCCACCGTGATGCGCACGCTGTCGCGCGCGGCCGCCACGGATTGGGCATCGGCTCGCGAGGCCTGGATAGTGCGGCGCACATGGCCGAAGAGATCGACTTCGTACGACACATCCAGCACTGCATCGAACAGCCAGATCGTCTGCGGCGCGGCGCCGTCTATTTCGAGAATCTCATCGGTGACGGCATCGCGCCCGCGCACCGCGGCGGCCTCGGCACCGGTCTGCGGATAGCGCCCCTGCCGGGCCGCCTGCAGCACGGCACGAGACGCCGACAGATTGGCTTCCGCCGCCTTGAGATCCTCGTTGGCACTGAAGGCGTCCACGAGCAGCGCATCGAGCTGTGCATCGTGATAGAGCTGCCACCACTGTATCGGCGGCTCCGAGGGCGTTTCGATTTCCGTTTGCAGCGAGACCAGCGGCTGCTGCGAGCCGGGCACGGGCGGGGGCGCGTGATAATCGGGGCCGACCGCGCAGCCGGCAATCAGACCGGTCAGGCCGACGAGCAGCTGCAGCGCAATGAGTTCGGCTGCGCGCTTCATGTCGGCGGCGACGGGCTTGGCCCGAGAATGGGCTGGTGTGAGGCGGGCCCTGGGGGTGCTGCGCGGCGCGTCACGATCAGCATGAGCGTGATGGCGGTGGCCACGGCGATGACCACGAAAGCATCGATGATGCCCTGCGTGATGGACATGGCGTGCACCACGCCGCCGAGCACGTTCTCCCCTCGCAGCGCCCCGGCGGCCGGATCACCAAGGCGCGCGGTCGCTGCCCCATAGGCCTGGACGCGCTGTATGACTGCGGGATCGCCAATCTGGATGTGCTGGCCCAGATGATTGGAGGCGACCTGGCCGCGCACGCGCACAAATGTCGCGATGAACGCCTGGCCCACCTCGCCGCCCATCAGGCGGGACACCTGGGTAGCGGCACCGAAGGTCAGCGCATCCTGCGGCCGTAGATGGAGCACCGCAAAGAAGATCGTTCCCGACAATGCGAAGCTCTGGCCTACGGCCTGCAGCAGCTGCGAAGGCAGGAACTGATCGGTGCCCCAGACCGGCGTGAGTCCATAGGCCACCATGAGGCAGGCGATGCAGATGCAGATGAATCCGCCCGAGGCCACCATGCGCGGATCGATACGCCGCAGCAGGTAGCCTCCCAGTGCGCACACGATCAGCTGCGGCACGGCAATCCAGATCAACGTCTGCCCCACTTCGATGGAGCGAAAGCCGCGCACGGCCCCCAGGAACTGCGGAATGACGTAGGCCGTGGAGAGGATCGTCAATCGCAGGAAAGCGATCAGCAGCAGTAGCCGCGGCAGCGGTGCCCCGAAGACGACTCTAAGGTTCACGGCCGGATACGGCGTGGTCCACTCGTGCACGAAAAATCCTGCCATCAGGATGATGCCCGCCGACATCAACGCCCAGATCAGAGCGGAACTGCTCCAGTCGAGACGATTGCCCTGATCCAGCGCGGCGTAGATGAGGCCGAGGCCCAGGCCGCCCGAGATGAACCCGAACCAGTCCGCCGGCGGGCGGTTCGGATTGATCGGCTCACGCCGGATGCCGAAGGCAAGACAGGCCGCCATGGCGATCGCGAGCGGCACGTTCTGCCAGTAGATCCAGCGCCAGGAGAGATGATCGACGTACCAACCCTCGAGCGAGGCGGAGACATTCAGAGATACCTCGAGATTGAGCGCGTAGATCGCGATACCGTACGCCCACACGCGCGGCGGCATGTTCCGCAGCACGAAGCTCAATGTCAGCGGCACGAAGAAGCCGGAGGCCAGTCCACCGACGAACTGGAACAAAACCAGCGTCGGCAGATTAGGTGACAGCGGCTCGATCAGGCAGATGATCGCAAAAGCCGCGGCCGCTTCCATCAGCACCCGGCGAGGACCGAACACGCCGCCGAGCCAGATTGCCAGCGGCGCGATCAGCATCTGCGCCACGCCCTGCGCCGTGGTGATCCATGCCCCTTCGTCGAACCCGGCATGCACCGCGCCGCGGATGTCGGCCAGACCGAAACTGGAGAGGCGCGTATTGACGGTGGAAATGAAGGTGCCCATGAGCACGGCCGTCAGTCCCAGCCACGGGATAGCCGTCGGTACCGCAGCGGGCGCGGCAGGCGCTGCGGGTGCGGCGCCCGGGGTGGCCGCCGCCGCGCTCATGGCCGATTGCGGCTGCGCGTGTCGACGCGCGCGACCACCGAGAGGCCCGGCCGCAGCTGATCCGCCAGCCCATCGGCGTCGTCGATGTCGATCTTCACGGCCACACGCTGCACGACCTTGGTGAAGTTGCCGGTGGCGTTGTCCGGCGGCAGCAGCGCGAACTGGGAACCCGCGCCGGGAGCAAAGGCGATCACGTGACCCTGCAGCCGGCGTCCCGGAAAGGTGTCGACGCGGATCTCCGCCTTGTCGCCCACAAGCATGTGCGTGAGCTGCGTTTCCTTGAAATTGGCGATGACCCAGACATGAGGCAGAGGTGTCAGGGTGGTGATCTGGCCGCCGACACTCACGTATTGCCCGGGCTTGACCTGCCGCTGGCTGATGACGCCATCCTGCGGCGCGAGGATGCGCGTGTAGCCGAGATTGATGCGGGCCAGATCGAGATTGGCCTGCTGCGCGGCCACCGCGGCTTCCGCCTGGGCCTGCTGGGCGGCCAGCACGCCGAGCTGACGCGCCGCCGCATTCGCCTGTGCGCGCGCTTGTTCCAGCTGCGCGGCCAATTGCGCGCGTGCAGTCTGCAACTTCTCGCCGGCTTCAGTAGAAGATGAGCCGGTTTCCAGCAGACGCTGCTGGCGCGCCAGATCGCGCCCGTTCTGATCAACGTTGGCGGTGATGGCAGCGACCGAGGCGCGCGCGGCCTGCACGTTGGCATCCTGCAGCTGCGCCTGTGCCTTCAGCGCCTCCACCTGCGCGCCCGCGGCCGCCACCGCGGCCGTCAGCTGCGCGACAGTGGCCTTATAGTCGTCATCGACGATTTCTGCCAGGAGCTGTCCGGCACGCACGCGCTCATAGTCCTGCACGGGCATGCTGCGCACGTAGCCTGCCACCTTGGCGGCAATGGGCGTGAGGTCGGCCTGCAGATAGGCATCGTCAGTCGACTGCCAGTGCGCATCGCTTTCCCAGGCGGTCCAGTGCGTCGTGATGAGCACCAGTACACCCAATGCAAGCAGGAACACCACGGCACGCCACAGCCAGTCGGGAGGTCTTCGCCAACTCATGAGCTATCGTACCAGCCGCGAACCGGAAAGGCCGCGATCGTACATGGCGCCGAAAGCCAGAAATTGGCTCGGAGGATCGGGCGGGTAGTCGAGTGCCACTGCCGTCACCTGGCCGTTGCCGTCGAAGCGCGGCGTCAGTCGTGCGAAAATGCCGGCGTAGTCGGTCGGCAGATCGAGCGCCGCGTAGCGCGCGATCACCTCATCGCGCAGCGCCGGATCGAAGTGGCTGCCGTACTTGTCGACCAGCGCCTTGATGGCGTCGTAATCACCCTCGGCCTTGATGCGCATCAGTTCGGCCAGCAGTGCGCCCACGCCCTGGCGCATCCGGGCGTAGTCGGTGACACGCACGTAGGTCTTGCCATCCTGCCGGTACTGCTCGATGGCGCCGGTGGTATCCATGATATAGCGCACGATCAGCTGCCGGTCGCGCGCGTGATCTTCCTCAAGGGTGTCGCCCGTGGCGACATAGCGCAGCTGCGTCAGCGCCGCCTCGGCGGCATTGTCGTACATCGCCTTGGCCACCTCCTCCTGGTCTCCCACCAACCCCAGCTCCTTGAGCTTCGGATCCCACACGTTCCACAGCGCCATCAGATCAGCCCGTGCTTCTTCGAGCGTTGAATAGTATTCCTTGAGTGCCGCGTGACTGCCGTGCGCAAACCGCTCGCTGAGCTTGCCCGAGCCATGCCCGATCACTTCGTGCAGCGATACCAATGCGTCGCGCGCCTGCACGCCATAGCGTTCAGCGCGGACGATGATCTCGGGCGAGCTCTCGAAGGCCGCCAGGAATGCGGGCCCTCTACTGAACGGATCCAGTGCGCGCGTGCCGCTGACCATCAGAAAACTCTTGCTGCCGTACTTCTCGCGGATCGAATTCTCGTTGGGCAGATTGTCACCGATGGTGCGGACATGGAAATCGCCGCTCTCGACGGTGGTCTCGACCGTCATGACCGTTGGCGGCGTGAACACCGTCTTCCGATACTTTCGATCCCAGGGTGCATGTTCTTCAAAATAGGCCGCATTGGCAGCCAGCTTGTTGACGGCGCTGGTCATCGCCTCATCCGTGATCGAGACGAACGCGGCCGAGCTGCCCTTGGTCCCGCGCGCATCGCGATAGATCTCGACGAAGCCGTTCGAGAAATCCACCGGCGAAATATTGCGTACCCAGTCGGCATCGAACTGCAGCCAGGCGTCCGGATCGCCGGTTTGGTAGTAGCGGACCAGGTCGGCGATCACCTGCGCCTGGCCCGCATCGGCCATCCCCTGTGCCTTCTTCAGATAGCCGATCGCACGGCGCAGGAACAGCGCATACAGTCCCGGCGGCACCTGCCCGTCCGCGCTGCCGGCGCGATAGACCTGCTCGACGATCTCTCCCTGTGCGTTGCGCACCACGCGGGAATTGAGCGCGTAGTGATCATGAAATCCGTTCAACTGCGCCAGCGATACGCCCTCGTAGAACGTGTTGGAGCTGGCCTGGACGATGTCGGTGCCCGCGCCTCCCTGTTTGGCCGTGATCATGGGCTCGAAGCTGGCATCGAACAGCGCCGCGCGCAGCCCCTGCAACTCCTTCTCCAGCGCCGCCGGTGAGGCGAGCCGCGGCAGATCGGCGCAGGCGGTCTTGAAGGCGCCGGCCCGCTGCGCAGTCAGCGCCGCGGCCTCCAGCTGCTCGTAGGTGAACGCCGGGACGAACTTCTGAGAGGTTTCGAGGTCGTGATTGCCGCGATTGGCCCAGAAGAGCTCGGCGTATTGAGTGATCGCGTTCCGCGCGTTCGCGTCGAGGCCTGCCGAATGGGCCACGATCTCCTCGAGCAGCCGTTTTTCCCGCAGGCCGAAGGCTGAAAGCTGATCGTAGATGATCGGATCGATCGCAATCGCTGCCTGCCCCAGCCAGTAAGCCAGTGTCTGCTGTTGAAGCGACAGTTTCGTAAAGCTATTGGCTTCCACCTTGACGAAGCCGGTGTTCGCCACGCGTGCCAGCAGTGCCGCGGGTGCGGGTGGCATCGCAGGATCCTCAGCCGCGGCGGCTCCGGCATATAACAGCAGCAGCAAAGCGGGTAGGCGTAAGGTCATATGAATCCCTGGTGAATGGTCAGTGATTGTTCCACGCAAAGCCGGTCGCGATCGCCATCTGATCACTCACCGGAAAGCGGCGTGGAAAGAATCCGCTGCTGCGTACGCGTCCAGTCCGTATATTGCCCAGGGCGCGATCGAGATCCTCAAGATCCTGCACGCTCAGCCACGGCGCCGAGGGCGCCTCATGGGCGCGACAGCAATGGGCAGTCCACAGACGCGTGTCGGCCGGCAGCATCGAGAGTAGCCGGCGCGTGGTCGCGCGGTAGGCCGACAGGCTTGCACCGGGCAGGAAGGCATAGAGCGTGGTCGGATAGATGAAATCCCCGGCGAAGAGCTGCCGATGCGCCGCATCGTAGAGCGATACGGAGCTGGGAGTGTGGCCGGGGGTGTTCAGCACCGTCAGCTGCCGTCCACCCAGATCGATGATGTCATCGGGTGCGATCCACTGCGTCACGCGCACCGAGGGCGGTCGGAGCTGATCGACCATGCCCAGGTATTCGTAGCGCCGCGGGGTAAACACGCCATCCGCGACGTCGGCGCGCGTCTCAGGCAGGTCGATCATCGCCACCGATGGGAAGGCGGCAATGCCGGCCAGGTGATCGAAGTGCAGATGCGATGCCATGACCGTGACCGGCAGCTGCGTCAGCGCTGCCACCACGGGCCGGATATCGCGCGTGGCGGTGCCGCTGTCGAACAGCAGCGCACGCTCGCGCCCGAGGATCAGGTAGGTGTAATTGCGCTGGTAGTAGCGCGGCTCACCGATGGCGAAGGTGTCCTGATCAATGCGTTGTACCGCCCAGTAGTCATCGACCATCGCTCCGGCGGCGAGCGCGGGGGGCGGGGAATCGATGATGGCATGCGGCTCGAGCCAGGGTGAGAGTTCGGCATCCAGGTAGGGGGCTCCCAGGGCCGCTCCGAAGGCCAGCACGGCAAATGCCGCCGCGATCCCGCACAGCACGCGGCGAATTGGCATGAATGCTTCCGAGTACCCCAGGAAAAAGGATTTTACACAGCTTTTCAAAGCGTGACGCAGGCGCATGGGCGCCCCGGAGCGTGCGCTTAAGATCCAATCATGCTCCCCGCGGGCCGACTCGATCCCGACGACTTCCCGGACTCCGCCTATGCGCGCGAACTGCGCATCGGGACTGCAAAACTGCGCTTTGACGATCTGCTGGAGCCGTTCTACGTGGCGGAACATCTGCGGCGTGTGCGGCTGCGGGTGCGGGCGTGGTTTTCCCTGGCGCTGGTCCTGGCCGTGGTCTTCGCCGGCGTCCACTTCGCGCGCGCGGGCAGCGCGAATGCAACCTTCTGGGTTCACACCGTCGGCATCGTGCCCTGCGTGATGATGCTGACCTGGCTGGCCTGGAGCCCGCTTTACGCACGCTGGTACCTGCCGGCGGCGCGGGTACTGGTGCCGCTGTCAGGCGCATTGATCGCTTTTTTTGTGGCCCAGGCGGTGGGCGATGCCCAGGATGAAGAGCTGGCCTGGCTTACCGTCAACGTTATCGCGGCATTCTTCTTTACCGGCCTGATGTTTCGCGCCGCGCTGTTGGCAGTGCTCGCCATCGTGGTCACGTACGCGATCAGCGGCTACGCCTTTGCCCTCCAGACAGCGTTCGAACAGGCCATCAGCGTATTGGTACTGCTGCTGACCGCTGCGATGGCCGGGATCATCTACCGTAATATCGAGCGGACGTACCGGCGCAGCTACCTGGAGTCAGGGCTCATCGACGAACTCACGGCCCGGGACGGCCTGACCGGACTGACCAACCGGCGAGCCTTCGATGAACATCTGCTGCGCGTCTGGCAGCAGGCGCAGCGCGACCGGCGCATGCTCTCCACCGTGATGGTGGATATCGACCACTTCAAGACTTACAACGATTCCTTCGGCCACCAGGCCGGGGACTCCGCCCTGCGCAGCGTCGCACAGGCTCTGCGCGACTTTTCGCGACGGCCGCTCGACATCGCGGCGCGGTTTGGCGGCGACGAATTCGCGCTCGTGCTCTACGACCTGTCCATTGCCAATGTACTCGACATCGCCGAGCGCCTGCGTCAGACGGTCCAAGCCGCAGCCTTGCCCAGTCATGATGCCGCAAACGCGGGTGTCACTGTCAGCATCGGCGTGGGTGTCGTGGTGCCGACCGTTGGCCGGACGCCGCAGGGCGCCGTGCAACTGGCGGACGAGGCGCTGTATGAGGCCAAGAAAGGCGGCCGAAACCGCGTGGTGCTCAAGGGAATCGAAGAGCACCGCAACCTGAAGACCGGATCCTTCCAGCTGCGCTAGGAGCAAGGCTCCCAAGCTTGCCCGGGCCATGCGCAAGGCCTAGGCTTTGCCTCATGAGCGGACCACGGCACCCGGCGATTCCCAACCTCGTCCCCACTTTCGATCCGGATCCGGCATCGGCGGGCGACGCATCGCCCTTCGAAAAACCGGCCCCCGGCGACGACGTTCCCCCGGATGAGGAGGATGGCGACGCCGCTGGGTATGGACGGGACGGCGACTAGGAGACTTTGACGCGGCTCTTGGCGGCGAGATACCGCGTATTCATGCGGACGCGATCGTCATCGGAGAAGTGCTTGCGCGCGTCGGCCCAGACATTCCGTTCCTCTTCCCTGATATGGTGCTCGACCAGTTCCTTGAGCACTTTGGCCGCCGCCTTGTGCTCGGGCGAGGTCGCATTGGCGATCGAACCCAGCCGCTGCAGCGCCTTGTCGGCCAGTTCGTGTTCGAGATACCCCTCGTGACCGTCGATCTGGACGTCTTTGTCCCTCACGGCAATGATGGCATCGTAGAGAATCTTCTGTTCCGCCTTGGTATGGGGTACCAGCGCCGCCTTGATCTGCTGCACGAGCGTCCGGCGGCGGGCAGCCGTGTCCGCGTCCTCCAGCTCAGCGAGCAGGCCTTTGACTTCATCGTGTTCGCTTTTCAGCGTGTCCAGCAGGTCGCTTTCCTCCGGCGCGGCGGCGGGTGAGAACGCTTTGACTACGGCGTTGGTAGCGCTTTTGACGGTCGTCCTGATATTCACTGCACTCTCCCTATTGATTCGATGTCGATGATGAATTCTCAGCGCAGGGCTATGCGAAAACTGTCGGCAGTGAGGACTTAATGCATTCGACGCCACCTACAGCGTCGCTGACGCCTTACGGAGTAGCATGGTGTCCCGATATGCGAAGGAGATCGATACGCCATGGCAGCGAAAAAGAAAGCACCCAGCCGCAAAGCAAAGCCGCCGAAGAAGAAGTCATCCGGCTCCGCGGTACCTTCGATGGCGCGGCTGCACGACCTCATCAGTCGCTCGACGGCGCTGCGTCACTTGGAGCAGTTGTCGACGGACACCAAGATCGGCAAACGCCTCAACCAGCTGCAGAAAGCACTGGAGGTCATGGAAGACGTGCTGCGAAAGAAAGGCAAGCGTTAGCGCGACGCCGCCGGCATTGCATCGGCGGCCTACCTCAGGTATCGCACGTTGTCGGCCGACATGGTGGCGGCTGCGGCCGAGGCAGCATCGACCCGGTGGCGCGGAAATCTCGTTCCCCACCACACTTCGAGCAAGGCTCGCGCCAACCACGCTTGGCCATCCGGCCGTCGCTCCGCTATCCGGCGAAGAAGCTCGAAAGTCACGATACCGGGATTATGGCGCTTGAGAGACATGGGCGCAGATTAACGCCGCGCCCGCCGGTAGTTTGTCGGCCAATCGCTGAAGTAGACGGCGTTTCAGACGGTAGCTCGTCGGACAGCGGGAAAAAACGCGTCCTCCAACGGGAGCTGTGGGATTAGACAGGTTCAAAAGGCACCGCCGCCAGCGCAGGCGGATCCACCATCGCCGCCATGCGTTCGTAGACCATGGCCAGACGTATGAATTGTTTCCGCCCCTCGGGGGATTGCGCCCTTTCCGCCAACGCCCGCAGCTCGGCTGCGCGCTCGACGTTACCTGCCGGGAGTACGTAGCCTGCTCTATCTGCCATGACGGGCAACCTCCTCCCGAAGCTCAGCTGACTACAGTGATCCTAGAAGGCTGATTCGATTGGATCCGTAGGCGATGGGACCCTGTCATCGGCAGACAGCGCCTACAGATACAACGTGAAACCGCGTGTACTTCGGGTTCATCATTATTAATGCCTTCCATGAAGAAAATAAGTCATGCAGATGGCAAGACCGCTGCAGAAGAGAGGCCGCCTCTGGCCGCTATGGCGGCGGCGTATAGTGTCCGCACCGTATTTTGTTGGGCGATAAGGCGAAGGTCGTAGTGCCATGAGAACCAGCGCTCGCATGATCATTACCGTTCATGCGGTCGAGAATCTCGGATTGAAACTGGGCAAGCAGGCCTTCGCCGTCATCAAGGCATCCAGCGTCATGGTGGGGGTCGAATAGAGACGCTACTTGCCATCCAACGACGCCATCAATGCGCGCCGCAGTGCGATCACAGCTACGCCGCTAAGCCGCAGATAAAGTTCAGTCATCGCGCCGCCAACGTCTTCGCGTAAATTGGTCAGGTCGGCGGGCGAATGATTCTCCGGCAGCCGAATCTTGATTTTCAGATCCGAATAGGCCGTCGCGAGTCGATAAGCCAGATCGCGATAAATCGCTTCGTACGCTGCGCGCTGCTCGTCTTTGAGATGCGCGGCGTCCAGCTCCGGCGCTGCCCACTCCATGAAGTGCGCGGTCATGTCATCGAGCCGCGACTTGGCCCGGCCCCTGTCTCCAAAGTCGCCTTTGAGCAGGTCTCCCAAGTTATTTCAGCGCGTGTCCGGCCCGCTCTATAGCGATGGGCAATGCCTGGCAGAGCCGATTGAATTCGGCTGCATCATCCGCTCGCAATTTGAACGGCATGGGAAATATCCCTGGCGCGAACAGCGCCAGGGGGAGGCGCCGTTGGTACGCTTACGGACATTGCGCCTGCGTCGCAGAATTGGCTAGGTCTGAAGCAAAAAAAGAGTTCTGTGTTCGTTACCGCACATCCTGGCGAAACGAAAAAGAGTATCCATTGAATTCTGGACCCAAGCTTCCTGTACCTCCCTATCGAAGCTGACACCAGGGTTCAGCCTTCGATCCGCAGACGCGGAACAACGCCGCGTCTGCGGGTCATTTTCAGGAATCGGGGTACTGCTTCACCTTCGCTTCGAGCGCCCTGACCACCGTCGCAAGCTTCTCCGCGCGCTGAAGCGCCGCCTTCGCCGCCACCTTCTTGCCGGTATCAACCAGTGCCTGGTGTTCGTCGCGAAGCAGTCCCAGCTTCTTTGACGCCAGCGTATGCAGTTGGACGATATCCCGAAGATCGGGCTCGTCGGTCTGCGGTCGTTTCGGCTTATCTTTCGCCATCTGCATCGGTGTATTTGCGGTTCATCAGCTCATCTACTCGTGAGAGGATTTTGGAAACTTCCACATCCGCAGCCAAATACTGCGGGTGCTGAACTGATAGCTGCCTGAGTAGTACTCGGGCAACCGTGATTGCCGCAGGAAGAGCATGCAGCAGCCGGTTGAGCTCGGCTGCCTCTTCAGAGCTGTATGCCTCGCGGAGTGGCAAAAGAAACCGCCAGGCGCGAATGCCGTTAGTGTGTTATCGGTAGCTCGCGCGCTGACACAGTGCGCCAATCAATCGCCAATAGCTAGCTGCGGAGCAACGCTAGCTGCCGACGGCCCCACCTTCGTTCTCCCAGTCCCGCCTGGCCGCCTCATCCTGCGCCCGTTCCTCCTCGAGCCTCGCCCATCGCGAGGCGAAGAAGGCCACGGTGCCGGCAATCGCTAACATAACCAGGAGGCGTCGCATAGCAACGGACTATGCGCGGTGTGCAATCGGTAATCCATGAGGGGAACGCCCCGGTCAGTCGTAGGACACTCGGCCGGGGAGCGCTAGTGGCGCGCTTTTGGTTCGGGCAACACACCAGGCCACTCGCCCCGCTCCTTCAATCGCCTCGCGAGCTCAATGCAGGTGCTCACATCCTCTGTGGTTGCATCGGGACTGAGATCCCCGTCGGCGTGGCGCAGGAAATAAAGGAGTTGCGCATACCGCTCGATGTGCCCGCGCGCTTGATCCGATTGATCGCGCTGCGGAGAGTTGGGTCGGGAACGCTGCCCGGCCTTGGCTACGTTATCAGCGTGCTGCGAAGCTTCGGAAAGACGGGCAATCATCTCCCGGCGGCTGCGGCTGGCCACCGAGGCGATAATCTCTTCGTACTTCGGCAGGCGCACGTTTAGGCGAAGGCCCGGCAAGCCATTGTTTCGGTTATATCAAACAATGTCCGTGCGTTGGCGGGAAACAGGCCGCCGGGATTGGCAAGTGTGCAGGTGCTCATTTAGAAGGATTGCCTTATGGAAATTCAGCGATTGACGCCTGCTGGATCCGGTCAAGCACCGCAACTATGGAATTGACTATACAGACCCGCGCGCCACGCAGCCGGCCGATCATCGCGTCGACTTCTGTCTTTCCGTCGAATCCCGGGTTGGCGCCAATTCGTTCGGCATCAACAATAAGATCATCCCGCGCAACCGCTGTAGAGGCGGTTGTATTTGACAACATATGTATCTACATGTATGTTGGACTCAACTGAGGAGAGACTGATGCCCATGGTTAGAATGCCCTGTTATTGCGCCACGCTGCGCCAGGCCGCACGCGCGATGACGGCGTTGTATGACGAGCGCATCAAGCCCTCGGGGATCCGCGCCACACAGTTCACGATCCTGCAGGCGCTGACCTTCAAACCGGGCGCGCGCATTACGGACATGGAGCAGTGGCTGGCCATCGATCAGACCACCCTGACGCGCAACCTCGCGCTGCTTGAGAAACGCCGTTTGATCGAGGTCATCGAACGCCCGACTGCACGAGAGAAGTGCTGGGGCCTCACCCGTACCGGCCGGGCGAAATTTATCGAGGCGCAATCGTTATGGGAGGCAGCGCAAGCGGAAGTGGAGCGGCGTTTCGGGCCGCAGCGCATGCGCGAGACGCATCAGCAAACGTTCGAACTGGCCGCGAACCTGTCCGGGTAATTTTTGGATAGATCCATGTATATACATATTCACACACCTTCGGTGAACCAAGGAGAAATGTCATGAACGCAAAGACCCTTTATTCCCTGTTGGCCTCATCCGCATTGCTGATAGCCGCCGAGGCCGGGTTCGCTGCCGGTGGTTGAGCGCAGTGGTCGATAAACAGGTTTGAGGAGACTGTCATGCTTAATTTGATTGGAGCAATCGTTGGAATGGCGGCCGTGGCCATCAACCTCGTGGCGTTCACCACGTTCCTGCCGGGCCCGCCGGCGCGTCGAGTGATCCTGGCTGGGATCGCCGGGGCCTGGGTCGGCCTGGCGAGCGGTCTTGGCGCTGCCGGCGCCCTGGACTTCTCTCCAAACCAGCCGGTACCGCTCATCGGCGTGCTGGCTGCCACCCCATTGTTGACGGTCGGGGCGCTCGCGCTGCTCTATCCAGGTGTGCGGAGCATTCTGCTCGCGGTGCCGATGCCGCTGCTGATTGGGCTCAATGCGCTGCGCATGTTCGGGGTGCTGTTTCTGCTGCTGACGGTTGCGGGACGCCTGAGCGGCCCGTTCCCCTGGTCGGCCGGTCTCGGCGATATCATCACCGGCGCAATTGCCATTCCCCTGGCCATGCAGGTTGCCCGCTCGGCGCGGCGACCGACGCGTGCGATCACGCGGTGGAATATCTTCGGCATCCTGGATCTGGTCGTCGCGATCGGACTTGGAATCACTTCGGCAGCCGGCAGTCCGCTGCAGTTCATTCACGCTGGCGTTGGATCGCAGGCGATGCAGCAGCTGCCCTTCTGCCTGGTACCCACGGTGCTCGTGCCATTTTACCTGATCACGCATGGAATCATTGCGGCGCAGCTTCGAGCGACGCGGGCAGGCGCGCGGGTACAGCCGATCCACGGACCGATCACCGATGGGCTGTGACTGGGCCCCCTACTTGATCGGAGTCGATTTGATCGCTGGCGCCGGCCGAGGTCGCGACGTGTTTGATGACGTCGGCGCGGGCGCGGGTCTGATGGCGGCATTGACCGGCGCTCGTGGCGGTACTACCGCACTCGCCATAATCTTGCGCGGGGCCGATTCCGTCGGTGTGCGGGAAATCACGGGCTGCGGTGCAAGCGCGGCCCGTCGGGTGCCGGATGGAATGCTGGGCGCCGGCCTTGGGTCCGGTTGTAAGTGCATGCGCTGCGGCTGCGAGGGCAGACGCGACTGGGCGGCAAATCGTTCCTGAGCGGTGGGGACACTGCTCGTGCCGCCCGCGCCGCCGTTGTAGCTCACTCGGCTCAAGCTGCCGTGGTTGACCTCGGGCTCGTCATACACGTGGTGAAAAACGCTGGCGTTCACATTGTTCACGGCACGGTTGTACGCAAAGACATTACCCACCCAACGCCCGCCTGCATAGCCACTGCCCCCATATCCGAAGCCATAATTTATGCCGCCGTAGTAGCCCACGTGCGGGCCCCAATATCCGCGATGAAACACAAACACGGTGCTGGCGAAGGCCCAATAACCGGGCGTCCAGAACACGCCTACGCGCGGCGGGGACACCCACACCCCAGGTACCCAATTGTACGCAACCCCATCCCATGCCCAATACCCCGGGGTCCACAGGTCGCCCTCCTCCGGACAGGGTGGCTGATCGGCGGCGGGCAGCGGCGGCGGTGCAGTTGAGGTACTCATGCCCGCTACCAGACTGTCGTCATTACCCGGCCCTGCATCGGCCACTGAATTCGACGTATCCGGCTGATCGCTGTATGTCACATGCCCCGCCGCGTCGACGGACTTGTAAACTTCCTGAGCCCAGGGGGTCGTGGGCCACAGCAGCAGGGACAGCGTCATTGGAAGCGCCCGGCGCCAACGATGAACGGCAGCTGCTGCGCCCGAGGGGACGGTGTTCATGCGCCACTTTAGCGTCAAGTGGGCTAGCTCCCCCACGACGCCGTTCGCAGTGCGAGTGCGCCACGGCAACAGGCCCCCTGACTCCCACGGGCGCCTCATAAATTCGAGACGCAGCGCACGGTGGCCTCCCGAAACACACTGACGTACGGCGGGGCCGCATGTGCTGGCACGCTCCGCTAGTCGCCAAGGCTAGCAGCTCGAGTCAGTACCTCATTCCAGACGCGGAACAGGGTATTTCAGCCGCAGCTCGACGGGGCTATGATCAGGCAGGTTGACGGGGGAGCGAATAATGAGCACCGATCCCGAATCGCCCGAGATGCAAGAGCATCGTGCATTGCTCGAGCGCCAAGCTGCCCGCCGGCGCCAGCAAGCGCTCCTTCGAAAATCCAGGTTGAGTCCTAACGCCTCGACGCTGCGGCCATTGGAGAACACGGATGTGTTCTTCGAGGACGAATTCGACGCAACCCCCGGATAAGCCGCCGGGGAGCGTGGAGTGCCCCTCCCCCAACCGTAATTCGCGGGTCGCCCGCTTCGTCACGGTCGCCGGCCATCGGCACGCTTCGCCCCGGATTCACCAGTCTCAGGCCCGGTGCTCCTCATCTCCGTCCATCTCTCGTACCGGCGCCCAGCCCTTGAATTATTTAGCCGTGCCCAAAAAGCGCGCTTCAGGAGGTTCTTTCAACTGACGAAGAGGAGGTGCTGTCATGTTCGGTAAAGCAAGCGCATTCGAAACCCTATTCGATGAATTGAGGCGGATGGAACAGGGTGTCGACCAGATGTTCGGCCGTGGCGCGGCCCCAGGCATACGCTCGGTGGCACGCGGCACGTTCCCACCCGCTAACATCGGCGCTACTGAGAATGAGGTACACGTCTACCTATTCGCCCCGGGACTGGATGCCAAGAACTTCAGTATCTCGGTTCAGCGCAACGTACTGATGGTTGCCGGCACGCGCGCGCTGCCGCTGGATGATAAGGCGACCTATTTTCGGCAGGAACGCTTCGACGGCGAATTCCGCCGGATCGTCACGCTCCCTGAGGACGTCGATCCTGAGCGCGTGGAAGCCAGGTACCGCAACGGGGTACTTCAGATCACTGTAGGCCGCCGCGAAGCCGCCAAACCCCGTCAAATCCAAGTCGCCTGAAAACCAAGGAGGAACAAGCCATGCGCGACAAGCAAGAATTGGCAACTCAGTCATCATCCGTCAATCAACAGACAGAACGGGAAGGATACCCGTTGATCCCCCCGGCGGACGTCCTGGAAGATACCGATGGCATTACGCTCTATATTGATATGCCCGGGGTATCCAAGGAGGGGCTGAAAGTCGAGGCGGACAAAAATACGCTACTGATTGAGGGCGAGATTCAATTCTCAACGCCTCAAAGGATGGAGGCGCTGTACGCCGAACTGCAGTCGACACGCTATCGCCGCAGTTTCACCTTGAGCGGTGAGCTCGATGCGGAGAGAACCATCGCCAATCTGAAGAATGGCGTGCTGTCGGTCAATATCCCGTTGAGAGCAGAAGTGCGGCCCAGGAAAATCGAGGTCAATGCGAGCTGACGGCAGGGGATCTGGAGCCTGGTTCGCCAGGCTCCAGATCGTCGCTTTGCCTCGTGTGAAGATCAGCTGTTGCTCTCTTCATCGCGCTTGAGTTGCTCAGCTCGACGTTTGGCTTTGAGCCATTCCTCGACTTTTCGCAGATCCCTCTTTCGGCTGGGCGGCTTGGCCGACATTGCGCCCTGATAGGGATCAAAGCGGCTTACGGACGCTCCCATGCCCATGCGCTGCTTCACTATGCCGGTGTCCTCAATGGACAACTCACGGTTCTTTTGGTCCTTGTCCTTTTGCATCACTAACGAACCTGGTCATCGAAAGTATTGTTGGCCCATCCCAGGAGTGGATAGGGAGGTCTCCCTCATGATTGCATTCAAACGTCGCTTGCGCTGACAAGTTCCGGTCAAGAATGTGGCCTAAGTCCGGCCCATGTTAGGTCAGGCGCTAATCCTCTCGCCACGCGACCTCGCGTCGTCTATGGATTGGGCAGCAATGTCGAGCAGGCCCGTATCCAGAACGGCACTGGCCATACAGCCACAATGGGCGCAAGTGAAGCGCGGCCGTACCCGCAAGGACGCCACAGTGCGCGGAATCGGCACCTCGCAGCGCGGGCAATGATAGCCAGGCAAACGGCCCTCAAATGGTCCGTGCATCGTCACCTCTCCTTTCATCAGCGGGCGCCGCATAGTCGACACGACCGTAAACCTTCACCAAATCGTCACATGTCCGCCACGGTGCGTCGGACGGTCTAGATCCTAGTCGTGTTTCAGGCCGGCGGTAGCCCGAGCCATATAATAGGAATCCTGTTCGGCGAGCGAGGAAATCGTGTCGGCAAAGCGCGCTCCTGTGGCTCGCTCCAGCTCGGTCTCCAGTGTTTCGATGTAATCAAACAGAAAGTCTATTGACTCCTGGGTCAGGGGCCGCTTCCCGGGAAGGTCATCCCGGTGCAGGCTTCGAAGTACCTTTACGCGCTGCGAGTCGGTAACAAAACGGATGCTCATTTCGGTGCTCCCTGAACCCCTCCTCTGCCAAATAATGTATACGCTGGCACTCAAATTGGGCATCGGCGAGTGCGATGCGATTCGCGCAGAATATTCCTACAAATGAAGGGCTGTGCTCAGACTCCGCTGAGCGGGATCTGGCTACGAGCATTTGGATCCCCTGCAAGGAAGGCTACAGGCTCGCTCGGTGCCTTGCATGGGATCGCTCGAATGAATCGCAAGAATCCAGCTGCGTGCAGTGCCGTAGCGGGCGAGAAGTAGAGATATGCAGCGAAGTCAGTGAATTCGGTCGCGAATATTGCCATGTTCTCCGGCGACCGCATGGCAACGAACACAGTTTCAAACTGTTCGAGAATAGTCGCATGCCAGCCGCGCGATATGTCTGCTGCGGTTAATTGTACCTGGTGCCAATGCACGACTCCTCCCTGAGTTCACCGCCGACTATAAATTGAGCTGCGAGGCGATGCTGTCAGCAGAGACCGACTGTTGTGCCGGACAGCAAAAACCCCCGAGTTGACCAGGGGGACAGTAGATACCCAGCCATTTCCGGTACATAGTTTGCACCGTTCACACAAACCAATAGTGAGAAAGGGTTGGATATGACGACGCCGCTGACAAAGCCCCTTAAGCGGGAAGTGACGATTAAGGGGCGCCCTTTCGTCATCACACTCTCGCCGGAAGGGATTGCAGTGACGCTGAAGGGTAAGCGCAAAGGGCAGGAGCTACATTGGGAAGACCTGGTCAGCGGCGATGCAGCACTTGCCGTAGCGCTAAATGCATCGCTGAGCCAGATTCCGCGGCTCGAGGGCGCACGGCAAAGGCCCCGCAGGACCAGGTCACGCTCCAAAACGCAGCGCAAAGCGCAGGTCAAACCCTAGCTCGCCCGACGAATAGTCCCCACCCGCGGCTTGTCGCGTCGAGCGGCTTTTGTAGGACAGCGACCCAAAACGGGCTCTTTGGGAGCGCTCGCTGACAATTGCGGCCTGATGCCGGATTGACGACTCACCGCCCTTAGGAGAGCCTACCCAGACTTCAATAAGAACCGGGAGATATTCACATGGCCGCTCGATCGATGGCGTCTCTAACCATCTCTTTTGGGATGGTCGCGATTCCGGTGGACCTGTACACATCAACCCTTTCAAGCGAAAAGATCAGCTTCAATTTATTGCATGCCAAAGACGGGTCGCGCCTGAAGCAGCAATACGTTTGTGTCAAGGAAGGCAAGGTTGTCGACCGGAGCGAAATCGTCAAAGGTTACGAGTTCGCTAAGGATCAATACGTGCAATTCACCGCAGAGGAGATCAAGGCGCTCGACGAAGCCGGCTCCGATAGCATCGACATTGTCGAGTTTGTGCCGCTCGCGTCTGTCGATCCATTGTACTTCGATCGCAGCTACTATCTTGCTCCCGGCAAGGGTGGCGGACGACCGTATGCATTGCTCGCGACCGCGCTGAGGGAGACCAAGCGTTGCGCTGTCGGACACTGGGCATCACACGGACGCGATCACATGATCGTACTGCGACCGCTCGAAAAAGCGATTGTCATGCACCAGCTGCACTTCGCGGCAGAGGTGCGTCCAATCGAGGACATCGGCACAGTTCCGACCGAAGTCAAGGAAAACGAAATCAAACTAGCGCGCCAGCTCATTGAGCAGCAACAGTCGGATCGATTCGACCCAACCATGTACGTCGATGAAGTCAAGGCCCGAATCGAGGCGGCGATTCAGAAAAAAGTGGAAGGCAAGCAGGTTTCCGTATCGGTGGCTCCGACCCGCGCGCCCGCTGGCAACGTGATTGACCTCATGAGCGCGCTGAAGGCCAGCCTCGGTGGATCGCGACAGGAGGCGCTGGGGGCGCGAAAGGGTGCGAAGCGGGTAGAACGCAAGTCCCCCGCGCGCAAGCGATCGAGGGCATAATTTCGTTACACTCGCTTTCATGCACGAGTATTCCACCGCCGACATAGAGCGGCTCATCGGCCTTTCACGTGCCGTCGTGCGGACGTTGGTGCGGCAACAGTTCGTCTCTCCGCGCCGCGGGCCACGGCGCGAATATCGGTTCTCGTTTCAAGATCTGATTGTGCTCCGTATGGCAAAGGCGCTTTCCAACGCGCGCATTTCCAATCGGCGTATTACGCGCTCATTGCGTGAGCTGAGACGGCGCCTGCCAGAGGAGGCACCCCTGGCGGGGCTGTCACTACGCGCGGTGGGTGACATCGTCAGCATCCGCGAAGACAAAGCGGAATGGGACAGCGGCTCGGGTCAATACCTGCTCTCACTGGAAGTTCTGGTCAAGGACGGTCGCCTGCACTTCATTGAGCGGAAGCCGGAGGCAGCTACCGCGGATGCCGACCAGCTGTTCGATCGCGCGCTGGAACTGGAAGAGAGTGAACCTGCCGAGGCATTGAAGCTGTATCGGCACTGCGTGGAGCTCGACGATACCTTCGTAGAGGCTTACGTCAACGGGGCGCGCCTACTGCAGCAGAGGGGAGACTTCGGGCCCGCGGAGGCGATGTACCGGCTTCCCGCATGCTCGCGGCATCCCCACGCGCTGTTCAATCTCGCCGTGCTGCTGGAGGATACCGGCAGGCCACTTGAGGCGGTGCAATGTTATCTAACCGTCGTGGAGCTCGACCCGGATTTTGCTGAGGCTCATTACAATCTCGCACGGCTCTACGAGATTCAGGGCAACCACCCGCACACGATACGTCACCTAAGCCGCTATCGAACATTGGCGACAACACCGCCTGAGCAGACGCCGCCTTCTTTCAGTCGCTAGCCAGAGGGAAACGGACGACTGAGGGTGTAACGGCGCGAAATCTGCTGCCGCTGGCTACGATCCCAGATCCACGTTCATAATTAGCCCAGGCCCATTCTCGAGTAGGCAGACCAACAAGAATTATCTGGGAGAGCGCAAACATGAATGCTCGACCTTTCTGGTATGCCACTTCTAGGTGTAGTCGGCCAGCTCGCTATGGTCATAGCCGGGCACTTTGTGCCGCTCATAAGGAACAATGTCTTTGCTATCGGGGGAATGACTTTGCCTCTCATCGCCGGAGCGCTCTACGCCTGGTCTGCCAGAGGCACCTTGAAAAGAGACCTTTTAGGCGGAGCAGGAGCAGGCGGCATTTGTGCACTCCTCGGAATCGCAGTCTCGGTAGCGCTGGCGGATGTACCTTCGCAAATCCTCATTTTCGGCACGCTGCCATCCGCTGTAACCGGACTGCTGGGTGCGGCGATTTGCCGCTGGCTTACTCACCGACAGACCGGCGCGTCGGCACCCCCTCCAGCGCAGCACACCGGATGATTAAATATGTCGGCAATCAAGATCACTCAGTGCGGCTTGGACCTCACCATTTCCTCGAGCGCCGCAACCTCATCGCGAAGTCGCTGGGCATGAGTAAAGGTCTCCCGCGTCACCTTTAGATCGCCCGCGTCTCGCCTCTTGGTGCAAATCTCTATTAGCTCAGCAAGCCGGCTCCATGTGTCGATATGCAGCCGTAGCAAATCGTGGATTTCCGGCCCTTTCCTGCCTTTCTTGCGTTTTTCCATTCAGCCGGCACTATAGACAGGCAGGCGCCGCATTATCGTTGACCCCGTCGATATCTCGGATAAGTCCGGCTGGTATGTCGTCCGAAACTTGTTCGGCGCTGTCCTACAGCGACACTTCCGTACGGGCGCGTTTTTTGTGACCGCGGAGGTGAGCGACGGATGATCGGCATCACGCTCCGGGGCAAACACCAAAGGCGGTGGGGTTTCCCAGCGGTCGCCATGCGCCAACTGTGAGGACTGAGTTAGACGGGGCGCGGCGAGGCGTCGTTGTGTCTAATGCGCTCCGGGGATCACTGCACCGGGCGACGATAAATTTGTAACCGATCGGTAACAACGGCGCGGTGTCCCTGCGCCGAATGTTTATCTCTCGCGCCCTCGGCGCGTACACTCAGCAAAACTGCAACACTCAGAGAAGTGACGGGGGAGAAGTAGGAATGACGCTCAGAACATCGGCCGCCACGCTATATGGAGCCTGCCTGGTCTTGGGCTTCTGTCCCAAAGCCAGCGTCGCCGCAACCGCGACAAATCTTGTCACGATCTGCACGTCCGCCACCACGACGACTCAGGCAGCGAAATGCACAGCGTGGCAATACAACGCCTACTCCCCGACCGCCTATATCGAGTCCTATCCGACGGTAACGCCGGCTGAGACCGGTATCAACGATCCAAACTACGAGTACCGCCTCGGCTCCTCATTGACGCCGACTATGGGGGTCAAGGTCTGCCCGACTGCATTGACGCCGGGCGTGAGTTTCAACAGTCCCCAGGCTGATCCGTGTCCGAATAACAAGCTGGTCGCTACCTCGGCGGTGCTCCCAGCCAATACCTATGCGGTAGCCACGAGCCCTGCTGGAATTGTAGTGTACCAAGTGAATACCTCAGGCGTGAGTATGGTACCCGGTAGTCCGTTTGTTCCGTCGCCCGCTCCGACAACCATTAGCGGAACCGAGGTACCGTCTCCGACACTCACTGCGCTGGACCCGGCAGGTCAATATCTGTACGCACTTTACGATCTTAGCTATTACGTGAGTGAAGCGATTTACAGCTTCAAGATGATCAACGGAGTCCCCAGTCAGCTATCAAATTATTCGAATCTTACGGGGGGAGACAATTCAGGTTCAATCTACATAATGCTTGCCACCGCGCAGCACCTATATCTGTTTAATACTTGCTTCGAAAGCATTCCGTGCGGTTCAATTATCAATACAAATAACGGGGTAATTGCAAGCGGCAGCGGCATAGTCTTTTCAGTTCCTGAAAGTTTATCTACCACTGAAACAGTAATTAGTCTTGCCGTAGATCCTCAAGAGCAATTCCTATACATGTACCTGTCGGCTACGGGCAGCGCGGCCTCCGACACCATCGCGATCTACAGTTTGAATTTCGCGGCCTCATCGGCAACGCTTGTGCAAATCGTCTCGCAATCAGGGCAAGTTCTGGTAGGGGCAAAATAGATCTGCTCCGATGACCAGTCCGGCGATTGATGCGCCTAAAGCCCTCAAATGGTTCTGACCTGAAACCGGGAGACTGCCGCTCGCGCCGACCTTAAGGGCGCGTCGCCGCCATGCTGGAGCACATCGGCGCGGCATGGCGGCTCGGAGAGTTCAATTCGTGGACGGGCTTTTTCTTCCGCGACAAGGCCGGCGAGCGGCATGCATGATGAATTCGGCAGAAAAGCCGGTTGTCATTCCAAAAAATCTCATTCCAAAAAATTAAGAGCGTCCGGGGTTTGCGCCCAAACGCGAGGCGACTGCAGACGGCATAAGCGGAAGCCGGATTAAGTTTTTCTTAACAGCCTGTGAGTTATTGCATCTGTTAGGAGCGCCGCCCCGGTGCATTGTGAGGATCGTCGCATCAACTCTCACAGCAGGTATCGCCATGATGACTGAACTAAACAGTTTCGCAAACCGATTGCAAGAAGTCCTTCGCGACATCAGATTCGCATTCGCAGCGCTGGGAGCCGGATCCCGCATAGTATCGATGGCAGATAATCGCGAGGTGATCGCAGATCTGGCAGCGAGCGCCGCGTCCATTTATGGAGGCATCCCGCATCAGGTGAAGTGCTAGCATTCCCGGCCAGGGCGTACCCGCGTACTTTTTGATCAGGTCGTCTAGCGCCTCACCCACCAACCCGCTGAGCGAGACGCTAGACTGCCCTCAACGGCAGTGCATGTCCTCATGGTCACAGGCAACCCACGCATGGTCATGCCAGTAGCGGGAATGCTCGCGGTCCCAATAGCCTTCGTCGTGGCGCTCCGTGACTACGCACCCGGAGAGAACGGTAAAGGCGAGCAGGCCCAGCAAGACACCGTTCCGAGCAGTTGCGCGCTTCTTGTCTTCCATGAACTTCCCCTTTGAGTAAGATCAGGGGCGCACCGTATCGCAAGTAGCTCATTTGGACAGTCCAACTTTTCCTCAGAGCGGGGGTAAAAAACTCTTACACCGCACTATCCCGCTCTGCGGCTATTTTCTACCTTTACGTAGAGTTCCCACGTATTTCTTCAGTAGATCCTCCTGCGCCTCGCACGGGTAGGCAGCTTGTGGTGCGCAGCTTACGGACACTCTTGCTGCTCCTCTTGAATCGACTTTTGCACGAGCATTTCCGCATTCTGCGCCGCAATTTCGCATTCGTGTCAGGGCAAACGCACCAGATATTGCCATGCCGTGTGAGGCCGACCCGAAAACCTGAGCCGAGGATGAGCGGCCGCCGCGCCAAAACAAAAAGCTGCGCAGCGGCGGCTTTAATGAGACCTAACCCCGATATGGGCAAGCCAGCCGTCGTAAACCGCATATGGATTGCCCGCGTCCTACAAGAAAACGTGAAGCGACTCCTCGATTCTTAACCGTAAGCGGGGGACAGTGCCACGTGGCGCGGAGAGTGGCAACTGACGGGCGCCCTATCTTTGCTGAGCCATATCTATGTCGCTGTCGGAAGCCCAAGAGCAGGAGCTGCGTGAGATTGCCTCACACGCGATATATGTTGCAGGTCTGCTACGGCAGGATGATGGCCGACCTGATCAGTTCCAGACCGCTATCCGCAGAATGCGATCGCAACCTGCGCCGGACAGGGATTTGCAGACCATAGAAAGGCAGCTTGCGGAAATTGCCACCACCATTAGTCAATACCTCGGGAGCCACGCGGCTTCGTCTTCCACCCCAACGAAATCAGTCTAGACCGCAGAGGCTTAAATGAGCCCTGTCGGCTCGCCGCTCGCGTGCGATGGATGGGGAGCTGCTTCAAACACTGCCGGGGCGCAAGGCCCGATTCCGCATCAGGAAGGGATTGCTTCCAATTCCTCCGGGATAGACCACTCGCCACGAGCAGGCTTCGGATTCGATCTGAATCTGAGTCAGGGTGAAGCTGATCTGGGACGGACGATGAATCCTTATTTTCCGGGTTCATCCTATCCGCCTTTCCGCGGTGAGCGAATTCGTTAGTTCTGGATGCCGCCACTGCGCAAGATACATTCCGCGAGGATGTGCGGATTGATCGATTCGCCGAGTGCGGCCTCTACGCAATCTTGGAAAAAGGGCAGCGACAGCCATGCAGCCGTCCCTGCGTGCGACAACCGTGATTCAATGCCTGCGGCTTGTGAGGAGGTAATACCAAGGGCCATCAGGCAGACAGTTCGCCCGCGCCAGTGCGTTACATAGGTGGCCGCATAGCTACCTCTGTCATAGAAGGCCCGATGCGACACAGCACTTGTCAAAGCACTTCAGACAGGAACTTCCGAATTGATTCGCCGCAGGGCGAAGCGCGCAAAAAGAGCTCCCGCGCGTACATGGGCACCTCCAGTGTCCCCAACAGAGCTGCCAAATTGCCTGACTGTGCAATTTTCGTCCGCCATATCTGTGCATAGGACTCAGGTCGGTGGTGGATCGATTATTACTGTGACGCGGGCAAAGCGACCCAGCCCCGCGCCACTATGCCTAGTGGGCGATGATTTCGGCATTGGTGTGACATAACGCTCCGCTAGGCTAAGCACCGCGCACACATCCGCGTCAGGACAGGTCGGACGGCTATCGTCGAGTAGGTGCGGTGCCGTACAGAAGTAGCAGAGCATGGCGACCTACTCTGCCTGGGTCCTGCCATTGTTAGGGGCTTTTTCACTGCGGGGTCGCGATGAAGAAAGAGACACGAGAAATACGCGAGATCGATGAACTGCTGAAGCTCCTGATTCATTCGCGAACTCGCCTCAGCGAACTGCTCGATGTGTGCACCACTCAGCGCGGTGCGGGGGAACTGAGGGTGTTCCAGCAGACCACTCTTCAGGCCGAGCGATTACTGTATGAGATCAGGGCGCTGGAGGAGATTTTAGAACCGAGGGTCCCTGACGGTCTGATGTTCGCGAACTCCACCGCTCCTACGGCCACACCAACTGCTCCAACGCGTTAAAAATCTTCGTATGCAAGTTGTGGCTGATGGCGTGGAAACACTCAAACAACTTGAATTCCTTCGTGAGCACGATTGTCCGCAAGGACAAGGTTTCTATTTCAGCGCGCCTGTACATGCGGCGGAATTCGGCGAATTGCTGCAAAGCAGAGCCTTGGTTGCGACGACCGCCTAAGATGACGTACCGTAGTTTTCGCACATTTTGAGGCGGTGGCCTCGGTCTGGAAGAATGGTTGTTACCACACACCCATCCCTTCAAACCAAGGACCACCACCATGTCAGAGGATACAACCGAGAGCCTGAAGGATGCGATTCGAGTTGATGCGGGGCAGCTACGAGGGCACATTGACGAGGCAGTGCGCTCGAGCGTCGAGGAGACCTTGAACGGGCTGCTGGACGCAGAAGCGGATCAGATCTGCGGTGCCGAGCGCTACCAGCGCTCGGCGGATCGAGTCGACACCCGAGCCGGGCATTACGAGCGGCAGCTGGAGACCAAGGCCGGTTCGGTGAAGCTTAAGGTGCCGAAGCTGCGCAGCCTGCCGTTCGAGACGGCGATTATTGAGCGCTACCGCCGGCGCGAGGCTTCGGTCGAGGAGTCATTGGTGGAGATGTACCTGGCAGGGGTGTCCGTGCGACGAGTCGAGGACATTACGGAAGCACTGTGGGGCACGCGGGTGAGCTCGAGCACCGTGAGCCGCCTGAACCAGAAGATCTATCGGCATATCGAGGCCTGGCGCAACCGGGCGATCGAGGGGGATTTCCCCTACGTCTACCTCGACGGCGTGGTGCTCAAGCGCAGCTGGGCAGGGGAAGTGCGCAATATCAGCGTGCTGGTGGCGATCGGCGTCGGAACCGATGGTTTCCGGCAAATCCTGGGAGTCGCCGAAGGCGAGAAAGAAGATCTGGAGGGCTGGCGTGGCTTCCTGCGCCACCTCAAGGAGCGCGGCCTCAAGGGCGTGCAGTTGATCGTCTCGGATGCCTGCCGTGGGCTGATTGAAGCCGTTGCGGAGTTGTATCCCAACGCTCGCTGGCAGCGCTGCGTGGTGCATTTTTATCGCAACGTGTTCTCGCACGCCCCGAACAACAAGGTCGCCGAAGTCGCCCGCATGCTCAAGGCGATCCACGCGCAGGAAGATGCGCAATCCGCGCTGACCAAGAACGGCGAGGTCGTCGCCAAGCTCAAGGCCATGAAGCTCACGCGCGCGGCTGACCTGGTCGCCAACCATGGCCAAGAAACGCTGACCTACTTTGCCTTCCCCAGTAACCACTGGCGACAGATCCGAACGAACAACCCACTCGAGCGCATCATCCGCGAGATCCGCCGCTGCACGCGCGTCGTCGGTGCTTTCCCGGACGGTCACAGCGCGTTGATGCTCGTGGCCGCACGACTGCGCCACATCGCATCAACGCGCTGGGGAAAGCGGCGCTACCTTGCGATGGAGACGCTACTCAACCCCGTTCACCAGGAGGCAGCAGCCTGAAGACCAGACCGGCTACCGCTAATAAATGTGCGAAAGACTCGTTGCACTATCTACATGCGGCGGAATTCGGCGAATTGCTGCAAAGCAGAGCCTTGGTTGCGACGACCGCCTAACAGTAAGGGTCCTAAACAGCTTACCTGGATTGGGTAGCTAGCATCGTGGCGGCACTCCCTACTGCTTCACCGCCTAATTATTAGGCTGTTAGCGCTTGGACCGCCGGCAAGAAGTACAGACAAACAGCGACGCCAGAGAAGTCGGTTCGCGAACATTGCTACCGGAAAGGCGCATCCGCATGCCGTCAGCAAGGGGAGATCCGGCCATGAGCAACGCCATTGAAGCTCATGCGGCATTTAGCGCTGTCTAAAGACAGCCAGTTTGCTTTGTGTTTCCGAGCTGGCTTGTGGGTCCGAACGCTCTACGCTCGCGGGGATCATTCTGACGAACTTCTCTATCTCCGCGGGCAGCACTGCTGCGCTACGGTAATAGCCTTGGAACTGATCGCAGCCGAGGGCGCGAAGCTCCTGGAGCTGTTCGGAAGTTTCAACGCCTTCGGCGACCACCTTCAGTCGCAGGCTATGAGCGAGTGAAATAATCGCTTTTACGATGGCTGCCGAGTCCGAATTCGTGGTCAGTTCACTGATGAAGCTTCGATCGATCTTCAGTTTGTCCACCGGGAAGCGGCGCAGGTAGCTCATGCTCGAATAGCCGGTGCCGAAATCGTCGATGGATACAATCACGCCCATCCGGCTCAGCTCCTCCAGAATCTGAATCGACGCCTCGGCATGATCCATGACCGTCGTTTCGGTCAGTTCGATCTCAAGGAAGCGAGGCTCCAGCTCATGGTCGGTGAGCGCTGAGCGCACGACATCCAGGAACCTCGGCTGTCGAAAGTGAATGGGTGAGATATTAACTGCGATGCGAAGGAAGGGTTGCCCGTCGAGCTGCCATTGCCTTGCCTGGCGGCAGGCCTCGCGTAACACCCACTCTCCGATGGCAAACATAAGCCCGGTTTCTTCGGCGAGCGGTATGAAGTCCAGGGGCGCGATCAGGCCGCGCGTGGGATGGCGCCAGCGCAAAAGCGCTTCGACACTGTTCATCCGCCCGCTGGCGACGTCCATCTTGGGCTGATAATGCACCTCGAACTGTTTCATCGGCAACGCGCGGCGCAGATCGCGCTCCAGATCGAGCCTCTCACGGGAGAAGACGCTCATGCCGGGACTAAAGAACTGGAAGGCATTTCGGCCGTGTTGTTTTGCGAAGTACATGGCTTCGTCGGCGTGGGCTACCAGCGAATCCGAGTCGCGTCCATCCGTGGGATAGATGCTGATGCCGATACTCGCGGAGGTGTGGACTTCTGCCCCACCGATGGGGACGGATTTGTCCAGTTCTGCAATGATCTTGCTTGCGATCACGGCGGCGTCAGGCGGCTGGCGGATGTCAGTGATGAGTAATAGGAACTCGTCCCCGCCCGTGCGCGCGACGGTATCGACAGCGCGAATCACGGTGGACAATCGGCCCGCGATCTCCTTCAACAACTCGTCTCCAGGTCCGTGTCCGAGGCTATCGTTAATCACCTTAAACCGATCCAGATCCACGGCCAAGACGGCAAAGGAATGCCCATCGCGTTCGGCATGGGCGATCTCACGCTCCAAGCGGTCCAGCAGCAACAGTCGATTGGGCAGTCCAGTCAGCGCATCGTGGGTGGCCTGGTGTTGCAACGCAGCGTTGGCCTGCTCGAGCCGCAACGCGTGGTTACGCGCGCTGGATTTCAAGTGCGCATCGTACAACGCCGTGAGTAGCGTCACCGCCAGGATGCCGAATGCAAAGAGTCCAATGCTCGTGGCAAGCCAGCCGTTCTGAAATGTCGCGCCTCCCCGGCAGAAAGAGCCTGGGGCAAACCGTGCCGCAGCCATGCCGGTGTAATGCATACCACTGATGGCCAGGCCCATCACGATGGCCGCGGCAATCCGAGTAAGCCACTCGGATAGCGAGTTTCCCTCCCGCAGGCGGAAAAACAGCCACAGGGCCACATATGAGGCCACGACGGCGATTAGTATCGAGGTCGCAAATAGAAGCGCGTCATAGGCGATAGGCGGAACGACCGTGATTGCGGCCATTCCCATGTAGTGCATCGCCGAAATGCCGATGCCCATGACTAGGGAACCGCCGCTGAGACGTGGAATGGTGAGGCGCCCCGCGCTGGTTATCGCGAGTGCAAAGCCCGAGGTCGCGATGGCTACGGCGAGGGATACCAGGGTGGTTGGAATGTTGTAGGCGAGCGGAATCGGCAACGAAAAGGCAAGCATGCCGATGAAGTGCATGGACCAGATGCCGACGCCCATCGCGATCGATCCGATCCCAAGCCATATACGCGCGCCGCGGCGTTCGCTTGTGGCAACCCGTGCCGCCAATCGCAGCGCCGTGTACGACACCAGCATCGCAACGAGGATCGAAAGACCTACAAGCCAGTGGTTATAGACAGAGGGCATATCCGAATGATTCTAGCCCTGTCGTTGCAGTACTTACTGGATTCAAGTCCAGATATTGCGTGCGTAGTTCACAGTCCGCTTCTAATAGGCGTGGCTGTCTCCAGCACGTTCAAGAGTCTGACCGCCGCGTTGGAATTTGCGACTTCGGCATCCGCTGCCTCATCAGTCGGCGGTATCTTCTTTTTTAAGCCGCTCGGCACGTCGTTTCGCCTCGAGCCATTCGCCAACCTTGCGTAAGTCTCTTTTTCGGCTCGGGGGCTTTGCAGTCATCGCGCCCTGGTAGGGATCGAAGCGGCTTATGGGGGCTCCCATGCCCATGCGCTGCTTAACTCTGCTGGTGTCCTCGACGGAAAGTCGAGAGATCTTTGGGTCCTTATCCTTTTGCACGACGAACGTCCTTGCCTGTGCGAAGTATTGCTCTCGCCTACCCTCAATCGATCGGGTCCTTACCCACATTAGCGAACGATTGTGGCGTGTTTTGTGACCCGCGTCGCAGCGTCCAGCGAATCGGACATCACTTACAGCCACTGCGATTGGCTCCAGGGAAATTGATAAATGGCGTGATCTCACAAGTTAATCTCGATTGTGCAGGGCTTTTCTGGATGGCGAGGTAGCAGTGAAGTGTAAGTCTGGGGGGAACCCGCGACATTGACGAACTGCTCAGCCGCCTGATCCGTGCATGGAGTCGTATCGCCGAAGTGATCGACGTTTGCACCAAGCGGCGCGATGCGGGCGAACCGGAAGTGGCCCAGCAGACCATCATGCTCAGCGCTTAATCGACGAAGCTAACGCGCTGGAGGCGCCATTTTGCCGCGCCGGACGATCTTGCGCGGTGAGGGCAGCAACCTGTCGAATTCGCGGGCAATGAGTCGGTAGCAGTCACAGGAGGCCTTCTCCAATCCGGCACGACTCAGCACAGTGATCATTCCCCGTCGATAGCTGATCAGATCGCGCTCTTGCAGTGCTGCGGCAGTCTCGGTGACGCTGGCACGCCGAACACCTAGCATTAGGCCGAGGAATTCGTGGGTAAGGGGAAATTCATTCCCTCTGACTCGGTCATGTGTCTGCAGCAGCCACCGCGCACAACGTTGCTCGACGGGGTGGTGGCGATTGCACGCGGAGCTTTGGGCCACCTGGGTCAGGAGTGCCTGCGTATAGAGCAACAACGTCCGCAGCAATGTGGGCTCGCGCTCCACGTGCCTCTCGAAGGCGGCTGCCGGCAGATAGACGCCTTCTCCCGGGACCTGGATGAAAACCTCTGACGCAGCGGCGGTTCCTCCCAGGAAAAGCGACAGTCCAATGACCCCCTCGGAGCCGATGGTAGCAACCTCAACGGAGTCTCCCGAGTTACCCATGGAGATCATCGAGGCCACGCCACTCACGGGGAAGATGACCTCACTGAGAGGCTGACGGGGAGGCTGTACGACCTGCCGCATTCCAAACGCCCTTAACTCGAGGTCGGGAAGGATGCGCTCGAGTGCTATACGCGGCAAAGCAGCCAGCAGGCGGTTGCCTTGCGCTGTACGCAGATTCGGGGGCGGCATCGGCGGCTCCTAAAAAGGACCCGCCAGGGGCACATCCCGGGTACGGACCAGTTTCCGATAGTCGGGCAGAAGGCTACCGCTTCCGGGTCGTTAAATCGGTACGCCACCGTACCGACATAATCTAAATGCCGAGCTAACATCCGCTGCGAGCATCTATAGGTGTCGTTCGTACCCTTTGCTGGAGGGCCGTACGCGATGCGCACAAGAACAAGGGCGAAGGTCACTCCGACAAAACCGGCCGCCGCGACGGCATCTCCACCGAAATTGGGCGATAAGTTTCGCCACCAATATCTCGCTCATGAAGCACGGCTGGCGCTGGTCGAGCGGTTTTATGAACTCACAGCAAGTGGCAAGCACCCCGAAGCCCGCATGCTCATCCATGAAATCGCTCAGCTGCGAGAGTTGATCTCTAGACTTGAAGGCAAGGCGCCCGCGAAATGACCCGCTCCGAGGGTAACGTTCCGGCGGCATCTCCCGCCGCGGCTGGCGCTTGGGCAAAAAAAGCCCCGCACTTGGCGGGGCTTAAGGGGAACCGGCCAATATAGGCCGGCTCTCCGGGGATCGGGTCAGACCACGTACTCTAAGCCGGTGCAACAGCCATCTGGAACGTTGCTGAGCTCCAAACAACGTTCGGCCTGTTGCCTGTTGCCTGTTGCGTGTTGCCTCTAGGAGGAATCATGGACCGGAGAGCAAGCCAGCTCTGTCAATGAATTGACACAAGCCCGAAGAGCCGGCAGAAGAGCGCCTGCGTCGGGCACAATAAAAGCCCCGCGGCGATGCGGGGCTGAGAGGGAGACTCACTATGCAGGATCGAATTTAGCGTTCGATAGAATTGCCCGAGTTGATTCGCATCACGATTTTCCTCGAGTAAGATTCGGCCTACGACATGAGCTCAGCGGATCGCGGGCACCGAGTGAGCACGGCAGCCAAACGACCGCCGGTCGTATCCAGGAGCTTCGCGACCTCGCGCAGATCGACTCCCGCCGGAGCCAGGCCATATCACGCGATCGCGATAATCCGGCAGGCGCTGCACTCGCGCGACACGTCGAACAATGAAGTTGCTCGTGAGGCCGGCCGTAAAGTGGAGCTGGTCGGCGTCATACAAGCGCGGGCGCCATGGGCAGGACGCCCGCCGCAGAGGGATCACCGAGGAACCAAAATGACCCCTCTGCGGCGAGACATCGACTACCGCTGCGTGGACGATCCACCATCCATGTTTGAGTTGCTGCGACCGGATTCGGTCTTGCGATCCTGATCGCTTTGCGGCGAACCGGGCTGACGGCTCTTATTGGTAGGATCTTTTGAGCGCTGTAAGTCATCCTTGTTAGCGCTCTGAGATCCGCCTCCTTGTCCTTGGGACGGATTCGAGCTTGGTTGATTTGCCATGTTAGGCCTCCAAAAAGTATTGGTTTAGATCACACCCCGTAGATATCGTGGCTCTTGGCGCGTGAGGCAGTTGTCATCAGAAATGACCGTCCCGACGTAGGTCCGCGCTGTCGTTGGTTGCATGAGATGGAGGCTAAGGACGCATTAGCGTCATCGGAATTGTGCGCCGCGGCCTGGACGAATTGCCCAGGCAATTGCTGACTCAACATGAAGCGGAGTCTGGACTCATACAGCTTGCTGCGGTGCGGACAACTGATGGACCGGCAGCGCAGGCGCGCGCTACGGTCGGCATACGCGCCAATAGTTCTTTAGCCCGAGGGGGCTGTGATGCTTCACTTCCGCCTCATGCGCTGCCGAATGATGGTGCGGTTTTGTACCCGCAACCCGTGTGTGCACGCAGCTCGGCGGGTCTCCAGAAGATCGGCACTCAGGACGCGGTCCCTGGGCACGGTGAGGTCAGTGCTTAGCGTCTGCTTTCACTGCGGGTGTATCTGTCTGGGGGGTGTTCGGGTCGCCGGAAAGCAGTGTCACCGGTTCGCTCGGTGCCTTACAGGGGTTCGCTCGAATGAGTCGCAAGAAGGCGGCTGCGTGCAGTGCCGTAGCGGGCGAGAAGTAGAGGTAAGCAGCGGGGCTAGTGAAATCAGTCGTGAACATTGCCATGTCCGTGGGCGACGGCAGGGCAGCGAACGTGGTCTCAAACTGATCGAGAATTGTCGCATGCCAGCCGCGCGATATGTCCGCTGCGGTTAGTTGTACCTGATGCCAATGCACGACTCCTCCCTGAGTGCACGGCCGACTAAATTGAGCTGCGAGGCGATGCTGTAAGCAGAGGCTGACGCGTTATCCCCGACCCAGGTGTAAAAAACCCATACTGGCGGGGCGTACAGTCCTGGCTGCGGCGGCGATACCATAGTTGATGATCGATCGAGCATCCTTCCGGCACTCAGTTTAGCTTGCCAGACCAATTTCATCGACGACCCGCTCGCACTCGGCCCGTGCCGCCCGCCATTCGGCGTCTGCGGCCCTGAACTCATCGAGCGCCGCTAGCGGTGGCGAGATGGCGGCGCCGTGCTGCCCTCTGCCATTGCCGCAGACCTGGTGATTGGCTGTGATGGAAATCAGGGCACGCTGCCGGCGCTCGAACGCATACAGCTCGCGCTTGAGAAGGGCTTGCTCGTGTTCATCGTCGCGTAGTGGCTCTGACTGCATTTTTCCTTCCCTATCGCCCACATATAGCCTGTGACACATCTCCTGTATGTACGCTGCCGTACACTGCGCCTCGGGGGCAGATTGGCAAGCTGAGTCGCGATAGGGTGAGCCGAAAACAAAGCTCCTTACCGGCTTCTTCTTCTGCGACAGGGCACGCCAGCGGCGGCTGGTCGAGATTTCGTCGAGTGATCCGGGGGCCGGCTTGGATCTAGAAGGGTCCGCCGTTGTTGAGCAGCAGCAGATCGTTGATGTCGGCGTGTTTCTTGACCGCCTTGCGCTTTGCCATTCGCCGCACTATAGACGTGTATTGCGCTACGCAGATTTCGGATCGGTGGCGGGATCGACTGCCTCTTTCAGTTAAATTGTAGTGAGCCCTCGATGCGGCGAGGCTCAGAACGCTATTCCAAGAAAATCAAGGAGTGATCTAAAGATGTCTACACGCAGCCGGTATTTGGACGCTTTTGCTCCCATTTCGTTCGCCGTCGCCATGGCGATGTCTCAATCGACTGCCTTCGCAGGCGAATTTCCCCTCCGCTCGTACACCGCACACGAGTCCGTCACAGTTACTTTTGAGGGCGAAGGGAAGTTTCGAGTTGTTGACGGCAAGGACACCGTTGTTACTGGCAGCTACCGCGTCAAAGGCGACCAGCTGGAGCTAACTGATAAGGACGGCCCGTGGGCCTGCAGGAAAGACGGAGAGCAGACCGGCACCTACAAGTGGAAGATTGAAGGGGGCGCCCTGACTTTCTCCAAAGTGTCCGACCGCTGCAATGCCCGCTCCGGGACCTTAACGCCGGGTACATGGCAAGCGAACTCTCACTAGGACATCTGCGCAGAGCCCACCAAAGAAAAAAGCCCCGCATCTGCGGGGCTTAATCAGGGGACACGACTATGTCACGGGTGAGTGTAGCGCTCGATTGAATCGGCTGGGTTGACTCGCGTCACATCCTTAACCGGACTTTGAGCACGCGCGGATCTATGGGGATATTTCTAAGCAGCGCAACGCGCCGGACACGCCGAAAAAGGATTCGGTCATTCCAGTGACCGACGAGTCGAACAGCACGATCATTCACCAATGCCTCGAGCGCTGTAAGCTGATCGAGTAACCGTTCGGCTTGAGCGAAGGACTGCCGCGCCACTTCCCAGGTCGCCGGCGGGAGGGCCATTTCGGCTAGGCGGGATCTGCAGAAAGCATTGTCACGGGTGCGAGATTAACATTCGTACCGGGTGCGCAGTACGCGCCAGAAGGACAGCATTTGCTGGACTTGCCGATGAGCTCCGACCATACCCTGCAGCAATGCAGGTGCATAACGCACAGTGAATTGGCATCGAGCGGGTCATTTTCGATTTCGTACTCGAATTCGCTCTTGCCGATCGGTTTACCGCAACATGCACACGGATAGCCGGCACCGCGACCCGGAAACACCCGTGCCAGTGATTTGGGAATATGGCCGGAAGCGAGTTTCTTGCGAATCAGCGCAGCGAGATCGCCAGTTGAGTTGTTCAGTTTGAGACCCGATGCAGCCAAGAGCGCTGACGGAGGCGGTCACCGCGCTCTCGCTTAGCCATCACCGCCGATGTGTCTTCGGCGCATCAACTCATTTATTCGTGCGAGGCTCTTCGACACTTCAGCATCGGCCGTCAAGTACGCGGGATTGCAAATCGATGAGGTGTTTAAAAGCTCGCTAGCGCGCCTGACGAGCGCGGGCAGAGCACTGAGCAACCGATTCAGTTCGGCTGCGTCTTCCTGGCTGTATGCTTCACGTAGGGGCATCGGACCGCCAGGCGCAAACGCTAATGGCTTCCAGCTGCGGCTCACGCCACAATACTTTGCGCCACAAAGGCGGCAATTGCTTGCTGCGACGCGATAGCGATTCGCCTAGGCAGGCAAAAAAAGCCCCGCACTTGGCGGGGCTCAAGGGGGACCGGCCGCATAGGCCCGGCCCTCCGGGGATCGCGGTAGACCTCGTACCCTAAGACGGTGCAACAGCCATTTGGAAACTTGCTGAGCTCCAAACAACGTTCGGCTTGTTGCCTGCCTGTTGCCTGGGAGGAATCATGGACGGGAGAGCAAGCCAGCTCTGTCAATGAATTGACACAAGGCCGAAGGGCCGGCAGAGGAGCGCCTGCGTCGGGCACAAAAAAAGCCCCGCGGCGATGCAGGGCTGAGAGGGAGATCACTATGCAGAATCGAATTTAGCGCTCGATAGCATTGCCCGAGTTGACTCGCATCACGATTTGCCTCAAATCAGAATTGGCCTACGACATGGGCTCAGCGGGCCGTGCGCATCGAGTGACGGCAGCCAAACGACCGCCGGCCGTATCCAAAAGCTTCGCCACTTTGCGAAGATGAATGGACTGCCGTCGCAGCTAGTCCATGGGCGCTGATTAAGGCAGGGGCGCCACGGTTGACGCATGCGCGCCAGTCGGTGACCCGCTAAAAGGGCTCGTGGGGCAGCCCACGAGCCTCGCTAGTGGCTAGTTCATCGTCCCGTAGTATGAGGTAACACGTTTATCGTAGTCACTGTCATAGGCGGGAACGCTGCCTTCGCTGTATTTCGGTGCCTTCTCCAGCTTGGCTTTATCGAGAGGTACGATATATCCGCCTTTGCCGTCGTCGTATTTCAACATGCTCCAAGGAATGGGGTAACGATCTGTACCCATACCCAAAAAGCCACCGAATTCCATCACGGCATAGCGAACCTGACCCGAGTGCCTATCAATCATCAGATCATCGATTGAGCCGAGTTTGTCGCCGCCCAAATTATATACGTTGGTGCCTTCGACTTTATCCGAAGAAATAACTGATCCGTAAGTGTTCATCTGTGTCTCCTATGCGCGCTACGGCGCTTGTAGGAACGCAGAGTCGCAGCCTGCAGGCCTCTACACTGTAGGTGTATCTCCTGATTTTATGTAAGGCCCATTGGCTAGGTACCCTGATACGAAAGAACGGATATGTCCCCACTGATTCCGGTAATGCTGCCGCTTGAGTTTTGGCTAGGCCTTCAGCGCGCAGACTGTCACCGTTGAACTCGAGCACGACGGCGTGATGCACCACGCGATCGATGGCCGCGGCGGTGGTCATCGGATCCTTGAAGATCTGGTCCCACTTGGAGAACACCAGGTTCGAGGTGATCATCACGCTCTTGCGTTCATAGCGCTCGGCCAACAATGCGAACAGAACTTCCATCTCGGCGCGATCGTGCTGTACGTAGCCGATGTCATCGAGCGCCAGGCACTCGAAGCTGTCCAGGCGCTTGAGCTCGCGTGCTAGGCGCAGGTTGCGTTTGGCATCGAGCAGCCGCTCGACCAGACTGGCAACTGAGGAGAACAGCACCGGATAGCCGCGTTCAACCAGTGCACGCGCCAGCGCCGCCATGACGTGCGACTTGCCGGTCCCTGGCCGGCCGATCAGGCACACGTTGGTGGCACCGGTGACGAACTCCCCACGCAGCAACTGCTTGATCTGCCCGCGCAGCGGTGCGGCATAACGGGCCAGATCGAGCGTCGCGGCGCTCTTCTCACGAGGTAGCTTCGCATCGTGCAGCAGGCGCGCGATCCGCCGATCAGTGCGCTCGGTGGCCTCCAGCGTGATGAGCTCGGCCAGATACTGCAGGTGGGACCACCCCTCGGCAGCGGCGCGCTCGGCGAGCGCTGCGTAATGAGTGAGCATGGAGGACAGATGCAGGGCCTTGAGGCGCAGCTGCAGCGTGTTCTCGATCGCGGCCGCGGCGGCGCTCATGCGCACACCGGCTCTGTCATGTTGAGACCCAGCAGCCGATCGTAGACGGTAAGATCCGGGGCGCTGATGTTCAGGCACGGCACGCCACTGGGGGTGCGCGGACCGCGCACCCTGGCGCGCACGGCCTCATAGCTCAGGGGCGCCGCGCTCGAGAGCAGCTGCGACAACGCCTCGCGCACGGTCGCCTCGCCATCGCCGGCGGCCAGGTGCAGGATGCGCAGATACTCAAGATCCGCTTGAGCGTTGTTCTGGGCGAGCAGCGCATCGTAGCTGCGGCGAAACTCCAGGGTTGGAAACATCGCCTCGCGAAACACGTAGCGGCGAAAAGCGCCGGGCTTGCGCACCAGGGTATGGATGATGTGCCGGTAGTCGATCCGGTTGCGCTCCTTGCCCACCAGCCGCTCCATCGAGGCCACACACTCGCCCTGATGATGCAGCTCCACGAGATCGGCATGTACCCGCACGCGCAGGCAGCTGCCGATCAAACGTGAGGAGACCGAGTAGGAGCGGTTGATGACACGCACGGCGCTGGCGCGCGACACGCTGGCATAGAACTCCTTGTAGGCCGGCAAGGCCCGTGCCGGCAGCGCTTTGAGCTGCGCGCGCTCCTCCTCCACGCGCGCGCTGCGGCCGGCGTTGCGGGCCGTGACGCAGGTGTCCAGAAAGGCCACATAGAGCTCGCGGGTGGCGAACTCGCGCGAGCCGCGCAATCGCAAGCGCTGATCCAGCGCCGACTTTAGCCCGCCATTGGAGGACTCGACATCCCCGTTCTCGTGCGCGTTGCCGGGAAAGTTGCGCGAGGCGCGCAGCCCGTAATGATCGAGCAGCTCCCGATAGCGCACCGTGAAATCCCGGCCACGGCTGTCGGGCAGATCATGGGTCGCGGCCGACAGATTATCCGTGCGATGCTCCTGTGGCACTCCACCGATGCGCCACAGCGCCGCCTGCAGTCCTGCGCTCAAGGACTCAAAGCTCTCGCTCGGGCAGATCGACACCGACTCCCAGTTGGAATACGTGAACACACAGTGGTAGAGCAGATGCGCGAAGGGCTCGCCGGTAATCGTGATCGCCAGCTCGCGCATATCGGTGAAATCCGACTGCGCCTGCTCGCCCGGCACGTGCACTTGCGGGAAGAAGATTTGGTGAGCGCGCACTGCGTGTGGAAACCGTGGCGGTCGCACAGGCGCAGAGTGGTCAGGACTGCGGTAGCACGTTTGCGATCCCACTCGGAATCGAAGCGGCTCGGTTGAGCCTTCATCGGCTTGAACTTGGTCCTTGGCGGCACGTGTGAGGATGCCGCGCAATCGCGCGAGGTGGCGCTCGCCCTCAATGTCAATGTTGGGAGTTTTAAAGGCTGTCCTGTGGCATGGCTGGACAAAAAGAGTGACACACTCGTTTCTGACCGCGGGCACAGCCTTGTTATCGTTAGGGATGGCCGAAAGACCTCAAGCGCAGAAGACGGCACGGGCTGGCGATTCGAACGAGGAAACGATCGAGTTCGAGCTCCCTGGCGAGCAGCTGCTCGCTTTGTCCGAGGCCGGCCGCGAGGCCCAGACCGCGACGATCCCCGTCAAGCTGATAGCTGAACCTGCGATTGCTGCTTCGCTCGTAAGGGAGCCTCGACGCCTGTGGCCAGCCGCGCTCGTTGCGATCGTTGTATTGCTAACGACCATCGCCTGGTGGACCGCCGCCACGCGGCCCACGACGGAACGGGATGCGAGCGTGGCTACTGTCCCTAACTTGCCGGACTCAGGGCCTCAGTCCGAGCCAGCTCTAGATCCAGATGCGTCTGTGAAGATAAGAAACCCGTTCGATGCAAAGGAAGTGTTCGAGTTTCCTGCCGGCACCGATCTAACGGCGGCCCGTCAGTCAGTGGCGCAATTGCTGCTCCAGCGCGCGCGCGAAAGGCAAGCTACTGACCACAATCATCCTCCCCGAGTCGCTAAGTCGCAGGATAAGTAGTAGATCGGGCTCGACCGGCTCTCGTGACATGTGCACTTCATAGCCCTGCGCTCGCGCCATTAAGACTCCCCTGCAAAGCCGGGAGGGCCCTAAGCCAGGTCAGAGCTGAGGGATTTGGGGAGAGTCGGCTACATCGCTAAGGCATTGATTTATTTGGTCGGAGCGAGAGGATTTGAACCTCCGACCCCTTGCACCCCATGCAAGTGCGCTACCAGACTGCGCCACGCTCCGGCCGATTTGTTCTTTTTATTGCACCGCAATACCAGCCACGGTGCGGCGCCATGATACCCGCTTTTGCCAGAGCGTAGGGCCCGAGTCCGACCCCTATCCTTCGCCCGTCGCGACTCCGCTCCGCCGCTACTGCTCCAGCGCCTTGAACGATCGCTTCAGCAGCTCGAGCTTGGGTGCCATGAAGTCCTCGGTCTGCTCGCCTTCTCGCTGCACGGTCAGGGAGTAGCGGATCTTCGCCGCCGCGTCGTCACCGTTGGGCGCATCGGCGGTGGTGCTGATGCGCGTCGAAGTGCTGACATTGCTGACCAGCCCGTTGAACGGGAACTCGCGCTGCTGGATCTTGTGCCAGTGACTCTGGAAGGACTCGGGCAGGTCCGCGTCGGGCTGGCTGGCACGCCAGAATTCGGCCCAGTTGTGCCTTTGCGAGCTTTCTTCCACGGAGACGCCGCTGACATCCCACACCACGCGCTCGCCGTCCTTGAAGAAGTTGAATTTGAGCCAGAGCTGCGATTCCCGGCTCAATGGCACCAGCTCGGGGGTCACAACGAGATCGGCGCGATGGGAACGAAATTCGACGCGATGATCGGGATCGATCGCGATCTTGAATTCGCCAAACACCCGCGGGGCGACGTTCTTCTGCGCCAGGAACTCCTGCCACTGCCACAGCGAGCCGCCCATCGACACAAAAAAATAGTCGGCCATCAACGCCTCGGTGTCGAGGACGATCTGCCGGTAGCCCGACACGGTGGGCAGCACCAGTGCCACGTAGCCTTCCGGCGTCGGCAGACTCATCGTTACCAGCTCCGTATCCGCCCAGGGCTCGGCCCACACACTGACCTGCCAGGTGCGGCCGTAGATATCCGTGTGCGTCGAACTCCATAGCGCCTTGCCCAGTGAGGTGACCTTCACCGACTCGCCGCCGACCTGGCGGCGCACGGCAAAACCTTTGAGCAGCAGATCCATGTACATCTTGGAATCGCCGTAGAGCATCGAGAGGCTGACATCGTCGGGACGGCGCAGCCGAACCATGCCGTGAACGATCTCAACGAAGCCGTTGTGATCGAGCTGGAAAGTCTGTGTCTGATCGCCGCCCGCGCCCCAGAGGCCATCCTGCGACTCGTGCAACACGCGCGGAAACGGCGCGAAAAGTCCGGTGTGCAGCAACTGCGATGACTTCGGGCCATTCGGAAACAATCGATCGTGATTGTGTTCGAACAGCGAGTGCAGGCCGCGCGTGAGGATTTCTCGCGTCGTCTTGAGTACATCGCTGAAAAACGCCGGCGGCGCCTGCGGCAGGGCGATGCTCTCGTGCACCTCGAGCGTCTCGCTGGCATCGAAGATCGGAAAACGTATGGGGGTACGTCCGCCGAGGCGGCCCTCGCCCTCCGGCGTCGCCTTGATGCGCTCGATGGGCAGCGCGTAGTTCAGATTCTCGGATTCGGACTTGCGCAGCACCACGCCGATGACGCGACCGGCCTGATCGATCAGCGGGCCGCCGCTGTTGCCGGGCGAGGCGGCAGCCGAGAAGCGCAACCACTTCCACTCCCCGTTCTCCTCCTCCGGCGTCTCGGAAGTAAACACGCCATCGCGGATCACGACGCCCTCGCCGAGCGCATTGCCCACGGCGAACACCGGATCGTCCACTGCCGGCGGCGGACCGATCTCGAATGTGCCGACACCCTTGGGCTCGCTGCGCAGTGAGAACTCGACGAAGTCCTCGCGATCGGAGAATTTCCACACCTTGTCGATGTCGTAGACGTTGCCCGCCGCATCGCGCAGCGCGGGCGGCCCGAACTGGCTGCCGGCGCCGAGCTGAAACACATGGCTGGCGGTCACGTATCGATTGCCGCCGATCGAAAATGCCGTACCGATGGAGCGGTACTTGTCGATGCGCTGCTGGTAGGGAATCAGTTCGAGTGGCAGCGGGCGGTCGTAGGTGACTGCGCCATCATCCGGTTTTTTCTGCACCACCTCGAAGGTCGCAGCACGGACGCGCTGCTGCGCCCCGGCTTCTAGCGCGGCCGCGCCGGCGTTGGCACTGACGGCCAGCCCCAGGATGATCGCAAGTCGCCACCGCAAGGCGATGCGACGCACGACTAGCGTCGCAGGATCCGCAACACCTCTTCGAGTTCCATGCGCACCTGGCGCACGATCTGCTGGCTCTGTGAGGTATCGGTGCGTGCATCTTCGCCCGTGAGCTTGTTGCGCGCGCCGCCGATCGTGAAGCCCTGCTCGTACAGCAGGCTGCGAATCTGGCGGATGATGATGACATCCTGTCGCTGATAGTAGCGCCGGTTGCCGCGTCGCTTGACGGGCTTGAGCTGCGGGAACTCCTGTTCCCAGTAGCGCAGCACATGCGGCTTTACGCCGCACAACTCGCTGACCTCACCGATCGTGAAGTAGCGTTTTCCGGGGATTGCAGGCAGTTCGTTATTGTTCTTTGGTTCCAGCATAGGCTTCAACGCGCGCTTTGAGTTTTTGGCCCGGCCGGAAAGTCACCACGCGGCGCGCGCTGATGGGAATTTCCTCACCGGTTTTTGGATTGCGACCCGGGCGCTGATTTTTGTCGCGCAGATCGAAGTTACCGAACCCAGACAGCTTCACCTGCTCGCCCTGAGACAGAGCGCCGCGTACTTCTTCGAAGAAAAGATCCACGAGCTCGCGCGCTTCGCGTTTGTTGAGCCCGAGCTGATTGAAGAGCGCTTCGGCCATCTCGGCCTTGGTGAGAGCCATTAACGTTATTCTCTTATCCTGGCATCCAAATTCGACCGCAGATCCGCGCGCACTGCTGCCACCACGCGGTCAGCTTCCTCGTCAGTTAGAGTGCGGCTTAAATCCTGTAAAATCAAGCCTAAAGCGACACTTTTTCGACCAGTTTCTACTCCCTTGCCCTGGTAGAGATCGAAAACGCGCATTTCTTGTAGCAGGCTCGCGGCAGCAACACTAACACGTTCGCCGATGAGCCTGAAGGCGATGCTTTCGGGCACCGTGAAGGAAATGTCGCGGCGGATCAGCGGATAGCGCGAAGTCTCCCGAAACTGGGCCACTTTCGCAACAAAGGCGGCGGCGTAGTCGACTTCGAACAGGATCGGTGCACATGTTAAGTCAAGTTCGCGCACCAGGCGCGGGTGCAGCTCCCCGATCTGCCCGATTTCGGCGCCGTCGCGCACAATTCGTGCACTGCGACCCGGGTGCAGGCAGGCCTGGCCGCCCGGCTCGAAGCTGAACTCCGCGGCGAGTCCGCCCAGGGCCAGCAGCGCCTCCAGATCGCCCTTCAGATCGAAGAAATCCACGGCCGTCGATTTGACGCCCCACTGCTCGGGGCTGCGGGCACCCAGTACCAGCGCCGCGAGCATCTTCTGCTCCCGGTAATCACCGCCGTTCGGCGCCGAGCCGCTGAGCGGGGGCAGGAATCGGCTGGCAATCTCGAACAGCCGCACCCGCGGCTGCTGCCGCCGCAGGTTTTCCCGCGCTGCACGCAGTAGCCCTGGCCAGAGCGAGCGGCGCATGACCGCCATGTCGGCCGCGATCGGATTGGCGAGCTCGATCATCTCGCCATCCCCAAAGAGCAGCCGCTGCAGTGCCGGATCGACGAAGGCAAAGGTGATCGCTTCCTGGAACCCGCGCGCGGCCAGCGTGCGCAGCACCACGCGCTGCTCGACTTCGTTGGAAGCCAGCGGCCGCGGCGCCGCCGGCAGTGATGCGTCGCGCTCGGCGATGGCATCGAAGCCGCCGATGCGCGCGACTTCCTCGATGAGATCCGCCTCGATGGCGATGTCGAAGCGCCAGCTGGGCGGCGTCACCTGGAAGCAGCCCTCACCGGCCGCGGCCACGCTCATGCCCAGCGAGCGCAGGCGCGTCTCGATGTCTTTTGAAGCCACGCTGGCGCCCAGCAGCCGCTCCAGTCGCTGTGAACGCAAGGGCACGGCAACGCTGCGCGGCAGCGAATCGGCCTGTTCGGCCACCGTCACGGGTCCGGGAACACCACCCGCGATCTGCGTGATGAGGCGCGTCGCCAACGCCAGCGCGCGTTCCTGGATGCGGTAGTCCACGCCGCGCTCGAAGCGCTGGCTGGCATCGGTCATGAGTCCATAGCGGCGCGCGCGGCCGGCAATGGCGTCGGGGAAGAACCAGGCCACCTCGAGCGCGATATCGCGCGTGGTGGCGGTCATCGAGCTGCGTTCGCCGCCCATGACGCCGGCGAGACCGATGACCGAACGATCATCGGCGATCGCGAGCACATCCGGTTCGAGCGCGATCTCCCGTCCGTCGAGCAGCTGCACGGTTTCACCGGCCGTCGCCCAGCGCGCCGACATCGCGCCCTGCAGCATCGCCCGGTCGTAGGCGTGCATGGGCTGACCGAGCTCGAGCATCACATAGTTCGTGACATCGACAATGGGGCTGATGGAGCGCAGTCCCGAACGGCGCAGCCGCTCACGCAGCCACAGCGGTGTGGCGCGCGAGTTATCAACGCCGCGCACGATCTGCGCCACCAGCCGGCCCGCGCCGCGCCTGGCCGGCAGCGTCACCGCCAGCTTTTCCCCGCTGGCATCGCCCACCGGAACGGCCGCGCCGAACGCGTGCGGGTCCTTGAGCGAGGAGCCGCTCAGCGCGGCCACTTCGCGCGCGATGCCGAGCACTGACAGCGCATCACCTCGATTGGCCGTGACATTGATCTCGAGGATGGCATCGTCGAGATCCATCGCCGCGCGCAGATCCTGGCCGAGCAGCGCCTTCTGATCGTCGAGATCGAACGGCAACTCGAGAATCCCTTCGGAGTTGTCGCCCAGTCCGAGTTCGCGCGCCGAGCACAGCATGCCCTGCGATTCCACGCCGCGCAGTTTGGCGGCTTTGATCTTGACGTTGCCGGGCAACTCGGCGCCGACGATCGCGCAAGCGCACTCACAAGGCCCGCGCGCGCGTTGGAGGCGCCGCAGACGATCTGCACAGTGGCAGCGCCGGGAGCAGCGCTCGTGACGACGGTGCAGACCTGCAGTTTCTCCGCCTGCGGATGCCGCTCGGCGGTGAGAATCTTAGCGACCACCACGCCGCTGAACGCCGGCGCGGCGGGCTCGATGCCCTCCACTTCCAGGCCTGCCATCGTCAAACGGCGCGCCAACGTGGCGGCATCCCAGGGCACATCGACCCATTGGCGCAATGCAGAGAGTGGCACCTTCACACTTCGGCTCCCGCAAACGGCGCCAGGAACTTCAGGTCGTTCTCGAAGAACAGCCGCAGATCGTTGACGCCATAGCGCAGCATCGCCAGGCGCTCGATGCCGGCGCCGAAGGCATAGCCGGTGTAGCGCTCCGCATCGATGCCGCAGGCCTCGAACACGCGCGGGTGCACCATGCCGCAGCCGGCGATCTCCAGCCACCCGGTCTGCTTGCAGACGCGACAGCCGGCGCCGCGGCAGAGCACGCAGGTGATGTCGACTTCGGCCGAGGGCTCGGTGAAGGGAAAATACGAGGAGCGCAGCCGCATCGACAGGTCCTGTTCGAAGAAGGATTCCATGAAGCGATGCAGGATGGCCTTGAGATTGGCGAAGCTCACACCCTCGTCGACGAACAGGCCCTCGACCTGGTGAAACATCGGCGAGTGACTCACATCCGAGTCGACACGATACACGCGGCCCGGGGCGATGAGGGCAATCGGCGGCTTCGATCGCTGCATGGCGCGGATCTGCACCGGCGAGGTGTGGGTGCGCAGCAGGTGGCCGTCCTTCAGATAGAAGGTGTCATGCATTGCGCGCGCGGGGTGATTGGCCGGGATGTTCAGCGCTTCGAAATTATAGAAATCATTTTCGATCTCCGGCCCCTCTTCCACAGAGAAACCGGCGCGTCGAAAAATCTCTTCGATGCGCAAACGCGTGAGCGTGATCGGATGCACGCCCCCTAAGTGCTCGCCGCGCCCGGGCAGCGTCACATCGATGGCGCCGCGCGTGAGTTCCGCCTCGATGGCGCCGCGCTCGAGTTCGGCGCGCCGCGCTTCGATCGCCTGGTGCAGCCGTTCTTTCAGCGTATTGATGCGCGCGCCCGCGGACGGGCGCTCTGCCGCCGGCAGAGCACCCAGGCCTTTCAGCTGCTCGGTGAGTGCGCCTTTTTTGCCAAGCCAATGCACGCGGATCTCATCCAGATCCACGATGCTGCTGCTGGCAGCAATGCGCGCGAGCGCATCGGCCGCCAAGGCGTCGAGCTCTCCCATGCCCGAACCTTAAGGCTCAGGCCGCGGCGAGTTCGGTCTTGGCGCGCTCCGCGATCACACCAAAGGCGTTGGCATCATTGATCGCCAGATCCGCCAGCACCTTGCGGTCGATTTCCAGGCCCGCCTTGTTCAGGCCTGCAATCAGGCGGCTGTACGAGAGGCCATGCTCGCGCGCGGCGGCATTGATGCGCATGATCCACAGCGCCCGGAACTCGCGCTTCTTGGCGCGGCGGTCGCGATACGCGTACTGCCCTGCCTTGATAACGGCCTGCTTGGCCGCGCGATACACCTTGCGGCGCGCGTTGTAGTAACCCTTGGCCTTGCCAAGGACTTTCTTGTGACGACGTCCGGCCGTCACACCACGTTTGACTCTTGCCATGATGGGACTCCTTTATGCGTTCGGCAGCAATTGTTTGAGACGACCGACGTCGCTCTCATTCACCAGACTGCTGCCTCCCGAGCGCAGATGACGTTTGCGCTTGGAGTCTTTGTGGCCGAGGTTATGGCGGCGGGTAGCCGAGTACCGCTTGAAGCCAGTCGCAGTCTTGCGAAAACGCTTCGAGGCGGCCCGGTTGGTTTTCAACTTGGGCACGATCCTTCACTCCTCATTGTTGGCAAGAGTTCGCAAGGCAACGCCGGCTTACGCCGGGCATTTGCCCGCTTGCTCGCGGATCGCAGTTCTTAAGCCCCTAAGGCGTCAGATACCGCGATCACTTCTTTTTAGGTGCAAACAGCATCACCATTTGCCGGCCTTCCATCAGCGGTTGCTGTTCGATCACGCTATGTGGCGCGAGATCGCCCTGCACCCGGTCCAGAAGTTTCCGGCCGATGTCCTGATGCACCATTTCCCGGCCGCGGAAACGTAACGTCACCTTGGCCTTGTCACCCTCGGACAGGAAGCGGATCAGATTACGCAGCTTGACCTGGTAATCCGCCTCTTCCGTTCCGGGACGAAACTTCACTTCCTTCACATGGATCTGCTTCTGCTTGCGCTTGGCAGAGTGGGCTTTCTTGTTCTGTTCGAACAGGAATTTGCCGTAGTCCATGACTCGCACCACAGGCGGTTCCGCCATGGGCGAGACTTCAACGAGATCCAGCTCTGCGGAGGTAGCCAGCTGCAGCGCTTCCGCGCGCGTCATGACTCCTGCTTGTCCCCCATCCGCTCCGATCACACGCACTGTCGGTGAAACGATTTCATCATTTCGCCGGACCCGCTTCGCAGAAATAGCTATGTACTAATCCTCCAAACTTCGGCGCCCATGGCTTTCGAGCTCGATGCGCAGCCGTTCCACGAACGTCTGCGGCGTCATCGCGCCCAGATCCTTGCCACTACGGGAGCGCACAGAAACAAGATTCGCTGCCACTTCCTTGTCGCCCGCCACCAGGAGGTAGGGCACCCGTTGCAGCGTATGTTCGCGAATCTTAAAGCCGACCTTTTCGTTGCGCAAGTCGGACTGGACCAGAACCCCCTGATTTTTCAGGAATTCCGCGATCGAAGAGACGTAATTGTGTTGCTTATCGGTAATACCCATGATCACCGCCTGCACCGGGCACAGCCAGGCGGGCAGCCGGCCGGCGTGATGCTCGAGCAGAATGCCGAAAAAACGCTCCAGCGAGCCGAATATTGCCCTATGCAACATGACAGGCGTGCGTTTCTGGCTGTATTCGTCGATGTAATGGGCGCCCAGGCGCCCGGGCATGTTCCAGTCCACCTGCAGGGTGCCGCATTGCCAGTCGCGGCCGATCGCATCGCGCAGCACAAATTCCAGTTTCGGGCCGTAAAAGGCGCCCTCGCCCGGATTTAAGCCAAATTCGATGCCCGCGGCCCGCGCCGCCTGCTTCAGGGCCGACTCGGCCTTGTCCCAGACCTCATCCGAGCCCACGCGCTTAGGCGGCCGGTCGGAGAATTTGATCCGCACATCGTCGAAGCCGAAGTCCTTGTAGATGTCGAGGATCAGCTGCGTCATGGTCACCGCTTCCTCGGTGATCTGATCCTCGGTCACGAACACGTGCGCATCATCCTGCGTGAAGGCGCGCACGCGCATCAGGCCGTGCAGCGCGCCGGAAGGCTCGTAGCGATGCACCTTACCGAATTCGCCGTAGCGAACCGGGAGCTGGTGGTAGCTGCGGATGCCCTGCTTGAAGATCTGCACATGGCCCGGGCAGTTCATGGGCTTGATCGCGTACACGCGATCATCCGGCGTGCGCGTGGTGTACATGTTCTCGCCGAACTGCGCCCAGTGGCCGGAGGCCTCCCAGAGGCTGCGGTCCATGAGCTCCGGGCCGTTGACTTCCTGGAAGCCGGCCGCGTTCTGGCGCTTGCGCATGTAGCCGATCAGGGTCTGGAAGATGTGCCAGCCCTTGGGGTGCCAGAACACCGCGCCGGGCGCCTCCTCCTGCATGTGGAATAAATCCAGCTCGCGGCCGATGCGGCGGTGATCGCGCTTCTCGGCCTCTTCCAGCCGGTGCAGGTATTCATCCAGCTGTTTCTGATCGGGCCAGGCAGTGCCATAGATCCGCTGCAGCATTTCGTTGCGCGAATCCCCACGCCAGTAGGCGCCGGCGAGCTTCATGAGCTTGAACGCGCGCAGCTTGCCCGTGGAGGGCACATGCGGCCCGCGGCACAGGTCCACCCAGTCGCCCTGGCCATAGAGACTGATGGGCTCGGTGGCCGGGATGGCCGCGATGATCTCGGCCTTGTAGTGCTCGCCCAGGCCTTTGAAATAGGCGACGGCCTCATCACGCGGCATGACTTTGCGGTGCACCGGCTGGTCGGCCTTGGCCAGCTCCTTCATGCGCGTCTCGATGGCGGCCAGATCTTCGGGGGTAAAGGGCCGCGAGAAGGCGAAGTCGTAGAAGAAGCCATCCTCGATCACCGGTCCAATGGTCACCTGCGCCTCGGGGAACAGCTGCTTGACAGCCTGGGCCAGCAGGTGCGCGGTGGAGTGGCGGATGACCTCAAGGCCCGCCGGATCGCGGTCGGTGACGATGGCGAGCCTGGCGTCGTGGTCGATCAGGAAGGAGGTGTCGACCAGCTTGTCATCGACACGGCCGGCCAGCGCCGCGCGAGCCAGGCCGGCGCCTATGCTCTGTGCGACTTCCGCGACGCTGACGGCGCGATCGAAACTGCGTTGGCTGCCATCGGGCAGGGTAATGACTGGCACTGAAAAAGCGTGGGACCGCGCGCGAAAAAGGGGCGCAAGTGTCACACAGGGGCGCGCGGCGCATCAACCTTTAGACGATTGCAAAACCGCGCCGGCTGCATTTCAATCCCGCCTATGACTCCCCCATCGGTGCAGGACAACCCGGGCCGCCATCGCTTCGAGATCGAAGTGCAGGGAAAGCTCTCCTGGGCCGAGTACACGCTCGGCGAGGGCACGATCACCTTCACCCACACGCTGGTGCCCGAGTCGCAGCGCAACCACGGCATCGGCACGCAGCTGGTGCAGGCCGGATTGGCCGCCGCGCAGGCCCAGCACCGCGCGGTGATCCCCGCGTGCGCCATGTTCACCGACTACATGCGCAAGCACCCCGAGACGCATTCCATGCTCGCGCCGGCTGGGCGCGCGCTGATGCACATGTGATACTTCCCCTTACCCCAACCCCTCTCTCCGACTACATCACAGGAGCGCTCTCCCGATGAGCAACGTCAAGCCACTCAGCAACGCCAAGGTCGCCAGCGCCAAGCAGCGCCGCACGGCCCCGCTTCAGACCACCAACGATCTGGGCGCCGACGCGCGCCGCGACCTGTCCGCCGAGCTCAACACGCTGCTCGCCGACACGTTTGCGCTGTATCTGAAGACCAAGAATTTTCACTGGCACATGTCCGGCCCGCACTTCCGCGACTACCACCTGCTGCTCGATGAGCACGCAGACCAGATCTATGCGATCACCGATGCGATTGCCGAGCGGGTACGCAAGCTGGGCGGCACGACCATCCGGTCCACGGGCCACATCGCGCGGCTGCAGAGACTGGCGGACAACGATGCCGATTTCGTGACGCCCTCAGGGATGCTGGCCGAGCTGCGCGAAGACAACATGCGCCTGGCGGCCTTCATGCGCGAAACGCACGAGGCTTGCGACAAGTACAACGATGTCGCCACGGCGAGCCTGCTCGAGGTCTGGATCGATGAGGCCGAGCGACGCGTGTGGTTCCTCTACGAGGCGGGCCGCAGTATCTGATGTTGGTTCGAGCTAACTGGTATAACTAACTGATCCAGAAGGCTGTAGCGGGCCTTAAGAGCATCTCAAGGGGGCCAGGTACCTTCTAACAAATGTTCGTGCGATGAACATTTGTTAGAAGGCACCTGGCCCCTTGTGGTTGCGTAGACCCGCGCCGCCTTGCGGATGGTCACTGACTGCCGTCGCGCCAATCTAATTTGACCAGCCGCCGTCGATGACGTGGATGGCCCCGGTCGTGAACGACGACTCATCCGAGGCCAGGTAAACCGCCAGCGCCGCGATCTCGTGCGGCTCGCCCAACCGCCCCATGGGTTGGCGCTCCTTGAAGTTGCGCCAGTGCGTCTGGGGATTGCCGCCGAGCGCCGCCACGCGGTCCGCGAGCGACGGTGTCCTGACGGTGCCCGGACAGATGGCGTTGCAGCGCACGGCCTTGGCAACGAAGTCGGCGGCGATGGACTTGGTCAGGCCGATGACCGCCGCCTTGGTGGCGCCATAGGCGAAGCGGTTCGGGGCGCCCTTGATGCTCGAGGCCACCGAGGACATGTTGATGATGCTGCCGCCGCCGCGCTCGACCATGCCCGGCAGCAGGGCCTTGCACATATGAAACATGGAGTCGACGTTGACCCGGAATGAGCGCTGCCAGTCGGCATCCGAGCACTCCAGGACGGTGCCATGGTGCACATAGCCCGCGCAGTTGAAGAGCACATTCACTGCTCCGGCCTCGTAGACGCACTCGGCGATGGCCTTGGGGTCCGTGACATCCAGCCGGCGCAGCTCCACTCCGGGCGCCTCGGCCGCAAGACTCGCGAGCGGTGCCTGGTTGATATCGGTGGCGATCACCACGGCCCCTTCGCGCGCAAAGGCGATCGCCGTTTCGCGGCCGATGCCCTGGGCTGCCGCGGTGATGAGACAGCGCTTGCCGGCGAGCCTGCCGCTCATGGGGCGGACTCCCGCCAGACAGCGCCATCGGGGTAGGCGAAGCGCGTGAGGGATGCTGCCACCATCTCCGCCGAGAATCCGGCCTTCGATGGAGCGAGGTAGCGCCCATGGCGCATACGCACCGGATCCACGAAGTGCTGGTGCAGGTGATCCACGTACTCGATGGCGCGGTCCTCCATGCTGCCGCTGATGGCCACATAGTCGGCCATGGCGAGGTGCTGCACCAGCTCACATAATCCAACGCCGCCGGCGTGCGGATACACGCGCACGCCAAACTTTGCCGCCATCAGCAGGATGGCCAGGTTCTCATTCACGCCGCCCACGCGCGCGGCATCGATCTGGATCAGATCCACCGCCTGTGCCTGGAAGAGCTGCTTGAACATGACGCGGTTGTGGGTGTGTTCGCCCGTCGATACGGGCATCGGAGCGATGGCACGGCGAATGGCAGCATGCCCGAGCACATCGTCGGGGCTGGTCGGCTCCTCGATCCAGGCGATGTCGAAGGATTGCAGCTGCCGAAGCCAGGCGATGGCGGCAGGGACGTCCCAGCGCTGGTTGGCATCGATGGCCAGTCCGTGCGTGGGTCCAATGGCCTCACGCGCAATGCGGCAGCGGCGCACATCATCCTCGACGCGGTGGCCGACCTTGATCTTGATGGTATGAAAGCCCTCGGCGATGGCCTCGCGGGAGAGGCGCGCGAGCTTCTCATCCGAATAGCCGAGCCAGCCGGGGGAGGTGGTGTAGGCGGGATAGCCGTCCCTGAGCAGCTGCTCGGTGCGCTGCTGCCGTCCGGGCAGGGCCGCGCTCAGTATCTGCAACGCTTCTGCCGGCGATAGCGCATCGCTGATGTAGCGGAAATCGATCAGGTCCACGATCTGCTGCGGACTCATCTGTGCGATCAGCTGCCAGACAGGCTTGCCGGCCACGCGCGCGGCCATATCCCAGGTGGCGTTGATGACTGCGCCGATGGCCATGTGCATGACGCCCTTCTCGGGGCCGAGCCAGCGCAGCTGCGAATCGGAGGTGAGGCTGCGGGCAAAGGCGCCGAGATCCGCCAGGATGTCTTCCACCTGCCGCCCGACCACCAGGTGACTGAGCGCGCCGAAGGCCGCAGTCTGCACATCATTGCCGCGGCCGATCGTGAACACGAAGCCATGGCCGGTGAGACCTGAGGGCGCGTCGGTACGCAGGATGACGTAGGCCGCCGAGTAGTCCGGATCCGGATTCATGGCGTCCGAGCCGTCGAGCTCGCGCGAGGTCGGAAAGCGAATATCGCGCGCTTCAAGCGCTGTGATCAGCGACACACCCCACTCCTTCCGTCACAGCTTAGGTCACAGGCGATAGAACCGCCGCGCGTTGCTGTCGAATATGGCCTCTTCGGCGCCGGGCTCATGCCGGCAGACCAATGTCATCGCCATGTCCAGCCACTCTTCGTAACTGGCGCACAGCGTCAGCACCGGCCAGTCGCTGCCCCAGAACACACGTTCGGGTCCAAAGCAGGCAAAGATATGCGCCACGAAGGGATCGAGCACGCCGCTGTCCGCCCCCGGGGCTGCCTCGGTCAGCAGACCCGAGAGTTTGCAGCAGATCGAGGTCTCGCGCGCCAGAAGCTCGAGCTGCGACGCCCAGGTCTCGAACGCCGGCCCCTGCACGCCCCCGGCAATGTCAGGTTTGCCGGCGTGATCGAGTACCGCGCGCAGTTTGGGATGCCTCATCAGCCGGTGCCGCAGCAGCTCGAGATGGCGCGGCGTCACCAGCGCATCAAAGGTCAGATCCGCGGCCACGAGCGCCTCGAAGGCCGCATCGAGCGACTCCCGGGCCAGCCACTTCGAATCCGCGATGTCCTGGATCATGGGGCGAAAGCCTTTGATAACCCCCGCGCCCTCCTTGACGAGCCCGGCGATGCGCGCAGCGACATCGGACGCCTCGAAATCGACCCAGCCCACGACTCCGGCGACGGAGGCGTGCTGGCGCGCCAGCCCGATCAGGTAGCGCGTCTCCGCCTCGGTGGCGGCGGCCTGCACCAGCACCGTGGAGCCGACATCGCCACGGCCCAGCTGATCGGCCAGATCCCATGGTTCGAAGTCCCGGTAAAGCGGACCCAGCCTTGGCGTCAGCCAGGCGTAGTCACCGCGCGCGAGGCGCCAGTAGTGCTGATGCGCATCAATGACCGTCATGGCGTTCCCTGCCCTCCTGGCGAAGATCTCCGGCACAGGCAAAACAGGGCAGCGCGCAATTAGCACGCGTGCGCCCTTGGCGTGCGCCGCGGTGAAAGATAACCTTGCAGGACACAATTCGTGAAATCAGACCGCGCGTCTCCCCATGGAAACCGCTGCCGGCTTGTCTTTCTCAGAGGACGACTTTGAACATCTCAATGCCTGGCTGCTCAAGCGGGGCCGGGGGATTTGCGAGATCGTCACCCTCGAAGGCTTTCTCACGGCGATCCTGATCGGCCCGAACACGATTTCGCCGATGCTGTGGCTGCCGAAGGTCTGGGGAAGCGGTAAGCCGCAATTCAAAGATCTCGAGGACCTGAACCGGTTCGTGGGGCTGGTGATGGGCCTGTACAACGAGCTCGCGGTTTGCCTGGCACAGGATCCGGAATCCTTTGAACCCTCGTTCTACGAAAGTCCCCTGAATGACAAGACGGTCATCATCGTTGATGAATGGTGCACGGGATTTATCAAAGGCATGCGGATGGATCCGGAGGGTTGGAAACCCCTCAAGCGCGAACGGCCGGAGCTACTCAAGCCCATGGAGCTCTTCGGCACGCGCGCCGGTTGGCGGAAGCTGGAGGCCGGCGGCGAAGAAGTCATGCATGCAACCTGGTCGGTGCGCATCGCGCCGGCGGTTCGCGCAATCCATGCCTACTGGCTACCGTACCGGCGCGCCGCGCAGGCGATGCCAGGAAATGCGGTCCGACATTGAACCTGTCTTAAGAGACAGGTGTGACGTCGATCGCCTGATTGCGCGCGCGCTTTAATTCGCGAGGCGCGCTTTAGACTATTGCTCGCTACCAGCGTATCTGACGCGCTCGTCTGCCTGGTCGTGCTCCTGCGGCTGGGCCAAGGGTCCCAGCACCTGCTGCATGATCAGCGGTGCCGGCAGGCTTCTTCGCTGTCCTTCCCGCACCAGCCATCCGCCGAGGTCCGCCGTCATCCGCACGCCATGATCGTCAGGATTCTCCCTGGCCAGCGCCTCGAACGCCAACCAGATAGCCTCTTCTGTCTTGTCCAAGGGATCTCCCTATTCGCTTTGTTGATCTTTCGAGATCGAGCATAAACAGGGCGTCAATTGGCGGTCTGTTCGTTATCGCACATTGAAAATTTTGCCGCTTCTGCAGCGCGTTACAGTCTGTTATGCAAGGACCCAGTAAGAAGAATGAGCAATACGACTCTGGCGTGCTAAGGCGTCGGCGCCGCATCCAGCAGCAATCCTGCGCCGCGCAGCGAATCCCATAGCGCCGGCGCGATCGGTGCCTGGAGTCGCGCGACGGCGCTTTCAACTTCCGCAGCGGAACGCATGCCCACTACGACGCTCGCCACGGCCGGATGCGCCAGCACGAACTGCAGTGCGGCTGCGCCCACATCGACTCCATGCTGCGCGCAGATGTCGTAGATGCGCTGGGCGCGCTCGCTCGTGGTCGCGTCCACAGCCTCGTAGTTGTAGGTGGCGCCCGGCCCGCTCGGCGAGGCCAGCAGCCCCGAATTGAACGCGCCGCCGACGATGATCGCGGTACCGTGGCGCTGCGCCTCCGCCATGACGGAGTGCAGGCTTGATTGCTCGAGCAGCGTGTAGCGGCCGGCGAGGAGGATGCAGTCCAGGTGGCAGCGCTGCATCATCTCCAGGCACACCGCGCTCTCGTTGACGCCGATGCCGATCGCCTGGCAGCCGCCCTTCTCTTTAAGCTGCTGCATCGCAGGCAGCGCTTCGTCGAGCACCTGCTGCAGAATTTCCGGGTGTCGCGCGCCGTGCGTTTCAGCGCCGATGTCGTGCAGCAAGAGCACATCAACCCGCTCGCGCCGCAGCCGCTCGAGACTCTCATCGAAGGAGCGCAGTACGGCATCGCGCGAATAATCGAACACCGCGCGGTAGCCATCGACGAGATAACCTTCCGTCGGCGTATGGGCCGGGTCGGCCACGATGAGCCGGCCGACCTTGGTTGAGATCCTGACGCTCTCTTGCGGCAGATGGGACAGTGCCTGCCCTAAGCGCTGCTCGCTGAGGCCATAGCCGTACAAGGGCGCGGTGTCGAAGTAGCGAATGCCGGCGCTCAGCGCCGCCGCGATGGCGCCCTCCGCCGCCTCATCGCTCACGCGCGTGAAGAGATTTCCCAGCGGCGCGGTTCCCATGCCCAGCGCGGGCAGCAGCGCTGTACCTGCGATGGCCGCGCGCGGATGGTCCAGGGTGGTCCTTACTCATGTTGTGTGTCGACCCTGCCCTGCTTTATTCGTAAACATTCTCTTCCGCAAACCAGTGGCCATCCCATGCAACGACTCGTCTATGCCCTGGACCTCAAGGACGATCCGGCGCTGATCGCCGAGTACGAAGCCTGGCATCGTGCCGACAGGATCTGGCCCTCCGTGGTCGCCTCGCTAAAGGCCTCCGGCATCGAGGAGCTCGAAATCTATCGCACCGGCAATCGGCTGTTCCTGATCATCGAAGCCCCGGATGCATTCTCGCCGGAAGCGAAGGCCAGCGCCGATGCCACCAACGCCGAGGTGCAGGCCTGGGAAAAGCTGATGTGGGTGTTCCAGCAGCCCCTGCCGTGGGCGGCTCCGGGACAAAAATGGTTGCCTACGCAACGAATATTTGCGCTGACTGAAATCGTCCGTGCACAGAACTGCTTAGGACTCGTCGGGCTATAGCGCCGGGGGCACCGGCGGCGCGTGTTTCTGCAGCTGCACCACTTCGCGCTGCGTCTCGAGGATCTCGTACCAGATGGCGTTGAGCACACCGAAAGTAAGCGCCAGGCCCAGACCCAGAATCCAGCTGAAATACCACATCAGTAAAGATCCCCGTGCTTGCGGATGTGCTCGAGCGTGACGCGGCCGCGCATGACGCCGAACACCCAGCTCGTGTAGGCGATGATCAGCGGCAGGAAGACGCAGGCAGCTGCCAGCATGATCAGCAGCGTCTTGGCGCTGCTGGAGGCATCCCAGATGGTGAGCCCCTGGCTGGGATCGCTGGATGAAGGCATCAGAAACGGAAACAGCGCGAAGCCGGCGGTCAGCACCGTGCCGGCCTGCGTCAGCGCGCTGGTGATGAAGGCGAGTCCGGGCCGGGCGACCGTGAGCAGCAGCGCGGTCAGCGCCGCGCCGACGAGGGCGCCGATGGGTGCCAGCCACAGCACGGCGTGTTGCCGGTAATTGTCGAGCCAGGCGCCCGGGGTGACCGCCACCTGCTTGAGCAGCGGGTTGGAGGGCCCGAGCGGATCGGCGCCGCCGGTGATGTGATGCCCGGGCAGGCTCGTGGCTACCCACGCGCCGGCCGCGATGAAGGCGATGACATACACAGCCGCTGCCAGTCGCGCGAACTTGACGGCCCGCGCGCCCATGGGCTCGCCCGCCTTGAGTGCCGCGTAGGTACAGCCGTGCAGCACCAGCATCGAGAGACTTACCACGCCCGACAGTAATGCAAAGGGCTGCAGCAGATTGAAGAAGCCGCCCGAGTAGGTCGGGCGCATCATGGCGTCGAAATGATAGGGCACGCCGAGGAAGAGATTGCCGAAGGCCACGCCGAACAGCAGCGCCGGCACCGCACCGGCGAAGGTCAGCACCGCGTCCCAGAGATTGCGCCAGCGAGGATCGGCAACTTTGTCGCGGAAGTTGAATCCCACGGGACGCACGATCAGTGCCAGCAGGATCAGGAACATCGCAAGATAGAGGTTCGAGAAGGAAGCCGCATAGAGCAGCGGCCAGGCAGCGAACACCGCCCCGCCGCCGAGTATGAACCAGACCTGGTTGCCCTCCCACACCGGCTCGATGCATTCGAGCAGCGCGCGCCGCTCCTCATCATTGCGGCCGATGAAACGAAACGTGGCGCCGACGCCTAAGTCGAAGCCATCCATGACCGCAAAGCCAATCAGCAGCGCTCCCAGCAGCGCCCACCAGATCAATCGCAGCGTGTCGTAGTCAGGCATGTGGACCCTCCGCGGCCGGCGGCCCCACCGGGCTGAGCGGATCCTGCCAGTAGCCAAAGCCGTCGGGACCGCGCCGCACGCTGCGCACCATGAGGTAGATTTCAACGGCGGCGAGCGCGGTGTAGAAGATCACGAAGCCGGCCAGCGAGGCAATGACATTGCTGGCGGGGCCGCGCGAGACGCCGAGGAATGTCGGCAGCACGCCGTCGATGGCCCAGGGCTGGCGGCCGTATTCGGCGACGATCCAACCCAGTTCGGCCGCGATCCAGGGCAGCGGCAGGCTGAAGCAGGCGATGCGCAGGAACCAGCGGCTCTGCTCGAAGCGATGGCGCATGCCTAAGTAGAACGCGGTGGCGAACAGCAGGATGAAGAACAGGCCCAGTCCCACCATGGCGCGGAAGCACCAGAAGATCACGGGCACATTGGGCACCGTCGACCAGGCCGCGAGCTCGATCTGCGCGTCGGTGGCCTCGGCGGGGTTGTTGAGGTAGCGCAGCAGCAGCAGGCCGTAGCCCAGATCCGCCTGGTGCGCCGCGAACTGCGTGCGCGCGGCCTCATCGTTGGCGTTGGCGCGCAAGGCCTGCAATGCCGTGTGCGCCAGCATGCCGCTGCGGATGCGCGTGCGCGCCACCGCGACGAGATTCTCGATACCCGCGACCGGCGTGTCGACGGAGCGTGTGGCGATCAGACCTAGGAGCCACGGCAGCTTGATTTCCGCATGGGTTGATCGCGTTGCCACATCCGGCAGACCGAAGAGCGTGAAATCCGCCGGCGGCGGTTGGGTGTGCCACTCGGCCTCGATGGCTGCCACCTTCATCTTCTGGTTTTCGCTGGCGAGGTAACCGGACTCATCGCCGAGCACCACCACCGAGAGCGCGCAGGCGAGACCGAAGCTGGCGGCCACGGCCATGGAGCGCTTGGCGACGGCGACATTGCGGCCGTGCAGCAGGTACCAGGAGCTGATGGCAAGCACGAACACCGAGCCCACGACGTAGCCGGCCGCTGCGGTGTGCACGAACTTGGCCTGCGCCACTGGGTTGAAGAGCACGGCGCTGAAGGAGACCAGTTCCATGCGCATGGTCTGGAAGTTGAACTGCGCGCCGACGGGATTCTGCATCCAGGCGTTGGCGATGAGAATCCACAGCGCCGAAAGACTCGAGCCCAGCGCCACGAGTCCGGTGACAGCCAGGTGACCGATCTTCGACAGTCGGTCCCAGCCGAAGAAGAACAGACCCACGAAGGTGGACTCGAGGAAGAAGGCCATGAGCCCTTCGAGCGCCAGCGGTGCGCCGAAGATGTCGCCGACGTAGTGCGCGTAGTAGGCCCAGTTGGTGCCGAACTGGAACTCCATGGTGATGCCGGTGGCCACGCCCATGGCGAAGTTGATGCCGAACAGCACGCCCCAGAACTTGGTCATGCGCTGCCAGATTTCCCGACCCGTCATGACGTAGACCGATTCCATGATGACGAGAATCATGGACAGCCCCAGCGTCAGCGGCACGAACAGGAAGTGGTACAGCGCGGTCAGTGCGAACTGCGCGCGCGAGAGCCCGACGACGTCGAAATCAATCACCGGTACGCTCCTGCGGACGACTGCGCGGATCGGGCTCGGCGTCGCTGGCCGGCATCGGCTCGACGCCCAGCTGGCGACTCGTGGCGGGCGCATCGGCCGGAGGCCGGTGCGCACCTGAAAAGAACAGCACCCAGAGCAGCCCGAGCGCGGCGAGCTTCGCCGCGAGAATCCAGGTGAGCTCGCGCTTCATGTCGCGGCATTATACCGCCCGCTTAAGGGCAACACCGACGCATTGCGGGGTCGATGCGAATGCGAGTCAGTCTGCCGGCGGCGCTGTAACCTTTTCCGCCCGTTTCCGAATCCAATTGAGGGCATGTCCGCCGCACGGAGCCATCAGAATGACAGCGAACGCGCCTGGGCCCACGACACCGCGCCACGCGGTCGGCGTTCTGACCTTGCCGATGCGCTTGTGCGAGGCGCACGCCGAGTTGTTCCGGCTGATCCGCCTCTACGCCTGGCCGATCATCGACCTTGCGATCCGCATCGCGCTGGCGCGCGCCTTCATCGTCTCTGGAATCCTCAAGCTGACCGACTGGTCCACCGCGATGCAAATGGCCGCCCACGAGTACCCGCTCGGCATGATGAGTCCAGCGGCCGCCGCCGACACCGGCCTTACCATCGATGGGCTCGGCGGCGTGCTCTTGGTCCTGGGGCTGCTGACGCGGCCCGCCGCGTTGGCGCTGCTGCTGCTGGTGATCGTCGAGCAGACCAGCTTCATGGCACTCGACAGCCGGCTCTTTGCTGGCGCGCTGTTCGCCTGGTATGCCCTTTATGGCGCCGATCGCATCTCGCTGGATGCGATGTTGGGTTCGGGCTTCAAGGACAGCGCGTGGCCGCTGGCGGCGCCGATCGGACGGCTGACTACGTGGTTGCGTACATACCTCGCACCAATCTACCTGTCGCTGCTGCGAGTATGGCTGGGCACCGCGTTGCTGCTGCTGAGCAGCGGTACCCCGGCGTCGATGAACTCGCTGTCCACGTGGCTGCCGTTGGCCACAGCGGCCACCTGGCCCACAGTGGTGGCCTGGTGTGGCGCGGTGGCGTTGTGTGCGGGCATCGCCACGCGCTACGCGGCCATTGCGCTGTTCACGCTGGAATCGGCCATGGCGATGATGCATGGCATCGCCGCCGACGCGGTGTATCTGAACGCCACGCTGGCATTGCTGGTGGTCCACGGTGCCGGCCCCCTCTCGGCCGATGCCGCGATTGGTATTCCCCTGCGTCGCCGCTACCCACAGCTCGCTGGCAAGCCGGCGTTTTCCCTTCAGGGCCTGCCGCGGGTGATCATCGTCGGGGCCGGCTTTGCGGGGCTAGCCTGCGCGCTGGCACTGCGCCGCGCACGGGCCGCGGTGATCCTGGTCGACAGCGGCAACCACCACCTGTTTCAGCCGCTGCTGTACCAGGTCGCCACCGCGGGTTTGTCCCCTGGTGATATTGCCGCACCAATTCGGCCGATTTTTCGCGATTCCTTCAACACCTCGGTGTTGCTGGGCCATGTCACTGGTGTCGACACGAAGCATCAACACGTGCTGCTCGACGATCAGTCGCTGCCGTACGATTACCTGGTCCTTGCCACCGGCGCCACGCACAGCTACTTCGGCAAAGATCACTGGCAGGCCTGCGCGCCGGGACTCAAACGCATCGAGGATGCCACCGAGATTCGCCGCCGACTGCTGACCGCATTCGAACGGGCGGAGCGTACCGACGATGAGACGGAGCGCGCGGCGCTGCTGACTTTCCTCATCGTGGGCGGCGGACCCACGGGCGTCGAACTCGCCGGCGCAATCGCAGAGCTCGCGCGCTTCGGGATGGAGCGCGACTTCCGCAAATTCGACCCCGCGGCCGCGCGCATCATTCTGATCCAGTCCGCCGCGCGACTGCTGCCGGCCTTCGATGCGCGCCTGTCGGCGCACGCACAGCGCGCACTTGAGAAACTGGGCGTCGAAGTCCGGCTCGGCAGCCGTGTTGAGGACATCGATCAACGCGGAGTCGTGGTCGGCGGCCAACGCATCGCCTCACGGACGGTGCTTTGGGCGGCCGGCGTTGCTGCGTCGCCGGTCGCTGTCTGGCTGGCGGCCGGTGCCGATGGCGCGGGTCGCATCAAGGTGGAACCCGATTTGCGTGTGACAGGCGATAGCAATGTGTATGCGATTGGCGATACCGCGTTGAGCCTGGCTTGGAACGGGCAGCCGACGCCAGGTCTTGCGGCAGCAGCCAAGCAGAGCGGTATCTATGTTGCCCGCGCGATCGGCGCGCGCCTTCAGGGCAAATCGGCCCACCCACCCTTTGTCTATCGACATCGCGGCAGCCTCGCGACCATTGGACGCAAGGCCGCAGTGGCCGATTTCGGCTGGATCAGGCTCTGGGGTGCACCGGCGTGGTGGCTTTGGGGCCTGGTGCACGTGGGCTTCCTGGTGGGAATGCGAAATCGCCTCTCGACCATGGTCAACTGGTTCTGGGCCTATCT
>CAVYUK010000001.1:0-43701 GCA_963771665.1 uncultured Gammaproteobacteria bacterium | reverse complement strand
CGCAACACGCGCGGCATATCGTTGTCCGGCGGCGAGCGCCGGCGCGTCGAGATCGCGCGCGCGCTGGCCGCCGAGCCGCGCTTCATCCTGCTCGATGAGCCTTTCGCGGGCGTCGACCCGCTGTCGGTGCTCGATATCCAGCGCATCATCCGCGAGCTGGCCGGGCGCGGCATCGGGGTGCTCATAACCGACCATAACGTCCGCGAAACCCTCGGCGTCTGCGCCCGCGCCTACATCGTCGACCGCGGCGTGGTGATAGCTTCGGGGTCCGCGGAGCAAGTCCTTGCCAACCCACAAGTCCGTGAGGTGTACTTGGGCCAGTCCTTCCGCCTGTAATCGATCGGAGTGGCCCTGTTTACCCTTATAGTTCATAGACTTACCTTCTATACGGCGTCCCACGCGGCGCCCGAGTGCGGCCTCCTAGGCACGTTTCATGCTTAAGCCCTCCCTGCAGCTCCGGCTTGGCCAGCAGCTGACGATGACGCCGCAGCTGCAACAGGCTATCCGCCTGCTGCAATTGCCGACCATCGAACTGCAGGCGCATATCCGCGAACTGCTCGAGTCGAACGTCATGCTCGAGCAGGACGAGGACACCGAAAGCGGCACTTACGAGCAGCTTTCCACCTCCGAGACCGCTCCGGAAACTGCCGCGACACCAGAAGAGCCGCCGGTCGAAGTCGTGGACGATGTCTGGAGCGACCGCTCGGTGGGCCCGGCGGAGAACCCCTGGAGCGGCGGCGATGATGACCGGCAGCAGGAATTTGCCGACTCCTCGGGTCAGTCGCTGCGCGATCACCTGCTCTGGCAGCTCGAACTGGTGCGCCTGGAGGCGCGAGAGCTCGCGATCGGCCGCGCGGTCATCGACGCCATCAACGACGACGGTTACCTCTGCGAGCCATTGGACGTCATCGGCGCGAGCCTCAAGCCCGAATTCGATCCAAGTGCCGATGAGGTCGAGCGGATGCTCAGCATCGTGCAGATGCTGGACCCGGCCGGCGTCGGTGCGCGCTCGGTCAGCGAATGCCTGCTGCTGCAACTCGAGCAGCTCGGACCGGAGACGCCCGGCCTCGCCACTGCCAAGTCGATCGCGCGCAACCACCTGGAACTGCTGGCCGAGCGGGAGCTGACGGCGCTGCGGCGGGAGCTGCGCGCCTCGGACGAGGAACTCGCCGTGGCCGCGGCGCTGGTGCGAGCCTGCCATCCGCGGCCCGGAACAATCCTGAGCGGCAGCGCCCCCGAATACGTCGTGCCCGACGTCTTCGTGCGACGCACGCCGCGCGGCTGGTCGGTCGAGATCAATGCGGCCACACTGCCGCGCGTGCGGCTCAATCAGGGCTACGCCAGCCTCATCGGCCGCAGCAGCAGCCACGCCAGCATGCGAACCCAGCTGCAGGAAGCACGCTGGCTGCTCAAGAGCCTGGAGATCCGCAACGACACGCTGACCAAGGTCGCCCGCTCGATCGTCGAACGCCAGTCCGAGTTCCTGGACCACGGCGAGGAGCACATGCGTCCCATGATCCTGCGCGACATCGCCGAGGCGATCGGCATGCACGAATCAACCGTCTCGCGCGTCACCTCGGGCAAGTACATGCACACGCCGCGCGGCGTATTCGAGCTGCGCTATTTCTTTTCCAGCCAGGTGGAAGGCAACAATGGATCGGGCACCTCCTCGACCGCCATTCGCGCCAAGATTCGCAAGCTCATCCGTGAAGAGGATTCGTCCACGCCACTGAGCGACAGTCGCATTGCCGAGATCCTCTCCGGCGAGGGAATCCCGGTAGCGCGGCGCACGGTCGCCAAATATCGCGAGACGATGGGACTCGCCCCGTCCAACGAACGCAGGCGGGTCAACGGCAAGTGAGAAACCAATTGAGCAAGTAAGTCAGCATCAAGTGCAACAAGGAGACGAGGTCATGCAATTGAGCGTCACCGGTCATCATGTCGAGATCACGGCATCCATGCGCAGCTACGTCGAGAAAAAGCTCGACCGCATCGTCCGACACTTCGATCACGTCATCGACACGCATTTCGTACTGACAGTCGAGAAGCTCCTGCACAAGGCCGAAGCCACGGTGCGCGTCCGCGGCGAGACCATCCACGCGCTGGCCAGCGAAGACAACATGTACGCTGCTATCGACGCCCTGGCCGACAAGCTCGAACGACGGGTACGCAAACACAAGGAAAAGTTGACCGATCACCATGCACTGGAAGCCCAGAAAAGCGTCCGTCTGTAGCGCATCGCCCGGGGCAGCGCCGCTCGCACTGCGGGCGGCGCTCCGCCCCGGTGCGAGGGGTATTTTGTGCGCCTGATATTCCTGAGCGGGCTATCGGGCTCGGGCAAGAGCGTGGCGCTGCACATGCTCGAGGATCTGGACTTCTACTGCATCGATAACCTGCCGGCGGCGCTGCTGCAGAGTTTCATCTCGCATACCGTGCGCAGCGGCTCGGGTGTCTACAAACGCACCGCCATTGGAATCGACGCCCGCAATCCCGATGCCGACCTGGCGACCGTACCGACGCTGCTCGATGAGCTCAAACGCAGCGGCATACAGTGCGAACTGCTTTTCCTGGTCGCAAGCGATGAAGAACTGCTGCGCCGCTACGCTGAAACGCGCCGCAAGCATCCCATGAGCCGCCAGGGCGAGAGCCTGCACGATGCCATCGCGCTCGAACGCGCGGTGCTCGAGCCGGTCGTCAACGCCGCCGACCTGGTGATCGATACCTCGCGAATGGGCGTTCATGAGTTGCGCGACCTGGTCAATCGCCGGGTCGAGAAACGGCGCCGGGACCGCATGTCACTGCTGTTCGAATCCTTCGGCTTCAAGAACGGCATCCCGGGCGACGCCGATTTCGTGTTCGACGCGCGCTCGCTGCCCAATCCCTACTGGGAGCCCACCTTGCGGCCACTCACGGGACGGGACGAGCCCGTCATCCATTTTTTGCAGGCGCAGCCGAGCGTCGCGCGTTTCATCGAAGAGGTCGGCACCTTCGTCGAGGCGCGGATACCTGAGCACCAGGAGGCGAACCGCCGCTATCTGACCGTGGCGGTGGGTTGCACCGGCGGCCAGCACCGCTCCGTCTATATCGTCGAGTGCCTCGCTGCGCGAGTCGCCGCCCACTGGCCGCATGTGGCACTGAGGCACTCCGCGCTGACCGACGGCTCCAGGACCACGCGCGCGCTCGGCAACGCCGGCTGAGTCCCCGGCTGTCGCAAGGCGCGCTTAGCCGCCGGCGCGCTTGGCTGGAAAGCCTCGCTTGGTGAGTTCATCCACCAGCTTGTCGCGATGCTCGCCCTGAATTTCGATGAGGCCGTCGCGTACCGTGCCGCCGCTGCCGCAGCGGCGCTTGAGTTCGGTTGCCAGTGACTCCAGATCCGTCGGTGAGAGCGGCAAGCCAGTGATGACCGTGACGCCCTTGCCGGCACGACCCTGCGTCTGACGGCTCACGCGAACCACGCCCGCATCCGCCGGCCGCAGCGGCTTGCCCTTAGCGCTCTTGCAGACACATTGCGCCACCGGCCGGCGGCAGCCCGGACAGATCGCGCCGATTCCGGTGCTGTAGACGATGGTCATCGGTTTCCTTCTGACGGATAGATCACGGATTCAGGGCTCGGGGGCAAGTTCTGGTGCTGCAATTTGAAGTCTATAAGGCCCGCGCAGCAACTCCCATCAAGATGGGATACCGTTTCCCGTTATGAGATACCTCCTTAGCGTCATCGCCTTTGGACTCGCCGTGGTCGGCAATGCCCATGCTGCAAAAATCCAGGCGACATTGTCGACCGACAATCCGGTCACAACCTTAGGCACCGATGTATCAAAGAAGCTTTACGGCTTTGATGAACACTCCGATGGTATTGAGACCGAGACCGACGCGACGGGACATGTGCAAGCCCAATACCGTGCCATGGCATTGGCGACCAACGGTCTCAAGATAATGAATGCACGCATATTGCTCATCGAGCCGCATGGGCCCTGCAAGGTGGTAATGCCGGCGTTGGCGCCGGACCACGCGGCGACCTACGATTGCGTGGGCAGCGTCCCTCTGAAGCTGGGGATGAATGTCATCCGCAAACTTCATCTTTACCTGGCGATGAAGGAAAAAATGCTGTATTTCACCGCCGCTGCGGACGATGAGCCCGCGCTCCCTTAACTCGAAGACACGTACCTATTGGTGCGTGAGCATATAGCGATGCGAGGCGTTCCATCGAAAAGCGGTCGATTGTGCGACAATTCCCCGCTCCCATAATTACGCCCAGGTGGATTCCGTGTCGATCGAACTCAAACACCATCACGGCGGCGTCAGCGTCCCGAATCTCGACGAATCGATCAAATGGTACGGAAAAGTGCTGGATTTCGAGGTCGAAAAGATCTTCGACATCCCGCAGATCCCGGCCAAAGTGGCGATGCTGCGGCGTGGCGACCTGCGCATTGAGCTGTTCGAAGTGCCGCAGGCCACTCCCATGTCGCCCGATCGGCGCATCCCCGATCGCGACGTCCACACCCATGGGAACAAGCATGTTGCCTTCGCCATCCGCGATGTCGAACCGGTGGAGCAGGAACTGCGCGCGCGGGGCGCCGACATCGTCTGGGTGGGCCGGTTCAAGCACGGCTCGAACATTTTCATCCGCGACAACGCGGGCAATCTGATCGAACTGGTCCAAGAACCGGGGATGTGGGGCGGGTGAGGCGGCGGCCGCGCGGTGACAGACGTGCGATAGAGCGAAATGAAACCGCCAACTGATCCCTCAACACTCTATTGCACGTTTGCCAGTGCGCCGACTCCTCACCCGCCCCCTTCCGCCGCTATCGCAAACGGCCGAGGCAGGATGGTCGTAACGTCGAGAGCTGCGCCACTGAGAAAGTCGATGATGGCCTCGCGCTGCCGCATCGCATCTTTGTAGCCGAGTGCAATCAGCTCCGAGGTAAAGCTCGACTCGAACATCAGGTAGCTCGCCAGTTGCGCGCCGGCCGTGCCACGCGCGCCCATGACGCGCAGCAAGACCCGCAGTGCGCGCGGCAGGCTGTGAATGTGCTGCGTGGCGATGACCCGCAGATCGGCGCTGGGTGCAATCATCAACGTGGCAACCTTGTGCAATCCGGGCACGGCACTCGGAGCGATATCGACGACCTGGTTCAGTCGCTGCACGTGCTCGATGTTGGCGTAGATCTGGTCCATGAACAGTGTGTCGAGCATGTACCCGAACAACTGCCCGAGTGCGGGCGGCTGAATCGCCGTGCGTGGCCGCGGCGTGACGCCCGCGGCCAGTTCGGAGCGAACGCCGATCACCAGCAATCGATCTGCGCCCAGGTGAATCGCGGGACTGAGTGGCCAGAGTTGGCGCTGGGCGCCGTCGCCATAGTACTCATCGCCCAGGCGCACCGGCGGAAACAGGAACGGAATCCCGAGGCTCGCCATCAGATGATCCAACCCGAGCCGGGTACGCTCTCCGATGCGTTGTTGCCGCAGCCAAGGCGTGAGGTCATGGGCCGCCTGGAAGAAGGCCACCGAAGCTGCCGAGTTATAGCCGGTGGCGCACAGGGCGAGAGCGCGTAGCTGGCCCCGATCGATGCTGCGCTGCAAATGGCGCCAATCGATACTGCGCGCCAGCAAACGTCGCAGCGGGGAGTTGTCGAACAGAGATGGCGGCGGCGGCAACAGCCAGCCGCCGGAAATCAGTGAGAGCATCCAGTGCAGGCCGGACCGCAGCATGCTCAAGGGATCGACTTCGAACACCTGGGAGACGTGAAAATTGGCCCAGACCTTTTCGAGCGCGGCTACCGCCCGCTGCCAGCGAAATGCCTCGGCCCCAAGGACTGTTGCCGCCACGGCCCCGGCTGACGTGCCGACGATGATCGGGAAGGGATTGGGCGCATCTGGCAGCATCTGCGCGATGGCCTTGAGGACGCCCACCTGGTAGGCGGCGCGGGCCCCTCCCCCCGGCAATACCAGGCCCACCGTCGGTCCGATCGGTGCGCGGCTTGCTTGGAGCGGCTCTGCGGCCATGGAGAGAGCATAGCGGAGCGGGCGTGAACGCCGCCTGTACCGAAGTCTCGTTGGCGGATCGAAGCGGCTAGAGCCGGCTGACTACGCGCAGGATCTGCATGGAGTTGGTGCCGCCGGACACGCCCGACAGCTCACCTTTGGTCACGATGACCAGGTCGTTGATGTCCACCAGGCCCAACCCCAGCAGGCGCTCGAAGATCGAGCTGTACATCGCGCTGGTTTCGGTGCTCGTGATATCGAAAGGAACCGCGTATACGCCGCGATAGAGTGTGACCCGCGTGCGCGTGGCCTCGTGGCGCGTGAAGGCATAAATCGGCATGTCGGAACGGATACGCGACATCCACAGCGGCGTCATGCCGGACTCGGTCAGAGCGACGATGGCGCGTACGCGCATGTGGTTGGCCGTGTACATCACGGCCATCGAGATCGCCTCTTCGGTATTACCGAACTCCTCCTCGGCGCGCACCATCACCCGCATCGACCCGAGCTGGTACTTTTCGGCTCCCCGGATGACATCCGACATCGCCTGCACGGCCTTGACCGGAAATTTTCCGGCCGCGGTCTCACCCGAGAGCATCACCGCATCGGTGCCGTCGAGCACGGCGTTGGCCACATCGCTGACTTCCGCGCGCGTGGGCACCTGGTTCTGGATCATCGACTCCATCATCTGCGTGGCCGTGATGACCACGCGATTGCGCGCCAGGGACTGGCGGATGATGGTCTTCTGCAGACCGGTCAGCTCCGCATAGCCCATCTCCACGCCCAGATCGCCGCGCGCCACCATGACCGCGTCCGTTACGGAAAGGATACCGGAGAGATTATCGAGCGCCTCGTGGCGCTCAATCTTCGCGCACACGCGCGCCTCACCGCGCCAGCGGCGCAGCTCCGACTGTGCCTTGCGGATATCGTCGGCATCGCGCGCGAACGACACCGCCAGATAGTCGACGCCCAGTTCGGCAACCAGGCGGATGTCCTCGAAGTCCTTTTCGGTCAGCGCCGCCGCGGAGATGCCACCGCCCTGGCGATTGACGCCCTTGCGGTTGGAAAGCTCCCCACCCGAGCGCACCACGGTCGAGATGCGGCTGCCGACCACCTTTTCGACCTCGAGCACGATCTGGCCGTCGTTGAGCAGCAGCGTATCGCCCGCATGCACATCCTTGGGCAGATCCTTATAGGCGCAGCCGACTTCCTCGATGGTGCCTGCCTGCGGATCGAGCATGGTATCGAGCGCAAAGGGGGCGCCCTCCGCGAGCTGCACGGCGCCGTCGCGAAAACACTCTATGCGGATCTTCGGTCCGGCCAGATCCGCCAGCAGTCCGATATAGCGCCCCGCTTCGCGCGCCGCATGACGCACCATTTCGACGCGTTTACGCTGCGATTCGCGCGTGCCGTGCGAGAAGTTGATGCGGGCGACATCGAGGCCCGCCTTGATCATGCCGGCAACCACTTCGGGGTTGTCGGTGGCTGGCCCCAGGGTGGCGACGATCTTGGTTCTACGCAGTGTGTCCATGTTTCAGTGATACCGGTATGCGACGCCTACGCGCCATGGGCTGCCGCGGCCGCCGTCGCGCGCTGCTCCAGCACCGCTACGGCAGGTAAAGTCTTACCTTCGACGAATTCAAGAAACGCGCCACCGCCGGTCGATATATAGGAGATACCGTCCTCGACGCCGTATTTCTCGATGGCCGCCAGCGTGTCGCCGCCACCGGCCAGCGAAAAAGACTTGCTGCTGGCGATCGCATTGGCGATGGCCTTGGTGCCCTCTCCGAACTGGTCGAACTCGAACACGCCCACCGGGCCGTTCCAGATGATGGTACCGGCACCCTTCAGGATGGCATCGAACTGCTCGGTGGTGTCCGGCCCGATATCGAGAATGAGTTCATCGTCGGCCACCTGGCCCACCGGCCGCACGTCGGCGTGCGCCGTGGCCGCAAACTCGCGCGCCACGACGACATCCACCGGCAAGGGAATCTCCGCGCCGCGCGCGCGCGCGCGCTCGAGCAATGTGCGCGCCATCCCGAGCATGTCCTTCTCGCACAGCGACTTTCCGATCTTGACGCCCGTAGCCGCCAGAAAGGTGTTGGCGATGCCGCCGCCGACGATGAGCTTGTCGACTTTGTCGAGCAGCGCCTCGAGCACCTGCAGCTTGGTCGAGACTTTCGAGCCGGCAACGATTGCGACCAGCGGCCGGGCTGGCTTGGCCAGCGCACGTTCCAATGCCTCGAGCTCGGCCACCAGCAGCGGACCGGCACAGGCGATGGGCGCGTACTTCGCAACGCCGTGGGTGCTGGCTTCGGCCCGATGCGCGGTGCCGAAGGCATCCATGACGAACACGTCACAGAGCGCGGCCATCTGTCGGGCCAATGCCTCGCTGTCCTTCTTCTCGCCCTTGTTGAAGCGCACGTTTTCGCACAGCACGACATGGCCAACGGCGCATTCAACGCCGCCAAGCCAGTCCTTGCACAGCGGCACGGGCTTGCCCAGCAGTTCAGCGAGCTTGGCGGCCACGGGAGCCAGTGAGAATTCGCTCTCGAACTTCCCCTCTTCAGGCCGGCCGAGGTGCGACAGCACGATCACGCGTGCGCCCTGCTGCATGGCGGACCGCAGTGTCGGCAATGCCGCGCGGATGCGCGCGTCGCTGGTGACGACGCCATCCTTGATGGGTACGTTCAGATCCTCGCGGATCAGCACGCGCTTGCCTGAAAGCGTCAGATCCCCCATGCGCAGGACTTTCATGCGGACAGAATCCGGCGCCCGGCTACGGCGCCCGCGACCAGGCGAGCGTGGTGTCGATCATGCGGTTTGAGAAACCCCACTCGTTGTCGTACCAGGAACACACTTTGACCAGCGTGCCCTCGATGACGCGGGTCATGCCGGCGTCGAACACCGAGGAGTGCGGATCGTGATTGAAGTCCACCGATACCAGCGGCTCGTCGGTATAGGCCAGCACGGCCGAGAGCGGTCCGCTGGTAGCCGCGGCCTTCATGATCTTGTTGATCTCATCCACGCTGGTCGCGCGCCGCGCGATGAAACTCAAGTCCACGAGCGAGACGTTGATCGTCGGCACGCGCACCGAGAAGCCGTCGAGCTTGCCCTTGAGTTCCGGCAGCACCAGGCCCACGGCAGCCGCCGCACCGGTCTTGGTCGGAATCATCGAGTGCGTGGCGGAGCGCGCGCGCCGCAGGTCGGTGTGATAGACGTCGGTGAGCACCTGATCGTTGGTGTAGGAATGCACCGTGGTCATGACGCCAGCGACAATGCCAACGGTCTCGTTCAGCGCCTTGGCGAGCGGCGCCAGACAATTGGTCGTGCAGGAAGCGTTGGAGATGACCGTGTAGCTCGACTTGAGGATCGAATCGTTGACGCCAAAGCAGACGGTCGCATCGACATCGTCGCCGCCGGGCGCGGAGATGACCACGCGCCTGGCGCCACCCTCGATGTGTTTGCCGGCCTTGGCTTTGGAGGTGAACAGGCCGGTGCACTCGAGCACGGTGTCGACGCCGAGGCTGCCCCACGGCAACTTGGCGGGATCGCGCTCCGAGAGCACCTTGATGCGATCGCCGTTGACGAGCAGCGAATCGCCGTCGACCTTGACCTCGCCCCGGAAGGGGCCGTGCACGGTGTCATGGCGCGTCAGATGCGCATTGATCTTGGCGTCACCAAGATCATTGATCGCGACGATCTGCAGTTCCCCTCGCTTGCCACCCTCGTACAGCGCGCGCAACACGTTGCGTCCGATGCGGCCGTAACCATTGATCCCAACTTTCAGCGTCATGACACGGTCCCTTTTATCGAAGCCAGAATCTCTTGCAGCACATGCTCGGCGGTGATGCCGAACTTCTTGTAGAGCTCGGGCGCTTTGCCCGAGGCACCATAGTGATCGATGCCGATCACGCGCCCGCCGCTGCCCACGTAGCGCCACCACAGCCCGGTGGATCCTGCCTCGATGGCGACGCGCGCGCGCACCGCGGCCGGCAGTACCGACTCCCGGTAGTCTGCATCCTGCGCATCGTAGCGCTCGGTGCAGACCATCGAGACCAGGCGAACCTTTTTGCCCTGTGCGCTGGCGGCTTTGACCCCCGCGAGCGCGATCTCCACCTCCGAACCACTCGACATCACGATGCATTCGGGAGTTCCCGCGCAATCGGCCAGCACGTAACCGCCGCGTCCGATGGCAGCCAGCGCCTCGGGTGTGCGCGCCATCTGCGCCAGGCCCTGGCGCGAGAAGATCAGCGCACTGGGCCCCGCAGTGTGTTCGATCGCCTCGCACCAGGCCGCGGCGCTCTCAACCGCATCGCAGGGCCGCCAAAGCGAGAGATTCGGTATCAGTCGCAGGGAGTTCAGGTGCTCGACCGGCTGGTGGGTAGGTCCATCCTCACCCAGTCCGATCGAGTCATGCGTATAGACAAGCAATACGCGCTGGCGCATCAGCGCCGCCATGCGTACGCCGTTGCGCGCATAGTCGGAGAAGGTCAGGAAGGTACCTCCGTAGGGAACGAGGCCGCCGTGCAGCGCGATGCCGTTCATGGCAGCCGTCATGCCGAACTCGCGCACGCCGTAGTAGACGTAGTTGCCCGAGGCATCGTCGGGCTCGATGCCCTTGGAGATTTTCTGCAGCGTGTTGTTCGAGCCGGTCAGATCGGCGGAGCCGCCCAGCAGTTCGGGGAGCTTTACGCCAATTGAGTTCAGCGCGGCCTGCGAGGACAGGCGCGTGGCCTGTGCGCCGATGACAGTCTGCGCGGTAGCGATGGCAGCCTGGCGCGTCTGGGCCCAATCGGCTGGCAATTGACCATTCATGCGCCGCTCGAGTTCGGCAGCCAGTTCCGGGTGGGCACTTCGATAACGGCTGTAGAGCTGGTTCCAGCTCTCCTCGGCCGCTCGACCCGCCGCCGCGTGATTCCAGGCGGCCTTCAGCGGCTCAGGCACTGTGAAGGGCGGCGCGGTCCAGCCGAACTGCTGCTTGGCACCCGCGATCTCTTCAGCGCCCAGCGGCTCGCCATGGGTGGCCTTGGTGCCAGCCTTGGTGGGGGCGCCCCATCCGATCACCGTTTTGCAGCAGATGATCGAGGGCCGGTCCGTTTCAGCCTGGGCATTGCGCGTGGCGCGCGCGATCGCCTCGCCGTCGTGGCCATCGATGCTTTGAACATGCCAGCCGTAGGCTTCGAAACGCTTTGGCGTGTCGTCCGCGAACCAGCCTTTGACCTTGCCGTCGATCGAGATGCCATTGTCGTCGTAGAACACGACCAGCTTGCCGAGCTTGAGCGTTCCCGCCAGCGAGCACGCCTCGTGCGAGATACCTTCCATGAGGCAGCCGTCGCCGCAGAACACCCAGGTGTAGTGATCGATGATCGGCAATCCGGGCCGATTGAAGTGCGCCGCCAGTATTTTCTCGGCCAGCGCAAAGCCGACGCTATTGGCGAGACCCTGGCCGAGCGGGCCGGTCGTGGTTTCGATGCCGATCTCAATCTCATGCTCAGGATGGCCAGCGGTGCGGCTGCCGAGCTGCCTGAAATGGCGCAGCTCCTCCATGCGGAGCGGATAGCCACTCAGATGCAGCAATGCATACAGCAGCATCGAGGCGTGGCCGTTCGATAAAATAAACCGGTCTCGATCCCACCAGTGCGGGTTCGCCGGGTTGTATTTCATGACATCCCGCCACAGCACTTCGGCTATGTCGGCCATGCCCATGGGGGCGCCGGGGTGGCCGGAATTAGCCTGCTGTACGGCATCCATCGCCAGGACACGGATTACGTTGGCAAGCTCTCGGCGGCTGGGCATCGCAGGATTTCTCCAGGCCGCAGTCATTGCGGCCAGTCATTAGTCTAACAGCCTGCGCTGCCCCCCGGCGCGCGGCTCAAATCGCGGCGAGGGTCTCAAATCTGACACATTCATGCAGGCTATCGCGCCGCCCCCGCGGCAGCGCTAATCCTTCGGTTATACTGCCGACTAACCCTTTAGCAGCCTGAATCCTCTCGATGTCCAACCAATATTTGTTCACGTCCGAGTCAGTTTCCGAAGGCCATCCCGACAAGATCGCCGATCAGATCTCCGATGCAGTGCTCGATGCGATCCTGCGCGATGACCCGGCGGGCCGCGTGGCCTGCGAAACCCTCGTCAAGACCGGAGTGGTGATCGTGGCCGGCGAGGTCACCACCAGCGCCTGGATCGATCTCGAGAAGCTCGTCCGCGAGACCGTGCTGCACATCGGCTACAACCATTCGGACATGGGGTTCGATGGGGCCAGCTGCGGCGTCATCAATATCATCGGCAAGCAATCACCCGACATCGCCATGGGCGTCGACCGCAGTAACAAGCGCAAGCAGGGTGCGGGCGACCAGGGCCTGATGTTCGGTTACGCCACCAATGAGACCGACGTGTTGATGCCGGCTGCCATCACGCTGGCGCACCGGCTGGTCAAGCGCCAGTCCGAAGTGCGCCGCCGCGGCAGACTCGATTGGCTGCGGCCGGACGCCAAGAGCCAGGTCACGCTGCGTTACGAGAATGACAAGCCGGTCGGTATCGAGGCCGTCGTGCTCTCGACGCAGCACAGCGATGACATCTCCACCTCGAAACTGCGCGAAGCGGTCATGGAGGAAATCATCAAACCGGTGCTGCCCAAGAAGTGGCTCGATAAGCGGACGCGCTACCACATCAATCCCACCGGTCGTTTCGTGGTCGGCGGGCCCGTGGGCGACTGCGGCCTCACGGGGCGCAAGATTATCGTCGACACCTATGGCGGCTTTGCGCGCCACGGCGGCGGCGCCTTCTCGGGCAAGGATCCCTCCAAGGTCGACCGTTCAGCCGCCTACGCAGCACGCTACGTGGCCAAGAATATTGTCGCCGCGGGACTGGCCTCGCGGTGCGAAGTACAGGTCTCCTACGCGATCGGCGTCGCTGAGCCCACTTCGATCATGGTCGACGCCTTTGGCACCAGCGAACTCTCGCGTGAGGAGCTGACGGCGCTGGTACGCCGTCACTTCGACCTGACCCCTTACGGATTGCGCCAGATGCTGGATCTGGCACGCCCGATTTACCAGAAGACAGCTGCCTATGGGCACTTTGGCCGGGAGGAGCCGGAGTTCACCTGGGAACGGACCGACAAGGCCGACGCCCTGGCCGCCGGAGCGCGCCGCCGCGGACGCCGCCGCGCCGCCTGACATGAGCTGTTGAGCCCCTTTTGGGCTCTTTTTGAGCGATGGTCGATTGATTGTGCCATCGAGCTTTGATTGAATTGACGCTGCCGCATGAGCGGCAGCCCGGTGACTGAGGAGCGCTGCGACAGGAGGCGAGGCTGAAGGGCCCGCCAACGACCTGCCAGGCTCAGTCCGCCGGCCTTGAGTCAACGGCGCTCGCAAACCTTATGTTTAAGGAGTTTGGAGCCACCATGACTTCCACAGCCCGTCCCGTTCCCGTTCACCCTCACGCCACCGCGGATTTCCGCGTCGCCGATCTCGCCCTCGCCGATTGGGGGCGCAAGGAAATCGCGATCGCCGAAACCGAGATGCCCGGCCTCATGGCCATCCGCGAGGAATTTGCGCCTGCCCAACCGCTGCGCGGCGCGCGCATCACCGGCTCACTGCACATGACCATTCAGACTGCCGTGCTCATCGAGACGCTGCAGGCGCTGGGGGCCGAAGTGCGCTGGGCTTCCTGCAATGTCTTCTCGACTCAGGATCACGCGGCCGCCGCCATCGCGGCGCGCGGCACGCCGGTTTATGCCTACAAGGGCGAATCGCTGGTCGAGTACTGGGAGTTCACGCACCGGATCTTCGATTGGCCCAAGGGCGCGCATGCCAACATGATTCTCGACGACGGCGGCGATGCCACGCTGCTGCTGCACCTGGGCGCGCGTGCTGAAAAGGACGCTGCGCTCATCTCCAAGCCCGGCAGCGAAGAGGAAACGGCGCTGTTCGACAGCATTCGTGCCACGCTCAAGCGCGACGGCAGCTGGTACTCGAGCCGCCTGAAAGCGATCCGCGGTGTCTCGGAGGAGACCACCACCGGCGTCAAACGCCTCTACCAGATGGCCAAAGAAGGCCAGCTTGCCTTCCCGGCCATCAACGTCAATGACTCGGTCACCAAGAGCAAGTTCGACAACCTGTATGGTTGCCGCGAATCGCTGGTCGACGGCATCAAGCGTGCGACCGACGTCATGGTCGCCGGCAAGATTGCAGTGGTGGCCGGCTATGGCGATGTCGGCAAGGGATCCGCGCAGGCCCTGCGCGCGCTGTCGGCCAATGTCTGGGTGACGGAGATCGATCCGATCTGCGCGCTGCAGGCGGCGATGGAAGGCTACCGGGTGGTAACCCTGGATTACGCGGCCGCGCACGGCGACATCTTCGTCACGGCTACCGGCAATTTCCACGTCATCACGCATGAACACATGAAGCGCATGAAGAACAATGCGATCGTGTGCAACATCGGACACTTCGACAACGAGATCGATGTGGCATCGCTCAAGCAGTACCGTTGGGACAACATCAAGCCGCAGGTCGACCACATCATCTTCCCGGATGGCAAGCGGATCATTCTGCTGGCCGAGGGGCGACTGGTGAATCTCGGCTGCGGCACGGGCCATCCGAGCTACGTGATGAGTTCCTCGTTTGCGAACCAGACGCTGGCGCAGATCGAGCTATTCACCAACACCGCCAACTATCCGATCGGCGTCTACGTACTGCCCAAGCACCTGGACGAAAAGGTGGCGCGGCTGCAGCTGAAGAAACTGGCTGCGGAGCTCACCGTGCTGACCGACCAGCAGGCCCGCTACATCGGGGTCGATCTGGCCGGTCCCTACAAGACCGACCAGTACCGCTACTGAGCCACTTGCGGCGAAGCGCCCGCCTGGTGCGGGCGCTTCGCAGCGAGGTTTGACCTCCCGCCTCCGCACACGCGCCCCACTATGTCGAGTTTGTCGGTGAATTCCGACAGGCGGCTCGTGCTCCAATTTGCGTTTAACATTTCTCGCATGTGACTGCTCGCCACTGAGCGCTGCGTCACCGCGTCGATGGCCAGGAGTTCCGCAACGCTTGATGCGCATCACTGGGTGCACGTCGGCTCGATAGTAAAATCATTCCATGAACCGCGACCTCCGCTTCCTGGTGCTAACCGATCCGCACTTGTTCGCAAATCCCGGCGGCAGGCTGCGTGGTATCAACACGCTCCATTCCCTGCGGCGTGTGCTCGGCGATGTCAGCGCGCACAAGCTGGCCTTCGATGCGGTGATCTGCACCGGCGATATCGTCAACGACGAACCCGAGGGCTACGCGCACTTTGCGCGCGAACTGGCCGCACTCGACAAGCCCGTCTACTGCATTCCCGGCAATCACGATGATCCCGCGCGCCTGGCACAGGCGCTGGCGGCACCGCCCTTCCAGGTGGGTGGCCACGTCGATGTGGGGGCGTGGCGAATCGTGCTGCTCGACAGCTGCCTGCCCGGGCGTGCGCGCGGCCACTTGGCGGACTCGGAACTGCAGGCACTCGATGCCGCATTGTCGGGCAACGATCGCTACGCGATGATTTGTGTCCATCACCACCCTGTCTCGATGGGGAGCCGTTGGCTCGATGCGGTGGGTATCGACAACGCCGAGGCATTGTTCGACATACTCGACGCACACGCGCAGGTGCGCGCCATCGTGTGGGGACATGTGCACCAATGCTTCGACGCGCGGCGTCGCGGTGTGCGGCTGCTGGCGACGCCGTCCACCAGCGCGCAGTTTCTGCCGCAGGCGGAGGATTTCGCGATCGACGGCCGCCCGCCCGCCTATCGGCGCATCACGCTGCACGCGGACGGCACGCTCGACACCGAGGTGGTCTGGCTCGATCCGGCGGACGCCAACCGGCTGCCCGCGCAGACTGGTTAGTTGCGTAGATCCAGCAGCGGCGCCAGCAGGTCCAGGCGAGCAACGGCATCGTCGCTTTGGAGCAGGCGCTGCAGCAGCTTCTGATCGAGCGGCAGCAGCTCGGCGAGCCGATAGCCCACCCAGCACGCATCCTCGTAGTCGGCCTCCATGAAGCGCCCGATCGTCTTGAGTTGTCCGAGCGCCTCCCGCAACAGGGGAACCAGCGACTGCAGGCGTTCCGGCACGCGCACGCGGCCAGCCTGTTCGAGCCACTCGATCTCGGCGCAATTGAGTCCATCGGGACGCTGGAAGCGGGCGTGAATGCGGAAGCGCCGTTCGCCGTGACACAAAATGCCAAGCAACCCATCCTCGAGAGTCTGAAAGTCGACGATGCGGGCGCTGGTGCCGATCGTGGCGGTGGCAACCTGCCGTTCGGTATCGCTGCCGTTCTCGACCAGCACCACGCCGAATGTCTCGTTCTCGCGCGTGCAGCGCCCCACCATATCGACATAGCGGGTCTCGAAAATGCGCAATGGCAGCAGACCCCCGGGAAACAGCACGGTGTTGAGCGGAAACAGCACGATTTGCGGCATCGGCATTGCTCGTCAGCCTGGGGCCGCCCCTGATCCGAGCGCTTCGAGCAGGCGCGTGTGCAAGCCGCCGAAACCGCCATTGCTCATGATGAGCACGTGATCGCCGCTGTGCACAGAGAGCGCGAGATGCGCCAGCAGCGCGTCGAAGTCGGTCTCGACGTGTGCGCGCGCCCCGAGCGGAGCCATGGCGCTGCGTACATCCCAGTTCACCGACGGCGGTGCATAGAGCCAGGTCTCGTCCGCGCCGGCGAGTGACTGCGCCAGGCTATGGCTGTGAACGCCCAGGCGCATGGTCTGCGAGCGCGGTTCGAGCACGGCAATGATGCGCTGGCGGCCAACCCGGCGGCGCAATCCATCAATGGTGGTGGCGATCGCAGTCGGGTGGTGCGCAAAATCATCGTAAACCTGCACGCCAGCGGCGGTCCCGCGAAGCTGCATGCGCCGGGCGACGCCCTTGAACCGGCTCAGCGCCTCGATGCCGCGCTCGATCGGCACGCCGACATGCCGGGCCGCCGCCAGCGCCGCGAGCGCGTTGTCGGCGTTATGTGCACCGAGCGAGTCCCAGGCCAGCGTGCCTTGGTCGCGCCCTTCGAACAGCACATCAAAGCGCGAGAAGTCGCCATCGCCCGGCAGCCGGGCACTCCACTGAATGCCAGCGCCGCCCGCGCGCGCGAAGCGCTCCACGGGCGTCCAGCACCCGGCGGCCAGCACGCGCTGCAGATTCTCATCGGCGCCGTTGCACACGATCCGCCCGCCCTCCGGCACCGTGCGCAGCAGGTGCTGGAACTGGCGTTCGATCGAGGCCAGATCCGGGTAGATGTCGGCGTGGTCGTACTCGAGATTGTTCAGGATCAGTGTGCGGGGCCGGTAATGCACGAACTTGGCGCGCTTATCGAAGAATGCGGTGTCGTATTCATCGGCCTCGATCACGAAAAAAGGCGCTGAGCCGAGCCGTGCGCTGGTGCCGAAATTCTGCGGAATGCCACCGATCAGGAATCCCGGCGAAAGGCCGGCATCTTCCAGGATCCAGCTCAGCATGCTGGTGGTCGATGTCTTGCCGTGCGTGCCGGAGACGGCCAGCACCCAGCGCTGGCGCAGCACGGCCGAGGCCAGCCATTCGGGGCCGGAGGCGTACGGCAGGCCGCGTTCCAGCACCGCTTCGATCACCGGCATGCCGCGCGACATCACATTACCGATCACCACGACGTCCGGATTGAGTTCAAGCTGTTCGACGCCGTAGCCTTCGATCAACTCGATGCCGAGCGCGGCAAGCTGCGTACTCATCGGCGGATAGACTTCGCGATCCGAGCCGGTGACGCGATGGCCGGCCGCGCGCGCCAGCGCCGCGATGCCGCCCATGAAGGTGCCGCAGATGCCGAGTATGTGTACGTGCATGAGGGCAAAGACTGTCCCGAACCGCCGGCAGCGGTCAATGGCAGTAAGATGCCGACGCTCATGAACAGATCGAACCCGTCCGACCTCATCGTCGACCAGGCCGGCCTGTTGCCGGTGGCCGAGCGCCTGGCAGCGGCGGCGGCCGTGGGCGTCGATACCGAATTTCTGCGCGAACGCACCTACTTTGCGCAGCTGTGCCTGTTGCAGCTGAGCGTCGCCGACGGCGCGTTCTGCATCGACACGCTGGCGCTGCGCGATCTGCAGCCGCTGCGCGCCACGTTGAGCAATCGTGCCATCGCGAAGGTGCTGCACGCCGCGCGTCAGGATCTGGAGGTGCTATGGCCCGCCACCGGTCCCGTGGTCGGGTTGTTCGACACGCAAGTGGCCGCGGCACTGATCGGGCTACCGGCACAGATCGGTTATGGCGACCTGGTGAACCGGCTGCTTTCCGTCAGCCTGCATAAGGGGGAAACGCGCACCGACTGGTCTCGCCGGCCGCTCACTGCCGCTCAACTCGACTATGCCGTCGATGATGTGCGCTATCTGCTGCCGCTGCGCGAGCAGCTGGGCCAACGCCTGGAGCAACTGGGTCGACGCGCCTGGTTCGATCAGGAAATGGCCGAACTCGATGCCATCGGATCCTTCGAGGTGGATCCCACCCAGGCGTTCCGGCGATTCAAGGGCTTCAGTGAGCTGGACCCCGATCGCCAACGGATTGCCGCGGCCCTGTCGGCCTGGCGGGAACAACGCGCGATCAGCTCCGACAGGCCGCGCAACTGGATACTGGCCGACGCGGCATTGCGCGATATCGTGATGCGCGCCCCGCGCAAACCCGCGGAGCTGGCGGCGATTCCCGAACTGCCCGAAGGCGTACTCAACCACAGCGGACCCCAGATCCTGGCCCTGATCGAGGCAGCGGACCTGCCCGAACGACTGGCGCCGCTGCCGCAGCGCCAACGTCCCGACCCGGACACGACCGCGGCGATCCGCAAGCTGTCGCAACTGGCGCAGCAGATCGGACGGGAGCTGGGCATGGCTCCGGAACTGCTGGCCACGCGGCGGGAGATGGAACGGCTGGTGGCCGGTGCGCGCGACGGCGCAGTGCTCAAGGGCTGGCGACGCGAGGTGGTCGGCGAGCGACTGCTCGGGGCGCTATAGCGGGCTCGGCACCGAATCGAGGGCCGCGATCAGCCGTGATGTCACCTCATCCATGGGCGCATCGGCATCGATAGTGTGCAGCAGCCCCTGCGCGGCGTAGTACTGCGCCAGCGGACGGGTCTCGCGCTCGTAGACCTCGAGGCGGCGGCGCACGGTTGCCTCTTCGTCATCGGGACGCTGGACCAGCGCCGGATGGTCGGCACATTGATCGCAGCGCGCGGGCGAGCCGGGTTCGGACTTGGGTGCGTTGAAGACCCGCGCACATTGCGGACAGCTGCGCCGACCCGAGATGCGCTTGATGATCTCGGCATAGTCGACTTCAAACAGCACCACCGCATCCAGCGAGGAGCCGATGCCAGTGAGCATGGACTGCAATGCCTGGGCCTGGGCCAGGTTGCGCGGAAAGCCGTCGAGGATGAACCCACGCTCGGCGTCGCGCTCGCCGAGACGCTCGCGGATGATCCCCAGTACGATCTCATCGACCACGAGTTGCCCTGAGTCCATGGCGGCCTTGGCACGGCGGCCGTAATCGGTGCCCCGGGCCACGGCGCTGCGCAACAGGTCTCCGGTCGAGATCTGCGGAATGCCAAAGCGCTGAACCAGGCGTTGAGATTGGGTGCCCTTTCCGGACCCCGGTGCCCCCATGAGAACGATACGCATCCACAAAACAGTACCGATCGGCACCGGGAAGGTCAAACCAAGGTATCCTTTCGCCGCAGCTGACGAGGATGGGGATGGCCACTAAAAATAAGTCAAGATCGATCAAGGTCCCGGCACGCAATGCGCTTTACGCGCAATCAGGCGGCGTCTCGGCGGTGATCAACGCATCCGCCTGCGGCGTGATCGAGACCGCACGCAAGCACCCGCGTCAGATCGGAAAAATTTACGCCGGCCGCGACGGCATCATCGGCGCGCTGACGGAGAATCTGATCGACCTGTCGCGCGAGAGTCCGGCCACGATCCGGGCTCTGCGCTACACGCCGGCCGGCGCCTTCGGCTCCGCGCGCTTCAAGCTCAAGAGCCTGGAGCAGAACCGGGCCGAGTATGAGCGCCTGATCGAAGTATTTCGGGCACACGACATCGGCTATTTCTTCTACAACGGCGGCAACGATTCGATGGATACGGCGTGGAAGATCTCGCAGATCGGCAGCACGCTGAATTATCCGGTGGTCTGTGTCGGTATTCCGAAAACCGTCGATAACGATCTGCCGATCACCGATTGCTGTCCGGGCTTCGGCTCGGTGGCCAAGTACATTGCCGTCTCGACGCTCGAGGGCGGACTCGACGTGGCCTCGATGGCACGTACCTCGACCAAGGTGTTCGTGCTGGAAGTCATGGGCCGGCATGCTGGCTGGATCGCCGCTGCCGGGGGGCTGGCGGGACGCAAGGCCGCGGAGCCGCCGCACATCATCCTTTTCCCGGAAATCAGCTTCGACAAGCCGCGATTTCTCGAACGCGTGCAGCAATGCGTCACGGCTTACGGCTACTGCGTCATCGTCGTCTCCGAGGGCGCACGCCACGCGGATGGCAAGTTCCTGGCCGAGACCGGAACGCAGGACGCCTTTGGGCATACCCAGCTCGGCGGGGTCGGCCCGGTGGTGGCGAACATGGTGCGCGAGGCCTTCGGCTACAAGTACCACTGGGCGGTGGCGGACTACCTGCAGCGCTCGGCGCGCCACGTGGCCTCGAAGACCGATGTCGAACAGGCTTATGCGGTCGGCAAGGCCGCGGTGGAGTACGCGCTCGCCGGCATGAATGCCGTCATGCCCGCCATCAAGCGCCTGTCGTCCAAACCCTACCGCTGGAAGCTCGTGCCGGTGCCGATCAGCGAGGTGGCCAACGTCGAGAAGAAGGTGCCGCGCCATTTCATTACCGAGGACGGCTTCGGCATCACGGCGGCCTGCCGGCGTTACCTGCAGCCACTTATCGAGGGCGAGGACAACCCGCCCTATCGGGACGGGCTCCCGGCCTACGTTCGCATCCGTGGCGTGCCCGTGCGGCGGCGGCTCAAGAACATTTTCAAGGTTTGACCCCGGGCGAACCGGGCCCGGTGGAAGCCTGCGGCTGTGCTATATTTCGCGGCCATTTTCGCCGGGCACCCAGAAATGAGCCCGGCTCTAATAAACTGACATAAGACGACGCATTAACCGATCGAAGGAGATTGCATGGGTGCCACGAACTGGCTCTGGGTCGCCATAGCGGCCGGCGTTATCGCCGTGCTCTACGGCCTCGCCTCGGTGAGCTCCATCCTCAAGTTGTCGGCCGGCAACGAGCGGATGCAGGAAATTGCCGCTGCCATCCAGACGGGTGCCAAGGCCTACCTTAATCGCCAGTACAGCGCCATCGCGCTGGTCGGCGTGGTGCTGTTCGTGGTGCTCGGATTTGCCCTAAACTGGGCCACGGCCGGCGGTTTCGCCACCGGCGCGGTGCTGTCCGGGCTTACGGGCTACATCGGCATGAACATCTCGGTGCGCGCCAATGTGCGCACCGCCGAGGCGGCCCGCTCAGGCCTCAATGCGGCACTGCAGGTCGCCTTCCGCGGCGGCGCCATCACCGGCATGCTCGTGGTGGGTCTTGGACTGCTCGGCGTCACGGGCTACTTCATGGTCCTGCGCTCCTCGCTCGGCGATGATGCGGCATTGCACGCGCTGGTCGGACTCGCCTTCGGCGGTTCGCTGATCTCGATCTTCGCGCGCCTGGGCGGCGGCATCTTCACCAAGGGCGCCGATGTCGGCGCCGACCTGGTCGGCAAGGTCGAAGCCGGTATTCCCGAAGACGATCCGCGCAACCCGGCGGTGATCGCGGATAACGTCGGCGACAATGTCGGCGACTGCGCCGGCATGGCCGCGGACCTGTTCGAGACCTACGCGGTGACGATCGTCGCGACCATGCTGCTCGGCGGACTGCTGCTGCCGCAGGCCGGCCTCTCCGTGCTCGTATACCCACTGGCGCTCGGTTCCGCCTCGATCGTCTCATCGATCGTCGGCACCTTCTTCGTTCGTGTCAGCGATGGCGGCAAGATCATGAACGCGCTGTACAAAGGCGTCGCCGTGTCGGGGCTGATCTCGGCGGTGGCATTCTGGTTCATCACGCGCTCGTTGCTGCCCGATCTGCTCAATGCGCTGTTCGGCTGTGCGCTCATCGGCCTGGCTCTGACGGCGGCGATGATCGTCATCACCGAGTACTACACCGCCACCGAATACGGACCCGTACGAGGTGTCGCCGCCGCCTCGCAAACCGGCCACGCCACCAACATCATCGCGGGCCTCGGTGTCAGCATGAAGTCCACCGCACTGCCGGTGCTGGCGGTGTGTCTTGCCATCTGGGGTTCCTACACGCTGGCGGGCCTGTACGGCATCGCCGTAGCCGCCACGGCGATGCTGTCGATGACCGGCATGATCGTCGCACTGGACGCCTACGGCCCGATCACGGACAACGCCGGCGGCATCGCCGAAATGGCCGATTTGCCCAAGGCTGTCCGCAATGTCACCGATCCGCTCGACGCGGTGGGCAATACCACCAAGGCGGTCACCAAGGGGTATGCAATCGGTTCGGCGGGACTTGCCGCGCTGGTACTGTTCGCCGATTACACGCACAACCTCTCGGCGCACATGGCGGCCACGGGTCGGGAGATGGTGGGCTTCTCGCTGTCCGATCCGGCCGTGATCATCGGCCTGTTCATCGGCGGCCTGGTGCCGTATCTGTTCGGCGCCATGGCCATGGAAGCGGTCGGGCGCGCGGCCGGTTCGGTGGTCACCGAGGTGCGCCGCCAGTTCCGCGAGATCGCCGGCATCATGCAGGGCACGGCCAAGCCTGATTATTCACGTGCCGTGGACATGCTCACGCGTGCGGCCATCAAGGAAATGATCGTCCCCTCGCTGCTGCCGATCCTGGTGCCAATCATCATCGCCTTTGGCATGAACGCCCTCATGGGCCCGGGTGCCGGCATCAAGGCACTCGGCGGACTGCTGATCGGCACCATCGTCACGGGACTGTTCGTGGCTATTTCGATGTGCACCGGCGGCGGCGCCTGGGATAACGCCAAGAAGTACATCGAGGAAGGCAACTTTGGCGGCAAGGGCTCCGATGCCCACAAAGCCGCGGTAACCGGCGACACGGTGGGTGATCCCTACAAGGACACCGCCGGTCCGGCCATCAATCCGCTGATCAAGATCATCAATATCGTCGCGCTGCTGCTCGTCCCGCTGCTGTAGGCCCTCAGCTCGACTAAGCCGCCATCGGCAGGCGCTCGGGCCGGCCGATGGCGAAGCCCTGCAGGTAGTCCACGCCCATCTGCCGTGCGGCATCCATGGTGCTGGAATCTTCTACCTGCTCGGCGATCACCTTGAAGTTGAGCGTGCGCGCAAGGCGGATCATGGCAGTGACCATGGCCTGGTTGACGGTGTCGCGCGCCAGGTTCTTGAAGAAGGAGCCGTCGATCTTCAGATAATCCACGGCGAGGTTCTTGAGGTTCGCAAACGAGCCGAGTCCGCTGCCGAAATCATCCAGCGCAAAGCGGCAGCCCATGCCGTGCAGCACACCGACGAATCGGCGCGCCTGCTCGAAGTTGGCGACCACGGTGCTCTCGGCGATCTCGAAGCAGACCTGCGCGGGATGAGCGCCGGTGGAGTCCAGGCACTCGACCACGAACTCGAGAAACTGCGCGTCGGCCAGCGTCTGGCCGGAGATGTTGATGGCGATGCTGCGCTTGGCGGCGATGTCGATCGCGCCGCTACCGAGCGCCGTCAGCGTGGTCTGCACTACCCAGCGATCGATCAACCCCATGAGGCGATATCGTTCGGCGGCCTTGAGGAACTCGACCGGCGCAAGCTCCTCGCCGTGTTCGCCGCGCAGGCGCACCAGCACTTCCATGGCCGGACCTTCATCGTTGGATGCATAGGAAGCGACGATGGGCTGGCAGTAGAGTTCGAAGCGGCTGTCCCGCAGGGCCGACTGCAGCGTCTGCAGCCACTGAATCTCGCCGGTCTGGCGTGCAAAGGCTTCATCGCGCGCCGAGTACACGGCCACGTGGCCGCCCTGGCGCTTGGCGACGTAGCAGGCGGAGTCCGCCGAGGCCATCAACTCCTCGATGCTGCCGCTGTCATGGCCGATCTCGACCAGGCCGATGCTGACGCCGACGTTGAAGATCTTGTCCTTCCAGACGAAACGAAAATCCTTCACCGCGCGATACACGTCGTCGGCAATCTGTCGCGCCTTGTCGAGCGGACAGCCCACCAGCAGCATGCCGAATTCATCCCCGCCGATACGCGCGACGGTGTCCGAATCGCGCACGGCGTCGCGCAGAATCTTCGCCGCCTCGCGCAGCATGGCATCGCCGGCCTGGTGGCCGCTGCTGTCATTGATGGTCTTGAAGCGGTCCAGGTCGAGGTAACAGAGCACGTGGGAACTGTCGCCGCGGTGCGCGGTATCGATCGCATCCTGCAGGCGGCGCTCGAAGTCATGGCGATTGAGCAGCCCCGTGAGCGCATCGTGGGTCGCCTGGTAGGACATCTGCCGCGCCAGGCCACGCACTTCGGTGACATCGTGCAGCAGCACGACCACGCCGACGCTCTCGCCGGTTTCCATGCGGATCGGAGCGGCCGAGAGTTCGATCAGGCGCTCGCCGCTGGCGCCGCGAATCATCAGCGCCCGGCGGCCGATATTGAGCGGCGCGCCGGCGGCCAGCGCCTGGCGCACGGGCTCGGTCAGCAGCTTGCGATCGGAATCCTCGACCAGGCGAGCTACCTCATCGAGCGGCTTGCCGGCCGCGGCCGCGGCGTCCATGCCCAACAGCCGGGCGGCGGCCAGGTTCAGGTGCTCGACGTTGCCCTCGGTGTTGACCGTGATGAGCGCCTCGGGCAGCGCCTCGAGCGCCAGCCGCGCGGGCGAGCGCCGCTCAGTCGGCTGCAGCGCCTCGACGGTTTGCGTCGGCAGCACTTCGACCCCGACGATCAGCAATGCCTGTTCGCCTTCATGTTCGACCGGCCAGGTCGACAACTCCAGCCGCGAGTGCTGGCCCTGGTGTCCGATCAGATCGATCTCGTAGCGTTCAGCGGCCGATTCACCGAGCAGCCGCCGGCGCACGTTGTCGGCCACCAGTTCGGTGTACTCGGGCGGCACCAGGTCGGCCAGGCGCCGGCCCAGCAGCTCCTCGACGGGCGAGCCCACGAGAGTGGCGAAATGCGGATTCGCGTAGCGGATCGATTTGCCGTGTATGAGCACCGCTTCGTGCACGCGATCGCCCAGTGCACCGATCGGCGCGCTGCTGGGCATCTGCTGATCAGCGGCCGAGGATGCGCGCGCGAGCAGATGATTGACGGCGGTGACGAGTGCGGCGAGTTCGGGCTGATCGGTTTGCAGATCGATGCGCGACTTCAACGAACCGCCGATGGCGGTGCGCTGGACCTGGCGCGAGACTTCTTCGAGAGCAGTCAGCTGCCGACGCTGCAGAAAGTACAGAACCAGGAGTAGCAGTGCAGCGACACCGAAGAGCAGGCAAAGCAACGCGATTATCGACATCAAGACAGTCAGTTCACGCGATGCTTTCCTTGGGAGGAGGGCCAAGCTCTGCCATCGCACGCAGCAGCAGCATAGCCGAGACCGGGCCCGATCCTGTGGTATTTCACCATATGCTGGCAGGAGCGCCCTTGGCAGCCGGTGGAAAAACCCTTAACGTCATCTGATGGCGAGCCCGTATTACGTTCAATGCTGACGGAAGCCGCCCGCGAGCAGATGGTCGATCAGCAGGTGCGTGCCTGGGACGTACTCGATGAACGCATCCTCGATACCCTGCGCGCCGTGCCGCGCGAGCGCTTCGTACCGGAGCACTGGCGGGAACTCTCGTTCGCCGACACTGAAATCCCCCTGCCCTGCGGCAAACGCATGTTGCGGCCCATGCTGGTCGGGCGGCTGCTGCAGACATTGGAACTGCAGGGCGGCGAGCAGGTATTGGAGATCGGCACGGGCTCGGGTTATGTCTCAGCCTGTCTGGCCCGGCTTGGCGGCCAGGTGCAAACCATCGAAATGCACCCGGAAGTGGCCGAGCTGGCGCGCCAGAACCTCGCGGCAGTCGTGGGCGGCTCGCCCGTGCGCGTGGTCACCGGGGACGGCATGGAGCTCGATGAAACAGGGCTCTACGATGTCATCGTGCTGACCGCATCGCTGCCGATGTACGACCCGCGATTCGAACGCGCGCTGCGCCCAGGCGGCCGGCTGTTCGTGGTGGTGGGTGCCGATGCGCCGCAGCGCGCCTGCCTGGTCCGCAGCACCAGCGCAGGCTGCACAATCAGCGAACCATTGTTCGAAACTTCCATCGAGGCGCTCGAAGGCGCTTTGCGGCCGGCTCCCTTCCGCTTCTGACGCCATGGCCAGCGTCCCCGATATCGGACCTCAGGAACTCAAGCGCCGGCTGGATGCGGGCGAGACACTCACCGTCCTCGACGTGCGCGAGCCCTGGGAGATCAAACTCGCCAGCCTGCCAGGCACGCTCAACATCCCGCTAAATGAAGTGCCGGCACGCCTGGGGGAACTGGATCCCCATGCGGAGCTGGTCGTCATGTGCCATGGCGGCGTCCGCAGTCGCCGCGCGGCCGAGTTCCTGTCCGCGCGCGGGTTCACGCACGTGGCCAACCTCGCCGGCGGCATCGACGCCTGGTCACGCGATATCGATCCCGAGCTGCCGACGTACTAGGGTCATGACCGTGGTACGCCACACGGCAGTGGGTTTGTTGGCGGCGGTGTGCGCCTGCCACCCACCCGCCGTCACCGCCACCGATCTGCTGGAAGTCTTCGATCGCGCGCAGATCACCGACCCGCTGCTGCAACAGGCGACGGCAACGCGGCTCGCAATTCGTGAGACGCGCACGCAGGCGCTGATCGGCCTGCTGCCGATCGACCTGAGCGCCAATAAATATTTCCAGGGCGTCGGCGGGCTCCCCATCACGACGCCAGCGACCGCCTCCCTTAGCCTGGCGGTGAACCTCTTCTCCTGGAGCAGCTGGGTGGCGCTCAAGGCGGCCGATGCCACCGTCGCACAGAGCGAGGCGAATTTTCTGGCCGCGCAGCAGAACCTGGTGCAGCGCGTGACGGCACAGTACTTCGCGGTACTCGCCGCGCAGGACACGCTGAGCGCGCAGCAGAGTGCCCTGCAGTCGGTGCAGATCCAGCTCGATCAGGCAGAGCAGCGCTATAACGTCGGACTGCTGGCCATCACCGACGTCGAGATCGCACGCGCCTCGCGGGACAGCACCAATGCGGCCGTGATCGGAGCCAAGCGCACGCTGGCCACGCAGAATGACCTGCTGCGCGCAATCACCGGTGAAAGTTATCGCACGCTGGCCGGCCCCGGGGATGACATGCCGCTGCTAACGCCAACGCCTGCCAGCGAGGATGCGTGGGTCAGTACGGCCATGGAGCAGAATGCGAGCCTGATCGCCAGCCGCATGGCCGCGGACATCGCGCGCGACGGCTTGCTGTCCGCCTACGGCGGCCACCTGCCGACGATCGGGATCAACGTCTATCGCAACTGGGCGCTCGAGCACGGCAACTTCACGCCGCCGGCGCAGGCCGAGGCGCTGCTTGGCCAGCTGACGCCCTTCACGGGTAACTCCGACACCATCTGGCAGGTTGCCATTTCGGTTCCGATCTTCACGGGCGGCGCGGTCTCCTCCAGGGTGCGCCAGGCGCGCTATACCTGGGATGCCGCCAAGGCGGGCCTCGACTACTCCTCGCGCCAGACCGAGGAGCAGACCCGCGATGCCTACCAGGGCGTCATCAGCCAGATCTCGCAGGTCGAGGCGCTCAGGCAGGCCGTGCACTCGAGCCGGGTATCGCTGGACGCCACCCAGGCCGGCTATACCGCCGGCATCAAGACCGCGGTGGACGTTCTGACGTCACGCGAGTTGCTGGTCCAGGCGGAAACCAACTATGCGCAGGCCAAGTATGGCTATCTCGACAACATAGTCTCCCTGCGACTGGCAGCAGGCAGCCTGGATCGTCACACGGTGGAGATGATCAACACCTGGCTGAACGAACAGATGCCCGCGCAGCCCGGTCCGGGCCCGGGTCCCACTCCTTAGGGCGGCGGCGGAGACGCTATCGCCAGCAGCGTCTGCGTAAGTCGCAGCAGCTTGGCGAGGGCGCCGCGATGGGCGTCCATCGCCATCCGCGCCGCATCGCCCTTGCGCGCGCGCCTGTCGGGATCGTCGAACAGGCTGCTGAGCGCCGCCGCCAGTTCGCCGGCATCGCGCACGGTGATCAAGCCGCCCTGCTCGGCCAGCACCCGCGCCACATCGGGACTGTTGAACTGTTCCGGACCGCTGATGACCGGCACTCCCAGTGCCGCGGGCTCGAGCAGATTGTGGCCGCCGACGGGCACGAGGCTGCCGCCGACGAAGGCGACATCGGCCGCCGCGTAAAACTCCAGCAGTTCGCCGATGCTGTCGAGCAGCAGTACATCAGGGGGACCCTCGGAGCCCGCTCCGGAGCGGCGTGCGTACTGGAATCCCATGGCTGCGATCGCGGCCGCTGCCGCGGTGAAGCGAGCCGGATGCCGTGGCGCCAGGATCAGCAGCGCGCGCGGCTGACCGGTGCGCAACTGGCGGTGCGCCTCCAGTACGATCGCTTCCTCTTCCGGATGCGTGCTGCCCGCCACCCACACCGGGCGATCGCCGGCATAGTAGGCGCGCCACTGCGCGCCGCGCTCGTGAATGTCGGCGGGCAGGACGCGATCGAACTTGATGTTGCCGACCAGTGTCAGCCGCTGCGGCATCACTCCCATGGCGGCGAAGCGCTCCAGGTCGGCGGCGGTCTGTGCACCCACCCAGACATTTTGTTCGAGCGCGGCGCGCATCAAAGAAGGGAAGCGACGATAGAGACGGCTGCTGCGCTCGGAGATGCGCGCACTCGCAATCAGGATTGGAATGCCGGCGCGGCCGGCTTCGTGCAGCAGGTTCGGCCACAGCTCGGTCTCGATGAGGATCAGCAGCCGCGGGCGCAGGCGCGCCAGGCAGCGGCGAATGCACCCCGGCAGATCGTAGGGCGCGTATCGCACCTCGACCCCGGGCAGCAGCGCCCGCGCGCGCGCGCGTCCCGTGGGCGTGGCACAGGTCAGGGTGACCTCGAGGGTATGCTGGCGCTCGCGCAGCGCCTGGATGAGGATGGCGGCGACCTGGACCTCACCCACCGACACGGCGTGCACCCAGACGCCGCCGCCCGCACGAGCCGCGCCGAAACCGAATCGGGCCCAGCCGCCGCGCCAATACTCGCGCGTGCGCAAACCGCGCGCCAGCACCAGCAGCGAGGCAAATGGGAGCAGCAGGTATAGCAGCAGCGTGTAGAGGCGTCGCACGGTGGGCCGAGGAACTCCTAGGCGACTGAGGCTTGCGATTGCAGCGTGAAATAGCCGTCGAGCAGCGAGGCCCAGTCGGCCTCGGAGAATCGCTCGGGCGGCAGCCGCTCGGCGATCTTCTCGAGCGAGCGGCGCAGGCGTACCAGATTGCCATCGCACCAGAAGCCAGGCTCACGCAATGCGCCGCGATCGAAATCCACCAGCCAGACCGCGTCGGCCTCATCGAGCAGCACATTGTGTGCGTTGAGGTCCGCGTGGCAGATGCCATCGGCGTGAAACCGGCGCAGGCAGCGGCCGATCGCGATCCAGCCGGTCAGCGGCAATGGTCCGGCGAGCAGCCGCGCCGCCAGCGACTGCGTCCCTGGAATCTGCTCGGTGAGCAGGTCAGCCGTATAGCTGTAGCGGTCGATTCTTCGGTAGCCGGCCGCTATCGGCATCGGCACCGGCAGTCCGGCGCGTTGCATGACGTAGAGCAGATGCCATTCAACAAAGGAGCGCGTCATCGCTTCGCCCTGCCAGAAGTAGCGGTCGGGAGTCAACCGCGCCATCCAGCCGCCGCGCCGATAGTGTCGCAGCACCAGGTGGCGCGAGTCCGCTTCGATGAACGCGGCGGAGCCACGGCCCTCGGCACTGTCGTGCACTTCGCCGCGGCGCGACCACCAGTCGCGGTCGAACCAGACGGCATCGGCGTTGCCGGCACGGGAGGCGTCATATAGCATCGCGCCGCCCCGAATCGGTTTCTGCCGCACCTCCGCCCCGACCGGCCAGCGCAATGTCTTCCGCATGACTCATCCCATTACGCCACCTGAGAGCGTGTGCATCCTGCGGCTCTCGGCTATCGGCGATACCTGTCACGTCGTGCCCGTCGTGCGCACGCTGCAGCACGCGTGGCCCGCGACCAGGCTGACCTGGATCATCGGTCGCACCGAGGCGCGACTCATGAGCCTGCTACCCGGGATCGAGTTTATCACCATCGACAAAGGCGCCGGCCTCGCCGCGCTGCCGGCACTGCGACGCAGCCTGCGCGGCCGCCGCTTCGATGCGCTGCTGCACCTGCAGCTGTCATTGCGCGCAAGCATTGCCTCGCTGGCGGTGTGGGCAAAACTGCGGGTAGGCTTCGATCGCGCGCGCGCGCGTGAACTGCAATGGCTGTTCACCAACGCCACGGTGGCGCCGCGGCGCGATGAGCATGTGCTCGACAGCTTCCAGGGATTCCTGCCGGCACTCGGCCTGGCGCGCGGCCCGCTCGAATGGAACCTGCCGCTGCCGCAGGATGCGCTCGATTACGCCGCGGCGTTGATTCCCGACGCGCAGCCGACGCTCATCGTCAGTCCCTGTTCGAGCCATCCGGCGCGCAATTGGCGCGCCGGGCGTTACGCGGCCATCATCGACTACGCGGCCGAAACACACGGCATGCGGGTGATTTTGTGCGGCGGACGCTCGCCGCTGGAACTGGAAACCGGTGCCGAGATCGCGCGGCAGAGCGCGGCGCCGATCATCAATCAGATCGGGCGCGACACGCTGCCGCAGATGCTGGCGTTGCTCGCGCGCGCCAGCGTGCTGCTATCGCCCGATTCCGGTCCGGCCCACATGGCCACGATGGTTGCCACGCCTGTGATCGGGCTGTATGCCGCCACGCGCCTGCAGCGCGTCGGGCCATACCTGTCGCGGCAATGGTGCATCGACCGTTACGAGGCGGCGGCGCGCCGCTATCGCGGCTGCAGCGCCTCGGAGCTGCCCTGGCACCGCAAGATCGAGGAGCCGGGCGTGATGGATCTGATCGAAGTCGCTGACGTGCGCGAACGGCTGGATGCGCTGTTGGCAGCGCTGAATTCAGCGCCTGCTAGGATACCGTCATGACCGATATCCTGGTGCCGATCTCGCCGGGCGAACTGCTCGACAAGATCACGATCCTGCGCATCAAGTGCGTCCGCATCACCGATGCGGCAAAGCTCGACAACGTGCGGCGGGAACTGTCGCGACTCGAGCGCAGCTGGGCGGCCTCGGTGCCCGCGGCGACTGATCTGGTTGCCGAGGAAGCCGAACTCGCGCGCGTCAATGCCGCGCTGTGGGATATCGAGGATCGCATCCGCGCTCACGAGTTCGAGCAACGCTTCGATGCCGGCTTCATCGAACTGGCGCGGTCGGTGTACCTGCGCAACGACGAACGCGCCGCCATCAAGCGGCGCATCAATCTAAAGCTTGCCTCGGAACTGATCGAAGAGAAATCGTACCGGCCCTATCGTTAGCGCTGCAGCGTGTATTCAGCGCCGCAGTAAGGGCACTTGGCGAACCCCGTGGCCTCTATGGCCAGATAAACGCGCGGATGGGAATTCCACAGCACCATATCCGGCATCGGGCAGGACAATGGCAGGTCTGAGGTCGTCACGGTGTACTGCTGCTGCGCGTTGGCGGGCCGCAGTTCGGCGGTTTTTGTCATGCCATCAGTATAAGGTCGCATCCCAGACCGCTGCCACCGCGGCGCGCTCGGGCACGAATTCGGCCGCGTCGACCACGGCGCCGCGGCCGTCGAGCGCACGGTGGTGCAGCCGGGTGCGATAGGCGCGATAGATGTCGGCCAGCACATCGACCTGCGCCTGCGGTACCAGGTCCGCCGAGGCCACCGATTCGAGCTGCCGGATGGTATCGGCAAACATGGCGACGGGCGGATAGTCCTGCGCCCATTTGAGCGCCCAGTACTGCGCCAGGAATTCAATGTCGCCGATGCCGCCGGGGTCCTGCTTGAGGTCGAATTCGCCGGGTCCGGCTCGCGAGAGCTCGCGGCGCTGGCGATTGCGCATGCGGCGCACCTCGGCGCGCAACGTGGGCCGCCGCACGTGCCGCGCCAGTACGTCGGCGCGCAGCGCCTCGAACTGCCGCATGAGTTCGGGCGAGCCTGCGACCGCCCGCGCGTGCAACAGCGACTGATGCTCCCAGGTCCAGGCCTCGCGGTGCTGGTAGTCGGCAAAGGCATCGATACTGGTGATCAGCAGTCCGGCCTTGCCGCTGGGTCGCAGCCGCATGTCGACCTCGTACAGGCGCCCCGCGGCGGAGTGCACGGTCAGCAGGTGCACCATGCGCTGCGCGAAGCGCAGGAAAAACACCTGGTTGTCGACGCCGCGGCCGCCATCGGTTTCCTGCTGCGCGCCGCTGGAATCGTGCAGGAACACCAGATCCAGGTCCGAGGTATAACCGAGCTCCATGCCGCCGAGCTTGCCGTAACCGATCACACACAGGCGCACGTCGCGGCGCGCCGCTCCCTCCCCGCAGCGAGGCATGCCGAGAGTAGGTATGAGCTGCTGCCAGGTCAGGCCCAGCGCGCATTCGATGATGAGTTCGGCGACGTCGGTCAGTCGATCGCTCACCTGCATGACCGGAAGTTGCAGCAGCAGGTCCGCCACCGCGAGCCGGAAGATCGCGGCGCGCTGGAACAGCCGCAGTCGTTCCAGCAGCTGCTCCTGATCGCCTTCATCGACGCCGTCCATGCGCTGCGCGAGGTCGGCCGCGAAAGTCGCGCGGTCCGGCGGCTGCTCGAGCAGGCGCTCATCGATGAGCTCATCGAGCAGCAGCGGATGCGCGGCGATCTGGTCGATCAGAAAATCGCCGTGCGTCGCGAGCCGTACCAGGCGCCCGCGCGCGCGCGCGTTGTGCAGCAGCAGCGCAAAGTAGGCGGAACGCGCACCGATGGCCTCCAGCACGCGCAGCAACCGCGGCAGAGTGCGCAGCGGCTCTGGCGTTGCCGCCGCCTCGGTTGCCAGCACCGGCAGCAGCGCCGCCAGCCGGCGCGCGCCGGCCTTGTCCAGGCGCCGGGTCGCGGCTGCCTGGTTGAATTCCCGCAACAGCGCCGCCGCTGCCGCGGCGCTCTGCGCGCTCCAGCCGTAGGCCGCGAGACGCTCCGACAGCGGCTCGGCGGCATCCGCATCGAGCGGCAATGGCGCCAGTTCGCCTGAGGCTGCGTCCTCGTCACCGAAAACCACCGAGCGAAAATGCGCCGAGACGCACTGCCGATGGCCGCGCAGCTGCGCATCGAGCTCGTTCCAGTCGGCCAGTCCCATGCTCCACGCCAGGCGCTCACGCTCGGCAGGCTCGGATGGCAGCCGATGCAGCTGTTGATTGGCCCATATCTGCAGCCGATTCTCGAGGCAGCGCAGGAACACGTAGGCCGCATCGAGTTCGACTACCGCGCTCGCGGGCAGCAGCTTCGAGCCGGCCAGCAGCGACAGCGCGTGACGCAACGAGGTGCCCTGCAGGCGGCGCTCCTGGCCGCCGCGAATCAGCTGGAAGGACTGCACGATGAACTCGACTTCGCGAATCCCGCCATCCCCGAGCTTGATGTCGTCCTCGAGATCCCGCCGCTGCACCTCGCGTTCGATCATGGCCTTCATCTCGCGCAGCGATTCGAACACACCGAAATCGAGATAACGCCGATAGACGAAGGGGCGGATCACCTCGGCGAACAGCTCCTGGTAGGCCGGCGCGTTGGTCATGGCGCGCGCCTTGACCCAGGCATAACGCTCCCAGTCGCGACCGTGAATCTGCAGATAGTCTTCGAGTGCGGCCGCATTCGTGACCACCGGCCCGCTATCGCCGAAGGGGCGCAGTCGCAGATCGATGCGGAACACAAAGCCGTCCTCGGTCTGTTGTTCGAGCAGCCGGATGAGCTGCTGCACGAGGCGGGTAAAAAATTCCTGGTTGCTGATCGATCGCGTGCCGTCGCTCTCGCCGCCCTCCGGGTACACCGGCACGAGGTCGACATCGGAGGAGAAATTGAGCTCGCCGCCGCCGAGCTTGCCCATCGCCACGATGATGAGCCGCTGCTCGGCGCCCGATGCGCCGCGCGGCTCGCCGTAGCGGCGCACGAGCGTGCGCCGCGCAAACTGCTCGGCCACCTGCAATGCGCTCTGCGCTGCGCTTGAGAGACTCTGCATGGTCTCGTCGAGATCAGCCCATTGCGCAAGATCGCGCCAGGCAATGCGCGCAAATTCGACGCGGCGCCAGCGCCGCAGCGCGCTCATGAATTCTGCTTCGTCTTCGGGCAGCTCAGGCAGGGCCAGCAGCGAGGCTTCGAGCCGCGAATCCGGGCGCCCGAGCGCCGCTTCCCACAGCGCTGGATCCCGGCACAGCGCATCGAGCACGAATTCGCTGGCGGCCAGCACTCGCGCGGCGCTTTGTTTTAGCGCAGTGTCGGCACGCTGCATCGCCGCGGCCACGCCCGGCGCGCGTTCGGCGAGTATCGCCAGCGCGTGGCGCTGCGCTGCTTCGAAGGCATGCATGATCGGAATGGTCAGTGGGGCTGAACTGCCACCCGCACCGACAGCGTGTGCGAACCGCCGCCCAGGATCACGCCGCGCAGCGGCGACACATCGCCAAAGTCGCGGCCCCACGCCAGCGCCACGTGGTCCTGCCCTACACGTATGTTGTTGGTGGGATCGAACTCGACCCAGCCGAACGGCGGCGCGAACACCGCCACCCAGGCATGCGATGCGTCGGCGCCCACGAGGCCCTCCGCCTCGTCCGTGGCCGGCTCCGCCGGCGGCGGCAGCGGTTCATCATCGAGCGAGCCGTTGTAAGTGCGCAGGTAGCCGCTGACGTAACGCGCAGCCAATCCGGCGCTGCGCAGACAGGCGATCATCATGTGCGCGTAGTCCTGGCAGACACCGCGCCGCTGGTGAAACACCTCCAGCAGCGGCGTGGCGATCTGGGTTGCGCCGGGCGCATAGGTGAAATCCTGGTGCACCTTGCTCATCAGGCAGTCCGCCACCTGCAGCACCGAGCTGTCAGGCACAAGGCAATCACGCGCGAACTCGCCGAACAGGCGTTTGATGCGCACGAAGGGCGACTCGCTGCGGAAGCGCATGGCTTCGAGCCAGGGCGCCGCGCGATCGGTTGCCAGGTACGCCAGCTGGTCACGCACCCGCTCCCAGCGTTCGCCATCCTGCGATGAGAGTGCCGGCGGCGCCTCGACACTGACCACCATCTCGGCGCGCACACGCAGCCGGCGATGCGGGCGATCGAACTCGATGCGCGTGACGCGGTTGCCGAAGGCATCCAGGTGTTCGCTCTGCACGGCCGGCACCGGTTCGATCAACAGGCCGTGTCCGAGGCAAGCCTGGCGCTCCGAGTTACGCGGCGTCAGGTGCAGCAACTGGTGCGAGTGCACCACTTCGCGCCCATAGCTGTAGAGCGTTTCATGCTGCACGGTGTAGCGCACCGCGCTCAAGTGGCCACCGCGTGCACGTCCAGGTCCACCAGCGAGAAGTGTCGTGACACCAGCCGGGCGGAAATACGCTCCGCCGCGGCGGCGAGCTCCGAGAGCGCTTCGGCGAAGGCCTGGCGCCGGGCGGCACCGAGGCCGCCTTCTTCGTCGATGCCCGCGGTCAGTGCAGGTGTCAGCTGCGCCATGGGTTCATCGAACGGCTCCTCCGCGCTGGCACCGATCGACTGCGCCAGATCGATCAGCGCCTCGCGGATCGCGAGCCACTGAAAATACAGCGAGCGCGGGCTGGCCTGTTCGAACAGCATGAGCCGCAGCACCGGTGCAAGCTGCGGCGTCGACACGTAGCGGGTGCGATAGGTGATGCTCAAGCCCCCCAGATCCAGCAGCCACTCGAGCTCGCCCTGTCGCAGCGGCGTTCCGGGTGCCAGCCGGTCGCCGAGTAATCCCGCCAGGAACCGCACGCGCTCGAGTCGGCGCCCGAGCATCAGCAGGCGCCAGCCATCATCCTGTGTCATGTCATCCAGCGCGAAACCGCTCAGTGCGGTCAGCGCCACCAGCAACTGATCGAGCGCCTCGAGCGGATCGTGCTCGGAAGCGCCGGCCTCCTGAAACTCGCGCTGCATGACAGTGATCGAACGCCAGTGCTCGGCCGAGAGGCGGCTGCGCGACTGCGTGGCGCACCAGCTGAGGCGGCCAAGATCGGCCGCCAGGCCGAACTCGTGCGCGTCGTCGAACACGGTGACGGCCGGATCGCCTTCGGGCGGGAGCACGCCGTAGCTGATGCACTGGGCGCGCGCGCGGCTCCATACCGTGGCATTGGTACGCATCGCGAGCGTTGCCCGCACCAGCCGCGCCTTGTCTTCGCAACGCTCCGAGTAGCGGCCCAGCCAGAACAGATTCTCCACCAGCTGCGAGGGCAATTCGTCGTGCCGCATGCGCCGCGGCAGCAGCGGCAGCTCCCCGATCGCGTGACCGTCAGTGGCAAGCTCGCGCGCATCGTTGGCGCCGAGGATCCAGACGTCCTTGCTGCCGCCGCCGCGCTGCGTCGATACGATGTCGACCACGCCCTCCGCGGCGATGCGCGCCATTCCGCCCGGCATGACCTGGAAGCCGCTCGGGGTCGCGATCGCGTACACCCGCATCGTCAGCGTGCGCGGCGCGAGCCGTACCGTGGCCCCCGGGCGCCAGGACGGAGCCTGCGAGAGCGAGACTCTCTCCTGCGCCACATAGGCATAAGGCCGGCCGCGTAACCGCCGGATCAGCTTCAGGCGGTCCTTGACGGACATATCGCGGCCGAAGCAGGGCTCGAACTTCTGATTCGGGAAAGTCGCCTTGATGACGAGCTGATCCAGGTGGGTGACCACGTAGTCGAGCGCCGGGCGCTCGCCGCACCACCAGGTCGCCAGCGACGGCAGGCGCAGCGGCTCGTCGAGCAGGCGCTTGGCGGCACCGGGCAGGAATCCCTGCCAGGCAGCCGACTCGAGCAGCCCGCTGCCCAGCGAGTTGGCGAGTACCACACGGCGGGCGCGCACCGCGCCGAGCAATCCGGGTACACCGAGCGCTGAATCGGGGCGCAGCTCCAGCGGATCGCAGTAGTCATCGTCCATGCGACGCAGAATGGCGTGCACGCGCCGCAGCCCCGGCAGCGTCTTGAGATAGACCGTATCGGCGCGCACGGTCAGATCCTGCCCCTGCACCAGCGGCAGGCCCAGCTGGCGTGCCAGGTAGGCGTGTTCGAAATAGGTTTCGTTGAATGGACCCGGTGTCAGCACCACGACCAGCGGTGCGCCATCGCCGTCGGCAAAATCCAGCAGGCTCTCGCGCAGCATGTTGAAGAATCCGGCCAGCGGGCGAACGTTCAACTCGTTGAGCAGTCCCGGCAGCACGCGGCCAATGATGGCGCGGTTCTCGAGCGCGTAGCCCGGCCCCGAGGGCGTCTGCGTACGATCGCTGAGTACCCACCAGCGCCCGTCGGGAGCGCGGGCGAGATCGGCGGCGTAGAGATGCAGCCAGGTGTCGCCGGCGGGCCGCAGGTCATGCGCGGCCCAGAGAAAATTGGGATGGCCGAAGGCGAGTTCGGCGGGCACCACGCCTTCTGCGATCAGCCGTTGCGGGCCGTAGAGGTCGGCCAGCAGCGCGTTGAGCAGGCGCGCGCGCTGCTGCACGCCCGCTTCGATGGCGCGCCATTCGTCGGCTGCTATCAGCAGCGGCAACGGATCGAGTTGCCAGGGCCGATCGCGGCCCTGCGGATCGGCATAGACGTTGTAGGTGACGCCGTTTTCCACGACCAGCCGCCGCGTCATCTCGACGGCGCGCCGCGCTGCCTCGGTGCCGCCGTCGGCGAGATATTCGATCAGCGGCTTCCAGTGCGGGCGGATGGAGCCGTCGCGATCGAGCAGTTCATCGTAGCGTTGTGAACTGCCGGGGTAGAGAAGCTGCGTCGACTCGGACATCACCCGGAGCGGCGCAGATCCAGCGTGAAGGGAAATTCGGGCTCGATCGCAACCGGCATCGGGGCCGCGCGCGCCGCACTGCCGGGCGTATGGCCCATGCGAAAGAAGCGGGCCAGCCGGCGGCTTTCCGCCTCGAACGAGTTCACCGGAAAGCTGTTGTAGCTGCGACCGCCAGGATGAGCCACGTGGTATTGGCAGCCCCCCAGCGAGCGCTGCATCCACGTATCGAACAGATCAAAGGTCAAGGGCGAGTGCACTCCTATCCTGGGATGCAGCGCCGACGGCGGCTGCCACGCACGATACCTCACTCCGGCCACGAATTCTCCCACGGTGCCGGTGGGTCGCAACGGCACTTGGCGTCCGTTGCAGCTCACCACCATGCGATCCGGCGGCAGTCCGGTGACGCGCACCTGCAGGCGCTCCACCGAGGAGTCCACGTAGCGAACGGTGCTGCCCGCGGTGCCCTCCTCGCCCATGACGTGCCACGGCTCAAGCGCGTGGCGCAGCTCCATCGTGGTGCCGAGGATCGAATAATCACCGTAGCGCGGAAAGCGGAATTCCAGGTGCGGCGCAAACCAGGCCTCCTCGAGCATATAGCCCGCCGCGCGTTGCTCGGCGATCACATCGCTGAAATCCTGCTCGAGGAAGTACGGCAGCATGAAGCGATCGTGCAGCTCCGTGCCCCAGCGCGCGAGGCGCTGCGCCCGATACGGCGTCTTCCAGAAGCGCGCGACCAGCGAACGCAGCAGCAACTGCTGCGTCAGACTCATGCGTGCGTGCGGCGGCATCTCGAAAGCGCGCAGCTCCAGCAGCCCCAGCCGTCCGTTGGGTCCGTCGGGCGAATAGAGCTTATCGATGCAGAACTCCGCGCGGTGCGTATTGCCCGTGACATCGATCAGCAGATTGCGCAGCAGCCGATCGATCAGCCAGGGTGGCACCGCCTCGTCCGGCGGCGGCATTTGCCGGAGCGCGATCTCCAGTTCGTAAATCGAATCGTTGCGCGCTTCATCGACCCGCGGCGCCTGCGAGGTCGGGCCGATGAACAGGCCCGAAAACAGGTACGACAGCGAGGGATGGTTGTGCCAGTAGGCCAGCAGGCTGGCGAGCAGATCCGGGCGCCGCAGGAAGGGCGAGTCGGCGGGGGTAGCGCCGCCGAGCACGAAGTGATTGCCGCCGCCGGTACCCGTGTGGCGCCCGTCGAGCATGAACTTCTCGGTGCCCAGGCGGGTGGCGCGCGCGGCGCCATAGAGGAACTCCGTTCGCTCCACCAGCTCGCGCCAGTCATGCGAGGGATGTACGTTGGCTTCGATGACGCCCGGATCAGGAGTGACGCGGAATGAATTCAGGCGCGGATCGCGCGGCGGCTCGTAGCCCTCGAGCAGCACCGGCTGATTGCGCGCTCGTGCCGTGTCCTCGACGGCGGCCACGATTTCCAGGTAATCCTCCAGGGATTGGGTCGGCGGCATGAAGATATAGAGCACACCCGAGCGCGGCTCGGCGCACAGCGCCGTGCGCGTTATCCAGCTGGCTGACTCCTGTGGCTTGGGCGTGCGCTCGCGCGAGTGCTGCTGCGCGGGCTGCCCAGGCGTCGCGAGCGGCGCGGTCCGCGCCAGCGGACTGTGCTCGTCCATCGGATCCGGCGGCAGCACGTAGGGATAGTCCTCCGCCGAGACCCACGGCTGCGAGTCGAGCGGCAGGCGGTAGCCCAGCGCCGAGTCTCCCGGGGTCAGGTAGCAGTGCTCGGTACGCAGAAACCAGCCGCCGCTCCGCCAGCCGCGTCCGTCGGCCGCGCGCGCGATCGGCAGCACCTGCCCCGCGATGCGATCGACCCCCTGGCCGAACACCCGCAGCAGCCGTGCGCGCTCCTGGGGATCATCGATCCTGGAGTTGAGCGTATCGACGTTGCTTGGCAGTCGCCGCTCGCGCCACAGGTAATAGAACGAGTCCTCGAAGGCCGGAAAGACATGCCGCGGTGCAACGCCGAGGCGTTCGGCAACCTCGCGCAGGAAGCCCTCGGCGGTCGCCGCGGTGGCGCCGTACTCACCCTGCTCGTCGGCGATGAGCTCACGCTCGCGCCAGATCGGCTCGCCATCGCGGCGCCAGAAACAGTTCAGCGACCAGCGGGGCAGCTGTTCGCCCGGGTACCACTTGCCCTGTCCGAAATGAGTCAGCCCCGCGGGCGCATAGTGATCGCGCAGCCGCTGAAACAACTCGGCAGCGAGGCGCCGCTTGTCGGGCCCCATCGCCGTTGTATTCCACTCGGCCCCGTCCGGGTCGTCGATCGAGACAAACGTCGGCTCCCCGCCCATGGTCAGGCGCACATCGCCTTGATCGAACTCGAGGTCCAGGCGCGACCCGAGCGCGTCGATATCGCGCCACTGCGCCTCGGTGTACGGCTTGGTGACGCGCGGCGCCTCCCATACGCGCGTGACCGTCATGTGGTGTTCGAACTCGACCTCGGACTCATCGACCGCGCCGCTGACGGGTGCCGCCGACGACGGCTCGGGCGTGCAGGCCAGCGGGATATGACCCTCACCGGCGAGCAGGCCCGAGGTCGGATCGAGCCCGATCCAGCCGGCCCCTGGCAGGTAAACCTCGCACCAGGCGTGCAGATCGGTGAAGTCGGCGGCAGGGCCCGCGGGCCCATCCAGCGGCTTGACGTCGCTGGTGAGCTGTATCAGGTAGCCGGAGACGAAGCGGGCCGCCAGCCCCAGGTGACGCAGCAGCTGCACCAGCAGCCAGCCGGAGTCCCGGCAGGACCCGGCCGCACGCTGCAGGGTCTCCTCGGGCGACTGAACCCCGGGCTCCATGCGAATCAGGTAGCGGATGTCGTCGGCGACCCGGCGATTGACCGCCACCAGGAAATCGATGGTCGCCGTGGGTTCGCGCGGGACACTGGCAAGGTAGTCGGCGAACAGCGCCGAGGCGGGCGCGCGCACCAGGTACGGCGCCAACTCCACTGCCTCGGTCGCCTCGTACTCGAATGGAACCTGCTCGGCGTACGGGGTCAGGAAGAAATCGAAGGGGTTGAGCACCGCCATCTCGGCGACCAGGTCCACCTCGATGCGCAGTTCGCGCGTGCGCTCCGGGAATACCAGGCGCGCCAGGTAATTGGCCTGCGGGTCCTGCTGCCAGTTGACGAAGTGCTTCGCGGGCTCGACCCGCAGCGAATAGGACAGGATGCGCGTGCGGCAGTGCGGCGCAGGGCGCAGGCGGACCTGTTGGGGTCCTAGGGCCACGGCACGGTCGTAGCGGTAGCGGGTCAGGTGGTTCAGCGCAACATGGATCGACACGGTGGGCCTCGAGTGAACTAACAGGCGGCTGGCGTTGCCATGATGCCGCAACCGTGCCGCCACGCGCACAAATGCCCGTTCCGGGTGCAGCGCCGGCACGACACGCGGCAGAAAATGGGGCAAAAAAAAGCCCCGCATAGCGGGGCTTTGAGGTATTGCGCGGAAACGGGGGGGGTCTTGTTCCGCGACTTTTCAGGGTTACGCGAACTGGCGTCCGCCTCACCCTGAGGACAACTATACCGAAGAATTTTAGTTTGTAAAGTGAACCATTCGTTACATATACATTACCGATATGGCGATATGAACGCGCGAGCACAAACCGCGCCAAGCCCTATAAAAAAGCCATAAAAAAAGGCCGGACGCGAGTCCGGCCTTTTCTGGACCGACGCTGTTCGCGTCGTTACATGTCCATACCGCCCATTCCACCCATGCCGCCCGGAGCTCCGTGGCTGTGCTCAGCCTCGTCCTTCGGCGCCTCGGCGATCATGACCTCGGTGGTCAGCAGCAGGCCGGCGACCGAAGCCGCGTTCTGCAGTGCCAGACGAGTGACCTTGGTCGGATCCAGGATGCCTGCTTCGATCAGGTCACCGAACTCGCCCGTGGCCGCGTTGTAGCCATAGCTGCCCTTGCCGGCCCGAACATTGTTCAGGATGACAGCGGCATCTTCACCGGCGTTCTCGACGATCTGACGCAGCGGCTCCTCGATCGAGCGCGCCAGGATGCGGATGCCGACCGTCTGGTCCTCATTCGCACCTTCGAGCTTATCGAGAGCCTTGAGCGCGCGGATCAGCGCCACGCCACCACCCGGTACCACACCCTCTTCGACGGCGGCACGCGTGGCGTGCAGCGCATCTTCGACGCGGGCCTTCTTCTCTTTCATTTCGATCTCGGTGGCAGCACCAACCTTGATCACGGCAACACCGCCGGAGAGCTTCGCAACGCGCTCCTGCAGCTTTTCCTTGTCGTAGTCGGAAGTTGCTTCCTCGATCTGCTGACGGATCGACTCGACCCGCGCCTTGATGTCGGCAGCCTTACCGTGGCCGTCGATGATGGTGGTGTTTTCCTTCTCCACCAGGATCTTCTTGGCCTCACCCAGATCGTTCAGGGTGGCCTTCTCGAGCGACAGGCCGACTTCATCCGAGATCACCGTGCCACCGGTCAGCACCGCGATGTCGGCCAGCATGGCTTTGCGGCGATCGCCGAAGCCAGGAGCCTTCACCGCCGCGACTTTGAGAATGCCGCGGATGTTGTTGACGACCAGCGTCGCCAGGGCCTCGCCCTCGACATCTTCGGCCACTACCAGCAGCGGACGACCCGCCTTGGCAATGCCTTCCAGGACCGGGAGGAGCTCGCGGATATTGCTGATCTTCTTGTCGACCAGCAGTACGTACGGCTTCTCGAGCTCGGTGCTCTGGCTGGCCTGATTGTTGATGAAATACGGCGAAAGGTAGCCGCGGTCGAACTGCATGCCCTCGACCACGTCGAGTTCATTGTCCAGGCCCGAGCCTTCTTCAACCGTGATAACGCCTTCCTTGCCGACCTTTTCCATTGCATCCGCAATGGTCTTGCCGATGCTCTCATCGGAATTGGCCGAGATGGTGCCGACCTGCGCAATCGCCTTGCTGTCCTTGCAGGGCTTGCTGAGCTTGCGCAGCTCTTCAGTCGCTGCGATCACCGCCTTATCGATACCGCGCTTGATGTCCATCGGGTTGCGGCCCGAAGCCACGGCCTTGAGGCCTTCGCGAATGATCGCCTGTGCGAGCACGGTCGCAGTGGTGGTGCCGTCGCCGGCTTCATCCGAAGTGTTGGAAGCGACTTCCTTCACCATTTGCGCGCCCATGTTCTCAAACTTGTCTTTGAGCTCGATTTCCTTGGCGACGGAAACGCCGTCCTTGGTGATCGTCGGAGCGCCGAAGCTCTTCTCGAGCACCGCGTTGCGGCCCTTGGGGCCCAGCGTCGCCTTGACGGCGTTTGCCAGGATGTTGACGCCACGGAACATGCGTGTCCGGGCATCGTCACTAAAACGTACTTCTTTGGCTGCCATGGTTGTATTCCTCTGGAATTACTTGCCTTCGATGACGGCCATGACGTCTTCTTCGCGCATGACCACGAGGTCTTCGCCTTCGACTTTCACTTCCGTGCCGCTGTATTTGCCGAACAGGATCTTGTCGCCGACTTTTACGTCGAGCGGACGAACCTGCCCGTCTTCGAGAATCTTGCCTTTGCCGACCGCGACGATCTTGCCCTGGACGGGCTTCTCAGCCGCAGTGTCCGGAATCACGATACCGCCAGGTGACGTGCGCTCTTCTTCCAAGCGCTTGACGATCACACGGTCATGAAGAGGACGAATCTTCATGGATGCCACTCCTTATATACTTGCGATGGGTTGATTGACTTAAGGC